>NZ_JACNML010000009.1 GCF_020005365.1 Kangiella shandongensis | reverse complement strand
ACTCACAGCATCTCGTTTAAACTCCGGACTGAATGACCGACGTTGTCTTCTTCTTACCATTGAACACCTCTTTGTTAAGGGTAATACTACCACTTAAAAGAGTGTTCGGGTTTAGTCTGCCACTACATATAGGCTATATGTCAGGTGATATTGAATATACCTGCTCCCGTTGGTCGAGACATGCTCATGTGTGGAGGCGTTACAACAGCCGGAGTTATTCAATACTCATGAAAATGCGCTCTGGGGAGCAATATATCAGTTTGAAAAATATCCATAGCCGGACCCAGAGCTGCTACATTAGGAATGAGGATAAAAAGGTAATTCTCAAGCAGAATTTGCTATCTGGGCAAACTTCTCGATGGGTTGAGTCTCCGGGTGGAATCTTTTACAGCAATTGCACGCTGGTCAGAAAGGAACAAAGAATTCCGGAAAAACCGGTTTGATGGTAATTGCTCCTTAATCCAGTAATATTCAGATATTTTTCTTGTCACAGATGGAGTGTCATAATCGTCTTATTGTTAAAGATTAAAGTGGAACCATTTTGTCGTTTAACCTGAGTTGTTCGAAAAAGGTCATTAGAAGGGCGCAGAAAGGAGACAAGTTTGCTCTGACCCAAATTTATCAGCTGTATAAACAGCCTGTATTTAATTTGGCATACCAAATGTTAAGAGATGAGCAGCGGGCCAATGATATTCTACAGACCGTGATGGTAAAAATGATGACAGGTATTGGCAGTGTATCAGATAGGCAAAAGCTTAATGGCTGGATGAAGCGTGTTACTTATAACACTGTGATAGATGTCATTCGTTCAAACTCCAAGCTGGTAGATATACCGGATAATGAAAGTTTTGATTACTCAGCTGCGGACTCTCTAAGTATTATCAATAGTGAGCACTGGGATTTAGAGCGCTTTCTAAGCTTTCTGGACGAACGAGAAAGGTTGGTTGTTTGGCTTAGTACTGTTGAGGGTTATACCCACAAAGAAATTGCTGAGCAGCTCAATATAAGTGCACAGAATTCAAGAGTGGTTTTCAGCCGAGCCATGAAATCTCTAAAGTCTTTAGCCAGTGATCATCGTTATAGTGGTCACAAGAGAGGTAAACATTATGAGTAAAGAGACTGAACGCGAATTGCTTCAACGACTAAAATCTGAGTTCGGTAATGCTGCTGTAAAAAGTCCCGGCATCGAGCAGGATGCTGTATTCCAAGCTCAGCTGGAACAGCACGGCTCAGAGGCAAACGAAAAGGAAGGACAGCATCATTGGTTTGCTGCTGCAGTTGCTGTTCTCGTTATAGGTCTTACTACAGTGATCGGTTACCAATATATCGGTACTTCTGATGGTAAAGATAGTTCATTGAATCAACTCATTGCTCAAGCTAATGCTATAGAGCAGCAGCTCTCTGAATTTGAAATGAATCGTTTAAGTTCCGCTCAATACGTTGAAGCATTAAAGCTAAGAGATGAAATAGGCATGCTGGATGAAAGTCTTAATCAGCTATACAGTGCAGGCCCCGGGGTTTCAAAGGCACAGCTACATCAAGTATGGGAAGAGAAGTTGGAGATTACTAAGAGTCTTAGAGCGATGTACACTAACCAATACAGAGTGGCTAGAATTTAAAATGAGATATTTACTTTCAATCATAATACTTTTCGTCAGCTTTTACGGGCAGATGGTCAATGCTGTAGAGCTGGCTAATGAAAAGAGTTACGCTTTGTTAAAGAATATTAAGTCTGATATCAGTGAGACTCTGGCTCGTATCAATGAGTTAGAAGCGGATATAGGTGATCACAGCTGGGGAGTGTTTCTGTCCAGCCCTGAGAATGAATTTGTTAAAGTCGGAGCTATTGTTGAGCCATCTACACAACAAGTATTATCCGTCTCAGCTGAGGGCGTTGCTAAAAAGCTTGGGCTTACAGTCGGTGATGTCATAAAGCGGGCTGAAGTCAATGATGGAGTAGTGAATGATAATTTCTCTCAGCTGAACCTGAAACAAGGTGATGAGCTCGAGGTTATGGTTAGTCGTCAAGGAAAACGTATCGAGTTAAAAACTATAATATCATCAAGCTTTATCCCTCGTTGGGAGTTATATTCAAAATCATCAGGTGAGTTTGATGATGATGCTATTTATATGGAACCAGGGGAAGAGTTGAAGTCTCGGACAAGCCTCATCTATCTCAACCGTTTACAGGAGAGGCTCAATCTACGTTTAAGTAAAATCCATCAACTTGAAACGAAGCAGGGTGATGGGAATTTAACCTTTACGGTTACCAAGCAACCTCATACTTTAGTTGAGCTAGGGCTTTTACTCGATGAAGAGCAGGGAGAGGTCATTAATGTCAGCTCTGATAGTAACGCGGACCGAATTGGTTTTAAAGCCGGGGATCGTATTCAGAAGATCTTGGTAAACGATAAAGTTTATAAACAGAAGCTTTCCGAGTTAAAGTTAAGCCAAGGGCTTGAACTGCAATTCAAGGTGAAGCGTGCGCATAACACTTTAACATTATCTTCGGTGATTGGTGGAGGCGAGTCACCTGCCTGGCACTTGTCGGTTAATGAAAATGCCGATCAGAGCTCCTGCGGACTTGTAACTTTTCTTATTAATCCCAGTGAAGCCAGAGAGCTATACCGAGTGGATGCTACGAAATTAAACGGTGAAACGGTCAGTCATTACAAGGTTAATTATGAGCTACAGCCAGGGCGTTACGAGTTTAAACTGTATGATAAAATTCCTGTCACCAAGGTAACTCCGATAGTTGCCAAAAGACGTCCTTTTTCTCGAAAAAGTAAGAAGTTAGTGGTTAAAGTAGAAGCTAATAAACGCTACTTTCTAGGAGCAAAATTTAATCGCACTGACCGGTATAAGACCCGAAAAGGTCTCTACTGGGATCCTGTTGTGGTGAAGGTGGACGATTACGAGTGCACGCTGGACTAGCGAGCACTCCGTAGTCTTTTAGGCAAGGAAAGCTTTAGCAGTATCTATGATTTTATTTTTGGCTAATAAGAAATGACGCTTTTTACCACCAACCTGTTGCCAAAGAACCGCTGCTCGGATCGCTGATAATAACAAAGCACGTATTTTGGCCTGGTTTGCACTTTGTTGAAGATACTGACTACTGCCAGAAACTTGTATTTTTGTAGGGTAAGTTGAAATAGTGTCTTTATAGATGTGTGCCAGCTGATCGATGAGGTCCTGGTCGATTTTTTCCTGATAATCATACAAGCGCTTTGCCTGCGTTACCCGAGAGCTTACCACTTGCTGCATGTTAGTGTCGTTTGAAAAGCGTTTCTGTAAGCTCAGAATGTTGACCAGATAGCGGCTGAACTCGGCATCGGTTCTTGGCCCTGATAGCTGCTCAACCAAATAACGTAGCCCTGTGGTCAAATATTTATGATTTTTGTAAACGGCTTCAGTATTGTCAGCATCAGTTTTTAAGATGCTTTCCAGCATAATTTCCATATCAATCGGATCCGTCTGACCCGACCTGGAAATGTCTTTCACGCAGCAAATGGCTTGGCTGATAGCGGCCAAAGCGATGACTGAATCTGAGAAGTTGTAAGTTGTCATATTATCGTTGTATCGTTTCAATGATGCCGCCGCCAAGGCAAATGTCATCCTGGTAAAAGACGACAGACTGGCCTGGAGTTACAGCTCGTTGTTTTTGCTCGAATTCTACCAGCCATTCGTCGTCATTCAAACGTTTCGCTGTACACGGTACATCGGCCTGGCGGTAGCGTGTTTTTACTGTGCAGCTGAACCCATTTCCTGGAGCTTCTCGAGCGACCCAGTCCAGCTGTTTGGCAATTAGTGATTGACTCATGAGTAAAGGGTGCTCATGCCCCTGAACAGCTATAAGCACATTACGTTCAAGGTCTTTCTCAGCAGCAAACCAGGGCTCTTCTGGTGCATCTTTCAAGCCACCTATACCCAGACCTTTACGCTGTCCCAGGGTATGGTACATCAATCCATTATGCTGACCGATCACTTCTCCTTCTGGAGTTTCAATATTACCCGGCTGAGCCGGTAAATACTGCTGAAGAAAGTCGGTAAACTTACGTTCGCCAATAAAGCAGATTCCGGTACTGTCTTTCTTTTCCGCAGTAACAAAACCCTGTTCTTCTGCAATTCGTCTGACTTCTGGCTTTTCCAGTTCGCCAACTGGGAATAGCGTTTTAGCAATCTGTTCATGGCCCACGGCATAGAGGAAGTAGGACTGATCTTTGTTATTGTCCAGGCCTCGGAGCAGGGTGGCTTTGCCATCTTTTTCACCACGGCGCACATAGTGCCCGGTGGCAATGTAGTCTGCCCCTAATAATTTTGCGTAATCGAGGAAAGCTTTAAATTTGATTTCCTTATTACACATAATATCCGGGTTTGGTGTCCGCCCAGCTTTGTATTCCGCCAGGAAGTGTTCAAACACATTGTCCCAGTACTCTGCAGCAAAGTTGATGGTACGCAGCTTGATACCCAGCTTATCGCATACCGCTTGTGCATCTGCTAAATCTTCTGCTGCTGAGCAGTATTCGGTATCATCGTCTTCTTCCCAGTTTTTCATGAACAGGCCTTCAACCTGATAGCCTTGTTCTTTCAGCAGGTAAGCTGAAACCGAAGAATCAACGCCGCCGGACATGCCAACGATCACTCGAGTGTCTGTAATGGGTTTGCTGTTGTCTAATCTGCTCATAATTTACTTAAAGCTGCCGATGTAGGAAATCTACACTTTGCTGTTGTAATAGCGATTCATTATCGCTGTGATGTAGCGCTTCCAGTGGGTACCGCTGGCCGTTGATAAAATCCTGTAAACACTTTACGGTCAGGCCACTTCGGTGTGCATCCCGACAAGCTAAAATTTCTTCAAGGGTCATCCAGTGCGCGGCGATAATATCGGGATCCTGGGGCCGAGTTTCAAGGGCGCCTTTAATTTGTCCAGTGAAGCAGAACCGTTGGTAATAACGCCCATTACTGGCGGGGTTTAAAGTATAAATACCAACCAGACTATCGGGATTGAATGATAAACCGGTTTCTTCCATGACCTCTCTTACCACAGCATGTTCCAAACTTTCGTCTGGATCAAGGTGGCCAGCAGGCTGATTGTAAGCAACACCCACAGAGGTGTGCTCTTCAACCATTAGAAACTTATTGTCATGTCCAATAATGGCTGCAACGGTAACATGAACTGGAAGCATGAGTGGTACCTGATAAAATCGTGTGCGTATGATAGCTTATTTGTGGCTTTTGCTGAACCTTTTACCGCCATTATAACCTGGGCGGGAGCGGCGGTTTGGCTTGGGAGGCTCTACATCTATGACTTTATACTCCCCGGGCTCCAGACCTTTTAGTTCCCAGGGGCCAACTTTAGCTCGTATCAGGCGCAAAGTAGGGAAGCCGATGGCTGCGGTCATCCGTCTGACCTGACGGTTCTTGCCTTCACTGATAGTTAATTCAAGCCAGCTCTCCGGGATGTTTTTACGTTCACGGATCGGCGGGTTTCGCTCCCATATATTGGGTTCGTCAATAATCCTGACTTTGGCTGGCTTGGTTTTGTATTTTTGAATAACGACGCCTGTTCTTAATGGAGCCAGATCTTTCTCCGTAGGCGCCCCTTCAACCTGTACCCAATAAGTTTTTTTCATTTTCTTTCTGGGGTTGGCGATCTGGTGCTGTAACTGACCATCGTCTGTTAAAAGCATTAACCCTTCCGAGTCCTTATCCAGTCTCCCGGCAGGATACACGCCTTTTATATCAATATAGTCAGCTAGTGTTGAGTCTCCTTGCTCACCGGAAAACTGACAAAGTGTATTGAAAGGTTTATTAAAGAGTACCAGTTGGCTCATAAGTGGCTAAAAACCGATAACTTGTTTAGCAAAAAAGGCATTGTAACCTGTAAGACCCGGCTCTGCATGGAGTGATTATAAGAATAGCCAATTGAACATGCAGGAAATGATGTTTTCGCGTATAATGTCGCGCACTCAATTCATAAGATCGGGTCGCTAGGTCATTCAGCGCTGACGATTGACTCTGGATCTGTTTGAACAGCAAAAGACTCTTAGGAAACAGTATGACAACATCGAAGATTATTTATACTCACACTGATGAAGCCCCAGCATTAGCGACAAAGTCGCTACTTCCAATCATCGAAGCTTTCACTAAAGCCGCGGGAATCAGTGTCGAAACTAGCGATATTTCTTTAGCAGGACGTGTAATCGCAAACTTCCCTGAATACTTGAAAGAAGAGCAACGTATCCCTGATGCACTGGGACAGTTAGGCGAAATGGTGAAAAAGCCTGAAGCCAATATTATTAAACTGCCTAACATCAGTGCTTCAATTCCTCAGCTGAAAGCAACCATTAAAGAATTGCAGGATAAAGGCTATGCATTGCCTGACTATCCTGATAACCCGTCTACTGATGAAGAGCGTGATATTCGTGCCCGTTACGACAAAATTAAGGGTAGTGCGGTAAATCCGGTTCTGCGTGAAGGTAACTCAGATCGTCGTGCGCCTAAAGCAGTTAAAAACTTTGCTAAAAAGAACCCACACAGAATGGGAGCCTGGAGCAAAGATTCTAAGTCACATGTTGCCAGCATGACGTCTGGTGATTTCCGTTCTAATGAAAAATCAGTAACGGTCGATACGGCGACAGACGTGAAAATTGAATTTGTTTCTGATAATGGTGAGGTTACTGAGCTGAAACCAGCTTTTCCGATTCAGGCTGGCGAAGTGATTGATGCCACAGTCATGAATAAGAACGCTTTAGTGAGCTTCCTGGAAGAGCAGATCACAGAAGCAAAAGAGCAGGGCATTCTATTCTCGTTACACATGAAAGCGACCATGATGAAGGTTTCTGACCCGATCATTTTTGGTCACGCAGTAAAAGTTTTCTTCAAAGATGTGTTTGCTAAGCATGCTGCTACTTTGGAGAAGGCTGGCGTTAATGTTAATAATGGTTTTGGCAACCTTATCAGTAGCTTAGATAATGTTTCTCAAGAAGAGCGTGAAGCTATTGAAGCCGACATTAAAGCCGTTTATGAACAAAATCCTGAGTTAGCGATGGTTGATTCAGATAACGGTATCACTAACTTGCACGTACCAAGTGACGTTATTATTGATGCTTCTATGCCGGCTATGATCCGTAACTCTGGTCAAATGTGGGGCCCGGATGGTGGTACTAAAGATGCTAAAGCCGTGATCCCGGATAGCAGTTACTCGGGCGTTTATAAAGCGACTATTGATTTCTGTAAAGAACATGGTGCTTTTGATCCAACAACAATGGGTACGGTGCCAAATGTTGGTTTAATGGCACAAAAAGCTGAAGAGTATGGTTCGCACGATAAAACATTCGAAATGGCCGGTAATGGTTCGGTTCGTGTTGTTGACGCTGCGGGTAACACGCTTCTTGAGCATCAGGTTGAAGAGGGTGACATCTGGAGAATGTGCCAAGTTAAAGATGCGCCGATTCAGGACTGGGTAAAGCTTGCAGTGAACCGTGCACGTCTTTCTAATACTCCAGCCGTGTTCTGGTTGGATAAAGAGCGTGCTCACGATGCTGAGTTGATCAAGAAAGTTGAAGCTTATCTGAAAGATCTGGATACCGACGGTCTTGAGCTTCACATCATGTCGCCGATCGAGGCGACTCACTTTACGTTAAAGCGTGTAAAAGAGGGCAAAGACACGATTTCTGTGACGGGTAACGTATTGCGTGACTATCTGACAGACTTATTCCCGATTCTTGAGTTGGGTACCAGTGCGAAAATGCTTTCTATCGTGCCATTGATGAATGGTGGGGGGCTATTCGAAACGGGTGCGGGCGGCTCTGCTCCTAAGCACGTTCAGCAATTTATGAAAGAAAACCACTTACGTTGGGATTCGTTAGGTGAGTTCCTGGCTTTAGGTGTTTCTCTTGAGCATATGTCTGAAAAGAACGGCAATAAGAAAGCACAGGTTCTTGCTGACGCGCTGGATGTTGCGACAGAAACATTACTGCTGAATGGAAAGTCTCCATCACGTAAAGTAAACGAGCTGGATAACCGTGGCAGTCATTTTTATTTGGCAATGTACTGGGCTCAGGAACTGGCTAAGCAAGACGATGACGCTGAGCTTAAGTCTCAGTTTGCTAAACTTGCGGAAGAGTTAACCAATAACGAGCAAGCGATTGTTGACGAATTGAATAAGGTTCAAGGTCAAGCAATGGACATTGGTGGTTACTACTTCGCTGATGAGAAGTTAGCTTCTGAGGCCATGCGCCCAAGCACTACTCTAAATAAAGCATTAGAACTGATTGGTTAATCCCGTTATTGTTCTACGAAAGGCGCCTTTGGGCGCCTTTTTTGTATTTGACCAACCCAGCATAGTTACCTATATTGAAGCTACTAAAAATGACAAGTAATTATTATTTGAGTCAGGAGGACTTATGTTAAAACCAGTTTTGTTAGGTGTTTTTATGGTGTTAATGACGCAAACCGCGTCAGCCAACAGTGCTACTCAGAATAATCAAGGAGATGTTGTGGAAACTACTCAATTAAAGAAGATCTCAGGCACTTTTGACGTCAAAATGGAGCCTACCGAATTTTCGGTTGAGTCGAATTCAAGTAATGGCTTTAACCGGATGCTGCTGAACAAAGCCTATCATGGTGATTTAAAGGCCACGGGCAAAGGCGAAATGCTCAGCGTGCGAACTCCAGTTGAAACCTCCGCAGGCTATGTGGCGCTTGAGCAGGTTGCAGGTGAGCTGGACGGTAAGAAAGGCTCTTTTGTCTTGCAGCATTTTGGTGTCATGAGCGGGGGCAATAATCGTCTAATTCTGGAGGTCGTGCCTGACTCAGGAACCGGTGAGCTGAAAGGACTTAGCGGGACTATGGAGATACGGATTGAAGAAGGTCAGCATTACTATGATTTTGAGTATCAGTTAAGAGATGAAACTTACTAAACTAGAGAAAGTTGTGGTTGGGTTAGCTCTAGTCATTTTTATTCTTTGGGTTTTTAGTTTTATTTTATACATGGTATCTGGACTTACTGGTCCTGATTAATACTTTTTAGAGCTAACTCTTAAAAAATCGAAGATTAAGAAAACAAACAATATAAATGAAGTGTGTAAATATGATTGATCTACGAAGTGATACGGTAACCCAGCCGACCGAGGCGATGCGTAAGCGAATGGCGGCTGCGGCGGTCGGTGATGATGTGTTTCAGGATGATCCGACGGTGAATAAGCTGGAAGCTTTGATGGCGGAGATGTCGGGCAAGGCGAATGCGTTGTTTGTACCTTCAGGCACCATGTCGAATCTGGTTGGTTTGTTGGCGCATTGCCAGCGTGGCGAAGAATATATCGTTGGGCAGGGTTACCATACGTATTTATACGAAGCGGGTGGAGCGCCTGTTCTGGGCAGTATTGTGCCGCAGCCGGTCGAAATAGAGCCTGACGGAACCCTTGATTTAACTAAGGTTGAGTCGGTCATCAAGAAAGACGACTACCATTTTGCACGAACGAAATTATTGTGTCTTGAAAACACTCATAACGGCAAGGTTATTTCGCTGGACTATATGCAAAAAGCCTACGATTTTGCGAAATCCAAAGGCTTGTCAGTGCATCTTGATGGCGCTCGGGCGTTTAATGCCACGGTAGCCTTGGGTTGTGAGCTGAAAGACTTAACGCAGTATGCGGATTCAGTATCCATTTGTTTGTCCAAAGGTTTAGGTGCGCCGGTAGGTTCGGTGCTGTGTGGCGATAAGGATACCATTAAGTGGGCGCGACGTTGGCGCAAAATGGTCGGAGGCGGCATGCGTCAAGCTGGTGTTTTGGCTGCGGCTGGTATCTATGCGCTGGAAAACCATGTTGAGCGATTAGCACGCGATCATGCAAAAGCTAAAGTGTTAGCTGAGCGATTAGCTGAAATACCTCAGTTGGAGGTTAAGCCTGAACTAGTTCAAACGAATATGGTTTTTATTCGTTCGGATAAAGCGGTAGCTGCTCATTTAGCCGATTATTTGCTGCAGAAGGGGATCCGTATTATCCCCGGTGAAACCATGCGTTGGGTGCTGCACCTTGATATAAAACAAGAGCATGTTGATTATATCTCTGATCAGGTAAAGGCATTCTTTAACTAGCTTCTTTTGCTGTATCAGACTCCAGCTTTACTGCTTGTTGTGCACCGAGTGTCAGGTAGCGAAGCTGGAGTATCGTCCGCTCTTTTAAAGCTTTGCGCTCTTCAGGCTCCATGTCTAAAGCTTCTGCACCGGCATTAAATACAAGCGTGACCAGCCCTTCAGCTAAGGTGTAAGCCAGTTGAGGGTTGTAATTGGATTCTTGAGCCAGGTATTCACTGAGCTCCTCTTTAAAATGCTCAATTTCCTTAGCGACGGCCTCTCTGAATGCTGGAGAAATTCCAGTTCTTTCACGAAGCAGTAACCTGAAGATGTTAGGGTTTCTCTCAACAAACTCCATAAACGTATCGACCGAGGTTTGGATAACACTGCCTTTTAGCTCAATACGGCTACGCGCTTGTCGCATCAGCTCACGCAGGGTAACACCGGATTCATCAACCAGAGTCAGCCCAAGAGCTTCCATGTCGTCAAAGTGTCGATAGAATGACGTTGGAGCTATGCCTGCTTCCCTGGCAACCTCGCGTAGGCTCATGCTGGAGAAGCTGTGATCAGCAGATAAATGAGCCAAAGCAGCATTGATAATTGCTTGACGAGTCTTCTCTTTTTGGAGTGCGCGAGTGCCTGACATTGGGTAATATTATTTAGTAACGATGCCCTAGTATAGAAAACAATGGCTTAAGTGTACAGCTGTAAGCTGAATTGCAAATGTCAGGACGAGTAGTTATACTAAAACCATAGTTAAGCGTACAATTGTACGCTGTATTAAAGAGGTAAATAAATGTCAGAAACGCAAATTCCCAATGATCAAGCTACACGTCAGGGTGGACAGTTGATTTGGGCCAACATTATATTCTTTGGGCTGAGTTTTTTAGCAGCTCTTACTTTAATTCCATGGTATGGAATTGAGTATGGTTATCACTGGTCTACTTGGTTGTGGGGTATTGGACTTTGGTTATTTTCCAGCACCTCGATTTCAATGGGGTACCACCGTTTATGGTCACACCGAGCCTATGAAGCGAACCCTGTATTGCGCGCAATATTAGCCTTTGGCGGTTGCTTGGCGTTACAGAACAGTGCGTTACACTGGTCTTCCGATCACCGTATTCACCATAAACACGTGGATCACGATGAAAAGGACCCTTATTCAGCCAGTTTAGGTTTCTGGCATTCTCATATTGGTTGGCTTTTAAAGCGACGTGATAATGGTCGTTATAATGCGCAGTATGATCGTTGTCCTGATCTGAAGCGTGATCCGATAGTGATGTTTCAGCATAAGCACTACTGGTGGCTTAGCATTGGTCTGAATGTTGCTATTCCAGCACTTCTAGGTATATTTTATGGTCTTTTCTGGGAAATGATGTTGGTTGCCGGTGTGTGGCGTTTGGTCTGGTCACATCACTTAACCTTCTTTATTAATTCATTGGCGCACATCTGGGGCTCACGTCCGTACACTGAAGAAAACTCGGCGCGTGATAATATTGTTTTAGCATTCCTAACCGGTGGCGAAGGCTATCATAACTATCACCATAAATTTCAATTTGATTACCGCAATGGTGTTCGCTGGTGGCATTTTGATCCTTCAAAATGGTGGATTAAGACGCTTAGTTGGGTCGGAGTAACTAAGAATCTGAAAGTGGTTCCTACTGAGAAGATTGAAAAGGCGAAAGCCCAAACCCTGCTACTAAAAGCCAAAGAAAGGGCTGCGGAGTATCCGAACGCAGAAGAAATTATGCAAAGACTGTATAATGAGTACGATCAATTGGTTATGCGCATTACAGAGTTTTATGATGCGAAGAAAGTATGGCTAGAGTCGAAAAAGGCTAATTTGGCTTATGAAATAGCCGAAGAAAAAGCGCATTTGATTGAGAACTATGAGCAATTTAAGTTGAAGCTGGAAAAGCAAAAGTTGAGTTGGCTAAAGCTAGCGAAACAATACGCTTAGCCAGTTGACCCAAAAAAAGCCCTGCTAAAGCAGGGCTTTTGGTATTCAAAGGCTTTTATTGATCAAGATACTTTTCAGCATCCAAAGCCGCCATGCAGCCTGTACCAGCTGATGTAACCGCCTGACGATAGACGTTATCAGACACGTCACCTGCAGCAAAAACACCTTTAACTGATGTAGCTGTAGCATTACCCTGCAGACCACTTTTAACCTGAATATAGCCGTCTTTCATTTCCAGTTGGCCCTCGAAGATGTCAGTGTTTGGCTTATGGCCAATTGCAATAAAGACACCTTGTAACTCAACCTCTTCGACAGAGTCGTCTTGGGTACTCTTAATGCGCATACCTGTTACGCCCATATCATCACCAACCACTTCTTCCAGAGTGCGGTGCCAGTGAAGAACGATATTGCCGCTTTCAGCTTTCTCGAAAAGTTTGTCCTGTAGAATTTTTTCAGCGCGTAATTCATCACGGCGATGCACCAGGTGAACTTCACTCGCTAGATTTGATAAGTATAAAGCTTCTTCGACAGCTGTATTACCGCCACCAATAACGGCTACTTTTTGGTTTTTATAGAAGAAACCATCACAGGTAGCACAAGCGGATACGCCTTTGCCCATAAAGGCTTCTTCAGAAGGCAGTCCCAGGTATTTAGCAGATGCACCGGTACAAATAATCAATGAATCACAAGTGTAAGTACCGCTATCGCCTTTTAGGGTATAAGGCTTGTTTTTCAGATCCACTTCATTGATATGATCAAAGATTATCTCAGTACCAAAGCGCTCAGCATGCTTTTGCATGCGGACCATCAGGTCCGGCCCTTGCACACCTTCATGATCCCCCGGCCAGTTATCAACATCAGTGGTCGTAGTCAGCTGACCACCCTGCTGGATGCCGGTAACGATCGCTGGTTCAAGGTTTGCGCGAGCTGCATAAACGGCTGCACTGTAGCCGGCTGGGCCAGAGCCTAAAATTAAGCACTTAATATGGCGCGTTTCGCTCATAGACGTATTCTCCGAAATTCTTATAAACTGCTAACAATTTGGGCTAAATTGTAGGTATTTGTTAGTCATAAATAAACCTTTAATTGATATTCTTATTCTATGGATTGATAGATAGATGATCCCGATCAGTATAAAAATTAGCCTTTGATGCAAATTTGCATTAAAATTATCACAGATAGGTTAAAAATTGTCCTGAAATAAGAGTTAAGCTATGAGTAACAAATATGTCGACAGTAACGCTGATGAGCTAAAAGACATTGATCAGGTAATCCAACAGGTTGCAAATGATGCAAACCTTTATGGTCTAGATGCCAGCAAGGTCCAAGAGATTTGGTTAGATGCGTTGTTACGTCAGATTGCCGATAATGAGTTAGACCGGAAGGCTCATTAATTAACAAGTGGGCTGGTACTTTGCAGTATAGTCTGCTGAGCGCCTAATCAGATCTTCAAGTATAACTTCACAAATATCACTTAACTTATTAATATAATAAACAATCTTTACTTTTTTGTATTTGACTAAATGTTCTAATACATCTCGATACTGTAGGATTCCTGCCATAACATAGAGCGAGATGCTTTGTTTGTGTGGAGAGGCTTCAGTAAAAGTGAGTCACCTTCATGACTCGCGAAAACTACCCCCCTAGATAGGACTTAATTTTTGAATACATATTATCAGCTTGCTGGTAGTCGATACGAACAGGGTACCTCTGGTTGTCCACAGATAAAACGAGGGATGGAAAGCCTCTGGCGGATAAAGTGCGGTAGAGCTGTATTTGACGCTGTAATTCTGATTCGATCCTTTCGGATGCAATTGATTCCTTAAATCGTGGCACATTAAGGTTCAGCTCTGTTGCCAGCTGAATCAATGTTGCCACATCTGATGGATTCATAGCCCGTAAATAGTAAGCTTCCTGGATTGCTGTGATCATGTCATCATTTCTTCCTTGTTCTTGCGCTGCAATAACGGCTCGGCAGGCAGGGTAGGTGGAACGCCTTGGCTGACATTCGCTCCAGAAATTATAATTAAATCGAGTACCAAGCAACTGCTCAATCTTCCTCCAGTAGCCCTCTATGGTTTGCTGCATTTCTTTAGGCATAAGCTCCTGGTTATCAGGAGCCAGTCCGCCGAGCACATATTCTATTTCTACAGTGCCGCTCAGGTGTTGTTTTAATTTACTCCAGCTCGGTGCGAACCCCCAGCACCAGCTACACATAGGATCATGAAAATAATAAAGTTTTACAGTCATATTTAATCCGTGACACTTGCATGAATATATAAAATAAAGCTTTACTTCCTCCCTGTATATAGTATTCTGTTTGCGCTGGTTAAAATAACAGCTATACAAGGATACATAAGTTCGATGCTACACCAAGCTGGTCTCTTGAGATCGCTTAATGTCGTACCCTCGCTATTTGTTATCTAAGTTAATGCCGTTTAGTTTTTATCTCAGTAGTACCGCTATCAATTTATCAATAGGTGATAATGCGATGGCAAACATTAATTTTTAAGCATTTAGCTTTGGAGAAATATTATGTCTAAAATCACTGGTACAGTTAAGTGGTTCAACGAGTCAAAAGGTTTTGGTTTCATCGAGCAGGAAGCGGGCGAAGACGTGTTTGTACACTACCGCGCGATTCAAGGTGACGGTTTCAAAACTTTAGCAGAAGGCCAGCAGGTTGAGTTCGATATCGAGCAAGGCCCTAAAGGCGCACAAGCTGCTAACGTAACTAAAGTATAATTTAATACTTTAAACGTTTTAAGAAAGCCGCTCTTTTGAGCGGCTTTTTTTATGGGCGATAGCATCTGATAACACTTTTACTGGTTCTGTGATTCCTTTTATGGAACTTATCCTCTCTTTACTGTAAAAATCTACTAATCGTCAGAGATTCTCTTTTCAGCATTACGCAGGTTGATTTGCTTTAATTTGTCCTTTCTGGACAGTCTCTTAAAATCCCATCAAAAGCTGCTGACTTCTGGCGTAAAGACAAGCTATAGACCAAACGGAGGAGGTGTTATGTCTATTACAAAAGCTTACTTTCCCAAACTAACACTAGGATGTTGTTTTGGTTTGCTTATGTTGATGGTTCCTTTTGCCCAGGCTCAGGATCTTGACGGGCAAACTTTCGAAGTTAAGATGCAGCCTAAAGGAACTGATAAATTAGTTGATAACAGACTGACTTTTAAATCAGGAACTTTCTTATCAGCGGTTTGTGTGCAGCATGGGTTTGCTCAATCAGATTACGTGTCTTATGAAAAAGACGGTGTTGTCCACTTTACGGTGGACGCAGAAAGCCCTGAAAAAGGTGATATGAAGTGGAAAGGGCAAATTGTTGATGGTCAGTTAGTAGCCGATGCTGTATGGCAAAAACCGGGTAAAGAAAAACCTGTTGAGTTCGTTATTAAAGGTGCTAGCAAAAAATAAGGACTAGTCACTGTCGTAAATAAAAAGCCGCTCAACGGAGTGGCTTTTTTTTTATGGCCGCCAACACCTTATAATCCTTCCTGACTGATAACAATGAAAAGGGATAGAACCATGAAAATCGCCTACCACGCGGACGATGCCATTGATGCGCAACTAATTGCCGATCTGCTTAATGATAACGATATATTTGCCCAGGTCAGAGGGGCGCACATGCAAGGAGCTGTGGGTGAAGCGGCAGCGATGGGGAATGTTAAAGTTTGGGTACATGATGAGGATTTTGAGAGAGGAAGGGAGCTAGTCGAAGACTGGGAAAGTGCGCAGATCATTGATGATTCTACTTCCGAATATAGGCAGATAGATATTTCTGCCTCAGGAAATAAGACCTTACGCTTCGTTAAAAATATAAGTTTATTTATCAGTGGGATTATTTTTGCACTAGCACTTCAAAAGTATTGGGGGCAAGGTTCTAGCTTTGGCAGCAGCATAAGTTATACAGATACAGGGCTGATTGAAAAACTGGATGCTAATTATGATGGGTTGGACGATCAGATTTATTATGTTGGTGATACCGGACTGGCTTCTGAGGTTCATTTGGATACAAACTTTGATGGCGAGATAGATGGAATAATAAAATATGATCGAAGGGGGTTAACTGATTCTGCTAAAGCAGATTATGATTTCGATGGAGTGTTTGAAACAAATGAAGAATATAGATACGGAGTTATTAGTAAAATAGAGTCTGATTTTGATCAAGATGGTTATTATGAAGTTACAAGCTTGTATAAGGCCGATGAAGGAGAAGAGAGGTACTTAAGCAAATCAAGTTTCGGCAGCCCTAAAAAGTATCAAAAGTTTGAAAAAGGTAGGTTGGTGTACGCGAAACTTGATCAGGATGGGGATGGTAAGTATGACGTTGAGTATTATTATGATGACGTTGAAGAAGTGAAGTCAAAGAATAAATTATAAAAAAGCCGCTCATTTGAGCGGCTTTTTCAGATAGATATACAGCTTATAGAGTATCGTAGCTGATATCTAAGGCAACCTTTGGATCAACATAGTCGAAACCAAGGTTTTCGGCTACAGAGCGTTCTGTAACCTGACCTTTATACACATTAAGACCGTTGAGAAGGTGAGGGTCTTTTGCCAATGCTTCTTTATAGCCTTTGTTAGCAATGTTGATAATAAAAGGCAGGGTCACATTGTTCAAGGCGAATGTTGAAGTCCGTGGTACGGCGCCCGGCATGTTAGCAACACAATAATGCACAACATCGTGCTTGATAAAGGTTGGGGCGTCGTGGGTTGTTGCGGTAGAGGTTTCAAAACAACCTCCTTGGTCGATTGCTACATCAACCAGCACTGCGCCTGGCTTCATTTTTTTAACCATTTCTTCGGTCACCAGTTTAGGAGCTGCTGCGCCGGGAATTAGGACGCCACCGATCACTAAATCGGCACTGGTAATTTCTTTTTCCAGAGACTCTTGGCTAGAGAACTCAGTTTCAACACGAGAGCCAAACTCAACATTGATACGGCGCAGCGCGTCAACATTGCGATCCAGAACTACCACGCGAGCACCCAGTCCCACTGCCATGCGGATAGCATTACTACCCACCACACCAGCGCCAATCACAACACACTTAGCAGGTGATACGCCAGGAACGCCACCGAGCAACATGCCCAAGCCGCCACGTGATTTTTCAAGGCACTGGGCGCCTGCCTGAATCGACATACGGCCCGCAACTTCAGACATGGGCGCTAATAGTGGTAATCCACCTTGTTTACCTGTCACGGTTTCATAGGCAATACAAACTGAGCCGGAATCTACCAAGTCTTGTGTTTGCGGCATGTCCGGAGCAAGATGCAGGTAAGTAAATAGAATCTGTCCTTCACGTAGACGCTTTCGCTCTTCGGCTAAAGGTTCTTTTACTTTCACAATCATGTCAGCTTTCGCGAAAACTTCTTCCGCAGTATCCAATACAATTGCGCCTGCAGCGATATAGTCATCATCACTGAAGCCAATACCAGCGCCAGCATTTGTTTCTACGACAACTTCGTGACCGTGAGCGATAACTTCACGCACACTGCCTGGAACCATACCTGCGCGGTACTCGTGATTCTTGATTTCTTTGGGTACACCGATCAACATAACTTTGCTCCAAATTGACGGTTTTGGGCTCGTTTGTACAGTATAATAAACAACCAATTATACAGTAAAAATCAGCCCTTTTGGGGTCAGTAAAAATCGCTATTATAGTGTGCTTTATATAGTTTTATTTGCTGAAGTTTACCTTTTTATAGTATAAAGAACTATAAATGTTGTTTTTGTAGTGGATATGTTCTGTGAAAGTTAAAAGTGCTAGCAAACAAATCCTGGACCGAATTGACCGTCGGATCCTGCGAGAATTACAGGCTAATGGTCGGATCTCTAATGTTGAGTTGGCGAAGTTGGTCGGCTTGAGTGCGACTCCCTGTCTGGAGCGTGTCAGACGATTGGAGAATGACGGTTTTATTGAAGGCTATTTGGCAAAGTTAAACCCGAAGAAACTGTCCGCTTCGTTACTGGTTTTTGCCGAAATTCGTCTGATGCATACATCGCCCAACGTGTTTACCGAATTTAAACAGGCCATTTCCGATATCCCCGAAATACTGGAGTGTCACCTGGTTTCGGGCGAGTTTGATTATCTGCTTAAAGCGAGGGTCGGGGATATGCAGGAATATCGTAAGTTACTCGGGGAGACGCTTCTGACATTACCGGGTGTTAATTCCTCGCGTTCTTATATGGTGATGGAGGAAGTCAAAGAAACCAGTATCTTACCGGTCGCAGAAAAAGTGGCGATGGGTTAGCGAATTAGTGCTAATCTAGTGATACTGATAGCGTTTTTGTGCATCGTGCTTGAGATAGTTGAAAGTTCAATTAGAATGGTAGCGGAGAAGAATAGGATACAATTTTGAGCAAAACTAAAACAAAACAAGCGGCAACTAAAAAGAAAGATACCCAGTTAGACTCTAAAGCAATTTTGCGTAAGCGCTTAAGCGAGGGCGGAATGATCATCCTCGTTACCATTGCTTTGTTTTTATTACTGGCGCTGTTGAGCTATAACCCGAACGATCCTGGCTCTTTCACCAACGGTAGTGGTGCGCCTGTACAAAATGCTGCTGGCACAGGAGGGGCCTGGTTTGCGGATTTCTTCCTCCACCTGTTTGGCTATCTTGCCTACTTGATTCCTGTGGTGGTGGCCTACTTTGGTTATCTGTTATACGCCGAACGGAATGATGAGATTCAACACCCCAAGAGCTTCTGGTTGATTAAGAGCGCTGGTTTGCTAATAGCGGTTATTGCAGGGGCGGGGCTGCTTTATCAGCACTTTGGCGATCGCTGTATTGCAGGTGTCGAACTGTGTCATCAGCAGTCTGAGATAGTCTATTTCTCCGGAGGTATCCTGGGCAAAGCCATTGTTGGCGTTATGGTTGGTTCCTTGGGCTTGTATGGCGCTACGTTGATTCTATTGGCGCTGTTCCTGTCCGGCGTGACCTTATTTACCGGTATTTCATGGCTCAAGATTATGGATTCAGTTGGTACTTGGACCATTGACACGTTTAGTAAAATTTTGGACTGGTATCAGTCGTTTAAAGAGCGTAAGCAGGAAGAAAAAGAAGTTAAGCAGGTGGTGGTAAAGCGCAAAGAAGCGATCAAGCAGGATAAGGTCAAGCGCGAAACCAAAAAGCCAGTTAAGATTGAGCCTAAAGTTGCTGCGATTCCGCCAAGCCCGAAAGTTGAGAAGAAAACTCGCCAGAAGCCGCTTTTTGAAGGGGCGGGAGAAGGCCCTTTACCAAGAATGGAACTGTTAGACGAGCCTGAACCGCCGAAAAATCATTATTCGGAAGACTCCCTTGAAGCCATGTCCCGACTGGTCGAGATCAAGCTGAAAGATTTTAACGTTGATGCCCAGGTGATGGAAGTGCACCCGGGGCCAGTGATTACGCGTTTTGAACTGGAGTTAGCACCGGGGGTAAAAGTCAGCAAAATCTCAAACTTAGCGAAAGATTTAGCTCGCTCGCTATCTACGATTTCGGTGCGTGTAGTAGAAGTGATACCGGGCAAGACGTACATCGGTATCGAAATCCCCAATGAAACGCGTGAAATTGTGCGTTTGCGAGAAGTGTTGGCCTGCGATGAATTCGAAAAGTCGAAGTCACCACTGAGTATGGCTTTGGGTAAAGATATTGCCGGTCATCCAATAATCGTGAATATGGCTAAAATGCCGCACTTATTGGTTGCCGGTACGACTGGTTCGGGCAAATCGGTTGGTGTTAATGCCATGATCATCAGTATGCTCTATAAGTCTTCACCAGAAGATCTGCGTATGATCATGATTGACCCTAAAATGCTTGAATTGAGTGTTTATGAGGGAATCCCGCATCTTTTATGTGAAGTAGTAACCGATATGAAAGATGCAGCTAATGCACTACGTTGGTCGGTTGGGGAGATGGAGCGCCGGTATCGCTTAATGTCAGCATTAGGTGTACGGAATTTGTCGGGTTTTAATAAAAAGGTGAAGGACGCCATTAAAGCGGGTGAACCCATAAAAGATCCATTATGGCAACCGACTGATGGTTTAGAGGAAGAGCCGCCAACATTAGATAAACTGCCATCGATAGTGATCGTTATTGATGAGCTGGCCGATATGATGATGATTGTCGGTAAGAAAGTTGAGGAGCTGATTGCTCGGATCGCGCAAAAAGCCCGGGCGGCGGGTATTCACTTAATTCTGGCGACACAAAGACCTTCGGTTGATGTGATAACTGGCTTGATTAAAGCGAACATTCCGTCGCGTATTGGTTTTCAGGTATCCTCCAAAATTGATTCTCGCACTGTGCTCGACCAAACAGGTGCGGAGCAACTGCTAGGCATGGGAGATATGCTTTACTTACCCGGAGGAAGCAATATTCCAACCCGTGTGCACGGTGCTTTTGTCGACGATGACGAAGTGCATCGTGTGGTTGAGGACTGGAAGCAACGTGGTGAACCGGATTATATTGAAGAAGTAATCAGTGGTACCAGTGAAGTACCGGTACCGGGCATGCCGGGTATGGACGGAGAGGATAGCGAACAGGATGAACTGTTCGATCAGGCGGTTGCCATTGTTACAGAAACGCGCCGTGCCTCGATTTCAGGTATTCAACGCCGCTTAAAGATTGGTTATAACCGTGCTGCTCGTATGGTTGAAGCGATGGAAGCTGCGGGGATTGTGTCTGAAATGGGGAGTAATGGGGCTCGGGAGGTTTTAGCGCCGCCACCCCCCAAAGACTAGATGTTGAGCTAGCTTACTTGTAGCTGCTTTGTTAAAAGATATTTTCTGTGCTCATTTACTCTTGGTAAACTGCACGAGAAAAATATCTTTTGCCTCGTATCTACTTCGCCGCTGACGCTCAAGGCTAGAAGAACAAGATTGTGACAAAATAAAGAGCGCGGGGTCTTGGCCTCACCACTGACGCTGAATAGTCGTTAGTCTCCAATTATAGGATGGGTTAACGTAATCCATCGTTGGTAAAGCGAGGCATATGATAAAACTGGCTCTTCTAATCCATACAGTCAGATATTAAGTCCAAATTCAGTCTATGGGCTGTATAACGGTAGTTAGTTAAGTACAGCCGAAAGGTATTGTTATGAAGTTTTTATTTGAACAAGCGACAAAAATCATCATCTTATGTGTCTCTGTAGTATTTAGCAGCATGAATGCTTATGCTGACGCTGCACATAAGTTAGAAGAGAAATTAACCAATATTAATAGTTATAAGGCGGATTTTAGCCAAGAGATTCGCGATGAGTTTAACTCGGTGCTTGATTCATCTTCAGGTTACTTTGAATTACAGCGTCCAAAACAGTTTCGCTGGGTTGTAACTGACCCTTATGAACAGGAACTTGTTGCAGACGGTCAAAACCTCTGGCAGTTTGACCGTGACATTGAGCAAATTAACGTTTCCGGTTTGGAGAAAAGTTTAGAAACTACCCCTGCTGCAATCTTGACTAAAGAAAAAGTGGAGATCGTTGATAAGTACAATGTGGCAGAAATAGACACTGATCAAGACGATGTCAGTTTATTTCAACTGAGCTCTCGCAACGAAGAAGCATTATTTGAGCGCCTGATGATAGAGTTTAAGGGCGATGAGCTGGTGGCATTGAAAGTCAGCGATAATTTAGGCCAAACCACGCTTATTGAGTTCAATAATGTGAGCCTTGAGCCAGACTTTGGTGATGAGTATTTCAAGTTCGTTGCCCCGGAAGATGTAGACGTTATTGATAATCGTGAAAAAGTGGCGGACAATGTTTCTCAAGAAGCGTTGTAACCAAGATATTGAATGAGTCAACAAAACCAACTGTTTGAAGATTCCCAAGTTTACGTACCGTTGGCCGACAGGATGCGGCCACAACAGCTCGAAGAGTATGTTGGTCAGGAACATCTGTTAGCCAGCGGTAAGCCGTTATATCAGGCGATTGAAGCGCAAAAGCCGTTCTCCATGATTTTCTGGGGCCCTCCAGGTACCGGGAAAACAACGTTGGCACGTCTCATTGCTAACACCTCTAATGCCCACTTCATTACTATCTCGGCAGTCCTCGCTGGCGTGAAAGATATTCGGGCGGCCGTAGAAGAAGCTAAACAATATCAAGCACAGGGCAAGCAAACCCTTTTATTCGTCGATGAGGTGCATCGATTTAATAAGGCGCAGCAGGATGCCTTTTTGCCCTACGTAGAGAACGGAACAGTTACTTTTATCGGCGCCACTACAGAAAACCCTTCATTTGAACTGAACAACGCACTACTATCGCGAGCCCGGGTTTTTGTATTAAAGGACCTTTCAGAGCAAGCTTTACGAGAATTAATAAAAAGAGCCATTAAAGACTGTGATAAAGGTTTGGGGGCCCTGAATTTAACGATAGAAGAAGATGCCGTTGAAATCTTAGTCCAGGCATCTGACGGCGATGGCAGGCGCTTATTAAATTTTCTTGAGCTAGCATCTGAACTGGCTTTGGCTGAAAACGATCAGGCTCCAGTCATCAACAATAAGGTTCTTGAGGAAACCTTAACTCAGTCTTTACGTCGTTTTGATAAGGGTGGTGAGCATTTTTACGATCAGATTTCAGCCCTGCATAAGTCTGTTCGTGGTAGTGATCCTAACGCTGCGCTCTATTGGTATTGTCGGATGCTGGATGGTGGTTGTGATCCACTGTATGTAGCCCGAAGAGTCGTTAGAATGGCCAGTGAGGATATTGGTAACGCTGATCCTCGAGGCCTTGCGCTGGCATTAAACGCATGGGACGTACAGGAACGTTTAGGCAGTCCAGAGGGAGAGCTCACCATTGCCCAGGCTATTCTGTATTTGGCTTGTGCACCCAAGAGTAATGCTGTTTATAAGGCCTATAATCATGCGCGTAAGGAAGTCAGTAATGAACCGACTTATGACGTACCGATGCACATTCGTAATGCACCAACCACTCTTATGAAGGAGCTGGATTATGGGCAGGGCTACCGTTATGATCATGACGAGCCAGATGCTTTTTCAGCAGGGCAAACTTACTTCCCTGAAGAGAAGGAGCCTGTAAATTATTACCAGCCAGTCGAGCGCGGGTTAGAGAAAAAGATTGCGCAGAAAATGCAGTGGCTACAACAACGAACTGATGAAGCCAATAAACGATAACGTGACAATAGTGGGACATTGAATGAATTTGGCAGTAATAGGGGCTATTGGAGCCGGAGGTGCCTTAGGTGCTGTTATACGATTTAAGATTCGCCACCTGTCGGAGTGGATGCTTGGTGAACAATTTCTTTATGGCACCCTGATAGCTAATATCCTAGGTTGTTTTCTGGCAGGCTTTCTGATTAATTACTGGGAAGGCAGCGATGCATCTGTGGCCGTTAAAGACGGTGTGATTATTGGTTTTCTCGGTGCCTTAACGACATTTTCCACCTTCTCATTAGAGACTTTGTATTTGCTGGAGCAGCAGGTATGGCTTAAGGCCGGCATGAATATTCTTGGAAATTTACTACTTTGCCTGCTTTTCGTGTTTGTCGGCGCCTGGCTTGGTGGTAGAATGTCGGGCTAATTGTCCACTAAACCTATAAAAAGTAATGCTTGATCCAAAATTATTACGTAATGACATTGACGCTGTAGCGGCCAACTTAGCCAAACGAGGCTTTGAGTTGGATGTTGCGACTTATCAAAAACTGGAAGATGAACGTAAAACTATCCAAGTTGAAACTCAGGAGTTACAAAGTAAGCGTAACTCGAGTTCTAAATCAATTGGACAAGCAAAGGCACGTGGCGAGGATATCCAACCTCTACTGGATGAAGTCGCCGACTTAGGAAAAAAACTGGATGCAGCTAAAGAACGCTTGAATGAAGTGATGGTTCAGCTGGACGATATGCTATACGGCATTCCGAATTTACTGGATGAATCGGTTCCAGTCGGTAAAGATGAAGACGAAAACGTTGAGATTCGTCGCTGGGGTACGCCAAAAGAGTTTAGTTTCGAGCCGAAAGACCATGTTGAAATCGGTGAAAACCTGGGAGGCATTGATTTTGCCAGCGCCGCCAAGATTTCAGCGAGTCGTTTTGTGGTTAAGAAGGGTGTCGTAGCTAGACTGCACAGAGCCTTGATTCAATTTATGTTGGACTTACATGGAAAGGAGCATGGTTATGAAGAAATATATGTTCCTTACATGGTCAATGCCGAAAGTTTAATGGGGACAGGGCAGCTTCCAAAATTTGAAGAAGACCTGTTTAAGGCCCAGGGCAAAAACCAGGATGGTAAGCAGCTTTACATGATCCCAACCGCAGAGGTCCCAGTGACCAATATGGTTCGTGATGAAATCATCGAGGTGGAGCAGTTACCACTGAAGTTCACCGCCCATACTCCATGCTTTCGCAGCGAAGCCGGTTCTTATGGTCGTGATGTTCGTGGCTTGATTCGATTGCATCAGTTTGAAAAGGTTGAGCTGGTTCATATGACCAAGCCTGAAGACTCGATGCAGGCACTTGAAGAGCTGGTTGGGCACGCCGAGAAGGTGCTTCAACTACTCGATTTGCCATACCGCGTGGTTAACCTGTGTTCGGGTGATATTGGTTTTGGTGCGACTAAAACTTACGACATCGAAGTCTGGTTACCGAGTCAGGATACCTATCGTGAAATTTCATCGTGCAGTAACACGGGAGATTTTCAGGCTCGTCGTATGCAGGCGCGCTGGAGAAACCCGGAAACAGGTAAACCAGAATTACTTCATACATTAAATGGTTCGGGCCTGGCTGTTGGTCGTACACTCGTTGCTATTTTGGAAAACTATCAGAAAGAGGATGGCACGATAGATATTCCTGAGGCTCTGAAGCCATATATGAATTAGTTTTAAAAAGCTGCTTTTTAGCAGCTTTTTTTATGGCTGTAGATTATAGCCGTTGAGTTTTGACAACTTTTTATGGAATAGCATCGACTGCCGCTGGTCTAGTGGTACACTATTTATACTGTAGTCATAATGTAGGTTAAGGGAGCGTAAACTGACCGCTATGAAGAACATATTGCCCAATAAGCTATTGTTGCTGCTAGGAGTCCTATTGTCATTGGGGATTAACCCTGTTTATTCAGCAAGCGGCAGCGATCCATTAAACTTACTGGGACAGAAAGAGCAAAGTGACGAGCCGGAGCTGCCAAATATTCGGGATATGAGTAGCCGCTGGTGGAACCAGTATGCAGAGTTGGAAGAAGCCAAAGCGTTCGAAACCTACTTTATCAAGTTCGTTGACAAATTGGAGCAGGCGGTACAGCAGGTTGAAAGCGAGCGCAAAGATACATTGTTAGAGCGGGTTGCCATTATTCGTAATCTCTCCCAGGAATACAAAAAGCTGCGTTATAAAACCAAGGATGATTACAGTGTTCCTCAGGCTTTTGTTTTAAAAGAGCAATACAGCGTTGATGAGTTTCTAGAAATTAATCAGTTAAGGCGGCAAATAGACTTCCTACGCGACCAGACGTTGGATGAAGTTGAACGCGTCACTCAGAGCATTCAACAGACTACCAATACCATTGATATCCTGAAAGTGTCTTACCTTAATAGTGAGGAGGGCAGTATTGAGCAGCTGGCGGTGGTTCTTAACTGGGTCAACAGCCAACTGAGCAAAGCCATCGAAAGCCAGTTACTGGAAAATTTAGAACGACGTGAAGACAGCCTCAGAGCTGAACTTGATACCATTATAAGCAGTCTTGAAACCGCCAAAGAAAGGATTCTATTTGAACCTTTCCCTGATGACAGAAGGGGGCGTCTGCAAGAGCAAAAGACCGAGCTGGAAGATGAACTTAAGCAGCTGAACTTGAAGTTGAGTCGCGATATTTCTGAAACCAGTATTGGTTTTACCAGCTACGAGATATTAAAGCTGGATCTTTCCTTAACACTTCTGGCCTACCGTGATGTTCTATTAAATCTGCAACGAGCGACTGAACAGGACAAGTTAGCTGAAATATCAAAGCTCGAATCGCCGGTAATGGCGGATATTGATGAAGTGCGAGAGGTGATCACTCAGTCTGAAGAAGCCATTCGACTTGCGGAAGAAGAAATTGATAAAGCCGAAGCGTTGGCACGCGATACGTTACTGTCGTCTGATATCAATCTGCAGCAACAAAGCACCGGTGATAGCCAGAATCTCTTGAAGTTATCAGAGGAGCGCCGCAAGAAGGCTCAGCAGTTGTTGAAGTCGATGTCTGACGTGCGTGCCAGCATCAGTGATAACCAGCTGCTGTTATCAATATTAAAAGATATAGAAGATATTCAACAGTCGGGTCTGAATAAGACCTGGGATTCTGTAAAAGAGTTTACTGGACAGGTGTGGGATAAAACCGTTGCTTTGGTAAACCGGCCTTTGTTCAGTATTAATGAGCGGCCAATAACTCTGCTACCGCTTATTCAGTTATTTTTTATTATTTTAATAGGTTACTTGGTTTCAAAGCTGGTTAATTTCTTAGTGCACCGGTTTGAGAAGAAGCATGAAATTAAAAATAATTCATCGCTTTATCTATTGCACAGACTAATCCACTATTTAATTATTTTTATTGCGGCGGTTGCTGGCTTTAGTGCGCTTGGACTTAACCTCAGTAATATCACCTTAATTGCTGGTGCTCTATCGGTTGGTATCGGTTTTGGTCTACAGAATCTGGTCAGTAACTTTGTTTCCGGTTTAACCATTATGTTCGAAAAGACGCTCAAGGTTGGCGATTACATTGAGCTTGAAGATGGTACGACAGGTCAGGTTAAAGAGATTAAAACCCGTAGCACACGAATTAATACGAACGATAATATTGATGTCATCATTCCGAACTCCTATATGGTGACTAATATCGTTACCAACTGGACGCTTAAAGAATCGACGCGTCGCGTTAAGATTCCATTTGGCGTTGCTTATGGAACCGATAAGGAAATTGTTAAAAAAGCGGCTATCGAGGCCGCCAATAACGTGCAGTACACTTTAAGAAACGTTCCGGGAAAAGAACCCGATGTGTGGTTGACAGAGTTTGGCGATAACAGTGTCAACTTCCTGTTGCTGGTCTGGGTTGCGCACTATGGAGTCCGGCGGCCAACGCGTATACAAAGTATTTACATGTGGGAGCTGGATACTGCTTTAAATAAATATGGAATTGAGATCCCATTCCCACAAAGAGATGTCCATCTAAATGTGGTTAAAGAAGAGGATAAACATTCTTTGCCCTTACAGTCTGTGACAGGGGAGTCGTTGCCTTTAGATGAGGACGCAGAAACTGAAGATAATGAATCAAAAAAGAAATGAGGTGTTTATGTCTCGATATCTAGTGGTTGTATTAGCAGCTTTACTAAGTCTCGTAAGCTTCAAAAGTTCTGCTAATGAATTAAAAGCTTTTGTCGGTGGTATGTTGGTTGATGGAACTGGTGGTAAAGTCATCCATGACAGCGTTATTTTGGTCAAAGGTGAGCGAATTGTTGCTGTTGGTACAGAGTCGAGTCTAGATGTACCGAACGAGTACCAGATGGTATCTACCGAAGGTATGACTGTCATGCCGGGTTTGTGGGATATGCATGTTCACTTGATGATCAATGGGCACTCAGATTATAAGCACTGGGATAAAGCTTATATTGATAAACTTGGCACGGAAATCATGCCTGCTTCAGCCGAACAACTGTTGTTGGCGGGCGTGACTAGCGCAAGGGATTTAGGGGCGCCGCTGGAGGAGTCTCAAACTATAAAAGCAAAGATTCAGTCTGGTGAGTTAAGTGGGCCCCGAATGTTTATGTCTGGTCCATTTATTCAGCATAAACCATACCCTGGTACGGAGGCTTTTCGATGGGGCGTGGACAACGAAAGAGATGCAAGGCGTAAGGTGCGTAAGTTAAAAGATGCCGGGATGGATGTGGTAAAACTTATCGACCATGATGTGATGCCTATAGAGCATGCTAAAGCTGTGGTCGATGAGGCTCATAAGCTGGACATGAAGGTTGTGGGTCATTCCCATAAGCCGGATGAAATCCGAGTTGGCTTGAAAATTGGTATTGATAACTTTGAACATACCGGCTTAACCACCGCGCCTGAGTATCCAGAAGATATTATGGAGCAGCTCAAGGAAAGAACGGCCAAAGGTAGAATCAGTGGTGGCCCCTTGTATTGGACGCCGACCGTAGAAGGGCTATGGAATTACGAATATATTAGAGAAAATTCTGAAGCGTTGGATAATGCCTGTTGGAAGCGAGGGTTAAGCAAAGAGACGATTCTGGATATAAAGCAATCCATTCAACATCCTGAGCGACTCGGTTATATGCAGTTGACTCCAAAACGTAAACCCACGCTTAAGACCAAATTTAATCAGCTGAGAGAGTCCGGTGCTATATTACTAGTCGGAACGGATAGTGGTATTCCGATGAAGTTTCACTGTCAGTCAACCTGGAATGAGCTGGATGTCTGGGTTAGAGAATTTGATGTGCCGGTAATGGAAGCGATTCAGGCAGCAACCTATTGGCCCGCCAAATTCATGGGAGTTGATAAGGACGTGGGAACCATCGTTCCTGGTAAGTACGCAGACATTATTGCCGTCAAAGGTGATGTATTGAAGTATATAAACTTGCTACAACGAGTGGACTTGGTGGTGAAGGGAGGTGTTATTTATAAACAGGATGGTAAGCCGCAGGAGCAGAACCTAACCCGCAAGTTTCCTCGCCTATAGGCTATTGAAAGGGTGCAGCCCGCATAAATCGTGCGGGCTGATATTACAGTAAAGAACCTAATAGCTTTTCAGTTGTTTCCCAATCGATACAGCTGTCTGTAATAGACACTCCATATTCTAAATTATCTGATAGTGACTGATTCCCAGCTTTTAAGTGGCTCTCTAGCATGATCCCTTTAAGCGCACTATTACCACTCTTGATTTGTGCGGCAACACTTTCTGCTACTGCTGGTTGTTTTGTGTGATCTTTACCGGAGTTACCGTGGCTGGCATCGACAATGATTTTCGGTGTAATCTTTGATTGCTCCAGTTCCGCGATACACTCTGCAATACTGCCTACATCGTAGTTCGGGTGCTTTCCACCTCGAAGGATGATGTGGGCATCAGGATTACCCTTAGTCCGAAGTAGCGCTGTACTGCCGCTATTATCAATACCAATGAAAGTATGCTCTGATTGCGCACTGATAATGGCATTGACTGCAGCGGTGAGCGAACCGTCAGTACTGTTTTTAAAGCCGACTGGCATAGAAAGTCCGGAAGCCATTTCACGGTGAGTCTGCGATTCCGTGGTTCTGGCACCGATAGCTGACCAGCTGATGAGATCGGCAATGTATTGAGGTGTCACCGGATCCAGCGCTTCGGTCGCAGCCGGTAAACCTAAGTCGGCTAACCATGCCAAAAACTCTCGAGCTTTTCTCAAACCAGAATTCATATCGTTGCTGCCATCCAGGTTGGGGTCATTAATTAACCCTTTCCAACCAATGTTGGTTCTAGGCTTTTCAAAATAGCAACGCATCACGATGTAGATCTTATCGGCCAACTTATCATGCAGAGCCTTTAAGCGCTCAGCATACTCCTTAGCGCTGCTAATATCATGGACAGAGCAGGGACCAACGATGGCTAATAAACGGTTATCTTTTCCGTTCAAGATATTTTTTATCGTTTGTCGGCCCGAGAGCACTGTGTTTGCCGCATTATGTGATAACGGGATATCCTGCTTTAATGATTCTGGCGTCGCTAATAAATCCAGCCGTTGTATATTAATATTTTCAATTGTTTGTATCGAAGACGTCATCATGATTTACCTTTGGATCGAATCAAATTCATTGCTGAGCGCATGGTTGTCGAGTTTTGTCGCTAAAATATCATGCAAAGGATAGCTACCAAGAATAGTGACCTCTGATGCTGTTTGTTTGAGTTCCATAAGCGCTTTTTCAATTACCAAATCATTGGAGTTGCCTTCGAAGTCAATATAAAACAATTCCTGCCAAGGCTTGGTCGGAATAGGGCGTGACTCCAGCTTGGTCATATTAATGCCATGGCTTTTGAAAACCTGTAAGCAGTCCAGCAGAGCACCTGGCTTTTGTGGCGTCTGCAACGTGACTGTGGTTTTAGCTGGCACGGCTGATGGAACCGTGATTCCTTGTTTGGAAATCAACAAAAAGCGTGTGTAGTTTTCCTGGTAATTGTTAATACCGTAACGCAAAACTTTCAGGCCAGAGTTTTCAGCAGCCTGTTCACTGGCTATAGCACCAATACTGGGGTTTTGATATTCAGCAACGAGCTTCAGTGCTGAGCTCGAACTACTGCGGTAATGACCCGTTATATGCGGATGTTGAGTGAAAAAGTCTTTGCATTGAGCGATAGCCTGTGGGTGTGAGTAAACATCCTTTAACGTTTCAATACTGGCATCCTGTGTCGCCACCAGACAGTGTTTTACCTTAAGCTTTTCTTCGCCAACGATGCTTAGTTTGTGGTGCATTAACAGATCGTAGACCTCAGTAATGTTACCTGAGGTGGTATTTTCGATTGGTACTATGCCTAATTCTGCCTGGCCCTCCTCAATGGCTTTGAAAATTGCCATGAAACTGGGGCAGTGAAGCGGTTCGAAGGAGCGCTTTTTGGTTGCAAAATGGTGTTGAGCGGCCAAATGACTGTAAGAATCTGGCCCGCCTAATACGGCAAGCGATATTGGTTCCAACGACTCGGGAGGTTGATTTTCAAGAAAATAGTCGTACTGAGAACGTACTGAGTCCTCAATAATATTATGGAACAGGCTCAAGGTAACGCTTGGCTCGATACCCAGGGCTTGACCTTTTTGAGTCAGGTTCGTCAGCAAGTTTTTCTCCTGAGCCTGATCCCTGACTTTCCTGTTTGCCGTGAGCTTATTAGCCGCAACGGCTATGCTCAATTTACGGCGCTCGGCGAAGATCTTTAATAAGTCCTCATCAAGACGTCCTATGGAATGGCGTAAATTGTCTAACTGATTCGCCTCATCAGTGGTGGTGTTTGTATCTCTGGTCATAGTCAACTCTACATACTCTCTTAAAATAATCAGGCAAAAAAAAACCTCCCAGTTGGGAGGTTTTCTTGCGATGCTCAATTTTCTTTAGACGAACACAGCTCCTCCCAACGAATCTGGAGTAAAAAAGTAAAAATAAAATTGCTGTGCTACTATATTCATGACTTCGATACTACACTCAAGTTTTCAATTAAGTCAATGTTTAATTAGTTATAAGGCCAGGAACGCAGCAAAAATGGGCGTGGTTCTACTATAAAAGCCAGCAGAATACCGGTATCCTAGCGACAAGTATTACTAGTGACCTACTATATGACCATTTTTTACTATATCGCATCTTTTATAACACTTTGTCTGGCTGTTTATGCAACTTATCTGTTGGTTAAGTTAAGACAGCAAAAAAGAATAGTGAAATCTGCAGAATCCGATTTTGCTATAAAGCAGCAGGCTCAATTGAACTCTGTGATTGAAAGTATCGTTACCATTGCTAAAGGGATGCAGCAAGGACAGTGCCCGACGATTGAAGGATGTATTCGTCTTAAGGTATTAATTGATCAGCTACGGCTGGATGAAGACAGTCGTAAACCTTTTGCGATCTTCTATACCATTTATGATAAAACCGAACATATTCCAACACATCAGGCCTGGGTAGAATTAGAAAAGCGGCAGAAGATGGCCTTTACCCGAGATATGATGCTTTTGGAAAGCGAGTATCAGGAGGAAATTGATAAAGCCGTTGAGCATGCCGTAGAGCACTTTAAAGAAGTCGAGAAAAAGTCAAAGTTTGATTTAGGGAAGGCTATCTAGAATCAGTAAATGGCGCACCCGGCAGGAGTCGAACCTGCGGCCTTCGCCTCCGGAGGGCGACGCTCTATCCAACTGAGCTACGGGTGCGTAATTGATAATGTAACTTCTTTTTAATCTATCAGTTAACTGATAATTCTTGGAACTTCGTTCCGTCCAACTGTACCCCGTGGGGCAGACCCAGCTACGGGTGTCTAGTCAAGTGCGCGGTATTTTTACAATTCTTCCGATTTTAATCAAGCAAAAATGTACAAGGGGCTGATGCTGTTACTGGTTCTCCTGTTTTGGGGTGCTTAATTGTTAGACTCTCAGCGTGAAGTAAGAGCCTGGAAGCTTTCTTTTCGGAACCGTTTTTATGGTAAAGATTGCAACCGAGAATAGGGTGCCCCAGTTCAAAGCAGTGTAAACGCAGTTGATGGCTACGCCCAGTTATGGGGATTAGTTTCAGGCGTGTTCGTTGGTTTTCATGATCGCGCTCAAGAACCTTCCATTCGGTGACTGCTTTTTTTCCCTGTTCAAAGTCAATTTTTTGTTTGGGTCGGTTCGGCCAGTCGGCAATCATGGGTAGATCAATCACGCCTTCATCCTTTTCAACGATACCATCGACCATGGCGATGTAGTGTTTCTGAGTTTCACGATGCTCAAACTGGCGACTTATTTCTCGGTGAGCCATTTTGCTTAGGGCTACCACCATAATGCCTGACGTTGCCATATCGAGGCGGTGAACCACCGTCGCTGTTTTCGACTTGTGATGACTTTGTAAGCGGGTAATGAGGCAGTCTTTGTTCTCTTCACGACGGCCGGGGATGGTTAACAGGCCGGCAGGCTTTGCCACAAACAAAAAATGCTTATTGGGCTTGATAATGCGTACGGGAGCCGGACAAAACGGCACTACGTGATAACTTTCCTGGTTTGACTCAGCCATATTATTTCTTATTCTTACGCAGTGGTTTTTGGGCAATTATAAAGGCCCGCTTGGGAGCGGGGTAGCCTTCGATGGTTAGAGTCCTATCTTGCGGATCAAGGTAATCTTCCAGCGACTGAAATGTCATCCAGTCGGTTGCCCTTTGTTCTTCGGTACTGGTCGTTGAGACATTAGCAACTTGTACATCCTCCAGACCGCATTTTTTCATCCAGTTTTTGAGCATGCCTGTGGTTGGAATAAACCAGACATTATTCATCTGTGCATATCGGTCTTTAGGGATTAAGCATTGATCGTCTTCGCCGTCGATAACCAATGTTTCCAATACCAGTTCGCCACCTGGCTTAAGCAGGTTTTTCAGGTGGAGGATATGATCGATCGGTGAGCGGCGGTGATACAGTACACCCATCGAAAAAATTGTATCAAAACCCTGCTTGTCCAGATTTTGTGGCAAGTATTCAAGGCCAACTGGCAGGTAATGGATTGGGTATTGCTCCAAGTATTTTTGCATGACGGCAAACTGCATTAAAAACAATTGTGACGGGTCAATCCCTAGAACCAGTCTGGGGTTTTGCGCGGCCATGCGCCAGCAGTGGTAGCCGTTGCCACAGCCGACATCCAATACCATGCGATCGTCGAGTGGTGAAATATGATCTTTGATACGATCCCACTTCCAGTCTGAGCGCCATTCGGTATCAATATGCTGCCCAAATAAGTGATAAGGGCCTTTACGCCATGGGTGAAATTGTTTTAATAGCTGCTCCAGTTTTTGTTGCTCGCCATCTGTGAGCTGTTCTCGCGAGCCAATAGATACTTTATTTGTGATGTCTATGCTGTCCGGCTCGATGTCGGGGAGCTGCTTTAATAGCTCTATCCACTGGGTAATGTTGCCATGAGTATAGTCACCCATGCGTTTATGAACGGCGTTTTTAAAGTCATCAACCCACAGGTGTAAGCGGGTATTGGCTATAGCGTTGTAGGTATCACTGAAATTTATCATGCTATTTTACGGCAATTAACGAAGCGAAATTATAGTATTGGAACCAGGTGTCGTATTGGCTGAAGCCTGCTGATTTGAAGCGCTGGTAGTGCTGTTCGCGGGTATCGGGAATCAATACATTTTCCAGCGCAGCGCGCTTTTGTGCAATCTCCATATCACTGTAACCATTTTGTTTTTTAAAGTTATGGTGGATATCAATAATATTTTGATCGATTTCAGAAAACCCCATAGTGAGCTTTTCTGATAGTACCAGAGCTCCACCATCATTGAGTCCGCTGTAAATCTTATTGATGAGGTTTTGTCTCTGGTCGCGAGGTAAAAATTGCAGTGTAAAGTTCAGTACGACAAAACTGGCATTTTCAAATTCGATATCGTTGATATCGGCTTCCTGAACATCCACAGGCGTTTCAAAGTTATAGCCTGACTGGATTGACTGACAACGCTCGATCATGGCTTTTGAATTATCAACAGCCATGATCTGGCAATCGGGCACGGTAATTGCCTGACGAATTGCCAGAGTCGCAGCACCCAATGAGCAACCGAGATCGTAGATTCGGCTGTTCGGCTGGACGTATTTCTTTGCCAGCTGTCCGATACCATCGATAATAGTGGTATAGCCGGGTACAGATCGCTTGATCATGTCTGGAAAGACTTCAACTACTTTCTGATCGAAGCGAAAGGTATCGACCTGATCTAAGGGGTTCGCGTATATATCGTCTGTTTTACTCATGCTGTCATAATGGATTCAACATATTGAGCGTAATTCTACTATAATAAGAAAAGGTTACCATGATTTATTCGTCACAAGGGTAGATATGTATTCGGTAGATGCAGTTCGTGAGGAAATTGACCAGCTGGATGAGAAGCTCGTACAGTTAATTGAACAGAGAGCAGAGTTAGTGCAGTCATTGGTTGCGCATAAACGGGAGCAGGGGATGAGCGCTCGACAGCCTGAGAGAGAAAAAGCCATTGTCTCGGCGCTTTATCAAAAGCACGGAAACCATTTTACGTTTGCTGAGCTGGAGGCCATTTATCGGCCCATATTTGATGCGTGCGTTAGAATGCAGATAACGGATTGATAATAAAGAAAAAAGCCCCCAAAACGGGGGCTTAAAGTCGCGTCTCAAAATGAGAAGGAGATATTTTGAGATGCGAGCGTACGATTAGGGGGTAAATTAATCGTTACACTCAAGAAGTACTTTAAATGACACCTTTAAATTTGGCTACGAGCTAATTGTAACAGTTTGTAACAATCCTGATTTACATTTACCTGCACTATTCACGAGAACGTCTAGATCTAGTTCACATTTTCTAATATGCTAACCTCGAAATCCTAAAAACATAGAGATGACAATGAAAAAAATCCTGTTTTTCATAGGGTTGGCTGCAATTTCTTCAATGGCTTCGGTGAAAGCTCAAGCTGCTGAAGAAAAAGGCCTGACTCTAGAAGATATCGCTAAAATCGAGTCAGTTAACTCGGTCAATGTATCACCGGACGGCAAGTGGATTGCTTATACCCAGAGCAAGAAGCGCGAGCCATATGTTGATGATGATGGTCCTGCCTGGGCAGAGCTATACGTTAAGCCGGTTGGCGGTGAAGCAAAGCCGTTTATTACGGGCAAGGTGAATATTGGTTCAGTACACTGGTCGAAAGACAGCAAACGTATTTACTACATTGCCATGCGCAATGACGATACTTTTGCCGGTGTTTACAGTATCGCTGTTGACGGCGGTGAGTCGCAAAAAGTGGTCGGCATTAAAAACAATATCTTAAGTTATACTCTGAACAAGAAAGGCGATAAGTTAGTCTTTATTGCGTCAGAAGAGTTGCCAGAGCATACGGAAAAACTGGTCCAAAAAGGCTTCCAGGCGAAGGTGTATGAGGAAGACATCAATAACGTTCATGCCTGGTTATATCCTCTGAATAACGATGAAGCGGAGCCATCAAAGTTGGAAATTGAAGGCAGTGTTATCAGCGCAAAGTTCAGTCCAGTCAATGATCAGTTATTGGTTCAAACCTCGCCGACACCTTTAATTGATGATATTTACATGAAGAAGTCTCTTCAAGTTATTGATTTGGAAGGCAATGTTATTACTGGTTTCGACACAGAAGGTAAGCAGGGTAAGGCTATCTGGTCGACAGATGGTAAGCAGGTGGCTTTCTTAGGGGCTAATGATTACAACGACCCAACGGCTGGAGCTGTGTATGTGGGTAACGTTGGCGACGGCGAGATATATAAAAAAGTAAAGAACACCAATAGCCATGTGATGGATATTGCCTGGCATGATGATGATCTTATTTATATCGAGCATAAAGGCTTAGAGAGTCGAGTGGTCAAAACGGCTCTAAAACGCCGAATCGCCGATCGTGCTGTGATCGACTTTGGCAAGGGGATCCAGCGTAAACTGAGTGTGGCCAATAATGGCGCGCTTTATGTATTAGCCGATACAGCTCAGCACCCTCGGGAACTGTTTGCAGTAACGGCGGCTGGTATGAAGCGTTTGACTAATTCAAACCCTTGGTTGGATAAGGTTGCGCTTGCGAAACAGGAAGCGTTCGAATATGAAGCGCGCGATGGGCTTAAGTTGCAGGGCGTGCTGGTTTATCCGCTGGATTATGAAGAAGGCGAAAGCTACCCAATGGTGGCTTACATCCATGGTGGGCCTGAATCCCATCGTTCGAACGGCTGGAATACGAATTATGCATCGCCAATTCAGGCCATGTCAGCACAGGGTTACTTTGCCTTTATCCCGAACTATCGAGGGAGTACCGGGCGTGGCGATGAATTTGCCCGCTTAGATCAGCATGCTTACGCTGACCCTGAGTTTACCGATATCTTAGACGGTAAGTTAGCGCTTGTAGAAAAGGGTATGGTTGATAGCGATAAAGTTGGTATTACCGGTGGTTCTTATGGCGGTTACGCTACCGCCTGGTCAGCGACTAAGTTATCGGATCACTATGCCGCTGCGGTCATGTTTGTTGGTATTTCTAACCAGTTGTCCAAGTTCGGTACGACGGATATTCCAAACGAAATGCACGCAGTACACGCACGTGCATGGCCTTGGGATGATTATCAGTGGATGCTTGAAACCAGCCCTATCTATCACGTAAAAAATGCAAAAACGCCATTGTTGATTATGCACGGCGACTCGGATACTCGAGTTCACCCATCACAGTCAATGGAGTTATATCGCTACGTTAAAACGTTAGGCCAGGCTCCCGTACGCCTGGTGCTGTATCCCGGAGAGGGGCATGGTAACCGTAAAGCCGCCGGCCAGTATGACTATTCATTGCGTATGCAACGCTGGATGAATCACTACCTGAAAGGTGAGGGTGGCGAGCCGCCGGTTTATGATCTTAAGCACGAGAAAAAGCTGGAAGAAATCAGTGAGGCAACTGAGTCTGATAAAGACGAAGCGTAATAAGAGCCTTGACTCGCTTAACTCAATCCCGCAACTTGTCAGGAGTTGCGGGATTTTTTTATATAATAGAGATGGTGGTATGAGTATTAATGATCTTTCGACTTTGCTATCCGATTTACAGCCTGAGCTGCATCAGGAGCTTTATGTTTTCTGTACGAGTAAGGCCGGTATTCCTCCGGGTGTCAAGCCGCTAGCAACGTTTCAGGAAGCCGAAGGGCTGAGTTTTGTTTGTACAGAGAAAGAGGCAAAGAACGTGGAACTGCAGTATGGGCAGGAGGAGGTTATGCGTCTTATTAGTTTAAATGTTTACTCCAGCTTAAGTGCGATCGGCATGACTGCCGCAATCAGTGACGTTTTAACACGGGCTGGTATCAGTGCTAACGTGGTGGCTGCTTATCATCATGATCATCTTTTTGTGCCTCAGGATAGGGCTGAGGAGGCGCTTTCTTTGTTGAGCCAGTTCGGGGATCGGCCGACTGTTTAGTGGCTTTGTTATCCTTAACGAAGTTAAACATGGAAATTTTCTGAGTGGGGCGATAAAAGTTACCGGTCGCTAAAAAGTTAGCAATGTGGTTTTTAACGCTGGCCTTATTCATGATAAATGTATGACCATGAGGGACCTGTATCATTTGTTTCATTTCGGGCAGTTGAGCACCATTGACAGAGACCTTACCGTCATGGGGGTGCTCGAAAGCATGGTTGAACCAGGGATCGGATGAGCGAGTGCCGGCAATGATGCCTACCTCGGTTTTGAGAGGTTTTAGTTCTTTAAGGAGCGGGTTATTATTTTGGTATAGTTGTTGTCCAGGTATCCCGGTTATCCACTTATACCAGAAGTGTTTTCGGTAACGCTCGGCAACCTCTGAGCCCTGATTGGGCGGGGAAAGCATAACAATGCGCCCCAGTTTTTTCATCTGGTGGTTGGATAAGAAATATCGTACCAGTAGCCCCCCCAGACTATGAGTTACAAAGTGGACGGTGGAGATGGATTCGTGCGAGATATTAGCCAGCGCTGAGTTGATATAGTGTACGGCAGAGCGCTCAACGTTGGCCACCGTTGAGGGGTAACTGCGGTTGTAGGTTACATAGCCCTTGGCTTTTAAAAAAACCTCTAGCTTTCTCATTGAGCGATGCGATCGCCCCATGCCATGAATAAGTATAACTGCTTCTTTTTTCAATAAATTCCTGCTTCTGAACAGTGCCACTGGTCTAATCTCAGTGTATCAGCTTGCATTTATTCGTTAAAGGACTGTTATATATTCTTTATATGAAATATTATTTCTTTAAATCATGATTTGCTTTGTATTATTCGTGTTTGTATTGTATGTGTTTAATATTGTTCATTGGTATGAGGATTAGATGATAAAATCGTCGGACGATAAGCTTGATGCTGTTGATAAGAAAATTCTGAATCAGCTGCAGCAGGAAGGAAGGCTAAGTAACTCGGAGCTGGCAAAGCGGGTCAATTTATCGCCGCCAGCAACCCACGCGCGGGTAAAGCGCTTAGAGCAGGACGGCTTTATACAGCAGTATGCCGCCTTGGTAGATCGGCACCGTTTGGGGTTTGATAACCTCTGTTTTGTCGAGTTCAGTCTTCAACTGCACAGCTCAGAACAAATTCAAACAGTATTGGCGACAGTGAAATCATGGCCTGAAGTATTGGAGTGTCACAATGTGACCGGCGAGTATGATTATTTACTCAAGGTAGCCGTTCGCAATACTCAGTCGCTGGAAAGCTTTGTCTCCGAGAAAATGATCCCCCTGGAAGGGGTGGCTCGAATTCATACCAGCTTGGTGCTTAAAGAAGTCAAGACAACCACGGCAATCATACTCGAAGACTAAGCTTTAATTTTTTGAATTAAGTGAGGTTACGTTAGTATGGCATCATCAAAGAATAACCATTTTAATCATCTTGAAACCCGAGCGATCCACGCTGGCCGGGTTGGGGATCCAAGCTTTGGTTCATTAGCCACCCCCATCCACCAAACATCGACATTTATTTTCGATAATGTTCAGCAGGGTTCTAACCGTTTTGCGGGTGAGGAGCAAGGTTATATCTACAGCCGTCTTGGTAATCCTACCGTTCGTGAGCTGGAGCAGAAAATGGCGGCTTTAGAGAATACGGAAGATGCTGCTGCGTTTGGCTCTGGAATGGGCGCGGTTTCAGCGACTTTATTAGCTAATCTGAAGCAGGGCGATCACCTGGTTGCTTCATCGGCTTTGTACGGTTGCAGCTTTGCCTTAATCAACCATAAGTTTGCCGATTTTGGTATTGAAGTTACCTTCGTCGATATTACGGACGAAAAAGAAGTTGAAGCAGCCATTCAGGACAATACCAAGCTGATCTATTTTGAAACACCGATTAATCCAAATCTGGTATGTGCAGATATGGCGGCTATTAGTCAGATTGCTAAAAAGCATGAGCTGTTAACCGTCATGGATAACACCTTCATGTCTCCGGTACTGCAACAAGCCAGCGAGTTTGGTATGGATTTGATCATTCACAGTGCAACTAAATACCTGAATGGTCATGGTGATGTGATTGGCGGTATCGTGTGCGGCACTTCTGAACAGATCGAACATATTAAGATGACTACGCAGAAGGATATGGGGGCGACCATGAGCCCGAACGATGCCTGGTTGATTTGTCGTGGTTTGAAAACGCTTTCGGTACGCGTTGAGCGGCACTGTGATAATGCTGAAAAGCTGGCTGACTATCTTGATACGCATTCTGATATCGAACAGGTTTACTACCCAGGCCTTAAGGGGCATCCTGCAAACCATTTAATAGGTAGTCAGATGAAACGCGCTGGCGGCGTGATTGCATTTGAAGTTGCTGGTGGTTTCGACGATGCGGTGCGCTTTATGAATCATCTTGAGCTTTGTCATATTGCCGTCAGTTTAGGCGACGCAGAAACTTTGATACAGCACCCAGCGTCAATGACGCATTCAACTTATACTCCTGAGGAGCGTGCCGCGGCAGGGATCAGCGAAACCTTGATTCGCATTTCGGTTGGGCTCGAGCACCCTGACGACATTATTGGGGATATTGAGCAGGCCCTGAACAAAATGAAAATCAGAGTCGCTTAATTAAGATATCAGTAATCTGAACAACAAAAAGCCCAGCATTAAGCTGGGCTTTTTAGTTTAGAGCTTAGTGTAACTTACTTCGCGTGGAACTTGCTTTCAGTTACGATGCCTGAGCCGTTGATGTCGAATGTACCTTTGATGGTACCATCAGCCTTCTTAAGCTCAGAGAATACTTCCCTTTGTTCTTCTAACATTTGCTTGCTGTCGCCGTAAGCATCTTCAGCTGCAGAGGCCATAACTTCTTCCATAATCCCCATGTACTTTTTAAAGTCCATAGTGAAGCTGATCAGGCCGTTTTTATCCATGCTGCTGTTGTTTTCAATTTTACCAGCAAGTGAATCAGTGTTACCTAACAGAAGAATGAGATCGTGACCACGTAGAGCAATTTTAACTTCAGGGCCCATACCCACTGGCAATGCTTGTGGCTCACCACCATCTTCCAACTGCATCTCAGCCAGCTCTGGAGCATACATGCCTAGAGACTGAAGAAGGTTTTGTGGCTTTTCAGCTGTAACCGTAACCAGGATTTGGCTGTTTTCCATGAACGCCATTGGGTTACGCTCAAGGTTAGACAGTGAGCTTTCATCCATTTCAACAATGCTGAAGCCCGCACCTTTAATGCCGGCAACCATGCCCGACATCATGCCAAGCATCATTGGGTTAGACTCACGCAAGCCTTTCTGCATCTCAACCAGAGGAGGGCAAGTAAAGTCTTCTTTAGTCAGGCCTTCCCAAACACTAGTGATAACCGGAACAACCTGATCCATATCCAGACCAAGGCCCATGCTCATGACATAGTCGTCTTTAGCAACGTTGCTCGAGATATGACCGCGTAGCTGACCCAGAGTATCTAATAGATCGGTATTCGCACCTTTTAACACCATTTTATAACTGGCATTGCTGTCATCAAACTCAGTATAACCTGCAGACAATAGAGGCCAGTTTTTAGTCAGCCCCGTTAATTCTGTATTACATGCTGGAGTTTGAATGTCCTGCATTTCGTTAGCAGCGCCATAAGCAGTCATTATTTCTTGGAGACTTTTACCAAAGGCATTTGCACTAGGCTTAGTAATACCGTCAACGATAGCCAGGTTGTCCAGCATAAAGATTGAATAACCAAGGTAACCGTTATCAGAAGCAACGTCATTTAATGAACCGCCGTCTAAGATGTTAGTTGCAGGCTTTTCGCTTAAAGTAACCTGTAGATCTTTGGCATCGTCTAGCAAAGTGTTAACCGTAACAATAGCCTGATTATCATGGCTGGCAACAACCAATTGGAATGGTACTTCGTCTGCACCGTCATTCATGCTGTATTGACGGTATTCAACGCCGTTTACCGTGTTAACAGTTGCAGTTACGTTTTGTTCAGTTTCGATTGTTTGAATCGCTTTCGCAAAAGTATCAGTACCATCCAGCTCTAAGCGAATAACAGGTAAGGCTCCCACTGTGTAGAATGCCATGTTTAATTCGCTACGAAGGCCAAGTTCGCTGATTGATTTATTTTTAACCGCTTCTAAGTAGTCACCATAAAGGCTAACTAAAACACGAGCTGCATCAGGAGCGTCGTCTAGATTAGCTTGGATATCTTCCATACCAGAGCCCATCATTGTGGCTGTGTCGAAGCCCATTTTGCTGCTCATTTCTAGAGCTTTAGCAAAATCCATTGGCTCAACGCTACCAGCGAAAAGTACCGTGTCAGCTGGAACATATTCAAGAACAGGGTTGTCAGATGGCAATGAAGTGCTGGTTAAGCCACCAAGCTTCCCTCCTTTATAAAAATAAATCCCTACTGCAATAGCAATTGCTATTACAATGATAATGAGTAGTTTTTTCATAATAGTCCTTCTATATTGTTGTGATCGCAGGCGAAATTATATGCGATCATAGTGTTCAGACCAATGAATTTTATGTTTCTTTAGCCTAGAATGGGTAAAAAAATGTTTCAAAGGTGGTAAATATGACAGATACAAGCAACAGTAATAAAGAGCTGACATCTAAAGTTGATGAGTTAGTGTCACTGATTGAGTCGCAAAAAGACTTTTCAGAAGATGAAACGAAAGTCCTGGCGCAATTGGAATTATTGATTGAGGCACGCTTATTCCAACAGGATGCCGAGGAAAACCCGGAAGAGTACCTGCTAGAGCGGTTCCAGGAGCGGCTGTATAATTTTGAAAGGGAGTATCCCTCTTTGAGTAGCTTTATCCGACGTATTTCAAATAGTTTAAGCAATATTGGTGTCTAAAAACAAATAGGGACTTATAAAACAACGGCTTAGGGCGTTTCCCCTCAGCCACAGGCGTTTACATTTTGTTACGCTATAGCGTGTATTTTCACACTATTTCACTAAACCTTTTTAGTGAATTCCTTCATCTTATAAGTGTACCAACGATTATTTAATAAAGGAGTTCACTATGATTCAATCTATGAAATCGACTGTATTGGCCGTTGGCCTGGTCTTAGCAGCCTCCGGTGCTACAGCACATTCTAATGACGTCAGTTGTGATGCTGACTTTGCCTACAACATCGACATTCAGGGCGATGATTTGAGCTTTTCCAGTGAGCAGCAGCAAAAAGTGCTGATCACAGCAGGTGATAGCCTGTATCTCGATGGTGAAAAGCAGATGCTATTCCCCGAGCAGTTAGCTCTGTTACAAGCATACAATCAGCAGGTTAGAGAGTTATTGCCCGTAGCGTCGGACGTTGCCGAAGAGGCAAGTGCTATCGCGGTTGAGGCCGTTGGTATGGTGACAGCGGCGCTAATGCAGGATGAGCCTGAAAAAGCTGAAGAATTTATGGCTAAGGTCGAGAAAATTTCGACGGATCTAAAACAGCACATCAGTAAAACCCATCTCCGCCCACAGGGTGTCGAAGACTATTTTGAGAGCTCTGATTTTGAAGCAGAGTTTGAAGCCCTGGTTGAAACGGCAGTGACGGATTTTGTCGAAAACAATGTCGGTGAAATGATCGCGGCTGCCATGAGTGGCAATGAGGAAAAGGTTAAAGCCTTCGAGCAGCGCATGGAGGCCTTTGGCAAAGAGATGGAAACTCAGATCGAAGCTAAAGCAGAGAAGCTGGAGCGACATGCCGAAGAGCTGTGTATGTTGGTCGAAAAGATTGATAAGAAAGAAGCCGATCTGGTTAAGGCTTTTGGCAGGTTTGACAATTATCAGTTGATCACTGATTAATCAGTGCTCTATGAATAAGCCCGGCTAAGGCTGGGCTTTTGTCGTATTTACTGGTACAACATAGGCACGACTAAAAACTAAGGACTAAAGGGTATGAAAAAACAATTAACCGTTTCCGCTCTTGCGATGAGCATCATATTGGCTATTAGTGGTTGTAATGATAATGCGGAGACTAAAAAATCCGTAAGCCAGCCTGAAAGTAAAAAGGACGTAGAGCAGGTACCGAAAACGAATGATAGCGTAGCTGAGAAAGAGCAGCAGCCAGGTGCGGCTACAACACCAACCGCGACTTACAACATTTATAATAAAGAAGACCAGGCGGGCTTTGTACAGGTAGAGCGTGATGGCAATACCATCAAAGCTCATATGGAGCTTGGCTGGAACAACCGTCGTATCAATATTGATGAAACCACTGTGGTCGGAGAGGGTGGCTATATCATCCAGCAGGACATTAAGGGCATATCAGCCTTTGGTGCGCCAATTGATGAGTCTTTCAGCATGGAGGGCGGTAAAGCTCAGTGGAAAAGCCTGAATGAAGAAGGTAGTGCTGACGTTGATACGAGTAAACTGTATATTTCAAGCGATGGGACCGGGATGACGTCCAATTTGCTGATAAAGCGTTTACTGGATGATGAAGACGGTAAAGTTGATCTGCTTCCGAGCGGTACGGCATCCCTAATCGAACTGGATAAAGTTACTTTAACTAACGGTGACGAAACGAAAACCGTTCGTTTATTAGGTATCGTCGGGCTCGGTTTCACGCCAGAGTTTGGCTGGTATGACGAAAACAACAATTTCTTCGCTTCTGACAGTGGCGGCTGGTTTGGTGTTATCGCTAAAGGCTGGGGGCGTGAAAACCTGGAGAAACTGCAAAAGAAACAGAAAGAGGCTGATAACCAGTATCTGGAAGATCTTTCGCATGAACTAACTCACACCTCTGATAAACCGATTTTGGTGATAAACGCTAATTACGTTGACGTTGAAAAAGGTGAGTTAATCGAAGGGAAGTCTATTCTGGTAAAAGACGGCACGATTACTGAGATTGGTCAGCTCGAGGCGAGCGATGACTATACCGTGGTCGATGCGAATGGTAAGACCCTGATCCCGGGACTTTGGGATATGCATGGTCACCTGACTAAGTCTAATGGTTTATTGAACGTCCCGGCTGGCGTAACCAATGTACGTGATATGGGCAATACTCACGATAATATTACGGCTATCGAAGAGTTGAGCGAAGGTGGTGACATCATTGGTAGCGATGTATACCGTGCTGGCTTTATGGATCGTGAAAGCCCTTATGCCATGAAAATGGGTAAAACGGTCAGCTCTTTAGAAGAAGCGAAGGAAGCGGTGGACTGGTATGCAGACCGTGGCTATATTCAGATCAAAACGTATAGCTCGATGGAGCCCGAGTGGGTAAAACCTCTGGCAGAACATGTTCACGCTAAAGGCTTGCGCCTGAGCGGCCACATTCCTGCCTTCATGACGGCAGAAGAAGCGGTCGATGCTGGCTTTGATGAGATCCAGCACATTAACATGCTATTCCTTAATTTCCTTGGCAAAGGTGTCGACACCCGTAAGCGACTACGCTTCTCCATGGTGGGTGAAAAAGCTGGTGATCTTGATTTAGACAGTAAAGAAGTGAATGACTTTATTGCCAAGTTAAAAGAAAAGGGGATTGAGGTCGATCCTACGGTATCTACGTTTAATAGCCTATTCCGTAAATCAGGTGAGATTGACCCAGAAATTGCGCCGGTTTATGAGCATCTGCCAGCCAACGTCGCGCGTGGCTATACTAAACCAGTGATGGACATTAGCGCAGAAGAACGAGCAGCCTATGATGCTTCGATGAAGGCTATGACGGCGATGGTTAAGAAGCTCCACGACAATGGCGTTCCTATCGTTCCAGGTACTGATGCCATTGCGGGCTTTACTTTGCATCGAGAGCTGGAACTGTATGCTGATGCCGGTATTTCAAATGCCGATGTTTTAAAACTGGCGACAATCGGTTCGGCCAAAGTCGTGGGTAATGAAGACAATGTTGGATCGATCACTGAAGGCAAACAGGCTGATTTAGTCTTTGTCGATGGTAATCCACTGGAAGATATGAGCGATTTGCGCCAAATTGCTTTAGTGATTAAAGGTCAGCGTCTTTATAAGCCAGATGAGATTTACGAAGCGATTGGTGTAAAACCGTTTACCGACTCAATTGACTTTGAATAATTAAGCAGCGAATATAAAAAAGCCCTCATTCTGAGGGCTTTTTTTAATGTACTGTTCTTGCTACTTTTCCAGCAATTCGAATTTACCTTCCTTACCATCCCACTCGGCAGCATCCGGTAGTGGATCCTTTTGCTCGGTGATATTAGGCCACTCTTCAGAGAGTTCGGCGTTGAGTTCGATAAAGTGCTCCTGGCCTGCAGGCACATCATCTTCTTCGAAAATCGCTTCGGCAGGACATTCCGGTTCGCATAATGCACAATCAATACACTCGTCAGGGTTGATGACCAGAAAGTTTGGCCCTTCGTAAAAGCAGTCTACCGGACAAACTTCCACGCAATCGGTGTATTTACATTTTATGCAGTTTTCGGTTACTACGAACGCCATGAATGTCTCCTAAATCTTTTGGTTTTGCTAACCGCAGCGTTATTTTAGCGATTCTTTTAACTTATACAATAGTTCCAGCGCTTCACGAGGCGATAAATCGTCCGGTGAAATACTTTCCAGAAGTTCCAAGGCTTCGCTTGAAGCTTGCTCTGTTTCACCTGCTTCAGCTAATAAATCAAGCTGTGGCATGACTTCATCGTTGTTACTACCATCTGCTTCATGCGTACCGTGTTGCTCAAAGTACTGTAACAAAGCTTTGGCATTTTGGATCACGGCTTTGGGTAAACCCGCAAGTTGTGCCACCTGGATACCGTAGCTTTGATTCGCGTGTCCTTCGGCAATCTGGTGTGAAAATACCAGTTTGGTTGAGCCAGACTGCTTTGATTCATACTCGGTCGCGCCAAAATGAACATTGGCACAATCGTTCCACTCCTGAATTTGCTGGGTCAGCTCAAAGTAGTGGGTTGCAAACAGGGTCAGAGAGTTCAGCTTCTCATGGATATAACGCATGGTAGCAGAAGCTAGCGCCAGTCCATCAAAAGTACTGGTCCCCCGACCAATTTCGTCTAATAGTACCAAGCTGTTTGCCGTGGCGTTATTTAAAATATTAGCTGTCTCTGACATCTCAACCATAAAGGTAGAACGGCCACTGGCGAGATCATCCGAAGCGCCAATTCGAGTAAAAATTCGGTCAACGGGCCCAATGTTGGCGATGTCAGCAGGGACAAACGAGCCGGTATAAGCGAGTAACGTTATAAGCGCAGCCTGACGCATGTAGGTCGATTTACCGCCCATGTTGGGACCCGTAATGATCAAGGAGCGCCGATTAGGAGATAGCTCTAAATCATTTGGAATAAAGGGCTCTTTACTATGGAACTCAACCACTGGGTGACGACCGGCGGTTATCTTAATACCCGGCTCGTTAGAAAAGTCAGGCTTGGCAAAGTTAAGGTTTTCTGCACGCTCGGCAAAGCAGGCGAACACATCCAACTCGGCAATAGCTGCCGCTGTTTGCTGAATACTGTGTACAAACTCCTGAAGCTCGGTAATTAAGCCATCATAGAGTTTCTTCTCTAGGCTCAACGCTCGGGTTTTACTGCTGAGGACTTTCTCTTCATATTCTTTAAGCTCTGGAGTAATAAAGCGCTCGGCATTCTTCAAGGTTTGACGACGGACATATTCCGCCGGAGCTAAATCACTCTGCGCTTTTGATATCTCAATGTAGAAACCATGAACTTTGTTATAGCCCACCTTAAGGGTATTGATACCCGAGCGCTCTTTTTCTCGTTGCTCCAGTTGCAACATAAAGTCGCTGGCATCGTTGGCGAGATTACGCAGTTCATCCAGCTCAGTGTTGTAGCCTTCGGCTATGACACCACCGTCACGAATGACCATGGGCGGTTGCTCGATAATGGCCTTGTTCAAGAGTTCCTGAACTTGCGGTAGTGGCTCAATAGAATCCACAAGCGGCAGGGAAACCTGATGCTGCTTTAAGTAGTCTTTAATTTCAGCTGATTTGGTTAAACCCACCTCGAGACGTTTTAGATCTCTTGGGTTAGCGCTGCCTAAAGCCAGCCGAGTAACGATACGCTCGATATCCGCGATCTCTTTAAGATGTGACTGCAAGTCGCTGTAAATCAAGTCCTGCTTTAATGCGGACACTGCTTCGAGGCGCTTCTCGACCGAAGTTTTTTTACTGAGTGGGCTATGCAGCCAACGTTTTAGCAGCCGGGCGCCCATCACGGTTTGCGTACTGTTCATCACTTCGAACAGCGTGTTATGCGACTGGCCCTGAATGTTCTCGGTCAGCTCCAGATTTTTGCGTGTTGCGGGATCAAGTACCAAGTGGTCCGCATCCGACAGTCGTTGCAGCATACGGATGTGGGGCAGGGCATTAAGTTGTGTTTTCTTGGCATATTCCAAGACCACACCTGCGGCCGACACTGCCAGACGATAGTCTTCACAGCCGAAAGACGACAAGCTGTTAACCTTAAAATGCTCCAGTAATTTATCGTGGTTCTGTTCGTAATCGAACTCCCAGTCAGGTTGCCACTGAATGGAGCTTTTAACTAACTGACTTAAGTTCTGTTGATTATCCGCCAGTAGTAACTCTGCTGGCTTAACGCGGTGTAATTCGGCCTGTAGTGCCAGCTTGTTATCGAATTCTGACAACCAGAAACGCCCACTGGCCATATCCAGACAGGCTAAGCCAAAATGATTATTTTTCTTGTACACTGCAGCCAGAATATTCTCTGAAAGTGCATCGAGCAGGTTTTCGTCGTAAAGCGTCCCCGGCGTCACAATACGAACAACTTTCCGCTCGACAGGCCCTTTGCTTGTCGCTGGGTCGCCCACCTGTTCGCAGATAGCTACCGACTCACCCAGTTTAACGATTCGAGCCAGGTATGAATCCACCGCATGAAAGGGCACGCCCGCCATTGGGATTGGCTCGCCCGCCGAAGAGCCGCGCTTGGTTAGCGTAATGTCCAATAACTCAGCCGCACGTTTAGCATCATCATAAAAGAGTTCGTAAAAATCACCCATGCGATAAAACAGTAGGTAATCCTTATGATCCTGCTTTAAACGCCAATACTGACGCATCATTGGGGTATGGTGTTGTAGTGCTTCGTCGTTAATAATTTCCGCTTTAGACATGCTTATTGTTATCAGTAGCTTTTCGGTTGAATGATGAGTTAAAAGCAATGACCATTGCCATTAAGCTCATGAGCGCCTATTCTTAGCACTGAAAAGAGCAAAGAATTACAGCGCTCAGACTAAGCCCATAGCTTAACGGATTTCGACCAAAAGAGGTAGATTAAGATTGCCCAATTCCAGAAAAAATACAGGGACTTCTGTCTTAGAAAGTAACCTCAAAAGTGACTTAGAAAACTTATTAAAAGAGTTATCTAACTTATTAATAAAAAAAGATTTAATGCTGGTCACGGCTGAGTCCTGTACCGGTGGTTTAATCGCAGCATCCTGTACCGAAATCCCCGGCAGTTCACAGTGGTTTGATCGCGGTTATGTCACTTATACCAACCAGGCCAAACACGATATGCTCGATGTTCCGATGGAGTTGATAGAGCAGCATGGCGCTGTTTCAAAAGAAGTAGTAGAGGCCATGGCTCTTGGTGCTTTCCAAAAGTCAGGCGGTAAAAAACGAATCGCCATATCTGTCAGTGGCATCGCAGGTCCAGACGGCGGAACTCCTGAGAAGCCAGTGGGAACCGTCTGGCTTGGGTATGCCGATGAGCATGTTGTTGAAAGTAAGTTGCTCAAATTAGAGGGAGAAAGGGGAGAAATTAGGTACAAAGCTGTCATTCAATCCCTAAAGGGTGTTTTGAATCTTTAAGTTGAGTTATTTTTTAACCGTTACAATTTACCAGTTATTTAGAAGTCACCCTAACTTTTGGCTTGCGGGCTTTTAACTCTTTTTGAATTAACTTTTCTAACTCTTCGTTCTCATTTTGCTCAGCTAATGTTTGTATTCTTTCATCGTATGAGAATAATCTAGCAATATTACTCCCACGATTTATGTCTTTCTCTATCAACTTTTGTTTCCTAGAAAATAGTGTAATTGATGCTATAAAGACCAATAAAGCTAATACTAATAATAAACCAAATTCAGGATGGTTATTGTAATTTTTATATGCTGAAATCATCACGCTTGCGAAAATGATAAGTGATAAAACACAAGCCAAGGATCTGATAATTAATCTTAATCTTAGTTTTGATTTATATTTCTCTAATTGAGCTCTAACCTTTTGATCCATTTCGTCTGCCAACTGATATTTTATGCCTAATATACTTTAGGGTGTTTTTTTTATTTTTTCAACTTTGTGACTAATACAAGCAAGATAATGCTACCAGTAGGGGAGTGTTATGAGTGATTCAAACCTCAAAAGCTTTCAAAATAGCGCAAGGCTTATTTTGCCCCCCTGACTCACATTGGTGGAACAGGTTTTTCAAACGATCTCTGGCTTGTTGCATTTCTTCGATCTTGTCATCGAGTTCTTTAATTCTGGCACTGGCGAGTTCCTGAGCGCGCTGATGGTCATGGCTGGTATCCAGCGCTAATAGCTCTTTAATTTCACTGAGCGTAAAACCTGCTTTCTGTGCTTCTTTGATAAATTTCAGTCGTCGCAGATCCTCTTCGCTATATTGCCTGAACCCTTCAGTTTTGTTGGGAACATCGATGAGCTCTTTCCGCTGATAGTAGCGAACGGTTTCTACGCCAATGTTGGCTGCTTTTGCCAGTTTTCCAATGGTCAGCATGGTTTCTACCTTTCGTTAAACAGAATGCCTTGACTCCGTACCATGGTACAGAGTTTATATTAGCATCATCATTTGAATCAAGGAGTACTTTTTTATGAGTGCGACTAACAAGAAAACCGCAACGCTTTACCGTATGTCTACAGACAAACATACCTGTCCCTTTGGATTAAAGTCTAAGGATTTATTAAAGCGCGAAGGTTATGAGGTGGAGGACCGTATCTTATCGAATCGTGAAGAAACGGATGCCTTTAAGGCAAAGCATGATGTCGAGACTACACCGCAAACCTTTATTGGTGGTGAGCGCGTCGGTGGCTATGAAGCTCTTCGTCAGCATTTAAGTAAAAAGGTTAAAGACCCCAGTAAAAAGACTTATCGCCCAGTGATTGTGTTGTTTGTGATGGCGGCTTTGACCGCAATGGCAGCGAGTTTTGCCAGTTCGGGACATGAGCTGGGTAATGCTTTTACCGTGCAAACAATTGAGTGGTTTGTCAGTTTCGCCATGGTATTACTGGCAATGTTGAAGCTGCAGGACGTCGAGAAGTTTTCCACCATGTTCTTAAACTATGATCTGCTAGCAAAACGCTGGGTGCCTTACGGCTATGTGTATCCTTTTGCCGAAGGGCTGGCGGGTGTCTTAATGGTTTCCGGTGCACTAACTTGGTTATCAGCTCCCATAGCGCTGTTTATCGGTACGGTCGGAGCGGTATCAGTCTTTAAAGCGGTGTATATCGATAAACGAGAGCTGAAGTGTGCCTGTGTCGGTGGAGGAAATAATGTGCCACTTGGTTTTATATCGCTGACAGAGAATTTGATGATGATAGCGATGGGGCTTTATATGGGGAGCAAGCTGTTTTAGTCAGTTATAGGCTGGGGCTAACCCCAACACATCATTGCTGGGCTTCGCAAGCTCAGCACCAGCTCACAGTTTTGTCATCCTGAGCTATGCACAGGAGCTTGTTGTTGGAATATCATAAAGGTGGTTTTGTTGGGTTACGAAGATAAGCTTCTAACCGAACCTATAATATTATTTGTAATACTGATCAATTATTGGGTTCATGACCTTTTTCCATAGCGGCGGTATCAGTGTCAATAACGTCATGGCGGCGTAGCCAGCGGGGAGCTGTGGGCTGTCCTCATGATGTTGCAATACCTGATAGCGTCGCTTGGGGAAGGCATGATGATCCGAGTGTCTTTGTAGATGAATCAGTAAAATATTGGTCAGGAAGAAGTTCGAGTTCCAAGAGTGGTGGTGAGTGACATATTCATACTTGCCATTGTCGAGCTTTTTACGGCGCAAACCATAATGTTCAACGTAGTTGATGATTTCCAATAGGGTAAAGGCAACAAAGCTTTGCGCCAGAAAAAACACCAAACCTATCCAACCAAAGAACACCAGCGCAAGAATTGCCCAGAGCAAACTGAATCCGTACCAGATAAACAGCTCATTCTTTAGGCTCCAAGGGGACAATTCTTTGCGCTTTAATCGCACAGACTCTAATTTCCAGGCGTTGGTGATGTTATGTCTCCAAGCTCTGGGAAGGAAGTGGTAAATCGATTGGTTATAATCTGCCGAAGAAGGATCTTCGGGCGTCGATACATTAACATGATGCCCGCGAACATGCTCTACCTTAAAGCCGCCATAACAGACCAGGCTGAGTAAAAGGCCGCCGCAGAAGCGCTCAAACTTACTGTTTTTATGAACAAGTTCATGTGCGACGTTGATTGCCAGTACACCACTAACAATACCTATGTTCAGTATCCACCCAATTTGCCCCGTGAGTGTTAAGGTGGGAGCGGTGACCTGATATAACCCAAGAGCCATTACGGCAAACATGATTGGTACTGTCAGGAGAGTTAGCCACTTATAAAAGGCTTGGTTGGAGACTGTGTCCATCAACTCTTTGGGGACATTCATCGAGTCCCGGCCTAATAGCCAGTCTAAAACAGGAATCACGCCAAAGAAAAACACAACGGCAAAGTAGGGCGCGAGATTTTCAGTCAGCATGTTTGTTTCTGATAGCCAGAATGAAATGAATGGGATGGCTCCTGATACCAGAAATAAGGAATAGGCGTATTTCTTCAGGGTAATGGTCAGCGATGGCTTTGCTATGTTGCTCTTGCTCATAATTTAATCAGTCCTTTTGTTAGTTCCATTATTTAACGGATGTGTGTAAATTGCAAAGAGTGAAGAGTCAACTTTAATTCTCGGAGGAGTCATGGAGCTTGGACAGGTTGCAATCACCGTTTCAAACATTCAGTCAGCATTATCTTTTTACCGGGATGCCCTGGGGCTGGAGTTCCTTTTTGCACCAAGTGACAATCTGGCATTTCTTCAGTCTGGCGACACGCGCATCATGCTGACTAAGCCACAGGGGGCTGGTGAAGTAGGAAAAAATTCGATTTTGTATTTTTATGCTAGCGATATTGAGGCGCGCTATAAAGACATTGTCTCTAAAGGTGCCAGTGGCGAGCGGGAACCTGAGCTTGCAGCTCAAATGCCGGACCATGAATTGTGGATAGGTTTTATCAAAGACCCGGATGGAAACTTGATTGGCCTGATGGAAGAGAAACGCTAGTACAAGTCGCACCAGAAGGTTGAAATTTAGACAGTATTTTTTAATCATCAATAGCTTACCGCTATCAGGGCGATTTTCTTAAGGGCGATCGAGAAATCACAGGTTACTTTTCGTAGCGGTTTGTGGAATAATCAGTCTAATTTTCTCATTCTTATAAACATATCAGTCAGTAGGTAACTTTGATGGATGACAACAAAAAGAAGGCACTCGGTGCTGCTTTAGGCCAGATCGAGCGCCAATTCGGTAAAGGTTCTATTATGCGCCTTGGCGACGGTTCTGCAGCTAAGGGCATCGAAGCAATTTCAACAGGTTCGTTGGGTCTGGACATTGCATTGGGTATTGGCGGTTTGCCAAAAGGTCGTATCGCTGAGATTTATGGCCCTGAGTCTTCTGGTAAAACAACGTTAGCCCTACAGGCTATCGCCAGCTGCCAGGCTGACGGCGGAACTGCTGCATTCGTGGATGCTGAGCATGCACTGGATCCGGTCTATGCTGAAAAGCTGGGTGTGAACCTTGATGAATTGATTGTCTCTCAGCCAGATACGGGTGAGCAGGCGCTGGAAATCACTGACATGTTAGTGCGCTCTGGTGCTGTAGACATCGTGGTCGTTGACTCGGTTGCTGCATTGACGCCAAAAGCGGAAATCGAAGGTGAGATGGGGGATTCGCACATGGGCCTTCAGGCACGTTTGATGTCACAGGCATTGCGTAAGTTAACGGCTAACATTAAGCGCTCGAATACGCTGTGTATCTTCATTAACCAGATTCGTATGAAGATTGGAGTCATGTTCGGTTCTCCAGAAACCACTACTGGTGGTAATGCGCTTAAGTTCTACTCTTCAGTGCGTCTGGATATTCGCCGTATTGGCCAGATTAAGCAGGGCGATGAAATTATCGGTAACGAAACACGCGTGAAAGTAGTTAAAAATAAAGTTGCACCTCCGTTCAAGCAAACCGAATTCCAGATTCTTTATGGTGAAGGTACGTCACTCGAGGGTGAGATCCTTGACTGGGGCGTCAAAGAAGGTCTGGTCGAGAAATCTGGTGCCTGGTACTCCTACCAGGGCAATAAAATTGGTCAAGGTAAACAGAACGTCATTCAGTTCCTGAAAGACAATACCGAGATCAAAGAAGAAATCGAAAAGAGTCTTCGCGACAGCCTTCTCGTAACGGCTAAGCCTCAAGAAGAGGTTGAAGCGCCGGAAGAAGCTTAATCAAAATGACATTTCTTTAGCCTATGGGGTTTAAGAAACCACCACGTGATTATAAAATCATCGCGATGGACTTATTAGCACGCCGGGAACATTCCCGGCGTGAACTTATTGAAAAGCTAAAAGTTCGTGGTTTTGAAGGGGAAGAGGTCGCAGCCTATCTTGGCCGGTTGGCAGAGCGAGGCTTACAAAGTGACCAGCGGTTTGCCGAAAGTTTCATCCGGCAACGTTCTCAGAATGGTTACGGTCCTGTACGCGTCCGGCAGGAGTTGCGGCAGAAAGGCATTGAAGACTCGGTTATTAGCCTCCATTTTGAGTCCATGGAGATTGATTGGTATAAAGTTGCTGTCATGGCATGGCGGAAAAAGTACAATCAGGCGCCCGGTTCGGATATGAAACTTCGAGCCAAACAAACCCGTTTTTTGCAATATCGGGGGTTTGACTTCGATATGATTAATTATGCTTTATCTTCCGGCCCTGTGTCTGAGGATGAAGAACAGGATGACGATTTTGGACTGCTTTAGTCCAGAACGTTTTATTAAACAGTAGCTTAAGAGTAGATAGTAAAGTAAAAGGTTAACTTAAAGTGAGCATGACAACGAACCAAATACGACAAGCCTTTTTAGAATTTTTTGAAAATAAAGGCCACAAGGTGGTGGAAAGTGCACCTCTGATCCCAGCTAACGATCCCACTTTATTATTTACTAACGCCGGTATGGTGCCTTTTAAGGATTGTTTCCTTGGTACCGACCAGCGCAGCTACACGCGTGCTACCAGCTCTCAGCGCTGCGTTCGTGCGGGTGGTAAGCATAATGACCTTGAGAATGTGGGTTATACCGCTCGTCACCATACGTTCTTCGAGATGTTGGGAAACTTCAGCTTTGGTGATTATTTTAAGAAAGAAGCTATTGGTTATTGCTGGGAGCTGTTGACGGAAGAATTCAAGTTGCCTAAAGAAAAGCTTTGGGTAACGGTTTATGAGGAAGATGACGAAGCCTACGATATTTGGGCTAAGGATATTGGGTTCCCAGAAGACCGCATTAGCCGTATTGGTGATAATAAGGGTGAGCGTTATGCTTCGGATAATTTCTGGGCGATGGGAGACACAGGTCCATGCGGCCCATGCTCGGAAGTCTTCTACGATCATGGGGAAAATATTTGGGGTGGTCCTCCGGGCACGCCAGAAGAGGACGGTGATCGATTCATTGAGATCTGGAATCTGGTCTTTATGCAGTATAACCGTCACAAGGACGGTACTATGGAGCCGCTGCCCAAGCCGTCGGTAGATACGGGGATGGGCCTTGAGCGCATCGCTGCTATTTTACAGGGTGTTCACAGTAACTATGAAATTGATACTTTCCAATACCTGATTAAACAGACCGCCGAGTTATTGACCGTAAAAGATCTGGATAATAAGTCGTTACGCGTTATTGCTGATCATATCCGCTCATGCTCGTTCTTAATTCTTGATGGTATCGTTCCTAGCAATGAGGGGCGAGGTTATGTACTACGCCGTATTACTCGCCGAGCTATTCGCCATGGTCACCAGTTAGGCGCTGAGGGTGTTTTCTTCTCGAAACTGGTTAAGGCACTGGTCGATACCATGGGCGATGCCTATCCTGCGCTTAAAGATCAGCAGTCGATTATTGAAGGTGTGTTGGAAAAAGAAGAGTTAGCTTTTGCTAAAACCTTAGATAAGGGTATGCAGATCCTTGAAGCGGATATTGCTGACATTAAAGACAAAACGATTTCTGGCGAAACTGTATTCAAGCTGTATGACACCTACGGTTTCCCACAGGATTTGACTGCTGATATTGCGCGTGAAAAAGGTTTGGAGATTGACTGGAGTGGTTTTGAGAAAGCCATGGAAGCCCAGCGTGAACGTGCGCGAGCTTCGAGTAACTTTGGTGTTGATTACAACGATTCTCTTACTCTTGAAGAAAAGTCGGAGTTTACCGGGTACGACTACCTGAGTCAGCAAGTCAGTGTCGTCAAACTACTTAAAGACAGTGAGTCAGTTGAACGTTTGAATGAAGGTGACAAAGGCATAGTCATCCTTGAAAAGACACCTTTCTATGCTGAGTCGGGGGGCCAGGTTGGTGATAAAGGCTCTCTGTATGGCAACGGTATTAACTTTATCGTTGAGGATACTCAAAATATCGGTGATGCGATAGCTCATATTGGTTATGTCGATAAAGGCAGCATTACTAACGAATCTGAGTTAAATGCGAATGTCGATGGTGGATTACGTCAAAGCACGATGCGCAACCATTCGGCGACGCACTTATTGCACGCAGCCTTGCGTGACGTTTTAGGCTCGCATGTCCAACAGAAAGGTTCATTGAACGACCCTGAGCGTTTACGTTTCGACTTTTCTAACCCTGAAGCGGTGTCTCGTGAAGAACTGGCCCAGGTAGAACGCTTAGTGAATGAAAAGATTTTTGAGAACCATCCTGTCGAAGCTGCCGTGATGTCCATGGACGAAGCGAAGGAGCAGGGCGCTATGGCGTTGTTCGGTGAGAAATATGGCGATGAGGTTCGTGTCTTAACCATGTCGCCGTTTTCTGTAGAGTTATGTGGTGGTACCCACGTTAAGCGTACCGGTGATATCGGTCCGTTCAAGATCGTTGCTGAAACAGGTATTGCTGCTGGAGTACGCCGTATTGAAGCCGTGACGGGAGAGAGAGCCGTTGCCTGGATGCAGCAGTCGGAAAGTAAGCTGCATACATTAGGTAAGTTGCTTAAGAGTGATCCGGCTCAGTCAGTGGAAAAAGTTGAGCAGCTGCTCGACAAGTCGAAGCAGCTGGAAAAGCAGATTGAACAGCTGCAAGGCAAGCTGGCTTCTAGTCAAGGCAGTGACTTGGCTTCTAACGCTGAAGATGTCAATGGTGTTAAGCTGTTAGTATCAAAGCTGGAAGGTGTTGAGCCGAAGGCTTTACGCGATATGCAGGATCAGCTAAAGAATAAGCTGGGTTCGAGTATTGTCGTCCTCGCTATCGCTAAAGACGATAAGGTCAGCTTGATTGCGGGTGTCAGTAAAGATCTAATCGGTAAAGTGAAAGCTGGCGATCTGGTGAAGATGGTTGCTGAGCAGGTAGGCGGTAAAGGTGGCGGTCGTCCCGATATGGCGCAGGCTGGCGGTAAAGATGCATCGGCGTTGCCTGCGGCATTGGAATCAGTCAAACCCTGGATTGAAGAGCGGTTAAGTTAGTATTAAGCTGTAATTGAGTATATTTGATTTGTAGATAGTTGAAGGTGCGCAATGATTGTAAGTCTTCAATAACATAGGAATGAGGAGATTAGGATGTTAATTTTAACCCGTCGTGTCGGTGAGACTCTGATGATTGGTGATGAAATCACGGTGACCGTTTTAGGTGTTAAGGGTAATCAGGTGCGGATTGGTATTAACGCACCAAAAGAGGTTGCAGTTCACCGTGAAGAAATATACTTGCGTATCCAACATGAGAAGCAGGCGCAAGCTTACCAGTCAGACGACGATAATAGCGGGAATTACTAGAATACAAGGGAGCTTTAGCTCGCTTTGTTCGTTTCATACCAGGGGCGCCCCTGGTAAGCTGCTTGTTGGGCATAACTAAACGTCGGGTTATTAGAATGGAGTTAGTACATGGATATAAAACGTCTGGCACTTTTTCTGCTGCTTATCCCAGCAGTTTTTACTGCCGCTGGGTCTGACAAAACGCCTTTACCAACGATTGATGAAGCTGCTGCAAACTATTTGAAAGTACATGCCGAGAATAATTACTGGCGTTTATTTTCAATTACTATGCCATCCGGGTCTAAACTGCCTGACCATCAAACCGGGCCGAGAGCAATTATTCCACTCACTCCCATAGTGATTCAGCGACTCGAAGGAAATCAGGAGCTGATGAAAATGCCGGCGCAGAAGGCATTTTGGTTAACAAATATAGAGTCTAAGGGGTTTCGTAATGCCGCAGACTCAGAGCTGGTATACCTGGTTTTAGAAGCACAGGATAAAAGTCTAGAGTTGTCTGAAGCACAGGACGTGTGCCAGGCGGGCACCACCTTGTTGAGTTATAAGAAGCTCCTTATCTGCTTGATAGAGCCAGCCAGGGGAATAGATATCCATACTGAGGGAAACAGTTGGGTATATATTCCAAAAGCTCAGGATAACGATAAACTCAAGTTTAATGGAATATTGCAACCACGACCGAAAAGTGGTGTTTTAAGCCTAACGGTGGGAACCTACCAGTTGTCGTACGAGCCCAAGCCTTTGCTTTTATTGAATTTCAAGCCATAAAAAATAACGGCACTTGTTTATAAACAGAAATCTTGGAATTTATATTCTTTTGAACTGGGCCACGCTGCGCTTGTAACAGAAAGTATTTTTGTGATTGAAGCCACAAAACCCTAGTGTTGGAATCAATTTATTGATAGAATTCGCGACTTCCGACGTGAGTGTCGGCTTTCTTTACAGTAGTTTTATTTTGTAGATAGTGGAGAGCAGCTGGGATTTGGCTGGGAAACTCTCTAGGAATGAGGAGATTGGAATGTTAATTTTAACAAGACGCGTTGGTGAAACGCTAATGATCGGTGATGAAATCACTGTGACGGTATTGGGTGTTAAAGGTAATCAGGTGCGTATTGGTATTAATGCGCCGAAAGAGGTTGCTGTTCACCGTGAAGAAATTTATTTGCGTATTCAACATGAAAAGCAAATGGAGAATTACCAAGGTAATCAACCAGGTAATAATTCTGACGACGATTATAATTATTAAAAAAAGTTGGACTGGAGTGTTGCATTTTATCCTGAATAAGGTAACATTCCGTCCGCGTCAACGGTGAGGTGGCCGAGTGGCTGAAGGCGCTCCCCTGCTAAGGGAGTATACCCTAATCCGGTATCGAGGGTTCGAATCCCTCCCTCACCGCCATTATTCAAAAATCGTGTATAATGCGAATTGATGAATAAGGGCGAAGAGATGAAAAGCGTTTGATTTCTAAGCGATTTTTGGTTTCTTAAAGAAGCAAAAACTTTTTAAAAAATAAATTAAAAAGTTAATTGACTTCTAAAAATCGGGTGGCATAATACGCCCCACAAAACGAAGCGCGTGTAGCTCAGCTGGATAGAGTACCTGGCTACGAACCAGGCGGTCGGAGGTTCGAATCCTTCCACGCGCGCCATTATTTGAAACCTCGCTACGGCGGGGTTTTTTATTGCCTGTGGTAAATGGATGAAAACCTCCGAAGGAGTTCGAGCCGAGCAGCTTTGCTGCGAGACAACATCGGGTTATTCTGTTAAGAATGTTCCGATGACCCGCAGGGCAAGGAGCGGAGCGACGTAGTCATCCTTCACCAGAATGTGCTCCTGTAATTCTGGATTTCCCGCCATCCATGGCGGTTACACACGGCCATTATTGAAAGCCTCGCTACGGCGGGGTTTTTTATTGCCTAATATTTCTTTAATCCTAGAAATTTTGAGCAATCCATACAGGCTGACTCAGTTTTAGAACTTTGGACTTTAAGAGTCTTATCCCCTAATATTCAAATTAAAGGAATAATTAACTATAACTTATGAAAAAGCTCTTGAAGCCACTGCTGCTCATAATAATCATTATTTGTTTGGGTGTAGTTTATTATAAGTTAAAAGATAATGGTTATATCAAGCCTACGAATTACGTCACTTGTCAGTCGGTTCCTATGACTGTGGTTTATAATGATCAATTGACATTAAAAGCTAGTTACTTACTTAAGCGGTGCAATGATACAGAGCATTTAAAAAATGTTGTTTTAATAAAAGATAAAGAAACAAAAACAGAAACTATGGTTTATGAATCGTTGGGTGAGTCTTCCGAAAGAATTTATTTAATTTGGGACGAGTATGACGGTTTATTAATTGCCACCCCTCGAGCTAATGATGTCGTCAAAGAAAAAAGATATCAAACTAAGTATCGCGTAGAGTATTTGCCACTGAAAAAGCTAAGGACAGCGGTTGGCAAAGCTTATTCAGAATATAAAAATTCTTATCACTTCAAGAAGAAAGCCCGATAACAATCGAGCTTTCTCTGAGTTGATGCTTTAAAAGCGTTATAGCTAGTTGAAACAGGTTTTAAGGTTTTAGTGACTTCATATCAATAACAAACCGGTATTTTACATCAGAGTCCATAACTCGTTTGTATGCAGAGTTGATGTCCTGCATATTGATCATCTCAACGTCGGACACAATGTCATGCTCCGCACAGAAGTCGAGCATTTCCTGAGTTTCTGCAATGCCGCCAATCAGCGACCCTGCGATACGCTTACGGCCGAGTATTAAGCCAGCGCCATGCACATCAGGTAAAGGATTCAATGCACCAACAAGCACCATAGTGGCATCGCGTTTCAGTAAACTAACGTACGGGTTTAAGTCATGCGATACTGGCACAGTGTTTAAAATAAAATCGAAGCTGCCTGTATGCTGCTTCATGGCGTCTTTATCTTTCGATACAAGAACTTCGCTGGCACCAAGGCGCTTTGCATCGGCACCTTTTTCCGGAGAGGTTGTAATCATAACAACTTCAGCTCCCATAGCTTTGGCCAATTTAACACCCATGTGACCAAGGCCACCAAGCCCTACAACACCAACCTTATCGCCTTTAGATACGTTCCACTGACGCAGAGGAGAGTAGGTGGTGATACCTGCACAAAGCAGGGGAGCTACCGCTTTCGTATCAAGTTTTTCAGAGACACTCAGCACAAACTTCTCATCGACTACGATTTGGTCAGAGTATCCGCCATGTGTTGGGCCGCCAAGAATAGGATCTTCGCTACCATAAGTCATAGTCGCCCCATTTTCACAGTACTGTTCTAAGTCATCGTGGCAAGCGCTACAGCTCTGGCATGAGTCGACCATACAACCTACGCCGACCAGGTCACCTTCTTTAAACCGGCTAACTTTGTTTCCTGCCGACTTCACTCGACCAATAATTTCATGGCCTGGCACTACCGGATAGACGGTTCCGCCCCAGTCATTGTGTGCGGTATGAATATCACTATGGCAAACACCACAATATTCAATATCAATGTGCACATCGCTTTCACCAACCTGGCGTCTTTCTATGCTGAGTGGGCTCAGTTCGGATTCTGCAGATTGAGCTGCGTATGCTGCTGTTTTCATTTTTACTTCCTAATGGGATGTGGGAGTAGGTGTCAGACTACGACTGGTCAGCGTTGTAGTCAATTAAGGTTTGATTGAAGTGTTATATGGGTACTTTGGCCGTGTCTATTGATGCCGGGATACGGTATACCGATATTTTGTATACTCAAAATGAAATCTAGCCACTACCTTTTATTACAAGTTTTGTTACACTAGACCAACTTCATTTCAAACGATAAATTTAATGGATTTCAGCACATTCTTTAGCCAAAACCTACCGCTTGCTATCATACTTGGTGTTATTGTTTTAATAACATTGGCGTTGCTCTTTATCATAATAAAGCAGGGCAAAGCACTTAAACAATTAGAACAGTCGGAAAGTGGTGCTATTGAGGCGATTAGGGCGCTAGAGCAAAAGCAGACTGTAGCTTTTGACTATGCAAAGTCTGATCGGGACCGAATGTCTGAGCAGCATCAGAGAGCTTCTGAGAATCTGGTGGAAAAACTTGCGGGTAACCAAGTTAAACTCGGTGAGTCATTTCAGTCTTTCCAGAGCCAACTGCAGAAAGGTTTTAACGAGCTGAGCAATGCGCTTGGCGAAAAAGTAAACAACAATACGGTGACTCAGCAAAAGGAATTAGCTGGATTTAAAGATAGCCTGCAGAAAGATATTTTAAAACTAAAAGAACAAATTGAGCTTAATCAAAAAGAGTCTCAGGCTCAGCTCCATGAGCAATTCAGACGTGGCATTAAAGATGTGCGAGAAGAACTCACCCTAAACCTCAAGACTCATGGCGAGAATTTTGAAAAGAACATGAAAGGTTTGACTCAGTCGACTGATGAGCGTTTAAAAGAAATCAGTGGTCAGGTTGAAAAGCGTTTGGCAGATGGTTTCGAAAAAACCACCAAAACGTTCCAGGACGTTCTAAAACGTCTAGCGCTTATAGATGATGCTCAGAAGAAAATCACGGAACTATCCAGTAACGTTGTCAGTCTACAGGAAATATTATCGGACAAACGTTCGCGTGGTGCTTTTGGCGAAGTTCAGTTGGAATCTTTGGTTTCCAATGTGATGCCGACCAGTCATTACAAATTCCAATATACGTTTGGTAACGACAAGATCGTTGATTGTGCATTATTCTTACCTGAGCCGACTGGCGTGATTGGTGTTGATGCGAAATTCCCACTGGAAAACTATCAGAAGATGGTTGATGTGGAGTTGTCTAAACCCGAAAGAGAAGCTTCGCATCGAGCTTTTGTGCAGGATATTAAGAAGCATGTTAAAGATATTGCCAGCAAATACATTATTGATGGTGAAACGGCTACCGGTGCGGTAATGTTCATTCCCGCTGAAGCAGTATTTGCAGAGATTCATGCGCACCACCCGGAATTGGTAGAATTCGCTCAGCAGAATAAGGTCTGGATGGTATCGCCTACCACTATGATGGCGTTATTGACGACTGCCAGCGCCGTATTAAAAGACGAAGCGACTCGTAAGCAGGTGCATATTATTCAAGAACATCTGGGTAAGTTATCCGTTGAGTTCGGCCGCTTTAAAGACCGGTGGGGTAAATTGAATACTCATATCGATCGTTTAACTAAAGGGGTCAAAGATATTAATACTACGGCAGATAAAATTACGAATCGTTTTGATAAAATTGAGCAAGTTGAATTAAAAGATGATGACGATAGCGATGATCCTATTGGGATTAGCCATCAGTCTTAAATGAATGGAGTTGAGCATTAATGACTAGAAAGTTTTTATTCATACTGGTTTTGGCAATTGTAACGCAATTAGCCCAAGCAAAAGAGCCATTACTGCTATCGCTTAAAGGCGACTTTGCTCAAGGTGGTTTAGTTGTAGGGCAAGCGGTTAAGGGTTCTGAAGTAACTTTTGAGGATAAGCCATTAGAGTTAACGCCAGAGGGTTATTTCGTTTTTGGTTTCCACCGAGATATGCCGGAAACAGCTAGGTTAACTGTGGCAAAGGGCAAGCAAAAAGAAATACAAAAGTTATTCATTCGTAAGCGTGACTATAACATTGAGCGGATTGATGGGTTACCTCCTTCTAAGGTTAGTCCGCAGAAGCCGGAAATAAAGAAGCGAATTCGCCGTGAGGGCGCTCTTGTTGCTAAAGCTCGTAGTAACAGCAGTAAGGACGAGTTCTTTATGCAGAACTTTATCTGGCCAGCGAAAGGACGCTTGAGTGGTTTTTATGGTAGTCAACGAGTATTGAATGGTAAGCCGAAACGCCCGCATTATGGCGTTGATGTGGCTGCGCCAACGGGTACAGCCGTCGTCGCGCCAGCTGATGGCATCGTTCGCTTGGCTTATGACGATATGTTTTACTCAGGTGGCACCTTAATCATAGACCATGGCTATGGCGTATCTTCAACTTTTATACACCTAAACTCGATCGATGTAGAAGAAGGTCAAAAAGTTAAGCAGGGCGATAAGATTGCTACGATTGGAGAAACTGGTCGTGCAACCGGACCGCATTTAGACTGGCGAATCAACTGGTACAGTTCGCGCCTTGACCCACAGTTATTAGTTCCCCCATTCAAAGAAGAAAAATAATTGATATGAATACGAGTGAGTTTTGTAAGACTTTTAATTTATTAGATTTTGTTCGCGAGCATTTAGAAGGGCACCAGCCTTTTTCGATGTCGCTAGAAGACTTCGTGGTTACTTTTCACGATGTTGGTATTATCGAGTTCAAACCAAAGCATGAGTCACAGCAGTATTTAGCCCTTTCTGCGGGTGTCCATGGTAACGAAACAGCTCCGATGGAGATAGTTTCTGATATGGTTTACGATCTGTTAAATGGGCGCCTGAATCTGCGCTGTCATTTATTAGTGTTGATTGGCCATCCGCAGGCGATGCTTAAAGAGCAACGGTTTCTTGATTTTAACCTTAACCGAATGTTTAACGGTGAGTGGAAAAAATACTGGGAACAAAAAGAAGAGATTTGCGAAGTTGAGCGAGCCAAGCGTCTTGAACAGGCCATGAATGATTTCTTCGCGCAAAGTTGCGCCAATGATACCCGGGCTCACTACGATTTACATACAGCAATCCGTGCTTCCAAATATCAAAAATTCGCTATTTATCCTTACCTGGATAGCCGTGAGCATAATCCAGCAGTGTTAAACCTGATGCAGGACTGTGGCGTCAATACGATTCTGCTTTACCATAAACCGAGTACTGTATTTTCTTATTATTCGAGCCATAATTTTAAGGCTGATAGTATTACGGTCGAGTTGGGTAAGGTAAAACCTTTTGGTGAAAATAACCGCGATGACTTTGCTGATGCTGAGAAGGCTTTGCGTCAGCTAGTTGAATCCAGTTACAGTTATGATCACAGTACGCGCTACAAAGTAAAAGGTCAGAAGGTTTTCAAGGTGAAGCAAGAGTTGTTGCGTGTCAGCGATGATTCTCACCTCAATGTAGACGATGATTTAGCCAATTTCAGTAGTTTTGAGAAGGGGTTTGAGTTACTGAGTGATCCAGAAGAGCCTTATATTGTTGAGAAGGATGGAGAAGCCATCGTTTTCCCTAATAATAACGTTCCTATTGGGCAGCGGATGGCTTTGGTAGTTGAGGAAGTTGAATAGGGTTTTCAAATTATAAGGCTGGTCATGAGCCATCGGTTAATATCTACGAAAACTACTTTGATGTTTATTTTTTTAACGATCAAGAACCGCCCAAAAGTTAGGTCCATAGGACTAGCCTCAATCGTCAATATTACTGATCAAGGCTAACTTTCAAGGGGGAAGAGGGTGCTAATAGTCAAACTTTGTTCGGTAAAGGTTGCGGCTTTGTTTTGTGGAATCAGAAACTAAAAAATCCTTCTCTCGATTCCGGTATCATTCATAATCTTGACTGCCAGCTCTTCAACCGAGCGCGATGTTGTATTAATGAAAGGGATATTTTCGCGCCGATACAGGGCTTCAACTTCTCGCGTTTCGTACATGCACTGCTGGAATGACGAATAGGTGCTGTTAGGGCGGCGGCCTGTTCGAATTTCATGCAGACGCATTGGATCAATACTGAGTCCATACAACTTATGTTTATTGGCTTGCAAGCCGGGGCGTAGTTTAATGTTGGGCAGATCTTCATCAGTAAACGGGTAGTTTGCTGCAAATATCCCAAACTGCATGGCCAGATAGAGTGATGTTGGTGTTTTACCGCAGCGTGATGGCCCAACCAAAATAATATCTGCCTTATCGTATTGCTTGGTGCTGGCGCCATCGTCGTTATTCAAAGCGAAGTTTACCGCACTCATCCGAGTATCGTATGCCTGCAAGTCATCCGTTGAATGAGATTTACCAACACTGAAAGAGCTTCTTACGCCTAGCTCTTTTTCCAGGGGCCCGATATAGGTATGGAAAAAGTCCAGCAGAATAGCCTCTGACTTAAGAATGATTTCACGGATTTCTGGGCGCACAATCGTCTCAAATACCAGCGGTGGTACGCCGTCACGTAATGTGGTCTGGTTAATCCTGGCAACTGCGCTTAATGCCTTTTCTTCATCATCGACAAAGGGAATCGTGTGATAGATAAATTCGACATCATCTTCGAACTGCGCGGTTAAAGATTGACCGAGTAATTCAGCTGTTATGCCCGTTCGATCTGAAATAAAGAAGACTGTACGTTTCATATTTGTGCAATAACCAGTAAAATGGCGACCTTTAATGACCAATAAGTGTGTGAATTTAAGCATTTACGCCTGTTTTCAGCAAGTAGCTGCTGGGATAGAGGGCGATTTTCTTTAATTGATACACGTTAACGGGAGAATGACTTTGGATAAGTACGTACTTTGGTATGAAGAACTAGGCATGGGCGATGTAGAGCGTGTTGGCGGTAAGAATGCGTCTCTCGGCGAAATGATCAGTAATCTGAGCAATATGGGTGTTAGTGTACCTGGCGGTTTCGCCACTACAGCTGATGCTTTCCGTGCATTTTTAGAGCAAAGCGGGCTGAACGAAAAAATTAACCAGGAGTTGGACGGATTAGACGTCGATGACGTCGAGAAGCTGGCGGAAGTCGGTGCCAAAATTCGTGGCTGGGTAATGGAAACACCTTTTATTCCAGAGATGGAAATGGCTATCACCGATGCTTACAACAAGCTGAAAGGTGATGCTAATGAAGAATTTGCAGTCGCTGTCCGCTCGTCGGCAACAGCGGAAGATTTACCAGACGCATCTTTTGCCGGTCAGCAGGAGACCTTCCTGAATGTTCGTGGTTTAGATAATGTGATGAAGGCACTTAAAGAAGTATTTGCCTCATTATTTAACGATCGCGCCATCGCGTACCGTGTCCATCAGGGGTTTGAACACAAATTGGTCGCTCTATCAGCAGGCGTGCAGAAGATGGTGCGTAGTGATATCGCTGCCAGTGGTGTCATGTTCACCATGGATACGGAGTCTGGATTTAATGATGTGGTCTTTATCACTGGCGCGTATGGTCTGGGTGAGACTGTGGTACAGGGTGCCGTCAACCCGGATGAGTTCTATGTTTACAAACCGACGCTGGAGCAAGGCCGCCAGGCTATCGTTCGTAAAAACTTAGGTGGTAAGGCCATTAAGATGGTCTATACCGAGAACGATGAACACGATAAGAGCATTGAAACGGTTAAAGTTGATCAGAACGAGCGTATGAATTTCTGTATTAACAATGCCGAGGTTCAAGAGTTGGCAAAGCAGGCCATGATTATTGAAAAGCACTACAAGCGTCCGATGGATATCGAGTGGGCTAAAGATGGTGCAGATGGCAAGCTATATATCGTTCAGGCACGTCCAGAAACGGTAAAAAGCCGTTCGGATAAAAATGTCATTGAGCGTTACCACCTGAAAAATAAATCAGAGTTAGTTGCGACTGGCCGCGCTATTGGGCAGCGTATTGGTAAAGGTAAAGCGCGCGTTATCAGCTCGATCGACCAGATGAAAGATGTTCAGAAAGGCGACGTTTTAGTTACCGATATGACGGATCCGGATTGGGAGCCAGTCATGAAACGTGCCGCAGCCATCGTTACTAACCGTGGTGGCCGTACGTGTCACGCTGCTATTATTGCTCGTGAACTGGGTATTCCTGCAATTGTTGGTTGTGGTGATGCAACGGATCGTATTAAAGATGGTGCAGAAGTGACGGTTAGCTGCTCAGAAGGCGATACAGGTAACATTTATCAGGGGCTGCTGGACTTTGAAGTGAATAAGAGCTCGATCAAGGACATGCCTGAACTGCCGTTCAAAATCATGATGAACGTAGGTAATCCGGATCGTGCTTTTGACTTTGGCCAATACCCAAACGCGGGTGTCGGTCTGGCGCGTTTAGAGTTTATTATTAACCGTATGATCGGCGTTCACCCAAAAGCATTATTGAATTATGACAAGCTGGAAGACGATAATTTAAAGAAAACTATCGCCATGCAGATGTCGGGCTATGCCAATCCTAAAGAATTTTATATCAGTAAACTGGTAGAGGGTATTTCCACGATTGCCTGTGCTTTCGCTCCTGAAAAAGTCATTGTGCGTATGTCTGACTTTAAGTCGAACGAATACGCCAACTTGATCGGTGGTCATTTGTACGAACCGCAAGAAGAAAACCCAATGTTAGGATTCCGCGGTGCTTCTCGTTATATCTCGGAAGAGTTCCGTGAATGTTTTGAACTTGAGTGTGAGGCAATTAAACGTGTCCGTAACAAAATGGGCTTCAACAATGTTGAAATTATGATTCCATTTGTGCGTACGCTTGGCGAGGCGAAGCGAGTTATTGAATTACTGGAAGAGAATGGCTTGAAGCGAGGCGATAATGGCTTACGTATCATCATGATGTGCGAGCTGCCTTCAAATGCTGTACTGGCCCAAGAATTCCTGAAGTACTTTGATGGCTTCTCCATTGGTTCGAATGACTTAACTCAGTTATCACTTGGTCTGGATCGTGACTCAGGTGTTATTTCTCACCTGTTTGATGAGCGTGACCCAACGGTCAAAGTCTTATTGGCCAATGCGATTAAGGCCTGTAAAAAAGCAAATAAATACATTGGTATTTGTGGCCAAGGTCCGTCAGATCACCCGGATTTAGCAAAGTGGTTGATGGAGCAGGGGATCGATAGCGTGTCATTAAACCCTGACACGGTGTTGGAAACCTGGTTATTCCTGGCTAAGCAGTAGAGAGTAATAGCGTCGTGGTGGTTTTGTTTGAAAATCTCACGGCGCTCGAAACTTTCAACATCACAGTTTAAAGAATTTTACTTTGCTATCAATAAAGCTCATGGCATACTGGTTTTTCGAGTGTTTGGAAAATTTCCATTGAAATGAGGAGGATAGCTCGATGAAACGTTTAGCTATAGCGCTTTTAGCTTCAACTTTAGCCGTTGCTTGTAGCGATGATAAGCAAGAGGAAGTTAAGAAAGAAACCAAGGAAGCTGCTGAAGCGGTGAAAGAAGCAACTGCTGATGCCGTAGAAAATACTAAAGAAGCAACTTCAGACGCTGTTGATAGTGCTGAAGAAATGGCATCGGAAGCAGCGGATACTACCGCAGAAGCGGCGGAAGACGTAAAAGATACGACTGTGGACGCCTATGAAACAGCCAAGGATGAAGGTAAAGAGATGATGGGGGATGCAGAGAAAAGTCTTGATGAAATGAAGCAAGACGCTGAAGACATGATGAGCGAAGCTGAAGAAGAGGTTGATAAGGCCGAAGAAGACGTTAAGAAAGAAACAGAAGACGATCAGTAGCCGGTGCTTGACTGAACCTATAAAGCCACTTGGAGTTTTCAGGTGGCTTTTTTTTATGCTTGAGTAATGATGATAATGATTAAAGAAGTTGCTGTTAACGATGTTTACCCTCTGAGAAGTAAGGTGCTTCGACCTGGTCAGCCTATTGAGGCCTGCCACTATAAAGAGGATTCGCGAGAAGGGGTGTTTCACTTGGCCGCGAGTGATAAGGGGGCAGTTATTGGTATTGCCTCATTCTATCCCGAGCAACATCCCCAGTTTAACGATGCTAATAGCTGGCGATTAAGAGGTATGGCGACGGATCCTGAGGTTCGTGGGCAGGGTTTAGGCTTAAAATTATTGCAACAGGGAATCAGGCATTGCCAAGCCAGAGGTGCGACAATTTTATGGTGTAATGCACGAACAAGTGCCATGCCTTTCTACCGCAAACTAAATTTTGAAATCTATGGCGATGAGTTTATGATAGAAAACATCGGACCACATTATTTGATGTATTATAAATATTAAACGTAGGGTAGGAATTGAATATATGAGTCAGTCGCCGAGCAGCCAGTTGGAGCTGCAGAATACATTGTCAGCATTTTATAGATGGGAAAAAGAGAAAGCGCAACAACCATTTTTAAGACAGCCCTTTGGTCAGGATTGGAAAGAGTACAGCTGGCAGGAGGCGGGACAGCAAATTAGAAAAATGGCCGCGTATCTAAAACGTGAGTTACCAGGAAACAGTAAAGTCGCCATCCTCTCCTATAACTGTTCGCACTGGGTGATGGCCGATCTCGCCATTATGTTGGCTGGTCACATAAGCGTGCCCATTTACCCAAGTGCGGGCTCTGATACGATTACCACCATTTTAGAACATAGCGAAAGCCAACTGGTTTTTGTCGGCAAGTACCCTGACTGGGACAAAAAGTCAGATACTATTCCTGAAGGTGTCAAAGTACTTGGTTGTCATGAACAACACACCGGCTTAGCTGACTGGGATGAAATTATAGCGGGCGAAGAACCTTATATGGAATCGCCTGTGCCAAATTTTGACGAGCTAGCCACCATCATTTACACCTCAGGCACTACAGGAATCCCCAAGGGTGTTTTAATCACACATAAAATTCTATCGAATGGAGCTGCTGCGGCGTCGGCTTTTATTAATTTAAATGATGAACGTTGTTTTTCCTACTTACCGCTTGCCCATTGTGCTGAACGAGAATTAACTGAAATTATCAGTATCCATACTGGTAGCACGATTTCTTTTACCGAGTCGTTGGATACATTTCAGGATAATATTCGCTCGGTACAACCCACCATCTTCTTTGGTGTGCCGCGTATTTGGCTGAAATTCCAGCAGGGAATTGAGGAACAGGTGGGTAAAGCCAAACTTAAGATTTTACTTAAGATTCCACTTATTAACTCACTGATAAAAAAGAAGATAATTAAAGGCCTTGGCCTTGATAAAGCTAAAATTTGTTTGTCGGGCGCGGCAGGACTTCCCAAAGGAACTTCAGACTTTTTCCGTACTGTAGGTATTACTATTTGTGAAGCATACGGGTTAACTGAGACCATGGCGTTCTCTCATGCGTCGATTCCGGGTACCTGGAAACAAGGCTCGGTGGGGGTAACTCTGCCGACAGCAGAAGCTAAGATTGCAGAGTCTGGTGAAATCCTACTGCGTAGCCCCTGCATTATGGCAGGGTATTACAAGGAGCCTTTAAAGACAGCTGAGGTACTTGATGAAGATGGTTATTTTCATACGGGGGACTTGGGACGAATTGATGATGACGGATTCCTGTTCATCACTGGACGCGTCAAAGACATTTTTAAAACTTCAAAAGGGAAATATGTTACCCCAGTGCCAATTGAAGCAACCTTAGAGCCGGAACTCGGAGTTGAGCACCTGTGTGTTATCGGTGACGGACTGCCATCACCAATTGCGATTGCATCCGTATACAATAAGAAACTAGCGGACAAGAAGGCTTATCAGGAAGAAGCGGTTCAATTAGTGCAGATGTTGAATAATAAGCTTGAAGGGCATGAAAAACTGGCAAAGTTGATCCTGGTTGACGACGAGTGGAATACAGAGAATGGCCTAATTACCCCAACGCTAAAGATTCGACGTCAACAAATCGAAGAGCGATATAAAGATCGTCTGGCCCGATATTTGAATTCAGATGATGTTGTTATCTGGGATTAGCTGACTTTACCCGATTTTACAGATTGTTAACGTTGTTTTACGTTCATATGACCTATAAAGCTAGGTCATATGACATACTATAAGCTGTTAAAAAACAACTCAAAAGGAGAGTAAAATGGGTATATTAATGTGGATTATTGTGGGCTTAGTTGCCGGTGCTTTAGCCAAGCTAATCATGCCTGGTCCCGACAAAGGCGGCTGGATCATGACCATTGTTCTGGGGATTGTCGGAGCTTTTGTTGGCGGCTTTGTCGGTGACCTTCTTGGAATTGGTTCAGCTCAAGCTAGTGGTTTTAATATAGAAACGATATTAACAGCCGTTGGCGGTGCAATTATCGTATTATTCTTATATCGTACTTTCAGTAAATAACCATTCCGGTTCATCTTTAATTCAGTTGTAGTTTTATAAACTGTCTCCTGTAATAAGCCAATATGTACGGCTGTCAGGAGACAGATTATGAACATTAAATATCCTTTCTTATTATCATCATTAGCGCTATCTATGGCTATCCTGCCGGATATTGCTAGTGCTGACCACCGTTTCAACGAGCGAGAATATCGTCATGCCCACTATAATAATGATTATGCTCGACACCATGCGGCTAAAGGCCGAGTGATAAGCGCATCCCCTGTTTTTGAGTATGTTGACTACGGTCATGACTCTGAAAGAGTTAGAACTTGTTATTCAGAAAGAACTCGCTATGATGCAGATGATGAGCGTCGAAATGCGGTGATCGGTGGCGTTGTCGGAGGATTAATTGGTTATAACATTGGCGACAAACAACGTCATAAAAACGTGGGTGCGGTAGCCGGAGCCGTCATAGGTGCTGCGGTGGGTAAAAAAAGCGCCCGAGGCCGTGACAGCTATTGTGAAACTCATTATGAGCCACGGGCACGACAAGCAAAAGAGCTTGTGGGTTATGATGTGGTTTATAAATATCGTGGTCGCCATTACACAACATTTATGGACTATAAACCGGGTCGATGGATTGAACTTGAAACAACAAGAAACTATCATCGCCGTAGATGATACTTGATTAGTGCTTGAATATTGAAAGGTTTTAAGAGATTTTAATGATTAAGAAATTAACTCTCATTTTATTTGGTTTGATTGCTTTTGCCGGTAGCTCCGAAGCTGCTTCGCAAAAACAGCTGCCTGTGTTGAAAAAGCCGCAAGCCGAGCAGTGCTCGCCAGTGGGTAAAGGCGCTGCGATGAGTACCGTTGCTCGTCAGACCAAAGGAAAAGTGCTTTCCGCCAGTCTGAATGCACGCGCGAAGCCGCCCGTTTATCGCGTTAAAGTATTAACGGATTCGGGCAGGGTTCGCCATTATTATGTCAATGCATGCAATGGTCGCTTAATGTAGCTTTCTTATCATTTGAGGTGTAGAAAAGCATGAAAATATTATTGATGGAAGATGATAGTGCCTTACGCCAGCAATTGGTGACGGCGCTAGAAAAACAGAGTTATGTTGTTGAGGAAGCCCCAAATGGTGAAGAAGGTTTATATCTTGGGCGGGAGTTTTCTTTTGACCTGGGCATTTTCGATTTAGGTCTGCCTGATACTTCGGGGATTGAAGTGATCGAAACCCTACGTAAAGAAGAGGTGTCTTTTCCTGTCCTGATCTTGACTGCTCGTGGCCATTGGCAGGATAAAGTCGACGGTCTAGCTGCTGGTGCGGATGATTACCTGGTTAAGCCGTTTCAAATCGAGGAGCTTCTGGCTCGGGTTAATGCCTTGCTTCGTCGGGCTTCTGGTTATGCTAAACCGGAAATTGAGAAAGGGCCAATTAGCTTAAACAGTCTGAAACAAGAGGTTAAAGTTCATGGTAAAGCGATGGACCTCACTGCTTATGAATATAAAGTTTTAGAGTATTTAATGCTCAATCCCGATAAAGTCGTCTCTAAGACCGAGTTGACAGAGCACTTATATGCCCAGGACTATGACCGAGATTCTAATGTACTAGAAGTGTTCGTTGGTCGTTTGCGTAAGAAAATCGACCCGGATGGTAGTTTGAAGCCAATAGAAACACTGAGAGGCAGAGGGTATCGTTTGAATAGCGAGCTCTAACTGGACAGGGAACCGCTTTGGCTAAACAGACTGAGATAAAACAGCCTTACTCATTACAAAGGCGCTTACTATTGAATACCAGTATCGTACTGGTATTTTTTATTGCTGCCATGAGTTTCATCTTGCTTGATACCTATAAAACCGGTATCAAGCAGGCTACTTATGAAAGATTGTATGCTCAGTTTTATAGCCTGCTGTCTTATGCCGATGAGATGGAACCAGGCAACCTGTTTCTTCCTGAAGAAATTCCTTCTGATAAACGATTTAATCAATATAACAGTGGTTTATCTGCTTTGGTGTATGATGAGACAGAAAGCTTGATCTGGAAATCATTGTCTGCCCGCTATGATCAGGAGCAGCACAAAGTACCACTGCCTCTGAGCTTACCTGGTGAAGCAACGTTAACGGATATCACAATGGAAGATACGGAGTATTTTCGGTTTCACTATATCGCAGAGTGGGAGTCCCCAGAAGGCGAAATCTCGCTATATCACTTTGTCATACTTGAGAATAAGCGTCCTTTTGATCAGGTGATTGACGCATATCGTAACCAGCTGTGGATGTGGCTTTCAATTCTAGCGCTGTCATTGTTGTTTATACTTTTCATTGTCATGCGTTGGACCTTACGTCCAATCCGACGGGCAGTAAAAGAATTGCGCCAAATTGAAAAAGGCTTGCTCAATAACTTGTCGGATCAATACCCGCAAGAGCTGCAGCGTTTAACGGAAAATATTAACCGCTTTATTAAGAATGAGCGACACCAAAGCAAGCGCTATAAAGAAACCCTGGGGAATTTAGCGCATAGCCTAAAGACGCCACTGGCGGTTATGAATACGGCGCTGCAAAATGAAAATGACGCAGAGAAACTGGCTAAAATTTGTTCAGAGCAGATAGGGCGCATGGATCAAATAGTGGCATATCAACTGCAAAGAGCTACCAGCGGACCTCAGGTTATGATGCGCTCCATGGAAGTTGAGCCCGCCGTTGATAAGTTGGTGGCCAGTCTCGGTAAAGTCTATCAGGATAAGAATATCGACTTTGCGGTTAGCGTAACCAAAGGACTTACTATAGCCTTAAACGAAGGTGACTTTTATGAAGTCTTCGGCAATATATTGGACAACGCCTGTAAGTGGACGGATTCAAAGATCCGAATTCATGCAGAAAGAGTGGCTGGACGTGTCCGTATCACGATTGAAGATAACGGTCCGGGGATTCCTGAAAATGTTCGTTTAGCTATTCTTTCTCGGGGTAAGCGTCTCGATGAAACCGTAGAAGGACAGGGTATTGGCATGTCGGTGGTTAAAGAAATTGTTGCTGCCTACAATGGAAAAATTCAGATCGACACCAGTGATCTTGGCGGCAGTTTGATGAGAGTGAGCTTCAAACAGTAGAAGCGTTTGGTATATCTCTACAGGTTGTTGATTCCATAGGATGGGATAGGCTTAACCGTACCCCATCGCTTAATAGCAGGCTTTAAACACCTGGGCTATTTCATCGAAGACAGAATGACAATGATTCCATTCCAGAATAAAATAAAGCATGCCTACTGCTCCAGCTGAAAACCACACGAATAGGAAAATCATTCATGTTGATATGGACTGCTTTTATGCGGCCATAGAAATGCGGGATGATCCTTTGTTGAAGGGTGCGCCGGTGGCGGTGGGTGGTTCGCCGGATAAGCGGGGGGTGATTGCGACCTGTAATTATGAGGCACGGAGTTATGGGGTGCATTCGGCGATGGCGTCGGCTCATGCCAAGCGCTTGTGTCCGAACCTCATTATTGTTCCTCCCAACTTCGATAAATACCGGCATGATTCCAAAGTGATTCGTTCTATTTTTGCCGGATATACGGATCTGATTGAGCCTTTATCCTTAGATGAAGCTTTTTTAGATGTAACAGAGTGCCGGCAGTATAAAGGGAGTGCTACCTATATCGCGCAGGCGATACGTCATAAGATTTATCAGGAGCTTAAGTTAACGGCTTCAGCCGGGATCGCCCCGAATAAATTTTTAGCCAAAGTCGCATCGGACTGGGAAAAACCTAATGGACAGTTTGTGATCACGCCAGATGATGTGGATGCTTTTATGTTGGAGCTGCCGGTGAAGAAAATCCCTGGAGTAGGTAAGAAAACCTCTGAAAAGTTACACAATGTTGGTGTATACAGCTGCGCAGAGTTACAAGAGCTGGAGTTACTGGAGCTCACCAGAAAGTTTGGCTCTTTTGGGCGAAATTTGTACTACTTGGCTCGAGGCATCGATCAAAGGCCCGTGATCACGCATTACCCACGGAAGTCATTGAGCGTTGAAAATACCTACGCTCATGATCTCTATACGCTGGACGAGTGTTTAGCGCAACTGCCTAATTTGTTGGAAACATTAAAGCACCGTTTGGCTCGCTCTAAAGTTAACGCTCCTGTCAGCAAAATGTTTGTCAAAGTGAAGTTTAGTGACTTTTCAGCAACCACAGTGGAAAGAACCAGTTTTGGAATAAATGATGATTTGTTCTATGAATTGATGGATGAGGGGTTCCATCGTCGCGATAAATCAGTGCGTTTACTGGGGATTGGCGTGCGTTTTCAAAATGCTGAGTCAGCAAACTTTGTCCAGCTGCCGTTGGAGTATATTGATGATGTATTCCACGAGGAGTGGGACTAAACCAGAACTAGCCAAGCTTTTCTCATAATGGTAAGGTTAGCCGATAATTTAAATTTATAAGTTTAATGGGGATTATTCTTTGGATATTATCGAGCAAATTAAAAATGGATTGGACTTTCTAAACGGCTATCTAGGCGGCGCAGATTACTTTCCATATTTGTTAATCGGTGTGGGTGTATTTTTCACTCTATATCTAGGCTTTCCGCAAATTCGTTATTTCGGTCAAGCGATACGCATCGTCCGGGGTAAGTACAGTAAAAAGTCCGACCCAGGGGATACTTCTCACTTTGGTGCCTTATCAACGGCGTTATCCGGTACCGTAGGTACGGGTAACATTGGTGGTGTTGCATTGGCGATTTTTGTTGGTGGTCCAGCAGCTATCTTCTGGATGTGGATCACGGCTTTCCTCGGTATGACGACCAAGTTTGTTGAGGTCACTTTATCCCACAAATACCGTGAAGTCACTGAAGATGGCACCATGGCCGGTGGTCCCATGTATTACATGGAGAAGAAGCTGAATATGAAGTGGCTGGCAGTTATTTTCGCCATTGCGACTATTATCAGCTCCTTTGGTACCGGTAACATGCCGCAAATCAATAACATCGCTCAGGTAATGAATGATACCTTTGCCTTGCCGAATTGGATTACCGGTGTTGGCCTGGCAATTTTGTTAGCCATGGTGATTATTGGTGGTATTCAGCGTATTGCTAAAGTTGCTGAGCGAGTGGTGCCGTTTATGGCTTTTCTCTATGTGGTTGGCGCTTTATTAGTTATTGTTTACAACTATGAGAATATCATTCCTTCATTCTCTGCCATTATTGGCAGTGTTTTCTCAGGCTCTGCTGCCGTAGGTGGCTTCCTGGGTGCTAGTTTTGCTTATGCGATGCAGCGTGGTGTAAACCGAGGGTTATTCTCGAATGAAGCCGGTCAGGGTTCTGCTGCAATTGCACACTCTGCGGCGAAAGGTAAACAGCCTGCTTCAGAAGGTATGGTGTCTTTATTAGAGCCGTTTATTGATACCTTGATTATCTGTACTTTGACCTCTCTAGTTATTTTGTCTTCAGGGGTGTGGAAAGATAAACACCAAAATACTTTTGACCGTATTGATATGGACTTTGTCGCCGGACAATGGACCGATCAAAACCCAGAGCATGTTGAGAAGTTAAGGGAGTTCTTAAATCCTCAAACTAACAGTGATTCAGCTATTGAACCATACAGTGGCAGTATCTCACTGCAAGACGGCGAAGCTATTTCAGAAGGTTTCACCTTGTTGAACGCTAATTCGGTTGCTGAAGAGGTGGTTTATAAGCAAAAAGATGATACGACGAATAAACTGACACCGATCACTGGTGTGATTACAGTAAAAGATGGCAAGCTGGAGAATAGATCCATCGTGGTGGAAGGTCGTTCATTGATTCACTCAGCGAGTCTTACTGCAGAAGCATTTACTCGTGGCTTTTTAGGTGAAAATGGTAAGTATATTGTTTCGCTGGGATTGTTGCTGTTCGCCTTTACCACAGCGATCGCCTGGTCTTACTATGGTGACCGTGCGGTAATCTATTTGTTTGGTCAACGTGGAGTCCTTGTCTACCGAGCCGTGTATGTTGTGATGTTCGCTGTTGCAGCGGTGGTGGATACGACGGTTGTCTGGGCACTGGCTAATGTGGCTATTGTCATGATGACCATACCTAACCTGATCGGTATCACTTTGCTGCATAAAGATATGAAGCAAACAGTTAAACAATACTGGGAAGACTTTAGGAAAGGGAAAGCTCATTAGGCTCATCATAAGTAAGAATACAGCCGCCCTCGGGCGGCTTTTTCGTTTGCGGTAGCAAATAACAGTTTTAGGTTAGTGACACTAGCAAAATAAACGGCATAGGCTCTGGACAACGGTAAATTTTTTTTCCTATACTAGGTCTGGTCAGACCAATGCGTCTGAGCAGCAGTTGTGTATTATTATTAATCTATAGTAGGTATAGGAGTCCTTATGCAATATCAATCACCGGTCGATGACATGATGTTCTTGGTCAAAGACGTTTTTTCACTCACTAAACGCTTAGGCGATATTGCAGACTTTTCAGAATTTGATGATGACCTGTATGCTGCTATTTTAGAAGAGGCTGGTAAGTTCGCGACCGGCGTGTTATATCCGATTAATCGTAGCGGTGACGAGGAGGGCTGTAGCCTTAAAGACGGAGTCGTGACGACACCTAACGGGTTTAAAGAAGCCTATCAGGCCTACGTTGAGGGCGGATGGCAGTCAATCACCGCTGATCCGAACTATGGTGGGCAGGGCTTGCCTAAAGCACTTCATGTCTTGATTGAAGAAATGTTCTATTCAGCCAATACCTCATTCTGCTTGTACGGCAGCTTAACTGCCGGTGCAACACAGCTTTTGCAGGCTCACGCCGATGAGTCAACCAAAGAAAAATACTTACCTAAGTTGATCAGTGGTGAATGGTCTGGTTCGATGTGCTTAACAGAAGCGCATGCGGGCTCGGACTTAGGACTACTTAAAACGAAAGCCGAACCTAATGATGACGACAGTTATTCGCTGGAAGGCTCAAAGATATTTATCACAGGTGGTGAGCATGATATGACGGATAATATTATTCACCTGGTGTTGGCCCGTCTGCCAGATGCCCCGCCGGGACCTAAAGGAATCAGTTTGTTTTTGGTACCTAAATTCATGGTTAACGACGATGGCTCTTTAGGAGAACGTAACGCCATTCGATGTGGTGCTATCGAGCATAAGATGGGTATCAAAGCCTCATCAACCTGTGTCATGAATATGGACGGGGCCAAAGGTTGGCTTGTCGGCCCTCCGCACCAGGGGTTGCGCTGCATGTTTACCATGATGAACCTGGAGCGTCTATCAATTGGTATTCAGGGCATTGGGCTCGGTGAGATGTCCTTCCAACAGGCGGATGCTTATGCTAGAGAACGCCTGCAGGGTAAGGCGAGTGATGGCGAAGCACCGGCGGCATTGGTTAAGCATGGTGATGTTCAACGCATGCTCAATACCATGGAGTCATTCAATAAAGCAGGGCGAGCACTGGCCGTATGGCTTGGTAGCTATCTGGACGTAGCTTTTCACAGCGAGGATAAAGAGGCGGTAAAAGTGGGCGATATCATGTCGGCCTGGCTAACCCCCATCGCTAAGGCCTATTTTACCGATGCGGGGTATGAAACCTGCACTATCGGTCAGCAGGTCTTTGGTGGACATGGTTATGTGCGTGAATGGGGAATGGAGCAGCATGTGCGCGACTGCCGCATTGCACAAATATACGAGGGTACTAATGGTATCCAGGCGCTTGATTTAGTTGGCCGAAAGCTTATCGCAAATGATGGTGAGTTTTTAAAGGTTTTCTTAAACGAGATACGTCGGGATCTGTCTGGATTCGCCAGTTCTAATCATAAAACTCTAGTTGAACAGCATTTGGAAGAATTGGAAAAGCTTTCGTTAGCCATTATTGAGAGCAGTAAAATTAACTCGGAGCTGGCTCAGTTGGTCGCTTGTGATTATTTACATTACACTGCACTCGTAACTTATTCCTACTTATGGTTAAAGATGGAAGTGGCTGCCAATGGTAAGTTTGATGAAAAATCGGAGTTTTTCTTCAAAAGAGTACTGACTCGTACTTTAGGCCTTAAAGCCGGTATCGAGAATGAACTCACGACTTAATATTTTCAGGCCCGCAGATCCGGCGGGCCTGTCCTCTTCTTGTCTGTTTTCTACACAAGCTGCCGTTTGACCTGGCTTCTGGCTTAAAAAATTAGCAGGATTTATCCCTCTGTACTTGAGTGATTAGCCTAAATATGGTGTTATTAGCGGCTAGGATCAAAACCTTCCAAATATAACAAACAATCATACGGTAGAAATAATGGCAACAAATAGAGGTCAATTTAACTCTCGGCTTGGATTTGTTCTGGCTGCAGCGGGTTCCGCAGTAGGACTGGGAAATATCTGGAAATTTCCATTTGAGGTAGGAGCAGGTGGCGGTGCAGCTTTTGTACTGATCTACTTAGCATTCTGTTTCTTATTGTGTTTTCCTGTCATGGTATCAGAAATTGCAATCGGCCGAAAAACTCAACTTAACGCAGTCGGCGCTTTCAAGAAGCTAGGGCACCACAATTGGGCCTGGATTGGTTTCTTAGGTGTTTTGGCTGGTGTCTTAATTCTTTCCTTCTACAATGTTGTTGCGGGGTGGGCGTTTGGTTACTTCCTCGAAATGTCGCAGGGTAACTTCGATTTTGGCTCTGTAGAAAAGTTTGTCGGATTTACGGCTGACTGGGAACACATCTTCATCTACGGTATTGTCTTTATGGGCATTACTGCGCTGATTGTGTCCAAAGGTATTCAGGGCGGTATTGAAAAAGCAGCAAAAATCTTAATGCCGACCTTGTTCGCCATGATCATTGGCCTAATGATTTATTCATTCACTTTAAGTGATGCCATGGCCGGTGTTTCCTATTATCTGGTTCCCGATTTCTCAGAAATTACGGGTGAGGTCATTTATTCAGCACTTGGTCAGGCCTTCTTTTCCTTATCGCTAGGGATGGGGGCATTAATCACCTACGGCTCTTACGTTTCCCGTAAGCAGGATATCGTGCGCTCGGCAGCCATGATTACTCTGACCGATGTTTCGGTTGCCTTCCTTGCTGGCTTAATGATTTTCCCCTTCGTCGCATTCTTAAACGCTGGAGATATGAGCAGCGTTTCTGGTGGTCCAGGCTTGATTTTTATGACACTTCCTGGCGTATTTGAAAGTTTGGGGCCGCTTCTAGGAAAAATTGTTGGCGCTGTATTCTTCTTATTACTTTCTTTTGCTGCATTAACCTCCACCGTTTCATTACTTGAGGTTCCGGTTGCGTATTTAGTTGATGAAAAGAAAATTAAGCGCCCAGTAGCAGTATGGAGCATGGCTATTATCATTTTTGCCATCGGAATTCCATCTTTATTAAGTTATGGTGCGTCAGATACCTTAAGCTCTTTTGTGAATTTGTTTAAGGCTGATGCTGACGGTGTCTTAAAAGAGACCGCGCTGCCTTTCCTTGACTTTGTTGAGTTAATTGCCAGCGATACTTTCTTACCGTTAGGCGGTACCTTTATCGCAATCTTTACAGCCTATGTCTGGAAGAAAAACAACTTGAATGCTGAGTTGATGGAAGGGCGTGAGACGCAAAGCCAATGGTTATCAAAGTATATTGACTTTGCGATTATGTTTATTTGTCCGGTTGTCCTTGGTGCTATTACCATTATTACAATTTTGGAACGCTTCTTTGGTATTCAGGTATTTTAATAACTATTTTGGGGATTAATGTATGATGATTGAACGATTCTCAAAACCGATGTTAGCAGCTCTTATTGGGGCTGCTTTTTTGGTTGCGTGTAGCGATGACGACACTGCTTCTAAATCACAGGAAGATAACCAGAAAGAAGCCTTTGAGTCTGAATATAAGGCGCATGAATATCACCCGGTGCTGATAAAAAACGCAACAGTTTTAACGGCTACCGGCGATAAAATAGAACAGGGCAAGGTGCTTTTTTCCGATGGCAAAATTGTTGCCGTTGGCGAAGAGGTCGAGATTCCTGATGATGACAATTTAGAAGTGATCGACGCAGTTGGTAAGTGGGTTACTCCTGGTCTGATTGATGTGCATTCACATCTGGGTGTGTACCCTGCGCCAAGTGTTGCTTCCAGTGCTGATGGTAATGAAATGACGTCGCCTGTTACTGCTGACGTATGGGCAGAGCACTCAGTTTGGCCGCAGGACCCTCAGTTCCAGCTTGCTTTAGCCGGTGGAGTGACATCATTACAAATTTTACCCGGCTCCGCTAACTTAGTTGGCGGACGTGGTGTCACATTGAAAAATGTACCTGGCCGATCCGTCATGGAAATGAAGTTTCCAGGTGCTCCTTATGGTTTAAAGATGGCCTGTGGTGAAAACCCGAAGCGCGTTTATGGTGAGAAAGGTATGGCACCGATGACTCGCATGGGTAACGTCGCCGGGTATCGTAAATCATGGATCGATGCCAAAGAATATATGAATAAGTGGGATGACTATGAAGCTGGCAAAGGTAACGGTCAGCCACCAAAGCGTGACTTACGACTGGAGAGCCTTGCCGGAGTTTTGCGCGGCGAAATTCTGATCCAGAATCACTGTTACCGCGCCGATGAAATGCTAGTTATGATGGAAATTGCTAACGAGTTTGGTTTTAAAGTGACGACTTTCCATCATGCCGTTGAGTCATACAAGATCGCGGATAAGCTTGCTGAAAATGACGTTTGTTCTGCCATGTGGTCAGATTGGTGGGGCTTTAAACAGGAAGCTTACGACATGGTCGAGTCTAATGTTGCTTTAGTGGATAAAGCTGGAGCCTGTGCTGTGGTTCACTCTGATTCGGCAACCGTTATTCAGCACTTGAATAAAGAAGCAGCAAAAGCGATGACCTCTGGCAATCGTTTAGGTATGGATATTGCTCCGGCTCATGCTATTAAGTGGATCACGCTGAATGCGGCTAAAGCCATTGGAGTTGATGATATGACCGGGTCTTTAGAGGAAGGCAAAATGGCGGATATTGTGCTATGGGATGGCAATCCGTTTAGTGTCTATACCAAAGCAGAGAAAGTTTATGTGGACGGCGCTTTGATGTTCGATCGTAATAATGACAAGTTCCAACCGGCCAGCGATTTTGAACTGGGCATAATCGAGCCGGAGGAGAATAGACTATGAGCAAAGTATTAAAAAGCTTAACCGGTTTTTTACTGGCTATGACGTTTGTGATGACGGACGTCAAGGCAGAAACGATACTGATCAAAAATGCTAAAGTTTATACCATGACCTCGGCTGGAACTTTGGATAATGCAGATATTTTGATTGAAGATGGCCTGATCCGGAATATCGGTGAGGATTTGTCAGCTGCGGGTGCCACAACTATTAATGGTGAAGGCAGAGTTGTTACGGCGGGCATTTTTGCTTTAGCTAACCAAATTGGTTTGGTTGAAATTGGTGCCATCGAAGGTACTAATGACGCCGCTAATCAGCTCGAAGGTTTAGGGGCTTCCTTCAGAGTAGATGATGTTTTTAACCCTAAGTCGACGCTGGTTCCAATGAACCGTGCGGGCGGGGTGACTCGAACTCTGATTACGCCGTATAACGGCTTGTCCCTGTTTGCAGGTTATGCAGCAATTATGGATATGACTGGCGATTATGAGTCACTAATTTTGAGTGATGTTGGCATCTTTGCCACTTACGGCGAGTATGCCGCAGGTTTGACTGGCGGCTCGAGAGCGAGTGCTTTGCATGAGCTTGAATCTGCATTCAACCAGGGCAAAGAGTTTTTAAATAATCCTGAAGCCATAAAAAGTGGTCAATATCGTGATTTAGATTATAGTCTGGGTGATTTAGAAGCAATTGGGCGTTTACTTGAAGGTGAAATTCCACTGGTTATCAGCGTCAATCGCGCCAATGATATCTTAACGATTATTGAGTTTTCCCAGAAACACCAAATTAAGTTGGTTCTGTCGGGCGTGGCAGAAGGCTGGAAAGTTTCTGAGCAGATTGCTGAAGCAGGTGTGCCTGTAATGGTTAACCCGATGGATAATATTCCTAGTAGCTTTGAGTCTCTAGGCAAGCGTTATGATAATGCTGCCTTGCTAAGTAAGGCTGGGGTCGATGTCATGTTCAAGGGTTCATCGCATAATGCGGATAATGTTCGTCAGGCGGCAGGGAATGCTGTCGCTTACGGCATGCCTTATGAGAAAGCGTTGGCGGCTATGACGAGTATCCCGGCTAGAGTATTTGGAGGTGCCAGCAATTATGGCAAGTTAATGCCGGGTTTTAAGGCCGAGCTTGTGGTATGGAGTGGTGACCCCTTTGAAGTGACGACTTATCCGGAAGCTGTGATTATTGACGGTAAGCAACAAAGCTTGATGACGCGCTCTACTCGTTTAGAACAACGTTACAAAGATATTAGTAACGATAATAATACATTTTACAGGAAATAAGAGGTTTTCATGGCAGATACATCAACGCGTCAGCCAAGCATGCTCCAGGCCCTGTTACCAGTAGGGCTATTGGTGATTCTTTTAGCTTTTTCAGTCTATTTATATGGTAGTGATTCCTCTTATGGAGCAAACCAGATAGCACTGGTCATTGCCGCTGCGGTGGCGTTACTGGTTGGCCTTAGAAATGGGCAAACCTGGAAAGAGCTGGAAAAGGGCATTGTCGATGGAATCAGTATTGCGCTGGCCGCTATGTTGATTTTATTAATGGTTGGTGCCTTGATTGGTGCCTGGATCCTGTCGGGGACCGTACCGACCATGATTTACTATGGTTTGCAGTTGCTTTCTCCAGAGTATTTTTATGTGGCGACCTGTGCTATCTGTGCCGTTGTTGCCTTAAGTATCGGTAGCTCCTGGACCACGGCGGGTACTGTGGGTATTGGCCTGATTGGTGTTTCTCAGGGTTTAGGCTTATCGATGGAAATAACTGCTGGCGCCATTATTTCCGGTGCTTACTTTGGCGATAAGATGTCGCCTTTGTCCGACACGACCAACCTGGCTCCGGCGGTTACTGGCACTGATCTCTTTACCCATATTCGTCATATGGTATGGACTACAGCTCCGGCACTACTTCTTTCTTTTATCATTTTTACAATCCTGGGGATAAACAGCGATAGCGAACAGCAAGTACTGGCATTACAGGGTACCTTGGATTTGCTGGATAATAATTTCAATATCTCGTTGTGGACACTGGTGCCAATGGCGGTCGTTTTTGTGTTGGCCTTTAAAAAGGTCCCTGCCGTCGCGACTATATTGATTGGTGCTTTGCTGGGTTGTATCTGTGCCGTTATGTTCCAGAGTAAAGTGATCGAAACTTTTGTTGGTGACGGTCGTTATAAATGTGAACGTTCATCGCAATATGAGTGTTCTGTTCAGAACTATCACATTGAGGGTGATTCTAGTACGGTGACCTTTGATATCGCTTTTAAAAATTCTGATGATACTTACTCAGAGACAGTGATGTTAAAAGAGGGCGAGGATAAGACTTTAACACTAGGAGAGCACTCTGTTGGTGTCTATAGTCATGGTGACTTCATGACAACGTTATCGGCAACTTGGACCTCACTCTTTAGTGGTTTTTCCGCCTCAACGGGCAATGATAACTTTGATAACCTGTTAAGTCGTGGTGGCATGGCCAGCATGCTGAATACCTTATTCTTGATTTTTACCGCGATGAGCTTTGGTGCCGCCATGGAAGTGACAGGCTTATTGCATAAACTGATTAAAACCGTTATCGGTATGGCAAAGTCCACTGGTTCGTTGATCGGTTCTGTACTCGCGACCTGTATTGGAATGAACCTTATTACGGCAGATCAGTATATATCGATTGTTCTGCCCGGACGAATGTATAAGGCAGAGTTTAAGCGGCGCGGGCTGGATGCTAAGAACTTATCCAGAACGCTGGAAGATTCAGCCACTATTACTTCCCCATTGATCCCATGGAATACCTGTGGTGCATATATGGCAGGCACTTTAGGCGTTGCCACAGGTGCTTATTGGATATATTGCTATTTCAATTTATTAACGCCGCTAGTATCCTTTATCTATGCGCTATTTAACTTCAAAATTACTCCAATAGAAGGCGATGAAGCGAGCAGCTAAACATCGTTTAAGCATGTTGTTGAAAATAGTCTTTTTAGTGACATGCTTCCTTTCTCTTACTTCCTATAATGTCTTTCAAAGACTATGGCAGCCGTCGCAGATAAAGCCATTTACCGAATGGGCCCAAATTAACTGGCAAGGGCAGATGGTCGGTTGGGCGAAAACTCGGCTGACTAGAGATAGCAACATTATTCGCGTGACGCAACAGGAACATTTTGAAGGACGAGTCAGGGGAAAGCGCTTTAAGTTTCTTTATGACAGCAGCCTCGAGTTTGATAGTGAACCTCCATATCGCTTATTGCAAGGTCAGGCACAAACCACCGAACCGGGTTTGTCGATGACGACCAGTTTTGTTAACCAACAGAGCTTATCCATCACGCAGACGCGAAACGGCAATGACTTTCGCTTTGAAGAACCTGCCCTGAATTACCACCTGAATAATTATTTGGCACTACGACAGTGGGTAGCGTCTCAGCCTAAAGTCGGTGACACTCGTATACATACTATTATCGATCCACATTCCTTAGAACCTGATCAGGTTAAGTATTCTGTTGCCAAAAAACCAGATAGTCGTCACCCGCGTTATGTTTTTAACAGGGTAAACATAAACGTCTTTTCTCCTTTGAGTTTTACTTTTAACTTATCAGGACGTATGACAAGGCAAAAACGCCAGCGGGGCATTGAATTGGTGGGAGTCAGCGCCAAACCCAGCCTTAATCCGGAAATGCAGCGGGATCTCTATGCTTCCAACGGGATCCCTCTCTCTGAACCATTGGGTGACGTTGATCTAGCTGACTCTATCAGTCTTTCGTTATTGGAGGGGGAACTTAATTGGCTGCAGCCTCATCCCAGCGTACAACTTAAAAACAATCAATTGATTACATCAAAAGGAATACGGTATCCAGCAAACCAGGCGCAAATAGAGCATTGGTCATTTTATAAGAGTAGTCCAAGAATCCTTAAGTTAGCTAACGGGCTCAACCTGAGTAGTCAAAACTCCTGGTCTAACGTTAGGGCTCTGGTCAGTTTTGTTAATGATTATTTATATTATCGGCCGACACCCGCCAGTTTTACCATTGATGAGGTGATCGATAATGGCTATGGCGACTGCACTGAATACACACAACTGTTACTGGCACTGTTAAACCAGGCCAGAATACCGGCAAGAGAAGTCAGCGGTTATATCTATCTTGGTGATGATGAGCAGCGTTTTGGTGGGCATCAGTGGGTGGAAGTATTAATTGATGGCGAGTGGGTCGGGGTGGACCCAACCTGGAACTTAACACAGGTTACCGCTGGGCATTTACCGATCACCATTTCACAAGAAAAGTCAGCTTCAGACTTGGTTTTTACTGTTGAGAAGATACACTATACTCAATCACTCAACTGACAGGCTTTCTATGTCAAATAATCCAACCCAAAAAACGTTTTATTCAATCAATGGTAACACCCAGAAGCTGGATGGCGGCGCCATGTTTGGTAATGCGCCTAAAGCACTGTGGCAGCGCTGGGTAAATGTGGACGAGCTGAATCGTATTGATTTAGTGTGTCGGGCCATGCTGGTTATTGATGGCGATAAAACCATATTATTTGAAACGGGAATTGGTGCTTTCTTTGAGCCCAAATACCGTGATCGTTATGGCGTTCAGGAGTCGCAGCATGTGTTGTTAGACTCTTTGAAAGAAGCCGGTTTCAGTCACGAAGATATTGATATTCTGGTGCTGTCCCACCTGCATTTTGATCATGCCGGAGGTCTGCTCACTCAGTGGGAGGAAGGCAAAGCGTCGGAACTGCTGTTTCCAAATGCAGAATTTATCGTCGGACAGGAAGCCTGGGAGCGGGCCTGCAATCCTCATCCGCGTGATCGTGCTTCATTTATCCCTGGCTTAACCGACAAGCTCGAAGCCAGTGGACGACTCCATCTGGTCAGTAACGACAGCTCTGATTTACTGGGAGCAGATTACTCATTCTACGTATCCAGTGGCCATACGCCGGGAATGCTGATAACTAAAGTTGAAACAATACAGGGACCGGTGGCTTTCGCTGCCGACTTGATACCGGGCGCCCCCTGGATGCATCTGCCGATTACCATGGGTTATGATCGCTATCCAGAAAGTCTTATTGATGAAAAGCGAGCACTACTCGAATCGTTAAAAGAGCAGGGGGGTAAAGTCTTTTTTACCCACGATCCAGAGGTTGCTTTAGGTGAGGTTGCAGTTAACGAAAAGGGTAAGTTTTTTGCTGACCAACCATTAAAGAAAGTTGTAAGATTATCGATGTAACTTATTGATAAATATTTCAGATTTTGTAATAAAGCATAAGTCAGAAGCATAACTGAAAAAATCTAGCTTTTTATGGAACTTATCTGGATATATTTGCTCAAAGATTATACAAGTAGCAAATAAAGCATAACTGCTTAGATGCTTACTTGGTTGTCATTGTCACTTCTCTTTGATGAGTTTTTTCTCATACCGGGCCATGTAAAATGGCCCGTTTTTTATGTGCTATGATAACGCCCATATACCACTTCATATGAACAACAATGTATTTTAGATTTGAACGCGAATATCACCTGGAAATCCATCATTGCAAAATCAGTGTTATTGAGTGGGGCAATCCCGACGGCGAGCCGGTATTATGTCTCCATGGTTGGCTCGATAATGCTGCCAGCTTTCACTATTTAGCGCCTCTGCTAACAAAGAATAGCAACTACCGGTTGATTGCTATTGAGTTCCCGGGACATGGACAGTCTGATCACTTGCATCCGGCAGCAGACTATCAATTTGTATCCGGAATCTCTGTTATTGATTCAGTTATTGATATTCTGAAATTAAACAAGCCTAAATTTCTGGCTCATTCCATGGGAGCGGCGCTTTCTGCAATTTATGCCGGGATCTTTCCGGATAAAGTTGACAGCATTGTGTCCATTGATGCGTTGGGGGCATTAGTTTCAACGCCGGAAAGTGCGGTGAAACAGTTACGAAAGGCGTTGCTTCAGCGCAAAGAAAAGGGAAACCGTAAACGTTATTTTAAAGATTTGAAAGCAGCTGCGAAAGCTAGAGCTCAAGTCTCGGAGTTACCGGTGGATATACTGCTTCCACTCATAGAGCGAGGGGTGACCCTGTGCGAGGAAGGCTATCAATGGTCCAGTGACTCGCGGTTGAAGCATTTATCATGGGTTCGAATGACCGAGCCCCAGCTGGAAGCAATAATGAGGAATATCACCTGTCCTATGCAAGTTATTATTGCCGAAAGCGGTCTTTTCGATGAGTATCCGGGGATAGAGCAACGGTTTGATTATTTAGACAGTGTGGAGCGAGTGGATATGAAAGGAGGCCATCATTTACACATGCAGTTTGCGGAACAGGTTGCAGAAAAAGTTCGCCAGTTCTGGTCGAAAAACGAGCAAAACAAAGCAAACTAACGGCAAGTGGTCGGAATAGTTGCGCTAAAGGACGGAATCATGTAATTTTCTTGTCCAAGATCAAAAACACATTCGCATATCTAATAGGTTTATTCATGGAAAAAGTTTGGCTGAAAAATTATCCCCAAAAAGTAGCGCACACAGTAGATATTAATGAATATGCTAATCTCGGTGAGCTCCTGGATGAGGCCGTGCGCAATCATGGGGATAGACCAGCCGTAACCAACCTTGGTGTCACATTAACCTATAAAGAACTTGAGCAGAAAGCTACGAATTTTGCTGCTTATTTACAAAACACACTGGGGTTGAGTAAAGGCGATAAGTTGGCGCTGATGATGCCGAACTTATTGCAGTACCCAATAGCACTGTTTGGTGCTTTGAAAGCAGGCCTGGCAGTGGTCAATGTTAATCCCCTGTATACGCCGCGAGAACTGGCACATCAGCTTAATGATAGCGGTGCAAAGTCCATCATCATATTAGCCAACTTCTCCGATACTCTTGAAGAGGCTCTGGACAAGGTTGAGTTGGATAATATAGTGGTAACTCAGGTGGGGGATGTTTGTTCTCAGCCAAAACGCTTTATCGTTAATTTTGTAGTTAAATATTTTAAGAGAATGGTGCCAAGCGTTAATTTGCCTGATGTAACTTCGTTTGTTGATGCGATGAACAAAGGAGCCGCTTCAACTTTTACACCTGTTGAAGTATCTCACCAAGATACGGCTTTCCTGCAGTATACCGGTGGCACGACGGGTGTTGCTAAAGGTGCTGTGCTAAGTCATAAAAATATGGTGGCGAATGTTCTGCAGACTTATGCCTGGATGGGACCGTTTCTAGAAGAAGGTAAGGAAATTATTATCACCGCGTTACCGCTGTACCATATTTTCTCTTTATGTGTGAATTGTTTGTTGTTCACCAAAGCAGCCGGGCATAACATTTATATCACTAACCCTCGTGATATGAAGGATTTCTGTAAACACCTTCGCACATATAAGTTTACAACGATTACAGGCGTTAATACCCTGTTTAATGGTCTGTTGAATCAGGAAAGTTTCCGACAGCTGGACTTCTCTAAATTAAAGCTGGCCGTTGGCGGCGGCATGGCGGTTCAAAAGTCAGTGGCTGAAGAGTGGCAAAAGTTGACTAAGACGCCTCTATTAGAAGGGTATGGCTTAACCGAAACTTCGCCAGTGGTGAGCATGAATCCTTTGGATTCGGAAGCCTATAACGGAACCATTGGCTTGCCGATTCCTTCGACCGATGTGCAAATACGTGATGAAGAAGGCAACGAACTGAGCTTTGACGAACCCGGGGAGTTATGGGTTAAGGGCCCGCAGGTGATGGAGCAATATCTTGGACGACTGAAAGAGACCGACGAGGTCTTGAAAGACGGGTGGCTTGCCACAGGCGACATGGCAACTATTGATAACGATGGCTTCTTGCGTATTGTTGATCGTAAGAAAGACATGATTCTGGTATCCGGATTTAATGTCTACCCTAATGAAATTGAGGACATTGTTGCTCTTCACCCGGGAGTACTCGAAGTCGCGGCGATTGGCGAGCCTGATGATATTAAAGGCGAGGTGGTTAAGGTAGTTGTGGTTAAGAAGGACTCTGACCTTACTGAAGAAGACTTAATTAAACATTGCCGTGAACACCTGACAGGGTATAAGATCCCTAAAGTCGTGGAGTTCAGAGAGGAACTGCCAAAATCCAACGTAGGTAAAATATTACGCAAGGAACTGCGTAAGTAGGTGAATTTGCATAGATTTGAATTAGATCATCACTCCGAATTGGTTGCGGTTGAGAAAGTCACAACCGCAGCACGTCTAGAAGAGCTTTGTCAGTCTTGGCTAAAACAAGAGGTTTTAGCCATAGACACAGAGTTTGATCGGACCAACACGTTTTTTCATAAACTGGCCTTAATACAGGTTTATGATGGTGAGGAGATATACCTCATTGATCCGTTGCAGCTCGAAAAGCTGGAAGTCTTCGGTAAGGTGCTGTCAAACAACTCGGTACTGAAAGTACTCCACAGTTGTAGCGAAGACTTAGAAGCTTTACATAACAGCTATGGCTTTCCCATTAACTCCATCTTTGATACGCAAATAGCAGCAGCTTTGGCCGGTTATGGTCCCATGATTGGCTATGGCAACATGGTTGAGCAGTTCTTAGGGCTAACATTGGATAAAGAACACACCAAAACCGACTGGCTGAAAAGGCCGTTGAGCGAAGAGCAAAAAGTTTATGCCGCGCAGGATGTTCAGTTTTTGCTACCTTGCTTTTATAAGCTTAGAGAAAAACTGCTGGAGAAAGGGCATTATGGTTTTGTTCTTGAAGATACAGAGTCTATTTACCGTGCTATTACTGACCTTGAAGATTTTGAGCAGGCTTACCTTAAAGTAAAGGGAGCTTTTAAGTTAAAATCAAAGCAGCTCAACCGTTTACGAGCCGTGGCTGCGTGGCGTGAGGCTTTGGCTCGACATAAGGATATTCCGAAGACTTTTATTTTTAGAGATCATCATCTGCTAGATATTTGTATGCAGCCGAATCCAACCACAGGTTTTTTACTAAAAATCGGCTGTAACCGAGGCAGTATTCGTAAATTTGGTGCTGAGTTGCTGAATAAAATTACCCAGGCCGATAAAATGGATAGCAGTGAATGGCCCGAACCTGTTCCAGCTTTCCATAAACTGCCTGGGGCTAAGCAGAAGATAAAAGCTCTGAAAGCTGCCGCCAGCCAAGTTTCCAGGCAACACGACATTCCAGAAGAGGCATTAAGCAGTAAACGTCTGTTAGAATATTACATTAAGACAGAGCAAGGCTTGATGACCCGACCAAATCATTTTTGGAACAGTTGGCGACGCGAGTTACTAGAACCTGCATTTCAAGCCCAGCTCGCCACTTTTTCTTAAATCAACACGACAAGAGATTGATACCGTTATGATGTGCAGTATTTACAAGAGCGCAAAGAAGCCTGATACCTATTTATATGTGCCTTTTGACACTGATTTTGAGGATTTGCCGGAAGGGCTAATGAGCGTCTGGGGAGAACCGGAGTTAGTGATGCACCTGGACCTGGCGAAAAGAGAGCAATTAGCCTTGGTGGATATTAATGAGCTTAAATCAAAACTGGATGAAGAAGGCTACTATTTGCAAATGCCTCCGTCACAGGAAGAGTTAGCCCAGCTAATAAAAGGTAAGTAATTTCGATGGATAAGTTCTGGCTAACAACACCCATGCATAAAATGACTCACCAGCAGTGGGAGTCATTATGTGATGGTTGTGGAAAATGTTGCCGAATTCAATTCCTGGACGATGATGATGCTTTGTTGATGCAAACCGATGTGGCCTGCCGGCTGTTAGACACAGAGACGCTTCAATGTACTGATTATCACAATAGGCTGAATAAAGTGCCTGACTGCGTTCAAATAACGCCAGATACGTTAGGTGATTACTACTGGTTGCCCGATAGTTGCTCATACAAAGTTGTTGCTCGTGGAGAGGATTTACCCAGCTGGCATCATCTGGTTAGTGGTGATCGCCAGTTAATTCATAAAAAAGGCAATAGTTTATACGGACAGTTAGTCAGTGAACGCGACTTGGCCCCGGAAACCATTGAAGATAGAATCATTGCCTGGATAGCTATAACTGATTGATTTTTAGCCTTTTTGTTCGTGTTTTGTACGGTTTTAAAAAAAAATAAATAAAATTGAAAAAAAGAGTTGACGGAATCGGGGAACGCCAGTAATATGCGCGTCGTTGACCGATGAGGTCACCAGCAAAACACTCTAACAAAGCACTTCGAGTACTAAGTTAGAAATCGCGGAGCGGTAGTTCAGCTGGTTAGAATACCGGCCTGTCACGCCGGGGGTCGCGGGTTCGAGTCCCGTCCGCTCCGCCACTATTTGAAAACCTGCTTTCTAGCAGGTTTTTTTATGCCCGAAATTTACAGGGACGAGAAGCCGCGTGACTGAAAGAGCTCTTTCAGGGGAAGCGGTGTTCGACAAAATCGTCTGGAACGATTTTGAACATCGGAGCTTTGCGACGATGGCCACAAAGTGGTCAATAACAGGGAGGTTATTGATAGTCCCGTCCGCTCCGCCACTATTTGAAAACCTGCTTTCTAGCAGGTTTTTTATGCCCGAAATTTACAGGGACGAGAAGCCGCGCGACTGAAAGAGTTCTTTCAGGGGAAGCTGTGTTCGACAAAATCGTCTGGAACGATTTTGAACATCGGAGCTTTGCGACGATGGCCACAAAGTGGTCAATAACAGGGAGGTTATTGATAGTCCCGTCCGCTCCGCCACTATTTAAAAGCCTGTACTTTGTTGCAGGTTTTTTATACCTGTGATGAATGTCGATGTTCCGGGGCAGCCTCAGATTTATTAGCAAATAGACTCCATAGACAAGGAGCCACTGTTACCAGTTTTTAACCTATCTCCTATATGAAAGCAACAAACGATCACTCATGTAGGGCTGTGGCATTGAAATTGGATAAAAAGTCGATATCGAAGCGGCTTACAGCAAGTTACCGTAATTTGTTTGGTTGTACAAAAGGAGGCTAACTGACTGTTATTGATAAGGAAAGCTAATATAAACTGGGCGAACAGCTTCCTTTATTTTATATGTTAAATTTATTTTAAGATTATTTGAAGATTTCGTTGACCGCCTAAAATCCTTTGTATAGAATCCGCGCCGCATTTGAACGTATACATGGAGATAACAACGTGAAATTAAAATTAATAACTGCAGCGGTTCTTCTTTCTTCAACTGTTTCTGTTTCAGCTGAAGAGTACCAGTGGTTTTCAGATCTTGAGTTAAGCAATACTGATGTTAACGGCCAATCTATTGATTCGGTTTCTTTGTCAGGTACTTACTTCTTCGATAAAAAACAAGCTCTAGGCCCATATAACGAGTTTGAATACATCAACAAAGTTAGCAATGTAAGCGCTGGCTATACCAATGTAGAAACAGGCGAGTATTATTTAGCAAACGTTGAAGGCGAATTGTTCGTAAATAACGTATTGCTAGGCCTTGGTTTTTCGGATGATAAATTCGATAACAACCCAACCCAGTTTTCTTTAGGTTACCTTTTCAACGACGACTTTTTAGTCCGTGTTGATGCAACTGATCCTGAAGAAGGTGATACTGTTTACGAGATCTCGGCAGCATATAATCATCAGATCAATGACACCGACTACTTAGGTTTCACTTTGTCTACCGATGATGACACTGACGTTGTAAGCTTGTCTTCGAAGTACTTTACACACTTAGGCGGCGAAAACTACTTCACAGCAGACTTTACCTATATTGATACTGATCTGGATAACTTCTGGAAATTAGGTGGTAGCTATTATTTCAGTAAAGCAACTTCAGTTTTTGCTAGCGTTGCTGACAATGACTTATATGAAATCGGTGCTAAACATTTCTTCAATGAGAATGTCGCGTTATATGGAAGTTTCACTTCTCAAGACGAAGATGGAATCGATGCTGAAACTTATACAGTTGGTTTATCAGCACAGTTCTAATAACTGCTAACAGTTTCAAAGTCAGTTAGTCATTTAGCCGAGAGTTTTGCTCTCGGCTTTTTTGTTCCTGTATTATTTATGGAGTTGGTTCAATCGTTACTCTGACTGGCTTGAAAGTAATAGAGTGTATTCTTGCGTCATCATGGCAGTTATTGTCATCACTGATATCCGCTGCATGAGTATCGCCAATGACAATGAGTTGTTTAACAAGCGGGTCTCCCGATGCTGTAGAAATGATTTCTTGTTGTCTAGAACTCATCACCCTATTTACAGAAGCGCTTCTACTTGGAGATACTCTGGAAATTCTAATATTTTGAGCACTGAATGATGGCCTCTGAGTGAGTCGATGGCTTGTTCCTATAGATGTCGGTGGTAGCGTTATTGTGGAGAAGTCACTTTCTGTTTCAGACCAGGTTGCGCTGATTTGCCCTAAAACATGAGTTCCACCGCCATTGGGTATCGCCGTAATGTTTGCAGAAAAGCGGGGGCCATGTCCCCAAAAGTCTCTATCACCTCTTTCGGGCTCTCCAGAAGGGCAGACTTCTTGACCATTGAAGTTGATAACTGTGTTTACCTGATAAGGGCATGCCGCGCGAGGGGTGCCGCTTATGCCACCAATAAACTGGGTGGGACCAATACTGCACTCTGCACTGCAATTACCGGCAGCATTAAAACCAAACCAAACAGGGTAACTATCGGGGGCTGCTTCCTGACATAACGCTAAAGCTCTTTGGCCGCATGTATGGCAGGCAGTCGAGTCTCCGATTGGCTCAAAGTCAGGTGAAGTGGACGGGGCAGGAACGATTCTTACATCGTCACAAGCGGTTAGAGCAATAGCTAATACTATGACAAGATGGCGTAAATAATACATAACATATCCTCCTTGAGTTAAGTGCAAAATCCTTTTACGAGTTTAAAGCTAGCATATTATAAGTCACTTTTCTGTGAAGTGATGGTAAGCTGCGTGAAATGGTGGTTGAAGTTTACCCCGTGAACTGGAGCTAATCTTAGCTTGCTCTTGATATAGATCAGGACGTCATCCGTGTTAGGCTCTAGTATAAGAGCTGAAACTCTAGGCTCACTAAAACCATTCAATAGGGTTTAGCCTTCATAATAGGAGGAATAACTGTGGAATTTAAGCAACTGCTTGTTGATGCAATCAAAAGCTCTAAAGGAGCCATATTCTGTGATACAGAAAACCAGTTATCAGAGCGGAATCTAATCGAAGTTGACTTTGAAGGAGGGGTATTTCAAACCGAGCAAGGAGCGGTCTCATTTAAAGAGATACAATATGTCGTCCTTCAGAAAGCCGTTTATGACAGTTTTGAGCAGTATCAGGAAGAAACCGACAACACCAATTATTCAAACTATCGAATAGAAATGAGTGAGCAGTTTTCGATCAAAGGGCAGTGTGTGTATTGTGAAAAAGAAAACGGTTTATGGAAAATTTTACGACTTCATAAGGATCATATCTTTATCGTTTTAGTCTCAGAAGAGAATATTACTGACATGAGGCTCATACAAAGTAATGGCCGATCAATGTTTGGCATTGAGGCGAATAGCCATGCCGATCAGATACAGGATGTTGATCTCCACATTGTGGAAATTGACGAAAAATGGATTAAGAAATTTCCATCAGACTTACTATTCAAGTATCAGGCACTTCCTCTGGGTAAGCACAATGGCTTCCTTGAGGTCGCCTTTTCTAACCCTAAGCAGATAGATGCGATTCAGGTTCTTAGCTTTATTGCGGGCTGCAATATCGAACCAAAAAGAGCGGATAAAAACGACTTGCTGGAGTACTTAAGTGGCTTAGTTCAGTTTCAGAACGAAAAAGAAGCATTGAATGAATTAAAGCTGTCAGGAGTATCAGCTAGTAACCAGTTAGCGACGAATGAAATTGAGAATTTAGGTAAAAAGAAAGGCGTGATTAATCTCATGGCGTCAATCATTACCGATGCCATTGAAAAGGGCGCTTCGGATATTCATTTGCATCCACGATCGGATCATCTACAGCTACTATTTCGAGTAGACGGTACCCTGACACCTGTGAGAAAGCTTAATATGTCGCTTCATCAAGCTCTCGTTAGCCGCATTAAAATAATCGGTGGTATGGATATTTCTGAGAGAAGGCTGCCGCAGGATGGCCGTATTGAGTACTCTGGTAATAATAAGAGCGTCGATATGCGTATTTCGATTATGCCAACGGTATATGGAGAAAGTGTTGTCATCAGGATCTTGGATAGCTCACAGGGGTTAAGAGATATTAAGGAAATTGGACTTAACGAGAAGGACACAGAGAAATTAACAAACTTATTGCGTTCCAGTTATGGCATTTTCCTGGTGACGGGACCTACAGGGTCGGGTAAAACAACCACGCTCTACGCCGCACTACAGGAAAAGGTCAAAGAAGGCCCGCACATCGTCACGGTAGAAGAGCCTGTTGAATATAAAATTAATGGGGTGACGCAAATCCCAGTTAACCATAAAACGGGCTACACTTTTGCTCGAGCCCTACGCAATATACTCAGGCATGATCCGGACGTTATTATGGTCGGAGAAATACGTGATAATGAAACGGCAAAAATTGCGGTTGAAAGTGCCTTAACCGGACATTTGGTGTTAAGCACACTACACACCAACAGTGCCGTAAGCACGATCACGCGTTTGATTGAAATGGGGGTTGAGCCTTATTTGCTGAAAGATGCTTTAGTTGGTGTTTTAGCGCAAAGGCTGGTTAAGAAGAACTGTCCTCATTGCTTAGAAGAGGAGCAGGTACCAGCTTCAATTCGACAGGAAATACAGGCATATAAAAAGGATATCTTTTATAAAGGTGCAGGCTGTGCTGAATGTTTTAATACCGGCATAGCAGGCCGTCGTTCTGTTTATGAGCTCTTGACCATTACACCGGATATTAGTCGTGAAATTAATGAAACGTTAGACATTGAAAAACTGACTCAGGAAGCAGGGAAGCAGGGAATGATCAGACTCGCTGATATGGCACTTGAGTTGGCGCGGAATAAGGAAATTTCAGCATTCGAGGTTTACAAAATACGAGCGAATGCGAGCCAGTTAAAATTGACCTAATCTCATAATGTTATGACAAACAAATAAAGGCAGCCGAAGCTGCCTTTTCTGTTTGAAATATAACAATTATTTTATCTCACACATACAGTGCGCGTAGGCGTAATTAGGATCGTTGTAGTTCATTAACAAGCTATAGACTTCTTGAAGCTGGTTGCCTACAGCGTGAAGCAGAGGGTTAGACTCTGCTCCCGAAGATACTAATGCTTGGTAGTCACCAGAAGCCTGGGCATTTTGAAGAATTTCACGGATCATTTTTTCCGTTGGGTCCATTTCGCGTTTAATGAAGCGTACTTCATAGTCGCTGATATTTGCTAGCTTGGCTGCAGAATCTACGGCATCGTCCAGGTCACCCAGCTTATCGACTAAACCCAAACGGTGAGCATCTTCACCAGACCAGACGCGTCCCTGAGCAATGCTATCGACTTCATCTTTGCTCATGTCGCGACCTTCGGCGACCAGGCTCAGGAAGTCATCGTAGCCTTTTTCGATATTCGCCTGAATGACGGCTTTAAGGTCGTCAGAAATCCCTGACATGATATCAAAAGAGCGCGACCATTTGGTTGTGCCAACGCCGTCACGATGAATGCCAAGCTGGTTTAAGGGTTCTTCAAAAGTAGGAACCATACCGAAGATACCAATAGAGCCTGTGATCGTCGTAGGGTGAGCCCAGATTTCGTCAGAAGTCGCTGAAATCCAGTAGCCACCTGAAGCTGCCATTCCTGCCATTGAAGTGACAACAATTTTGCCTTCTTTTTGCGCACGAGCTAGTTCGCTACGGATAACCTCGGATGCAAAAGCGCTGCCTCCCGGGCTGTCTACGCGCATGACAATGGCTTTTACTGAATCATCAAGACGGGCCTTGCGAATTAAACGCGCCGTGCTGTCGCCACCGATAATGCCTTCCTTACGTTTGCCATCGACAATTTCACCTTTTGCGACGATGACTGCAACTTTATCCTTGCTGCTAGGCATATCGATAAGCGGGCGGCGTGCTTTGAGGTATTTCTTGAAACCAATTGCCTGATAAGAATCTTTCTTATCATTGAAGCCAACGGTATTGATCATGTGTTCACGGAAGTCACCTCGAGTCATCAATTTATCGACAAAACCGTGTTCGACCGCAGCTTGGGCACCGTTACCATTATTCTCTTTAATGATGTCCAGGTAGTTTTCTACAAAAGCGTCAAACTCAACAACGCTCATATCACGTGAACCAGCAATATCACTTTTCATTTGTTGCCATAAGTCGCCCAACCATTCGATGTTGGCTTCTTTTGCCGCTTCGGACATGTTGTCACGAATAAAAGGCTCAACTGCAGACTTGAATGTCCCCACGCGGAATACGTGAACTTTCACACCAAGCTTGTCCAGTGCAGACTTGAAGTAAGTGCCGGTGCGAGCCATACCATCAAACATTAAGTTGCCCTGTGGATTCATATAGACTTCATCGGCTGCTGAAGCTAAGTAATACTGGCCTTGTGAATACCAGTCACCAACGGCAATTACTTTCTTGCCAGTTGTTTTAAAATCGTCTATAGCATCTCGCAAGTCCTGATATTTGCTGATGCCGCCGTAAGCACCCATTAAGTTGTTGGTTTGAATCACCAGAACGCTGATATCGTCGTCCTCTTTAGCATATTCAATGGCATCCAACAGGTCATACATAGACGTTTCAGCGTCTTTTGCACTTTTAGAGCCGGCGATGACTTCCTTGATTGGGTCAACGTATTTTTCCTGCTCAACTAAAACACCTGCAGGGTTTAAGATTAACGCTGAACCTTCATTAACGGTTGGCAAATCCGGGCCACTAACGCAGCTGCGAATCAGCAAGGCAAAAAGAGTAATCGCGATGAGACCGATAAAGAATCGACCAGTAACATCGACGGTTTTCCAGATACGGTAAAAAAATCTACCTATCATCGAGTTTGGTTTTGACACGTTTTCGTTTCCTTCTCTCTTGAATCTAATATTATGACGTTGAGCCAATTCTAACCAAATTGCTTATTTTATGACTAGTCTTTAAATGTAACGAAATAATAACTTATTGTTTTATAAGGTTTTTGGGTGGGTTTCTTTTGTAATTAAATATTACAGTAAGCATTGCACAAGACTGGTTATACCAGTAGACTTAGGTATAAGACCTAAGATTTAACGTATGCAGTAGAATATTGTGAAATATCCAAAATTATTAGAACCACTCGACCTGGGGTTTACCCAGCTAAAAAACCGAGTGTTAATGGGTTCAATGCACACTGGTCTCGAAGAAGAGAAAGGTGGTTTTGAGAAGATGGCTGAGTTTTATGCTGCGCGTGCACGTGGCGGCGTAGGGCTCATGGTTACTGGAGGTATTTCACCTAATTTCCGTGGCCGCCTGGCTCCGCATTCTTCGCAGCTGAGTAATCGTCGTCAGGTTAAGAAGCACCAGATTGTAACCGACGCGGTTCATGAGGCTGGCGGCAAAATAGCATTACAAATCTTGCATGCGGGACGGTACGCCTACCACCCGTTATCAATTTCTGCCTCAAAGCTTAAAGCACCGATTTCGCCGTTTACTCCAAAGGCAATGACTGAGCGGATGATTCAGAAAACGATAAAACATTACGCCCGCTGTGCCCGACTGGCCAAAGAAGCCGGCTACGATGGCGTGGAAATCATGGGCTCAGAAGGTTATCTGATTAATCAGTTTATCGTTAAACGCACCAATAAACGTACGGATCGTTGGGGTGGAGAGTATGAAAACCGCACCCGTTTTCCTCTAGAGATTATCAAAGCTGTTAAAGCAGCGGTTGGCGACGATTTCATCACCATCTTCCGTCTTTCAATGATCGACCTGGTCGATGGAGGTAGTACCTGGCCGGAAGTGGTGCAGTTAGCTAAAGAAGTGGAAAAGGCTGGTGCAACGATTATAAACACGGGAATTGGCTGGCACGAAGCGCGGGTGCCGACAATTACGACCTCAGTTCCCCGTCGCGCTTTTACCTGGGTTACCAAAAAGTTACGTGAAGAAGTCAATGTACCACTCATCACGTCGAATCGGATTAATATGCCGGAAGTGGCGGAGCAAGTGTTAGCTGATGATTGCGCTGATATGGTATCGATGGCGCGACCTTTGCTGGCTGATGCTGACTTTGTACGAAAAGCTGAGAAAGAGCAGAGCCATTTGATCAACACCTGTATTGCCTGCAACCAGGCCTGTCTGGATCATGTGTTTAAGCAAAAACGTGCGACTTGTCTGGTCAATCCGCGAGCATGTTTCGAAACCGAGCTCATCGCCCAGCCCTTAATGCTTAAAAAGAAGCTGGCCGTCGTCGGGGCCGGGCCTGCAGGACTGGCTTTCGCTACAGAAGCGGCACAAAGAGGTCATGAGGTTCATTTATTTGATCGGGCGAAGAAGATTGGTGGTCAGCTGAATATTGCCAATCAAATACCGGGTAAAGAAGAGTTCTACGAAACGCTTCGGTATTTTAACCACATGCTTGAAGAGACGGGGGTTTATCTCCATTTAGAAACGGAAGCAACGCCGGAAAAGTTGGCCGGTCAGTTCGATGATGTCGTCATTGCGACTGGCGTGACGCCGAGAACGCCTAACATACCAGGGATCGAGCATGAAAAGGTTCTGTCTTACGTTGATGTTCTGCTGCATAAGAAACCAGTGGGAGAGAAAGTTGCGGTTGTTGGTGCTGGTGGTATTGGTTTTGATGTTTCCGAATACCTGGTTCATGAAGGTGATTCACCAACACTGAATCTCGATGAATGGTTAAAGGAATGGGGTATTGATCGTCTTTATGCTGAAGACGGTGGGCTCCTTGATGAGCCTGAAATAACACCTCCGGCGCGTGAAGTCACCATGTTACAGCGCAAAGAAACCAAAATGGGTAAAGGCTTGGGCAAGACCACCGGCTGGATCCATCGCACTAGTTTGAAACATAAGCGTGTGAATATGGTTTCAGGAGTTGAGTACAAAGAAATTAATGACGATGGTTTGGTTATTGAACATAAAGCATCGGGCAAAACGGAAGTATTAAAAGTGGATAATATTGTCATTTGTGCTGGCCAGTTACCACGCAGAGATTTAGCCGAGCAACTCAAATCGAAAGGTTGCTCAGTTCACTTAATCGGCGGTGCAGATGTTGCCGCCGAGCTAGATGCAAAGCGAGCTATTCGCCAAGGCACTGAGTTAGCCCTGAGTATCTAGTGAGTCAAAATAAATCGGAGAATAGAATGTCAGCAGAAAAAGCTCATCTTGATGTCGAGCTAACGGAACATACTTACAGTATAAACGAAGAAATTGCGAATGCGCTGAGTCATGCCATTGGTGCTCTATTAAGTGTGTCAGCCATGACTCTCATGATCATGGACTCGCTGGAACCATTTAATGGTTGGAAGTTGGGAAGCTCTATCGTTTATGGCTTAAGTCTGGTCATGCTTTTCACAACCTCAACGTTATACCATAGCTTTCAGCCGGAGCCTGTAAAGAAAGTTTTTCAAACTTTGGATCACTGCGCGATTTATTTCCTAATCGCAGGGACTTACACGCCGTTTACCTTAGTAAGCCTCGATGGAGCATGGGGTTGGATCCTATTTGGAATTATCTGGGGGCTGGCTTTGTTTGGTGTGATTTTTAAAACCAAATATCAGCTTCGTTTCCCCAAAGTATCATTAATTACTTATATCTTAATGGGCTGGGTCATCGTTATCGCCGCTCCAGAAATGCTGGAAAAGGTTGCTCCGGGAGCTTTATGGTTATTACTAGCTGGTGGCTTATCGTATACCTTAGGAACGATCTTCTATGCCGCCGATAAACGTATTCCATTTAATCATGCTATCTGGCATCTTTTTGTGTTAGGTGGCGCGATTTGCCACTTCTTGGCAATCTATTTATTTGTCATATAAAGCTTAGAGCCAGTCATGCTGAAAGTGTCTGGCTTTATTTTGCAGTTTTGTGGTCATAGCTAACGATTCTTTTCACAACCCAACCCGTGTCAGTTTGCTGCCAAATTACTGCAAACTGCGCTGTCTCGACTAGGTTGCCATCCACGTAAAATTTATGCTTTCCAGTTTGAAAGGCTCCAAAATCGCCTAATTTATGGACTTCACTAGATATTAACTTGCGTGTTACATCGAACGGTTTCGAGCATTTATCCTTAAATGCTTTAACTTCTTTCTCAAAAGAGGTATTTAAGCCTGTTCGGTCATCATAAAACTCTAATTCTTCGCTGACGATACCTTGCCACACTTCGAAATTACACTGGTTAAAACCAATATTAAAGAGCTTATGATCCATATAATTAATTTGCTGGGGCAGGGTTTTATTAGAACTCTTCTTCATTATATTTTGAGCTGCTAACGCATCCCCAGTGGTAAGAGTCAGTGTAGCCCACATCAGTATAACGCTTTTCATTACATCTCCATTTGTATTGATATATCTTTTATTGTATCTACAGTAGCTATATCCATCTGTGTCCAAGTGTAAGAGCTTATTACGATGGATATTGACTGTAGTTCGTACCAATTTATAATGCCCTCATATTTTTAAGGGAATTTATAATAATGAAATTGATTAAATGCATTTTACCGTTAGCAACGGTGCCTTTTTTATTGGCTTGCGAGCCACCATCAAAAGATTCTACAGAGATCGAAACGTCACGTATCTACGCTGAAATAAAGATCGAAAATTCAGGTAGTGATTACACCGAAGTGAAAGTCGATCTTAAAGAAGGGCATGACTTTGGTAGCAGTATCAAGTTAGTAGAAGGTGAGAGAATTACGGCGTCATTTAAAGATCAATTTATTATCTTGCGAGAAGATGAAGATTTGCTCGATATAGATTACGAAGGAAACCTTTATACGGGTGATGCCGGTGGAAAAGTTACCGTTGTTTTAGAAAGAGTTGATGGTGAGCGAGTTCAGTCCGAAGTGTTTTTGCCCGAACCGTTTGAAGTGACATCACCGGGTTATGGTTATCACTTTGAAGAGCATGAAATCGTTGATGTACTTTGGCGTTATAGCTTACCGTCTAACCTGATAGCCTTACATGCAGAATTGGGTTGCACGGCTTATGATGACGGTGAAACCGATCATGAAACAGAAAACGAAACGTGGCTTGTTGATGATGATGGTCTGTCTGATGTTTCAATTCCGAAGCTTGTTTCTAATCTGGAGAATGAACTTGACTGGGAAGATGATGTTCTTAAGCGGCCTCAAACCTGCGATATGATCATTGATTTAACTCGGGAAAACTTAGGGGGTATTGCAACTGAGTTTGATAATGAAAGTTTTATTCAGGCAAAGCAGGCACGATATATAAAAGGATTAGAGGTGAGGTTGAATTAGGGGCTAGTATTAAACCTTAGCTAGTATCTGTTTCGATGAGATTACTTATGAAGAATAAAAAAGGCGCCGCTTGGCGCCTTTTTTAGACTTATGAGTCTCTTACACGAAGAGCTTACCAACCACAGTTGCGGTCTTTGTTTTGCTCGTCTAGCCATGTTTTCAATGGTGCATAGTACTCAAGTACCGCCGTTGCATCCATTTTGCGGCTGCCAGTCATCGCTTCCAGCGCGTCAGGCCATGGTCGTGAAGAACCCATCTCCAGCATCTTGATCAGCTTTTCACCAACTTCTTTGTTGCCATAGAATGAGCAGCGGTGAAGTGGTCCCTCATTACCCGACATTTCACACATTTCACGATAGAACTGGAATTGTAGGATATGGGCAAGGAAGTAACGTGAGTAAGGCGTGTTACCTGGAATATGGTATTTTGCACCTGGATCAAAGTGGTTCTCAGTGCGAGCAACCGGTGCTTCGATACCCTGGTATTTTTCACGTAGTTCCCACCAGCCCTGGTTGTATTCTTCTGGTGAGATCTCACCGTTGAATACTTTCCAACGCCATTGGTCAACCATTAGGCCGAATGGTAAGAATGCTACCTTGTCCAGTGCCGAGCGCATCAATAGAGCAATATCAGCGCTTGCGTCTGGCTCTTCGTCGATTAAACCAATTTGCTTCAGATATTTTGGTGTGATCGATAGGGCAACAGTGTCGCCAATTGCTTCATGGAAGCCGTCGTTAGCACTGCCTTTATAGAAGATTGGTTGATCTTTGTAAGCACGCTGATAGTAGTTATGACCTAGCTCGTGGTGTACTGTCTGGAAATCTTCGCCGTTGATTTCTGTACACATTTTAATACGAATATCTTCTTCATTGTCGATATCCCAGGCACTGGCGTGGCATTGAACGTCACGATCACGAGGCTTTACGAATAGCGAACGCTCCCAGAATGTTTGCGGAAGCGGGGCGAAGCCTAGCGATGAGAAGAAGTTTTCAGCGGTTTTAACCATTTTCTTAACGGCCACTTCTTTTTCATCATGACTGACTTCTTCTTTATCAACGCCATAGTGCTGGCGTAAGATTGGATCGATATCAATACCTTCGCCTGCGTTATCCGGGCCAGCGATATCGTAGATGTTACCCCATTGCTGAGCCCACATATTGCCTAGAAGGTGGGCAGGGATTGGCTTGTCAGTGGGCACGACGTCATCGCCGTATTGCTCGTTTAATTCAGCACGAACGTGGCAGTGTAAGGCTGTGTATAAAGGTTGTACCTGGCCCCATAGACGATCCATTTCGTTAGCGAAACCATCGGCTGGCATGTCATACTTTGAACGCCACATAGTACCGGTATCGGCATAACCCAGTTCTTTTGAACCTTCGTTAGCGATGTCGACCATCTGCTGATAAAGAGGGCGCATTTCTTTAGAAATTTCACGCCAGCCAGTCCAGGCTTTTAATTGTTCATTAGCATCGCGAGATTCGCGCAATACCTGAGTTAGCTCTCCCAGGCTACGTCCATCAGGGCTTTTGCCTTTTGCGTAGATACTGTCCAGTTTTGAGGTGATTTCCGCAAGCTTTTTGGTTTTTGCGGCATCAGCTGGTGCGGGTAACGTTAAAGCTAGCTTAATCATTTCGATTTTACGATTAACGTCGTAAGGTAAGTCTAGGCCGTTGAACTTCTTTGCTTCATTGGCAAGTTCAACGCCGAGCTTTGTAAACTCCTCGCCGACCTGTGCATTAAGTTTGGTTGTATCGTGGGTCACAAAGTTTGCGTTAACCCATGCGATTCGAGCAGCGTACTCGGAGATTTCAGTTAAGCGCTTTTCTGCATCAGCGACGAAGGCTGCAGCATCTTCAGCCGTAACCTTTTTGTTGTCTACAGCTTGAGCGATAACTGGTTGGCCTAATAAAGCACCAGCCAAAACGGCGGCACTGACGGCTCTTTTTAGCGTTATCATAAAAACACCTTTGGTTGTTTAGTGGATATTGTTGGTCATTTAGTTTCAATTTCGTGCCTTATTATAGCGAGTTTACTGAGCTTGAGAAATCCAATCGTAGAAGGGGACTGTTAAAAAGTGTTTCGCTCTTGGTGGTTGCTGGTGGATCGGGTATCATAGCGGCTTTATCAGGACAGCAGGAAATCGTATGCCTATAGGCCCTTTGATGCTTGATCTGGAAGGATTTGAACTCACTTCCCGAGAAGTGGATATGCTCCAGAATCCATTGCTCGGCGGGATTATTTTCTTCAGCCGTAACTACGCCAGTCCGCAACAGATAGCTGAGTTATCGCAAGCCGTGCGTGAGGTTGCCGGAGACGACATTCTTATTGCCGTGGATCATGAAGGAGGGCGTGTTCAGCGCTTCCGCGAAGGGTTTACCAGCGTCCCTGCCATGGCTACTATTTTGCAAAACGCAAAAGACTTGTCAGAAGCAAAAGCATCTGCTTATCGATGGGGAAGCCTTATCGCGATAGAAGTCCAAGCAGTAGGCATTGATTTTAGTTTTGCTCCAGTACTTGATTTAGGCAATGAAATCAGCCGTGTCATCGGAGATAGGGCGTTTTCGACAAAAGTCGATGAAGTGATTGAGTTAGGTCGTGAATTTATTCAGGGTATGAATGATTTTGGCATGGCGGCTACTGCTAAGCATTTCCCGGGCCATGGTTCGGTCGAAGCAGATTCTCACGTAGATATACCGATAGACGAGCGTCCTCGCGAGCAAATTATCAGCCAGGATATGCGAGTATTTGCCGAATTAGCGCAACATTATCAGGCGGTTATGCCTGCTCATGTGATTTACCCGAGTGTCGATAAACAACCGGCGGGATTTTCTGAACTATGGTTACAGGACATTTTACGCGGTCAGCTAGACTTTGATGGTGTCATTTTCAGCGATGACCTGAGTATGAAGGGGGCTGAAGTTGTCGGCGGTTATTATGAGCGGGCTAAGGCAGCAGTTAAAGCTGGCTGCGATATGGTGTTGGTATGTAACCATCCAAAGGAAGGCTGTGAGTTAATGCAGCAGTTTGATTTCGAGCAGGCTCCTAAGTCGAGCCAGCGATTGGAAAGAATGAAAGGGCAGGCGTTAAATTATTCGTTAACTCAAGTCCAACAAAGCGATGATTGGCTGCGCTTGGAAAGCGACTTAAATCTTGACAAGCTAGTTTAAATTAAAACTCTAACTTATTGATATATTTATGACTAAAGACAAAGATATTCAGCAGAAAAGCGATAGCTTTACCCAGCTGACACCAAGAGAAGAGCTGGTAGCAAAGTTAAATGGTGAGACTGCTATTGTGGCCTGGAAAGAGATCGAGCGCTTTTTCGCTAAAGGTAATTTACTATTGATAGATCAGGATGTTGATCTGATCAATGTTGCGGCCGACCTGTCGTTGGATAATGCGGAAGAAATTAAGCCTTTGATTGATTCAGAGAAGATACAAAGAATGCCGATGGAATTTGTCAAAGCGAACTGCAAACCAGAGACAGAATTCTGGACGGTTGTTGTCGCGCCTTATATTCTTTCTCAGTTAAAAAAGTAAGTGAGGTTTAGAGGGAACATAAAAAATGGCCCACAGCTTGCACTATGGGCTGGTATAAACTGTTATCTTTAGCCGTGATGAATGACCGAATGAATGACGTGGTCATACTCAAAATAAACCGTATAGCCGTCATAAATCCACTTAGTAATCGGTGGATCACCGACAGGGCCTTCGACACGGCTCGGAGTTCCAAACTTCTGCTCGACATACGATTTGGAGACGCCTTGTTTAGGAACTTGAACATTCTTTTGTTCGCCCTGTTGCGTTACTGGCACTTTTACTTCGTCGGCTTTAGCCGTATTAAGGCCAATCCCCGCGCCGACAATTAGCGACATAGCGCAAATTGCTCCTGTTATTGTTTTCATAATGTTGACTCCTCGGACATAATTTTCTCTAGAATATCAAAAAATTAGCGATAATTCCTAATGATATTGGTAATAATTCTACCGGATAACTTGACTACAAATTGTGAACCATTCAATATGACGCCAACTTAATTGAACAGAAAGCGCCATGAGGCTTCCTTTTTCCTTATTTGTCGGCCTTCGCTACACTCGGGCGAAGCGTCGAGATCATTTTATATCCTTTATCTCGCTGATTTCCATGATCGGGATCGCCTTAGGCGTGATGGTGTTAATAACGGTTATGTCCGTAATGAACGGCTTTGAAAGGGAGTTACGTGACCGAATTCTAGGTATGGCGCCTCACGTTCTGGTGAGTAATATTGGTGGTCCGATTGAAGATTGGCAGCAACTGGAAGAGGTTGTTTTGCAAAACCCTGGTGTTGTGGGGGCCTCACCCTATATCCAGTCTGAAACCATGTTTCAGCATCTTGGGCAGGATCATTTCGGTTTGATGCAAGGGGTTTTACCCGAGAAGATCGGTGAAGTAACCGTTGTTAAGGAAAACATGCGTAATGGTTCTTTCGATTCGCTGCAAGAGGGTAGCTACAACATCATTCTGGGTGCGTCGCTGGCAAGAAGTCTGGCCGCAAATGTTGGCGACAAGATTACGCTCATGTTCCTAAAAGAAGCTCGTATGAGTATCGCCGGCATAAACCCGAGAGCCAAGCGTTTTACCGTTACCGGTATTTTCGAAACCAGATCTGAAGCTGATAAAGGCATGGCTTTCGTTCACCTTAAAGATGCGGCGAAGATCCTGCGCATGACCGATGGTGTTTCGGCGTTACAGCTCAAAACTCAGAATGTTATGAAGGTCCATCAGGTGACAGAGTCGATCAGTAAAACTCTTGATTACAATTACTTTGTGACCAATTGGACGCGCCAGCACCAAACTCTATTTAACGCGATAGAAATGGAAAAGAGGATCATGTTTATTCTTCTAACTTTCATTATTGCCGTCGCGGCCTTTAATATCGTCACCTCTCTGGTGATGCTGGTGAATGAGAAGCAGGCCGATATCGCTATTTTGCGCACCCTTGGTGCCAGCCCCAGTTCCATCTTAAGAATCTTTATGACCAGTGGCATTATTAACGGCATTATCGGAACCGGTGCCGGAGTTATTCTCGGTGTGTTATTGGCTTTGAATTTACCGGATATTGTGAGCTGGATTGAGGTGACCTTTAATACCAGCGTTTTCCCCAAGGATGTTTACTTTATTAACTTCTTACCAACGGAGCTAATAGCTGATGACGTGATAAAGATCGCCGGTGCAGCTTTTGGGATCAGTATCCTGGCGACTTTGTATCCATCGTGGAAAGCATCACGTACGCAACCAGCTGAGGCACTGCGCTATGAATAATGACTCACAGTATTTGATAGATATTGATAGCTTAAGCCGCGAGTATGCGGATGGTGCTAATAAGGTCCAGGTGTTAACCAATTTAACGCTTAAGGTAGAGAAAGGGGAGCAATTGGCGATTGTCGGTTCCTCTGGCTCGGGAAAAAGTACTTTACTTCACCTGATTGGTGGTTTAGATAAACCAACGGCAGGAAAAGTGTTAGTGCATAATACGGATATCCATAGATTGTCAGCTAAGGCTCAGGGTAACTTCCGAAATCAGCATATCGGTTTCGTTTATCAGTTTCATCACCTGTTGCCGGAGTTTGAAGCACAGGATAACGTGGCTATGCCTCTGATTATCAGAGGCATGAAGCGCTCTGAAGCGCAGAAAAAAGCAAACGAGCTGATAGAGAAGGTTGGCCTGAGTCATCGTAAAACTCATAAACCTTCGGAATTATCGGGCGGTGAGCGTCAACGCATTGCTTTCGCACGTGCGCTAGTGACAGAGCCGGACTGTGTGCTTGCTGATGAGCCGACGGGTAACCTGGACCATGCTACGGCGACTCACGTCTACGAGCTGATGTGCGAATTGAATCGAGAGATGGGTACAACCTTTATAACGGTAACCCATGATCTGGAGCTGGCTGGAAAAATGCAACGTCAATTGCATTTAGAGGACGGGAAGTTAGCACCTCTGTAGCTTAATCATCCTGATGACGACGAGTGGATAGTTCTTTGTCGTCATCATCGTTTTCATCATCGTCGTTGTCTAAATGCAGGGTATGCTTGATTTTTTCTGCCCAGCGCTTTTGGCGTGCTTTCCATGCCTTTACCACATGATAACGCCATGACAGGCTAATCGTGTAATAACCGATTATTGATAATATTGTCGCGCAGATAAAGCAGCCGAGTAAGAAAGGCTGCCAGATATGGATCAACTCATTGCCCAACCATTCAAAGCTTAACTCGAAGGCGAACTCACTCGGTGGCCAGGATAAAACCCAGGCACCTACTAAATAGGCAAAGTAAAACATGGGAGGAATGGTCAGTGGGTTGGTTATCCAACAAAGTAGCACTGATAGTGGCAGGTTTACCCGGAACAGTATGGCCGCACCAGCCGCCAGCACCATCTGAAACGGTATCGGCATAAAACTCATGAACAAACCAACAGCAAAGGCACCAGAAGCACTGTAGCGGTTTAAATGCCACAAACCTGGATCATGGATAAGTTTACCGAAAATCTTTAAAAAACGGTTTTCAGTAATCTTCTTATGATCGGGTGTTATTTTTCTCAGTATCTTGCGTGGCATAGTACTTCACAGTTAAACTTATTAGCGTCAATCGTACAATACTTTTGTTTAAGCTTGGATAAGGATTATCCTCAAATGTTCATATGGATTCTTGGCTTACTGCTCGGTTGCTGCAGTTTATTTCTTTTGCCCATCATTCCTTCAGCAACCATTCTAACATTCAGCTTCATTATTGCCGCTGGTGCTCTATGGTGCGTTAAAGCCTTAACAAATGTATTAATTAAAAATATTGTGGTGATAATCAGCGGTATTGCATTTGGGTTCGCCTGGGCATCACTCCATGCTGATGCTCGACTACAACAACAAATCCCTTCACCTCAAAATCTAAGCGAGCACATTATAGAAGCTGAAGTTGACTCATTACCAGTGCTTTATCCAGAATATTGCCAGTTTCGCTCAAAAGTTGTTCAGGCCAAATCATCGACCTTGATGAACAAAACAGTCCTGCTGAAAGATTATTCAAAAAAGTGTCAGTATCAACTGGGTGATGTCTGGTCTTTAACTGTTAAACTAAAGCCGATACACGGGCCTGTAAACCTCTCTGGTTTTGATTATGAGTTCTATATGTTCCATGCGGGTATTGACGGTAAAGGCTATATCAAAAACGCAGAGCGAGCTTCAACACCGGGCAAATACACGATTTCCTGGGCCAGGCAGCATCTTTATCACCAACTGGACTCACTATCGCAGGCTGGGATTTTTCAGGCTTTAGTGCTGGGCGATAAGGCAAACATTTCACACCAACAGCGTGAGCAATTACGGCAGTTTGGCTTGAGCCATCTGGTCGCTATATCCGGGCTTCATATTTCCATTATTGCCGGTGTCAGTTTCTGGTTGCTCTTCAAACTGGTTGGTTTCGGGGTGAGACTCTTTCCTAAAATAGAGTTTCAGCCACTGACAACAGCATTAATCGGTAGCTGTATTATGGCACTTCTATATAGCGCCTTAGCTGACTTTTCATTACCTACTGTGCGAGCGCTAATTATGTGGTGTTCGGTTGCTTTCTGCGTGTTATTCAGACGAGCCGGTGCTTTTATGTCGGGTTTAAAGGTAGCTTTACTGGTTATACTTCTTATCGAGCCACTATCTGTTTTATCGGCTAGCTTCTGGATGAGTTTTATTGCGGTAGCCGTGATTAGTCTGCTGTTATTTGGCCGAGTCGGGGCCGATAGTTCTAAGTTCGCCAAGGTTAAGACACTAATAAAGTTACAGGTAACCATAACTCTGGTATTACTACTACCCAGTTTATTATTGTTTCAACAGGCCAGTTTGCTCGGAATGGTGGTTAACCTGGTGATGATACCGCTGTTCAGCATCATTATACTGCCTTTGGTCTTGTTCAGTATCGTGCTCATGCTTCTCTTTGGCAACTATTGGTTATTGCATACTCTGGATGGGCTGGTTGAAGGTTTTTTCCAGTTACTATCAACCGTAACTCCCCACACGGAACTATTTTATTTTGATTGGGCGGTGGAGCCATGGGTATTGGTTATTTTGTTTGTCATTGCATTAATGGCGTGCTGTCCCTTAGGCAAGGTTAAACGCCCCCTGATGGTATTAAGTGCCCTCGTGTTATTACCAGCGGCTTTGGCTAATATCAATAACAGCAAGCTCCCTAAAATGGTTATTTTTGACGTTGGCCACGGGCTATCAGTGCTACTGACTGACGGGGAGCACCATATCCTTTATGATACGGGCTATGCCAGTGAACACTCTTCGGCATTTGAGAGTTATATTTATCCAAGCCTGCAGCGAATGGGGATCCGGCGACTGGATGCATTGATATTGAGCCATAAGGATAATGACCATGCCGGGGGAACTAAGAGTATTATCGAGACTATGCCGGTGGAGCGGTTGGTTGCTGGCGGGTGGCTTGCTGTCAGATACTCAAAGCAACCGTCCATCGCCTGTCATAAGGGGACTCAGTTTGTTGTCGGTAGTTTTAAACTACAGGTATTACATCCGCAAGCGGCGTACGAGGGTGATAATAATGATTCCTGTGTCATTCGCGTCACGGCGAACACTTCTGAGCCGGCATTTTCTGTGCTCTTAACAGGCGATATCGAGCGGGAAGTCGAGTACAGGCTGGCCGAAGAGCTGCAGCATCAGATAGCATCCGATATATTAATGGTACCGCATCATGGCAGTAGGAGCTCATCAATATATCCATTTGTCAAAATGGTCAATCCATCCCTGGTGCTTTACCCCTCAGAGCGTTACAGCCGCTATAACTTGCCGAGCAGTGATGTTGTGAAACGGTACGATGTCTTTGGTGCCAAACAACTGGGGACAGGGTGTTTGGGGCAAATTACCATTATGCTTCAAAGTCTGGACTATCGGTTCCAGCGGCAGCAGCAAAAGCTGTGGCGCGTAGCGCCTTGCTCACTGGTTGAGAATTAATCAAAATGCCTTAAAGCGGTGGACTCGTTCACAGTTGCCGCTAATAAGTTCTTGCTCTTAGTGGCGAGCTGCTGCACAATAAATTGATTAAACAAACAATAAACGATTAATATTTAAACAGTTTTTCTTTGAGCGTTGAACGCATTCGTATTAAAACAAACGCATTGAGGTAATGGGGACAATGGCACTTTCTGCAACAATCATTTCTACGGCACTGGTTGCAACTTCAACAGGCACACTGTTTGACCTTTTTAAAGCTGGTGGCTGGACCATGATCCCAATCGCAATATGCTCATTAATCGCGATGGGTATCATTGTCGAGCGCTTCTGGGCGTTAAAGCGCGAACGTATTTTGCCTAAACACCTGGTGGCTCAGGTTTGGACCTGGATTAAGCAGGGACAGTTCGATAAGACCAAGATGCGAGATCTGAAGAACAGCTCTGAACTGGGTGAAGTTTTAACCGCCGGCCTGCTTAATCATCAGCATGGCCGTGAAGCCATGAAAGCCAGCATCAACGAAGCGGGGAGAGCTGTTGTGGTAAGGCTTGAACGTTATCTGAACATGCTTGGCTCGATCGCCTTGGTTGCGCCTTTGCTGGGTTTGCTGGGAACCGTAATTGGTATGATCAAAGTCTTTACCGTGATGCGAATTGAAGGTGTTGGCAATGCCGATGCATTAGCTGGAGGTATTTCAGAAGCATTGGTTACTACTGCTGCTGGTATGGCTGTCGCTATCCCAACGTTAGTGCTGCACCGTCACTTTATCCGTCGTGTCGAGGAGCTGGTGACAGATATGGAGCAGGAAGCGTTAAAAATGGTTGAAGTGCTTCACGGTGAGCGTGAAATTTTCACCTCCAATTAATTCGGTGCAGCACTGATTATGTGGTTAAAGAAGAAAAAAGAAGACATCCAGATAAACCTGACGCCGCTGATTGATGTGGTGTTCTTATTGCTGATCTTCTTCATGGTGTCGACCAGTTTCAAAAAAGAAACCAAAGTCAGTTTGGAGTTACCGGAAGCCAGCGGCGAAATGATGGACTCTAAACCCAGCGCCATTGACGTGCGTATAACCAAGGCTGGTGAAGTTTATATTAATGGAAAAGGGCTGGTGAATCGTAACGTTGATACCATTAAACAAGCCATAAAAGAATCGTCCACAGATACTCAAACACCTGTTATAATCAGCGCAGATGCAGCTGCACCTTACCAGTCCGTGATTACGGTTATGGATGCAGCGGGTCAGGCCGGGTTTAACAATCTGACGCTGCCAACGCAAAAGCCTGACTCTGACAATAACTAGTGTTTGAAGCCATTGAATGTCTGAAAAGAAAGTTGAAAAAAACTCTACAATTTATAAACGCTTATTAGGATATACCAAGAGATACAAATGGGTATTTTTGATAGGTGTTCTTGCTAATGTATCTTTTGCCTTAGTCGAAACGTCATTCGTTAATGCCATTCAATACCTTATAGATGATGGTTTAAAAAAAGGTGATCGCCATTTTCTGTTGGTCGTCACGCCATCATTTATTCTTGGTGCGATCTTTTTAAGAGGCATTTTCAACTTTATTTCTACCTACTGTATGGGTTGGGTTGGAAGAAAAGTGGTCCAAGACTTACGCGAGAGCCTTTACGCAAAATATATCCGCCAACCGGCTAAGTTTTTTTCTGAAAGAGCTCCCGGTAACTTATTGTCGACCATGACATTTAATACCGAGCAGGTTGCCATAGCCAGCTCCGATGCCATCACTCTGGCTTTGAGAACCGGGGGCACCATCCTTTTTGTTTTGATTTACCTGACCTTCATTAGCTGGCGACTGACTTTATTTTTATTCATTGTGGTTCCTGTTATTGCTTGGATCATTAATGTCAGTGCCAAGCGCCTAAAGAAAGTAAGTGGCAATATTCAAAACGTGGTGGGGGACGTGACTAAGACCGCGGAAGAGACCATTAAAGGTAATCAGGTCATTAAAGTTTTCGGTGGTAGTCAGCGTGAGATTAAAAACTTTAATAATAAAGCTAACCGCAACCGCCAGCAGGAAATGAAGTTGATTGCGACCAAAGGTATTGCTTCGCCTGTTATTCAAATCGTTGCTGGTTTTGGTTTTGCTGCGATTATGTATTTCGGCAGTTTGGAGTTTCTCGAAGGGCGCATGAGTAGCGGTGAGTTAGTGACGTTTATCACCATGATGGGCATTATTCTCAAACCAATGCGTGATATCAGTAACGTCAACACACATTTACAACGGGGAATTGCTGGCGCACAGAGTGTTTTTGAAATCCTTGATCTTCCAGATGAACCTGATGAAGGAAAGCAGGTTATAGAGCGAGCCGACGGCAAGATCACTTTTGACAAAGTCGGCTTCTCATATGACTCTGAAAAAGCCATTCTTAACGATATTAGCTTTGTGGCTGAGCCAGGGCAAACGATCGCATTGGTTGGACGTTCGGGCAGTGGTAAAAGCACTATTGCCAGTTTAATACAGCGCTTTTACAACCCAGAGCATGGCAAGATTTTTGTTGATGATATTTTAATTGAAGATTTGACGCTGTCGTCGCTTAGGCAACAGATTGCCACTGTTTCGCAAAATGTGGTGTTGTTCAACAATACCATTCGCCATAACATTGCTTACGGTAGACTGGACGATGCGACAGATGAAGAAATCATCAAAGCGGCTAAAGATGCCCATGCGTGGGAGTTTATCGAACAGCTACCATACCAGCTGGATACCGAAGTGGGTGATAATGGTTTAATGCTATCCGGAGGCCAGCGTCAGCGTATTGCTATCGCACGCGCCATGCTCAAGGATGCGCCTATTCTCATTCTTGATGAAGCTACTTCTGCTCTGGATACCGAGTCTGAGCGCCATATTCAGAAGGCACTGGAAGCACTAATGATCGGCCGAACCACCATCGTCGTTGCTCATCGTTTATCGACGATTGAGAATGCGGATAAGATTCTGGTGGTAAAAGAAGGCCGTATCGTTGAGGCTGGTTCTCACCAAGAGCTGATGGCTCTTGATGGAGAATATACCCGCCTACAACAGATGCAGTTCAGCGAGTAGAGCAGATGGCCGTTTCCGCAAGCCAACGATTTTTTGAGCGTTTGTGGTATCGACCAACTGTCTGGTGGCTGTGGCTCTTCCTACCGTTGCAGTTGCTATTGCGATTCGTTGTGTGGCTAAGGCGCTCTTTTTACCGTGTAGAGCTTTTTAAGTCGACCAAAGTTGATAAGCCGGTGGTTGTTATCGGAAATATCAATGTCGGTGGCACCGGTAAAACACCTTTATCTATCTACCTTATCGAATGGCTCATGGCCAAAGGCTATAAGCCGGGCCTGGTTACACGCGGTTACGGTGGAAGCTGTGACTCTTTCCCATTATTAGTGCTCGATGAAACGAGCGCTGCATTGTGTGGCGACGAGCCTTTTCTTATTTATCAACGAACCCGGGCGACCGTTGTCGTTGATCCTGTTCGTAGCCGCGGTGCGCACAAACTGGTTGAACTCGGCTGTGATATCATTTTGTGCGATGATGGACTACAGCATTACGCGTTACAACGCGACTTAGAAATTGCTGTGGTCGATGGGGGGCGTGGCTTGGGCAATGGCTGGCTTATGCCCATGGGGCCGTTAAGAGAACCTAAATCGAGACTGAATGACGTTGATATAATCATTACCAATGGTCAGGATATGGTGCTAGATCCCCAGCCAGTGAAGCCGTTGGCACATCAGGAGAAAATACAGAAGCACAGCGTTTATGCCGTTGCTGCCATTGGTAATCCCAAACGTTTTTTTGATACGCTTAAGGCAGAAGGCTATAGCGTCGAGGCGCATAGCTTTCCCGATCATCATAAGTTTTCGCTTAGCGATTTCGAGGGGATGCAAGGTCCCATTCTGATGACCGAGAAAGATGCGGTAAAATGTTATCCATTTGCAGATAATAGAATGTATTATCTGCCTGTAAATACAGTATTAAACGACTCATGTGCAGAAGCAGTACAGCAAAAATTACTGCAGCTGCTACGATAAACGAGAAAGACTATGGATCATAAGTTAATTGATGTGCTGGTTTGCCCTTTATGTAAAGGCGAGCTGCTCTACGATAAAGATGAACAGGAACTGATTTGCCGCTTTGATAAGTTGGCTTACCCGATTCGTGATGACATTCCTGTTATGCTTGAAGACGAGGCGCGTAAGGTGGCCGCTGAGGAGCTGGATAAATATGCCTAAGGCACGGTTCATTGTCGTTATCCCGGCTCGCTATGCTTCAACTCGCTTACCGGGTAAGCCTCTATCGTTGATCGGTGATAAGCCGATGGTGCAACATGTCTACGACAGAGCACTTTTGTCGGGAGCTGACAAGGTGATTGTGGCGACTGACGATAAGCGGATAGAGCAGGTGATAACTGACTTCGGTGGCTACGCCTGTATGACTCGAGCCGATCATGCTTCGGGAAGTGACCGCTTAGCTGAAGTCTGTGAAAAAGAGGGGCTGGATGACGATGATATCGTGGTCAATGTGCAAGGAGATGAGCCTTTTATTTCACCGGAAAATATCAGCCAGGTGGCACAAAACCTCGGTGAGCATAAAGATTGTGTTATGTCGACTTTAAGTACTCCAATCACCGGCGAGTCAGAAGTTTTTAATTCCAACGTTGTTAAGGTTGTTACGGCAGATAACGGTAAAGCACTCTATTTTTCAAGGGCCCCGATCCCTTGGCAAAGAGGAAGCTTCGAAGAGAACAAAGTGGCAGCTTTGGAGGGTTGTCAGCGACACATTGGTATTTATGCCTACCGCGCTGGGTTTTTAAAGCAGTATGTGCAAATGAAGCCGGCTGATATTGAGAAGCTGGAATCACTGGAGCAGCTAAGAGTTCTTGCTAATGGATACCACATACACGTAGAAGCAGCGCAGGAGGTACCTGGATTAGGCGTTGATACCCCTGAAGATCTTGACGCTGCCAATACGTACTATAGAAAGCACCAGTTATAGAGGTCTAAAGAATGCATCAGTTTTCGGTTCTTTTTGTGTGTTTGGGGAATATTTGTCGCTCACCAACCGCTGAGGGTGTGTTTCAGCATAAGGTTAATCAAGCGGGGCTTGAGCAACAAATTAGGGTGGACTCCGCTGGCACCAGTGCATTTCATATTGGTGAGTCACCTGATAGCCGATCACAGCGCGAGGCGCGTAAAGCCGGTTACGATCTGTCCTATATTCGGGCCCGCCAAGCCGAAGCAAAAGACTTTGTGGACTTTGATCTTATTATTGCCATGGACCTCGAAAATTACCATAACTTATCTCTTTTAAAAACAACACGATATAATGATAAGTTGAAGTTATTTATTCGTGATTATGCTCCAGATTTGGAGATAGATGAAGTGCCAGATCCATATTATGGTGGAGCGGACGGGTTCGCCAACGTATTGAATATGATAGAACTGGCAAGCAACAATTTACTGGAAGAGATAAGAGGGCAGCTTGATGAATCCTAAAGAGGTATTGTCTTTTTGGTTTGAAGAATTAAGTCCTAAAGATTGGTGGACTAAAAGTGAGTCTCTGGATCAAAGTATCAAGGAGCGCTTTGGGCAATTACATCGTCAAGCGTCTCTCGGAGAGCTTTTTGAGTGGCGCAGTACGGCTAAAGACAGTCTGGCAGAAGTTATCGTCCTGGACCAGTTCTCACGTAATATTTACCGTGATTCGGCAAAAGCTTTTGCACAGGATGCACATGCCTTAACTCTGGCTCAAGTCGCTATTGAGAAAGGTTTTAATCAACAGCTATCTCAGCAGGAACAGCAGTTTTTGTATTTACCTTTCATGCACAGTGAGTCGAAAAAGATCCATCAGGAAGCCGTCAAGCTATATGCTCAGCTGGATAAGGACTACGGCTACGATTTCGAGCTTAAACATAAAGAGATTATCGACCGTTTTGGCCGCTACCCCCATCGAAATAAAGCGTTGGGCCGCCGCTCAACCACCGAAGAACAGAAGTTTTTACAGCAACCCGGTTCCTCTTTCTAGCATTAATCAGTAAAGCCGTGATTAATTGTTACTGGCATAGCAATTAAGACCAGGATTTTAGTATAATGCCGGCAGTTTTTTACTCTCAATTTTTATAGACATTAAGAAGTTAAGCCATGTTAACCACCATTGAACACGATTTAAGCCAACTATTTGGTCAAGCATTCGAAGCAAACGATTTATCTTTTGATTTTGGCGCGACTGTGCGCTGCTCGCGTCCAGAGTTGGGTGATTTTCAATGTAACGGTGCTATGGCGGCTGCCAAGCAAGGGGCTGGCAACCCGTTTGTTACTGCCGAGAAAGTAGTTGCAGCCTTACCTGATAACGACATAATCAAAAACGTAGAAATCGTTCGTCCGGGTTTTATTAATGTTTTCCTCCATTCGGATTATCTCGCTACAAAGTTAAAGTCATTCAGTAATGATCACACATTCGGTTGTGCAGAAGATTTATCTGATACCAAGGTTATGATCGACTTCGGTGGGCCTAACGTGGCTAAGTCCATGCACGTGGGGCACTTACGTACGGCGATCATCGGCGACGCCTTACAGCGTATCTTCCGTTTTAAGGGCTACAATGTGGTTTCTGACGCGCATTTAGGGGATTGGGGGACTCAAATGGGCATGCTCATTGAAGGGCTGAAAAAACGCCAGCCTGATCTGCCTTATTTTGATGAAAACTATACGGGTCCTTACCCGGAAGAATCGCCAGTCACGATTCAGGATCTCGAGACGATCTATCCTGAAGAATCAGGGTTATGCAAAAGCGATGATGCAGCGGCAGAAAAAGCCCGTCAGGCGACTTTAGAGCTACAGAATGGCCGAGAAGGCTACCGTGCCTTATGGAAGCATTTCGTTGAAGTGTCGATTGCTACTTTAAAACGTGATTATGGCGAGCTCGGCGTGACGTTTGATTTATGGAAAGGTGAAAGTGATGCCGATCCATTTATTCCGAAAGTACTGGCTGAGCTGGAAGAGAAAAATATTTCGATAAAAGATCAGGGGGCGTTAATCGTACCTTTCCTTGATGAGGAAGGTGAGAAGTTGATGCCACCGCTGATCTTAAGAAAGTCAGATGGCGCCGTGATGTATGGCACAACGGATTTGGCGACGCTGTATGAGCGTGTTCATGATGATAAAGCTAATATTGTTCTCTACGTAGTTGATGGGCGTCAGCAACAGCACTTTAAACAGGTTTTTGCCGCTGCCGATCTTATGGGAATGGAGCAGAGCACGGTTTATGAGCATACGTACTTCGGGACGGTGAATGGTAAAGATGGTAAGCCATTTAAAACCCGTAGTGGTGGAGTCATGAAACTGCATGACTTAATTCAAATGGCTAAAGACGAAGCTCGTAAAAAGCTGGCTGAGTCAAATTTTGGTGTCGACTTTGAAGAGGCCGAAAAAGAAGACATTGCTCATAAAGTTGCTATCTCGACGTTAAAGTTCGCTGACTTACGTAATTTCCGTATCAAAGACTACATTTTTGACTTGGAGAAGTTCAGCGAATTTGAAGGTAAGACCGGACCTTACTTATTGATGCAGGTGGCTCGTATTAAATCAATTCTACGTAAGGCTGCTGATATTAACGCTCAGCCAGGCGAGTTATTACCGACATCGGATAATGAAAAAGCGTTAACCTTTAAACTGCTTGAGTTTAATGGGGCGCTGGATAAGACGATTGAAAAGCGAGCTCCACATTTCTTATGCGAGCACTTGTATAATTTGGCACAGGACTTCAGCTCCTTTTATCAAAAACAACATATTCTCAAAGAGCCGGATGAGCTTAAGCGTGCCAGCTTGTTGAAACTGTCATCAATCTGCCTGGCTCAAATGGAAATAGGGCTTGAGCTGCTAGGAATCGAAACATTGGAGCGAATGTAGGTGTAAAGAAATACAAATATTACCAACTGTTCTTTTGAAAAAATGGTTTTGTTCGTTAAGATGGCTCTTACTATAGAGCCATCTTTTTTTATGGATATGAATAAACAATTATTGAAAGAACAAGCGTTTATTAACGGTCAGTGGATCTCTACAGATAGTACTTTTGAAGTAGATAATCCCTTTGATAATGGAGTCATCGCAAAAGTTGCGAACTGTGGTCCAGAGCATACCGAGCAAGCTATTGCCGCCGCCTCAGATGCTTTTAAAACATGGGGTAAAACGACCGCTAAAGATCGATCCAATCTGTTACTTACCTGGTATCAGCTGATTATCGACAATGTGGACGATTTGGCTGAAATCTTGACCATTGAGCAAGGTAAACCATTACAGGAGGCCAAAAATGAAATCATCTATGGTGCTTCCTACATCAAGTGGTTTGCGGAAGAAGCATTAAGGATCAACGGTGACTTGCTGCCTTCCCCCGATGGTAATAAACAAATACAAATCCATAAGCTCCCTGTCGGGGTTGTGGGGATTATCACTCCCTGGAATTTCCCCCAGGCCATGATTGCCCGAAAAGTAGCGCCAGCGCTGGCGGCTGGGTGTACTGTCGTTATAAAACCTGCTGCCGAAACACCTCTGTCGGCTTTGGCAATGGCTGAATTAGCGGATCAGGCAGGTATACCGAAAGGCGTTATTAACCTTGTCCCAACGACAAACTCCAGTGAGGTTGGCAAGGCCTTAACCTCAAGCCCAACGGTAAGAAAAATTTCGTTTACTGGTTCAACAGCCGTGGGTAAAAAACTGATAGCCCAATCAGCCGATAATGTGCAAAAGGTAACTATGGAACTGGGAGGCAATGCACCGTTTATTGTTTTCGATGATGCGGATATTGATGCGGCGGTTGATGGATTAATGGCCAGCAAATTCAGGAACTCTGGACAGACTTGTGTGTGTGCAAATCGTATCTTTGTACATGAAAACTTGTATCAGGAGTTTATTAAAACCATTGGAAAAAAAGTGTCGGAATTGACGCTTGGTAATGGCCTTTCGGATGGGGTTCAGATAACGCCCCTGATTAACCAAAATGGCATCGACAAGGTATTGAGGTTAATAAAGAGTTCTACCGAGGCTGGTGCCGAAATACTGGCTGGTGGACATATGAGTAAAGAGTTTGAGAACATTGTTGAGCCGACAGTGTTATCCAATGTTAACGCCGATATGGATATCGCTTGTGAAGAGATTTTTGGCCCAGTCATTGCGTTGATTTCTTTCAGTGATGAAGAGGAGGTCATCGCGGCGGCCAACCAAACCCTGGCAGGATTGGCTGCTTACGCTTATACTGAAGACCGACAAAGAATTCAACGATTAATCCAGAACCTGGAGTATGGCATGATTGGGCTCAATACCGGTATGTTGTCCAATGAAATGGCGCCATTTGGAGGTGTCAAAGAGTCTGGTATGGGGCGAGAGGGTTCGAAGTATGGGGTTAGTGATTATCTGGATATAAAGTACGCCTGCATCCAATAATAGAATTGATTGAAATATAAGAAAAAGCCCCTGGGACAGGGGCTTTTTTGTGGGTGTTTATTTATTTTTGTAGTTCAAATTGTAGGCTGCTCTAAGTCCCAGGAATAAGCTGACACACATCAGCAATAGGACAAGTGAGAAGGGTAGCCCTACAGTAATGGCTGCTGCCTGTAACGCACCTAAGGCTTGCTCTCCACCTCCATATAGTAGAACTGCGGCAATAACACCTTCCATCACTGCCCAGAATACACGTTGTGTTACTGGTGCATCAATCTTACCACCGGCGGTAATACTGTCGATGACCAGAGAGCCGGAGTCAGAAGAGGTGATGAAAAAGACCAGAACTAACACAATGGCGATAAAGGAGGTAACAAAGCCTAGTGGCAAGTTCTCCAGCATCTGGAATAGGGCAAGGGATTTGTCAGTAATACCATTGGCTAACTCACCAATGCCATTCTGAACCTGCTCTAAACCCATGGTACCAAAGGTTGACATCCAAACGACTGTTAGTAGCGTTGGGATAACCAGAACTGCGCCAATGAACTGTCTGACGGTACGTCCTTTTGAAACACGGGCGATAAACATGCCGACAAAAGGCGACCAGGAAATCCACCAGGCCCAATAGAAAATCGTCCAGCCACTATAAAAGTCTGTATCTTCACGTCCAACCCAGTTACTGAGCGGTATAATGTGTTCGACATAAGTTACTAGCGTACTACCAATACCGTTAAGTATCAGGGTGGTTGAGCCAGCAATAATAACGAAAATCATTAGAATCCCAGCAAGCGACATATTGATGTTACTGAGAATTTTAACGCCGCCTTCAAGGCCTCGAACGACCGAAAAGATTGCCACCATCGTAACACCGAAGATGATCGCCAGCTGGGTAGTAATGGTATTCGGCACATCGAATAAGAAGTGCAAACCGGAAGCCGCTTGCTGGGCACCGAAACCCAGTGAAGTTGCTAAACCAAAGATGGTCGCTAAAACAGCTACGGTATCGATAATATTGCCTGTTACTCCCCAAACGCGCTCTCCAAACAAAGGGTAGAAGCTTGAGCGTATGGTTAGAGGTAAATTACAGTTATAAGCAAAAAATGCGAGCGACAAAGCGACGACCGCATAGATAGCCCATGGGTGTAGCCCCCAGTGAAACATGGTCGCTCCCATGGCTAAATCCCTACCTTCTTCGGTTAGTGGTGGGACATTAAACGGTGTTCCTGCCCAGTCAGTAAAGTAACCGACAGGCTCTGCCACGCTCCAGAACATCAAGCCAATTCCCATGCCTGCAGCAAACAGCATGGCAAACCATGAAAGGATACTGAAGTCGGGTTTGGCGTCTTTGCCACCGATTCGTATTTTTCCGTAAGGAGAAACAAGTAAAAATAAGCAGAATAGAACAAAAACATTGCCGCTTATCATAAATAACCAGTCAAAGTTTGCTATTGACCAGTCTTTTGCTGCCTCGTAATAATCACTCGATTCCTTCGGGAATATTAACGTTAAAATGACAAAGAAAATAACGAAAAAAGAGGAGGTGAAAAATACTGGGTTATGTAAATCCATACCCAGCAATTCGACGTTATCTTCGCCTATTTCGTGTTCTGTATCATATTTTTCATGGAGTGGATTTTGTGTTTCATTATGCTCTTTATCAGAGTCACTCATGTATCCCCCTTTAGATTAAAAGTAATAGCCAATATTAATATTCAAGCGTGAACGCCACTTTTCTGGTCCATTATAGACGCCAATACCTGGGCCGCCCGCAAACCACATATTTTTACCGGCAATCCAGTCAATGTAAGTATAGAGTCCATTTTTAATTAAGGTACAACCAGTAACATTCTGGATTGAGTCCGTTAGACCGGGCTCATTTTTAGTTGCTGTATAAGTAAAGTCATTGTAGCAAACCACCTTATCTACGAACTCATTACCAACCTTGAAGGTTTTTGCAACATTGAAACTTGTGACATTTGCTTCAGCAGCAATTTCAAACGGGAAATCGAATGCTGACATCGCAATTCTGTTGTCTGCTGTTTGAAGTTCTGGTGCATCTTCAAAGTAATAATAGATATGCTGTAGTTGAATGTTCCAGGTATCATAGCGCCCATCAAAATGAACAGCGGCAGCTGCATGCTCGCCTTTTTCACCAGTGGTACGGTTGCGGAATTTGCCGCCCTGAACCGAAGCGCCTATTACATGGTCGCCCCACTGATATTGCGCTCTAAAGTTAGCATGGCCGTCTTCTTTGTTGTCTCGACCATCTATACTGGCAACGTCAAACGAATATCTGCCATAACGGGCCGAATCGTCGTATTCGCTGTTGAAAAAGTAAGCCGTGTCGAAAGTCCAGTCGCCGGCTTTATGTGTCCACTTCGCACCGGTATCGTAGTCATCCTCAAACCCCAGGTAATAAGTTCCGCCGAACCAGAAGCCATGGGAAGAGTAGGGGCTGATGCCGAAAGGTACTTGAGATACGCCGACTGCAACACGATCCGACTCATCAAAATTATAGCCAACTTCAGCGTGATGCACGGCATTAAAAGACTGATAAAAACGAAACTGTGAGTCAACGAACCACTTACCTTTAGTGATGTCAACGTCTACAGCAAATAGCTCAAAGTCAAACTGACCGTCGCTATCATCTGTATAATCTTTCCAGCCATAGTTTAGGCGAACGGCGCCGCCTAGCTTGATATCGGTTTCATCCTCTTCTGCAAACGAGGTCGTTGGAGCAGCAAGTAAACCACACAATACTGCCAGAGATATTTTCGTCCAATTGTTACACATATAAAATCCCTCAACTCCTATTTTCAGTTACCACTATACCGAGCGAGAGATGTAAATCAAATCAAGCGCTCGAACTCAGGCTATAAAAAAGCCGTGGATTGTAAATAATATAGCCGTGATATGCCATGATAAAAGATCAATGGAACCATACGGTTAGGCCGAAAAGTCATAACACCGGCGTCATAAGTTGAATGTTTGGCCTTTTTTCGCAATAGTTATATCGCCGGATGTATGCTGTTGTAAAAAATCTTTAAATTCTTCTATGGTCGATGCTGAACCATGGTTCAAAATAACTGGCGGGCTGTTACTGAATTTTTGATACCAGTGAAGCAGATCACGTTGACCGGCGTGTGCTGAGAGCCCTCCTATAGTGTGAACGGATGCGGCGACTCGGATAGATTCTCCCCAAAGCTTAATAAAAGGGGAGCCATCAACAATTCTTCTTCCTACCGTTCCTTCCGGCTGGAAACCTGTAATGATTAAGTCGCACTGGCTGCGCCATAAGTTATGTTTCATGTGGTGTTTTATTCGCCCACCCGTCATCATGCCACTTCCGGCAATGATAATGGCGCCACTCTTTATCGAGTTAAGAGCCATCGACTCGTTGGTATCTGCGGTAAAATGCAGATTTGGGATATGACGGCATAATGCTCCTTTTGACCAGAAGGGTTGTGTTGTTTCTTTATAGAGATAGCTGTAGCCTTCATAAGCTTCGGTTACCTTTATGGCCATAGGACTATCAAGGAAGATATCCCACTGATCCAGGTGCCACTCGCGGAAGTACTTTGCAAAGTAGTGAAGTATGGTCTGCGTACGCCCTACAGCGAAGGCCGGTATCAGCACATTACCGCCGTCTCGGGCAGCATGTTCGATAGACTCTTTCAATTCTTGTTCCGACTCTTCCCACGAGATATGGTTACGATTGCCGTAGGTTGACTCCATAATGACCAGATCCGGCTGACCATCAATGTCTGGATCCTGCTGGATTGGAGCGCCAGGGTTGCCGATATCACCACTAAAGACGACCGTTTTTTCTTTGCCTTGTTCATTCGCATAAAACTCTAAATGGGAAGAGCCTAATATATGCCCGGCATTTCTTAAGCGGAATGCCGTATCCTTCGACAGCTGGAGCTTTTCTTTGTATTCGACTAAATGTAGTTGCTCTAAAACTGCTGGCACATCAGCGCGAGTATAAAGTGGCTCTATTTCGGGTAAGCCTTTGCGCAATCGTTTTCGGTTATTCCATTCGGCTTCTTTTTCTTGTAGATAAGCGCTATCCAATAATAGAATTTCAAGTAACTCTCGATTAGCCTTATGACAGTAGATTGGTCCTGAAAAACCTGATTTAACAAGCAAAGGTAGACGACCGCTGTGATCGATATGGGCGTGGGTCAAAATTAAGGCATCAATATCGGCGGGCTCAAAAGGGAACGGTTCGGCATTCCTTTTTTCATGTTTCCAAGAGCCTTGAATTAACCCACAGTCAACCAAAAACTTGTTATGGCCGACTGATATTTCTGAACATGAGCCTGTAACTTCTTCCGCAGCCCCATGGATGTTAATTTTCATGAGAACTCTCCTTAACAACAAGGTTAATACTATTTAGTGCACTAATAAAGTATTTAGATGACGTATATAGCTGTTTATTAATGTTCAACAAGGTTGAAACTTGTTCAATTGGCAAATCTTGTGACACCTCCGAGCTGAAGAGGGTTTCCTGAGTCGACCTGAATGTATGATAAAACTCTTCTGCCGTTTCCTGCATATCCTGTGAGCTGTCGTCAGCGTTAATGCCGAGATGAACCTGTTGCTCATCATAAAATGCTTTGGTTAATGTAAAGAGTGGAACAATATTGGTTTTATTTAGTTGGTTTTGTATGTCCATAACCTCTAAGTCCGGCGCTATATCTTTTAACGCCTTAGCCGAGTAGGTTCCGTCTCTTATGGCTGATAGCAGGCTGTAAATATCATTAGTTTGCTGATCATTAATCACCTGCTTCGATAGCTTCTGACAGGTATCAATAAAAACGCCTTCGGTTTTCTTTAACTGCAAATACTCGCTGGCATAGTTACGGTTTTGTTTTAAGCCGCGCTGATTAAACTTGGCCACTGCAAGAAGAAAATGTTTCCCTTCATCGCTGAGCTGTTTTAATGCGACCGCCGGGGCATCTAAAGGAATTAATGAAAAGCGAGATTCGATAGTATTACGCTGCTCACCGAACCTTTTGGATACAAATGCAACAAATGGTTTTATCGATAGAGAGAATAGAAGGGTACCCAGGGCGTTATTCAGGCTATGGAACGTAACGATAGGCAGTAGCGGATCATGCCAGTTGAGCCAGTCTAAAACGTTATTAACCTGAGGTAACAGCACAAATAAACCAATAAAAGCAATAACAAAATTAAAACTGAAGTGAGTAAGCGCGAGTTGTTTTTTAATCTTTGCGCCATTGATGCTGCCCAGTGCTGCGGTACTGGTTGTACCCAGATCAGCGCCAATCACGACCGAAATAGCACTTTCCAGATTAATGAGCCCGGCGTTGGCGGCGCTTAACGTCATAATCATGACTGCCGAGCTTGATTGGAACAGGGTTGCCAAAGCGATACCTGTTATAAAAAAGGCAAAAGGTACAGCCGTACCGCTTGCATTGATATCAATCGTTTCGCTGAGACCTAAAGTTGAGTTTTTAATTAAGTCCAGACTGAATAGAATTAAACCAATGCTAATAATTAAAGAAAGCGTCAGGCCATATTGGCTTCTGTTTCTGAAAAATAAGCGAGCTAAGGCCGATACGCCGATAATATAAATGGCTATATCACCGAGACTGATCTTAAATCCCAGTAAGGTAACCAGCCAGCCTGTAGCTGTGGTACCTAAATTGGCGCCAAAAATAACGCCAACAGCCTGTTTCAGGTTCAGCAGTTTCGAACTCGCCAGGGCGAGTACGATAAGAGTTAATAAGGAACTACTTTGGATTAATGCTGTGCACAGCGCTCCAGTGATTACCGCGGACAGAGTAGTATTGGTCCAGGTTCCGATATAGTAGTGCAGCTTTCCAGAGGCGAGTTTTGTCAGACTAGCTTCAACCATGGACATTCCCCAAAGAAATATCCCAACACCAGAAAGTAATAGGAGCCAGTCCAAGTTAAGCATTAATAGGAATACCCTCTGTTTTCCTTATCTAATAATATAACACTATCGTTTTATTTTGCTGTCTGTTTTTTGATCGGTATCAATGATTGCTCGGATAAGCATTGCCTTTTACGGGTTGTTCAATAACACTAAACAGAAGATCATCTCAGTAAGCATATAAGGAAGTGTTGTCATGAAGCTCGTTCTGTTTGGTGTGCAGGATTTTGAGAAGCCGATCTACCGACAAAAGAATAAAGAGTCTTTTAATTTTGAGCTGTCGTTTGTTGATAGCGCATTAACAGAGGAACATGTTTCACAACTGGCGTCAGCCTCTGCGATCAGTATTTTTGCTAATAACCCGTTAGATAAAGCTCTCTTATCGTTTATTCGAGCGCAAGGAGTAAAACTGATACTGTTACGCTCGACGGGATATGATCATGTCGATATCACTGCAGCAAAAGAACTGGGGATGACGGTTATGAACGTACCAGGCTATTCACCTCAGTCAGTTGCCGAACACGCTGTAACATTACTGCTATGCTTATATCGGAAAATGTTTTTATTACAAAAACGGCTAATCAATAGTCAATTCGCGCTCAATGGAAATCTGGGAGAAAGTGTCTACGATAAAACCATAGGCGTTATAGGAGTAGGGGATATTGGCAGCGCCTATGCATCGATCATGAAAGGTTTCGGCTGCCGGGTGATTGGTTATGATCCAGCTGTTAGCGAATCTAAACCCGAGTTGCTAGAATGGGTTAGCTTAAATGAAATATGGCAACAAGCGGATGTCATTAGTTTACACTGTCCTTTAAATGAAACAACTAACCACTTGATTAATAAAGAAACTATTGAAAAGATGAAGCAAGGGGTTACGATTATCAATACCGCTCGTGGGCCTGTGATTCGAACCACAGATCTAATCGATGCTCTCGATACAAACAAGGTGCGTTATGCTGGTTTGGACGTTTATGAATACGAAAAGAACCTGTTCTTTAAGGATCATGCTAAGTCAGTAGATGATGCCATGTTCAATCGTTTCAAGCAGATGGATAATGTGGTTATCACACCTCATATTGCATTTTATACCAACGATTCCATCGATAATATCGCCTATACAACCCTGCTAAATGTTCAGAACTTTAATAAATTTGGTGATAAGGCTCCTAACGTCGTCGAATAATCGGCCAAAGGTGGATGATATTAAACAACGGAACGGTTAGGAAACTAAAGCCGAAGACCAGAAGCCAGGAGCTCCAGCCCATAGGCACGATATTCAAAACCTTAGAAAGCAGAGGAATATGCACGGCAAACAATAAGAGAAGGGAGCATATCGCAAGGGCAATCCAGATATAGAGGTTTCGAGTAATCTCATTCTTCCAAACTCTTTTTTTCTCCTCGCGCATATTAAAAACGTGTAACAGTTGCGAGATAGCCAGCGTGAGGAAGGCTATCGTCACAGCGTGATCCGAAGACGACTCAAAATAATATAAATCTACCAGGAAAGCTGAAAAGACGATGATGGACAATAGCACGGCGTAGGTGACTATCTGTAACCAGTGTTCTTTCTCAATAATAGTCTCTGCAGGATCACGAGGCGGTTGTTTCATCACATCTTCTTCACCTTTGCAGGTTCCTAAAGCCAGGGCGGGAAAGACATCTGTGACCAGGTTTAAGAAGAGGATTTGTAGTGGCAGTAGCGGGATCGGAAAACCGGACAGGACCGCTAAAGAAACCACCAAAATTTCGCTTAAATTACACGATAGCAAATAGAGGACAAACTTCCTGATATTGTTGAAAACGGTACGGCCCTGGGAAACCGCCTCTGCTATAGCAGGGAAGGAATCATCCAGCAGCACCATATCCGCAGCCTGTTTGGCGACTTCAGTGCCTCGAATACCCATGGCTATACCAATGTCTGCATTCTTAAGGGCAGGCCCATCATTGACCCCGTCACCTGTCATTGCCACGATGTGCTCTCTTTCCTGATAGAATTCGGCCAGATCATATTTTTGTTTAGGACTAACGCGCGAGAAGATATCGACCTGATACAGCTTTTCATCGCTTTCTTTCGACTGATGTTTTACGATTTCCTCGAGCTCAACGCCCGTTAGTGTCGTATTGTCACCTTGTTCCCCGAGGTTGATTTTTTTGGCAATTTTACTGGCGGTTAACCCGTTGTCTCCGGTCACCATGACAATTCGGATACCCGCATCGTGACACTGCTGAATAGCCTCTGGCACGGTTTCTCGTAAAGGATCTTCCATACCGACGATACCGATAAGGCAGAAGTTGCCATCCACCGCTACTGAAGAGGTATCACTCACACGATAAGCTAACGCCAGAACCCTTAACCCCGACTCTGCCATCTGATTTATACTGCTTAGCCACTGGCTTTTCAGGTCTGGGCTTAATGCGACCTTGTTAGAGCCATCAAGGTAATAATGACAATGCTCAATAATGCTCTCGGGAGCTCCCTTGATTGATACTTGAAATTGCGACGAAGAAGGTAGTGAATGGCAGGTAATCATGTACCGGACATCTGGATCAAAGGGTTGCTCCGCAACTTTCTCATACTGATTCAGTTTCTGTAGCTGTTCCGGAGCAATTTGCTGTGCCATTTTTATTAAGGCAATCTCGATAGGATCGCCTTTTAACTCATCCCGGTTGGTATTGTTGCAAAGCACTGCAACGTCAACCAGGGAAGCTACCGCTGGATCTATGGGTTGTTGTAACTCATTCAGGTGGGCTCTTTCAGTTAGGTTCGTTAACAGTTCGGTGACTAACATTTTGTTTTCAGTTAAGGTTCCGGTCTTATCAGTCATGATCAGGGTCGTTGAGCCCAGCGTCTCAATGGCTGATAACCTTTCGATCAGCACATTCTTCTTAGCGAGCTTTAGCATCGAACGTGCCAGCACCAATGTTGTTACAATAAGCATCCCTTCGGGGATCGCTGCAACAGCTAGCGCGATACTGGTTTTAATGAGCTCAAGATAAGATTCTGCTTTAATCAGTCCTAAAATAGTAATGGCAAGGATCAGGCCCAGCGTTAGCTTGATCAGCTGTCCGCTTAAATGCTGAATTCTATTCTCCAGCGGCGAGCGCTCCGGCGTCGCTTCTGCAATCAGTATGCTGATCCTTCCCAGTTCGGTATGAGCGCCAGTATTGGCAACGACAGCGACACCAGTACCTCTCAGCACAGCTGTACCTTTATATAATAGCCTGGGATTTTGTATGTCTTCGATATAATGTGTGGGGGTGTTATTCTTAGAAATGGGCAACGACTCACCGGTTAATGCAGACTCATCGACCTGTAATTTATTTGACTCGAGTAAACACATATCTGCGGTTACCAGATCTCCGGCGGCTAACAAAACAATATCACCAGGAACTAACTCGGATGAGTTTATGGTGATCCGCTTTCCCTGCCGTAAAACAAGTGCCTGAGCTTCGCTCATGCTCCTTAATGCTTCCATCGAATCAAGCGCTTTCAGCTCGGTAATAGCCCCAATGGCCGCATTGATAAATAACACAGCCAAAATCGCGTACATTTCTAGATAGTCTTGGAAAACAAGAGAAATAAGTACCGCTACCAGCAATAACCAGGCGATAGGGTTGGTAAACTGATTTAAAATGATGCGCAATAGGGAAGTGCGGTGATATTTTATAACGCTATTGGCACCGTATTGTGCTTGCCTTTGCTCTATATCGTGATCATTCAGGCCTTGTGACACATCAGAGCCCAGCGTACTGAGTAATTTTTCATTACTCAGTGTTGCAAGCTTTTTGATTGAGTCTATCTGGGTCCCTGCATTCATAAACCTGCGCCATATTGCTTGTCTGTACCACAGGCGGCATAACCCCGATATATTTCTTCGGAAACATCAATTTGGTTAGAAATATGTGGGACTGTATTGGTTGTGATAACTTTATCGAAATAATTCTTTGATAAACGCATATAAGCATCACCGGAGAAAATGGCGTGAGTGGCGATACAGATGCTTTCATTAAAGCCTTCGTCTTTCAGTCGTTGACCAATACCCACCATGGTATAACCTGTCGAAATGATGTCGTCGATGACCACTGGGGTATGTCCCTGACAGTGATCTAATCCTTTGATTATGATACTGACATCCTGATCGCCTTTACGACTTTTCTCGGCGACTAAAAAGGGTTGTTGTAACTGTCTGGCAAGAGGCGAGACCCATTGTGAACTTTCCATGTCAGGCCCAATAAATAGAGGGTTTTTCACATGATTTTTGACCCACTCGGCGATTGGAATCGTGCTATGCACCGTTTCTGTCGGTATCGAAAAAATAGTATCCAGCCGAAGAATACGGTGTAGATGGGGTTCTACCGTAATCACTTTATCAAAATGAGCAGACAGCAGCTCTGCAAAATGCCTGGCCAGTTGCGACTCGCCGGATGTAAACTGCGCATCCTGTCGCATGTATGGGAGGTAGGGGGCAATTAAATTGATTTCTTTTGCTTTTCGCTCCCGGAGTATTCGTGTCAGTAATAAGAGCGGAAGTACTTTTTCATTGGGGTGGGACAGGTCCGCCATAACAATCACCTCGCGGTCCTCGCAGTCTTCCATGACCTTGATACTCGACTCACCATCTGGAAAATTACGGAGCGTAAGCGAACCCAGTTCAGCGTCAAGCTTTTGTCTCACCTGAGCTGATAAGTTTAGATTATAGGATAAATCAAAAAGTATCGGCTTCATTTGAGCTCCTTAAGCTTCAGCATGCTCATGTTATCTTTATAGAAGTTTATGGCGTAATCCAGTTCTCCGGGAGCTTCGGCGTGAATTGTCATTAAAGCACCATCCTCACTGACTGTATCACCGACCTTTGCATGTAAAAATACTCCTGCGGTTTTATCCGCTGGCGCTCCAGCAAGCTTCGCTAACCGTGCCAGTTGCCGGTTATCAAACTCTTCCACAAGCACACGGCGAGGTGTTGTAATAGTGTAGGTACAGCACGAAGTTTTGGGTTCAGTGAACCCGCCCTGTAATTCACAGATTTGTCTGAACTTATCCCAGGCCAAGCCAGAAGTCAGTGTGTCTAAGGATAACTTGTATCCTTGTCCGGGGGGAGACTTTTCTGTCAACTCTAAAAGTTTTGCAGAAAGCGTGACGGCTCTTTCTCGCAGATCAGCGGGGGCATGGCTATCATTTTTTAATACCGCTAACACGTCCTGAGCTTCTAATGCGGGCCCGATACCATTGCCGACAGGTTGAGAACCGTCGGTGAGAACGACATTAACTTTAATACCGAGCTGGCTTCCAGTATAGATGAGTTGTTTTGATAGAGCTTCCGCAGCGGCACGACTTCTTACCTTGGCTGTTTTACCAACGGGGATGTCAATCAGAACTTGTTGTGAACCAGCTGCAATTTTCTTTGACAGAATAGAAGCGATTAACTGTCCCTCAAAGTCGATATCTAACGCTTTTTCAACAGTGATCAAAATATCGTCGGCGGGGCTTAAGCTGACAGAACCTCCCCACGCTAAACAGCCTCCAGTCTCTTTGACAATTTTTTTAAGCGACTCGAACGTAAAGTCGACGTTAGTCATGGTTTCCATCACGTCAGCGGTGCCAGCGGGTGATGTGATGGCTCTTGACGAAGTTTTGGGGATTGTTAGGCCATTAGCCGCCAGAATTGCGACAATGATAGGGGAGGTGCGATTCCCTGGTAACCCGCCGATACAGTGTTTGTCTATAACCGTCTCGGCCTCCCATTCGAGCTTTTGCCCCGTATTAACCATCGCTTCGGTCAGATAAATAATTTCATCGGCATTGAGATTACTGTTAGCACAGGCAGTAATAAAAGCCGCCAGATGCACATTCATATAATAGCCGTCGACAATATCCTTAATAATGCTATGAAACTGTTTACGGTTCAGCTTATGGCCAAATGCTTTGGCACGGATATAGGAAAGGGAGCTGATTGGAGGGGCATGGCTGAGTTTTAATCGCTCACCAGGCTTAACTTTTAATGCACGCCATGCTTTTTCCGATAATCCGGCATGACCGGGCTCTAATAAGTCGCTATAAACGATCATTAAAGTCGCCAAGATTCGTTTGTCATTAACCTCGACGGCTATACGAGACATAGACTCGAAGCCCTCGGAACGAGCTACCGGTGATTCCCTACGGAGGAAAATCACAGGCTCATGTCCTGTGTCTATGCCCAGACGATGGGCTAAGGGCAGGGTGGTCTCAGGCTGCTCCATGGCACTTTCCTGAAATTAAATTAATTGTTATATATCAATCGGTTGAGTCTTTAGACTTAACGCTTTGCTTTAAGTCATTATAAGCGTGTTTGAGTTCTTCACCAAGGTGTTTAAAACCCTCGGCAACATCATCGGTCGCCTTGTCAGTACCTCGACTTAGAGAGTGAAACTTGGCAGCAAAATGGTGCCATTTATCCTCGGTTTCTTTCCATTTATCTTTTAACTCTAACTTCGCCAAATGCGCCTGTACTCTGAGATCATCGCGTTGTCCTTTGATATATTCAAAAAGCTCTTCAGCTTCTTTTTTCTGTTTATCATTACTCATAACCTCATCTCCTTTAATTTGAAATGATATGGATAACAATATGATATCTATAGGTATAACATAGAATAGGTTGCAAATGTTGATGTAAGTCAAAAATAGTTGTTCACAAAATGACCTGCATCAAACCATTTTTAAGGAAAGGGTGTAACATGGTAAGTGTGAATAAATGCAAGGGAGGCTATTATGAAAATTGATGCGCTACGCCTTGGAGTCGCTACGGCTATTGGGTTAGCTATAATCTGGATTCTGTGTGTCGTCTTTATCTGGTTATTACCTACAACCAGTATGGGGATATTCGCTGATATGATGCATAGCAACATAGCTGATATGGGCATGGGATGGCACTTAACATTTTCTGGCATATTCGTTGGCATGCTCGCATGGGCAGTATGTGGCGGAATTACCGTTTGGTTGATCGCGACAATATACAACAAACTGTCATATAAAGACGGTTAAAATCAGGCTGGAACAAAAAGAAGACAAGCATGAGTACATGCTTGTCGTCAGCCCTATATTACTAAGAAATATTAATATCAACAGACTTAGTTATTTCTTGTGGTGCCTTCATCAAATGCAGGTAAAGCATACCGTTCTTATGCTCGGCTTTAATTGACTTTTCATCAACATTATCCGGCAAAGAAAAGCTTCTGGAGAAATGCCCATAAAAACGCTCTGTGCGATGTTTCTTTTTATCACTTTTCTCGTAATTACGTTCACCTGATAACGTTTGACACTTTACATTCACATATTCGCATAACTTATATTATGTTAAATTAATTGTTGAGCCAAAGTAATGGCCACAGAGACATATGGGTGTTTAACAAAATTACTTTAATCTTTTTAAGTAAATGTACAGACAAGTACTTCTCCGAAAATCCTGCAAGTACTTTTCTAAAAAACAACCACTTTTCTAAAAAATATGCAAATGCACTTATTTTATAGATAAATACTTGTATTGCGCATTTTTTATAGAAAAATAGTTGTATTCATCCGACTGTCTACAGAGTTAGAAGTTACCAGAAAAGAAAGATAAATTCTTTTAAGTATTAATAGAAAACACAAACTCGTTGATGGCGTGCGATATTGGTGGGACTAAGCAGTCGGATAGCAGTTCTTTAGAAAGCGTAAGGTTTGTATTATCGTTTTCTGATGCTACATCAAGTAAATGTATAATATAGCCCATTACCTGTTCCATAGGCAGTTCTTTAATTAATCTTTGGTTTCCATGGTTATAGGAATCGTGATTAATGCTACCTATTAATAATTCATATACTTCCTTTGAGTATTCTCTTATTTTAAAGGAGCCCTTTGTTGCAGCCGGAATAAAATATGAAACCAAGCTTTGTTCCTTATTGTTGATCTTTATTTTTGTATTATCGATTGCTGACAACAAGCTATTGATATCACTCGGAACTGAAAGCCCCGGAAATCTATACTCCATAGTCATAAATCTCCTAGTAATTTGCCTTTGGCCTAGTTTCTTTAAAGACTCCTTTTTATCCTTAAGCTCATTTGTTCCTACTAGAATGGTCATCAATTTGACGTGATTATGTTTAATCTGATTCTGAATGGAGATTAGCCAACTAAGTTGATTGTGGGACAGATTTTCAGCTTCATCAATAAATAGCATTACACGTGACTCCCCTACTTCTTGTGCTCTCGCCGAAAGAAAATCAGCGATTCGAGCTCTGTTATTTGCAACTGACCCTCTATGATTTCGTCTATTGTTGTTGAAGTTGAGGTAATTCAGGATTTCCTTATAAAAGTTTGCTTCACTTGTTTGGCTGGAAGAAACTGTAGTGGCAGACTAAACCCGAACACTCTTTTAAGTGGTAGTATTACCCTTAACAAAGAGGTGTTCAATGGTAAGAAGAAGACAACGTCGGTCATTCAGTCCGGAGTTTAAACGAGATGCTGCGAGT
>NZ_JACNML010000008.1 GCF_020005365.1 Kangiella shandongensis | reverse complement strand
ACTCGCAGCATCTCGTTTAAACTCCGGACTGAATGACCGACGTTGTCTTCTTCTTACCATTGAACACCTCTTTGTTAAGGGTAATACTACCACTTAAAAGAGTGTTCGGGTTTAGTCTGCCACTACATAGTGAGAAAATTATCAGAGTAGATAATATTGTTTTCATTCCTTCTCATCCTTAATTTTTATAATTTTTTATATTAAATGTTTTTTCTTATCAGAGTTATTTAACTTAACCAGAACAATCCTTCCACTAAATGCTAATAAAAAAGGCTCTTTGTATCAAGAGCCTTTTTAGGCATATAACTACTTGCTATAAAGCAAATATGACTTACCTGGTTATTTGCTCTTCTCAACCCTTAATGTCGCGCCCTCAAACCCAACGACTTTAATTTTTGCGCCTTGCGGTAAGTCCGGTCCAGTAACACGCCAGTAAGTGTCGCCGACTTTGGCTTTGCCCACACCATCTTCAATCGCAGTTGCCAAAGTAAAAGTTTGGCCAATTAATGATTTGCCACGCTGATTTAATGACCCTTCTTCTTCGGGATGTTCACGCTGTCTTTTTTTACTGTAATTTTTCCACATCACGATACTGACGATTGAAAATACGGAGAAGATCAGTAATTGCCATTGTAGGGAAAGGAGCTCCCCCAAGAGTAACAATAAGCTACCAACAACCAATGCCGCGATGCCGAACCACAACAGGATGGCGCCTGGCGCGAACATTTCTAATATCAGTAGCAGTAAACCGAGTACCAGCCAATGCCAGTATTCGAGTCCTGAGAAAAACTCCATAGGTCCTCCTAGCTATTCTTTCCGAACGCTTCTTTTGCGATTTCAGCGACTCCGGCAACCGAACCGATGACTGACGATGCTTCCAGCGGCAGCATCAATACTTTCTGGTTGTCGGACGTTGCGATCTCACCAAGCGCTTCAACATATTTCTGCGCGACAAAATAATTCACCGCCTGCACATTACCTTCGGCGATCGCTTTCGACACCATGGTGGTTGCATTCGCTTCTGCTTCGGCCAGACGCTCACGCGCTTCGGCTTCACGGAAAGACGCTTCTCGCTCACCTTCTGCTTTTAGAATCTGAGACTGTTTTTCACCTTCAGCTTCGAGCACTTCTGAACGCTTACTGCCTTCCGCTTCTAAAATCTGGGCACGCTTTAAACGTTCCGCTTTCATCTGCTGTGCCATGGCATCCACCAGATCGCGCGGTGGCAAAATATCTTTGATCTCGATACGAGTGACTTTAACGCCCCACGGATTCGTCGCTTCATCAACGATGGTTAAAATTCTTGCATTAATTTCATCACGCTTCGACAGCATCCAGTCTAAGTCCATACTACCCAGTACGGTACGGATATTGGTCATCACCAGATTTTGCATGGCACGATGAAGTTGGTTGACTTCATACGTCGCTTTTACCGGATCAACCACCTGATAGAAACATACGGCGTCGATAGTAACAGTCGCGTTATCTTGCGAGATCACTTGCTGGGCAGGGATATCCAATACCTGCTCCATCATATTCACTTTAGCACCAATGCGGTCGATGATGGGAATAATGACATGCAGTCCAGGCGGTAACGTCTTACGATATTTACCAAAACGCTCCACGGTATATTGATTTCCCTGGGACACGGTTTTGATCCCTAAAAAGATCCCGATAACGACCAGGGCAACTAAAGCAATAATAAATTCCATTCGAAAATTCCTCTTTTACACTTGTTATGCGATTATTGTGGCGAAACAATATATGATGTTTTACCAGACAAATTCAACACTTTAATTCTTAACCTTTGCTACTCTACCTGACGGAAGGCCCAGCCTCCTGTACTGCCTTGAGAAAGATGTCATCCCAATAAACGACTCCAACGCCTTTATCATTAATACCAATGGTTGTATTTACTCTGGCACTTCGAATCCCTTCTGGTGCATTTATCTCAGTACTCTTCTCCTGCCAGCCTGTTTGTCCCAGCTCAGCATCAACGTTCTTGTACCCTGCTCTGGAAGGCCCCATACAGTTCACTTCGCTATACCAGCGGAGCCTGAGACGGGTACTTGTCCGAGGCTTTGTAGTCATCACTTTAACCTTACCTCCCAGTTCAAAGAAACGATTTGCACCAACGTTGACACATTGACTGAATCCGCCCGAGCCTAAACCGCCGCTATCCGATTTTATGGTGGTCTGTATTGCCCCGTTAACCCACTTGTTCATATTCGAGCTGGCTCGCCAACCTGCAAGGCCCTTACGAAAACTTGAGTTTTTTATGTAATTCATCCCGATTGGTAAGGTGTGTTTTGACAATGAGGGCTTTGCTGAAAGTGATTGCTTATAGGCTTTTGTTGGAACTAGCGCAATGTTTTCCCATAAAGCCACCTTGTTCTCTGCTGATAGCGGCGACTGCGTAATTTCGATCATTGCCGCTTTCGAGTGTAACGCGGGGATCAACTGATGCCTTTCAAGTTTCTGCCAGCCATGTTTCTTTTTCGGCTCTAAATAATGGCCGAATTCACCGCCGTTTTCGCAGTCCTCGTGTTTCATCCAGTAAACATTGATTCGGTTTGCGCTTGCCCTGGCCGGCATAAAAATCTGCTTAAACCTGGCAGTCAGAGTGAGCTTCGCCGCGTTTCCAATCGGCACACATTGCAATAGAACTATTCGCTGAATGAATCGTGTTTTTTCCGGTATCCATGATTGTATTTTCAGTATACCGGAAGAAACCCAGACTTTATTCTGCTCCCTCGTCTTTGATGTGTCTTTTAGTTTCCAGCCATCCAGACCGGACTCGAAATCGCCATTCACGACTAAATTACGCCGATTGAATGAGGTGTCTGCTCTTGAAACAGAGGGATAACGTTTGGCTAATGCTTCTAAATCAACCTTGCTCTCTTGTTCAGAGTTATCATCGCAAGGTTTATCCTGAAAAACCGTAGCGCCATCCGCCAAGCGGCATTGATAGATCTCGTCAGCGGCTTGAGCCGACTTGATGTAAGACAGGAAAATCAAGTTGATACAAATAATGTAGAATATTGTTTTCATAAAAATCCTTTTATTTTTTGGGCCATTATACAGATACAACGGTTAAAATCAGTGACTTAATGTGGCTCAGATAACAAACAACCGGTGCAGTGGCTGGTCTCACCAGGGCTGGCACGATACAATAGCGCCCAAGTTTGTCATTTTAATCAAATTTCATGAGTAATAGCCCAAAACCTGTGGCCCTGATCATCCTCGATGGTTGGGGATATAGCGAAGATCCAAAAGATAACGCCATCATGGCAGCCAATACACCAAACTGGGATAAGTACTGGGATCAATACAGTCACACTTTGATTTCTGGTTCCGGTACGGACGTTGGCCTGCCCGAAGGTCAAATGGGTAATTCGGAAGTTGGTCACCTTAACCTCGGCGCTGGTCGCGTGGTCTATCAAGACTATACGCGTATCAGTAAAGATATAGAGACGGGCGACTTTTTTAACAGTGAAGCATTCGTTAGTGCCATTGATAAAGCAGTTTCTCAAGGTAAAGCGGTACACTTGATGGGGCTATTATCTCCCGGCGGCGTTCACAGTCATGAAGAGCATATTCATGCTGCGATTAAGCTTTGCCAACAGCGCGGTGCGAAAAAGGTTTATATTCATGCCTTCCTCGATGGTCGCGATATGCCACCACGTAGCGCCGAAGCGAGTCTGGTTAAGCTCGATAAGGTTTGCGAGAAAGTTGGTGTAGGTCGCCTTGCAACCATGGTTGGCCGTTACTATGCCATGGACCGTGATAATCGTTGGGACCGCATCGAGCTGGCTTACAATATGCTGACCCAGTCGAAAGCCGATTATCGTTTTGATAATAGTATCGATGCCCTCAACGCAGCCTACGCTCGTGATGAGAATGACGAATTTATCAAACCAACCATTGTTGGTGAGGACGCTCCTATCGAAGATGGCGACAGCGTTATTTTCATGAATTATCGTGCCGACCGCGCACGTCAACTCAGCAAAGCTTTTGCCAATGACAACTTTGATGGCTTTGAACGCAGTAAACGCCCACAGCTTTCCGATTTTGTCATGCTGACGCAATACGCTTCAGATATTGATGCCAATATTGCTTATCCGCCAATCAGCATGGATAACGTACTCGGTGAGCATTTGATGAAGCTCGGTAAAAAGCAATTACGTATTGCTGAAACCGAAAAGTACGCTCATGTAACCTTTTTCTTTAATGGTGGCGTTGAAACACCTTTTACAGGCGAAGATCGTGAACTGATCCCATCTCCTGATGTGGCTACCTATGATTTACAGCCGGAGATGAATGCCAAACTGGTTACCGATCATCTGGTGAAAGTGATTGAAGAGCAGCAGTACGATGCCATTATCTGTAATTTTGCCAACCCGGATATGGTCGGTCATACCGGCAACTTCGAAGCCACCGTCAAAGCCATTGAAGCGCTGGACGAGTGTATCGGCCGTATCGTAGAAGCGCTGGAAAAAGTGGGTGGAGAAGCGCTGATTACCGCCGATCACGGTAACGCGGAGAAAATGGCCGATGCCGACACCGGTCAGGCGCATACCGCCCATACCAGCGAGCCGGTACCATTATTATATATCGGGCGCAAAGCCGAACCTGTCGTCACAAACGGCGTGCTGTCAGATTTGGCGCCAACGCTATTAACTCTGATGGATCTGCCCATTCCTGAAGAGATGACTGGCCGTCCTATTTTTAAGCTGTAATCCATTGTTATCCCGTATGATGCCACCAAGCCGAACGAGCCGACACCAAGCGCTATTCTTGGTGGCTATCACCCTGCTCTTACTTGTTACGGTTTCTGCAACTGCCGCACAGAATAAAGCTCAGGCGGAAAAGGAACTCAAAATACTGAAGTCGACGATTGCTGATATTCAGGAAACATTGAGAACCAACTTAGCCCGACAAAGTAAGGCACAACAAAATATTCGGCACATCGATAAAAAGCTGGCTGAAGCCAGCGCAAAACTCAGAACGACCAGACAGCAAATTACTCAGGCTAACGACAAGCTGAAACAACTCGAAGTGGAGCAACGCGAAAAAACCAGCTTACGTGAAAAGCAGCGTCAACGCCTGGCATCACAGTTAAGAAGTGCCTACATCGCTGGGCGTCAGGAGTATGTGAAACTATTGCTCAACCAGGAAGATCCGACCAAAGTTTCCAGAATGCTGGAATACTATCGCTACCTCAATCAGGCTCGCATTGACGATATCAAAGAACTGCAACAAACGTTACAACGACTGACTGTTATTGAGCAGGATATTCAAACTACGCTGGTAACGTTGTCCGACTTAAAGGAAGCGCAGGAAACACAGCAGCAGAAACAGTCCACATTAAAAAAAGAACAGCAGATTGCCCTGAATAAACTAAAACGCAGCTACAGTAATCAAAACTCCCGTTTAGAAAAACTGCGCAAAGATGAGCAAGAGTTAGCCAAAGTCATTAAATCCATTGAAAAAGCATTACGACAGTTTGCGCCAAAACAGTCATTAACGGGCCTCGGAAAATTTAAGAAAAAATTACAATGGCCGGCAAGCGGCTCTATCATCCATCGTTACGGTAGTAACAAACTTGGTAAACGCTTGAAGTGGAATGGTATTTTAATTGGGGCCCAAGAAGGTGATTCAGTTCATGCCATCCACCACGGGCAAGTTGTTTTCGCAGACTGGTTGCGCGGATATGGCTTAGTAGTTATTGTAGATCACGGTAAAGGTTACTTGTCATTATATGGACAAAACCAAAGCTTGCTCAAGTCACCAGGTGATTGGGTTGAAGCTGGTGAACCTGTTGCCACCTCCGGGGGGAGTGGTGGCAGCGGTCAACCGGGACTATACTTCGAGATCCGCTACAAAGGCCGGCCACAGAACCCGGTTGCCTGGATCCGTTAATCCAGCCCAATACCAATACTAGAGAAGATGGGATAAGAGAAGGACGTAAACCAATGATAAAACCATTAGCTTTAATGACATTACTGCTGAGCCTGGTCGTACACGGCACTGCGTCCGCTGATCATCCCGTCAAAGAGCAGCCATTAGATGAGCAGGCTATCCAGGAAAAAGAGTCAGGAACCTCGGATACTGTCGAAACATTACCCTTGGATGAGCTGGCGGCATTGGCAGATGCTTATGCACAAATCAAAAAGTCTTACGTCAAAGAGTTAACCGACAAAGAAATTCTCGATGCTGCCATTCGCGGCATGTTGAGTAACCTTGATCCTTATTCAACCTACCTAACGGCCGAACAATTTGCTGCGCTACAGGAAAGCGCAACAGGCGATTACGCGGGTATCGGCATTGAAGCCAATCATATCGACGATGGTATTGAAGTCATCAGCGTCTTTAAGGACTCCCCTGCTGAGCACTCTGGGTTAAAGCCAGGTGACTTAATCACGCATATCAACGATATCCCTACGGCAGGATTGCCAGCCGAAGAAGGCTCGGAACTGATGCGCGGTAGCCCCGGCAGCAAGGTCAGACTAACTTACATTAACAAGGATGATGAAGAGAAAAAGGTCCTGATTACGCGACAAATTATTCACACCACCAGCGTGAACTATCAGTTACTCGAAGATAACATCGGTTTTGCACGCATTACCGAATTTCAATTAAGAACAGCGAATGATCTCAGCCAGGCCATCAGCAATATGGAATATTTAAATAAAAAACCATTATCCGGCTTAATTCTGGACCTGAGAACCAACCCGGGTGGCCTGCTCGATGGTGCCACCGAAGTGAGCGATCTCTTTTTGAACGATGGCGTTATCGTTAAAACTAAGGGGCGTCGGGAAGAGAATAACGAAGTCCATAACGCCACCTCCGGGGATATTCTGCGAGGCAAACCACTAGCCGTCTTAATCAACAACCGCTCAGCCTCAGCCTCAGAAATTGTCGCAGGAGCGTTACAGGATCATAAGCGCGCCACCATCATTGGTAGCCAGTCCTTCGGCAAGGCAATGGTACAAACCATCCTTCCCATTCACGGCGGTAATGCAATAAAACTAACGACTTCCCTCTACTACACACCGAACGACCGTTCTATTCAGGACTCAGGTATTACGCCAGATATTGAAGTCGCCTTTGAGTCCTTAAGCGATAAAGATAACGCAAAAATACAAAGTGATACAAAAAAGTCTGACGAGCCAAAAAGCACGGAAAATCAAGATTATCACGACGATAATCAAGTAATGACCGCGATTAATCATATCAAAAATGAGCTAAAATAGACCCCAGCAACTCGATCCGCCCCAGTTCTTATATTAGACTGACTCAGTTAACTCTTCGAAGAGCATAATAAACTGGGGTAGATAATGAATTCTTGGAGAACACTTTGCGCAATTGCGGCTCTGCTGCTCATAGCTGGCTGCGATATACCGAATGCTGAAATTAAAGGGACGGTAACCTACGAAAAGGTTCCCCACAGCGACCTGTCTCACGGACTCGAATACACAAAATCTTTTGATGCACCAGTTCGCGGCGTTCCGGTCGAACTGCTCGAAGATGGTCAGGTCATCGATACCGACATTACGGACGAACTCGGACAGTACAAATTCCTGAAAAAAATGGACACTTTTGTCCAGATCCGCGTTCGGGCTGAATCAGTGAATGGTACTGACGATGGTGATGAGCATGAGTGGCAGGTTAAGGTCGTCGATAACACCAATGATAAGGCGTTATACACGATGATGACCGATGTCTTCAAAGTCAACAGAGAGTCTTTGAATAAAGATCTTCACGCCAGCTCCGGCTGGGTTGAAGGTAAAGGCTATGCCAATACGCGTAGCGCTGCACCGTTCCACATTCTGGATAAAGTGTACGATATCATCGTGAAGTTGAAAGCTGTGGATAATGTCAAGCTCCCGGCTCTAACGGTTAACTGGAGTCCAAATAATATATCTTCACAGGTCGAGGACTTTGCAACCGGTAAAATTATTACCTCCCATTATCAGAATAACGAGATTTATCTGCTCGGTGCCGAGAATGTCGATACCGACGAATACGATCAGCACGTCATTATTCACGAATGGGGTCACTTCTTTGAAGATAATCTAGCACGCTCCGACAGTATCGGTGGCGCCCACGCTGGCGGCGACTATCTCGATATGCGGGTCGCTTTTGGCGAAGGCTTCGGTAATGCCTGGTCGGCAATGATCACCGACAAGCCCATTTACCAGGACTCTTTCGATGTTGATCAGGCAGCAGGCTTCTCCATTGCCATCGAAAACAATAACGTTGTCAATCCCGGCTGGTTCAGTGAAGGTTCAGTGCAATCTGTGTTATATGATATCTATGATGAAGCAACAGATGGGCAAGACTTTATTCAGCTAGGCTTAAAGCCGATTTTAGCAGTGCTGCAAGGTCAGCAGAAGGAAACGCCCGCTTTCACCAGCATTTTTTCCTTCATGACTTACCTGAAAGAGCAGCACCCGGAGTATAGCAATGACTTCAGCAAACTACTGGAAGCGCAAAGCATCACGTCAGATGTTGATATCTGGGGAAGTAATGCCACAAATGATGGCACTGTTGCTGAAGCGTTGCCACTTTATCTAGACATGCAGCCTGGCGATATGCAACGCGTTTGTACCAGTACGTCACAGGGAGCCGACTGGAATAAGTTGGCTAACCATCGATTTTTAAAGCTAAACGCACCCTCTGCTGGCAGTTATACGTTGACTTTAACGCCTTCACGTAATAACGATATCGATGGGTATATACTAAACAAAGGCGAAGAAATTGCCAAAGACGAAGCACCAGGTATTGAACCAGTGATTCTGACAGTAGATTTACCGCAAGGCATCAGTATTGCAGACACCATCGCCTACGATGAAGCGGGTACCAGCGTAATGGCAACTTGTTTTGATGCTGAATTCACTATGAATTAGTGCAGCAAATTCCTTCAAGGAGATTATATGAGTACTACAAAGTTAATATTGCTGACAGCTTTCAGCGTACTATTATACGCCTGCGGCGGTGGTAGCGATAATGATTCATCAACCTCGACTCCACCAGCATCGGGGAGTGGAGATCCTGCTACTATCTCAGGCAAATTAACTTACGATAATGTGCCTCATAACAACAGCACTAATGGTCTGAACTATAACGGCACCACACAAGCTCCCATACGTGGAGCCACGGTTCAGCTGCTAAGTGGTAGCAACGTTATTGACTCTACAAACAGTGACGCCTCCGGTAATTATTCGCTGGAAGGGGAAACCGGAGCAAGCTACCGTGTCCGTGTCAGAGCGGAACTTAAGAAAACGGGAACGCCAGCCTGGGACGTTGAAGTGGTCGACAATACCAATGGCGGAGCCTTATATGTGCTCGATTCCGATAGTTTCGATACCGGTTCTTCAACCAGTATTACCCGTGACTTAAATGCCGCTTCTGGCTGGGGCGGTAGCTCTTACACAGGCACTCGCGCGGCAGCACCTTTTCATATTCTCGATCGCACCTACGAAATTATCGACAAGCTACAAACCGTTGACGCCGATATACAGCTATCGCCGCTTGAAATTAACTGGAGCCCAAACAATATCCCTGAGTCTGGAGACACATCAACCGGGCGCATCACCACCTCTTTTTACCAGGGTGGGAAAATATTTCTTCTGGGTGCAGAAGATACCGATACCGATGAATATGATGGCCACGTCATCATCCACGAATGGGGACACTACTTCGAAGATAATAATGCCCGCTCAGATAGTATCGGCGGCTCTCATGGCGGCGGCGATCGTCTTGATATGCGCGTTGCTTTTGGTGAAGGTTTCGGTAATGCCTGGTCGGGCATTATCACAGACGACCCTTTCTACCGCGACTCGTTTGGTAGTGACCAGGCCAGTGGCTTCTCTATTAATGTTGAAAATGACTCTGTATCGAATCCAGGCTGGTTCAGCGAAGGTTCCGTTCAGTCTATCCTGTACGACATTTATGATGGCGCTAATGATGACTTGGCGAGTCTTGGCCTGAATGCCATTTATGACGTATTGACCGGTGAGCAGAAAAACACGGAAGCCTTTACCAGCATTTTTAGCTTTATGACTTACCTTAAAAACAATCATTCAGGAGACTCGGCAGCGCTGGATGAATTGCTGATGGGACAAAATATCCAAACCAATGTTGATATCTGGGGCTCCAGCGAAACCGACGATGAAGGCGAGCCCAGCGTGCAGCCAGTCTATCAGACGTTTAACCCCGGCGATATGCGAGAGCTGTGTACCATCACGACATTTGGTGATGATGGCAATAAACTCGGCAATAGAAAGTTTTTACGTCTGAATGTATCAGCCACTGGAAGTTACACTCTGCGGTTGAGCCCTCAAGGCTCTCAGGACATTGATGCCTATATTTTTAACCGAGGACAACTCGTCGCCTTTGATAATGCAGGAGGTACCGCTGACGTCGTCATCACCACTAATCTTGACTCTGGCACTTACGTTGCCGACGTTCCAGTATTAGCGTCAACGGAAAACACAGCTGTTGCCGCATGTTTTGATGCCGAGTTTACACAGAATTAATTGATTGTAGAGGAAGAAACCATGAAATATGCATTCACAATATTATTAGCGACGACATTCGCTTTTTTCAGCAGCCAGACCATTGCCAAAAGTGCAATCGAACAAGAGTACAAAAGCCCTGGCAAACCTTCGGCAAAAGTCGAGATGGATTACAGCGTTTCTAAAGAGCGCGTGGCGGTGGGTGAAACTGTGGATATCAACATTACATTTAAAGGAGAAACGGTCCCCTCACAAGCTAAGCTAAAGACAAGCAAACAATTGGTACTGCACGGCAATAGTCAGCTATCAATGCAAAAAGCGAGCTCAGGCAGCAGCCACCGCTTTAGTGTCACGCCAATGACAGAAGGTATCCACTTAATTACCGTGGTCGCAGAAGATGCACAACAGTCGCATAAAAAACCATTCGCCATTCGTATTATTGCAGGCGATAAACCCGTTGAGTCATATCTTAAAAAGAACGGTACTTTGACTACGGACGAAAGAGGTGAAAAGATTATCTCAATGCCCGCAGAAGAACGTTAATACGGTTGACTAAGCCGCTGTTATTCAGCGGCTTTTTGTTTGTCCAAAAACTGCTTAAGCAAATAGATTGCAGCAATACTTCGTGCCTCACTAAACTCTTCTATTTCTAACAAAGCATCAAGATCAGATATTTTCCAAGGCACAACCTCAATAGGTTCCGGTTCATCACCTTCCAGCTTACTGGGGTAAAGCGACTCAGCAACCACAATATCCATTTGGTGACTTAAATAACCTGGCGCCAGAGTGATCCGACGAAGATCTGTTAACTTATCAGCTGCATACCCCACCTCTTCTTGCAGCTCCCGGTTAGCGGCCTCAATGGCAGTTTCACCCGGATCAATCAATCCTTTGGGAAAAGCCAGCTCATAGCGCTCCATACCGGCAGCATATTCCTTGATTAACAGTAGAGTTTCGTCATCCAGCACGGGAATAATCATTACCGCACCGTGCTTACCTGCTTTTAAACGCTCATAGATACGATAAACCCCATTCGAGAATTCTAATTCTAATTCTTCTACAGCAAAGATTCGGGTTTGAGCAATAATTTTGTGCTTTTTAATTTTTGGCAATTGTGAGGACATAATTTTATTGTAGTAGCTCGGTTAGTTGGTTCACACTGTTAAAGCTAGAGTTTTTTTTCGCCGGCTTAGACATATCAGGCTGCTCTACTCTTACCACAAATTTAACACCGGATTGTTGCGCCCGTATTAAAACGGCTTCAGTGTCATCAACAAATAAGCACCGCTTCAGAGAAACCTTTAATGCTTGTTCCAGCTGTTGCCAGAACAACGAAGACTCCTTAGGTTGCTTAAATTGATGGGACGAATACAGCTCGTCAAAATACTGGTCGAGAGCCGTTTGCTCTAGCTTGACCCGTAGTGTTTCCGGGTGAGCATTGGTCACCAGAACAATTCGTTTTTGTAACGATGCCACACTCTCCAGAAATTCTTTTGTACCAGGACGTAATGCAATCTGGTGTGCCATTTCTGACTTATGCTGGATAATGTCGATACCTAATTTTTCTGACCAGAAATCGGTGCAGTACCAGTTTAAGGTGCCGCTAAACTCATCATAGCATTGACCTAGAAACTGACGCGAGGCGTCCAGACTAATCCCTTTCTTTTCAGCATAAATTTCAGGTACAGCCGTCTGCCAAAAATGATTATCAAAAGATAAGTCAAGCAAAGTGCCATCCATATCCAGCAGGATAGCATCAATACTACTCCAGTCTTGCTCAGTTAAGGTAGTCGCCCTTGCCATTCGAGATATACCCGCTCGCCTTCGGTTCTTCCCCAACGGGACACCCAGGTTTTAAGGTGCTGGGGTAAATCAGTTGTTGTATGTAATTTTACATTAAATCGCTTGTCCAGCGAGACTTCAATAGTTCCTTTTAGATCAAGTACGCCCTGATTCTCAATAATCTCAATTCGAGCCGTATTTTCACGCTCATTGACCTTGGATAACTGAAAGTGCAGAGTTCCTATCGTTAATTCATTATTGGTGTATTGTATTACCGCATCTCGCCACTGCCCCTCGGCCTCCAGCGACAGCAAGGATTGTTCCGACATTTCAAACTGCTTAATGAACCCTTCCACAGCACCGGATACCCCTTCCACGGGCAAGTTCATCAAAGAGGTGACATAGGCCGTATCAACTCGATACTGGCCGTTCTCAATCCTGTAGCGTCCCTCTTCGAGTTCTACGTCGGAGGAAAACTGTATGTTTGGATCGGTAACTGTAATCGACGAGCTTAGCGTTCCCACCAGCAGACTGAGCAGATGCGTATCCAATTGAATATTTTGTAGCGACAGCTGCCGGAAATTCAGTCGCCCCACCTGAGTAGACCATAGCGAACCCTCGACGTTGATCAGCTGTAATCCCGGTACTCGGTCAGTGACCATTCCTGTTATGGTTTTCGCTGGAGCGATATAAACGAATATCAGTAGAAAAAGAATAAGGGCCAGGGCAGCCCCTATAATAATTTTTTTCATAAATTTTATACTTGTGAAACTATGATGATTTTATAAATTTAATTGAAGCATCCACCATTCCAATAGTGCCAGTATCCGATACGCGCAACGTGTCGATGACCAATCCCTGTTGCTGTTCTAACTGCGCCGCCCAACGCAATAATTGGTCAAACTCGACATCGTCCAAACGAACCTGTATCTCTTCATTGCGCTTACGCTCTTCAATTCTTGAAAACTTCAAATTATAACGCTTACTGCTAGTGGTAATCAGTTGGTTTAACGAGCGAGAAGTTGTTACCTGGCTGCTACCGGAACGCGCCTGAAGTGCCTGAACCTTAGAAGCGATAATGGGTAGGTCTTCCTTTGCGGTTGCTACCGATTGATTTAAGTCGCTAAGATAAGTGCGTAGCGGCATTACAACGGCGATGAACAAGATTAAAATGATCATCATAATACCCAGTACCGTAACCATACTGCGTTCACGTTGATTTAAACCACTATACCAAGCTTTTATACTACTCATTGGTTTAACTCCACAGAAATTCTTGCGGTCCAGACACCGCCATTTTCAGAAGCATTCCGCATGTCAACTTTTAAGCCCGAGCTTTCAAGATTGCGTTGCGACTGCGTCAAGACCTCATAGCTTTCGGCAGTCACATCCATGCTTAATTGTCCCCGACTGGCGATATACTCTAATTGAGCAAATTTAATGTCCCGTGTATTAATCGCTTTTATAGACTGATCCATCAGGCCAGCAAAACTACTGCTACTGCCTTCATCTCCACCCACATTTCGATAGCTGTTATTAATTTGAATTCGAGCAGTTGTTAAAGGCAGGCTGGGGTATATTTTTTGTGTTTCAAATAACGTCTTTTCTTCGAGGCTTGTCAGTTGATGGTTGAGGTAAACGATGTTGCTGATCACATAGATAATCCCTAGCAGCAATAACACTGACACTGCAATAGCCGGTAACTTCCATACGCCATAATTACGCTGCGTTTTCTTTTGTGAAGCAAACTCTTGCTGTAAAAGGTTAACGCCATCGTTGCTAAAGTTTTGCGCCAGGCATAAGAAAACCTGCTCAATCGGCTCTTGCTGCGTGGCTAAACCGGGCACGCCGTCTAAGTCGAGTTGCTGATGTTGTTTAGAATAGATACGGATAGCCTGCGACACGGTTAACTCATCACTTTGCAGTTCGAGCTGTAGCAAATCTTTAACCAGTTGTTTATCTGCGGACCAGAACACGTTTGGTTCCTGACGCACCAGAACCTGCTCATCCAGCACAGCAGTCCAGGAGTCTTTAAAATACGGTAAACAGGCAGCTTCAGATACCACGACATCCGGCTCTACCTCCGCCTCTTTTAACAAGTCCAGTAGCTGCCGTAAATATTCTTTATCCACCACATTAACAGCAATACGCCCCTGCTCATCAAACGAACCTAAAGCAAAGTGCTGACTGTCCACATTATCAATGATTTGTTCTTCTAACTGATATGGGATGGCTTTTTCCAGGTGCTTTCGGTTCTTTGTTGGAGGTTCAACGTTGAAGCACTTGATGCGATGAGCAGGTAACATTAATATGATCTGCTCCTCCGCAACCACTTCCCCCAAAGTTTCAGCATCCTCGACCAAAAACTGTCCCTGCTCAGAAAAACCTGCCGACTCTTGACCTTCCTCAGCAGACAAACGCCCCCATTGTAACGACTTCTCGTCACTGCTGACTCTTATAAATAACCGTTGCTTCATTATTTATTCTCCAATATGCCGCGCAACCACATGGAATTCACTCTCTTGTTTTAACATCAGTGATCGCACCACAGCTTTACCTGTATTAACTCTCGCTTCGGCTGTTAACAGCATATAGCGACTATCGTATACCAGACGGCCTTGCCCCTGTTCTGATACTTTACCACTCCCCAATGCTTCGAAGAAACTAGCCTCATCGTAACCTTCTTCCGGTAAACTCTCTAGTGCTTGCCTAACTTGCGATAAATCGACATCGTCTAATAGCATCCATACCAACTCAGCCTGCTCTGGTTTTACCGTGTTAACATTTATCGTGCCGTCTGTCGTCGGTAAGACACAAATTAAATCCTTGATCGCATCATATATTTCCGGAGTAAAGCCTTTAACCACCAGTAACTCACTGGTATGCGCCATTAAGGTATCGGCAGTGCGATAAGGTACTTTTAGGCCGGTATAAGTATAGTCTTCTGCACCATCAATCCCCGTCGGCTCCTGATCCTCATCAATCCAGTCTTTTGTCGCCACCGCCAATGCCTGTGGCGATACCGAGTTATCTTCCAGATGTGGCTCAATCAGTTTTGCAAACAGGTCGACTCCCGGCATGCCACTACCTTCCGAGCCATCGTTAGCCTTTTTGTTATTACCCGATGGCTGTCGGTTATTGCCTCCTATCTGACGTCCTTCATCACCTCCCGCGGATAGCTGCTCCATAATAACGCTATTCACATTAAAACAGCTGTGCATGTCCTTGATCGAACCTTGTAACTGCCCCAGCCCCTGCTCAATCTCAAAGGCCAGCCCCGTTTGTGACCAGGGCTGTAGGCGATGCACTCTTTCTGCTTTGCTTTCTTCAAAATAGCTCGAAAGCTGGCTGGTAGCAAATACTTCCGCGCCATACATATACTGGTAAGCACGCGAGCCGTTGATGATGTTGGCCGTGCGCTGAACCTGCATCTGCTGACTATTCAAAATCTGTATCGCCATAATACTCAACACGGAAAAAATCACTAATATTGTGATCAGGGCAACGCCTCGATTTCGTTGGAAGCTTGTCATAATACTTAACGTCTACCGCCCCCTCTATCATCACGCCTTCTTCCATTATTACGGGTTCCTCCAGACGTCGGATCTTCTCTCTCGGGCTCACCCTCAGCAGCCATGTCATAACGTGGCATCGGAAACACTCGGTGTAGCTCACCATAGTCTTTAAGCACTGTGGTAACTTTTATTGCTTCCGGTAATGCCAGCCGCTCACCACCATCAACCAGCCAATCTTTTTTCCAGGTCTCGTCAATTAAAAACTCCATTTCAAAATCGTCTACCTGCGTTAATATGTCTCTAGTCAATTCCTGCCCATCACGCGCACTATCGACATAAAGCCAATGATGGCGCACAAGCCGATCATCCAGAAATTCATACTTAACGTGTTGTAAACTACTTCGTTTGAGTTTCGCCGGGTTGCGCCAGGCGCCCCGAGTAAATTCGATATAACTATTAGCCGCTTCAGATTCCGCTTTGAGCAATGGAGCCCTGTCGCCAAATACGTTACGGCGTTCACGTGGCACCATATAGCGAATATCTTCTTCTAACTGTCGAAATGCCAGCTGCACTTCCCGCAGTCGTTCGATCTGTTTATCCGCTGACTCGGACGTAATCTGCACAAAATTAAAAACCTGCAAGGCTCCGGCTACCACCATACTGAATATCGCCAACGCAATCAGTATTTCAGTTAAGGTGAAACCTTTCTGTCGTTTCAACAGCGTTTTCATCGTCTCGCCGGACTCCGCTTATCAGTTTTTTTGCCAACAAAGCCGGTCATAGTATAGACGCCCTCTTCACCGTATAACACGGAGACAGTTACCCGGCGCATATCTTCTACTTCAGTACCAACGACATTTTGTTCCCATTCCCAAGTGCGGCCAGCATATTCAGTTTCTCCCTGCTTCTTACCAATCGATGGCCAGTCGTCATCCAGCTGTAATTCAGCAAAATGATTCTGCGCTACAAAATTAGCCAGCGTTTTATCTTTTGAATTACCCAATGCAATCACGCTGGATGAAAAAAGTCCGGATAACATTGGTAGAATAAAGATCGAGAACACGGCCAGAGCAATCAGTAGCTCCAGTAAGCTTAAACCACGCTGTCGACGGTTTAACTTATTCATCGTCCTCATCTTCTAAGTCTTTGTCCCAGTCATGACTGTAATGCCCCTGAAGGGCGCCGGACAATTCAATATTGCCAACGTAATCGCCGGTAATGCGGTAGAAAACAGGCTCGTCCCGCTCGATCCCCATAGTTACCACGAACTCATTGGTCTCGCCGCTGGAGAGCATATAAATTTGAGGCGTCTCCGGAGTTTTCTTTTTTTCCTCCTGCTCTGACCCACCTCGACCTCGTGAAGCGTCATCTTCATCCGGTTCTTCATTTTCGAGGAGGGATTCCTGCCCCTCTACATTGATATAAGTGTATACCGGCTCTTCTAACTGAACCGCTTTAAGTAAACGGTGGTCTTCCAACGGTTGCCACTTGCCGCCATTGTAGACCATAAATGAATAGCTATCGGGCTCGATCCTGATCCCCAGCTCAATCCCCCGAATAATCGACTCTTCCTGAGCTATCTGCAGCAGCCCATACAACTGACGCGATTTTGTTTTTAACTTAGAAAGTTCGTTATCACCGAATGCAATGGTTGCTACAGAAATCATCAGCGCAGCAATGGTCATCGCTATCAGCACTTCAAGCAGAGTGAAGCCCGCCTGTCGTGCTGATGTGGGGGAGTTTAAATTACTGGTTCTCTGTATTGAAATTGGCTTCATGTAAATTCCAAGTTCCAATATCCATGTTCTCACCTTCGCCACCTTCTCGCCCATCATTACCCAATGTGTATAAATCAAAATCACCATGGCGACCAGGGTAAATATAAATATAATTACGTTTCCAAGGATCTTTAGGCACCGCCGACGAACCAAGATAACCGCTGCTTGGATAATTCTGTGGTACCGGTTCACTGGTTGGGCGACGAATTAAAGCTTCCAACCCTTGCTCAGTAGTCGGGTAAGTACCATTATCAACCTTATAACTCGTTAACGCTGTTTTAAGGGTATTGATATCACCTTTCAGTTTCTCCAAATTGGCTTTGTTAACGTTACCGATCAAGCTCAAAGTTACAACCGTGCCCATAATCGCAACAATCGCTAATGCAATCAGAATTTCCGTTAAAGTGAAACCTTTTACGCGCTTATGCATCTTGTATTTCTTAAAATGTTTCATACACCTATCTCTCTAAAATATTAAGCTGTAATTGAGTTAGTCAACTGGAATATCGGTAACATCATCGCTGCGACAATAAACATCACCATAGCTCCTAACGCTAAAATAATCAGTGGCCCCATAACGTTCAGCGCCACATCAATGCTGTTCTCGAACAGACTTTCCTGATTTTCAGAAACCTGCTCCAACATATGCTCGAGTTCTCCTGACGCCTCACCACTGCCAATCATGTGAATCATCATCGGCGGGAACTGTCCTGTCTGTTGTAAAGCCATTTTCAAACTGCCGCCTTCTCGAACTTTGACAGCGGCTTCCTTGATCGCTTTTCGCATCTTTAAATTAGACAAAACCTTACCACCAATGTTCATCGCTTCCAGTAGCGGTACACCACTGGAATGCAAAATGTTCAAGGTGCTGGAAAACTGGGCGGTATTTAAATTGCCCGATAAGCGCCCTATGATTGGCATCCGCAGGATCAAACGGTGCCATTTCAGCCGATTCTCCTCTTTGCGCAACCACATCTTGGTGCCGATAAACGCCAATACCGCCAGAATCAACACATAGATACCATATGACACGGTAAAATCACTCACGCCGATAAGTACCTTGGTAATACCTGGTAGTTCTTCACCCATATGCTGGAATTGCTCCACGACCTTGGGTACGGCAAACACCATCAAGCCAGCGACCACGCCAACAGCGACCAGGATTAGTACAATCGGATAGACCATCGCCGCCGACACTTTGCTGCTAATTTTCTGGCGGCGCTCGGTGTAATCAGCCAAACGGTTCAGCACTTTATCCAAATGACCTGCACGCTCGCCAGCAGCAACCATCGAACGATATAGCTCATTAAACACGCTCGGAAAATCAGACAATCCGTCCGCTAACGTATGGCCTTCCATAACTTTTGAGCGAACGCCCAGGATAATGGTTTTAACTTTGGATTTATCAGTTTGATCCGCAACCGCTTTTAATGCTTCTTCAATGGGCAAGGCAGCTTTAACTAATGTCGCCAATTGTCGGGTAATTAGGGCCAGATCAGACACACTAATTTTGGTCCCAAAAAAGTGCCCTTTTTTGTCTTTCTTACGACTACTATCGCCAATATGATTAACTTCAAGTGGTGTCAGGCTTTTTTCTCGCAGCTGTTGCCGTATCTGTCGCGGCGTATCCGCTTCCAATACACCTTTTTTCTGCTTGCCCTTGATATCAAGCGCAACGTATTCAAAAGCAGCCATTAGTCCTCCCGTGTTACACGCAGAACTTCTTCTACCGTCGTAATCCCCTGAAGTACGCGGCGACGACCGTCGGCACGGATACTCGGTGTGCTTTGTCGTGCATGACGTTCCATTTCCTGTTCGCTGTTGTTGTTGTGAATCATGGTTCGCATTTGATCATCAATCAATACCAGCTCATAAATACCCTGTCTCCCGCGAAAACCTTGCTGGTTACAGTGGTCACACCCTACCGGATGATAAATGGTCGGCGGCTCCTGCGGATCAAAACCCATCAGCTCACATTCTTTCTCGTTAGCTATAGCAGACTCTTTACACTCATTGCAAAGCATTCGCACCAGGCGCTGAGCTAATACCCCAAGCAAACTGGATGATAACAGGAAGGGTTCAACACCCATATCCTGCATACGGGTGACAGCGCCAATAGCGGTGTTGGTGTGCAGTGTGGATAACACCAGGTGGCCGGTTAAACTTGCCTGCACAGCAATTTGCGCCGTCTCCAAATCACGGATCTCACCGATCATGACCACATCAGGATCCTGACGCAGGATCGCACGCAAACCACGAGCAAATGTCATATCGACTTTTGGGTTAACCTGGGTTTGCCCAATACCATCGATCAGGTACTCGATCGGATCTTCCACCGTTAATATATTACGAGACGCATTGTTTAGCAGGGACAAGCCTGCATATAAGGTAGTTGTTTTACCAGAGCCGGTGGGGCCGGTTACCAGAATAATACCATGCGGCTTATGCAAAATATCGTGCATTAGCGTCATGGTCTCAGACTGCATACCCAGATGTTGGAAGTCCAACCGTCCCGCTTCTTTATCCAATAAACGCAAGACGACACGCTCACCAAAACTTGACGGCATGGTCGATACACGAACATCAACCGCACGGTTAGCAATACGCAATGCAATACGGCCATCCTGTGGAATACGCTTTTCCGCAATATCCAGTTTACCCATGACTTTAATGCGGGATACCAACAATGGCGCTAACTTGCGACTGGGCTGTAATACTTCACGTAACACGCCGTCAATTCGAAAACGAACCGATAAAGTTTTCTCGAAAGTCTCGATATGGATGTCCGAGGCATTCTCTTTAATCGCCTCGGTTAACAGTGCATTGATTAATTTAATGATCGGCGCATCGTCTTCCGCTTCCAATAAATCTTCCGTCTCCGGCAGTTCTTCCGCCAAACGGAATAAATCCATCTCATCGCCTAAATCTTCCATCGTTTGTCGAGCATCAGTAGTCCCCGACTGATAGTAAGCACTTAATTGTTTTTCAAAAGCTTCTTCATCCAGCCACTCCAGATTAAAAGGCTGCGGATAATGACGACGCACTTCAAGCAAAGCTTGTGGCGAAGCTCCTTCACGCATAAAGCACTTCACGCCATCACTGGTTTCAGTCAAAAACACACCATGTCTTTTAGCAAAGCTAAATGGCATGGCACGAAACCGCCCGGCCTCTGCTGTAGGCTCCAGTTCAGGCTCTAATGCTGTATTGTTATCGACTGGCTCAGACATTAGTCTTCATCTTCCTCTGGTTGAGACTCGCTGCCTGCAGCACCTTCATCCAACAATTTATCCTTATCCAGATACTCTTCAAAGCTTGGAGGCAGTACCAGCGCTTCATCATACGTCGGCATGATAGGAGACTCCGCACTCGGCATCAGGCTAATACCACGATTGGCCTGCTCGATTTGCTGAGCTCTCATGTAGCTGTATTTGGCGCTGCTGATTTCGCGTAAGTCTCTATCGTCTTTCAATACACGAGGGTGAATAAAGACCATCAGGTTACGCTTAATTTTTTGTGTACGCTGTGATTTAAAGGCGTGGCCGATGATTGGGATATCACCCAGCAGCGGTACTTTCTGTGAGCTTTCCTGAATATCATCATCAATTAAGCCCCCTAGAACAACCAGACCTCCATCAGGCACCAGAACCGAGGTTTTAACTTCACGCTTATTCGTTACGACGTCAACGGCCGTGGTTCCAGCTAGCGATGAGACTTCCTGCTCAATATCCAATCGAACATAATTGCCTTCATTGATCTGAGGTGTAATTTTCAACATCACACCAACGTCTTTACGATCGACGCTCTGGAACGGGTTCGAATTACCGTCACCTAAGGTCGACCCCGTAATAATTGGAATTTCCTGGCCGGCTTTGAAGATAGCTTCAACGTTATCCAGCGTGGTCACACTCGGACGTGCCAGAGTGTTTGAATCGGTCACACCTTCCAATGCTTTAATAAAGGCAGCCCAACTCACACCAGTCTGGCTCATGCGCGCAATACCCAGGCCAGCACCCTGTAATCCACCCAGCACTTCGGCCAGTGCCGCGCCATTATCACCACCGGTGGTAATGGTTTCCGTACCGGTAATGGCTCCAGTCTCAGGATCACGAGTAAAGACTTCTTCTTCCTGGCCACGTGCGGCAATAGCACCACCGGCGACCTGGCCAATGGAGGTCCCCGTATTATCAAAGTTAATAATACCGGCGGGTTGCGTGCCCGAACCACTCGGTGAGAATAACCATTGGATACCCAGCTCTTTCGCTTTGGTATCAGAAATTTCAACGATGATGGCCTCCACATGAACCTGCTTGCGACGAATATCCAAACTGCGAACGACCGCTTCGAATTCGCGCATAATATCTGGTGGCGCAGTTAAAATCAGAGAGTTAGTTTCTTCGTGGGATTGAACCGAATACAGAGCTTTTTTGGCTCCCGGACCGGAAGCAGCCCCACCAGCGCCACCACGACCAGAGTTAGCCGCTTCTTCTTTCTTCTTGATCTCACCAACGCCCTGCAATACTTCAGCCACCTGTTCGGCTTTGGCGTACTTTAAGAATACGGTTTTGGTATTACCCGTGCTGTCCAGCTGGCGGTCAAGGCTATGAATTAAGGCTCGAAGGCGAACGCGCTGACGTTGCCCCGCACTTAAAAGAATACTGTTAGTACGCTCATCCGCAACGTAACGCGGCGCCTTGACCTGATTCACCCGCTCCTGCTGGCCGGCTCGGTCAAGACTTTCTAAAATTCGTACGATTTCACTGGCAGACGCATGCTTTAGAGGAATCACTTCAATTTCTTCATCGTTTGCTTTATCCGTTCGCTCGATGATCTTCGTGATACGTTCAACGTTAGAGGCTGAATCATGCAGGATAAGAGTGTTAGTACCCTGCACGGCAAATAAATGACCCGATTGCGGTGATACCAGCGGTCGCAATACATTCATAATCTGTTGTGCATCGACATTTTGCACCGGAATAACCTGGGTAATCGCTCGGTCACCGTAACTTTGTGGGTTTTTCACATTGACCGGAGACGCTTCGTAACGTGCTTTTTGGTCCTGCACAATTTTGATCACGCCGTTATTTTCAATCGCCTGAAAACCATGGATCTGCAACGTTGACACAAACTGGTTATAAATTTCTTCTTTACTAAAATCATTGTTTGAAATGATGGTGACCTTAAGCCCCTTCACCCGCGGGTCCACAATCATGGTCTTGCCCGTGATTCTGGCGACCGTCTCGACCACCTCTCGAATATCGGCGTCGCGAACATTTAAACGTTCAGCTTTAACCATGGCTGAAGACAGTAGTAACGACAAGGCACATAACCCCATAGTCACTCCGTGCTTCCACTGGGTTCGCTGTTGTTTACTTTGATCCTGTTTATTTAATTTGTCTAACATTGCCTTCTCTCTTATCTAAGTTCGGCTTAGGGCGTTGGTTACTATATTCCGAAATTCCCAGCAACAAGGTCACCGGCTGCCCATTACGCTCAATTGTTACTTCCACAGATTGTGCGTTGTTTAACTCGTTTAACACTCCCATCAAACCCTGATCGTTCAATGGTTGCCCATTAACGGACGTAATCACATCATTTCGACGCAGCCCGAGGCGGGTAAACATGCGCGGGTCCTTGCCGGGCGATACTTTATAGCCACTGACCTGACCACTATCATCGATCACACGTTCAACCTTGGCAATATCCATCATCGACTGCGGATTGTCATAAAGTTTTTGCTTCATTTCCGCCAGCTCACGACTTAACCGTGCATCTCGCCGTTTATCAATCGTACGTTCGGGGCCTTTAGCACGCTCAGGCTTTCTTGCCGTTGACATCACCTGCTGATTTAACTGCTCGAGCAGGGTTAAGGTTTCGTACTTTCCACCATTTTTTATAATGACTTTAAGTGTCTCCACCTGATGCAGGGTCACATTGCCACGAACTTTCAGTTTATCGCCAATAAAATAAACGTTTTCCTGGTTACCGCTGGACTGAATAATAGCACTACTCACAGCATCGTCTTCCGAGACATAGGTACCCAGTAATTTTAAGTTTAATTTGGTTTCTTCAGCTTCAACCTGCTCTTCAACGGGCGCATTGGCCTCACCAAATAAATGCAAAGCGGCAATGCGCTCGACATTAACAGTGGGCTGTTTTGTAGAGGTAGGAATAGACTTTACGGGCGCAATATCCGGCAATGGCTGGAAAAAATCCACCCATAACCAGACCAGTTTCGCCAAGACATAGAGGCTAATCACCCCTAAGATCAGTGCGACAATTCGTGCGATTAACCTACCCCGCTGCTGCACAAATTGTGTAAAATTGTTCAACACTACATTCATGGTATTATTTGTACGAGTTTCCGTACTTCCCAATTAAAGTCCTAAGTCAATTGTTTAGCTATCTTTCTTCGAGATAGCTTATAATAATCATATTCCCACTGAAACCGTGGAAAAGCAAGCTAAGATACTGTAAAGATTAGTAAGGTTCAAGATGACTGTTGACAATTTTGTGAGGTTAGACAAGTGGTTATGGGCGGCCCGTTTTTTCAAGACCCGCTCCATTGCCAAAGAGGCGATCGATGGCGGCAAGGTTCATTGCGATGGCGTAAAGGGCAAAGCCAGTCGCGCCGTGACTGTCGGCATGACCCTCAAAATTCGTCAGGGCTTTCACGAAAAGACAGTCACAGTAAAAGGCTTGTCATCGCAACGCGGACCAGCGAAAATTGCGCAAACTCTTTACGAAGAAACTGCTGAAAGTATCAAGAAGCGCGAAACACTTGCGATACAACGACAGTCAATGCCGAAAACCGAAGGTAAGCCCGACAAACGTCAACGTCGTCAAATTCATCGCTTCAAACGTGAGCAAAACTAAATCACTCATTTTATCTAATTGGATTTTTTATGTCTGACACCATCCAACGATTCACATTCGCTAAGCTGCCGATCCGTGGTGAAATCATCACGCTGGAACAAAGTTATCAAACTATCGTCGAGCAACACCAATACCCTCAGGCTGAACGCCAACTATTGGGGCAGGCTTTGGCTGCCAATGCCTTAATGGCCGAGATTATAAAAATCGAAGGCAAAGTGGCGCTGCAATTACAAAGCCAGGCGGCTGTAAAGTTGTTACTGACCGAGTGTACTCATCAAGGGCACATCCGCGGATTAACCCATATTAATCAGGACATGGCATCCTCAGAACTTGATTTTCATGCATGGACCCGAGGTGGGCAAATGGCTATCACCATCGAGCCAGAGCAGGGTAAACGTTACCAGGGCGTAGTTCCGCTGGAAAATACTGAACTGTCCAGCTGTCTCGAGGATTACTTTAATCGCTCAGAGCAACTGCCAACGTTTATTCAGTTATTTGTTAACGATGACAAAGTAAGTGGACTATTTCTACAGGCATTACCCGCCAACTCTCAGAACGAAGTATCTCCTGAAGATAAAGCTGGTGCATTTGAGCACGTCAAAACACTAGCCGAAACCCTGCAGCCCGAGGAAGCCCTGAGCCTGAGCCATGAAGACCTGCTATATCGCTTATTCCACCAGGATGAAGTCACCCTATATCCGGAAAAACCAATAGCTTTTCAATGTAACTGCTCACGAGAGCGCAATGAACGAGCCCTGAAGACAATTGAGCCGTCTGAACTTATCAGTATGGTGCAGGAAAACGATGGCAATCTGGAACTGGTGTGTGATTTTTGTAGCAACACTGAAGTGTTCAGTGAAGAGGACATTATGACATTGCTGAGCAGCAATGCCCCTTCCGACAGCATCAATTAACGTTAACTTTTGGCTGGGAACTCGAGGCGAGCTTCCAGCCCCCCTTCTTCCAGATTAATCAGGCGCACATTTCCCCGGTGCAGCTCTGCGATCCGTTGTACAATAGCCAAACCAAGACCTGAACCACCGCCACTACGCGCACTATTACCTCGTGAAAATGGTTGGAATAACCGCTCAATTTCTTTTTCGTCAATACCAGGCCCCTGATCAAACACTGACACCCGCACTTTATCTTCTACCATTGTCGTTTCGACACGCAGCGGCGCACCGGCGTATTTCAGCCCATTCATAATCAAGTTAGTCACCAGTCGCTTCATTGCCATCGGTTTAAATGCCACCGGCGGAACCTCGCCCAATTCATAACTGATATCCTGAGTCTGTAGACGCGCCGATTTGACACAGTTTTCAACCAACGCATTAATATCGCCCACCTGATCGCGTTCATCACGGCCATCACGCACAAATGAAATAAACTGATCGATGATTTGGTCCATATCTTCGGTATCGCGAATAATCCCTTCCCGCACTTCCGCTTCGTCATCACTCATAAACTCGGTAGACAACCGTATTCGTGTTAATGGCGTGCGTAAATCGTGGGACACACCGGCCAGCAGCATGGTACGATCCTCTTCCAGCTGCTGTACATTCCGTGCCATCTGGTTAAAAGCGCGAGTTACCGTCACCATTTCTTCCAAGCCTTCTTCCTTCAGCTGTCCCGGATTATCGCCGCGACCAATTTCTCGCGCCGCAAACTCCAGTCGCCGTAAGGGTCGACTGATCTGTTTGGTAAAGATCCAACCCCCTAGCAGACTCAAGAGTAAGATAGCGGTAAAGTAGACCAGTGGCGGGTGAATATAGAATCCCTCAAACGGCTCCATGGCGATCCGGAACCAGACATTGCTATGTTGCGGCGACTTGACCCAGTAATAGATTTGATCGGACTCTTCGACGCGCATCTCGGTGCTGTCTTCAGCCACGCCCAAACTGTCGGCCAACTGCGATGTTAACACCGTATACAGCCGAGCCTCGCGCAGCTGCTTAGGTTCGCCCATACGGGTAGACACCATTTGAATGCGCTGGTCGTCGAGGATCTCAAGACGCACTTCCTGTGTCATCTTGCCTTCGATTTCAAGCTCCTGCATCGATAACGCCGTCTTCACATCTGACGCCAATAACTGCACTAATTGCTTCATTGATGGCTGGGCGACATACCAGGAGATGGTCAGATAGGACACCCACTGATTAATCAGCAACAAAACGCCTACCAATAAAGCAATTCGTCCAAAAGCAGTTTTCGGTAAAATTCGCATGAACAGGATCTAGTAACTAAACTTCGCCACCATCTGGCACAAAGACATAACCAACGCCCCAAACGGTTTGAATATAACGAGGATGCGCCGGATCTTCTTCAATCAAGCGACGCAGACGAGAAACCTGTACGTCAATACTTCTCTCCAGCGCCGAGTAGTCGCGCCCACGCGCCAAATTCATCAATTTGTCTCGAGATAATGGCTGACGGGCATGTTCGACCAGCGACTTCAATACCGCAAACTCACCACTGGTCAGAGAAATGGACTTACCATCATCGGTCATTTCACGAGTTGCCAGATTCAAGGTGAAACGGCCAAAACTAATCACCGACTCAGAATTGCTCGGTGCACCGGGGATATGTTTCGCCTGTCGACGCAACACGGCACGAATTCGAGCCAACAGTTCTCGCGGATTAAAAGGCTTGGCCAAATAATCATCAGCACCAACTTCCAGGCCAACGATACGATCGACCTCATCCCCTTTAGCGGTCAGCATAATGATTGGAATGGGGTTATTCTGCGAGCGCAGGCGACGGCAAATCGACAGCCCATCTTCGCCCGGCAACATTAAATCCAACACCATTAAATGGTAATTCTCGCGCTCCAGAAAGCGATCCATCTGCTCGGCATTTTCAACCGTACGAACAATAAAGTCCTGCTCTTTGAGGTAACGCTCAAGCAAACTTCTTAACCGCACATCATCGTCAACCACTAATACTTTTGGTGTTTCTTCTGTCATGGTCATGTTTCTACCCTTCCCCATTAACCCCATACAGTCATCATTCTACGCCTAAATTTGATAATTAATTGCGTAAACGCTTACGGAATATCCAATTTAGACTTTTTTCATATTTCCACAAGCACTATACTATGCCGTCATATTTTTCCCAATACACGCAAACAAGATGTTACAAATTAACCAGCAAATAGCTCAAGAGCTAAACGTTCGTCCTCAGCAAGTCGAAGCAGCGGTCAAACTTCTCGATGAAGGCTCGACCGTTCCATTTATCGCGCGCTACCGTAAAGAAGTGACCGGTGCTCTGGACGATACCCAGCTCAGGGATCTGGAGCAAAGGCTGGGTTACCTGCGTGAACTGGAAGACCGTCGCAGCGCCATTCTGAAAAGTATCGAAGAGCAGGAAAAGCTGACTCCAGAGCTGGAAGAAGCGCTCAAGAAAGCAGACACCAAAAGCGAACTGGAAGACTTATACCTTCCCTACAAGCCGAAGCGTCGCACCAAGGCCCAGATTGCTCGTGAAGCAGGTTTAGAGCCTTTGGCTCATGATTTATGGCAAAACCCTGGTCTCGACCCAGAGCAGGAAGCGGAAAAATATCTTAACGAAAATGATGACAAAGATAAAAACATCGCGACCACAAAAGATGCTCTGGACGGCGCCCGTCAAATCTTAATGGAAGAATTTGCCGAGAACGCCGATCTCTTAAAACAACTGCGTGAATACCTCTGGGACAATGCCTTTATTCAGGCCAAAGTTATTGATGGTAAAGAGAAAGAAGGCATCAAGTTTTCCGATTACTTCGATCACAACGAAGCTTTCAATGCCATTCCATCACACCGAATTCTAGCGTTATTGCGTGGCCGCAACGAGAACATCCTGTCATTGCAGATGGTCTCCAACCAGCAATTGATTAAAGACGAAGACGCCTATGATCCCTGCCTCGGCATGATTGCGCAGCACTTTAATATCAAAGATCAGGGCCGCCCGGCCGATAAGTGGCTACAGCAGGTCGTTCTATGGACGTGGAAAATCAAACTCCATCTGTACATGGAAACAGAATTACTGACCAAGGTCAGAGAGCAGGGTGAAACCGAAGCTATTCGAATTTTCGCCAAGAACCTGAATGACCTATTGATGGCAGCTCCGGCCGGTGCCAAAACCACCATGGGGCTGGATCCGGGGTTACGGACCGGGGTAAAGGCAGTGATTGTTGACGATACCGGCAAATTACTGGCCCACAGCACTATTTTCCCCCATGCCCCACAAAACCAGTGGGATCAGTCACTGCGTAAGCTGGAAACCATGTGCGAGATGCACAAAGTGGAGCTGATCAGTATTGGTAACGGTACCGCCTCGCGCGAAACCGATAAATTGGTTGCCGAGCTGATGAAAAAGGCTCCTCAACTGAAACTGCAAAAAATCATGGTCAGTGAAGCAGGCGCATCGGTTTATTCAGCTTCCGAGTTAGCCGCTAAAGAATTCCCAGATCTGGATGTCAGTTACCGCGGAGCAGTCTCTATCGCTCGCCGTCTACAGGATCCGCTGGCCGAGCTGGTTAAAATTGAGCCCAAGTCTATTGGCGTTGGTCAATACCAGCACGACGTCAGCCAGAGCCAACTGGCGAAAAGCCTTGATGGTGTAGTCGAGGACTGTGTAAATGCCGTTGGCGTTGATCTGAATATGGCCTCGGTGCCGCTTCTGACACGCGTTTCAGGTCTGAGCAAGACATTAGCCCAGAACATTTATAACTGGCGCAACGAGCATGGCCGCTTCAATTCACGTCAACAGCTACTCGAAGTAGAGCGCATGGGCCCTAAAACCTTTGAACAGGCGGCTGGTTTCCTGCGCATCAACGACGGCGACAATGCACTGGACAGCTCCGGAGTGCACCCTGAGACCTATCCGATCGTTGAGAAAATCATTAAGGATCTACAGCTTCAGGATATCCACCAGTTAATTGGTAATGACAAGCAGTTAAAGCAAGTATCACCAAAGGACTATACGGATGAAAAGTTTGGTGAACATACTATCAATGATATCTTAAAAGAGCTGGATAAACCTGGCCGCGATCCTCGCCCCGAATTCCGTATGGTGCAATACAAAGAGGGAGTAGAGACCTTAAACGATTTAAAACCCAATATGGAACTGGAAGGCGTAGTAACCAACGTCACTGCCTTTGGTGCCTTTGTTGACGTTGGTGTACACCAGGATGGTTTAGTCCACTTGTCTGTAATGGCCAATAAGTTCGTAAAAGATCCGAGTGAAGTGGTGAAAGCAGGTGATATCGTCCGTGTCTGGGTAATCGACGTTGATCTACAGCGTAAGCGCATCAGTCTTTCAATGATAGGGCCTGATGCCCAAGGCCAAAACCAGACGAAAACCAAGCGCAGTAATCACAAACCCGGCAACAAACCAGCCCGTAAAAAGCAGCAGAAGCAGCCACAGGGCGCTTTTGCCGATGCCCTGTCGGCTGCCTTGAAAAAAGACAGTTAAAAGTAGTTTAACTGCTCCAACGAGCGCACAACTACTTGAACTTTGCTAAAAGTCCATGTACTGTGCGCTAAATCGTTTGCTCACATAAGAGTCTAACAAAGAGTCAAACTCATGAATCTGAACAACCGAGGCTGGAATTTCCTGGGTGCATTTATCTGCTACCAGCTCATCGTAACAGCCCTTTATTTTCAATACGTTGACGGCTTAGAGCCATGCCCTTTATGTATATTCCAGCGGGTTATGGTGGTTGCACTGGGTGTTGTTCTACTCATCAATGCGCTCCATAATCCTAAGATTTTCTCGTGGGCTAACCGTATTTATCAAATTTTAGCACTGTTACCGGCAATCGGTGGTATCATCATTTCAGGCCGCCATGTCTATTTACAGCACCTGCCAGAAGACGAAGTTCCGGCCTGTGGTGCCCCACTCGAAACCATGATGGATATGTTGCCATTCATGGAAGTGATCCAAACGGTGCTTTCCGGTGACGGCGAATGCGCAAAAATCAGCTGGAGTTTTATCGGCTTATCCATGCCCGAATGGATGCTGATTATCTTCATTATTGCAACCCTGGTTATCGGCTTTAGACTGTTTAAGTCTTTCCAAAAGCCTAAACCGTTTTAATCAACCCAACAGTTAGGTGTCCTAATGGTTCGTATTATTATTGAGCGCAATATCCTCGATGGTAAGCTCGACGATTATCATGCACTGATTCGCCAAGCAAAAAATAAAGCCAGTAACATGCCCGGTTTCCTTTCGGGAGAGATATTCCATGTTAGAGAATGTCCCAATCAGGTGATTGTCATGTCCTGCTGGGACTCATTCGATACGTGGGAGGTTTGGGCTGAATCGGAAGAACGTCAAGACCTGCTTGATGAAATGCGTCCTCTGCTACAAAGCGATGAAAAAATCATGGTGTTAGAAGCATCTAATATCAAGAAAGATTGAAAGTGCGTCCGCGCCACACAAGCCGCTTAGATACGACCTGAGCGGTTTTTTTATGCCTGTTTAATATGCCCATCGGAAGCTGTTTCAGGATTGAGCCGATGATGAAGTAATGACTCCACATGACGAGGAGCGTTTAAAAATATTTAGCCAATTCGCGCTTTAAACGCCCGGTGATGGCGTAATAAAACATTTTATAGTCTGCTGCTAACGACCATAGCGGGTAGGTAAAAGTCGCCGGACGGTTCTTTTCCAGAAAGAAATGACCGACCCAGGCAGGGCCATAGCCTGCAACTAGCGCTACAAGAAATAACCACCAGTTTTGCGAAAGGAGCATCCAGAGAAAGATCAGCGTTGAGAAACTGGTGCCCATATAATGTAAGAAGCGATTTCTGGGCAAGCGGTGCTCGCCCAGATAATAAGGCCAGAACTCAGAAAATGTTTTGAGTTCCTTTTCTGACATGAACTATTGTTCTCCGTCAGTTTCTTCTTTCGCCTCTTCTTCAACTTTTTCTTCAGAAGCTTCACCTTCCGCTTCTGGTGCTTCATAAGGCTCGGAAGGATTAATATCCAGTAACTCGACTTCAAAAACCAGCGTTGAATTGCCCGGGATGTTACCACGGTCATTTTCACCATAGGCCAGAGGCGCAGGAATGACGAACTCATACTTATCGCCCACAGTCATGTACTGCAGACCCTCGGTCCAACCAGGAATTACGCCGTTCAGGTTAAAGTCAATTGGCTGGTCACGCTTATAAGAACTATCGAATTCTTCGCCATCAATAAAAGTACCCCGATAATGCACTCGTACAGCATCTTCAGCTGTTGGTGACTCATCGCCTTCAGCTTCGGTAATGGCGCGGTACATTAAACCTGATTCCGTCTTGGTCACGCCTTCTTTTTCAGCATACTCCGCTTCAAACGCCTGACCTTTTTTCAGATTTTCTTCGGCTTGCTTTTTCGCTTCAGCAGCCAACTCGGCCTGACGCTGTTTCATTTTTTCATTCAAGGCCGACTGGAACTCATTGATATTGGCCATCACTTCTTCTTCGCTATACTTCGCTTCGCCTGCAAAGCCATCGCGCATACCTTGAACAACCAACTCTTTGTCAATTTCAACGCCGTATTCTTTCAATGAATCGAAGTTTTTAGACATCTGCGTAGAGAAGTTTACCCCCATTGAATAAGCGGCCTTTTCATACATGTCTTCAGATTTAGTAGACTCTTTAGCATCAGCTTTTGTTTCAACTTTTTGCTCGACTACTTTTTCTTCCGCAGCCTTAGTCTCTTTTTTCTGTTCATTGCCAGAGTCACAAGCCACTAAAGCGCCTGCTAACGCCAGTGCAACTGCTGTTTTTTTAATTGAAATATGTGTCATTGAGGTTTCCCCAAATAGTTAATTTATCGTTTCGAAACTTACCATTTTGCATAGAAATATCCAAAATGCGAGCCTAATCGCTCAACTTTTGAACCAAAGCACCCAATTCCTGAGCGACACTCTCGGCTTCATAACCACCATCGGTCGCTCTGACATAAGAAAGCAGATTGGGTTCAACCGTTTCTTTTTCCAATATGGAGTTATTAAAACCGAGCAGCGTTTCCATCGCTTTAGCCTGGACCAAGTTTTCTCCCTTCAGTTCGAGGTTAAGCAACTCTTCGTATTTTTCGCGGTCACTCAGCTTAACTTTACGTCGCCGCTCGCGCAGTCTTCTCACCCCCGCCCGTAGCTTTTCGGTGCGCTTAATCAGCACACTCCAGCCAGTTTTTGGAATAAGGTAATGTCGCTCACCTAACCAGATCGCCAGCAATAAAAAATTCACATTACAGTTGAAGCGATTTTGCATTGCTAAACACAAGGTCTGCACCTCACCATCAGCATACACCGCACAGGTCCAGTCCCAAAACTCATCGGTCCAATCGGCTGCGGAAATATCCTTCTTTTCTAAAACAATATCCAAACTAGTCATGACTCGTAACTTGCCTTGTAAAAATTGCCAGTATTAAAGCGAGCCAGCTACCAATTAGCAAGACCCCACCGACTGGAATGATACTTCGTACCCATTCCTGTTGCGTTATGGCATAAAAATAGAGGCCGCCACTGAACCCAATAATGCCGGCGAACATCATCCAGCCAGCAACAACCGTTTTTTTATTGGGGAACTGCGCAAACACCATCCCTATCGCCAGCAGACCAATAGCATGATAAACCTGGTAATTGACCCCGAGGTTAAATAAGTGCATTGCATCATCAGTCAACTTGGCTGATAACGCGTGTGAACCGACAGCTCCCAGGGCAACGGCTAATGCCATAAACATGGCGCCATGCAATAAAAAGTTTCTCTTCATAATATGCCTCTCGTTGGTCTAGCCGCATTATGTCAAAGTTAGCAATGATTGTAATTGGTCTGTTACACGGTAAAATGACGAAAACACTAATTTTTTCTTATTTTGTCAAAAGCTAAAGCGTCTCTAACATCCCGAATTAGTCTTGGTTTTGCCTTTGGATTATTAAAGTTATTTGCCAAACTTCCTTATCCTGTGGTCGTTGCCAGTGGACGACTGCTCGGTCGGCTGTTATACCGCATAAAAAGTCGTCGCCTTATTGTCGAAGCCAATTTACGCTATTGCTTTCCTAACCAATCCTTTGATCAACGACAGGCATTGGCTAAGCGTCACTTTCTTTCGTTAGGCGAAGGCTTTGCCGAACTGGCACTGGCCTGGTATAAGCCATTCCATAAACTGAAAAAATATCACCGCATCAAAGGCCTGGAGCACTATCAAAAGGCTAAAGACTCTAATCAGGGTATTCTCTTTCTCGGTTACCACACCACCAGCTTAGAGTTGGCCGGAGCCGTAATGGCGAATTATCTGGATTTTGCTGCGTTTTACCGTCCAAATAAGAACCCGGTTCTGGATAAGCATATCCAGCAAGGCCGAAATAATCGCAGCAAGACCATGGGCCGTAATGATATCCGCTCTATTGGCAAATGGCTTAAAAGTGGTGAAGGTTTATGGCTGATGCCCGATCAGGATATGGGCCGTCACAGCACCGTATTCGCACCTTTCTTTGGTAACCCGGCCTGTACGTTAAACTCACCGCCACGGATCACCAAGCTGGGTAAGGCCAAGGTATTGCCCGTTTGCTATTACAAGGATGACAAGGGCATTATGACTATCGAAGTATTGCCTGAAATTGAGTTCACAGGAGATGATCAGATTGACTGCACCATGATCAATAAAATCCTGGAAGCCTGTATCATGCAGGCCCCTGAGCAATATTATTGGGTTCACCGCCGTTTTAAAACGCTGCCACAGGGTCAGCGCAGTATTTACTTCCAGAAGCCACCCAAACTCAAGTCAATCGACTCAAAGTTACACGACGGTGCGCTATACTCGGGCGATATTCTGTCGCAGTCTGCCGGCATGCCGAAGTTAGTCCGAACCATTGATGGGCAGCTGTTGAATGTCTTTCATCGGCAAACCAGTCTGGGCGTCGATATCACTCGCAAAGAGCTCGAATCGATGCTCAAAAACTGCGCTCAGTTAACCTTCCGCGGCTTTTACACCATCACCCCACAGGAGTTTACCTACTGTGCCGAACGTCACGCCTATATGCTTCGTTATCAAGAAACCCCGGGGGTTGCTTTACACCATATCCCGCATAGTCGGCGTCAACCGACAGCCATTATTCTCGGCAGCTGGTTAGCTCACCTTCATAATGAAGGCGTTCGTTTGTGCGCTATTCGCGAAACCAATATTGAATTACTGCCAAACGGTAGTCCCATTTTGCTCAACCCAAGGCAGTGTAAATTTTATGACTCTGGGCTAAAAGAAAGTCTACGTAAAAAAGATATCGCCATGTTCATTGACTCCATCGGCTTCCTTAATGCCGACGATACCAGCCGTAAGCTGTTCCATGAACAGTACCGCCTGAACCGACTTAATCAGTTGCGTTCCGAGGATCAGGATGCGGCTCCATCAGAGTCGCAATCACCCTGATAACGTCATCCACCTCAACCAATGCCATGGCTTGCCGATCATGAACTCGTGTGCGCCATGGTACTTTAACTGGATCTTTACCGAGTAAATCCCGCACTGCTTGAGGAAAACGGTCAATAGTCAGGTCAGAATAAAAATAGGGCCCCGACAAGGTACTGGAGGCAACAGCATACAGTCCAATCACGGGGGTACTCATGGCGTTTGCGATATGGGCGGGACCAGTATCAGGGGTCAAACAAAATTTAGCATTTGCCAACACCGAGGCTAATTGCTGTAAGCTGGTTTCCCCGACTAAATTCATAACTGGACTTGATACCAGAGCTGTCACCTCTGCTGCCAGCTGCCGTTCAAACTCAGCCGTTCCACCGGTCAATACGACAGGTAGTCGGTAGCGCTGATAACAGTGCTCAATAACTTCAGCATAATGCTCTGCAAACCAGCTACGCTCCAGTTTACTCGCTGCCGGATTCAACACCCAGTAATCATCAGGCAAATCAAAATCTTCACTATTCTCGGTAAGGACCAGCTGCCAGTCCAACGCTTCGGTTCTCACACCAAGTTTATGTGCAAACCGACAGAAGATGTCATGCAAATGCTCATGCTGAAACTCAATCCGCTCATTGGTGAAAAGCCACTGTAACTCTCTAGCCCGAGTTTTATCAAATCCAATCTTACGTTTGGCCTTCACCATTGGATAGATTAAGTTGGCCCGTGTGCTGGCCTGCATTGCCAATAGTACGTCATAACGACTTTCAAGGCGCTTCTTCAAATTTCGATAGTCACTGAGCGATGTTGGCTTGTCGGTAACAACAAAAGTTAAACGAGGATGCCCGCTATCCTTTAGCAATTCATAAGCGGCGCGCCCTATTAACTAGGTTACTTCAGCCTCAGGCAACTGTTCCAGTATGGCACGAACGACTGGAAGTACTAATGTACAATCACCGATAGCCGAGAGTCGCACTACTAATATTTTCACCGCTTATCCTATGTTATTGCCTTTAATTCGCTCTAACGAAATATAGCGCCCAGCAATAATGCCTTTATATAGAAACCAGAAAGAGGTTAAGGCGCGCATCATGAGGAAGGCAAAAAATGCCCACCATAAACCATGGTTGCCAAAACCTTTGGTTAGAAAGTACATCGGAATAAAGCCAATAACAACCGCTAACATCATCGAGTTGCGCATGGTCGTGATAGCGGAGGCCCCGACAAACACACCATCCAGCCAAAAGCCCCAGATCGCCACTAAGGGAATCAATATAATATAAATATGATAAGGTTCGGCCTGTTGTCGGACCGACTCAATATTGGTGATCCAACCAATGAAGGTTTCGACAAACAATAAGAAGGCTAAACAAAACAGGACACTGGTTATGATTGACCAAAAACCGCCCACGTTGATACTGGAGCGAAAGTCACGCCAACGATCCCGCCCCACCGCTCGGCCCACCTGTGCTTCAACGGCATTGGCAAAACCATCCAGACCATTGGAAATGACCAGCAAGAAATTTAGTAGTACCGCATTCACTGCCATCACTTCATCCCCTAGCTCCGCACCCCTGGAGTGAATGGTGAAGAAGACCAGCTCCAGTGACAGGGTACGCAATAACAGGTCACCGTTGAGGCTCAATAAGTGTTTTAGTTTAACCCACGCCAGTTGAAACTTATCTTTAATCGGGTATTTGCTTAGCAGTTTTTTGAGGCATAATGCGGCATAGCTGAACCCCAGAATTTCTGATATCACACTGGCAATGGCAACCCCATCGACGGTCATACCGAAGCCTTGTACGAATAATAGATCGAGCCCAACGTTGCACAAATTAATGATTAATAACATGACGAACGGCACGCGGGCATTCTGCATCCCGATAAACCAGCCGATCATCACCGCATTAAGCAAAGTAAAAGGCAGTCCCCAGATGCGTGTATTCCAGTACAGCAATACACTCTGTTCAACATCACTCGAGCCTTCAACCCACCACAGGATGACATCAATAATCCACGGGTTAAGCAGTAACGTTAGAAAGGCAACCGCGAGAGCGAGAATAGAAGACAGGTAAAGCCACTGGCGAATATCATGATTATTGCTGGCGCCGTAAGCCTGAGCTACCAGTCCGGTGGTAATCATGCGCAAAAAGCCCATGGTCCAGACGATGAAGGTAAATAATGCAGCACCAAGACCAACGGCCGCCAGATGATAGGATTCAGGAAGGTGCCCCATGACGCCGGAATCGACTAAACCCACCAGAGGCACCGTCATATTCGACAGCAGCATAGGCGCGGCAATACGCCAGGTACTGCGGTGTTGCTGCTTGTCGCTTAAATCCTCCCGGACGTCAGCGAACGACCAGATACTCACCAGTTATTGTCCAGTAGCGTGCAGCTCACCCGCCTTTTCGCGCAAAATGTTGTAGTCGCTCGAAACCACCTTTATTAAATCTTTTCCCGGTTGAATCTGGCTCGGGGAAATATAAGCATAGCGACGCCCCAGCGGGTCGATGACAAACCAGCGGGCCGTGTGATCGATCGTATAATCATCCGGGCGCCCATCAATAGGTGCTTTATAAAAACTCACACCAATCGACTTAGACAGTTTCTGCGTTTCATCCCAGCCGGCATTGACGCCAATAAAGTCCGGGTTAAAAGCAGGTACATATGTCGCTAATTTGTCTAAGGTGTCCCGCTCCGGATCGACCGACATCATCACCACCTGCGTATCCTTAGCAAACTCAGGATCGATGTTGTTCATCATGGCATTGATATTGGTCATCGCTGTCGGACAGATATCAGGGCAGGTCGTAAAACCAAAAAACACGATGCTCCACTGCCCCAGAAGGTTACTCTCAGAGAAAGTTTCCCCGTTATGAGCTTTGCCCTCGAAAGCAATCACTGAGCGAGGTTGATCGAAATTACGGATCAGCTCCATTTTCTTTTCAGCAAACAGCACCTGATAGCCAACCACACCGACGACTATCGACAGCAGGGCAACTAAAATAATAATTAATCGTGCTGAGCCAACTTGTTTTGTCATAAACACTCTCGCTTAAACCAATTCAGTTATTCTTCAATTAGATAAAAGGATCCACATAATGGTCGATCAACAACACCGCGAACAATAAGGTCAAATAACCGATGGAAACGCCAAAGGTTTTCATGGCAATGCCTTCCTTCTCCCGATACTTCAACACCATGGTGTAATACAGGAACCACAGGCCAAGAGCTATCGCACCAATCAGGTAAATAATACCGCTCATATGTGTCAGGTACGGTAGCAACGTCGATAGAATTAACAGCACCGTATACAACACGATCGATGTTTTAGTGAAATCCTCGCCGTGAGTTACTGGCAGCATAGGAATTTCAGCTTTAGCGTAATCTTCAATGCGGTGGATCGACAAGGCCCAGAAATGCGGTGGTGTCCAGGTAAAGATAATCAGTACCAGCAGCCAGGCGTGCGGATCGGCACTGCCCGTAACAGAAGTCCAACCCAACAATGGCGGAATAGCGCCTGACAGACCACCAATCACAATATTCTGTGGCGTCGCACGCTTGAGGAACATGGTGTAAATAAAAGCGTAACCAACCAGGCCACCCAGCGTTAATACTGCCGTTAACGGGTTTACCAGAAACCACAACAGCCCCATAGCAATCAACGCCAGCACAGCCGAAAACATGATCGCTTTGCCCGAGCTGACGCGCCCTTGAGCGACTGGGCGCTGCTGTGTTCGCGCCATCATGGTATCAATACGGGCATCCACCACATGGTTCACCACCGCCGCCGCGCCAGAAGCCAGTGCAATCCCGATGGTACCAAAAATCAACGCACTTAGAGGTGGGAACCAACTTTGCGTTACGTCATTCGCTAAAAACATACCCACCACGGCAGTAAAAACCAGCAGATAAACCACTTTGGGCTTGGTGAGTTCGTAATAGTCACGCCAGGTAATTGGTCGTGGATTTTTATACTGAGTTTCAGCTGACATTCTTCCCCCTAAATTGCCAGTTGACCACGAAGTTCACGGCTATCATGGTTAGCAACAGAATCGCACCGCCGCCATTATGAGCGACAGCCACATATAATGGTAAGCCAAAGACAACGTTACTGATACCCAGTAACATTTGTGCCAATAAAACCACCGTTAACACTCGCCCGAGATGACGCAACAGCACACTATCGCGCTCACGCATTAATAAGATGGCAAGCAGCCCGATCAGAATCAAGACAACATAGGCACCGATACGATGAGTCACGTGTATCGCCACTTTGGCATCATGCGCTAACACGCCACCTTCGTAATTAATAAAGGTTTCGCCACGGGCGTGCGCCAGATCCGCCTGCATTTTTTCCAGCTCATGCAGTTTAAACTCATCGAACTCGAAGCCTTTCTGCCATAGGTCAAAGCCACCGGCAAAATCGGCATTATCGGTCCAGCCCGTATTACAAAAAGGCAGTTCGGTACAGGCCGTGGCGGCATAGTTGGATGCAGTCCAGCCACCGAGAGCGATTTGCACAATAACCAGCACCAGACCGGCTAACGCCAGTTTTTTAAACTTCTTGGCCACCACTTCGGATAACGACACAATCCTGGGTCTCAGTTGCAGCACATACAGGAACAGCAGCGCCAGCACTGAAAAGCCACCGAGCAGGTGGGCCATCACAATAAACGGATGCACTTTCAAGGTCACCGTCCACATGCCTAATAATCCCTGAAATATCACTAGTGGTAGCAAAATACTCGGTAACAGAATCGGTATGCTGGAATCTTTGCGACGCCCCAGTAGCGCACCAACGAATAATACAATAATCACTAAACCGATGGTTGAAGCAAAATAACGATGGATCATTTCTGGCCATGCTTTTTCTGCTTCAAACTTCTGGTTGAACTCTAATTCCGCCGCATTGATGTATTCGGCATCGACCGGCACAGTATAATGACCATAGCAGCCCGGCCAGTCAGGACAACCCAGTCCGGCATCACTCAGGCGTGTCCAGGCACCTAATAAAATGACACACAGGGCCAAAAAGCAGCCGAAAACCGCTAAGCGGCGTAATGTACGTTTTTGCATAAGATACTCGCTATAGCCCTGTTACTTTCATTGCCTTGCGGACATCGTCACGAATTCCCTTACTACTTGCCTTAGCCTCTTCCTGGGTGCTAACCGGCTCATACTGCATAAAAATATTGCCATGCGGATCCATCAGATAGACCTTACCGCGCTCTAATTCTGTCGCACTGCTTTTAACCGGCCCCTGCGCCAGGATAATATTATCCGTATTCTCGACCTTTTCCTGATAATTCACCTTGGATGGAAACACCACCAAACGCTTCAACTTATCGGCTTCTTTGCCCAGAGTTAAGTGCGTACGGGTTAACCATTTAACCGTCGTCTCACAGGTGGTCTCACACTCATCCGACCGTGGCACATAAATCCACCACCAAAGCGTTTCGAAGTCACGAAAATGCAGAGGTTCGCCTTCGGCTGAAGACCACTCGAACTGCTCGAAATGAGGGTATGGTGCATCCAACAATTTACCGTTGTTTTGCGTTGCAACATTAAACCACCCCATATAATGGGCTATGTAAGCTAAAATGACAGGGGCAGCAAAAAGTAGTACCAAACCAGAAACTACCCGGCGGTTACTTGCCCTTTGTTTAGGATCAACTGCTTGTTGACTCATTGTGCTTTACTCGCTTCAAATTGAGAATGATAAATAACACTACCAGAGCTAAGGCCATGGCAAACCATTGGATCGCATAAGCGATGTGTTTTTCGGGCGGGCTGGCAACAACCTCCCACTGCCGAACGAATTCACTGTCCACATCAGGCTTGAGTCTGATGATAAACGGGGCGCTATGATACCCCATTTGCTTCACTTTTTCTGCAAGAGTTTGAAAATCGAATTGCCCTAAAAGCCAGACACCATCGAACTCCTGCCAAACAGCATTATTAGCAACAACGGCATTGGCTCCTTTGGAGTAATACAAGGTTCCTGCCAGCTGCTTTGCCTTAAAAGGAGGAATTTCCGGTACCTTTTGGTAAAAATCTTTACGCGGCAGCCAGCCACGGCTCACCAGCACTGGCTGCTGCAGCTCATTCGCCTGCCACAAACCGTACACTTCGTAACCCAGGCGCCCGTTTCGAGTCTGGTTATCAGTAACTAAGGTTACGCCCGAAACCGGCTGCCCTTCGGTCAGTACGGCCATCATATCCGGTTCGTCAGTTTCCAGAGCTTCAGATAGCGGGACTGGCTCTGCCTGCGACTTGGTTTCCAGCTCATTAATCAGGTTACGCTTTTCTTCGGCGCGGTCGAGCTGCCACACACCCAGTCGCAATAATACTGGCAACAGCAGGATAAAGCCCAGCGTTGGAATTAAGCGAGGCTGGAATGTCCGTTTACCGACTTTAACTTTAACTAACGGCTTTTGCCAAAACCGCGGTTTTACAGGAGATTCATTCAAAACAACACCTGTGATGATGCATCGCTCTCGATAACCACTTGATCTCAAAGCTTCCACTCATCAACATTTCTCGTATAATGAGCCGACAAAAGCCGTAAATTATCGCAGAGCACACTATGTGGGTTAAAATTGTCGTTATTATATTGATGCTGGCTATATTATTCAGCCTTTTTCGAGGTTTATTCTTCCTGACCAAGGGTGGTGAAGAGAATAGTAAGCAGCTGCTAAAGTCTCTGATGTGGCGTATTGGCCTGAGTTTAGCTCTATTTATACTCGTCCTGCTGCTCGACCATTTCGATCTCATCAATATGCGGGAAGGCGTCTTACCGGTGGATCAGGCCGAGGAGTCAATCCAAGATGAGCCAACAAAAGACTAACGCCTTAACGTCGTCTCCAGATAAATACTGCAGCCAGTGTGGGCAAAAGACGTTTCGCCCACACCGCAGTGTAAAAGAGCTATTGTGGGAGTTTGTTGAGAACTGGTTTGGCTACGACTCAAAGGCCTACAAGACCGCTGCCGCTCTGGCTAAGCCTGCGGCACTGAGTATCGACTACTTCAAAAATTCCCACCATAATAATCATTACGTAACGCCGATCCGGCTATATATTTTTCTTTCCATCATTTTCTTTCTTCTGACCAGTTTTGGCGGCTTGAACCTTACTGAAATCGAAATTGATGTGCAAACAGTACTGGCTGAAAAAAAAGCAAAACAAACAATTGAAGAGGTTCAGCAAGAGGCAGAAAAGCCCGGAGATATACCCGGCACAGGTGACAACATTACGATTAATGGTCAAACCGCCATGCTTAACGGCAGGTGCGTCAATAGTGAGCAAATTATTCAGCTATGGCCACAGTGGCTTGATGATTACTTTGATAAAAAAGCCACCGCCTTATGCGAAGCCTACGAGAACATCCAATATCTACCAGAAGATAAACAGGCCAAAGCCAAAGTTCACTTTGGGTTATCGCTTGGCCAGAGTGCAATCGAAGCATTACCGCAAACCTTTCTCTTTACCATGCCTCTGTTGGCGTTGGTGCTGCAGCTGCTGTACTTTATGAAACGACACCTCTATGTCGAACATCTGGTACTGCTGATTCATTCTCACTGTTACATGTTTGCCATGATTCTACTTTACCTTGGCTGGTATCAGCTGCGGCAAAGCTTGAGTTGGCTTGAGGTCATTCCACTTGGCTGGCTTCTATTGTTCTGGGTGGTGATCTATCTATTTATATCAATGAAACGGTTTTACGGTCAGAACTATTGGCGTACCAGTCTGAAATTTGTCGCCTTCAGTCTGATCTATCTGGTCGTGTTCGGCTTCATTACTCTGTTTGCCATGATGGCGGCATTAATTTCCGTATAACTAGTCGTTTTGTCCTGAGGACTGCTGGTACCCTTTCATCAGCAGCTCCCAGTCAGGCGCGCGCCAGTGAAATTGCGGCCATTTCCTGCTTTCTTTTTCTAATGAACGTTTAAGCCGACTCAGGTTGCTTTCTAAATTCGTCGCATTGGGTTCGACAAAGCGCCCGCGATCAAAGTCGATCAACCACATAGCCCCATCATGGTTCGTCAAAATATTATGGATATTCAAATCGGCATGGTAAACGCCCTGCCGATGAAAGCGTCGAATTAAGTTTCCAACCGCGCCCCATTCACTATCAGTAAGCGCTCGCTTACGTAAGATGTGAAACAGGTCTTGCGAGTCCTTAATCAAGCGGATAATAATGGATGCTCGGTAGCTCAGACCTTTTTTGCTGATCAGTAAAGCCACTGGCTCCGGCACCGGCAACGCCAGCTCACGCATTTTCTGTAACATCGCCTGTTCACGGTAAGCTCGGGTCTTCTTTATGCCAAGAAAGAAGTAGCTATCTTCAATCCATCGGGCGACCATACCGCCTCGACAGTAACGTCGCAGCACAAAACGCTGCTCGTCTTTCTGGAAGAAATACGTCGTATTACGTCCTACCGACTGACCGATGATTTCATCATTGCGCCTAAGCTGCTCCGGGTCAAACCAATCCTTTGTCACCTTATCTCGGTACTTATCCACTGCCACCAGATAGCGGTTTTTATCGATTTGTTGAATTTTCACGTAAACTCAATCAATTACGCGGTTGGTTTATGCCATACTATACATTAAAATCTGATCTATCCCTAACATTCTGAGCAATGCTTTGACGGCCCAAACCACCACCAGTCTGAGATCTATTTGTGTATTGCGTCTTTCTGCAATTGGCGATGTGTGCCATGCAGTATCATCAATTCAAGCCATGCAGCGAGCAAACCCAAAGACCTCCATAACCTGGGTCATTGGTAAAGTCGAAGAAAAGCTGATCGGTGACTTGCCGGGGATCGAGTTTGTGGTATTCGATAAAAGCCGCGGATGGAAAGCCTATCGCGACCTGAGCAAAGCCATGAAAGGACGTCAGTTTGATGTACTACTGCATATGCAACTGGCATTCCGCGCCAACCTGGCCGCATTCTTTATCCCTGCCAGCCGCAAAATCGGGTTTGCCAAAGAGCGCAGTAAAGAGTTGCATTCAGTGTTCGTTAACGAACATATCCATGACAGCCGCGGCTTTCATGTACTGGACGGCTTCCGTGATTTTGTTCGCGCTGTAGGAGTAGAAGACGAATTACCTCGCTGGGACATCCCCATTCCGCATGAAGCAAAAGCCTGGGCGACCAACTATTTACCCAAAGAGCCGTTTATTGTTATTTCGCCGGCGGCGAGCAAAGCCGAGCGAAACTGGTTAACCGAGCGCTATGCCGCCATCGCAGACTTTTGTCATCAGCTGGGGTATGTGGTGCTGTTAACCGGCGGCCCCTCGGATACAGAAAAACAGCTCTGTCACGATATTGATCAGGCTTCTCGCGCCTACATGATTAATCTCGCGGGCCAGACCGATCTAAAACAGCTACTGCTCACCTTAAACAAAGCCCAGTTGGTAATTGCCCCCGACTCAGGTCCGGCGCACATGGCAGTAACACAGAACACGCCAGTGATAGGTCTGTATGCCCACAGCAATCCCAATAGAACCGGTCCCTACCTTTATCAGCGCTTTATCGCCGATGCTTATTCTCCAAGAGCGTCAGAGGAGCTCAGTTGCTCCGTCGACGACATTCCCTGGGGCTATCGCCTGAAAGGCGACGCTTTAATGGAAGACATTAGCGTAGAGCAGGTTCAACAGCTGGTCACAAAGGCCATCGATTTCTATGGCCTAGAGCAACCACTGGATGAAGAAGCTCATTAGACGATAGCGTATAACACCATACCGATAAGAACCAGCGTAATCACTACCGTACAGGCATCAAAAAATAAATCCTGTACATCATAGGCGTCGTCGTCAAAATGGACCGGAACCTTTCTATTCTGTTTCATGGTCATATCCTCACTACAGTTTTTAAACAATCAATGTCTTGCGCTTTAGGTCTATGAAATACCATTTTTGAGGATATGTGTGTTTGTAAATGTAAATAACTATTGCGGGGGCAAAAAGATAGCCACACTTTCAACCAGATAACGCCAAAGTGTGTCTAGATATGTCATAACTCTCATAGTTTTTTACGCAATTTCACGGGCTAAAAGCTGGCTTTTAAGGTAATACTGACGTCAACTCCGCTTAAGAAATCCGAGTTTATCGGCGAAGCAAAGTCGATGTTGATCACCTTGCGACCACTGGAACGAGCAATAAACAAACGCAACCCGACTCCGGCACTGGCCAGTAAGCCGCTCTCCTGATTCGTGTAAGGTGTAAAGCCGCTTACCTTGCCAGCATCAATAAAACCGGCATAACCAACATTTAATAATTTAAACCAGGTCACTCCCGGATAGAAGCGTCGCTCGAGATTGATCAGATAGCTTTCTTCACCGTGTAGATACTCCAGTGGGTATCCTCTTAAACCGGACTCTCCACCCAATGAAATCGGCCGGTCAATATACGGATTATCCGCACCACGATACTGTAATCTAGTATACCAGATATGCTCTCTGCTCGAATGATAAAAATGCTCAAGCCCTACCCCATAATAAGCGGTCGTCCCAACATCGTTACCGCCCCGGTCAATGCTCTTTCCTTCTGAGCTCAAACGAGCAAAAAAATGCAACAAATGATCATCATCGGGCTTTTCAACAAACCGGCCACGCCAGAATCCCACAACCCCTTTTTCCTTGCCCAGCCTCGAGCTGTTATAACCGAGCTTAAGCTGATGGTACCACCCCAGCTGCACGTCCTCAGTGCGATCTATGAGATAAAGGTTTTTAGTCTTAATGAATCGGTCCTGCTGATATTCTAATCCCGCCCAGAAATACTCCAGACCACGATCATAGGGTAGCGCGACTGTCTCGGCCACTGGCTCAAAGTAGTTTTCTTCATAACTGTAACCCAGCAAAAAACGCACAATGTGGTCATCTATAATTCCTTGAGACAGGCCGTAGGATAAATCGTACTCATCAATTTCCTGCTCAAATATATTTGCTGCCTCGTCGTTGCTATAAATCGTATCGCGTAGTCGCTGGGAATTAAAATTCACGCCTGCGGCCCAGGTGTCTTCCAGGGTATAAAAAGGTCTTCTGACGGAAAAAGAATATTGCTCGCCATCCGAATTATTGGATAAGGCAACCGCGCTTTGAATATGGTGTTCGGTTGAAACATCGGACGCCAGAACAAAGGTATAACCGGTACGATCATCTTCTTTAAAGTATTCCAATGTTGCTCTGAGGCCATGCCCTAGCAGATTGTCGTCTTCAATACCGTAAGTATATTCGGTGACGCCCCCTTCTCGGCTGATATCCACTGTTGGTATCAGCGTCCAGGTTTCCCAGACTTCCACCAGAAGATTAATCCCCCCGTCCGAAGCCTCCCAACGAATCTCGGCGTCCCTGAAAAAATCCTGCTGTCTTAAAATTCGGGCAGCCTCCTCCAGCATACGAGGACTCACCATATCACCAGTTTTAAAAGGTAACAGCCGCTCGATAACATAAGGCTTAGTATCAATATGCAACTCATCGGCAGTCTGATAGATCCAGCCGGTTCGCTCCTCTTCACTAAAGATAGGCTGCGTCACGATCTGAATATCGTTGATCTTATACCGTTTATTCTTATCAGCAGCAGTTGCTGAAATAGCTGCAGTGAACAATAGAATATAGGTTACTGCGCCAAATATCAGTCGCATATAGTTTTAGTCTTGTCTGATTACTCTCACAGTCATCATAGTGTAAAATAATTATTTACCCTAATAACTGTCACACACTCCATAACATACATCAAATTGTAGGCCAGCTGTAATCAAATAGTCATATGATATGGTTACAGTAACCTCATCGCATTGATAAGGTTAGCAGTATGACGTTACCTTCGAACCCCGGCACAAAGCGTCGTTACCGTACCATCTGGCTCTCCGATACCCATCTCGGCAGCAAAGGTTGCCAAGCACAGTTACTTCTCGAATTTTTGCAGCACATTGAGTGCAAAAAGTTATACCTGGTTGGTGATATTATTGATTGCTGGCGGCTTAAAAATCGCTGGTACTGGCCTCAGCTACACAATGATGTAGTACAAAAAATTCTCCGCAAAGGACGTAAAGGCTGCGAAGTGATCTTTATTCCAGGCAACCATGACTCCCTTGTTAGAAACTATACCGGTATGTCACTGGGTAGCGTCAAGATCCTGGAAGATGATATTCATGTGACAGCTCGAGGTGAGCGGCTGCTGGTCTTGCATGGAGATATTTTCGATAACGTGATGCGTTTTACACCTTGGCTGGCAACAATTGGTGATCACCTCTACGAGTTCTTATTAAAACTTAACCGTCCCATCAATAAATTTCGCGAACGCTTCGATAAAGGTTACTGGTCACTATCCGCACACTTGAAGATGAAAGTAAAAAACGCCGTCAGTTATATCTCTCAGTTTGAAAAAATAGCAGCCGAACACGCTAGCAAAAAACAAGCAGATGGGATCGTCTGTGGTCACATCCATCATGCCGAGATACGCCAGTTTCATGGCATTAATTATTACAACGACGGAGATTGGGTCGAAAGCTGTACCGCACTGGCGGAAGACTTTGATGGTCACCTGAGCATTTTGGACTGGCACCAGCTGCGCAGCGAACTTCTATCACCGGAAATAACTGAAATATCAGTAACTCACTAGCAGCCCTTTATAACCAAACAACATACAACTAATCTGACCACATGGCATAACGCACTTTTTTATTTGCAAAGCGCAAGTACTGTGATAGTCTCGAGTGGTGAAAAAATTTAACCGATTATTATTGAGTTCATTCAAATGCTAAAACAAGTTTCTAACATTATCGTCAACGTGATTGTGGTGATTTTATTACCGCAACGGGGGCGCGTGTGAGTTAGAAACCTGACGAATGACCAAGCCCCCGCACTGAAAAGTCCGGGGGCTTTTTTTTTGGCCCCAACAAATGAATATGTACACAGTACTGAAGGAGACAAGCAACAAACTGAAGTAAAGCACACCACCAGCGAAATGGTGCAAGTGACACTGTGCAACTCATGTAAGTAGCTTTTTATATTATGAATTTTCTAACTTCAAACATTATCGTCGTCTTAATTATTGTGGTGATTTTATTACCGCAACGGGGGCGCATGTGAGTTAGAAGCATAACAAATAACCAAGCCCCCGCACTGAAAAGTCCGGGGGCTTTTTTTTACTTAGCAAAAAAAGTTCAGGAGCAATCATGAAAGTGACATACGACAACGACATTAAGACCGAAGTACTTAACGACAAGAAAATCGTTATTCTAGGCTATGGCTCGCAAGGCTACGCCCATTCGAATAATCTAAAAGACAGTGATTTCGACGTTACCGTTGGCTTGCGTCAGGGCTCAGGCAGTTTTGAAAAGTTACGCCGCAGCAATATGCCCGGCGCCGCCATAGAAGAAGCATTGCAGGACGCCGATCTGGTTATGATGTTACTTCCAGACGAACATCAACCCACGGTTTACGAGCAGTATGTTAAGCCAAATTTAAAAGCTGGTGCCAGCCTCGGTTTCGCCCATGGCTTTAATGTTCATTTTGAGCAAATCAATCCCCGCGACGATATCAATGTATTTATGGTGGCGCCTAAAGGCCCCGGTCATACGGTTCGCTCGACTTATACCGAAGGTAGCGGCGTACCCTGCCTCGTAGCCATTCATCAGGATGTTACTGGCGATACGAAACAGCAAGCCTACGCCTACGCTAGCGCTATCGGTGGCGGCCGTGCCGGCATTATCGAAACGACCTTTAAAGAAGAAACCGAAACCGATCTATTCGGCGAGCAGGCCGTTCTGTGTGGCGGTACTGCAGCTCTGGTTCAAGCTGGTTTTGAAACTTTGGTCGAAGCAGGCTACGCCCCGGAAATGGCTTACTTCGAATGCCTACACGAACTTAAATTGATCGTCGATCTGATGTACGAAGGTGGCATTAACACCATGCGCTACTCAATTTCCAACACTGCTGAGTACGGTGATTTAACCCGCGGTAATCGACTGGTCACGAAAGATACCAAAGCGGCGATGAAAGATATCCTGCAAGAGATCCAAAACGGCCAATTCGCCAAAGAATATGTCGACGACTGTCGAAACGACTACCAAACGTTACTTCAGCTTAGAGGCGCTCACGCCCAGCACCCGATTGAAACGGTTGGTGAGCAGCTGCGCGGCATGATGCCATGGATTAAGAAAAAGCCGTTGGTTGATCAAACCATCAATTAGCGAAGGTGATGTTATGCGTGGTGCAGATTACTTAATCAAAACTTTAAAACGACATCAGGTTGAGACGGTGTTTGGCTACCCTGGCGGTGCCATCATGCCAATTTATGATGCGCTCTTAGGCAGCGGCATCAAGCATGTGCTCTGTCGACACGAACAAGGAGCAGTATTTGCTGCTGACGGCTATGCCCGGGCTTCGGCTCGGCTGGGGGTATGTATGGCAACCTCCGGGCCGGGTGCGACCAACCTAGTTACTGGGATCGCGAATGCCTATATGGACTCGGTTCCATTACTTACCATAACCGGACAGGTTAATTCGCAGTTGATCGGCACCGATGCTTTTCAGGAAGTCGATACCTACGGGTTATCCTTACCCATCGTTAAACACAGTTATTTAGTGCAGCGGATTGAAGATCTGCCGCGTATGCTGAATGAAGCCATCCAGCTGGCACAACATGGTCGTCCGGGACCGGTTTTGGTTGATATAGCCAAAGATGTACAACTAGCGGAGTTACCTGCGGCCAGTTTGGCTTATAGTCAGCAACTGGATACTCAGCTCAAGGCACATTCAACCTCCGAGCTACCAGCAGAAAGCATTGAGAGTGCCAGCTTACTGCTATCACAAAGCAGCAGGCCACTGGTTTATGCCGGCGGTGGCGTTGGGCTGGCCCAGTCCTGCGGCGAACTGAAGCAGCTGGTGGACGAGTTTAAACTACCCACGGTGACTACCCTGAAAGGTATTGGCGCTATTCCAAGCGACCATAGTTACAACCTGGGAATGCTGGGTATGCACGGCACTAAGACAGCTAATAATGCCGTTCAGGCCTGTGACCTGTTGCTGGTAGTAGGGGCTCGCCTCGATGATCGCGCGACAGGCAATCTGCAGTTGTTCGCTCCCGACGCCAAAGTGATTCACATCGACTGTGATCGTGCCGAAATTAATAAACTGCGCCAAACCGATGTCAGTCTGGTCGGCTCCATGAGCACTGTATTGCGGCAATTGCACCAACACACCTTACCTCGTTTTCAGCATCACAATGCTCATCAGTGGCGTTATCAATGCCTGCAGGATAAGGCTCGACTGGCGGCTCGTTATGACGCACCGTTTACATCGATCTATGCACCGGCATTACTGCATCGCCTATCGTGTTTAAGTTCAGGTAGTAACACTTTCATCAGCTGCGATGTTGGCCAACACCAAATGTGGGTGGCTCAACACATGCAATTCCACGCCCCCCACCACCACCTCAGCAGTGGGGGCCTGGGGGCCATGGGTTATGGGCTACCGGCCGCAATAGGAGCCAAGCTGGCTCAACCTGAATGCACCGTAATCAATGTCTCAGGCGACGGCTCTATCATGATGAATATTCAAGAACTGGCGACCCTGAAGCGCTACAACATTGACGTCAAAATTCTGCTACTCGACAACCAGCGGCTGGGTATGGTCAGACAGTGGCAGAGCTTATTTTTCGATAAACGCTTTAGTGAAATCGACCTTTCCGATAACCCAGATTTCTGCCGTTTAGCGCAAGCTTTCGAGGTACCAAGCCTGTCGATTAATAAAGCTGAAGAAGTCGAACACGCGCTACAAACCTTCCTGAATACGAAAGGAAGCTTTCTGCTACACGTTGCCATCGATCCTGACGACAACGTCTGGCCATTAGTTCCACCCGGTAAAAGTAATAGTGATTATATTGAGGAGATCAAAACATGATGAATACCAATACGTTCAAAATCATTCTTCGCCAATCAACCGGTAGTTTGGAACGAATTCTTCGTCTCATTCGCCACCGAGGATTCGAAGTAAATTACTGCCTGGCTCGCGAAGAAGCTTTGGAAAATGGCATGAGCGTGACCTTACAACTCACCAGCGAACGCTCCGCTGAGAACCTTTATCACCAGCTGCATAAATTGGTAGACGTTGTTGAGGTGCATCAACAGGCACACTCTAAACTCAGGAGTTGTCTCGGTAATGAATAAACGACTTTATCTATACGACACGACACTGAGAGATGGTGCCCAGAGCAAAGGCATCAGTTATTCGTTAGACGATAAACTGACGCTTACGCAGAAATTAGACGATTTTGGTTTTGATTATATCGAAGGGGGCTGGCCTGGCTCGAACCCGAAAGATGAAGCCTACTTTCAACGCGTAAAACGACTCAAACTGAAGCATACAAAATTAGTTGCCTTTGGTTCGACGCGCAAGCCTTACATAGCAGTCGAACATGATCCACAGGTCAAAGCACTGCTTGATGCTGACACTCCTGTTATCGCTATTGTCTGTAAGTTTTGGAGCTATCATGTTGAAAAAGTACTGCGAACCGAGTTGAGCGAAAACCTGGAAATGATTTATGACACCATTCGCTTCTTAAAACAGCATCGGCGCGAAGTTATTCTTGATGCCGAGCATTTTTTCGATGGTTTTAAACACAACCGTGAATATGTTGAGCAGTGCATACAGGTAGCGCTCAATGCCGGGGTTGATAATGTCACGCTGTGTGATACCAATGGCGGCAGTATGCCGCAGGAAATAGCCGCGGCGGTAACATCCATTCGGCAACAGTTCCCTCAGTTAAGTTTAGGCATTCATTGTCATAATGACTGTGATATGGCTGTGGCCAACAGTTTACTCGCCGTGAGCTCCGGTGCATCTCTGATCCAGGGAACCGTCAATGGTTACGGCGAGCGCTGCGGTAACGCTAACCTACTCAGTGTATTAGCCAACCTTCAGCTAAAGTCACCCTATAACGATGAGTTCAAACTCACCTCAACCATTGATTCAGGGCGCCTTACCCAGCTGGCACATGATGTTGCCGACATAACTAACATTCCGCTGAACAATAGCGCGGCTTTTGTTGGTCATCATGCATTTAATCACAAAGGGGGAATTCATGTTGCCGCTATCAGCGAAGCGAGCGATACCTATGAACATATTGCCCCTGAGCTGGTCGGTAACCACCGTCAAATTTCTATATCAGAGCTGTCTGGTAAGGCAAACATTAAATTGCAGGCAAAAAAGCTGGGGCTCGACGTGTCGCGTAATTTCCAGCAAGTGTTAAGCAATATTAAGTCGCTCGAACAAACAGGGTTGACCTTGGAAAATGCTCCCGGCTCCTTCGAGATGCTATTGCGAAAACAAGAGCCGTCTTACCAGGCAAGCTTTAACATTTTAAACATTCAGATCCACACCAGTGATGTTGTTCTTGCTGCCGATAAACAAACACACCCCTGCATCGCTACGGTGAAGCTCGAGGTGGGTAATACGGTATCACACGTTGCGGCAGAAGCTCCCGGGCCGGTTGATGCACTGAATCGAGCCCTGAAGAAATCCTTAATAGGATTTTATCCGCAACTCAAGGCAATGAAGCTAACTGACTACAAAGTATCAATTATTAATCCACAAAAAGCTTCGGCTGCCACCACACGCGTCTGGATCCAGTCCGGTTTTAACGGCCACCACTGGGCGACCATCGGCTGCTCTGACAATATCATTCAGGCCAGCACGCAGGCGCTGGTGGACAGCTATGAACTCTTTTTAATTAAGTATCGTCATCATTCAAACGCCGTTGACGTACCGACCAATACCGACGACAACGAGGAGACTCTTAATGGCTAAAATTAATCCCCCTGAATATATCTGGTTTAACGGTAAGACAGTTCCATGGCAACAGGCACAGGTTCATGTCCTTAGTCATGCTATCCATTATGGCTCATCTGTGTTCGAAGGCATTCGCTGTTACGATACGGATAAGGGCCCCGCATTTTTTCGTTTGCGTGAACACATCGAACGTTTATATTTGTCGGCTAAAATTTATCGCATGAGCATCCCCTACTCTTTCGACGAACTGCTCGAAGCATGCCACCAGGTAATCAGTAGCAACACCTTGCGTGATGCTTACTTGCGTCCAGTGGCATTTTTTGGCTATGGCTCTATCGGTGTCAGTCCAAGCAACAACCCGGTTGACGTATCCATTGCGGCGTTTCCATGGGACTCCTATTTAGGCAATGATTCCATTGAGCAGGGTGTTGATGTCTGTATTTCCTCCTGGAACCGGGTCGCGCCTAATACTATTCCGGCGGCGGCCAAGGCAGGAGGTAATTACCTGTCGTCACAACTGATCGTCGGTGAAGCCACACGTAAAGGTTATGTTGAAGGTATCGCTCTTGATGTGAACGGTTATATTTCCGAAGGCTCTGGCGAAAATATTTTTGTGGTGAGAAACAAAACACTTTATACACCACCATTTACCGCCTCTATTTTGCCGGGCATTACACGCGATACGGTGATGACCTTAGCACGCCAGATGGGCTATGAAGTCATCGAGCAAAACATGACACGTGAAGCGCTATATCTCGCCGACGAAGCTTTTATGACTGGTACAGCAGCCGAAATTGTGCCCATAAAAAGTGTTGATGATCTGGCGGTTGGCTCGGGTACACGCGGCCCCATTACGGCAAAATTACAACAAGCCTTTTTTGGCCTGTTTAACGGCACCACTGAAGATGAATACGGCTGGCTGGAAACCGTCAACGCTATTGAGGAAACATCTTATGCCTGACTATCGCTCTAAGACTTCTACTCACGGCAGGAACATGGCGGGTGCTCGCGCCCTGTGGCGAGCCACTGGCGTTAAAGATCAAGATTTTGGTAAACCCATCATCGCGGTCTGTAATTCATTCACGCAATTTGTTCCCGGTCACGTCCACTTAAAAGACATGGGGCAGTTAGTCGCCACAGAAATTGAGAAAGCCGGTGGTATTGCTAAAGAGTTTAATACCATCGCTATCGATGACGGCATCGCCATGGGCCATGCTGGCATGCTCTACTCACTACCGTCGCGTGAAATTATTGCCGACTCGGTCGAGTATATGGCTAATGCTCATTGTGCCGATGCGCTGATCTGCATCTCAAATTGCGACAAGATTACACCGGGCATGCTGCTGGCAGCCATGCGTCTTAACATCCCTGTCATTTTTGTCTCAGGTGGTCCGATGGAAGCCGGTAAAACCAAACTGTCAGATCAACTGATTAAGCTCGACTTGGTTGACGCTATGGTCACAGCGGCAGATCCTGATGTCAGTGATGAAGATTGCGAACAGGTCGAGCGTAGCGCCTGCCCTACTTGCGGTTCCTGCTCCGGTATGTTCACCGCCAATTCCATGAACTGTCTTACCGAAGCCTTGGGATTAGCCTTACCGGGCAACGGCTCGCTCTTGGCAACACACTCTGATCGCAAGGAATTATTCTTAACCGCCGGGCGCCAGATTGTCGACCTTTGTCGCCACTATTATGAGCAAGGCGATGAATCCGTATTGCCACGCAATATCGCCAACCGAAAATCGTTTATCAACGCCATGAGCCTCGATATTGCCATGGGCGGATCGACCAACACGGTGCTGCATTTGTTAGCAGCAGCTCATGAAGGTCAGATCGACTTTAGCTTACAGGATATCGATCGTTTATCCCGACAAGTACCCAACCTGTGCAAAGTTGCTCCGGCCACAAAAAACTATCATATGGAAGATGTCCATCGCGCTGGCGGGGTTATGGCCATTCTCGGTGAACTTAGCCGAGCGAATCTCCTCAATACCACCCAGCCAACCGTTTTACAAAAAACGATAGGGGATCTTATTCAACAGTGGGATATCCAGACAGCCACCGATGATGCGATTAAACAATTTTATCAGGCAGGACCTGCCGGCATCCCAACTCAACAGGCCTTCAGTCAGTCCTGCCATTATGACTCTGTAGACAGCGATCGCTCGAACGGTTGCATTCGAAATATCGAGCACGCCTACAGTCAGGACGGTGGTCTTGCTGTTTTATACGGTAACCTTGCTCCCAATGGTGCCATCATCAAAACAGCTGCGGTACCACAGGAGCTTTTAACTTTTACCGGCAAAGCGCGAGTATTTGAAAGTCAGGATAGCGCCGTCGAAGCCATTCTGAGCAATCAAATACAGAAAGGTGACGTCGTGGTTATCCGCTACGAAGGTCCATCGGGTGGACCGGGTATGCAGGAAATGCTCTACCCCACCAGCTATCTAAAATCGAAAGGGCTGGATCAACATTGTGCACTCATTACGGACGGCCGGTTTTCTGGAGGCACTTCAGGCCTGTCCATTGGTCATGTGTCACCAGAGGCAGCGAGCGAAGGTGTTATTGGACTGATCAGGGATGGTGACACTATCGCTATCAATATTGCCCAGCGTGACTTATCACTGCATGTCAAAGACGATGAACTCACAGCAAGGCGTAATGAGCAAAATGCGTTAGGCTGGTATCCTCGTTCACGACAGCGCCCGGTGTCATCGGCACTCAAAGTTTATGCGCAACATGCGCTCAGTGCCGATAGAGGTGCCGCACGAGTCATTGAGTAATTATTCTGGTCGTGTGAGGGATCTCATCAAGTTCAAAAAGGTGTGTTACATTACTTTCTTTGTCGATAAGTTAGGCTGATTGATGGAACAACAGATTTCAAAACTGTATCACCAGGAATCACGATGGGTTTTAGCTACTCTCATTCGGCTTCTTGGTGATTTTGATCTTGCAGAAGAAGCACTACACGAAGCGTTTATCGCTGCTCTTAACCAGTGGCCAGAAACAGGCATCCCCGAAAAACCTCGAGAATGGTTAGTCTCAACCGGTCGCTTTAAAGCCATTGACCACATCCGACGGCAACAAAAGCTTCGCACGATTAGCCATCAACTGTCTGAGCAGCAAATACAGGAAGTTGAACAACAGGACTTTGACACTTACAAACTCTTTCATGACGATCAGTTACGGCTCATCTTTACTTGTTGCCACCCCTCTCTTACCACTGAAGCTCAAATAGCACTGACGTTACGTGAAATATGTGGCCTCACTACTGAAGAAATCGCTCAAGCTTTCTTAACCAAAGCACCCACTATTGCTCAACGCATTGTCAGAGCAAAAAATAAAATCCGCGATGCCAATATTCCTTATGAGGTTCCACATCTCAGCGATATTCCCGAGCGCCTCGATATCGTTCTGCACGTAATCTACTTATTGTTTAATGAAGGTTATAACGCCACTCAGGGAGAGCTTCCAATCCGAGTTCACCTTGTGCAGCACGCCATTGAGCTGTGCCAACAACTGGAACAGTTAATGCCACGTCCAGAAACTAAAGCGCTGCTCGCTCTTATTCTAATACAGCATTCACGGCGTGACGCCCGGCATGACGATAATGGAGATATCATCACTCTCGAATATCAGGACCGCTCACTATGGCATCAGGATGATATTCAACAAGGCCAACAACTATTGGTGGCATCCTTACAAAGCCGGATAAGACACCCATTTACACTACAGGCCGCCATCGCAGCGGTTCATGCTGAAGCAAAAAGTTTTATGCAAACCGACTGGGCACAAATTATCGAACTGTATGATGTGCTTTTGAGCATACAACCATCCCCGGTTATCGAGCTTAATCGAGCAGTAGCTATTGCCATGCACCATGGTCCCCAGTCTGGCTTAACGCTGGTTAATGACTTAATTCAGCGAAAACAATTATTGAATTACCACCTCCTGTATGCGGCTCAGGGTGACTTCTACACTAAGCTGGAGCAGCATGATAAAGCTCGCCAAGCCTTTGTCAAAGCCCTGTCTCTGACCGAACAGGAAGCAGAAAAGCGTTTCATTCAGGAAAGAATTAAAAAAATTTCATAATGTTTGTCGAAATCGATTCAGCTCATTCGACTACCCCATGAATTCTCGCAAAATTAAGGAAACGTTATGAAGTACATGATTATACGCAAAGCCGACGAGCAAACCGAAGCAGAGGTTATGCCTACTGAAGCATTACTTAAAGCTATGGGCGACTATAACGAAGAAATGATTCAGGCAGGCGTGATGCTAAGAGGAGAAGGATTAAAGTCCAGCAAGTACGGTTTTCGGGTTAGTTTCAATCAGGGCACACCCGTCATAACCGACGGTCCTTTTACCGAAACCAAAGAGCTACTGGCCGGTTACACCATGATAGAAGTTGACTCTAAGGAAGCAGCTCTCGCCTGGGCAAAAAAATGGCCTACCATTGATGGCGAAGCTAATGCCCAGTTAGAAGTACGTCAGTTATTTGAGCTGAGCGATTTTGAACCCAGCGATGCCCTCGATCACATTGAGGAGCAGTTTACACGCAATGAAAAGCGCCCCCAAAATGGCTGCCCGTATTTAGTATTTAATGGCGATTGCAAAGCAGCATTCGAGTACTACGAAGATGTTCTGGGAGGAACTATTGAAGAAATGATGACGCACCGTGACTCTCCTGTTGCAGAAGAAACCGCTGAAGAGGATCTGGATAAAGTGCTACATGCACGGCTAAATTTAGGTAGCCTCACCCTGATGGGTTCCGATTCACCTAAAGAGTATTATGCTTCCCCGCAAGGTATGCATGTGCAAATTGTTCCAGCATCCGAGTCTGAAGCAGAGCGCATTTATAAAGCGTTAGCCGCAGGCGGCAATGTTCAGGTACCTTTGGATAAAACGTTCTGGGCAAAACGTTTTGCCATGTTAACGGATCAATTCAATATTCCCTGGATCATCAATTACGAATAATTTAATCATCTGCGCCTTAAGTTATTTAGGGCGCTTAAGGATCAGACATGAAATATATTGCACTAGTTTATTATCAAGAAGACATTATGAATGGCATGACACAGCAAGAGTGGGATTCATTAAATCACGAGTGCATGGACTGTAGTGAGCGTCTCACCGAGAGCAATAATTTACTGGCTGGCCAAGCACTGCAACAGGTTTCAACCGCCACAACCGTGCGAGTACGAGATGGAAAAGCTTTAACTATGGATGGTCCTTTTGCTGAAACCAAAGAGCAACTTGCCGGATTCTACCTGCTGGAAGCCGATGATCTTAATCATGCCATCCAGATTGCCAGTAAAATCCCGCCGGCACGCTTCGGCTCAATAGAAATCCGTCCTGTACGCGAGCTGCAACTGGAGGACAATATTGCCGGCGGTCACGGTTAGCAATGAATGATATAACGAGTTAATCGTTCAAAAGATATTTTCAATGATGACTCATCGCCGGCAGCATTGACCTAAAGCAAGCTTGAGGTTTTACAATTCAGACTCACCGTTTACTGAGGAAAGATGATGAATAAAAAACAACTTCATATCGGCCTAATTTATGGTAGTGCTCGCCAGGGGCGCTTCTGTGACACCATTGCGCAATGGGTTTTAGCGCATATCGTTAAGGACAGTACATTTAGCGTTGATACGCTGGATCCGAAGCAACTCAATTTACCTTACGATCTGCCACCGTCAGACGACGAAGCCACCATGGCTTTTAAATCCCGTCTGGCTGCCTGTGATGCTTTTATCGTCGTCACCCCTGAATATAATCACGGCTATCCAGCACCATTAAAAGTACTGATTGATGCAGCGAAGAAAGAGTGGCAACGCAAACCGGTGGCGTTTGTTTCATACGGTGGTATTTCCGGAGGACTGAGAGCGGTCGAGCAATTGAGACAGGTGTTTGCCGAACTGCACTCCGTCAGTATGCGAGACTCCGTCAGTTTTGCCAACCCATGGGAGCTATTCGACAGCTCGGGAAACCTCAAACAGGCTGAACCGTTATCGAACAATTTAGACTTTATGTTAGAGCACCTTAAGTGGTGGGGCCAAGCATTACGACGAGCCCGGCACGAAGTACCAGCAGCGCCATAACATTTCATAAGGACAGAATCATGCAACCAAGTTATCTACAACAGTATCTAAAGCGTATTCATTTTAACTCGGACACCCATGACCTTACACCAAGCTTGACATTACTCAATCAACTGATTGAAAGTCATCAACGGACAATCCCCTTCGAAAGCATCAATCCCTTTTTGGGCATTGGTGTTGAGCTCGAAGACTTTGCATTACAGAAAAAGTTACTGCATTCACAGCGAGGGGGCTATTGTTTCGAGCATAATAAACTCTTTTCACAGATATTACTGCAACTCGGGTTTAGGGTTGAAAGCTATGCCGCACGAGTAACGTTGAACCAGCAATCAGACCAGCCTGATGTGGCCCCTACCCACCGTATGAGCATTGTGACTCTAGGTGATGAGCGCTATATTGCTGATGTTGGCTTCGGTCTGCATACCCCACCCGTTGCGGTGCCATTATCAACTACTGGGGCAGAAGTGGAGTATCATAGTAACAGCTATATGGCCGTCCTGAACGGTCATTATTACCAACTTCGTAGCCGATACCAGGGTAAGTGGAAAGAACTGTACCGTTTTACTCGAACACCGGCTCAGGAAGCTGACTTTGATATGGCCAACTGGTATTTGACCACCCATCCTGAATCCAAATTTAGAAATAACCTGATTGCAACAAAGCTTACCCCGGAAGGTCGTATCTCGTTACAGAATAACGAACTCAAGATCTATGTCAGGGATGGATTGAAAGAATCTCAGCAATTAACGTCGTCGCAGCAAGTCATTCAGTGTCTGCATAAGCACTTTGCCATTCAAGTGGCTAAGCCCCAGCATCTCAATGAAGTATTAAATCATCGTTTATTTCATGATGTGAACGCTAACACCTGCACGCAGACGATCCGAAAGGCAGTTTAATAGCTGGGCATAAGGATGATTATAATTTTTTCGAACCGGGCTCCAATAGACGAGGGCCTGGCCCCAGCTCGCCCTGCTCATCTTCGGGGTTAAACAGCGGACAGGCATCGACCGACAGACAGCCGCAACCAATGCAGCCAGACAACCGGTCCCTTAATAAACAAAGCCTGTCAATCCGCTCATTCAACTCTTCCTTCCAGTCCTGAGCCAATAGCTGCCAGTCCTTAGCATTCGGCGTTCTTCGCTCTGGTAATGATGATAACGCCTGCTTGATTTCTTTGAGTGGAATCCCGACGGTTTGGGCAGCTTTAATGACTCCGATCCGACGCAGTACATCTTTTGCATAACGACGCTGGTTACCAGCAGTTCTGGTAGAAAAAATCAGCCCCTCATCTTCATAATAATGCAGAGTTGAGACAGGCACACCACTACGCCTGGCCACATCACCTACAGATAATATGTATTTATCGTTTTTTCCCATAAACTAGCAGTCCAGCGTCCAGGTAATGACTTCAATCTAAGACGACCAAAGAGTAATGCGGATCATTACTTCGATAGTAACATAGCGGTATCTCGACGGCATAACAGCATTAGCTGTTATGCTTTGACATCATTTATAAGAAAAACGAATACCCAAGAACGCCAATTAATAACAAGGCGATCACGACTTTACAAACATCGAGAAAGATTTCTTCTGCATCATGATGATGCACTTTTTTCGGGGAGACAGTGTGTTTCATAAGCAAATCCTCTGCATAAAAAAAAAACACAAACCCATCTTCTGAATATGAACGGCTGAGCTTGAGGTGATATTTTACCAAAGCCTCACTATTCATGTTGAGTTACTGCTGGGTAATGCGAGGCGCTAACCAAATCGAAAATAATAAAGAATGAAATCAGTAAGATTATGTTTCGACTGTAAAGTAACCTAACAACTTTGATAACTCAATTGTCAGATTTTAGGACACCTTACCGCTCTTAATTAAGAAGCTTTCTCATCTTTAAAACCTCGAGTAGAGACTAGTATATAAGCATAAAACCTGTACTTTAGTTGAGGTTCAACTGATACGATCTTCACTCTTGAAAGTAGTTTGCTGGTTTTCAGGCTAAAAAAAACGGCCACCGTTACCGATAGCCGTTTTATCTATTTCTTGGTGCTCAGGGCGGGACTTGAACCCGCACAGCCTAAGGCCACTACCCCCTCAAGGTAGCGTGTCTACCAATTCCACCACCTGAGCTTAAAATTTCAGATTGTTATTGCTTGTCGTCGTCTTTCAGTTCTTCTTCAGCTTCAGCAGCTTTTTGCTCTAGCTCGTCTGTCGCTGCTTCTGCGTCTTTAGCCGCGGCATCGATCGACTCAGCGATGTCGTCAGCAGACTGCTCCTCCGTTGGAATTTCTGTGCTGATCGCCGCATTATCTTCTGCCGGAATCTCTGTGCTGATGTCATCGTTCGTTTCACTCGGAATTTCTGAAGACTGAGCAGATGTACCCTGTTGAGTTTCTTCTGTTTGAGCAGCGTCATCAAGCAGGCTCGATTTATTCTCCTGCTCATGAGCATTCAGGGCACCAATAGCTAAAGCTATGGCAAAGAATACAATTGCAAGAACCGTCGTACTCTTGGTTAAAAAGTTACCCGCTCCCGGCGCGCCAAACAATGTGTTCGAAGCACCAGCACCGAAAGAAGCGCCCATCTCGGCACCCTTACCTTGTTGGATTAAGATAACGCCAATCAGTAGTAAAGCCACTACTAACAAGCTGATCATTAAAAATAATTCCATAGTCTTAACCTGCTATTTTGCAAATTGCGATAAACTCGTCGGCTTTCAGGGATGCGCCCCCAATGAGTCCGCCATCGATATCTTGTTGAGCCAGTAGCTGTTCAGCGTTTGCCGCTTTCATGCTACCACCGTATAAAATCTGTATTGTATCAGCCACCGTCTGCTTCGTTTCAGCTAAATACCGGCGAATTGAAGCGTGGACCTCTTGTGCTTGTTCGGGACTGGCTGTAACCCCCGTACCAATGGCCCAAACCGGCTCATAGGCAATAACGCCCTGAGCAAGTTTGTTTAAACCCGTAGAACGATCACCGTAAAAATCAATCACAGCATCGACTTGCTGCTTCACTACATCCATAGTGGAGCCATTTTCACGCTCTTCAAGGGTTTCACCGATACACAATATCGGCTTCAGGCCCTGTTCAAGTGCTTTAGCAAACTTCCTAGCCACCAGCTCATTCGACTCATGATACAGGCTACGACGCTCCGAGTGCCCGACAAGAACATAATCGACACCGAAGTCTTGCAGCATGTCACCACTGATTTCACCGGTAAAAGCACCCTGTTCCTGCTCAGACATATTTTGCGCACCGACGGTGATCGGGGTGTCTGAAAGCTGCTGGCTAACACCGTCCATATAAAGAGAAGGAGGACACACCAATAAATCACTCGTCCAAGCCGCATCCAGCTGCTGCTTAATACCATTAAGCAATGCCTCAATGGATGCTTTGCTGCCATGCATCTTCCAGTTACCAGCTATTAGTGTTTTTCGCACTCTCCACCTCTAAATCTACAACCTATTGCTCGGCATGCGTACTTGTTGTACCTGTGGCCTGGGAACTTACCCAAACGTCAGGCCATAACGCACCCGTCCTTTTTACAAAAGGGCGCAAATATTAACTGAGCCTCGGCTTTAACACAAGCTTTGATGCATAAGATCCGTGGATTTTCAGTGGATTAATGTGTTTTATCCCAAAAACCATGGATCTTACCGTGGTGATCCAAGTATAATACGCGCCGTTTAAGGTCATTGACTATTTTTTGACCTTTAATTAGAGCGATTGTAATGGAAAAATACCATAAAACAAAAAGTTAGACTGGTTGTAGCCTGCTACACACCAGGTTTTTGTTTTTGGGAAATTCATAAATTGCAATTATTGAAGTGACAACCACTAGGTAAATGTAAAGTAGCGACCTATGATTAAGATTAAAAAAGGCCTGGACCTTCCTCTCGAAGGAAAGCCAGAGCAAACGATCTCAACTGGTGCTACGGTCAAAACCGTCGCCATCTTAGGCGAAGATTACGTTGGCATGAAACCGACAATGCATGTTCAAGTCGGTGACGTTGTAAAGAAAGGCCAACTGATCTTCGAAGATAAGAAAACACCGGGAGTGAAATATACCGCTCCAGCTGCAGGTACCATCTCTGCGGTCAATCGTGGTGCCAAAAGAAAGTTACTCTCTGTTGTAGTCGATATTGCCGACCAGGAAGAGGCAGTAGCTTTTGACAAATACTCCGCTGATCAACTTGCCCAACTGGATAGACAAGCAGTTGTTGACCAAATGGTCGAATCAGGCATGTGGACAGCGCTACGCACTCGCCCTTATTCAAAAGTTCCAACAATTGACTCAACGACTAAGGCTATCTTTGTCAGCGCTATGGATACCAATCCACTAGCGGGCGATCCAGAAGTCGTACTCAAAGAACATAATGCTGACTTCAACAACGGCTTGGCATTATTGAGCGTTTTAGCTGAAGAAAAAGTGTTTGTTGGTACGAAAGTCGACTCAGCTCTTGAGAAATCTTCCAACTCAAAGGTCAGTTATGAAAGCTTCTCTGGCCCTCACCCGGCGGGACTGGTTGGTACTCACATTCATCACCTATTCCCTGCAGCAGGCGATAACTTCGTTTGGCACATGGGCTATCAGGACGTTATCGCTCTAGGACGTCTGTTTACTGACGGTGAACTGTTTGTTGAGCGTGTTATTGCGTTAGGCGGTACCGAAGTTAACAACCCACGTCTTGTAAAGACTCGTATGGGTGCTAGTGTGGACCAGCTTTTGACCAACGAGATTAACGATAACGACAGTCGTCAAATTTCCGGCTCAGTGCTAAACGGTACGCATGCCGTTGATTCACGAGCGTTTATCGGTCGTTACCACAACCAGATTACGGTGATTCCAGAAGGTCGTGACAAAGAATTCTTCGGCTGGGCAATGCCGGGTAGCGATAAATTCTCGGTGACTCGTGCTTTCCTTGGTCATATTTTCCCAAGCAAAAAGTTCAAGATGACCACCTCTACCGGCGGTTCTCCTCGCGCTATCATGCCTATCGGCAACTATGAGCGCGTTTTGCCATTGGATATTTTGCCTACTCAGCTGATCCGTGCCCTGGTGACAGGCGACACTGATACGGCGCAGGCGCTTGGTTGCCTTGAGCTGGATGAAGAAGATCTCGCATTGTGTACCTTCGTTTGCCCAGGCAAATACGAGTATGGCTCAATTCTCCGCGAAAATCTGACTAAGATTGAGAAGGATGGCTAAGATGGGTTTAAAGAATTTTATTGAAAAAATCGAGCCGCATTTTGAGAAAGGCGGCAAGTGGGAAAAGTGGTACGCGCTTTACGAAGCAGCGGCGACGATTTTCTACACGCCAGGTCACGTTACCAAAGGCACCACTCATATTCGGGATAATATTGACCTGAAACGTATTATGATCATGGTCTGGTTCGCTACTTTCCCTGCCATGTTCTGGGGTATGTGGAATGTTGGTTATCAAGCTCAAACGGCCTTACAGGCTGGCATGAGCCTGCCGGATATGTGGCAAGTCGACTTCTTCCAATTCCTCGGCGGTGCCATTACTCCTGAAACTGGTATCTTTGGCCTGATGTTCTACGGTGCTTGCTTCTTCATCCCAATTTATGCCGTCACCTTTATTGTGGGTGGCTTCTGGGAAGTTGTATTCGCGTCGGTTCGTGGTCACGAGATCAACGAGGGCTTCTTCGTCACTTCAATCCTATTCGCCTTGATCCTACCTGCGAAAATTCCACTATGGCAAGTCGCCATCGGTATTTCCTTCGGTGTGGTGGTCGCTAAAGAAATCTTTGGTGGTACTGGTAAGAACTTTATGAATCCAGCCTTGGCGGGTCGTGCCTTCTTATTCTTTGCCTATCCAGCGGACATTTCCGGTGAAACCGTATGGGCAGCGGTTGACAGCTTCTCAGGCGCAACACCGTTAGCAGCGGCTGCGCAAGGTGCTATCACTGATTACAGCATCAACGCCAGCTGGTGGGACGCTTTCATGGGCCGTATTCCTGGCTCGATTGGTGAAGTATCGACCTTAATGCTGATGATTGGCGGTCTCTTCATCATTTACATGCGAATCGCTTCATGGCGTATCGTTCTAGGTGTGCTGCTGGGCATGATCGCAACCAGCTACATCCTCAATGGTATTGGCAGTGAGTCCAATGCTATGTTTGCCATGCCATGGTACTGGCACCTGGTTACTGGTGGTTTTGCTTTCGGTATGCTCTTTATGGCTACCGATCCGGTCTCGGCCGCACTAACCAATAAAGGTAAGTGGATCTTTGGTGCACTTATCGGTTTCATGGTTGTGATGATTCGTGTGGTTAACCCGGCATTCCCTGAAGGTATGATGCTGGCTATCTTATTCGCTAACCTGTTTGCACCGTTAATTGACCACTTTGTGGTTCAGGCGAACATCAAACGGAGGACTCGTCGTCATGTCTAAGAAAGAAAGTCCTATCAAAACCATTATTGTTGCGGTGGTTCTGAGCTTAGTCTGTTCGATCGTTGTATCGTTCGCTGCGATTAAGCTAAAGCCGCAACAAGAGTTAAATAAAGAACTCGACCGTAAACGCAATATTCTGATTGCTGCCGGACTACTTGAGCAAGGCGGTACTCAGGGCGAAATCGAAGAGTTGTTCAAGCAAGTAGAAACTCACGTCGTTGATCTGGAAACGGGCGAGCTGGTTGAACCTCCGAAAAACTTTAATCAGCGTAAATTCGCAAAAGATCCTGAGACAAACAAAGTCTTAGAGGGAAAAGCGGATATCGCCGGTATTAAAAAGCGCTCACAACTGGCCAATGTTTATCTGGTTCGTGACGGTCAGCAGCTGGACACGGTTATTCTTCCTGTTCACGGTTATGGCCTATGGTCGACCATGTACGGTTTCCTGGCACTGGAGCCTGATACCACAACCGTTGTTGGTTTTAAGTACTACGAGCAGGGTGAAACCGCCGGCCTGGGTGGTGAGGTCGAAAACCCAACGTGGCGCGCATTTTGGCCTGGTAAAGAAGTTCTTAATGAACAAGGCGAGCCTGTGATTAAGCTAGTTAAAGGAGCTGCACAAAACGAGCACCAGGTGGATGGCCTGTCAGGCGCTACCCTGACCAGTAACGGTGTTGAGAACACCTTGCACTACTGGTTGGGAAAAGATGGCTTTGGCCCATTTCTGGCAAAAATAAGAGCGGGAGAAATTTAAGATGGCATTTGATACACAAGAAGCCAAATCGGTCTTATTTTCACCGATTTTCAATAACAACCCTATCGCACTGCAGGTACTGGGTATCTGTTCTGCGCTGGCGGTAACCAGTAAGCTGGAGACAGCACTGGTCATGAGTTTGGCACTAACGACCGTTGTTGCCTTATCAAACTTCCTGATCAGTATGATTCGTAACCAGATCCCTTCAAGCATTCGCATTATCGTGCAAATGACCATCATTGCTTCGCTGGTAATCTTGGTTGATCAGGTACTGAAAGCCTATGCCTATGAAGTATCGAAGCAACTGTCGGTCTTCGTCGGTCTGATTATTACTAACTGTATCGTGATGGGACGCGCTGAAGCTTACGCCATGAAGAATGGCCCTGTGATGAGCTTCCTCGATGGTCTGGGTAATGGTCTGGGTTACTCGGTACTGCTTATCGTTGTGGGTATTATCCGTGAGCTATTCGGTTCTGGCGAACTGCTGGGCTACACGATTCTGCCATCGACAGCTAATGGCGGTTGGTACGAAACAAACGGCATGTTGGTTCTTCCAGCAAGTTCATTCTTTATCATTGGTTTTCTGATCTGGGCACTCCGTACCTGGAAAAAAGACCAAGTGGAGGATAACGAATAATGGAACATTATCTATCACTATTTATCCGCTCTGTTTTCGTTGAAAACATGGCGTTGGCATTCCTTCTGGGAATGTGTACTTTCCTGGCGGTTTCTAAGAAAGTCCAAACAGCGATTGGTCTTGGTATCGCCGTGATTATCGTACAAACGATCACGGTTCCAGTGAATAACTTACTGGTTCATAACCTACTGGCCGATGGCGCATTAGCCTGGGCAGGTTTCCCGGATGCAGATCTCAGCTTCCTTGGTCTGATTGTTTACATCGGCGTGATTGCAGCACTGGTTCAGATCCTTGAAATGACTCTGGATAAGTTCTTCCCTGCACTGTACCAGTCGTTAGGTATTTTCCTGCCATTGATCACGGTGAACTGTGCCATCATGGGTGGTTCCCTGTTCATGGTAGAGCGTGATTACAACTTCCCTGAGTCTGTAGTCTTCGGTCTCGGCTCAGGTTTTGGTTGGGCGCTGGCGATTGCAGCACTGGCTGGTATTCGCGAGAAAATGAAATATTCTGATGTACCAGACGGTCTGCGTGGTCTAGGTATTACCTTCATCACGGTAGGACTCATGGCAATCGGCTTTATGTCGTTCTCTGGTATTAAATTGTAATTTATAAGGAAACAACTAATGAGTGAAATTATTCTAGGCGTTGCCTTATTTACCGTAGTTATCCTTGCCCTGGTGCTGATCATTTTGTTCGCACGCAAGCAGCTGGTGGCTACTGGTGACGTTACAATCAATATTAACGACGATCCTGAGAAGTCGATTACTACCGAAGCTGGCGGTAAATTACTGGGTGCTCTCGCCAACAGTGGCATCTTCGTATCGTCGGCCTGTGGTGGCGGTGGTACTTGCGGCCAATGTGTGTGTAAAGTGACTGAAGGTGGTGGTTCAATTCTACCTACCGAGGAAGGCCACATTACTAAACGTGAAGCGGCTGAAGGCTATCGTTTATCATGTCAGGTAGCGGTTAAACAAGACATGAAAATTGAAGTACCAGAGGAAGTCTTTGGTACTAAGAAGTGGGAATGTGAAGTTATCTCAAACGATAACAAAGCCACCTTCATTAAAGAGTTGGTGTTGAAAATTCCTCACGGTGAAAGCGTGCCGTTCCGTGCCGGTGGTTATATTCAGATCGAATGTCCTCCGTACAAATTAAAGTACAGCGAATTCGATATTCCTGAAGAGTATCGTCCTGACTGGGAACAGTTCAACCTGTTTGATGTTGAAGCCGAGTCAAAAGAAGAAGTGATTAGAGCTTATTCGATGGCTAACTACCCGGAAGAAGAAGGCATCATTATGCTCAACGTCCGTATCGCAACGCCTCCGCCGCGCGATATGTCATTGCCAGCCGGTAAAATGTCATCCTATATCTGGAACCTGAAAGAAGGTGACAAAGTTACGATTTCGGGTCCTTACGGTGAATTCTTCGCCAAAGATACAGATGCTGAGATGGTCTTTATCGGTGGTGGTGCTGGTATGGCTCCGATGCGCTCACACATCTTCGACCAACTGCGTCGTATTAAGACTGACCGTAAGATTTCTTTCTGGTACGGTGCACGAAGTAAGCGCGAAATGTTCTACGAAGAAGATTTCGACATGCTGGCTGAAGAAAACGAAAATTTCGAATGGCACGTGGCCCTTTCAGATCCCCTTCCAGAAGATAACTGGGAAGGCTATACAGGCTTTATTCATAATGTTCTGTATGACAACTATCTGAAAGATCATCCTGCGCCAGAAGATTGCGAGTTCTACATGTGTGGACCTCCAATGATGAATGCCGCATGTATCAAGATGTTGGAAGATCTTGGTGTTGAGCCTGAAAACATCCTGCTGGATGACTTTGGTGGCTAATCACTGAGAACTCTTCTAAAATAGGCGGCCTCAAGGTCGCCTTTTTTGTGCCTGCTTATTTCTAAGGTTTATCACTATGCGTTTAACCATTTTGTTTATACTTTCTTTAGTGCTCTTAGCATGCTCAGAAGAGCCTCAGTACAGTAAAATAACTGGCAGTACCATGGGCACTACCTACAGTGTCATCGTCAAATCCGATCAGGCTTCTCCTCAAGCGATTTATCAGGATCTTGAGGTGGAACTGAAAGATATTAACCAACTGATGTCCACTTACATCCCTGATAGTGAAATCAATCAGTTCAACCAATTACAGGATGACACGTGTTTTACTTTTTCTGATAAAACATGGGAAGTGCTGCTTGCTGCTAAAACCGTCTATGAGGAAACCAATGGGGCCTTCGACATTACCTTAGGTCCACTCATCTCACGCTGGGGCTTTGACGCAGACGAGTATGACGAGAGGCTTCCTTCCGATGATGAAATAGAGAAATTATTGGCGCAGGTCGGTACCGACAAGCTTCACTATGATGTAGCACAGCAATGTATCAGCAAAAAACATCCGGACATTACAATCAACCTGTCGGCAATTGCTAAAGGGTATGGCGTTGATCGAGTCGCTAACATCGTAGAGCAACACGGTGTACACGACTATCTGGTCGAGATTGGTGGTGAAACTAAAGCAAAAGGAGTGAATCCTACGGGCGCTGCCTGGCGTATAGCTATCGAGAAACCCACTGGTGTCAAACAACAAAAAATGCTCCTGGTGGGGCTGTCTGACACTTCTATTGCCACATCGGGTGACTACCGAAACTACTTTAAAGTTGATGGGAAACGTTTTTCACATACGATTGCTCCTAACACCGGCTATCCTGTCACCCATACACTAACCTCCGTTTCAGTAGTCCATGCGAGCAACATGTATGCTGATGCGTACGCTACCGCCCTGACGGTAATGGGATCCGATAAGGCCCTGGTATTCGCAGAGAAGCACCAGCTGCCCGTCTTCTTAATCGATTATCAGGATGATAAGTTGATAACTCAGCAGTCGTCCCTGTTTTCCTCTCTTATTTTGCAGCAATAGAAAGCTGGAGCAGTTGCTCCAGCTTTTCTAGCCTACTCTGAAAACGAGTATCTGATACCAGGATGTAAGTAGCCTCCACACTTGAAACTTACCGTTAAGAGATAAGGTGACGGACCGCTGGCCGATTGAATAACCACATCAAACTCACTCACTGAGTGATAATAGGGATCGCCATAAGCCACCAATCCTCCATTATCGGTAGTCGTTACCTTGTTAGTACAACGCGTATCTAATATTGGCAGTAGCACACCACTGGATGAACATTGTGACAAACTCATACTGCCGCAATTGACGCTTTCAGTACCATCATAGAATTGGTTATAGGGATCATTATGATCGCCATGGTTAAACTCCTGAGCATGGCTAAGACCCGCCCCAGCTAATATAGCTAAACTCAATAAGTACTTCATTAGACTCTCCTGTTTTATTCTGACGTATAAGGGAGCGCTCAGGTTAGCAGCAGAGCTTGGGCCTGAAATAGCAATTTCCCGGTCAAAAACGGGCAAATTTCGGTCCTTACCCATTTTTACCCTTGCTCTTTTTTGCATGTTTTTTAGACTATAAATCTAACTGAAAGCTATGGTAGAATGAGGGCTCAGACAGCAAGCCCACACCATTATGAGTAGCACGTTCTTCTTAGCTTTTTTTCTATTTATCGCCGTTATTGTCATTATGGCCATCGGTTATCTTGTGCAGCAAAAGCGAATTAGCGGGAGTTGCGGGGGATTAGACGCCCTTGGGATTGAAAAAGCCTGCGATTGTGAAAAGCCCTGCGCGAAGAAGCGCGCTCGCTTAAGAAATAATGAGCATCGGCTCGATGTTACTGTAGTAGAAGAGTAAACAGGCTTTCTCTTCTACCCAGCACCGTTACGAAAAATGTTGAAATGCTTTCAAAATACTCTGTCTGGAAATCATACCTACTAATTGGCTTTTCTCCACCACAGGATACATACGGCAATTGTCCTGTAAATAACGTTCAGCAACGTCCGCAATACTGTCGTCAGGATGAACCGTTCTAACTTCCTTGGTCATCCGATCCATAACTCTATCGCCTAAGTCCCCATGATAAATTGCACTTAACACTGTGTGCAGACAATCCTTCTCTGATAAGAAGCCAACCAGACGATTATGGTTGTCGAGCACTGGAGCTCCTGTAAGTCTGTACTCCATCATGGTTTGTGCTGCTTCAACAACATCCGTCTCTGGCTTTAAAGTAATCATCGCTGAAGTCATATAGTCACGCACAGTAACCGATTTAAGCATAGGCAACTCCTTTTCGGTATTGATATTTTTTATTAGCTCACTTTGATAGTAGCTTATTTGTTTCAAAAAACAAAGCCCGGCAGATGCCGGGCTTTGTAATACTCAATAATTATTGTAGAACTAATAATTATTTCATAGTTTCAGCATGAGCCTCAGCACGACGATTCAGTGCACGGCCTTCTTCGGTTGCGTTATCAGCGATTGGACGCTCTTCACCATAACCTACAGCGCTCAAACGTGAAGCATCAATACCGAAGTTATTGATTAAGTAATCTTTCACTGAATTTGCGCGACGCTCAGAAAGCCCCTGGTTATATTTATTTGAACCAGTGCTATCAGTATGGCCTTGGATCTGCGCGTTTACGTCTGGATATTGACGCAAGAACTCAGCTACTTTTGCAATTTCAGAAACCATTTCCGGTTTGATTGCGTATTTATCAACAGCGAAGTTCAAACGCATATCGACGACAACTTCTTCTTTCGGTTGAATTTTACAACCTTTCTCGTCAACCTGTGCACCAGCTTCAGTGTTTGGACATGCGTCTTTGTAATCTGCAACGCCGTCTCCATCACTGTCTAAAGCGCAGCCATAAGCATCGACTGCAGCACCAGCTGGAGTGCCCGGACAGCGATCGTCAGCGTCTAATACGCCGTCACCATCAGAATCTTTCGCTTCTTCCTTTGGCTCAACTTTCGGTGCTGCTCCAGCACGAACAGTTTCCCCGAAGAAATAACCAATGTTGAAGTATGCATTCTTGTCATCACCACGCTCACCCGAATCTAAGAAATCCAGGCCAACACGCATGAATACATTATCGTTAGCGAAGTGCTGTATACCTAAACCAACTTTATAAAACTCATCTTCAAAATCTTCATGGTACACATCGTACTTATCTTCATGTTTACCATAACCAACTTTGACAAATGGATGCGTTTGGGTACTACCGAACCAGTTAGTATCGTTATACATGACATCCAGACCGTAAGTTTCAATGTCAGTACGAGCGCCAACAGCACTATTAAATGCATCATCGGTGTAGTTATATAAGCCTTCGATCTGCCAGTTCTTATTAAAAGCCCAGCCAAGACCAAAGTTACCACCGACACGTTCATTCGTTTCTCTAGCTACATCCAGGTCAAGCTGATGGATACCGATATAACTATAAAAACCATGGCGGTCTTTCACTTCACTTTCTCCAGCGTATGCTGTTGAACCCAGAGCCAACATGCATGCTGCTGCAATCAGTTTCTTCTTCATAATATTGCCCTCTTTCCTTCTTTTCCTATGTTTCAAAGAGATTGTATTATATAGTAATACAATAACTTACACTCAAAAATATACGCAACTTTGTACAATTTTACAATGTTCTACACAAGTTGCTCGACTTCGCCTGCAATCTTTTCTGCAAACTTATCTGCTAAATCTTTGTCTCTCGCCTCAACCATAACCCGGATTAATGGCTCTGTGCCTGACTTGCGAATGAGCACTCGACCAGAATCCTTTAACTCTTTTTCGACCTCAGCTATAACATTTTTCAAAGTATCACTTTGTAAAATCTTATCCGCATTTTTTACTCTTACATTAATCAGAGTTTGCGGAAAAAGTGGGTGCTCATCGACAAACTGTTGTAATGTTTGCTGTGAAGACGAAAGAGCTTTCAGCAGCTGTAGCGCCGAAATTATCCCGTCACCCGTTGAGTTATAATCCAGACAAATAACATGTCCAGAAGACTCACCACCCAGTTTCCATTGATGCTCTTTTAAAGCCTGCATCACATAGCGATCACCAACTTTTGTTCGAACGAATGGGATGCCATGCTGTTCGAAATCAACCTCCAATGCCATGTTAGTCATTTGCGTACCAGCGACACCACCATTCAATCTTTTGTTGTCTTGCAAATATTTTGCCAACAACCAAATAAGTTGATCGCCGTTGACCAAGCGACCCTGGCTATCAACCATCATGACTCTGTCGCCATCGCCATCAAAAGCAACGCCTAAATCTGCCTGCTCTTTAATTACTTTCTGCGATAACGCTTCGGTATCAGTCGCGCCACACTCTAAATTAATATTCAACCCATCGGGTTTATTACCAATCTCAATAACCTCTGCACCTAACTCTCTAAAGACGTAAGGTGCGATGTGATACGTTGCTCCATGTGCACAATCTACCACCAGTTTCTGTCCTTTTAGTGACAAATTATTGGGAAAACTGGCTTTGCAAAATTCAATGTAACGAGCCGCCGCATCACTGATACGGAATGCCTTACCTAATTGTTTACTGTCTAAAGTAACCATGTCTTTATCCAGTAACAACTCAATTTCTAACTCAACTTCATCTGGAAACTTGGTACCATCCGCAGCAAAAAACTTAATGCCATTATCGTGGTACGGGTTATGAGAAGCGCTGATGACGATCCCGGCATCAGCTCGCAAAGTCCTCGTTAAATAGGCTATAGCAGGCGTTGGCATAGGTCCGACTAACAGACTATCCACACCAGCAGCAGTCAATCCGGCTTCCAGCACCGACTCAAACATATAACCAGAAATACGGGTATCTTTCCCAATAACCACCTTGCCATTATTGCCAAGTACCTGTCCCAAAGCCCAGCCCAGTTTCAATACAAACTCTGGCGTAATTGGAAACTGCCCAACCGTGCCCCGTATGCCATCGGTACCAAAATATCGTCTTTCATTCATTGTCATGTTGCCTACTTATAATTTTCAAATGTCTGAATAATCTTTACTGCCTGTACGGTTTCTTTAACGTCGTGTACACGTACAATCTTAGCGCCCTTTTGAACAGCGTATACTGCAGCGGTAACGCTCCCCACCAGACGCTCATTCACTTCAACATCAAGGATGTCACCAATCATTCGTTTCCTCGACACACCAACCAGAACAGGGCAGCCCAAAGCTTGCAGTTCAGCTAACGAACGCATTAATTGGCAATTATGGCTCAGTGTTTTACCGAAACCAAAACCAGGGTCAATAATGATGCGACTCTTATCGATACCATGTTGAGCGCATTCTGCAATTCGCTTCCTTAACATATCCTGAATCTCGGCTACCACATCATCATAATGTGGTGACTGTTGCATCGTTCGTGGACTTCCCTGCATATGCATCAAGCAGACATGCACATTGCTCATCGCAACAACATCAATTGTATCTGGCTCTTGTAACGCCCGAACATCGTTTATCAGATCAGCGCCCAACTTAATCGCTTCCTGCATAACGCCTGCTTTGCTGGTATCTGCTGAAACCACGGCGCCCATGCCTTTTGCAGCCTCAATCAAAGGCAGCACTCGTTCTAGCTCCTGCTGCAACGAAACGTCTGATGCGCCGGGTCTTGTTGACTCGCCGCCAATATCAATGATGTCGGCTCCACTTTGCATCATAGCTTCGATTTGCCGAATGGCTTCTTCTCGCTGTAAGTACTTTCCGCCATCTGAAAAGGAGTCAGGGGTGGTGTTTAAGATCCCCATGATCAGGGGACGATCCTGAGATAATAAAGCTTCCATCGTCTTCATAGAATTGTGAACTGCTCCATGAAAAAAGGGCCACGAAGGCCCTTACGTTTAATCTTCAGTTTGGTTTGGACTCTCGCCTTCAGATTGTTCCTTCTCATTGTCTCGCTCATCCTTTTGAGCACTCTTTTCAGACCAGTCTGCAGGAGGTTGAGGTTCATCCCCCTTCATGATGTCATCAATCTGCTTAGCATCAATGGTCTCATACTTCATCAAGGCCTTAGCCATAGCATGTAACTTGTCGATATCATCCGTTAATATTTTCTTCGCGCGACCATAGTTACGATCGATAATATCACGAATTTCGGCATCAATCAGACGAGCGGTATCATCAGAAATATTCTTATGCTGTGTCACTGAACGACCGAGGAAGACCTCATCCTCATCTTCCGCATAAGATAAAGGCCCTAACTTCTCCGATAAGCCCCATTTCGTCACCATATTACGTGCAATGTCTGTGGCACGTTCAATATCATTAGAAGCTCCGGTAGTGACTTTATCAGCGCCGTTTAATATTTCTTCAGCGATACGGCCACCGAACAGTGATGATAACTGACTTTCCAGCGCTTCTTTGGACAATGAGTATCTGTCCTGCTCGGGTAAATACATGGTTACACCAAGCGCGCGGCCACGAGGAATAATACTAACCTTATACACAGGGTCATGGCTCGGAACACGTAAACCAACGATAGCATGGCCAGCCTCATGGTAAGCCGTGTTGAGTTTTTCCTCTTCGGTCATCACCATAGAGCGGCGCTCAGCGCCCATCAGGATTTTATCTTTAGCCTTCTCAAACTGCTCCATGCCAACCGTACGCTTATTATCGCGTGCAGCGAATAAAGCAGCTTCATTAACCAGATTTGCCAAGTCGGCACCAGAAAAGCCCGGTGTACCACGAGCAATCAAGCTCGGCTCAACATCATCGTCAATTGGAATTTTACGCATGTGAACTTTAATAATTTGTTCACGCCCTTTAATATCTGGCAGACCAACAATCACTTGGCGATCAAATCGGCCCGGACGTAATAACGCCGGATCGAGTACATCCGGACGGTTAGTGGCGGCAATAACAATCACGCCTTCACCGCCTTCAAAACCATCCATTTCGACCAATAACTGGTTCAAGGTTTGTTCACGCTCGTCGTGGCCACCACCAAGACCAGCGCCACGATGACGACCAACAGCGTCAATCTCATCGATGAAAATAATACATGGCGCATGCTTTTTCGCCTGTTCAAACATATCACGAACCCGCGAGGCACCGACACCGACAAACATTTCCACGAAATCGGAACCCGAAATGGTAAAGAAAGGCACTTTGGCTTCGCCTGCAATCGCTCTCGCCAGCAACGTTTTACCAGTACCGGGAGGGCCTACCATCAACACGCCACGCGGAATTTTACCGCCCAGACGCTGGAACTTACGTGGGTCACGCAGGAAGTCGACCAATTCACCAACTTCCTCTTTGGCTTCTTCCACGCCCGCTACGTCAGCAAAAGTTGTTTTCACCTGATCTTCGCTCAGCATACGGGCTTTACTCTTACCGAAGGATAAAGCGCCGCCACCTTTACCGCCGCCCTGCATTTGGCGCATGAAATAAATCCATACCGCAATCAACAATAAAATCGGACCAAAGCTCAACAGGAAAGTGCCAAAACCGCCACTTTCACGTTTTTTACCAGAATATTTTACTTTATTATCCAGTAAGATTTCATTCAGCTTTTCAGAGCCGCCTGCTGGAATTTCCGCTCTCACTTCACGATTCGAACCCGAGTCTCTACCAGAAACAACGGCATTATTGGGATTAATGACAACGTCTTCGACTTCTTTCGCTTCAATCTTCTCTACAAATTCAGAAAACGCAACTTTACTATCATCGAGCTGTTTTTCCTGAATGGCATCGATGACGACGAACAAAATCACCGCCGCTATTACCCAAAATAGAATATTTTTCACTAAATCGCTCAAAATTCGAACCTCAACTTTGACAGCATCCTGTCTTTAAATTCTGACTCAACATTATGCCACGCTTTGCGTTATTGATAAGCCCAAAATATTAACAAAACGTAACATTGTCCATAACCTTACTTTACGGTAGGCGTTATACCGCTTTAAACCCTTGCCCTATAACATAGACTTCGCGCGAACGAGCGCGTGAAGCATCGGGTTTACGAATCATCACTTTACTAAAACTCTCTCGGCACTGACGAATATAGTCGTCAAAACCTTCTCCCTGAAATACCTTAACCACGTAGCTGCCGCCCTGGCTTAACACATCTCGTGCCAGCTCTAACGCCAGCTCAGCCAAATACATAGCTTTTGGCTGATCAATCGCATCCATTCCACTCATATTGGGGGCCATATCGGATAAAACAAGGGTAGCCTTCTGTTCGCCAATGGCTTCCATCAGCTGATTCAAGACCGACTCTTCTCTGAAATCCCCCTGAATAAAGGACACATCCGGTAACGGATCCATTGCCAGTATATCTAAGGCAAAGATTGCCCCCCTATCCCCCACTTTATAAGCGGCGTATTGTGACCATCCGCCTGGTGCCGCCCCCAAGTCCACAATAGTACACCCTGGCTTAATTAATTTGTACTTTTTATCCAGCTCTTCCAGCTTGTATACAGCGCGCGAGCGATAGCCTTCTTTTTGTGAACGCTTGACATAGGGATCATCAAAATGCTCTTTCATCCAGCGCTGACTGCTTTTAGTACGAGACATAAATTTAGGAAATTACTTTTATCGGTTAAAATAAGGTCTCTATTGTACCTTTTTTGCGTTAAAATAACTTCCATTCTCACTACTTTAGTTTATTAAATGTCCAAACTCAGTAAAACACAACTCAAATTCCTTCGCAGCAAGGCCCACAAGCTCAAACCAGTTGTCATGATAGGTGACAAAGGGCTTACCGAAAACGTGCTGGAAGAAATCAATAACGCCCTAAACCATCACGAACTCATCAAAATTCGTATTCGTACCGAAGAACGGGAAGACAAGAAATCTATCATAAAAGCTATCTGTGACAAATGTAAGGCTCAAGAAGTACAAGTAATTGGTCATATTTTAGCCTTGTACCGCCGCTCAGATGATGCAAAAATCATCCTACCTAAATAAAATTAAAGGGCAGGATCGTGGCCTATAGTGTTCTTTTAGTGGAAGATCATGCTGAATTAGCAGCTACCACAGGCGAGTTTCTTGAGCTTTGCGGTTATATTGTCGATTACGCCAGTGATGGCCCTACGGGTCTTAATCTGGCCCAGACCAATGATTACGATGCACTGATACTGGATATTATGCTGCCAGGGATGAATGGTTATGAAATTTGCCGAAAAATCAGGGAAGAAGAAGAGTCAGATATTCCGGTTTTAATGCTAACGGCTCGCGATCAATTAAAAGACAAGCTGGAAGGCTTCGATACTGGCGCCGATGATTACCTGATAAAACCTTTTGATTTTGAAGAACTTAACGCCCGTCTACAGTCGATCATTAAACGACATAAAGGCGAGTTCAGCAGTAAATCTTTAAAGATCCACGACCTGGAGCTGAACCCGAAAACCATGCAGGTCACTCGAGCTGGAAAAAAACTGAAGCTCTCTCCAACCGGTCTGCAAATTCTGAAGATGCTAATGCGCCGCTCACCGGAGCTGGTCACACGAGAAGAATTAGAACGTGAACTGTGGGGCGATATAGTGCCGAACAGCGATGTTTTACGCAGCCACCTCTACAACTTGCGAAAAGTTATCGATAAACCTTTTAGCTGCTCTTTGCTGCATACGGTGCCAAGTCTCGGTATTAAGATAACACCACCAGAAAACAATAACGACTAAAATTTTAGCGTTACTCTAGTGCCTTCGCCAGGCTGACTCTCAATCGACAGCTCCCAATCGAGTTGCTCACAGATGCGATAGACTATGGACAGGCCCAGACCAAAACCTTTCACAGTGCTATTCTCTCGGTTTACCCGGAAAAAAGGCTCATGGATACGTTTTAAAGCTTTCTCACTAATCCCACAGCCTGTATCTTCAATCACGATCGAGTCACTGTTGATTAAGACAAGTATTTTACCCTTATCAGTGTAATTAAAGGCATTACTAATAAGATTGTTAATACAGATACAGAACAATCGCTCTGGTACGACTCGTTCCAGCTTTTGCTGGAAGTCAGTAATTACTTTAATGTCTTTATCCTGATTTAACTTTTGGATCTGCCGCAGTTGCTGGCTGACCAGTTCATTCAATAGAATCGGCTGCTCCGGAAGCTCTGGTTGTTGCTCTCTCGATAACAGTAACAGGGCTTCCAACAGATCTTCCATCTCCTGAATCATGGGTCGCATACGATCAACCACGGCCTGCTGCCTTGGCTCTAACGACTGCCGCTCCAGTACGGCAATGGAGCCCTTTAACACCGCTAAGGGGGTTCTCAGTTCATGACTGGCGTAACGGGTAAAATTTTTCTCTCGCTCGATATATTCAGAGACTTTTTTCGCATACTGCTTAAATGCATCGAGCAGAACGGTAACTTCAGCGTCGGCATTTTCCTCAAGATCTGAAAAGTCGATTTCAAAGCCATCATTACCATCGACATTCTCCATTTTGCGCGACAGTTTAATAACCGGAGAAACCGCACGCTTAGCCATTAAATAACTAATCCAGGCTGGCAAATAAATAATCAGCAGTACCAATGCTAACGGCGTAATACCGAAAAATAATGCCAGGCGGGCCACCTGTCCCTCTTCAAACACCAGGTAGAGTTTTTTGCCATAGCGTTCCGAGACATGAACCAGGGGTCTCTTTTCCCGTGTTTCCAATCGCTGATAGCCCACCGGAAGCTGTGCGATATCTTCTGGCACCGACTCGGAATGCACCGCATCTTCCATGTACCCCGTCAGGTTCAATGTTCTTGGTAGATGAAAGTCGGGATCGTTTTGATAATGATTCCAGTAAAATTCAGCTTCGCCATCCAACGCTTCTTTGATCAGGACTTTCTCAACAACTTTTCCTGCACCATAAACACTTAACAAGGTAACACCGCTGATCAATACCAGCTGGATAGCCATGGCCTTGATCAGTTTATAATGTATTCCCCGTTGCTTACGCGCCATATCATCACTCTTTATTTCCTGGTGAATCGGTAGTGAGCAATAACCCATTCATTGCCTTGGCGATACCCGAACAGCTCAGCACAAGCCATAAAAAAGATTCGCCATCGTTGCAACCAGACTTTCGCCTCACTGCCACCATACACCTTTTCAAAGATAGATAAAATCTCCGTTGAGTTGCGATCCATGTTTTCTAACCATGCATTAGCGGTTTTCTCATAGTGCTGCCCACTGAGTAGCCAACGCTCATCGAGGCACAAACTGTGCTGAAAATTTAAGAAAGTGTCAGCAGCCGGCATCTGCCCACCGCTGAAAAAATATTTTCCCATCCAGTTATCGTCACCCTCTTCTTCAAACGGGTACATTAAGTAGCGGTGACAGAAAATATGAATGAATACCTTTCCTGTATCGTTTAGCCATTTAGCAATATTATTAAACAGGTGCTGATAATTGCGGATGTGCTCAAACATCTCAATCGAGACGATTCGATCATAGAGGCGTTCAGTATCAAAGTCGTTTATATCGACCGTAAGCACCTCAATATTATTCAAACCTCGCTCGCGTGCTTTTTGTTCGATAAACTCTCGCTGCGAGTTAGAATTTGATAACGTCGTAATATGACTGTTTGGATACTTATGCGCTAAATACAGCGTTAAGGAACCCCAGCCACAACCTAACTCCAGTATCTCCTGACCATCCTTAAACTGACCACGCTGAGTATATAGCTCAAGCATTGCCACTTCCGCCTGCTCAAGACTATTGGTCTGCTGCTCCCACAAACAGCCACTATATTTCAAGTGCTCACCCAGTGCTTTTAGATAGAAATCTGCCGGTACTTCATAGTGTTGCTCATTAGCTTTATCGGTCTGAATCGCTAACTGACTTTTTCGTAGCTCATTTAAGAATGTCTTATACTTACCGCTTTGCTGTTCAACCTCATCAATAAATTCTTCTTTGAGACGTTGCTGACAAAGCTTACGGATACCCGCTCTTATCATAAAGTCAGGCAGCTTTCCTGACTCCATCAGTTGAATCAAGGTTCTAATCACAAATCACTCCTTATGCGAAGTTTGTGGAGGCATAGGAAAAAACATACTGGTCTCACGTTGATATTGTCGATACGCTTCTCCCTTGCTACGAATATTCTGTTGCTCGTTAAAGGGTATGCCCGTGAGCTTGAGCAAAAAAACCAGCATAATGAATGGATAAATCCACAGCAGCCAACTCCAGTCATTACCGGAAACCAACAAAGGGTAAGCAAACCAGTGCAACCACTCGAAGAAATAATTCGGATGACGAGAATAACGCCACAAGCCGATACGACAAACGTTGCCAGAAGTTTTATGCTTCTTCTTAAACTGTGCTAACTGCTTATCCGATAGCCAAATACCAATGTATGAAACAATCAGAATCATAACCGCTATAACGTCTAAGGCATTAAGTTCGCTCTGCTCTTGAGATAACACCCAGGCCGGAATACTGAACAGGCTTATCAACACACCCTGACCAATAAAGAATAATAAAAACTTTAGCTGAGTGCTTTGATGCCAATGCTGTCGTAAATACTGATAGCGTCCGTCTTCGTGCTGCAAGTCATAACGAGAAAGCAGGTGAATAAATAATCGTAAATACCAGAGAACAGGAATAATGAGTAAGACATATCGATGGTGCCAGCTGGCATCGCTTAAGATAAACAGTACACAGCCATTGAGTGCTAACATTCCGGCCCATACGATATCGGCAATATCGGCATGCCGGACTCTAACCTGCCATAGCCAGGCTAACAGCTGGGCAGTGATATTTGCAGCCAGTAGCCACCACAAAATTGAGCTACCAGACATCGGCCAGCCTCTCCTTCTTTATTGCAGAGCACACGCCAGCCACACGCATTAAGACCAATAGCGCCAGGAACCAGGCTACTGACATTAAAGCCATGGTCAGCCAAAAATCTTCAATTGTGACGGCGCCAATCCTTGCTGCTGCTGCATACGATGCTGGCCCGCCGATTGCCCCCAGCACGGCGGCTAACCAGGGCGAGCGCTGTATCCACAACAGAGAATGGTTTAAGGTCGCGCCAAAAGATGCCCACATGGCGACAATCCACCAGGGCGCCAACCAGTCCAGTGGCCAGTGAGAGCGGAATTCGATTAAACCGGTAGCAGCCCATACGGTTCCTGTAACACTACCTATCAGCATACTAGTGACGATTAGCCCGATGTCGCTGTCAGCTCTTCTCGACGGCCATAATTGCCATAGCAGCATGATCAATAATGCAACCACACCCAGGACGATAAAGTCATTGGCGGCACCAACGACAAAACCAACCCATGCCAACTGAAACAGTAAGAAGTTAACCAGATTTTTGCTTAACGTAAGGCTAGCCATTGTGGCCTCATATTTCTGTCTTTTGCAAATAGCATGTGAGTGTCACTGATCGACTTCTCAATAAAGCCACCCTCGCAATAACAAAAATAAAACTCCCACATGCGAATGAACTCATCGTTAAAACCCTGTTTACGAATTTCATCCAATTCATCCCTAAAACGTTGATGCCAGTGATGCAACGTTTTGGCATAACTCTCGCCAAAGTCCTCCAAGTTGATCAGCCGTAAATCCGACTGTTTCGCAGCACTCGACACCACCGCTGAAACGCAGGGGATAAAACTGCCAGGAAAGATATAGCGCTTAATGAAATCAACCGATTTTAATGCTTGCTGATAGCGATAGTCCTGAATCGTAATCGCCTGGATTAAGGCTAAACCATCTGGCTTTAATAAATCACTGCACTTCCTGGTATAGGTATCCAAATATTGATGACCAACAGCCTCAATCATTTCCACGGACACCAGTTTGTCATACTGTCCCGTTAAGTCGCGATAATCCGCTTTAAGTACAGTAACTTTATCACTTAAACCTTCTTCTTCGACACGCGACTTAGCATACTGGTACTGCTCATTAGAAATGGTGGTAGTTGTTACATGGCAGCCATAATGCTTGACGGCAAAAAGAGCCATACCACCCCAGCCAGTGCCGATCTCCAGTAAATGATCTCCGGAATTTAGTGCTAACTTTTCACAAATGGTCGTTAATTTTAGCTCCGAGGCTTCTTCCAGACTGGTCGTTTCTTGGGTGAAGATTGCTGAGGAATACATCATGTGCTTATCCAGAAACAACTTAAAGAAGTCATTACCGAGATCATAATGTGCCGCAATATTCTGACGACTACCGTCCTTACTGTTTTTATTAAAGTAATGCCAGATCTTCAGGATACTATTTTTTACCCAGGCCAGGCCGCCCTCCATATCATCCAGCACCTCTATATTACGCACTAAAATTCGTATCAACCCAGTTAAGTCATCGACCGTCCATTTGCCATCGATATACGCTTGCGCGGCACCGTTGCTACCTTCCATAGCAACCGCTCGATAAAAGTCCATATCGCGCACCGTTAAGTTCACCGCCAGCTCAGACTGCTGGGCACCACAAGCATAGGTTTCCATAGGATCTGATACCGTAATAAAACCATTCTCAAGCTGATCAAGATGCCCTTTTACCTGCTGACGTATCAATCTCATCATAGCGCTCAATTTTCTCTGGCCTTGCCTCTCCATCGCTGGTATCGTTTTTTCTGTACGGGATGCTTCTGGCATCATCAACTCCTATGATTGGTGGTGCTTCGGATGTTCGTAAAATGTCACTCGCTTTAACCATAATTTAAATGCCTGCCAATAAATACACAGACTCATCTTTAAAGGTTGCAAGGCATAACGAGTCGCGATTCGTGTCATAGCTTTCTTATTCAAGGATACAAATTGCCCTGTGAATGTGGCGTCAAAGTATTTTTCTTTGTCATCTTTTAACACCACCATATGAACACGAACGCCCTGCTCGTTGATCTTAAAAGTCCAGCGGTATGTCATATTCATTTGAAGGAACGGTGAAACATGAAAGGCTTTATCAAACTCAAATTGAAATACGTCTTCTGGATTATTTGTTCTCTGCTTTTCTTCGCAGTCCAGAATATAGCTATGACGTTCACCCCATGGGGTATTTGTAATTTCACAGATAATAAATTGCAGCTGGTATTGGGCATAACAAAAATAGAAACAGACAGAGTTAAAGTTATAACCATAGCTGCGTAAATGCGATAGCATAAAAACTTTGCCGCTGAATGTTTTACCCGTTTTTTCTTTAATGCTATTAACTACCGCCTGCTTATTTTCCTGAGCCCCAGATTTGGACTGAAAAGCTTCCTTTGCAGACAGTCCTTGATGAAAGTCTGTGCTTCGATATGAAACCAGGTTAAACCGCTCAACAGACCATAGCCTGGAAAGCTCAAACTGTTGCTCTATCTTATCCAAGTCCAGAAGTGTCCAATGCATGTCATAGTCAAATTCATGCCGCTTGGGATAATAACGTCTGTGTCGTATCCAGCCGTTGACTAAACTATTCTCTAACATAATTCATATCGTCCAGTAAGGCCTGGGCTGCTTCCATACCGCTTCTGGCCCCATCTTCATGAAATCCCCAGCCCCAATAGGCACCACAAAAATAGGTATGCGCTTTTCCCTGAATTAACTTTCTTTTTTGCTGAGCATCGATCGTTTCCTGCGTATAAACCGGATGTTCATACTCAAGGTACTTCCACGCTTTGTTTGGCTCAATGTCGTCATTCATATTCAAGCTGACGATAACCGGGGTCTCGGTTGGTAATGACTGCAGCAAATTCATATAATAACTGACCGTGCATCTGTCTTTGCTCTTTTCATCACGAATGACATTCCAGCTGGCCCAGGCCTTACGATTTTCGGGCAAGCATGAAGTGTCTCGGTGCAAACACACTTCATTTTTCTGATACCGAATCGCTGACAAGACTTCTTGTTCTTTCTTACTTGGTGTCTCCAATAACGACAGCACCTGATCGCTATGACAAGCCATAATTACGGCATTAAATTTTTCGGTTTCATCATTAAACACAATGTCAACACCGTCTTCCTTACGCTTAATAGTTCGAATTGAAGCAGCTGTTTTAATTTCGAATGCCGCTTGCTTCGAAATTGCTTCTAAGTAATTTTTCGAGCCACCGCGAATAGTCTTCCATACCGGACGCTGATCCAATTGCATCATTTTATGATTATTCATAAACGCGACCAGATATCGTGCTGGGAACTCCATGATCAGTTTAGCTTCTCCAGACCATAACGCACTGGCCATAGGAATAATATGCTCGTGAATAAAGTAGTCCCCGTACTGATTTATTTTCAGATACTCTCCAAGACTAATATTTGGTTTAGAATAATCCGCTTTCAGCAATTCATAGGCTTCTTTATAAAATCGGGTAATATCCTTAATCATGCGATAAAACTTGGGATTTAACAGGTTCTTGCGCTGACAGAATAAACGATTAACGGAAGTCGCGTTATATTCCAGTCCAGATAGTCTGTTGCTAACCGCAAAGCTCATATCACTATCTTGATATTCCACCCGATATTTTTTTAATAACTGATAAAAACGAGGATAGTTTTCTGGATTAAAAACAATAAAACCGGTATCGACATCAATCGTTTGCCCATCCACATCGATACACTGAGTATCAGCATGTCCACCAATACGGACATTCTTCTCGAAAACTGTTACATCACAAAACTCACTAAGATACTCTGCTGCTGATATCCCTGAAATACCTGCGCCAACTACTGCTACTTTCACAGCCTTACTCCTGAGCCAATTTTTTATTGGTCTTTTTCAAGTCCCAGACCAGTCCCATTTTTTCCATCACCAGCAAGATATAATAACTGATATCAATTTCCCACCATTTAAGCCCCTGCCTCACCAGAGCCGGGTACTTGTGATGGTTGTTGTGCCATCCCTCACCTAAAGTTAATACCGCCAGTAATGGATTGTTTCGGCTGTTATCATCAGTGTCAAAGCGACGATAACCCCAACGATGGGCCAAAGAATTAATCAAAAAAGTAACATGGGACAACAAGATAGTGGAGACAAAATATCCCCAGATCAGAACCTGCCACTTGGTCGCTCCCCACTCTGGGAAAACCGCTTCAATATAGCTTCCCAGACCTAAAATCAGGGCTGCATAAATAATTGGCGGCACAATATCAAACCGATCAAGCCAACGTAATTCTTTAAACTTTAATAAGTCCTTCACTCGTTGTTCTTTAGTAGGAAAGTTTTTCTTGGTCAAGAACCACAGCGTATGACTCCGCAGGAAGCCATGTTTTGGCGAATGCGCATCTTTATCGGTGTCAGCATGCTTGTGGTGATCACGGTGGTGCGCTGCCCACCATAGAGGGCCGCGCTGAGTTGCTGTCGCGCCAAGGAATGCGAACACAGTCTGCATAACACGACTGGTTTTAAAGCTCTTATGTGAAAAGTAGCGGTGGTAAAATGCCGTAATCGCAAACATACGAATAAAGTAACTCACCAGACACACGGCGATAGCTACCCAGCTGACGCCGACCACCAGCACGAATAAGCACGCCAAGTGTATTACAATATAGGGAATGACTCGTGGCCAATCGACTTCATCAGCTTCTTGAGTGGCTACCACCCGATTATCAAACCATTGTTTCAAAATCATTCATACCTCTGCAACTTTCCTATAGGTTAGGTTGCTTATTGTGAATTTCCTGTGAAGTATGACTGATATTTCTTCACACCTTTTTGACACTGCAACAATTATGGTATGAATACAGCATAACCCAGGTCCCAACTAATGACAGTAAAGTATTTATTACCGCTCCTACTTTTGGCATTGTTAGCATTTAGTTGCAGTCACTCAGGAGGCACCATGTATAACGACAGGGTTAACAATTTTTTAGAAACGCTAAAAACCATCCCTAAAACCGAGGACCACCCGGCCCCCAGTGATCACTTTGCAAAGCTTTTCAAGAACTTTCACCAAGATGCCACAGAGCAAGTCATAAGAGAGGTGTATGCGGAAGAATTCTATTTTAACGATACCTTTAAAACCTTCCACCATATTGACCAGCTCATTCCCTATATGGAAGAGACCGCAAAAAACGTCGAAACAACCATCGTAGAGATACTCGATGTCAGCAAAAGCCATAGTGATTATTATCTTCGCTGGAAAATGTCGATGGTTTTTATGGCAAAAGGTAAAAAAATTGAATCAGAGTCCGTCGGTATGACCCAGTTACGCTTTAACGACGATGGCAAAATTATTTTACATCAGGACTACTGGGACGGTGCCGAAGGTTTTTACCAACACCTGCCATACATCGGATATTTCGTTCGTAAGGTGAGAGACAGCTTATGATCAGGTATTTATTAGGCATGGGCATGGGCTTGGCTCTTTCCCTTCTCACCACGTCGGCAGTCTCAATAGCTGATATTCCTCAAGAAGTATCTTACCGAGATCTCAAGTTAACACTCTGTGCTCAAGAAAAGATTACCAAAGGTATCTTCTTTGATATTGTAAATGTTGGTATTTACTATCAAGACTGTAGCGCCAACCAAGGCATATTTGATGATCAAACCAAGCTACTTCGGTTCGCGTATTTAAGAGAAGTGAATGGGGAGCAGTTCACTGAAGGAGCTATCGAGTATCTTGAAGAAAACCTGACTAAGCAACAACAGTCCCAATGCATGACTGAATTTAAGGAGTTGAACAATTCATATAAGGATGTACAAAATGGCGACTTTTATGATTTGTATCTGCTTTACAACCAAGGCATTAAGCTTTATCTAAATCAAGAGTACATCATTGATATGCCAAATAGGGCTTGCGACTCCTTGTATCTCAATGTGTGGTTTGGTCCCGAGTCAATGGACAGCCAATTCGAAGACTTACATAAAAAACTCAAAGCGCTACAGGAAGATTAACTTAATAGTTCAAGAGCTCTTTGTCTTGATTCCTTATAATTAATCACAGGCTCTGGATAACCGCACTCTTTGCGCTGCTCACTATTGGGTTCATGGATCGATTTATTATCCAAAGCTTCCAACTCAGGTACAAACTTCCTAATAAAACCACCCTTTTCATCAAAACGTTTTGATTGAGACAAAGGGCTCATAATTCTGAAGTATGGCGCGCCATCCGCACCAGTCGAAGAGCACCACTGCCAACCGCCATTATTCGAAGCAAAGTCACCATCAATTAACTGTTGCATGAAATATTTTTCACCCCATCGCCAGTCCACCAGACACAACTTATTTAAAAACATCGCAGCATTCATGCGTAACCGGTTATGCATCCAACCAGTCTGATTGAGTTGACGCATGGCTGCATCAATCATCGGAAAGCCTGTGCGCCCTTCTTTCCATGCCTCAAACGCTCTATGATTACTCACCCAAATTTCCTTTGCATCAGGATTAAAAGGCCGATGCTTAGCCATCGTTGGCTTATCTATCAGTATCTGTCGATAAAACTCACGCCAAACTAACTCTGACAGCCACTTATCACCGTACAGTTTTTCTTCATCACCACTGTAATGGTCGCGCAAAGCATAAATACACTGCCTGACCGAAAGAGCACCAATGGCTAAATAAGGCGACAGTAAGCTTGTTCCCGCTACCGATGGAATATCTCGTGCGGCTTTATATTTATCAACCTTGCCCAGGAAAGCCTTAAGTTTACCCAATGCTGCTTTTGCTCCAGGCTGCCATAAATCACCTCGGTAGCTCATTGAAAAGTCAAAGGTTTCCTGCTTCCCAACATTATAGCTTTGTTTACCAGGCGCTTTATAAGGTTCAATTTGGATGCTCTTATGCTGCTCTACCCAGGCTTTTTTATATGGTGTAAAAACCTTATAAGGTTTGCCCTGCTTATTTTTAATGGTGCCGGGTTCAACGGCTAAGTCACCATTAAAGCGCTCAAAGTTGATTCCACATTCAGTTAAAGTCACCTCAGCTTTATTGTCTCTATTTTTCTCATTGAGTGGGTACTCATTATTAAAATAAACAGAGGCTGCTGACAACTTCGCGGTCCATTCTTTGAGTTTATCAATCTGATCATCGTAGGTCGTAGCTTTTACTATATGCAGCGGAATATTGAGGTTATTAAGTTCGCTGCGTAACTCGATTAATGAGTCATAGGTGAAGCCTATTTTCGCCGCTGAATCATGGTGTTTCTTTCGTTGCTCAGTTGCTTCAACATATATTCCAACAACGCTCCCTTTCTCCGCGGCATGAAATAACGCGGGATTGTCTCCTACGCGCAAATCCTGCCGAAACCATACTATTGATACTGTCATATATAATTACGAAGTCCTAGCTCTATAGGATGCGGGTCTAAGTAAGCCTGGCTGGCAATATATTCATTCCCAAACTGTTTGATGTAGTGGTTAATAAGCGTCACCGGGGCAATCAGGGTCACCATACCTTTGCGGTACTGTTCGATAACATTGATCAACTCTTGTTTGGCGTTGCTTGTCAGACATTCTTTTAAATAGCCTAAAATATGGTACAAGACATTACTGTGAGACTTGGCATTAGCAATCTTCTTTAGGCTTCTCATTAAACCCTGTTCATATTGCTCTATTAATTTATCCGTCGACAACCCATCCTGATTTGATACCAAGCGTCCCAGCTCTTTGTAATCCTCATAACAATGAGCCATTACCAAATATTTATATCTGCTGTGAAATTTAACCAGCTGATCAACTGCCGGGGCTGCCTTTACATTCTCCTGAAAGTCTTCATAAGCAAAGACTCGGGTTATAAAGTTTTCCCTTAGTTTTGGATCCTGCAATCGGCCCTCTTCCTCCACCGGCAGCTCAGGACGCTGCTTCATAATTTCACCGATATAAGTCCCGTGTGTCGACTTGCCGGCTGGATTACCATTGTCATGATAAACCTTCACTCGCTCCATTCCGCAACTTGGTGAATTCCGAATGACGATATAGCCACTGATTCGGTTTAGGTCCGGTAAGCGTTTTCTGGCAAAGTCCTTTAATTCATCGGTGACATCTATATCGTGGTCATCAACCTGCACCACACGGATTTGCTCGCCCTTTTCTACCAGGTGAATCGGCGGCCGAGGCGCAGGCATACCTATTCCCATTTCAGGACAAATCGGTTTATAGTCAAACCAGTCACTAAGGGTATAGAGACAATACTTCGACTGTTTATGCCCACCATCGTAACGGACTTCGTTACCCATTAGGCAAGAGCTGATAGCTATCGGTATTTTTTTCATAATTTCATTCTATGCCTTTTGCGTGAAAATTACGTAAATTTTTACCTGCCTCACATAAAAAAAGGGGCCATCTGGCCCCTTTTATAAACAAAAGACTTCTACTAAACGTAAAGCACTTCTGCCACTTCATACTCCACTTTACCGCCCGGAGTCTGAATATCGGCAATATCGCCTTCTTCTTTACCGATTAAACCGCGAGCAATAGGAGAGTTAATCGATAGCTTGTTGAGCTTAATATCAGCTTCGTCATCACCAACGATCTGGTATTTAACTTCAGCAGCATCGTCGTCATCAAGATTAACCAACACAACAGTTGAGCCGAAAATAACCTTTCCACTATTGGTTATTTTCGTAATATCAACTACCTGCGCATTGGATAACTTAGCTTCAATTTCTTGAATGCGTCCCTCAATAAAGCCTTGCTGTTCACGAGCGGCATGATATTCGGCATTCTCTTTCAAGTCACCGTGCTCTCGAGCTTCAGCAATCGCAGCGACCACTTTGGGTCGCTGTACTTTTTTCAGATCATTCAATTCAGCCTGCAGCTGCTCTGCACCAGCCGCAGTCATTGGAACTCTACTCATACTGCTTTTACCTGTTTATGTAATTCCTGAACAGAATTAATCGTACTGCGGGTGTGTTCTTTCATCGCCGCACAAGAGGCGACAGCTCCCGCCAGTGTCGTTGTATATGGAACCTTGTGTTGCAAGGCACTGCGACGGATAAGGTAAGAGTCAGCAATCGCCTGCTTACCCTCGGTCGTATTAATAATATAGTCTACCTCACCATTCTTGATATAGTCCACAATATGTGGGCGACCTTCGAACATTTTATTAATACGCTGACACGGGATGCCTGCTTCACGAATAGCTCTCGCCGTACCACTGGTGGCCATAAGCTCAAAGCCCTGCTCCACCAGATTACGCGCTACATCGGTTAAGCCCGCGCGATCCGCTTCACGAACACTGATAATGGCACGGCCACTTAATGGAACCACCTGGCCACTGCCGCCACCAAGTTTTGCTTTATAGAAAGCATCACCGAAGGTTTTACCGACACCCATTGCTTCACCCGTTGATTTCATCTCTGGTCCTAAAATTGGATCAGAACCCGGGAACTTATTAAATGGGAACACCGGCTCTTTTACTGAGAAGTAAGTTGGGATGACTTCTTGCGTATAACCAATCTCTTTCAAAGTCTTTCCAGCCATCACTGACGCAGCAACTTTCGCTAACGGCGTACTGGTCGCTTTAGAAACGAATGGCACCGTACGCGAAGCACGAGGGTTCACCTCAAGAATAAAGATTTTGTCGCCTTGGATGGCAAACTGTGTATTCATCAGCCCGCGTACCTGCAACTCTTTTGCCATCTTCAGCATTTGGTGGCGCATTTCATCCTGAACTTCTTTACTCAAACTGAATGGAGGGATCGAACACGCCGAGTCACCCGAGTGAACACCCGCCTGCTCAATGTGTTCCATCACGCCACCGATAAGAATTTGTTCGCCATCGAAAATCGCATCCACATCCACTTCGATCGCATCATCAAGGAAGCGATCAAGCAATACTGGAGACTCATTCGACACGCTGACCGCATCGTTCATATAACGGCGAAGCTCTTCTTCGTTATAGACGATTTCCATGGCTCGACCACCCAGTACGTACGATGGACGAACCACCAGAGGATAACCAATTTCTTCTGCCAGACGCACACCTTCTTCAAGGTTACGAGCCGTTCGATTAGGTGGCTGCAACAAACCTAAGCGGTCAATCGCACGTTGGAAACGCTCACGGTCTTCCGCCCGGTCAATCGCATCCGGCGAAGTACCAATAATTGGCACACCAGCGGCCTCCAGATCACGCGCCAGCTTTAATGGCGTCTGCCCACCATAATGAACAATGACACCTTTTGGCTGCTCAACATCAACAATGGCTAACACATCTTCCAGCGTTAAAGGCTCGAAATACAGACGATCCGAAGTGTCATAATCCGTCGAGACCGTTTCCGGGTTACAGTTAACCATAATAGTTTCATAACCGTCATCGCGCATGGCAAAAGCCGCGTGCACACAGCAATAGTCAAACTCGATACCCTGACCGATACGGTTTGGACCACCACCTAAAATCATGATTTTTTCACGATCCGAAGGCTCAGCTTCACACTCTTCTTCATAGGTCGAATACATGTAAGCCGTGCTGGTAGCAAATTCTGCCGCACAGGTGTCTACACGCTTATAGACCGGCATGACACCCAGTTTTTTACGTAGCTTACGAATTTCTTTTTCACGACAAGCGAAAATTTCGGCTAAGCGAGCATCTGAAAAGCCCTTGCGCTTGACCTGACGCAACAAGAACTCGTCCAGATCTGACAGTGACTTGCCGTTAAGCATTTGTTCGATCTTGATGATTTCCTCAATCTGCACCAGGAACCAACGGTCAATACCCGTCAAGTCAAAGACATCATCAATACTCCAGCCTTTACGGAAGGCATCACCAATGTACCAGATCCGCTCCGTACCCGGTACACGTAAGTTTTGACGTAAGGTGTCTACCCACGCTTCATTGCTTTCTTCGATTTTTGGTTCAAAACCGTGTGAACCAACCTCCAGGCCTCGCAATGCTTTTTGCATTGATTCCTGGAAAGTGCGACCAATCGCCATGACCTCACCCACCGACTTCATCTGTGTGGTCAGAGTGGCGTCAGTATTTGGGAACTTCTCAAAATTGAAACGAGGTATTTTAGTGACCACGTAATCAATACTTGGCTCGAACGAAGCAGGAGTTTTGCCGCCCGTAATTTCATTCTGTAGCTCGTCCAGAGTATAGCCAACCGCCAGTTTTGCTGCCACTTTAGCAATTGGGAAGCCAGTCGCTTTCGAGGCTAAGGCTGATGAGCGAGACACACGCGGATTCATCTCAATAATCGTCATACGCCCATTGTCAGGGTTAATCGCGAACTGTACGTTCGAGCCACCCGTCTCAACACCAATTTCACGCAATACCGCCAGCGATGCGTCACGCATACGCTGGTATTCTTTGTCAGTCAATGTTTGCGCAGGCGCAACCGTGATCGAGTCACCCGTATGCACCCCCATGGGATCAAAGTTCTCAATCGAGCAGATGATAATACAGTTGTCGTTCTTATCACGAACCACTTCCATCTCGTACTCTTTCCAACCAATCAACGACTCATCAATTAACAGCTCATTGGTCGGCGACAGATCCAGGCCACGGTAACAAAGCTCTTTGAACTCTTCTTTATTATAAGCGATACCACCACCGGTACCTCCCATAGTAAACGATGGACGGATAATACAGGGGAAGCCGACCTCTTCCTGCACTTTCCAGGCATCTTCCATACTACGTGCAATGTCTTGACGCGGCTGATCCAGGCCAATCTTTGACATCGCTTTCGCAAACAGCTCACGATCTTCCGCTTTATCAATCGCTTCGCGGTTAGCACCAATCATTTCGACGCCATGAATTTCCAGTACACCTCGAGAAGCCAAATCCAGTGCACAGTTTAATGCGGTCTGTCCTCCCATGGTCGGTAAAATCGCGTCAGGCTTTTCTTTTTCAATAATTTTTGCAACGACTTCCCACTGAATTGGCTCGATATATGTCGCATCGGCCATGTTCGGGTCAGTCATAATCGTCGCTGGGTTAGAGTTAACCAGAATAACTCGATACCCTTCTTCTTTTAGCGCTTTACATGCTTGAGCACCTGAGTAATCAAACTCACAAGCCTGGCCGATAATAATAGGGCCAGCGCCTAAAATTAAGATGCTTTCTATGTCTGTACGTTTTGGCATATTCTGTATCTCTCCTAGGCTTTTGCTTGTTCCATTAGCTCAATAAAATGATCAAATAGTGGCGCTGCATCGTGCGGACCCGGGCTTGCTTCGGGGTGGCCCTGGAAACTGAAGGCCGCTTTATCCGTACGATGAATACCTTGTAGAGAATCATCAAACAACGAGCGATGCGTTGCTTTCAAATTATCAGGCAATGTCTTCTCATCCACTGCAAAACCGTGGTTCTGGCTGGTAATCATGACACGCTCGTCTTCTATTGTTTTAACCGGATGGTTCGCACCATGATGACCAAATTTCATCTTGATACTTTTGGCGCCACTGGCTAATGCCAATAACTGGTGACCTAAGCAAATACCAAACACTGGGATGTCTGTCTCCAGAATATCTTGAATCGCTTTAATCGCGTAATCACAGGGCTCTGGGTCACCCGGACCATTCGACAGAAAAACACCATCAGGATTCATCGCCAACACATCCTTCGCTGGTGTTTGAGCTGGTACCACCGTGAGTTCACAGCCGCGTTCGGCTAACATACGTAAAATATTCTTTTTTACGCCATAGTCGTATGCCACAACCTTAAACTTATTTTCCTGGCGTTCACCGTAGCCATCAACCACATCCCAAGTTGTCTGCTTCCAGGAGTATTGCTCCTTGGTGCAGACTTCTTTAGCGAGGTCCATACCTTTTAAGCCAGGGAAACCTTTCGCTAGCTCCAGTGCCTTCGCCTCGTCAATATCACCTGCCATGATACAGCCATTTTGTGCGCCTTTATCGCGCAAAATACGGGTCAGGCGTCGAGTATCAATATCAGCAATGGCAACTCTCTTAGTGCGTTTCAGGTAGTCTGTAAGTGACTCCTCACTACGCCAGTTACTGTGTAATAACGGTAAATCACGAATAATCAAACCTTCGGCCCAAACCTGATCGGCTTCGACGTCTTCGCTATTGATTCCGGTATTACCAATATGAGGATAGGTCAGTGTGACCAATTGTTTCGCGTATGAAGGGTCCGTTAATATCTCTTGGTAGCCAGTCATGGCTGTGTTAAAAACTACCTCTCCGACAGCGTGCCCATCGTAACCAATTGATGAACCGTGAAAAACACTACCGTCTTCGAGAACTAAAATGGCGGGTTGCAGACTTGAAAGTAGCTGCTGAGACTCTTGTGTTGGCAAAGAAACCTCCGTTTTTTGAGCGCAAAAAAACCGGACTCACTTAGTAATGATTCCGCACATTTTTACAAGATAGACAAAAATTTGGCAAATTCCGTGTATTGTAAGGGATCACTAAATTTATGTCTATGAAAGTTGCTCAGCTTTTACTTGTTTTAGAGTCAGACTAAACATCTTACAGAAGTTACGATTTTCACGCTCAATCAATGCCAAACCGGTATAACCTTCTGGTACGCCATAAACTATTGCTTTTTTAAATAGATACCTTGCCATTTGAATGTTTTTCTCAATGCCGCACATGCCATTAAAGTGGTATAAGCCTAAATAATAATATAAATTTCCAGAGCGATACCCTCTAGCAAATTGGAAGTACTTTAAGGCTGTCTTTTCATCTTCCTCAACTTCGATGCCATGAAAATACATTCTTCCTAGGCCAATAGCAGCATGCACATCTCCTTTGGAGTACCCTTCTCCATACTTTTGCAGGGCCTTCTTATCGTTAAACTCTCCCCCACTGTTTAAGTAGATATCTCCCATAAAACCATCGACAAAATACTCTTTCTCCTTCAGGCAATGTAGTATTCTCAAGGCTAATTCGTCATTCCCCACAGAATTTGCCAAATCCAATTGATTAAATAAGTCCTCCTCAGTACAAGTATCTAAGTCACAAGAACCACTACTAGTGCCCTCTGATTCAGGTGTTAACATATAATTTGACTTGATTTTTAGCCTAGGAACATATTTCCTGCAGAAGGTGCTAAACTGTCTAATACTGCAGGTATTATCAGTAATTTCAGCGTAAAACTTACTATTAATAGTTAGGGTAATGAGTATTTGGACTCCTGTTTCATTGTGACATTCGATTTCTATGTATTGAATATCGTCTAATGAAACTTTATCTCTAGTGACTAGACCTTTATAAATTACCAGCTTACTGGCTTTTATAGCCAACATTGGTAAGGCATCCCGCAAAGAGTAGTACAGAGCAACACAACCGAACCACCCAGACCAGATTATCGTTGATAGCCAATAACCGAATGAGCCACGCTCTGTAAAGAAGGTGATAATAAAATCTACGATACCCCAGGTAATTGCAGCAATAATTATGATATATAAAACACCTATAAGAGCTTCACAAAAACTGCATTTCTTCTCTGAACCGTTGGGATAAAGATATTTATTCATTATTTTTAGGAACCCATAAAAGAAAAAGGGCGGTAATCCCGCCCATTTTCGAGTGGCTTCATGCCTCTTTAAAGTGCTCCCTGCTACTTCCTTGTTTCACCAAGTCCTTCGGCTAGTATTCCCTGCGTGCGTCCCTTGCACAACTATTACTTTACGCCTTTTATCACTGTTCGCAAGCCACAAAAATAACCAGTCCATTGCCAGAAACAATTAAAATATACCTATAAAACAACAGGTTAACCTATTTTTGTAGCTTAAAACCTCTAATATCTGACCCTAAACTTAGCCCCAGATTACAAATCATTGAGAGATCTCTTACAACATTTATAGCCAATCTCTCAAAAAACTACTCAACCCTGGCTAGTCAGCGTTTTTACCTATAAGCCAAGGACGTCTTGCATACTGTATAAACCAGGTGCTTTGCCTTCTAACCATTGAGCAGCAACCACCGCACCGCTGGCAAAACACTGACGCGACTGCGCCTCATGACGAAGAGTCACCACCTCACCATTTAGGGCAAAAACCACATCGTGCGTTCCGACGATATCGCCGGCGCGCATAACGGAGAAGCCAACACTTCCTTCCTGCCTTGGTGACTCACCGTGCCGCGCCCACTCGGCGATATCGCTGAGTTTTTTACCCCGTTCTTCAGCCACGGCTTCGCCCAGCGCTAACGCCGTTCCCGAGGGAGCGTCTTTTTTATGCTTATGGTGCGCTTCAAAGATTTCAATATCCGACTTGTGACCCAGCAATTGAGTTGCCTGCTTGACCAGGCCAATCAGACTATTAATCCCGATAGAGTAGTTCGCGGCAAAAACGATAGGAATTTCTTCAGCGGCATTTTCAATTTGCTGTAATTGTTCCGGACTATAGCCCGTGGTACCAATCACCATAGCCGCTTTAGCAGCCACGGCCTGATTCAGGCTGCGGATAGAATACTCGGGTAAACTGAAATCAATAACAATTTTGTCTTGGGATAACGCCTGCGACAAATCATCCCCAACAAAAATACCTTGCGGCTCTGTGCCAACCAAAAAAGCCACGTCGGTGCCGACCATTGGATGGCCCTGACGGGCAATAGCGGATATCAGCTCTGCGTCTGGTTCATTAAGTGTTGCTGCTAATAACTCTTTACCCATACGTCCAGTACAGGCGTTAATAATAATCGGTGTTTTATTCATCATCTTCTCTTCGTCATTAAAGAGCACCCTGCTCTTCCAATATACTCTTAATATGGTTTGCCAACTGCCGGTAGCCAGCGTTATTTAAATGAATGGAGTCAGATTTATAGGATCGCTTTTTTAATAAATCAGACATGATTTCCCCATCATAAACCAGTTGAAACTCACTCGCTAACTCATCATAAAAATCAGCCGAGTCAGAGAACAGTTTCTTTTCCGGTATTCCGAGCATCACTACCTGAGCACCGCTTTGCCGTATCTTTTGGATCATTTGTGCTAAATTTTTTTTAGCCTGAGCTTTGCTCATATTTCTTAGGATATCGTTCCCACCTTCCATTAGGATCACTAACTTGGGCTGATGCTTTTGTAATACCGATGGCAGACGCTGCAAACCCTCTATCGTAGTTTCACCAGAGACACCTTCATTAACTACGTTCAGACCTGTCAGGCTTGCTAATATCTCCGGATAACTTTTTCCCTTTGAGGCTCCGACACCGTCGGTTAAACTATCGCCAAAGGCAACCACAACATCATTGGCACTAAGAGGCGCTAACGAGTTATCCGAACCGCAGGAACCGACAAGCAGAACGAGACCGGCAACAAAACCAGCCTGTAATATTGTGAATAATTTTCTCATCTATCGTAAAACACTTTCTAATCCGAGTTGTGAGCATAAAACGTTTTATACACAAACACAAAAAAGCCCGCTCGTAGCGGGCTCTTCGTCATATATACATCTAACCGGTCATCGCATCCCAGAACTTCTTCACTCCGTCAAACCAGTTTTTCTGCTTCGGGCTATTTTTACCTCCCGAGTCATTAACTGTCTGTTGGAACTCTTCCAGCAAACTTTTTTGCTCTTTGCTCAACTTAACCGGAGTTTCAACGATCACGCGGCACAGCAAATCACCAACCATACTGCTACGAACGCCTTTCACGCCTTTTCCTTTCATACGGAACAGTCGCCCGGTCTGCGTTTCAGCAGGGATCGTCAGAGATACCTTGCCATCCAAAGTCGGAACGTCTAACTTACCGCCCAACGCTGCTGTCACAAAACTTAATGGCATCTCACAGTATAAGTTGACACCATCACGCTTAAAAATCGGATGTTCTTTGACGTAAACCTGTACATACAGATCGCCAGTAATAGCGCCCGGGCCGCCAGCTTCACCTTCACCGCTTAAACGCACGCGCATACCGTCATCAATCCCCGCAGGAATATTGACTTTCAGCTCTTTGGTCTTATGCACACGGCCTTGACCACTACAGTCCGGACAAGGATCTTTAATCACTTGCCCCGTGCCGTGACAGTCCGGGCAGGTCTGCTGCACCGAGAAGAAGCCCTGACTCATGCGAACAGCACCTTGACCACCACAAGTAGTACAGGTCGTGGTTCCAGATCCCGGTTTAGCGCCGTCACCATGGCAGGTATCACAATCAACGTATGTCGGAACCTTGATGGTTTTCTCGACACCACGAACCGCTTCTTCGAGGCTGATCTCTAAATTGTATTGCAGATCATTACCACGTGCCTGACGTCGACCACCGCCACGACGGCCACCGCCGCCGCCAAAGATGTCTCCGAAGATGTCACCGAAGATATCATTAAAGTCCTCGCCACCGCCAAAGCCGCTGGGGCCACCACCCATACTCTGATCAACGCCGGCATGACCATACTGATCATACATTTGGCGTTTCTGTGGATCGCTTAAGACTTCATAAGCTTCCTTCGCTTCTTTAAAGCGCTTTTCAGCTTCCTTATCATCGGGATTACGATCCGGGTGGTTTTTCATCGCCAAGCGACGATAAGCCTTTTTCAATTCAGCTTTATCAGCGCCTTTGGAGACACCCAGCACCTCGTAATAATCACGTTTCGACATAACTTTGCTACTTATCTTTAACCTTCTTTAACTGCAAACGCAGGAACTGAATCCTGCGCTTACCTTTTCTTTCCTGCCATCGCCCTAATCACTCGCAATGACATACTTTTCTAAGTCTGGAAATTTTTGTTCTGACGCGACGTAACGCATATCTAGGAACGGAATGCACTATTTTGTGCATGAGTACCGCAGTATGCGTTACAACAAAGTCAGAGCGGGAATTTATGACTTAGAATTATCTTTGTCGTCAACTTCCTCAAACTCAGCGTCTACCACATCATCGGCTGAAGAGTTGTCGTCAGAAGCTTGTTCTCCACCCGCCTGCTGACCTGCTTCAGCTTGCTGCTGCGCATCGGCATACATACGCTCGGCCATCTTCGCAGAGGCTTGGCTTAGGGCTTCAGTCTTAGCTTTAATATCTTCTAAGTCATCACCTTTGATCGCTTCTTCCAAATCGTTAGCCGCTGCTTCAATCGCTTCTTTCTCACCATCTTCAAACTGCATATTTTCGTCGTTTAAAGACTTACGAGTGGCGTGGATAAGACCATCAGCCTGATTCCGCGCTTCGACCAACTCCTGGAACTTCTTATCTTCTTCAGCATGTGCTTCAGCATCCTTCACCATTTGATCGATTTCTTCATCGGTCAAACCTGAAGAGGCTTTAATCTGAATCGATTGCTCTTTACCAGTCGCCTTATCTTTCGCAGACACGTGCATGATACCGTTGGCATCAATGTCGAACGTTACTTCAATTTGTGGCGTTCCGCGTGGTGCTGGTGGAATATCAGCCAGGTCAAAACGACCCAGTGATTTATTCTGCGCAGCCATCTTACGCTCACCCTGAAGGACGTGAACCGTTACCGCAGTCTGATTATCTTCAGCTGTTGAGAACGTTTGCGATGCCTTAGTTGGAATCGTTGTATTCTTATCAATCAGCGGAGTCATTACCTGACCCATAGTTTCAATACCTAGCGTTAAAGGCGTTACGTCTAATAGAAGAACGTCTTTGACATCACCGCCAAGAACCGCACCTTGGATCGCAGCACCGACAGCTACCGCTTCGTCAGGATTAACGTCTTTACGCGCATCTTTGCCGAAGAAGCCAGAAACGGCTTCCTGAACTTTAGGCATACGTGTTTGACCACCCACTAAGATAACGTCGTCGATTTCTGAGTTAGAGACACCGGCATCTTTTAGTGCTTGCTTAACAGGCTCAAGCGTACGCTCAACCAGGTCTTCAACCAATGCTTCTAATTTAGCACGAGTTAGCTTGATGTTAAGGTGCTTAGGACCGGTTGCATCTGCTGTAATATACGGCAGGTTAACTTCAGTCTGGCTGCTTGAAGACAATTCAATCTTCGCTTTTTCACCAGCTTCTTTTAAACGCTGCATCGCTAATGCGTCGCCTTGTAAGTCAATACCTGACTCTTTCTTGAACTCTTCAGCCAAGTATTCAATAACGCGCATGTCAAAATCTTCACCACCAAGGAATGTATCACCATTAGTAGAAAGTACTTCAAAGGTGTGCTCACCATCGACTTCCGCGATTTCAATGATAGAGATATCGAAAGTACCACCACCAAGGTCATAAACCGCAATCGTGTGGTCGCCACGCTCTTTATCCATACCGTAGGCTAACGCCGCCGCGGTTGGCTCGTTGATGATACGCTTAACATCTAAACCAGCAATACGACCAGCATCTTTTGTCGCCTGACGCTGTGAGTCGTTGAAGTATGCAGGAACCGTAATCACGGCTTCTTTAACTTCTTCACCCAGGAAATCTTCCGCTGTTTTCTTCATCTTTTTCAAGACTTCAGCAGAAACCTGCGGTGGCGCCATTTTCTTGTCATTAACCTGAACCCAGGCGTCACCATTGTCCGCTTCGATAATTTTGTAAGGGACCATGCCTTTATCTTTCTGAACCACACTGTCCTTGAATTTACGACCAATCAAACGCTTGATCGCGAACAAAGTGTTCTCAGGGTTAGTCACTGCCTGACGCTTCGCTGACTGCCCCACCAAAGTCTCACCGTCTGTGTAAGCGATGATGGATGGGGTTGTGCGTGCGCCTTCGGCATTTTCAATAACACGAGGCTTGTCACCGTCGAGAACGGCAACACATGAATTTGTTGTACCTAAATCAATTCCGATTATTTTGGCCATGTTTTCACTCCAAAAGGGTCTTTAAATCTTGCTTGTAGCTTATGTGGGGGCTGGCTTTAGTAGATCAACCCCTTAATCCTACTTTTTTAAGGTTTATACCTGATTAGCTGACACCCAATATTAGGTTTCCCACCGATTTTTCAAGGGCCTGACTATTTTTATTCGGCAGAAATAGAAAAGCTGACCCGAAGGCCAGCTTTCGATAGGAGAGTATCTACAGTGTACTATTACATATCCTGAGTACAGGCCTGGCGTGCCTTGTTTTTGATGTCCTGCACTTTCGCCATCTCGCCTTTGCTCTTTGCCTCTTCCAGGGCAGTATAGTCCGTGTTCTGCACTACACACTCACAGCTTTCTTTCTGCTTTGCACGAACATTTTCCGGCAGCTGCTGAGTCTTGGTTTCGCAAGCCTGTAAGTCCTGCTGCTTCTTGGCTTCAGCATTATTAGCTACAGCGCTTCCAGCAAGAGTAAGGCCTGTCACGGTTACAATCAGTAGTAATGTCTTTTTCATAATAATCACCTTTTAAGTTGCTTTAGTGGGAGAGAAATCGAGTTAAGCGTTCTCAGTACAGGCGTCTCGGGCTTTCTGCTTGATCTTCTGAACCTTGGCTAAGTCGCCCTGCTTCTTGGCTGCTGCCAACGACTTGTAATCAGTGTTATCAATTTTGCACTGACAGTTTAATGGTTGCTCGTCCTGGCCAGCATCCGCCTGTTCTTTTGCCTCAGACTGACAAGCTCTAATATCAAACTGTTTTAAGATATCTGCATCATCTGCGTAGGCCGTACCCAAGAGAGATGTAAGAATCACGCTAAGCGCTAAGACTGACTTTTTCATTATGTTCACCATGTTTTCGTTGCAAATGGAGGTTCGTTGTAACACGCAAAACCCGCAGCAAAACATGGCTTGGTTCACACTCAGATCTTTGTAAAATCGGCTTTAACATTTAGCCGTTTTTTTGTGATAGCAACCACTCGGATAGTGACAAATAATAGACACGACGGGGGTGACCCTGTCGGAAAGCCTATTGATTGTAATCAATTGATTAAAAAAGACTTTTTATATTTATAACACAACACCGATCACACTCTTGAAGGGAACTTATTGGCAACGGAACTTAGCTCACTGGACTCAATCCAATTGCTTTAGGGCATAAAAAAAGCTGGCTTTAAAGCCAGCTTTTCTAAGCGATAAAAACGCCGGTTATTGAGCAACTACTACCCGTGCCGGACGAATCACGCGACCATTCAACAGGTACCCTTTCTGGAACACGTCGATGATCGTATTCTTTTCATGATCTGGACTGGGCACCATCGTCATGGCTTCGTGCAATTGCGGATCGAATACTTCTTCAATGGGGTTTAACTGCTCTACGCCAAACTTCTCCAGCGTCGATAGCGCCATCTTCAAAGTCAGCTCCATTCCTTCTTTCATGGCTTTCGACTCTTCGTGCTCGGCTTTAGCCTGCAGTCCCTGCTCAATACTATCAACCACAGCCAACAGCTCTTCTGCGAATTTTTCAATGGCGTATTTACGCGCACTGGTGACTTCATTCTCCGAACGACGGCGAATATTCTCAGCTTCAGCTTTTGTGCGTAACGCAAGATCCATATTCTCAGCGGCTTTTGCTTCAGCTTCTTCAAGAGCTTTTTCCAGCTCAAGGATTTTTTTCTCTTCGTCGGTTAGGTTTTCTGCAGCTTCGACAGCTTCTTCTACCGCCTCTTCCACAGCGTCCTCGACCTCTTGTTCTGCCGCCTCTTGTTGGGCTTCGTTTAATTCTTCTTTCTGTTCACTGGTTTGATTTTGCTTGTCTTTTTCAGACATAGTGCCTCTCCAACATCATCAAATAAAACGCTCTGAGCCAGTTTATCGCTCAGTAAACGTACTGAATTCTACCTTTGTTTCACAATATGAGGCTTAGTCTTCATTATTCAAGGCTGCTGATATCAATTTTGCGGTAATATCGACCATGGGGATAACCTTGTCATAAGCCATGCGTGTCGGCCCGACAACGGCAAGCACGCCAACCGCCTGTCCATCAATGCTGTAGGGCGCTCCAACCACACTGCACTGTGACAATACATCGTAACCCGACTCTTCACCGATAAAGAGCTGTACGCCTTCCGCGTTTAAACATTTGTCCAGAAGGGTCAGCATCTGCGTTTTCTCAGCAAAGGCATCGAACACGGATCGCAGATCGGAAATATCGCCCGAATCCGCCCAGTTCAACAATTGAGACTTGCCAGTGACCTGTACCTCGTCTTCATTGCCGGCAAAACCTTTTTCAGCCACCTCAACCATCGATGCCATCATTTGATCCATCCTGGCGCGATCGTCTTTTAGCTCTTTAAGCAATTCCCGACGCACCGTATCAAGCTCTTTTCCGGCAAAATGATGATTGACGTAATTGGTAGCCTGTTGCAACTGATCCCGCGACACGTCACTGTCCAACTGAATCACACGATTCTGTACCTCACCGTCACTTAATACCAGCACCACCAGGACTTTATTTTGTGTCAGCGGCACAAACTCTACCTGCTTAACACAAGTAACGTCACGACGAGGCACCCGAATCAACCCGGCCATCTGAGTCACTTGTGAGAGCATATTACTGACGCTGGCGAGCATTTCCCCCGTTTCGGAGACATTGCCCAGATGTTTTTGCAGCTGTTTTAAATAAATATCTTCGACATCCGACACAGTCAGCAACTGATCGACAAACAGCCGTACTCCCTGTGACGTCGGGATCCGACCCGCTGAAGTATAGGGCGCAGTCAGTAACCCCATGCTCTCCAGATCGTGCATAACATTGCGCACGGTAGCAGAACTCACATTGAGCTGTGAATTTTCCAGCAATGTTTTTGAGCCCACGGGCTGGCCACTGGAAATATAGGTTTCCACCAGTGTTTTCATTAATATCTGGGCGCGCTGATCAAACTTGCTCATGAAGTATTCTCTGCTCCATTGTCGGATTTATGGTGACAACTATTGGTAATAACCCTTGCCTATTAGCTGTATATATTCTTAAATGTGGGTCAATAATGCAATTACAAGGGAACAAGACACAACGTGGCTCCAGCTTTACGCTTTAAAACTATTGGTATTATGGGCAAGCCGAAACATCGAGAAGTCGGTGAAACCATTATGACGCTGTACCACCATTTACTCAATGCTGGCTATCACGTACTGGTTGAAGAGTCGGTAGCCGAAGGGATTGATGTCCAAACGACACATTCAGCCCCGTGGCAGACCATTGGTGAAGCGGCGAACCTGGTTATTGTCGTCGGTGGCGACGGCTCCATGCTCTACTCAGCACGGCTGATGGCGAGTTATAACATTCCTTTGTTGGGCGTTAACCGTGGTTACCTGGGATTCTTAACCGATATCCAGCCACAACAGGTCACGGAAAAAGTCAGTGAGGTACTGACTGGTGAATACAAGGAGGAGCGCCGCTTTTTACTCGAGGCCGATATCGAAGGTGACGACAATCAGGAGCGATACAGCGATGCCTTGAATGATATCGTACTCTATCCCGGTGAAATTTCCCGTATGATTGAGTTCGAAGTTTATATCAACGACTCCTTCGTCTATAGCTTGCGCGGTGATGGCTTGATTATCTCAACGCCGACAGGCTCGACGGCCTACTCTCTATCCGCGGGTGGTCCGATTATGTCACCATCAATCAACGCTATTTCACTGGTACCCATGTTCCCGCATACACTCTCCAGTCGCCCAATTTCGATTGACGCTGATAGTAAAGTTGATATCGTATTCAGTCAGGATAACGAAAATGAAGCACGCCTCAGTTGTGATGGTCAGGTGCGCTTTCCGGTCGTACCGGGTGAAAAGATTTGCATCCGCAAGCGTAAGGAAGACTTATGGTTACTGCATCCTAAAGACTATGATTACTTCCGCTTGCTACGCACAAAACTGGGTTGGGGCTCAAAACTATAATTCAAAACGACGACAATCATGCTTGCTAGTATTCATATCAAAGATTTTGCCATTATCGATCAGCTTGACCTGGAGTTACAGCCGGGCATGACCGTAGTGACGGGTGAAACCGGTGCCGGTAAGTCCATCATGGTGGATGCCCTGTCCTTTGCGCTTGGAGCAAGGGCGGACAGCGGCGTCGTGCGCCACGGTGCTAAACGTGCCGAGATTAGTGCCATCTTTGATATTAACCAACTGCCAGCCGTGCATGAATGGCTCGAAGAACAAATGCTGGACGACGAAAAAGACTGCATTCTGCGCCGAGTGATCAACCACGATGGTCGCTCTCGAGCTTTTATCAATGGCCAACCGGTGAATCTGACACAACTGAATGAACTGGGCGACTTTCTGGTAGATATTCACGGTCAGCATGAACACCAATCCCTGTTCAAACTACAGACCCATCTACAGCTGCTGGATCGGTTTGCTGATGTATCTGCCGATACGCAGCAGCTGAAGCAACTGGCGAAACAAATCAATGAAATTTCTGCTCAGCTTACCTCGTTTCAGGAGCAGCTTAAGGACAAAAATGATCGTAAGGACTTACTGACCTTCCAGCTCGAAGAGCTGGAGAAGGCGCCAATTGACCGCTCTGCCGATATCGAAAGTGACCATAAGCGTGCAGCCAATGCCAGTAAGTTACTGGAACAGGGCCAGCAAAGCTTAATGGCGTTAAACGAGAATGAGGAAAACCTGGTCAGCCAGCTTGGCCGCGTGATTCATACCATCAGCGATATGCAGAACATGGATCAGGGCCTCGGTAACACTCACGATATGCTGCAGTCGGCGCTGGTCGAAATCGAAGAAGCCAGCCATGAACTACGTGACTATTTAGCCAGCCTGGATATCGATCCGGCCGAATTCGAGCAATTGGAACAAGAGCTGGCTCTACTGCACGATTTAGCACGAAAGCATCAGGTCACGATGGAAGCCCTGCCGGAAACCAGGCAGGCCATCGAGCAAGAGCTGGAGCAACTCTCCGGCGATGAGCAAACCTTCGATGAGCTGGAAAAAGAACTTGAAAGTCAACAGCAAAGCTACCAGAAGCTAGCGACAAAAGTCTCAAAAGAACGTACTAAAGCGGCTAAAAATCTTGAAAAACAGGTTGTAGAACTGATGAAGGACCTGGGACTGGGTAACGGTATTTTCGAAGTAGCGCTAACACCTGCCGACAAAAACGCCTACAAATCTCATGGACTTGAAACGGCTGAGTTTATGGTCAGCACCAACCCAGGGCAACAACCACAACCACTGAGAAAAGTGGCATCCGGCGGTGAGTTATCGCGTATCAGCCTGGCTCTGCAGGTGATCAATGCGCAGACTATCCAACTACCAACCCTCATCTTTGACGAAGTCGATGTTGGCATTGGCGGCGGTACCGCTGAAATTGTTGGGAAACTGCTTGCTGAACTGGGTAACAAAGCTCAGATTCTGTGTGTGACACACCAGGCCCAGGTAGCCGCACAAGGCCACCAACATCTGATGGTCGCCAAATCGCAAGATAAACAAAGTACACAAACTGAGCTACAAGAACTCGATAACGACCAACGAATCGAAGAACTCGCGCGGATGATCGGTGGTATCGAAATTACCGAAACCATCAAAAATCATGCAAGAGAATTATTAAATTAAGAATAAGAGAAACACCTTATAGAGCTCAGTTATAGGATGGGTTAGCAAAGTAAACTCACCAATATAATTACAAGGTCATCAATGAACACAATCATTATTAATAGAGAACCTGTCGAACTATTCAAGATCCTTAAATTTGAAGGCATTGTGCCCAGTGGCGGTGAGGCCAAAATGGTGATTAGCCAAGGTATGGTTAAGGTAAACGGTGCAGTTGAGACCCAAAAGCGCAAAAAGATCGTTTCTGGAGACACCATTGAGTTTATGGATCAAAAGTTTGAAGTCATTTTAAGCTGATATCAGACATAAGTTTCCAGCTAAAATGTCAGCGCGGCACGTTACCGCGCTGATATAAGCATTATCACGATACTTATTGTTCATGCATTAACGACAACTCAGGTCTTAGCCGCATAACTCTAAAGTGTCGACTTTCGACCATGTCGTCAAACCGATTAAACAAGTCTTTCACTTCATCTTCACCAATCTCTTTAGCTGCCGCTTCCTCAAAATTCGGACTAGGCGGCACGAAGCCAGAAAAGTCGGCGCTGGGTATCGCTAAAGTCAGATAAACCCCATCCATATCGCGCTCATAACTCCAACCCCAGGCACGCTTCCAGTCAATCGCTTTGGCCAGATCGGAAATTTCTTTGACGACAGGGCCAATATCCGCCCCCACCTTGACTTTATAATGAACCAACCTTAACAGATTGCTTTTGGTACCGTCTGGCCAGTAGTTGTTTTCACGATCAACCCAGGAATAAAAGTGCCTGGTCTTTTTGACATATTTCGCAGGACCTGCAAACCAGTTTTCGGTTAACTTATCCATGCCCTCCATTTCTTGGTACTTTTGATGTTGCGGCCATTTAAAGCAGCAATGACGGACATAATAATCACGTCCTATGACCCCGGTATGAGGTGTATACACCCACCAGTTACGAGTATCGCCATTGGCTTTTCGAAACTGAACGTGCTCTTTAAACGCTTTCTCAAATGCACCGCCATCTTTAGGATCAATTTTGAAGTGCCACATTTCAGCCATGGCTGCGGGCTTTTCTTCCGCCGCAAAGGCCAACGGGGAAAATAAGAAAACGAGAGAGATTGATGCCAACAGAAGGCATTGTTGTCTGATACGCTTGTACATTACTAACTCCTTTTTGTTAACGCGGGTCAAGAACCCAGAACAAACGCAAGCTCTAACAGAAGTCAATAGGGACTTCCAAGGGTAAAAGAGTATACGCCTCGCTGTACAATATTTAAACAGTCAGTATTTTTTACATCGGTAATCTGAGACTCATGAGAGGGGCTACTACCGCATCAGCTTATTGATAAGAGCAGCCCAAGGAAGTAAATAAAACAGGCAGTTACAGTCGAAAAAATGCAGGCAACGCTGAGAATGCACTATGACGCGGTTGTTATGAATCAGACGTTGTGGCGAGCGATTGCCCTGAAGCTTTCTTCAGCCAAAGCAATCGCACTCAAAACGTTTCAGAGTTATTTCTTCGGCTTTACGTAAAGCACCAGACTATGATCGACAATCTCATAGCCATGCTCTTCCGCGATAACATGTTGTAAACGTTCAATTTCCTCATTCACAAACTCAACCACAGAGCCGTCTTCAACGTTAACCATATGGTCGTGGTGCTCACCATCATCCAACTCAAAGACAGAGTGGCCACCTTCAAAGTTATGACGAGCAATTAACCCAGCGGACTCAAACTGGGTGAGTACACGATAAACTGTCGCCAAACCCACATCATCACCGGCATCCAACAGCATTTTGTATACGTCTTCTGCACTTAGATGACGTTCCTTGGAACTTTCTAATATTTGTAAAATCTTAACTCTGGGTAGAGTAACTTTAAGACCGGCTTTTTTAAGCTGCTGACTGTCCAAAAATGCATCCTCCGATAGATTTGCGCGACAAAATGATTATACTAGTGCCCAGATTGTATATAAAGTACATTAGAAAGTTAAATTTAGACGACTAAAACCACTAAAAACTTTAAGAGATATTAGGTAACTCATGAAACAACTTTTTGTTATTTTGCTGTCCACGCTTGCGATGACAGCTTGTATTTACACCCCTTCCATCCAGCAAGGGAATATTTTGCAGCAGGAAGAGGTCAATAAGATTGAACCTGGAATGACTAAGGCACAGATTGCCTACGTTCTAGGTAAGCCTGCCTTAAACACAAATTTGGATGATAGTACCTGGTACTACTTATACTATATGAAGCCATCCCGTGGTGAGTCACGTTCAAAACGCCTCATCCTACATTTTGTCGATGATAAGCTGGAACGCATGGAAGGTACAATCAAACCAGAAAAAGAATCTTAAGCAGTGTCTCGCCTCAGCTTCTGAGGCGACTTACCTCTTTCCATTCACTTCTTGATATTGTTGTTTTAGCTGCTCCACCTGTTCTTCGCTCGGGGCATAATAACGCCCTCTAGATAGCATATTGATCGTGCGCTTAAGCTGTCTAACGTATCGGCGACAATGCACACAGATCATTAAATGAAGCTTCATTTCAACTTTACGCCAGAAGCCCATGTCTTTTTCAATATAGTCTGAGCCATGCTCAACGATCTGCTTACAACTTAACATTTGCCGGTCCTCTGAAATCTTGCTACGACTTGCTGCATTTTATCTCTCGCTCGATGCAGTAACACTCGGGCATTGGATGCTGTAACACCGAGAATGTTACATATCGCCTCCATTTCGAGCCCGCCAACGTCGCGTAAATTTAATATCTGCTGCTGATTCTCCGGTAGTTTGTTCATGTGCTTTTTAACACAGTCCTGTAGCTCATCAGCCGCTAACAATTCATCCGGTGACGACATATCCCATCCCGGATTGCTTTCTACCCAGTGACCATTAGGCGTAAAACGACTATCCGTCGCCCAGTGCTCATCAACGGTGTCCAATGATATCGAGCGTGATTCTTTTCGCAAGCGGGTTTTCGCTTCATTAGCCACAATACGAATCAACCATGACTTCAATGCTGAGCGTCCTTCAAATTTATCAAGCGCATTGATCGCCGAGATCCAGGCCTCCTGCAACACTTCATCGGCAATAGCGGGACCGGCAATGGCATGTGCCACTGCGTACATTGATGAGTGATACGTTTTCACAACGCGCTCAAATAATGCCACATCATTATTCCTTAAGCGCTCTACCAGCTCAGTTTCCGGTGGTAGAGATTCATCTTTCATGTTCGTCCCCAATCCCAGGTTTGTTTTGACTTGTTAGCAAAATCTCGATTAATCTTAACACAGCAATAGTTGAAATCACTTTTCCATTTAGTGTAGCGCTATTATTACTGATATGTCTTTATAGAATTGTAAACGAGGTAGGACTCCATGGAAGCTGGCTTTATGGCATTTGCTAAAACCGTACTCAACTGGATAGGGCTTATTTTTGTACTCAGCTTGACGCTGCTGCTGATTGCTATCGCGGTCGTTTATATTATTGACCGGACACAGAAAAAACATGCCATACGCCGTAACTTCCCGGTCATTGGGCACTTTCGTTACTGGTTTGAACATTTGGGCGAATTTTTCCGCCAATATTTTTTCACGCTCGACCGCGAGGAGATGCCTTTTAACCGTGCCGAGCGCAGCTGGGTTTATCGTGCCGCTAAAAATGTTAGTCGAACTCTGGCATTTGGCTCGACCCGCAGCCTGTCTCCGACGGGAACAGTCATGTTCCTTAACGATCAGTTTCCGACGCTGGAAAAAGATGCCGTTGAATCACAGCCAATATTGGTTGGCCCTTACTGCCGCACGCCTTATCTGGCGAAGAGCTTTTTCAATATTTCTGGCATGAGCTATGGCGCACTATCGAAGGTAGCTGTCGAAGCTCTGGCCAGAGGCGCGGGTAAAGCCGGTTGCTGGATTAATACGGGCGAAGGCGGTTTGTCGCCCTACCATCTGGCGGGTGGTGGTGATGTCGTCTTCCAAATCGGCACCGCAAAATACGGTGTACGTAATGCTGATGGTAGCTTAAACGACCAGAAATTAAAGGAGGTCAGCTCACACCAACAGGTCAAAATGATCGAACTGAAACTGGCCCAAGGCGCCAAACCCGGAAAAGGCGGCATCTTACCCGGCCGCAAAGTTACCGAAGAAATTGCAAGCATCCGTGGCATTCCGTCTGGCGAAGCTTCTATCAGCCCCAACGGACACCCTGAAATTAAAAATGTCGGCGATCTGCTGGACATGATCAACCACATTCGAGAGGTCAGCGGTAAACCGGTTGGCTTTAAAACCGTTATTGGTAACGACACTTTTCTTTATCAACTATGTGAGGAAATTCATCAGCGCGGTGTCGAATCAGCGCCAGACTTTATCACGATTGATAGCGCCGATGGCGGTTCAGGTGCCGCACCACAGCCGCTATTCGATTATGTTGGCCTCACCATTCAAGAAAGCTTGCCAATGGTACTGAATGTATTACAGAAGCAAGGTCTGCGTGACCGCATAAAAGTTGTATGTTCGGGCAAAATGATTAATCCGTCAGGCGTCGCCTGGGCGCTTGCCATGGGAGCCGACTTCGCGTTGTCAGCACGCGGTTTTATGTTTGCATTGGGTTGTATTCAGGCTTTGCAATGCAATAAAAATACCTGTCCCACCGGCGTCACGACTCACGACAAGGACTTACAGAAAGGTCTGGTCGTCCCGGACAAAGCTGAACGCGTTTATCATTATCATAAAAATATGGTTAAAGCCGTCGGCATGATCGCCCACTCTTGTGGGGTAGCCGAGCCACGAGCCTTAAAACGACACCATGTCAGAATTGTAACAGAAACAGGGTTATCGACTCCTTTAGATAAGATACACCCTTATCAAGAAAACAGTATTCCGACCAAGCAACTCTAATTGGGCAAGCGGAATACCACACAACAGGAGTTTTATATGAGTAGCATGGTTACCAAATATCACCAGTTTCAGTGTGCGGTTTGTCAGTACCTAAAACACTTGGATGGTATTCCGCCCTTATTATTTCGAGTCTTACTGTTCTTCCCTTTCTACGAAGCCGGAACGCGAAAGTTTGCTAACTTTTCCAGTACCTCTGACTGGTTCGCCAGTATGGGATTCCCACTCCCTGATGTTATGACCTTCTTAGCCGCCAGTGCCGAAACCGTAGGCGGTATATTTATTCTGGTGGGTTTTGCGACCCGTTGGGCCGCGATCCCGCTAATGATTACCATGATTGTCGCTGCTCTTTCGGTACATTGGGACAACGGCTGGTACGCTATCGCTCAATCTTCAGATCCTGAAGTAGCTGAACGGCTCGGCATGGCACGCAGCATCTTACAGGAGCATGGGCACTATGACTGGCTAACGGCAAAAGGCAACTTTGCTATTCTGCAGAATGGTATTGAATTCGCAGCCACCTACTTCATCATGTTAGCCTCACTATTTTTCACTGGCGGCGGACGCTACTTTTCAGTCGATTATTGGCTCAACAAAGCCTTTCCAGCAAACAAGTAATCGCTTTGCTGTTTAAAACTGCATTAATGGCCAGCTTAGAGCCCAAACTACTTCTCGTTTTGGCTCTTCCGCCATCTATGGCAACCGCGGGCTATTTTTTGCCAAATAGTCTGGTTTTACGGTGCTAATCCGACCACAAATAGCATACAATAAGGGTATCATTAGGTCGCACAAACCCCCGAACACAAAAATCATGAGTGAATTTTTCAAAAAATCTTTAGATATCCATAAATACCTTCGCGGCAAATGGGGAATTAAGAGTAAAGTTCCTCTGCAAAACCGTGATGATCTTTCAGTCGCCTATACGCCCGGCGTAGCAGCCGTCTCTAACCATATCGCCAAAGATAAAAACTCCAGCTACCTTTACACCATGAAAGGTAACTCGGTGGCGATTGTCTCTGATGGTTCGGCAGTATTAGGTCTGGGCAATATTGGTCCGGAAGCGGCATTACCAGTGATGGAAGGGAAGGCGATTCTATTCAAAGAATTCGCCGATATCGATGGCGTACCGTTGGTAATTGATGCTGAGTCGGTCGAAGAAATCGTCACCACCGTCAAAACTATCGCACCAACCTTTGGCGGCATCAACCTTGAAGATATCGCAGCGCCAAAGTGCTTTGAAATTGAAGAGGCATTACAGGATATCGGTATCCCCGTATTCCATGACGATCAGCACGGTACGGCAATTGTCTTACTGGCAGCCTTGATCAATGCCTGCAAAGTTACGGGAAAAGATATTGAACAACTGAAAGTCGTGATTAATGGCGCTGGTGCTGCTGGTACTGCTATTGCAAAATTACTACGCTGCGTTGGTCACGATCAAGCCGCCTGTATTCCGGTGGAAGATGTTCTGGTCTGTGACTCTCGAGGGATCATTTCTCCGGATCGTGATAATCTCAATCATGAAAAGAAGAAGATTCTGGCCTACACCAATCGCCACAATCGTAATGGTGATTTAAAAGACGCGCTGCGTGAAGCAGATGTTTTCATTGGCGTATCTAAGGGTAATTTATTAACCGGCGATGACATTAAGCTGATGAACGATGATCCCATCATTTTGGCGATGGCCAATCCGATCCCCGAAATTATGCCGGATGAAGCAAAAAAAGCAGGTGCCTCAGTGGTTGGTACGGGACGAAGCGACTTCCCGAATCAGGTCAACAACGTGCTGGCATTCCCGGGGATTTTCCGCGGTGCACTGGAAGCCCGCGCGACCCGCATTACCGAAGGCATGAAAATTGCTGCGGCCCACGCACTGGCCAATGCTGTGAATCATGTATCGGCGGATCACGTCCTGCCGGATCCTCTTAACCGAAATGTAGCACAAAAAGTTGCCGAAGCGGTGCGAGAGCAGGCGATTAAAGATAACGTACAGCGTCCACTTTAATCCGGCGTTCAACGAGTTTTAGAGCAGGCCAGAATCTTATCAATGGCCTGCTCAATTAGTTCAGGTTGTGTCATCATTAATAAATGCTCCTCTGTATCCACTGGCCAGTAAGCACCACATTCGCTGTTTTCTGCTAACTCAAAATACCACTCAACACCCTCTTTTCTCCACCTGGCAATCGACCGTTTAATTGCTTCATCTTCTATTTGTTTTAAATAAGCAGCTTCAAAGTCAGTATCAATAATCACCAATGGCATATTAGCTGGTATTGGCTGCTGGCGCGCCAGTTCCAGATCTTCAAGGTAAGCGGTCATTTCTAAAAACTTATTCACCTGGTAGGCACGAGTCTGACGGATCATTTCAATCGCATCATAGTAGTGCCAGTCCATCAGAGGCTTAAGCCTTGCAGGCACTATTTGCTGTAAATGCTCTCGCTCATCGGTTATTTTTTGTTTAATTCGCTCATCATATTTTCCAGAACGAATATAAGCCTCTAACTCTTTCCACTGCGCTTTATACTTTTCTGTTTCGCTGGTGTAGTGCTGTATTGAGTGAGTTTTCAATACATCCGGGTCGATTAAAACGACGCCCGCGACTCTCCTCAGGATATCAGCATCCTGTAATAATACATTGACCGAAAGATTCGAGCTGGCGAAAGCGACAAGCAGCAGCTCAGAGCCAGAAGCAACAAACCGCTCATCACTCAGCAGGCTTCTTAAATCTTTGGCAAACTGACGGTAGGATGGTTCTTTAATCGCATCGGACCAGCCCTGCCCTGCGCGATCAATTAACAGGGTGTGGAAGGACTGCGACAAATAATTCTGCGCCAACACCCACCACGCCGAGTCACTGTGCCAGTTGTCTGTGGGACCCGACAGCAAAACCAATGTTGGCGACTCACCAGCAACTCCCAGTTCGCGCACATGTAAGCGATGTTCATCAATCTTAACTAACCGACTTTCTTTGGCTATCGCCGGCATATGCTCTGCTGCAGTTGCCCGCACTAGAACCAGATCCGCCCCAATCAACACCAGTAGTACATACAAAAATCTCATCATGAGTCAGCACCTTAACCTTTTACTTCGTTCATAAAATAAGCACTTTGTAGACTTTTGAACAGATATTTTTCATGGAAATCACTATTTTATTGGTATAGGCTGAAAAAATAATCCTTACTGGAGTCAACAATGTCAAAAAGCATTACTTATGGCCTGGCTATTTTAGTCACTTCCCTGCTGCTACCCTCTTCATCTGAGGCCCACAGCGGTGCTCACCCAATCCGTTATGTCGCTGAGGATGGTGTTGATCAAGGAAACTGTTCCCAAGCAACCATTCCCTGCGCCTCCATCAGTTATGCCGTTAACCTGTCCAGCAAGGGTGATAAAATCTATGTAGCCGCTGGAACTTACTACGCCAAGGAAATGGATATCTTTTATCTGTTAAATGACATGGTAGCGGTCAAGGGCGGCTTTTCCACCGAAGATAATTACGATAAGCAGTCACCAGAAAAGCATGTCACAACCATTGTCGGGCTACCAGCAGAATACCGCGAAACATTAACTCAAAAAGGGTTTCACCTGCTACGTGATCAGAAAGGGAATCAAGAGTTTCGCCAAAAGCCCGAATACCTTGACTTATTGAATCGCTACCAGAAGGTAAGCTCGTCTAACAAAGCGAGTATTAACTGTAATGACGGTCAGGCCGATGAGTTTCCCTGCTACCAGATTGATCTCTTATCGCAATTCTCTCTCAACCAGCTCAGTAGTAGTCCAAGTAGTGCCAGTGACATCTGGGGCTATGTTGATTTAAACACTGATCGTGAATACGCAGTGATGGCAATTTACAATGGCACAACGGTTATCGACGTCACCGACCCACAAAATCCAGTTGAGGTAGATACGGTAACGGGAGTCAACAGTACCTGGCGCGATGTCAAAGTTTACCAGTACCTCGATGACAGCAGCGGTCAATACAAGGCCTATGCCTATGTCACCACCGAAGGTCAGGGCGGTCTTCAAATTATCGATCTCAGTAGCGCTCCCAATTCGGTTGAGCTAGTCAATACCATTGATGTGTTCCAGACCGCGCATAACGTTTACCTCGGCAATATCGACTACACGAACGGCACCGCCTTAAGTGGACACGAGCCGTATCTATATATCGCAGGCTCCAACTTAGGTAACGGCTCTTACCGCGTCTTTGATCTGGTTGATCCAGAAAATCCTAGCCTTGTGACCACTCCGGATTCTACCGGCTATGTGCATGATGCCACCAATATGATTATTAACGACAGCCGCACTGAGCAATGCGCCGATGGACATAACCCCTGTGAGCTGTTTATTGACTTCAACGAAAATACCGTCGATATCTGGGATACCACCGATAAGGCAGTGCCAGTCAGGATCAGCAGTACTCCCTACGACGGTGCCAGCTATACCCATTCCGGCTGGTACTCAGAAGATAAAAAATATGTTTTTATTCAGGATGAGCTGGACGAGCGGAGTTTAAACGTTAATACCACGCTGTATGTGATGGACATCAGTGATCTGACATCGCCACAGATCGTCGGCTCATACGTTGGACAAACGCCGGCGATCGACCATAACGGCTTTACCCTCGGCGACAAATACTATATGTCTAACTATAAGCGCGGCTTAACGGTACTCGATGTCTCTAGTCCAGCTACACCAAAAGAAATCGGTTTTTTCGATACGTACCCGATCCCTGAAGCCAATGACCCGCAATTTGATGGTGCCTGGGGAACCTTCCCTTATCTCCCAAGCGGCAACATTTTGGTGAGTGATATCACTAATGGTTTATTTGTATTGAAAGATAACAGTAACATTGGTGATGACGGTCCAGTAGCGTCGGACCCACCTCCCCCCTCCACTCAACCGACTGACACAGATGACAGTGGTGGTGGCGGCTCGATACCACTGCTAACGCTTCTACTGTTAGCAGCTCTAGCACATCGCCGCCAACAATACTAAGTTTCCCATATCAAAACGCCCTGAGGAACGTACAGGGCGTTTAAATATAGGCACGCGTTTATTATGAAAACGATTAATACATGGCTTGTCATCCTCTCCTTAGTTATTGCCAGTTTACTCGCTGGCAGTAAGGCATTGGATTTTCATGGCGAGCAATATACTGACAAAGTCCTGCAACGAAGCTTGGTTGCTTTTGCCGTTGCACGAGGACTCAATGGCTTAATCTCAGTTGCACAAGAAGCCGAAATAGCGATGCAACCTGCTGGGGTCGGCTTAACACTCTCGCCAGGTGAAATACTGGATCCGATCAACGACCTTATCGAACGTTTTTCAGTAGTGATGCTGGTGGTGGCCAGCGCCATCGGTGTGCAAAAACTGTTGCTGACTCTCGGAGCCTGGCCATTGTTTAATTATGCCCTGATCATATTCTGGGCTGCCACCGCCGTTTATTTGCTCTACTGCCAATACAAACAACGCAAAACTCATGCATTAACGCTCAAGCTAGCTGCTTTTCTCATACTGGTTCGTTTTGCGGTACCGGTGATGGCTCTCACCTCGGAAGGCCTCTACCAGGCATTCCTCAAAGACAATTATCAACAGGCCAGTCAGGGGTTGGAGCAAACAGAGAATAACATCCGCCAGAATACCCCTGAGGAACAGCAGCTTGAAGAAGAGCTGTCAGCGTTGGAAAAGACCAAGCGCTGGTTTAATGATGCCGCCAGCCAGTTGGATGTAAAAAAGCAAATTGCCGCCTATCAGGAAGCTGCGGAGCAAGCCAGTCAAAGCGTAATAGAGCTTATCACTATCTTTGTCGTGCAAACCATTCTGTTTCCTTTATTCTTTTTATGGCTCATGGTGAAAATCGCTAAAAGCACGATCAAAAAAAGGCACCCTGTGTAGAGTGCCTTTCAGTACTATGTCTATATGTTGACTTGCTAATTAGAAATCGGCAATCACCGTATCATTAGCAATCACTGTCACATTCTGAGTCGCAAAGTTAATTACGTCATCAGTTTCCGGATCGTCGTTCGCCGCTTCACAAGTAAAGCCAAGCGTATAATCACCAGCCACAACAAAACCAATCTCATACACATAGTCGCCGTTATTATCCACTTCAACCAGACCTGTCGTGATTGGCTCCGGCTCTACTGCATCGACGTCGTCAGCAGCTACGTCAGCGCCTTCAAACAGATAAACGGCGCTTGAATCAGTGCAGCCTTCCGCATTGATAAGGTTGGGATCAATCATACCGGCGATATGACCGACTTCCAGGTTATCAACAATTCGCAATGACGGACGAAGGTAGTAATCCTGTGCTGCATCCTGTGGTTCATGTACCGATTTGCGTAAATCAAAATCAATGGTGAAATCAGTTTGACCACCAGCGGCAATGACAAACGGACGGTTAAGTTTCAAACCCGTCTGACTACCGCTTGGAACAAATAACGAATAACGGGCGCCATCAATATCAATATAAGAATCGGTAACACCACGCTCAGCATTCACTTTTAAACGCATCCACTGATATTCACCAGCATCCAGTTCAGTTTCTGGCAGCAACTCTAACGACTCATCGCCTGTAAGCTGTAACAGGTCAATGGTTTGCGCCGTATCAAAATCAAAACTTTGACGGCCGCCAACACCCTGAATTTCAATACCTGTGAACTGAACAACCACAGCCTCTGCATTATCTACAGGTGCGTCAGTAATAGCCACAGACAATGTGCCGGTATCAGGATCATCGTCCTTACACGCAGTTAAAGCAAAAGCTACGCCAGCTACAATCAGGCTCGTTTTCAAAATAGTTTTCATTTTGCCTCCAGATGGTTCAAGTTATTATAAAAAATATCATAGATATCAAGCCGACGTTTCACGTTGTGCTTTTATTCCAACACGGTTCCACTTTTTTTCCTGCAAAATTCGATCCTTTTCACAAAACCACCTTTTTTATAATTATTTCACATCCGTTTTCAATTAATTACAGTCGGTTACCAAGCTTTCATAGGAATACTACTCAAGTTTCCGTATAATTTGCTCAACGTTTTTTCTATCAGCAGCACCGGGAGTGTTTATGCGACCTAGCGGACGAAGCAGTAATCAATTACGCCCTATCACCATCACACGCAATTACACCAAACATGCCGAAGGCTCAGTCCTTATTGAGTTTGGCGAAACTAAAGTTCTGTGTAATGCCAGCGTAGTGGATAATGTTCCTCGTTTCCTTAAAGGCAAAGGCCAGGGTTGGTTAACCGCAGAGTACGGCATGCTGCCACGCTCGACTCACAGCCGTATGGATCGTGAAGCATCACGCGGTAAGCAAGGTGGGCGTACTCTTGAAATTCAACGTCTGATAGGTCGCTCGCTAAGAGCTGCGGTTGATTTGAAACAATTGGGAGAGCACACCATTTATCTGGACTGTGATGTTATCCAGGCCGATGGCGGTACCCGCACAGCTTCGATCAGTGGTGCTACTGTTGCCTTACATGATGCTCTATTCAGCATGCGCCAAAGAGGCGTGATCAAAACCAATCCCCTGAAGCATATGATTGGCTCTGTATCGGTCGGGATCTATCAGGGAACGCCAGTACTTGATCTGGACTACGACGAAGACTCCAGCGCTGAAACTGATATGAATCTGGTGATGGATGAAAACGGTGGTTTTATCGAAATTCAGGGTACTGCCGAAGGTGAAACCTTCAGCGGTGACGAACTGATGCAGATGCTTGAGCTTGGAAAGCAGGGTATTCGAGAAATTTTCGATATCCAGAACAAAGCGATTGCTAGCTGATTCAAGCAGCACTCAGTGGTGTCACCAGGGTGGCACCATTAGCGTCTATACTGCTTGGCTAAGACAGAGGAGTTGCACTTGAAGCTTGTTGTCATCCCCGGACTGAACGGTAACGATCAATTCTGCATTGAGTTTCTCGAGCAACTTTCCATCGATACACAATTCATTCCGTTGCCAGAGGGCTGCCCTCAAGATCATAAAACGATAGCCAACAAGATCGCACCACAACTCCCACAAGAGCCCTTTATTTTGCTGGTCGAATCGTTTGCTGGCTCGATAGCCCCCTACCTGGCAGCTAACAGCGAGATACCTTTAAAAGGTATTATTTTCTTTGTCAGCTTACTAGCGCCACCGAACAAACTTCTGCTGGATGTGCCGAAATTACTGACCGCAAAAAGCGTCTTTAAGTTACCTTTAGCCGAAAAGCAGCTGGCAGCACGATACCTCAATAATGATGCATCGCCAGAGCAGGTAAAGCACGTCAGAAAAGTTATCGAGGACATCCCTCACCCTGTTTTGCAACAAAGAGCTCAAGCGTTAAAGCAGCTTGATGCTTTTCCTGGGCAGCCAGATATTCCGGTGGCTTATGTTGAAGCCAGCAACGATAAAGTCTTAAATCAACGCGCTAAAGACAGTATAGCTCAGCTCTACCCCGGTGCCAGAAAATACCCAATGGAAGGTAGCCACTTTCTGCTCTACACCAAACCTCATGAATCCGCTGCGCTGGTGGAGAAAATCTACCGCACGTTAATTGGTCAAGAGCAGGCTTAACAAACCAAAACCTATTAACAGCAGCTTTTACTGGGCCGCTCCCCTGAGAACGAGTCCTGAGCATAGGTCGGTATCTCTTTTAAGCTGTGAAACAGCTCCCACGAAATATTATCAGGATCCTTAACCCAGAATTTATTCGACTGCGCATAACAGCAAGATGCCCCCAGATCGTCTTTAACAGGCTGCTTACTGCTTTCAGCAGCATCTTTAAATACCAATAATGCATCGGTCGAATCAACCTCCACTCCAAGGTGATCTAAACCAATGTTCGTTGATCGGTTTGATATTGCAAAGTTTACACTCGGTTCATCCAAACTCCACTTAATATAATCCTCTTTCGCAACCGTTGGTGTCTGTCCAAATAATGTTGAATAAAACTGCGTGCTGCTCTCTAAGTCACTCACCGTTAAATGCAGATGTATCCGTTTCATGGTCTTACTCCTCAATAAATAACTATATTCGAATATCCATATATAAAGTAATCTAAGCTGAAGAAATGGTCAAGTACCGCAGTAATATATTATTGGATTAAATCAGGCAACCAATAACGAGCCCATGATTGCCTGAGACTTGAGAAAGGTTAGAAATTAATGCCCGCAGGTTCCGTCTTGATGAACATGCCCGTGAGCAATTTCATCTTCTGTGCCTGGGCGTACCGATAACACCTTCACTTCGACCTTAACGGCCTGTCCCGCCAGAGGATGATTAGCATCAATCACCACCACATCATCGCGAATTTCTCGCACCATCACGGCATGCACCCCATCGCTGCTTTCCGCCGCCAGACGCATTCCTTCAGTCAGATTTTTGACCTCAGCAAAAGCTTCTCTCGGCACTTCCGTTTTAAGCTCTTCTTCATATGGACCATAAGCTTCTTCCGGGCCAAACTCAACTTTGACTTTTTGCCCGATGGCTTTGCCAAGCAGCTCGTTTTCCAGGCCCGGCATTACTTCGCCGTGTCCATGCAGGTACACCCAGGGACCGCCCTCATCCGAGCTTTCCCAGATATTCCCCTCTAAATCCATCAGCTTATAATCCAGCTCAACAACACTATTCTTTTCAATCTTCATGTAACTTCTGTCTAATTAAATAAATACAATATCAACGATGAGAACAACCCACAGTACCAACAAAACAAAATAGCTTGAAATAAACGCCTTAAAGCGATGGAACACATTGTTATAGGTACAATGAATGTAAGCGTGCGCAATTCTACATAAAACATAGAGCCAAGACAGCCCCAGCAACCAATACGAAGTGCTATTCGTTAGCATCGCAATCACCACCGCCAAATAGAACAAAACCGGCATCTCGAACAAATTCATAAAATGATCGGGGGCACGATTGTCTTCCATCAATCGGTTCATGTCCTGGCGAGAAGCCGTTTTCTGCGGATGCAGCCGCTGCTCACGGTAGAAACGAAAGCGGCGTCGAGCCATCACGATAGCTACCGAGAATGTCAGCAGCACCATGACGAAAACGGGAATTAAAATAGGTTGGAATGGCATAAAGTCTCCTTAAAATGTGCTCAACCTTGAACTTTGTCTACCGCCAGGGCAGCCCAGGCCTGTGAGGTCGGCATCAGTTCAATCGAATTGACATTAACGTGCTGTGGCTGCTCAGCAGCCCATAACACTGCCTCTGCAATATCTTCTGCCGTTAATGGTGCTGTGTCTCTATAAACCTGATCCGCTTTTTCCTTATCTCCACCAAAACGCACCAGCGAAAATTCAGTCTCCGCCAGACCTGGCTCGATATTAGTGACACGAATTTGAGTTCCCAACAGATCAGCACGCAGGTTACGCGTAAACTGTTTCACAAACGCCTTAGTAGCACCGTAGGCATTGCCGCCCGGGTAAGCATAATTGCCTGCAATCGAACCGATATTAATAATATGGCCACAGCGACGCTCCACCATTCCAGGTAATAGCTTACGTGTCATCAAATATAGACCTTTAATATTGGTATCGACCATGCGATGCCAGTCTTCAAGATTCGCCTCGTGTGCTGGCTCTAAACCCAGCGCCAACCCAGCATTATTCACCAGAATGTCTATTTTGGAAAACGCTTCTGGCAGCTCGCTGAACAACGTATCGATTTGTTTCTCAGAGGTCACATCCAATGGCAGCACATGAATTTTCCCTTGCCCAAACTGCTCTTCCAGAGTTTTCTTCAGTCCCTCTAAACGCTCTTTACGACGCGCAGCGACGATCACTTTATGTCCTTTTTCAGCAAAGCGTCGTGCCGTTTCTAACCCAAACCCAGAACTTGCTCCAGTGACCATAATGGTTTTCACTGAAGGCATTGATTGACTCGATGTCATTATTTCTACACCATGATCCGAACTAAATGTAGCTAAATACTACCACAGGCTTGCGCCATACACAGTTACATTAGACAATGCTTGGTAAACCTTGCGTCAACTTAACAACGATAAGCCTTTTATTTTTATGTCTGAAGAATATCAGTTTCAAATCAGCGTTAAAACAGAATACATCGAAGAACAGTCGGAACCCGAGAACGAGCGTTACGTTTTTGCCTATACCATTACCATAGAGAACACTGGTGATCTCGGTGCTAAACTCGATTCCAGACACTGGGTTATTACTGATGCTAATGGCGAAGTGACGGAAGTTCAGGGGCAGGGCGTGATTGGCGAGCAACCCTTTATCGAACCGGGTAAAAGCTACCAGTATTCCAGCGGTGCCGTGATAGCCACACCTATCGGCACTATGGAAGGTAATTACCATATGGTTGGACAGAACGGTGCTGAATTCGAGGCACCGATCCCAGTGTTCAGTTTAACGGCGCCAGGAGTCCTGCACTAGTTCATGGCGACCTATGCAATCGGCGACATTCAAGGCTGTTATGATGAATTTCGTTTGTTATTGTCAAAAGTCCAATTTAATCCAGCAAACGACCGATTGTGGCTAGCCGGCGATCTCGTCAGCCGTGGTCCCAAGTCACTCGAGGTCCTGAACTATGCCTATGAGCACCAGGATCTTATTGAAGTTGTGCTGGGTAATCACGATCTCCACCTGCTGGCGACCTACTACAATCAGTCCAAATTGCCTAAAAAAGACGATCTCAATCGAGTCCTGAAGGCCAGCAACTGCCAGCAACTGATGGAGTGGCTGCGCAAACAGTCGTTGGCGGTTTATGACAAATCGCTCGACTTCCTGATGACACATGCCGGGGTGCCGCCGGAATGGAATCTGGATCAAACTCTGGCCTGTGCTTATGAGTTGGAAGAGGTATTAGCTGATAAAGATAGCGCTACCCACTTTTTCAAGCACATGTATGGCAATAAGCCGGATCATTGGAATAAAAAATTGCAGGGTATCGATCGGTTACGTTTTATCACCAACGCCCTGACCCGGATGCGATTCTGTCACCAGCACGGTAGCCTCGACTTCAAGAGCAAATCCACACCCGGCAAACAGGCCAAAGGCTTAAGCCCCTGGTTCGAACTCAGTAATATCGGTCTGGAAGCCCGGGTCGTCTTTGGTCACTGGGCTGCACTCGAAGGAAAAGCCAAAGCGAAAAACATCTATGCCATCGATACCGGCTGTGTCTGGGGCAATAAACTCACAGCCCTGCGACTTGAAGATCAAAAGCGCTTCCATGTCAAAGCCTTACGCCGGTGGGCATAACATTTTTTCACGCTGGTAAGATGACTTGTATTAGTTCAGCAATGTGCTAGACTCAGAAATCTTGGATTTATCTATAAGGGAATTAGAATGACTGTACTCAAACCAGATGAGAAGCTTATAGCATTTGAAAAAGACGTAAAGGCCGGCCCCCTCGCCATCAATGATGCTTTCGATTTATATTTTGTGGAAACACAAACGGGCCATTATAAACTTATCGTTTTCATGAGAGTTCAGTTTTTCTTTGAAGAAGGGAACGGTGGCAAATGGCAGGCACAGGAAAAAAACCAGTTCATCAACCAGTGGAAGTCATCCATAAAGTCCATGTGGGGTGGCAGGTTGCTAAAAACTCTGAAGAAGTCTAAAAAACGCATTTCCATTGAATTCCGCTTCGAAACACAAATCGATGGTTTCATGTTTGATCATTGGGAAATTACCGTTGAGAAGGTTAAGAGTTTCGCGCGCAGTTATGTTAATCCGAGAACCGGTAACGTCAAACTGGATAGCCTGGATCTCAAGCTCACCCGTAAGCATGCTAATCATTCGCAAAAAGGCGCCGATCATGAGTTTGGCCATATGCTGGGCCTAAAAGATGAATACTTAGATGACAACCCGCATAATAAAGACTACCGCTCAATCATGAACAGCGGTGCAACTATTCTTCCACGGCATAACGCTCCCTATATGAAATGGTTAAACAACACCCTGAAGGAGCAAGGCATACAATGAAAAAACTATCCTATTTACTTGTCATTACCCTATTCATTTTAACGTCATGTAAGCAAGGCAGCAGCACAATGAACTCATTAGATAAGCTTCTTTTAGAAGTAAAAAACAGCGAAACCGCTGAACAGGAAGCACAGGCACTTAAAGCCATTTCCGACTTTATAGGCGAGCACCGGGTGACTATTGAGGTTAATACCTTCGATAACGGAACCAAACAGAGCCTGCAGGAGATTCAGAAGCTGGAAGAAGTAGAGAAAGCCGAGATTATTTTCTCCTTCGACGGCGAGGAGAAGAGTTTTACCTGGGCCCCTCAGGATATTAACAACGCTTTTGTATTGTTTCGCGAATAACCTCTTGATTTGACAAATTAAAGGCAGCTCACTTAGCAGAAACAAGCTGCCTTTCCTTACTTCTCTTCCCCCACTCCCCATCATTACCCACTGATTCTACAATTTGTACTGATTAAACTATCGCCAATGCCTGCAAATATCGGTACAATTAAAGGCTTTCGGTGTCGATTTTCTGCGTTGTGGGTACTAAATTCGTCTAAAACCCGCTGGATAGAAGCATTTTGGAGCACACTCTCGTATGTTAAAAAGCATGACCGCTTTCGCTCGCCAGCAATTTGCTGCCGAATGGGGCAACGTTACTTGGGAAATTAAGTCTGTTAACCAGCGCTTTCTGGAACCTAACTTCAGAATGCCGGAGTCATTCCGCCATCTTGAATTTGAGTTACGAAATCTCCTGCGTAAAAGACTCAACCGAGGCAAGCTCGATTGCACCCTACGTATTGAGATGAATCCAAAGCATGCAGGCCGCATGAAACTGGACCAAGACATGGCCCAGCAGCTATTAACGGCCCATGAAGAATTACAGGTTCTGGCGCAGGACAATCAGTCGCCGGATCTGGTACAGATGATGCGCTGGCCAGGGTTACTGCAACAGGAAGAAGCCGACACTGACACCATGGAAAAGGACGTCAAACAGGCCTTTTCCCAGGCCGTTGATCAGCTGATTGAAGTACGTCAGCGGGAAGGTGAAGCCTTAACCGACATAATTGAGCAACGTCTAAAGGGTATTTCAGCCGAGGTTGGCAAAGTTGAAGAACAGATGCCAGAAGTGATGCAGTGGCAACGTGAGCGCATCACCAACCGCTTCGAAGAGGCCAAGGTCGAGTTGGAACCAGAACGTCTGGAACAGGAAATGGTATTTTTAGCGCAAAAACTGGATGTGGCGGAAGAGCTGGATCGCCTGAATACGCACGTTACCGAGTGTTTGCGCCTGTTAAAAGATAAAGGTCCGGTAGGACGCCGTTTAGACTTCTTGATGCAGGAGTTTAACCGTGAAGCCAATACGCTTGGCTCGAAATCAATTAATGCCGCTATCACCAACAGCGCGGTTGAGATTAAGGTATTGATTGAGCAAATGCGCGAACAAGTACAAAACATTGAATAATACGAATTAACCCAAAGTTAATACTATGACGCAGTCTCAAAACACGGCAAAAGGTACGTTATACGTGGTTTCAGCGCCTTCGGGTGCAGGCAAGACCAGCTTATTGAAAGCGGTCTTGGCACAAATGCCAGAGTTGAAATTGTCCATATCACACACCACGCGTCAGCAACGTCCTAGCGAGACCAATGGTGTGGATTACCACTTCGTGACAGTGGATGAGTTCCAACAAATGCTTGATAAAGAAAGCTTTTTGGAACATGCTGAAGTGTTTGGAAATTATTATGGTACCAGTCGGGTGTGGCTTGAGGAGCAACTCGAGCAAGGCAACGATGTTATTCTTGAAATTGATTGGCAAGGTGCGCGCCAGGTTCGTCTGTTAATGCCTGAATGCCGCAGTATTTTTATTTTGCCACCGTCGCAAGAAGAGCTATTAAACCGACTCAGGGGCCGTGGGCAGGACAGCGACGAAGTGATTCAATCACGCATGGCAGAGGCCAATCGTGAGATTATACATTACGACGAATACGATTACTTAGTCATTAACGATGACTTTGAGCTGGCCTGCCAGGAACTTTCGGCGATATTCACAGCACGCCGTCTACGCCTGCCAAGCCAGAAAATCCGCCAGTCGGCGTTGATTAAAGATTTATTAGGTTAGTTTTTTTGGATACACTGTTTTTAACGGTGTTATAGAAGATTGTTAAAGCGGATTCTCCGCAAGGTAGTAAGAGGTAAGTTATGGCACGAGTAACAGTACAAGACGCAGTAGAAGTAGTTGGTAACCGTTTTGATTTAATCATGCTAGCAGCAAAGCGTGCACGCCAAATTGCTGATGGTACGCATGATCCAAAAGTTGAATGGGATAATGACAAACCAACAGTCGTCGCTTTACGCGAAATCGAAGAAGGTTTAACCACCGCGGAAACAGTCGCAGCTGACGAACGCGCGGCGGAGCAAGAACAGGAAGCTCGCCCAGTATTATTCTAATAACCTTTTAGACAGAAACGCGCATGCCTTATTTTGCAGATCTTAAAAACGTTCTTGAAACCTATCTAGAACCTCCACAGGTCGCGGATGCTGAGCGTGCGTATAAAGTCGCTGAATGTGCGCATAATGGACAGATGCGCTCCAGCGGCGATCCTTACATCACCCATCCAGTCGCCGCCGCCAATATTCTGGCCGAGCTGAAGCTCGATCACCAGACCATTATGGCCGCGCTGATGCATGATGTGATTGAAGACTGTGATGTCACTAAACAGGATCTAACCGAAGAGTTCGGTGAAACCGTTGCCGATTTGGTGGAAGGCGTCAGTAAACTGACCCAGATTGATTTCCAGTCAAAAGAAGAGGCGCAGGCCGAAAACTTCCGAAAAATGATGATGGCGATGACGCAGGATATTCGCGTTATTCTCATCAAGCTCGCCGACAGATTACACAACATGCAAACCCTCGGCGCACTGCGGCCCGATAAACGTCGCCGCATCGCGCGAGAAACACTCGAGATTTATGCGCCGATTGCTAACCGCCTGGGTATTCATCGCATTAAAGAGCAGCTGGAGCTACTTGGCTTCGCCAATCTCTACCCTTTACGTTATCGCATTCTTCAACATTCAGTTAAGAAAGTTCGCGGACACCGCAAAGAAGTGGTCGAACGTATTACCAAGCAACTGAGAGATCGCCTCAAAGATACCGGATTAAAATGTCAGGTGATTGGCCGCGAAAAGAGTGTCTACAGCATTTATAAGAAGATGCGCGATAAAGTGGGCACCTTTAATGAAGTTATGGATATTTATGCTTTCCGTGTCATCACCGACATGGAAGATTCCTGCTACCGCGTATTAGGCCAGATCCATAATTTATTTAAACCGATTCCAGGACGCTTTAAAGACTATATCGCGATCCCCAAAGCCAATGGCTACCAATCGTTGCATACGGTGCTGCGAAGTAAGTCGGGCATGCATATCGAAGTGCAAATTCGTACCGAGTTAATGGATCAGATGGCGGAACATGGTGTGGCGGCCCACTGGTTGTATAAAACTGGCAACTCACACCACCCTGCAGAAACGAAAGCCCGAGAATGGCTACAAAGCCTGATCGAGCTTCAGCAAAATGTTGGCGACTCCATCGAGTTTATCGAAAACGTTAAAATCGATCTCTACCCTGACGAAGTCTATGTTTTTACCCCGAAAGGAAAAATTATAGAGCTGCCTAAAGGCGCCACACCGGTCGACTTTGCCTATGCGATTCATACCGATATCGGCAATACCTGTATCGCCTGTAAGATCGATAAACAGTTCTCGCCATTAAGTACTCCTCTGGTCAATGGTCGAACAGTCGAAGTTATTACTGCGCCAGGCTCTCGTCCTAATCCGGCCTGGCTCAGCTACGCCGTGACGGGCAAAGCCCGTACCAATATCCGCAACTTCGTAAAGAATATGCGTCACGATGAAGCGGTGCATCTTGGACGACGCCTGCTAGAGCAGTCTCTGAAACAGTCTTTGGATGAATTTAGTGAAGAGCAACTGCAACAAATCACCGAAGTGACGCGTTACAAGAGTCTAGATGATCTATTGGCGAACATCGGGTTAGGTAAAATTGCCAGTGCCTTGGTCGCTCACCGTTTAACCAGCGATGAAAAAGAGCTCAAAGAAGTCAGCAAGAAAGTAGAATCAGCCGAAGAGCGCTCACCTTTAGCCATTAAAGGTACGGAAGGCCTGGTCATCAAGTATGCTAAATGTTGCCGCCCTATCCCTGACGATCCGATTATGGCCTACGTCAGTCCCGGTCGTGGCTTTAACGTCCACCGTGAGAACTGCCCGAACATTCAACGAGCACACAAACACAATGACCACTATGTCCCCGTACAATGGTCGGAAGAACTCGAAGGCGAGTTTAATACCGAGTTAAGGCTGCACGTTTTTAACCAGCGTGGTGTACTGGCCCAGGTGACCAACATTATCGCCAACCAGGATGGGAATATCATCAACATCGATATCAATGAACTGGATGGTGACGTCAATATTATCACCTTCCTCATGGGCGTCAGAAATCGTGTCCACCTCGCTTCCATCATCAAAAAATTGCGTGTGATACCTTTTGTTAACAAAGTGTATCGTTACCCCGATATTCAACCGAAAGGACAGAAACGTGACGAAGAAAGTCATTAATACTGATAAAGCGCCTGCCGCCATCGGCACCTATTCACAAGCAGTGAAAGCTGGCAATGTGGTTTACTTATCCGGACAGATTCCACTAGTTCCTGAGACTATGGAGCTGGTTGAGCCTTTTGAAGAACAGGTGCATCAGGTATTCAAAAACCTCAGCGCAGTATGCGAAGCGGCGGGCGGTTCATTAGATGAAATCTCCAAGCTTAATATTTTCATGCTTGACCTGTCTCACTTTGCCACCGTGAATGACATCATGTCGCAGTACTTTAGTCAGCCTTACCCTGCTCGAGCGGCTATCGGCGTTAAAGAACTACCGAAAGGCGCTGATATCGAAATGGATGCCATCATGACCTTGGATGAGGGCTAGTCATTGCAACAGCGTAGTCCGACTCGATATCAGAAGATTATCGAGCTTCTTTCCAACCGTCAGCCCGATCTGACGGTTTTTATGGATGAGGTCCACAAACCTCATAACCTGGCAGCGATTGTAAGGACGTCTGATGCAGTGGGCATTGGCCATGTTCATGCCGTTTTCCCTCCAGAGGTTCGATATTCTGGTCATCACACTTCGAGTGGTAGCAAACGATGGGTCACTACGCACAAGCACCCTGACCTTAGGACAGGTATCGAACAAATTAAGTCCCAAGGTATGCAAGTCTTGGCAGCACATTTTTCCGACAAGGCTGTTGATTTCAGAAGTATAGATTATACCAAACCCACCTGTCTGCTTGTTGGTTCCGAGCTCGTCGGTGTTTCAGATGAAGCTGCGGAGCTTGCTGATGAACACGTCATTATTCCCATGGTCGGAATGGTTCAGTCACTTAATGTGTCTGTTGCTACGGCATTAATTCTTTACGAAGCCCAGCGCCAACGCGATGAAGCAGGCATGTATGGCGAACTCAAAGTGCCGCAGGAGGAAGTCGATTTCATTCTGTTTAATGCACTACACCCCAGTGTAAAAAAGTACTGCGACAAACATCAAATTCGTTACCCCAAACTCAACGACGAAGGGGATATCGACGATCCAGATTGGGATGAGCTAAGAAGGAATATATAGCACTTAACCATACAAGGAAATGTCATGTTAGTTAGATCAGCTCTGTTAATTATTGTCGCATGCCTCAGCAGCAGCACGCTTGTTGCGGAACAGAATCTACAGAATAAAATTAACGTTACTTTCAATAATAACTTGCAAGAGTGTGTTTCTATCCCCCGTCACTCGATCCAACGAACGGCTGACAAGCTTTTACTGAGTGTCGACTATAAAACACAGCAGGTTATTGGTCACTGTAGCTGTAAGTCGGCACTCGCTCACTACAAGGTATCAGCTCACAATAAAGAACTCACGGCAGGATTAGTGGAATTTAGAAATGATGAGGAATTAACGATCCCCCTACCTTATTCGGATAGTCTGCTCCGTGATAAACAGGTTGAAATCACTTTCTCCTGTTCCCAACCTCAATAACATTTAAAGTGAATCAGGCATTGAGCCTGGTTGCACGAATAAATCAATCACACCATTCTTAACATCAATGCTTTTTATCCCAACAGACATATTACGTTTACCGAACTCTTTATTCAGAGAGCCGAGAGCCTGTACCAGATACTGCCTTTGCTCGGCTGCCACGGTTACCTGTATTTTACAGGTCTTACTCTTACAAACGGTATCCTGTTCCACAAAAGGATAGGTTCTTGTTGAATCCATCAGTAGAATATACAGCTCATTTTCCCAATAAGATTTCCAACCGTAATCTGCTACTGACTCTGACTGATAGGAGACTTCTAACTCCTCGCCACTAATATGAATATCAAGCCCGCTTTGCTCAGAATTCTGCTCAGAGCTAGCTATTTTGTCTTCGATTTGCTTCTCTTCAATGTTCATTTGCACGGCTTCTTTTTCCGCTCTTTCCTCTTCTTTAATGGCCTCCATCGTGATCTCGCCTTTAACGCGGACTGGAGTTTTAGTCGCATCCTTAGCCGGTACTTCGGTAGTTCCATCATTCATCAATAGCCTCGCTAATCCCACTAGTAGTAACACGACTAACAGTAATCCCACGATTTTTTTCATACCTATTCCTTTTTGTTAACCAGTAAATTAGATAATGTTGTGCCATTTCGTTCAAACTGGCTATACTGCTACCAAAACATCAGTAAGGATATGCGATGACCAACAATAATACACAACTTTCCCCAACCTCAGGAAGTAATCGTTACCACTCTCTGGATCTGATCCGCGGTATTGCGGTGGCTGGTATTCTGATCATGAATATCTATGCCTTTGGCAATATATTTTCTTACTATGTTAATCCCACAGCCTTAGGTGAGCCGTCAACGCCAAACCTTATTACCTGGGTTCTAACACATATCTTCGCCGATCAGAAATTTTATACTTTGTTCTCCATGCTGTTTGGTGCAGGCATCATGCTGATGGCCGAACGAGCCGAAGCGGCGCATACCTCTCCCGCCTGCTTGCACTACAAACGTATGGGCTGGATGCTGGTGTTTGGGCTGATCCATGCTTTGTTAATCTGGTATGGCGATATTCTGGTTGCTTATTCCATTGCTGGTTTGTGGGTTTATTTATTTGCCCTGCATACCAAGCCAACCACAAAACTGGTTATCGGCTCCATCCTAATCGCCATCATTTTGGTACTGATGTCATCCTTTGCCCTGTTCGTCGAGCAAATGCCGGAAGTCGATACCCAGCAGATGCGAGAAATGTTTCAACCAACCCAGGCAATTATTGATAAAGAAACAACCCCCTACATCACCAGCTATTCGGCCCAGGTGGCGCACCGTACCCAGTTCTTTTTCTATAACCTGCCAATGTCCGCTTTTTTCTTTGGCTTTTTCCGCATCGGTGGCTCGATGTTGATTGGTATGGCGCTATACCAACTGGGAATTTTAACCGCTCAGCGTAGCCGCAGCTTCTATATTAAACTGATGGTTATAAGCTTTATCGCCGGTTTTGGTCTTATTGCCTACGATACTTTTAACTTACTAACCACCGACTTTGGCCTGCAAGCTTCCATGTTATCTTTTATGACCACTAACAGTTTAGGCGCGATTTTTGTCGCTCTCGGTTATATCGCATTATTCTGTCTGTGGGCTCAATCTGATAAACTCGTTGGCTTACGGCAACGGCTTGAAGCTGTCGGCCGTATGGCATTTACCAATTACCTGACTCAAAGCATTATTTGTACCCTGCTTTTCTATAGCCATGGTTTAGGTCTATTTGGCCAGCTCGAGCGCTATCAATTAATGTTAGTCGTCGCTGTCATCTTTATTGCCCAGCTGTTATGGTCCCCCTGGTGGCTGAAACGATTCAAATTCGGACCATTAGAATGGCTCTGGCGCAGCCTCAGCTACGGCAAACGACAACCTTTTAAGCGAATTGAATGACTGATAATTTAGCACCTCCGATCATCGATCTCCGATCGTACAAAGATTATGTTCGGGGGCATTTACCCGGAGCCGTACATATTCCTTTCGAGCAGCTGCCCGATCTATGGCATGAGTTACCGCCTAAAGGCAGCTCCATACAGCTATGTGTTGCCGCTGATAAACGAGCGACTGCAGAAGAGTTGTTCCACCAACGTGACTTCATTATTACGCAGCTCCATGACGAGAGCCAACTGGCTCAAGCGCCCTTGAATACTGGCGATAACAAGAACCGCCTGTGGAAAGGAAACCCCCTACTCGAACAGCATACCGAGTTTTTTACGCCTGCCCCGGACACTACGCCAGTCGCTGTCGATATTGGGTGTGGTTCGGGACGCGACAGTATTTTACTAGGGATGCTCGGCTACCGTGTCATCGCCATTGATGTGTTCGATGGCGCTTTAGCCCGTGTTGCCCACTCGGCTCATCGCTGGCAACTGAAGATTGAGACGGTGGAAATGAACTGTCGACAACAGCCCGATGCACTGATTGAATTGCTCGAGCAGCGTCAACCACAGCTGGTGATGCAAAGCCGTTTCTTGCATCGCCCATTATTCGATACTTATCAAAAGCACCTGCCTGTTGGCTGTAAAGTTGCGATTCACACCTTCCTTGAAGGTGCTGCCGAGTATGGCAACCCAAAAAATCCGGACTTTTTACTCAAAAATAAGGAATTAGCTGAACGCTTTGCAGACTGGTCGGTCTTATTCAATCAGGTACATAGGCTCGACGATGGACGTCCACTGTCTTTGTTCATAGCCCAAAAGCCAAAACACTAAGAACAAGTTATCCAAGAATACGAAAGCCGTGATTTAGGATTGACTTATTCCTCTCAGCACTGGATCATAATAGAGAGAGGCTATCAATTATGACATTAACAGAGTTTAGATATATTGTAGCTGTCGCCCGGGAACGCCATTTTGGACGCGCAGCAGAAGCATGTTTTGTCAGCCAACCGACCTTAAGTGTTGGCGTCAAAAAGCTGGAAGAACAGCTGGGGATCACCCTGTTTGAACGTAGCAAATCCGATGTTCGCACCACTCCACAGGGCGAAGCTGTGGTTGAGCAGGCGCAGCGCATACTGGAACAGGTCAGCTTACTCAAGCAACTGGCAAAACAGAATTCCGATCAACTGGATGGCCCGCTAAAGCTCGGCGCTATTTTCACTATTGGGCCTTACTTGTTGCCATCCCTGATCCCGCAACTGCGCGAGCTGGCACCGAAAATGCCGCTGCACATCGATGAGGACTATACGCACAACCTTCGAACCAAACTTCGTCATGGCGATCTGGATGCCATCATCGTTGCTTTGCCGTTTGACGAGCCGGAAGTCGAAGTGATTCCTCTTTACCAGGAAGAATTCATCGCCCTGTTGCCTGAAAAGCATCCCTGGGTGAAAAAAGACACGCTACAAATTGTCGATATTGCCGATGAGGTGATGATCATGCTTGGCGCCGGACACTGCTTCCGCGATCAGGTACTAGAAGCCTGTCCACAGTGTCGTGACAGTAGTCTCAACCCACAAAAAGACTGGATCACCGGCAGCTCAATCGAAACTATCCGACAGATGGTAGCCAGTGGACTGGGGATTAGCGTTATCCCAAAGTCCGCTGCCGATTTCCATAATGAAAAACTGGGACTGGTGACACGAGAGTTTGATCAACCGAAACCAAGTCGCCAGGTAGCACTGGCCTACCGCCGCAGCTTCCCGCGCAAAAAAGCTTTGGATTTAATCAAGCAGGCGTTAAACACCATTGAAGTTCCCGGTACACGAATTATTAATTAATGGCTATTTCCAAACTCGCTTCCAACGTTAATCTGGCTAACCTTGACTGTACCAGTCTTAAAGGGGTTGGCCCCAAGCTGGCTGAAAAACTGCAGCGAATTCACGTGCACAATGTGCTCGATTTATTGCTGCATTTACCACTGCGTTATGAAGACCGCACCCAGATTAAACCCATCGCCAGTCTTCAGGACGGCGATCGCGCTTTAATAAAAGTGCAGGTCGAGTTAGCCCAGGTACAATACGGCAAGCGCCGCTCGCTGGTTTGCCGTGCCAGCGATCAGAGCGCGAGCATCGACTTCCGATTCTTCTACTTCAATAAAAGTCAGCAACAGCGTTTACAGAAAGGCGCCGAATTTTATGCTTTTGGTGAAGTTCGCCGCTTCGGTTATCAGTGCAGTATGGTACATCCGGAATTAACCGCGGTGGATTCGACCAACGCTGCGCCACTACTGGATAGCCTGACGCCGGTCTACCCGACCACCGATGGCCTGCACCAAAACAGTTTGCGCCAGCTCACAAGACAGGCGGTGGCGTTGCTGGAAAAGCATCCGATAGATAACCTGTTGCCCGAAGCCATACAGCAACAGTTTAAGCTGCCGGAGATTAATCAGGCGCTCACCTGGATTCATACGCCACCCAAAGATGCCAGGCCCGAAGCTTTACAGGAATTCAGTTCGCCTTCGGCTAAGCGTCTGATCTGCGAAGAGTTATTGGCCCACCAGTTGAGCATGATGCTGCAGCGACACAAGCAGAAAGAGCAAACGGCTCCTGCGATGCAATCCTCAGGCAAACTCCAGCAACAACTTATTGCCCAGCTGCCCTTTACGCCGACTCGTGCCCAGTCCCGGGTCAGCAAAGAAATTATCAAGGATTTGCAATCGAACGAACCGATGCTGCGCCTGCTGCAAGGCGACGTCGGTGCTGGTAAAACCCTGGTCGCGGCCATGGCGGCATTACAGGCTATCGAAGCCGGTTTTCAGGTCGCGATTATGGCGCCAACCGAAATTCTCGCCGAACAGCATTTTATCTCCTTTTCGCAATGGATGAACGATTTAGGCATAGACACCGCGTATCTGGTCAGCAAACTGCCGGCCAAAGACAAAAAAGCTGCACAGGAGAAAATCGCCAATGGCGAAGCCAAACTGATCGTTGGAACTCATGCGCTGTTCCAGAAAGAAGTGGTTTATCACAATCTGGGCTTTGCTATTATTGACGAGCAACATCGTTTTGGCGTTAACCAGCGCCTGGCGCTGAAACAAAAAGCGCCGGACGGTTATCAATTGCATCAGCTGATGATGACCGCAACGCCAATCCCTCGCACCCTGGCCATGACAGTGTACGCCGACATGAACGTTTCAATTATCGACGAGCTGCCACCGGGGCGAACACCGATACAAACGGTGGCGCTGTCCGATCAACGCCGCGAGCAGGTGATACAGAGAATTGCCACCGCCTGTCAGGATGAAAACCGTCAGGTTTATTGGGTCTGTACCCTGATCGATGAATCGGAAGAAGTGCAATGTCAGGCCGCAGAAACCACCGCCAACCAACTGGCGGAGCAGCTACCCAACCTCAAAATTGGTTTAGTTCATGGCCGCCTGAAAAGCGAACAAAAGCAACTGGTCATGGAACGCTTTAAGCAGGGCGAGCTTGATATTCTGGTCGCCACCACCGTCATCGAAGTCGGAGTTGACGTACCGAATGCCAGCCTGATGATTATCGAGAACCCCGAGCGCCTCGGGTTATCGCAACTACACCAGTTACGCGGACGCGTCGGTCGTGGTTCGGTAGAAAGTCACTGCGTACTGCTCTACCAACAACCGCTATCCAATAATGCCAAAGCGCGCATCCAGGTGATGCGCGATACCAACGACGGTTTTGTCATTGCCGAGGAAGACTTAAAACTGCGCGGCCCGGGCGAATTATTAGGCACACGACAAACCGGCGATATCGGTCTGCGTTTTGCCGATTTAGTGCGCGATGCCGAATTAGTCGAGCAATTACAGGAAGTTGCCCATAACCTCGCCGCCGAAACGCCACAGCTGGCGCACAAAATTACCCGCCGCTGGCTTGGCTCCCGGCAGGATTTTGCCGATGTGTAAACTGATAACACCTCAATTCCATTTCCGCAAATACGACCTCTCTACATAAAGCATAGTTACGAGCAATACCATAATTATTGCAGATTACTCAATTTAATAGCTAGCACCTAGTTTTCCCTAAAGGGATTTCCTTTGGTCGTTTGCTCGTCCAAAAAATGAACATTTAGAACAAGTTACAACATTAAGTTGAAGTTATGGAAAATTTCTTCCAAACTTTCATACCTTAACTAAAATGCGTCTAAGGTTAGGCAACTACTGGCATGACAGAGAGCATACTTACCCACCATAAAATCGTCTAAAAGACCCTAAAAATGGGATTTAAAGCGACTTTATGTTAAAGTTGGCGACCTAAATTTTAGACACTTCATTAACGATGAGGATTCAGGAATGAAAGAGCCTGTTCGCGTTACGGTAACCGGAGCAGCCGGTCAAATTTGTTACTCTTTACTCTTCCGCATTGCCAGCGGCGAAATGCTAGGTAAAGATCAGCCAGTCATCTTAAACCTTCTAGAAATCACACCAGCACTAAAAGTTTGCGAAGCGGTAGCTATGGAGCTAAACGACTGCGCATTCCCACTAGTGAAAGACGTTGTGGTTACGGACGATCCAGCCGTTGCATTTAAAGACGCAAAGATCGGCCTGATGGTAGGTGCTAAGCCGCGTGGACCAGGCATGGAGCGTAAGGACCTTATCGCTGATAACGGTAAAATCTTCAGCTCACTGGGTAAAGTCATCGACGAAGTTGCTGATAAAGATATCCGCATCTGTGTTGTTGGTAACCCAGCAAACACCAACGCTTACATCTTGGCTGCTAACGCACCAAGCATCAATCAGCGCAACATCACAGCGCTAACGCGTCTTGACCACAACCGTGCGATTTACCAATTGGCGGAAAAATCAGGTTCAGACATCGCAAGCGTAAAGAAAATGACTATCTGGGGTAACCACTCAGTCACTCAGGTACCAGATATTTCATTCACGGAAATCGACGGTGCTAACGCAGCAGACAAAGTTGATGCGACCTGGGCTAAAGAAGAATTTATCCCAACCGTTGCTAAACGTGGTGCAGCAGTCATTGCAGCTCGTGGCGCTTCATCAGCAGCATCAGCAGCGAACGCTATCCTTGATCACATGCGTGACTGGTGCCTTGGCTCTGAATCTGGTGACTGGGTATCTATGGCAGTTCCATCAGACGGCAGCTACGGCGTCGAAAAAGGTCTTATCTACTCATACCCAGTCGTATGCAAAGATGGCGATTATGAAATCGTTCAAGATCTTGAAGTAACTGACTTCATCAAAGGTAAAATGGTTGAGTCGGAAACAGAACTTAAAGAAGAGCGCGACACAGTATCTGATCTACTGTAAGTTTTTCTTAAGAGTGAATTCTTAAGACAAGAAAAGGCGCTTTTTAAGCGCCTTTTTTTATTGCCCGGCTAACTCTATAGCCAACTCACTAGCCTTATTTATTGCATCAGTTAAAGATCTCTGGTGCCTTTCATCGCCAAACTCCTGATACTCAGATCTTATTTCATAAAACGAATCGACACCTAAATAACGGCTTAGCGTTTTAATATGCGGCCCCAGATGATTCATCTGCTCACGTATTCCCCCAGGCCCAAATCCAAACTCACCTGACGAAGTTACTAGCACTAATATCTTGCCTGACATCATTGGTTCGAGCGGGTAATCTCCACGAGACAAATCAAAACTGAAGGTCCGGTTCACCCGAATTACCTGATCAAACCATGCCTTCAAAGGCGCTGGCATCCCATAGTTATACATCGGTGATGACATTAAAATAACATCAGCCTGGGCTAGCTCTTTGATTAATTGCTCGGATAACGCCAGCTTTTCCCGTTGTGCGTCATCCATCCTCTCTTCAGGCGTAAAAACAGCACCGATCCAATCCTGATCTATAAAGTCTGGAGGGGTTACTCCAATATCACGATAGATATACTCATCTATAGGTTTAACGGTTTTCCATTGCTCGACAAACTGCATGGCAATTCGTTTCGATATTGAGTCATGCTCTGGATTCGGGTTAGATGCCTTACGTACACTAGCATCAATATGAAGAAATGTTTTCATAGGTATGTGCTCTACTGTGTTAATTCGACTTTATATTGAGGCTTTGCGTTAGCACAGACAAATGAATAAACTGCCATTATGGATGAGTTATACTCACCCTTGGTTCTATCAATCATCACACTGGAGGCTAGAGTTGGTAAATGTTTCTCTTCAGGCAGTCAAAGTATTTGAAGCAGCCGCCCGGCTGGAGAGCTTTAAAGATGCCGCAGATGAGCTATCGATAACCGCCACTGCGGTCTCGCATCATATTAGTAATCTTGAGCACCGATTAGGTGTTAAGTTGTTTTATAGAAAAGTTCGTGAAATCACATTAACCAGCGAAGGTAAAAAGTTATCACAGGCTACAACGGCTAGTTTACAAAAGATTGCTACCACACTTGATGAAATACAGTTAGGAGCCTCATCCATCAAGGTTCACACCACTTCATCATTTGCAGCATTGGTACTGATTCCGTCATTACACAATTTCAATGAGCTTTATCCAAATATCGAGGTCGACATATCGACTGGTGAAGTGGTAGACCATCAAATTAACAACTTGTCTATCCGCTTTGGTGATGTTGACAGAGTTGATGATGAAAGCATTTTGAAAATTGAACAATTTAACTTATACGGCAATCCTTCATTAATTGCTCGACCTTCTACTGACAGGCCAGCACCAGTTTACCTGACAAAATGGAAGAACAAAGATTTGCCTGATGCCCCATGGCTGTCATGGTTAGAAGCCAATCGTAAATCCCCACAAGACTTTACTACCAATTATTTTGATCAGGAGCTGTATGGCGTGAACGAAGCAATTGCAGGAAAAAGTCTAATATTTTGCTCTGAAACGTTGGTTTCAGATTTAGTCAAGGCCGGAGTATTGGAACCCATTTCGACGCTGCCAGTAGAGTCAAAACTGTGCTACTACATTCCTAACCGTAGCAAAGAGCTTAATACAAAGATGCTCACATTCGTTGATTGGATTACTGACCGATTTTCTTAAGGTATAGCCGGCAGCACACCAGTTCAACGGGCTATTTACTTTATTGATCAGCTATCTATACTAGTTGCATATTAATTATTTACACTAAACGCTATGCTCATCAAAACCACCGAACGCTTAACCCTACGCCATATAGAAGCTAAAGATGCAGAGTTCCTATTACAGCTCTACAATCAGCCTGCTTTTTTGCAGTACATTGGTGATCGCGGTGTGAACAATCTCGACGCTGCTGAGCAGTTTGTTGAGCGAACCTTGGAGCATTATAAAAAGTACGGTTTCTGGCTTTATTTAGTCGAAGAAAAAGCGTCTGGGCAGCCTGCGGGTGTGAGTGGTCTGATCCAGCGTGATTACCTCGATGCGCCAGATATCGGTTTCGCCATCGACGAGCAATTCAGGCGTAAGGGTTATGCCTTTGAGTCGGCGCAGGCGGTCATAGACCATGCTCGAGATATTGCACTAAAAGAATTGCTCGCTATCGCCAGTCTGGACAACCAAAGCTCAAACAAGTTACTGACCAGGCTCGGCTTCGATTTTGCAAAATGTGACGACCTTGAGGGCAATGGCGAAAAGATAAACCTCTATCGTTTCAATCTCTTAACCTAGTTTCCAGTAGATTATTAGTGACACATTCACTAACAGTTGCGCACGCTTTGTTGCCACTTGTTACTGTCCTTTAACATTTTTCTATTATTAAATAATAAGTAGGCTCTTACTAAAGGAACGACTGAATGTCACTACTATTAAATATTATATGGCTTGTCTTCGGCGGCTTTTTCGTCTCGATGGGCTATATCGCTGGCGGTATCGCCCTGTGTTTTACCATCATCGGTATCCCCTGGGGTTTCCAATGCTTTAAGTTAGCGATCTTTGCCTTATTCCCGTTCGGCCAGGATACCCGCATGAAGGATAATCCGGCACCACAGGATCTAATCAATATTATTTTGAATATTATATGGCTTGTCTTCGGCGGTATCTGGGTCATGATTAACCATATCTTCTGGGGCATTGTACTGTGCATTACCATTATCGGTATTCCATTCGGCCTCCAGCACTTCAAGATGGTTAAGCTGGCGCTGTGGCCTTTCGGTCGCCAAATCTACAGCACTAATGGCGACGGACTGTTCTAAGCTTTATCCGGGTGGTAGATCGTATCTACCACCATTCCCTAATCCAAACTCAAATCAGCCTGACGGAGGTCGGGGTCTTCTAACAAAGTTATCAAACGCTTTTATATCGAAACCACTGCCCTTTTTCCGACATAATTTGGCACACCTTATCTTTTTTAATTAAACTTTCTGCCAACTCTCTGCGCTTTAATAGTTAATAACTAATAAAACAGTCAGGGAGAAACCATGAAATCTTTATTCGCACTCGTCACCTCCGTGTGCTTAGTGGCGCTATTCAATATCGCCAACGCCACCGAGTCCTCAATGATCCGTTACCAGTCCATGGAAAGCGATCAATCGTTTGAGCAATTACCGTTATCTACCGACATCGAAATGCACGTTAACAGTGTCGTCTCACGTGTTAGCGTCAAACAAACTTTTAAGAACAACTCTTCGGAATGGCTCGAAGGGGTTTATCAATTCCCGCTACCGGAAGATGCCGCAGTGGATACGCTAAAGATGTACATTGGTCAGCGGATTATCGAAGGTGAAGTACAGGAAAAAGCACAGGCGGCTCGCACCTACCAGCAAGCAAAAAATAACGGACAGCGTGCCAGTATCGTGCATCAAACCCGCGCCAACCTGTTCACCACCAAGCTTGCTAATATCGCACCGGGCGAGAGCATCACCATTGAAATCCAATTTCAAAGTTTAGTCACTATCGACTCGACCCGTTTCTCTTTCAGAATGCCACTCGGTATTACACCACGTTATGAATCAGCCACTCAGACACAGCAGCAGGAAGAAAGCTATAACTACCTCAGCTCTGATGATAATAAGGAGCAGGTTGCAACCAACGATAAAACACTGCCTACAGAAGTCACTGGCTTTAATACTGGTGTGCAACCGGATCGCCCAGTCTCGGTCAAAGCTTATCTCAACCCAGGGTTTGATTTGACGCTACTCGAAAGTCCTTACCATGAAGTCTATACACAACAGCACGGCGACAGCTACGAAATCGAGCTTGAAAACCCAACCCAGGCCAATCGAGATTTTGTGCTTAACTGGCAGCCACAACTCGGCCAACAGCCAAAAATGGCGCTGTTCAGTGAATCCTCGGATGACTATAACTACCACGTCATGATGTTGCTACCGCCAACCCACACTCTGGTCAACGAACACTCGCAGCCGCGCGAAATGATCTTTGTCATAGACTCTTCTGGTTCCATGTCCGGGCAATCCATGCGCCAGGCAATTGCAGGGTTGAAGTTTGCATTGAAGCAACTGGGACCAGACGATAGCTTTAATATTATCGACTTTGATCACGAGGCGACAAAACTGTTCCCTAATGCAGTCGCCAATACGCCTTTTACTTTGGCGCAAGCAGAGGAATTTATTAGCAACCTGCAAGCCGATGGTGGTACTGAGATTGCCAAAGCTGTCGAACTGGCGTTAGACAAACCCAATGCTGATCGCCTGCGCCAAATCGTCTTTCTAACAGACGGCAGTATCGGTAACGAAGCGCAGATTTTTGAATTGATTGAAAACAAGCTGGGCAACAACCGACTGTTCACCGTTGGTATCGGCTCGGCCCCTAACAGCTACTTTATGAATAAAGCGGCTAACTTCGGTCGCGGCACTTACACCTATATCGGCAGTATCAGCGAAGTACAAAGCCAGCTGGAAACACTGTTTAAAAAGCTACGTCATCCAGCACTGACTAACCTGCAAATCGCTGGCGGCGATCACCAAAAAATCGAACTGCAGCCAACGGTACTTCGTGATTTGTATATTGGAGAGCCGCTGTTTGCCGCATACCGTACACCAAAGAACAGCGCCATCAGCATGAAAGTAACTGGTCAGTCAGACGTTTATCAATGGTCTAAAAATATCCCTGTCGTAGTTAACGGTAACGATCAGGGCATCGCCAAACTATGGGCGCGTCAGAAAATTGCATCCATTAACGGCAACTTCGACCTAAGCCATCAGGACAAGCGTGAACAAGTATTAGAGACGGCACTGAAATTCCAACTGGTCAGCGACTACACCAGTCTGGTCGCCGTCGATAAAACACCTGCACGAATTCGCGAAGCATTAAAACAGAAGCGCCTAAAGAACCCATTACCTCAAGGTTGGAAAAATCCTCATGGCTACCCACAGGGCGGCACCATCGCTAACTTCGCCATGCTGATTGGCTTCCTGTCGCTACTGTTAGCACTCGCGTACCAGTTCAGCATGAATCGTCGTCGTCAGCAGGCCAACAGCCTTTAATAAAATAAGTAGAAAAACTAGTAGGAATAGAGAGATAAACGCCATGAAAAACTTCTTACGCAAATACGGCATCTTTTGTGCCCTCCTGACCATTAGCCTCGTCGCTTTTGGTCAGGCCGGCTACATCAAAGCCAAAGCTATACTGGCACAGCATTTGCTCGAAAACGCATGGCAGCAAACTCTCGAAGACGGCAAGCCCCATAAACCTTGGTCATGGGCCGATACGTATCCCGTGGCCAAACTCGAAGCACCATCGCAGGACATCGAACAAATCGTCCTGGCTGGCGCCTCAGGGCGAAACCTTGCCTTCGGCCCGGGGCATGTTCTATCCAGCTCAAAACTGACAGAACAAGGACACGTCGTCCTCGGCGGCCACCGCGATACCCACTTCGAGTTTCTGCAGTACCTGAAAGTCGGTGATCCGATTATCGTCACCAATAAAGAAGGCGAAAAATTTACCTATAAAATAACAGGCTACGAAATCCACCATATCGATAAAGACACGCTCTACGATCGAGGTGAGAACCAAATCACCCTCATCACCTGCTACCCATTTAACACACTGCAAACCGGTGGACCGTTACGCTATTTGGTGCATGGCGAAAGAGTTTAATAACCACGTAATGCGCTTGTAAGTACCTTGTTTTAAATTAATCCGTGACTACTTTATGACATTGAATATTTCAATGCCGATAATAACGCTTGATAAATGGGATCACAGAACTCAACAACATCATCTTCGTTATCCGAATTAAACGTTGAGCTCCATTCGACTAATGTGCCGTTACCAGCAGCGCAGACTTTCACCACACCGATATAATCACTAACCGCGTCCTTAGCGATAGGACCCGGTCCATCATCAATTGAATACGTAAATGTTAGATTGTCAGCATCATGCTCTATAAGCGTTTCATGAATCGCGCCATTTAAAATGCGCTTGGCACCAACTTCATTTCCCTTTTTGTCACCAACGGCTTCGACTGATGTCACCACCTCTGGCGCCCAGGACAGATCATGGAAGTTAGACACTCTGTCCCACACTGCGCTTGGTGACGCATTAATTTCAATCTTGTTGTAACAACCCATTCTTACTCTCCCTTATTCACTATCAGAAAACAGCATGAAACCACGCCTACAATATACCGACAACGATCCGTAAACGCGTTACTTATCTAACCACTCTACCGATTTAACAAACCAGGTTGTTAAAATAAAACGAACTCTAAATTTCTTCCGAGCTTTCTTGTTCCCCTCTTGATAAACGAGCGTGAAATGGTTTTTATGCATGTCAACCTTGTTGAATTGCTTGTCATGTACTTGGCACCAATTTTTACCCACCACATTGACAGCTCTCTGTGTTAACTTGAAGTCAATAAACGAGTATATGACTATTGGCAGCACCAGTACTCCAATACCTCCCACTATATTAAAAACCAGCCGCACCTCGTCACTCATTTCAAGCGGAACGACTAACTTAATAAGCAAGAACATTAAGCTGTATAGGGCTAGAATGATTAAAGGTGCCATTGTCTACCTATAACCAGTTTCTGGGCATTTATGGCACGTATCAAAAACGCTACCATTTGGCAGTCGTTTGCTAGCCTCGTCATTGACTTATACAACTTCTACCTCTTTGAATTCAGGCTCTTTCTCAAAAAGCTCTTTAAAGAACTGAAAGCATGTATCAGTAACGGTCATTTTATTTTGACCCAGTAATTTTTCTTTTAGGCTACGATATTTATGAACCTGAAATACCCACTCGATCTCCGATGATGGATCATCACCTTCCTTAAAATGTGCACAAGCTCCGATCAAGTAGCTAGCTCCCGCATAGTCTAACTCACTAAACCAGCCCCAATCCTCTACGTCCGGCTCTGAGATATCTATATTGTCTTTCAACCTTGTTCTTAGCCACTCCAGAAGAGAAGCCCCATATATCGGATTAATGGGATTCTCTTTTTCCTTCGTAACATCAAACATCGAGGTATTGAAATGGATTGCCTTGTTCATGATTTCCCTGACACCTTCAGTATAAACATACGTTTTCTACGCGCTCTGTGGTTCTAGCTTACTATCTTTTTTCACACACAAGAAATAAGCCCATGCAATCAGAATAAATTGCAAAGGTGTACGAATAAGCAAATACACAGGCCCCCACTGATGACCACCAAGACCAATGCTGTTTACGGCTGCATAAATGTTCGCAGGGAAAAACACGATAAGAACAATGACAGCCACTTTCGCCGCATGGACCTGAAACTTGGGAACAAACAGAGCAACTCCAATAGCGACTTCTAATAAGCCTGTTAAGTAAATCAATGCTAACCGGAATGGAACCCAGGGCGGTAACATTTCCACCATACCTTCGGTTTTAACAACATGCCCTATCGAAAAAAAGATAAAGGCAATGCCCAGTCCCCAGAAAGCAAATTTACCTACCTCTAATTCCGAACCTTTTACTTTCGAAATAAGCCAGGCTATAAACAAAGGTGATGTTAATAAAACCAGAATAATAATTGGAGTAGTCATGATGTCCTTGTAAGCCTTAATATCGTCCGCATTCACTTGTTATACGCCCATACACTCTACGGAATGGACGCGATATACTCCGGAGGAAAGTTACGCTTTGCGAGAACGGCTCGGAGCCGAGCGGCATAGTCAGCATTGGTTTCGTCTGGTCCCGGAGCTTTTGGCAAGTTATAACACAACGCGGGCAAAGGGTCACCGTCCATGGAACAAGCGAGTACCGCATCCGGCCGATATTGTTCCAGACCCGGAGCGCTATAGAGCTTGTCTAACTCGCAGTGAGTCAGCGCAAACACCATGCCATAAACGCGCGAATCAGTAGACGGAACGAGCATCGCACGCTTGCCGATACACAGAGCATAATCATCCACATAGGCACGCCGAGGATTTACAGCCATAACTTGTCTTTCGCGAAGAATATCGCGATCCATGAACAGCCCATAAAAGAATATGTCGATACATCGTTCGGTCATGATGCAACTGCTTGCCCTACCATAACGTTTGTGTACTGAAAGTTAGCTGTTACAGTTTATACTCTTTTGAGAGTACTTTTAAATTGTACTTCATACCCAATGGTTAAATTATTTGGGGTGCATCACAGCACCCCATTACTTTTTGGTGAATATTATGAGACACCTAAAGTCTAAACAGTCTATGGGGTGTACTCAGTTTCATGACAACTAGGGCAAGGTGGCAACGTATCATCATGATCATCAAGCGTTACCTTTTCTCCGCAATTATTGCAAGTATAAGTGCCTTCTCCAGGCTTTTCTCCAGTTGTAGACATAATTTCCTCCTCCATTAAATGCCCAATAAAAGGCTTTACTCTTACCGATGGGCAAGGTCAGTAAAAAGCCAGAATATTAAAGTGTAACTCCAACACCTGCATGCTAGAGGCGAACTCCCGGTCAATAATGGTAGTTTCTCTCATCTATAATGTTGGGTAAACTAGCTTTTCATTATGAGATTTCGCATCATCTTCCCAGATAAGTCGCACTACATGCTTTCTTTTCGTTTGCATGTGTACTGCTGCAATAAGTTCTACAAATTGATGTCTTTCTAAACTTTCCATTGGGAATTTATCTGATACTTCAGAGGGAATTATTACATTATTTCCTTCTGGAAATTCTATTCTTACGTTTCTAGCTGTTGACACACCTTTATTCCAAACTTTTAGCCTGTATTTACTGCTACCCAACTTAATGAAAGATGCACCAAGGTCAGCTTTTTTCTCTTTCAGAACACCATCATTTTCTTTCTCTAATAAAAGATTGTTTAACCTTTCTTGGCTGTCTACAAGAGATCTTTGTTTTTTATTAAACGACACTGTTTGCCATGTTGCATAGGCTGACAGAAGTAATGCAAGTCCGGCAATTAAATCACCAACATCAACTGAATCTAACATCATTTAACCTTAATATTCTTGTTCCCAGAAAAAGCTTTCCTTAGCTTTTTTTTAAAATCATCAGCAATATCTTTTTTTATTTCCTTTTTCGCTTCAGATAGCTGAACATTAATGTTTTCACTATTTTCTTTAACCAAATCATCCTTAGTAAACTCTCTTTCACATGAGGTACATACTATTAGTCCAACAGCATCATTTACACCTTCTTCACTCGAAAAGTCTGTACCTCCGCATGTAGAGCATACTAACCGAACATTTCTATTATATTTTTCAGAATTCATCTTATACTCCCTTTCTCGACACTTATCACTGAAATTCTTGACTACTCAAGCATACTCTAACTCTACAAACACTCTTCCTAACAACTGCTCTTTGGTTAATGTTCTTCTTGAATTGACCATAAACACATCTCTACCGCCCGCTCCTAAAGCCGCTTCTTTGAATGCCCTGACTTCAATATCGGTGTAATCACCTTCGACTTCATCGAACAGGTGTAGGTAAATTACTGGCGAAAGTTTGAAAAAACTTTTAGGTGCGACTTTGCTTATTATTTTCTTGAACGCTTCTTCTGTTTTATGGAAATTACCCATTAGCGTTCTGGGGTGGGTCGACGAAGGTAGACTTATTTCTGCATACTCGTTACTGATAAGTTCCGTTGCCTTAGCTCGTCCCTTGGTCACTAATAAATAAACATGTTGGTTAAAATTAAACACTGACTTCCCTTTTATTATTGATTGCTTCTCTTTACTGAATACAGGACGCTGCCTTTTTCATTAGCATTCCTACAAGATCTAGTGCGGCTTGATATTCTTCCGTTTTTTGGTCTTCCCTTTTAAAAAGATTCATTCCATTAGCGGTATCCACTAAAGCGACCTTAACTTTTTGGCAGCTCATCTCATTAAGCATTATCTCAGCTTCCTTCTTTTTCTTGTCCAGAGCGGCACTGTCATAGCCCACGGCTACTTGCGCTGCGAGAAGAAGAGATAGAGCGAATATTAGCTTTTTCATATGCGTTCCCCTGTTGATTATTGTAAGAATCCAAGCTCCTTTCCCTTATTTGTTCATTGATACTAGCAAAAGACGAACAAAATGTGAAATACATCACAAATGACACTCCGTATTGTTAGTGCTCCCTGCTGCTACAGGGAGCAAATTTGGTGTGGTTGTTTCGGTTTCACCGTTTACAGCTGTTCAAAGTAGGCACTCTCTGGTTCTTTAGCCAGCAGCCCTGAGATAAAGTCCCACGAGCCATCCTCTTGTAATTTTCGAATATTGTTTTGGTGCTGTTGCACGGTGTCCCAGGTTTCTACGAGTGTAAACCGGTTCGTATTATCCACGTTTCTGAAGATGTCCACACTGATGCACCCTTCGACTTTGGGTAAATCATTCTTCACACTTTCCATCACTTCCATAAAATCAGGCAGTTTGTTTTCTTTTACATTGAAATGCACGATGACATTGTTACTCATTGAATTCTCCACTCGAGTGATTCGTTATTAGAACCCAAACCTTAGAGTAGAATGTAACTCGCAACTACTCAAAACCGTTCAAAAATAGCGCTTTTCACCCATTATTTTCTGACTTGTACCGCTTTGGCGTTGTATCAAATAATCTTTTATAGGCCTTAATGAAGTGTGATACGTTTTCATACCCCACCTCCATAGCAACCTCCGTGACGCTCATACTGGTCTTTTCCAATAACTCGGAAGATTTTTCTAGCCGTTTTTGTATTAGCCATTTATTGGGACTTGTGCCATAAAGCCTTTTAAATTCCCGAGTGAAGGTTGAAAGACTTCTACCGGTTAAAGCTGCGTAGTCGCTAACTTTTAAATTGCCTAAGTAGTTACTCTCCATGAATTCCTTAATACTTCTTTTTCTTGTTGGCTTTGTTAAGGAAGAGTGAATCGCCCCAAGTTTTCTAGATACCTTTTAGCTTCATAAAATAGTTCTTTTCAAACTCGACTGGTGACACATCATCATTGTTACCATGTCGTCGCTTGGCATTGTAAAACATTTCGATGTAGTCG
>NZ_JACNML010000007.1 GCF_020005365.1 Kangiella shandongensis | reverse complement strand
GTGATGTCAGTTACTTCCTGATGAATTATTACAACTGGGAGCGACCGCATCAATTTAATGATGGTCTACCACCGGCAAAAGCCGAGAAATTAGCTAAAAAGGTGTCCGGGTTTTGTTGACCACTACAATTAGATGGTTTTACTATATCAGAAATATCAATTAGAGCTTCCCAGTCAAGCTTATCCTTATCAATACTTTGCTTAGATTTAATCAGCGCTATGTTGGGAAATGAGGATAAATACCCACTATCTAATCGCAGCTTGAATGGTATGTAGCTAATAAGTTTTCCACCGAACAATCGTGAACCATAATTGGTCCCACTAAAGTAATCATTTGAAGTTATAACATGGGTATTCAGATAAGTGAGTCTTCCCTCATCTGAAATACGGTACCGGCTTAATACTGTATAGTCATACTCATAATTAAAGCCAGTTATTAGTAGAACCCCGTCATTAATCAGCATTTCATCAAACCAAGTATCTTTTCTCAGCTCCAGGTTTTTCGATTCGACGTCTACTTTATCTAGTGTCCTTAGCGAATTATTATTAATCCTAATACTGTAGAGAGATCCATTTCGTAGAATAAACAGAAACTCGCCATAGCGCTTAATAATATCGCCTTCATCCACACCTTGAACTTGATTATTAGTAATAGATGGTAAATCAGAAGCCGTGATTCTACTGCCGGTTACAACTACCCTATCTCCGAAGTCTTCCTCATAAAGTTTATCTCTCTCTTTCTCCCTGTATTTAGCAAAAGCTTTTGTCTCCCGTATATACTCCCTTAATTCTGCTCTATTTTTAAAAGTTTCTACTTTATTTGTTACTGCATTAATTTCATGGGGAGCTTTAAAAGCTGTACAACTCAGTAAAATAAGCATTAACGAGAAAGTAGATACTACTTTTAACATTCCAAGCATGCCAATCCCTTTATATAAAATATTATTTGCAAATAATCTTCCCACAAAAAAAGCCGTGAAACAATGCGGCTTTTTTTGGGGAAATTTAACCAATAAACTTATTAAGTGTTATTAAAAACAATCTCCCGGTACTCGCACCCAGCCTTCCATCAGTACTCTTGCGCTACGACTCATAAAGACTTTCTTTGCGATCCACTGACCGTTTTGCAGTTCGGTTTCTGCGCCGACTTTTAGGGTTCCTGAAGGATGTCCGAAGACAACGCTTTGGCGATCGCCACCGCCTGCTGCCAGGTTTACCACGGTTCCAGGGATGGTTGAAGCTGTTGCGATGGCGACGGCAGCTGTGCCCATCATAGCATGGTGTAGTTTGCCCATGGACAGTGCGCGCACGTTGAGGTCGATATCACTGGCGCTGATGTTTTTACCACTGGACGATACGTAATCCGCTGGCTTGGCGACAAAGGCAACTTTTGGTGTGTGCTGACGATTGGCTGCTTCTTCAATGTTTTCAATAAGCCCCATCTTTACGGCACCGTGTGCACGAATCGTCTCAAACATTTCCAACGCTTCATCATCGTTGTTAATGGCTTCCTGTAACTCTGTTCCGTTATAGGTTTTGCCATTAAAGTTGATTTCGTCAGCGTTCAGAAAAATGGTTGGGATACCTGCGGTAATCATGGTCGCTTTAAAAGTGCCTATTCCCGGTACTTCTAATTCATCCACTAAATTACCAGTTGGGAACATGGAGCCCTCGCCCGCCGGGTCAAGAAAGTCCACCTGCACTTCTGCCGCTGGGAAGGTTACACCATCGAGAATAAAGTCGCCGGTTTCCTGTACCTGACCATCAGTAATCGGTACGTGAGCGATTATGGTTTTCTCTATATTGGCCTGCCAGATACGAACTTCGGCATGACCATTTTCAGGAATTCGATCAGCGTCGACAAGGCCACTGTTGATGGCGAAAGAGCCCACTGCTGCTGTTAAGTTACCGCAGTTGCCGCTCCAGTCGATAAACGGTTTATCAATCGAGACCTGTCCGAATAGATAGTTAACGTCGTGATCTGCCATCTCGCTCTTCGACAGGATCACCGTTTTACTGGTACTGGAGGTTGCGCCGCCCATACCGTCTGTATGTTTACCGTATGGATCAGGACTGCCAATCACACGAAGTAATAAGGCATCACGTGCTGGCCCCGGAACCTGCGCTTCTTTCGGCAGATCGTTCAGGTTAAAGAAAACACCTTTACTGGTTCCGCCACGCATGTATGTGGCTGGGATCCTGATCTGTGGAGAGAAAATTTGTGGAGGAAATGTTTTTGACATGGTTTTGCCTTTTTAAAGTCACTAGATTCCGCATCGTAGTGCGGAATGACATTTTTTTGTAGGTTGCACCCAAAGGGGCAGACCCGGTTGAAGAATGAACCCCAACACCTGTTATCAATATTGTTGGGGTTCGCAAGCTCACCACCAACCTACAAGACACTGGATCCCGCGGTTAAACCGCGGGATGACAGGAAATACTAACTCGCTGCTAAAAAGTCTTGTGCGAATCTTTGCAGTACACCACCGGCAGAGTAAATGGAAACTTCTTCAGCCGTATCCAAACGACAAATCATCGGTACTTCTACGCGTTCGCCGTCTTTGCGCTTGATGACTAATGTCATGGTTGCGCCCGGTGCAATCTCCCCTTCCACATCGTAAGTTTCAGTACCGTCGATGTTTAGTGTCTTGCGTGTCGTGCCTTCTTCAAACTGAAGCGGTAATACGCCCATGCCGATTAGATTAGTACGGTGAATACGCTCAAAGCCTTCCGCAGCAATGACTTCTACGCCTGCCAGACGGACACCTTTCGCCGCCCAGTCTCGCGAAGAGCCCTGACCATAGTCCGCACCAGCCACAATGATTAACGGCTGCTTACGCTCCATGTAGGTTTCAATCGTTTCCCACATGCGCATTTCTTTGCCTTCTGGCTCAAGACGCGCTAACGAACCTTGCTTTACCGAACCGTCTTCATCACGAACCATTTCGTTTAACAATTTCGGGTTAGCGAATGTCGCGCGTTGTGCTGTGAGGTGATCCCCGCGGTGTGTGGCGTACGAGTTATAGTCTTCTTCCGGCACGCCCATCTTGTCGAGGTAAGCACCGGCAGCGCTTGATTTTTGGATCGCGTTTGATGGCGACAAATGATCGGTTGTGATGTTGTCACCCAATACAGCAAGTGGGCGCATATCTTTCATTGTACGTTCGCCCGCTAACGCTCCTTCCCAATACGGAGGACGGCGGATATAGGTGCTCATTTCACGCCAGTCATACAGTGGATCCGTTTTATCGCCCATGTCGACTTTGACGTTAAACATCGGTTCGTAAACGTCACGGAACTGTTGTGGCTTAACGCTCTGAGAAATAATTTCATCAATTTCTTCATCAGTCGGCCAGATATCTTTTAAGGTTACTGGGTTACCATCTTTATCAGTACCAAGCGGATCTTTTTCGATATCAAAACGAATGGTGCCAGCGATAGCATAGGCGACAACTAATGGCGGCGAAGCAAGGAAAGCCTGATCGGCATGAGGATGAATACGACCATCGAAGTTACGGTTACCCGATAACACGGCGGTCGAATACAAATCGCGTTCTTCAATTTCTTGCTTAATTTTTGGATCCAGCGCACCGCTCATGCCGTTACACGAAGTACAGGCATAACCGACCACACCAAAACCTAGCTGTTCCATTTCTGGAAGTAGGTTCGACTCTTCTAGATAAGCGGTTACCGCTTTAGAGCCCGGTGCCAACGATGTTTTTACCCATGGTTTACGCTGCAAACCCACTTTGTTGGCGTTACGCGCAATAATACCCGCGGCAATCATGTTGCGTGGGTTACTGGTATTGGTACAGCTGGTAATCGCGGCAATGATACAAGCACCATCCGGCATTTTGCCTTCTTCGATCTCATAATCTTTTACGATACCCTTTTCTGCTAAATCGGCAGTAGATACACGTGCATGAGGATTTGATGGTCCCGCCAAGTTACGACCAACCGATGATAAATCAAACGTCAGTACACGCTCGTATTCTGCGCCCGTTAAACCGTCTGCCCATAGGCCCGTTTCTTTAGCGTATTGTTCAACTAACTTAACCTGCTCGTCATCGCGGCCAGTTAGTTTTAAGTAATCAATGGTTTGCTCGTCAATATAGAACATACCAGCTGTTGCGCCGTATTCTGGCGTCATGTTCGAAATCGTCGCGCGATCACCCAGCGTTAAGTGTGCAGCACCTTCGCCGAAAAATTCCAGGTAAGCCGAAACCACTCGCTCGTTACGTAAGAACTCGGTAATCGCCAATACAATATCCGTACCGGTAATGCCTGGCTGAGGTTTACCCGTTAATTCAACACCTACGATATCAGGAAGACGCATATAAGAAGCACGACCCAGCATGACGCTTTCAGCTTCAAGACCACCCACACCGACAGCGATAACGCCTAGCGCATCAACCATTGGCGTATGACTATCAGTACCGACTAAAGTATCTGGAAAAGCCACACCGTCGCGTGCCTGAATTACTGGCGACATACGCTCCAGATTGATCTGGTGCATAATGCCGTTGCCTGGTGGTACAACGTTAACGTTTTTAAACGCTGTTTTACACCAGTTAATAAAGTGAAAACGGTCTTCATTTCGACGCTCTTCGATCGCACGGTTTTTCTCAAAAGCATCTTTCTCAAAACCACCGTGTTCTACGGCTAATGAGTGATCCACGATTAATTGAGTAGGAACCACAGGATTTACCTGCGCAGGATCGCCACCACCTTCTGCGATAGCGTCGCGCAAACCTGCTAAATCAACAAATGCCGTTTGACCTAAGATATCGTGACACACCACTCGTGCAGGAAACCATGGGAAATCCAGGTCACGCTTACGCTCAATTAGCTGTTTTAAGCTATCCGTCAGCGACTCAGGATCACAACGGCGAACTAAGTTTTCAGCCAAAACTTTTGACGTGTATGGAAGTTTATCGTAAGCGCCCGGTTGGATATCTTCGATCGCCTGACGCGTATCGAAATAATCTAAGTCCGTGCCTTCAAGTTTCTTTCTATAATTTGTGTTCATATTACCTTAGGTCTCTGTTTAAAACTTATTTGTCTCGCTACTATTTCTTATATGTTTTGTAATATTCGCGATCAATCTCTTTATCGTAAGCTTTAAGATAGGCTTTCGCCATCGTTTCACGCTCAATAATTTTTTCACCGTTCTCGTCGACTACAAAAGACTTTGCACCGAACTTTTCATCCTGCATCTTATAGTCAATGTCTTTGACCAGCATGTAGATACCATAAGCATCCTGCCCCAACTCAAAAGAGTTTTCTGATTCTTTAGCATTCAGAAGGACGGTGTCTCTATCAGTTTCCTCAATTGTGTAGTAAAAGTCTGGTGAACTTAACCCTACATCTTTAGAAAACAACTTAAAATAATCATTATTAATTTCATAAAAGCCTTTGTTTGCAGCCTGCTGGGCTCGCTCGGCTAATTTCTTTTCTTCAGCTGTTAAGTGTTGAGAGTGCTCTTTGGTTTTATCAGCATCGATAACCCAAGTTCCGATATACCAGTCATCTCCTGCCATACTAACCATAGAGCTCACCATCAAAAATAATCCAATTAAATATTTCATCGCTTTATCCTTAATTCCTTGATTGAAATTTTGATTTCATAAATCAGAAAATTGTTGGGTTACGAGACTTATAGCCTCTAACCCAACCTATAAAAATCAAAATAAATTTTTAGCGTTAAGAGCAAGGCTTGCGGTGAATTTATTGAGGGAGTTTAGATAAACTAAATGACCGATAATAAATTCACCGCGTAACGCCGCTATTGGCGCTAAAAAACATTTTTAACGTTTGTCGATTTCAACAAACTCTCTCGGCTCCGGCCCCGTATAGTTCGCACTAGGACGGATAATCTTGCCGTCTTGACGCTGCTCCATTACGTGCGCTGCCCAACCAGAAATACGTGACATCACAAAAATAGGTGTAAACATAGAAGTCGGAATACCCATCTTGTTGTAAGACACGGCTGAGAACCAGTCCAGATTCGGGAACATTTTCTTCTCGTCCCACATAACGGTTTCAAGACGCTCTGCAATATTGAACAAGTTAGTATCGCCCTGCTCAACTGATAATTCTTTCGCAACTTCTTTGATCACTTTGTTACGAGGATCGCCAGTTGTGTAAACCGGGTGACCGAAACCAATGACGATTTCTTTGCGAGCAATACGCTCTTTGATGTCAGCTTCAGCTTGGTCTGGGTTGTCGTAACGCATTTGAATATCTAGCGCGACTTCGTTAGCACCGCCATGTTTCGGACCACGTAATGCGCCAATACCACCACAAATTGCTGAGTACATGTCTGAACCTGTACCTGTAATCACGCGGCTGGTGAATGTTGATGCATTAAATTCATGCTCAGCATAAAGATTCAATGAAATCTGCATCGCACGAACCCAAGAATCAGGGCAAGGCTCACCATGCAATAAGTGTAAGAAATGACCAGCGATAGATTCTTCATCAGTTTCCAGATCAATCGCTACGCCATTATGCGAGAAGTGATACCAATAAAGAAGCATTGAAGGGAACGATGCCATTAAACGGTCAGCGATATCTTTTGCTTCATTTAGTGGCTGACTTTCACGCTCAGGAAGTACTGTACCTAAAATTGAACAACCGGTACGTAGAACGTCCATTGGGTGAGCATTGGCAGGAATCAGTTCTAGCGCGTCCTGCACTAACGCAGGTAAACCACGAAGTGCCTTTAATTTGCGCTTGTAGTTTTTAAGTTCTGCAGCCGTTGGCAATTTGCCATGAATTAGCAAGTGAGCAATTTCTTCGAACTCACACGTTTCCGCTAAATCTAGAATGTCATAGCCACGGTAGTGCAAATCGTTTCCACTACGACCTACCGTACATAGGGCAGTATTACCTGCTGGCACACCCGATAAGGCGACCGACTTTTTTGGTTTTGGTAAAACTGACTCACTCATACTATCTACTCCTGTTTTAAATTTAAATTCTCTTTAGTATCCAACGTCACCGCCTATGCCAGCTCATGTCATCCTGAACTTGATTCAGGATGACAAGTAATGTAGAGACTTATAGCACATTTGATGAGTTACTTATTAATGCCTACTTCTCTTTTCCTTCAGCAAAAAGCTGATCCAGCTTTTGCTCATAATCGTGGTAACCCAGATAATCATAAAGCTCTTCACGAGTTTGCATGATTTCTACGACATCACGTTGATGACCTTTCTCAAGCACATCTCTGTAGAAAGTTTCCGCTGCTTTGTTCATTGCGCGGTATGCACCACAGCAATACAACACAATATCTACGCCCTGCTCACCTAATTCTTCACACGAGAATAATGGCGTTTTACCGAACTCAGTAATGTTCGCCAAAATCGGCGCATTCACGTGTTCACGGAAATATTTATAATCTTCCAGCTTGCTCATTGCTTCTGGGAAAATCATATCCGCACCGGCTTCAAGACAGGCATTCGAGCGATCAATTGCCGACTGCATACCTTCGACACCTAAAGCATCGGTTCGTGCCATAATCACAAAGTTTTCATCGGTACGAGCATCAACAGCCGCTTTAATACGATCGACCATTTCCTGCTGGCTGACGATTTCTTTGTTCGGACGGTGACCACAACGCTTCGCTGCAACCTGGTCTTCCATATGGAAACCAGCAGCGCCTGCTTTAATCAAAGAGCGCGTAGTACGAGCGATGTTAAAAGCACCACCGAAACCGGTATCGATATCTACCAATAATGGCAGACTACAAACGTCAGTGATACGACGTATGTCAACTAATAGGTCTTCTGCTGTAGAAATACCTAAATCCGGCATACCCAGAGAGTTAGCTGCAACGCCGCCACCTGATAAATAAACCGCTTTATGGCCGACCTTCTCAGCCATACGCGCCGCGTATGCTGTAATCGTACCCATTACCTGTAGCGGGTTATTTTCTTCAACCGCTTTTCTTAATTTTAAACCTGCACTCATAATTCTTTGCCTTCTTTAATTTGTAACTCTTCTTGGAGCACTATCAATTTTCTATAAAACTCGATCACTTCTGCGCCAACGTAAACAAAAACAAAACTCCACCAATTATCGCTTTTTTCCTCAACGTGCCCATAAAAGTGTAGAACATTCATCGTAAGCAAATATATAGAAGGAACAATCAACATCCTCGCTAAAGAAAACCCCAAACTTTTTACTTTGTCGCTTGGTAGCTTCTCTTTAAATTTTCGCTCTTCTTTGTTCATCTAAAAACCTGTTCACTAGCCCATTAATCATTTAGCGTCATGAGCGCCGGAAGTGCGAGGCAAAAGTTATCGAAAAACGCGGAGTTTACTATAGTAAATGAGCATTTTGAGTTAACTTTTAACAAAGCAATTCCAAGCGCAATAGCTAAATTTAGCTTGCCAGTTTCACTTTCCAGACTTTAGGCCCAGTCTTATGAACACTTTCACCGCCGGAATCCACTGCCACAGTCACTGGCATATCTTCTACGTCAAACTCATATACCGCTTCCATACCCAGTTCTGGGAATGCTACAACACGTGAGCTTTTAATGGCTTTAGACACCAGGTAAGCTGCGCCACCGGTCGCCATCAAGTACACAGACTGGTGCTTCTTAATCGCTTCAATCGCTTCGTCGCCACGCTCTGCTTTACCAATCATGCCAAGCAGACCGGTTTTATCGAGCATCATTTCTGTAAATTTATCCATGCGCGTTGCAGTTGTCGGACCGGCTGGACCCACAGCTTCATCACGCACTGCATCAACTGGGCCAACGTAGTAAATGAAACGATTTTTGAAATCCAGACCTTCCGGCAAACCTTCACCAGAATCCAGTAAATCTTTAATCTTCTTATGCGCAGCATCTCGGCCTGTTAAGATTTTGCCATTCAGCAATAACACATCACCCGGCTTCCAGCTCGCGACTTCTTCAGGTGTCACATTATTCATGTCGACACGCTTCGCATCGGCTGATGCTTCGTACTCCATATCCGGCCAATCTTCGATAGACGGTGGGGCTAGCATAGCAGGGCCAGTACCGTCTAATGTGAAGTGTATGTGACGCGTTGCGGCACAGTTCGGGATCATCGCCACTGGTTTTGACGCGGCGTGTGTTGGCCAGTCTTTGATTTTGACATCAAGAACGGTGGTCACACCGCCCAGACCCTGAGCACCAATTCCTAACTTATTAACAGCCTCATAGATTTCCAGTCGAAGTTCTTCGACTTTATTATCCGGACCTTTTTTCAACAGATCCTGCATGTTAATCGGATCCATCAAAGATTCTTTAGCCAGTACCATCGCTTTTTCAGCCGTGCCGCCAACACCGATACCTAACATGCCCGGTGGACACCAGCCCGCCCCCATTTTCGGTACTGTTTCGACAACCCAGTCAACGATTGAGTCGCTCGGATTCAACATGACGAATTTGGATTTATTCTCAGAGCCACCACCCTTCGCAGCACAGGTCACTTCGACTTTATCGCCCTTAACCATCTCGACATGAACCACCGCTGGCGTATTATCTTTTGAGTTAAGACGCTTACCCGCAGGATCCATCAATACCGATGCACGCAATGGGTTATCTGGATTGGTATAGGCGCGACGAACACCTTCATCGACCATTTCCTGAACTGTCATACCGCCTTCAAATCGTGCATCCATTCCCACTTTGACAAAAGCACAGGCAATCCCCGTATCCTGACACACAGGTCGATGGCCCATGGCAGACATACGTGAATTAACCAGGATTTGCTTCATGGCGTCCTTTGCAGCAGGGCTTTCTTCTTTCTCGTAAGCTGCTGACAAAGCTTGGATAAAATCTTTCGGGTGATAATAAGAAATGTACTGGAAAGCATCGGCGACGCTTTCGATAAAATCTTCGGCTTTAATCATGCCCATTGAGGTCTCTCCGAATTATGGCTTTTCAGGTTTATGTCTATGAATGTACTTAACATTCGGCTTCGCTATACAAGCCACACATAAACCTCTAAAATCGGTGCATCATTATACAGGCTGGATCAGGCGTTTCCCAAATTTTGCCGGGGATTAGATGATACAGCACCATATTTAGACTACTTTTTAATCAAATTGCATGAAAAAAGACCAGTCAGAGCAAAATTTTATTGAACTACCCTACCGCGAGCCATCTGAAGTCAGGACCCTTTTTGGCTACTTTGCTGACGAGCCCTGGGCATTATTATTTGATAGCGGCAAAACCATTCATCAGGCTGCTCAGTTCGACATAATCCTGTCACGCCCCAAAGCAACCTTCTGCTTTAAAGAAGGTAAAACTAATATTACGGGGATTGAGCTTGATGGAATCGAGCATCAACCGTTTGAGGATTTAGAGCGATTTTATCAAGCGGGTTTAAAAAATGCTTTAAGCTTACCGGCAGAATTACAGCAACTTCCTTTTCATGGGGGGATTGCCGGTTATTGCAGTTATGATGCTGGTCGTTATGTCGAAGACTTACCTGTCATCGCTGAGCATGATATCAAACTGCCTGAGCTTGCTTTTGGTTTATATGAGTGGGCCTATATCAGCGATCACGTTAATCACAAAAGTTTTCTGGTGAAGTTTTCCGATTACTGCAACAACTACTGGAAAGACATTGTCTGTGAGTTCAAAAACCTGTACGAAAACGGTTACCAACGAGAGCGACAACCGTTTAGCTTGAACTCAGATTGGCAAAGCAATATGAACAAGGATGGGTACATTGAGCGCTTTAATAAAGTGCATGACTATATTCATGCTGGTGACTGCTATCAGGTCAATTTAGCGCAACGCTTTTCGGCAGAATTTAAAGGTCATCCATGGAATGCTTACCTCAAATTAACGGAGCATAATCAGGCGCCCTTCTCTTCGTATATGAATCTTGAAGAGCAGCAGATACTATCGCTTTCTCCTGAGCGTTTTATTCAGGTATTCCCACAGGGCCATGGCAAAAGCAAAAAGCATCATGTGGTAACACAACCCATCAAAGGTACGCGACCAAGAAGTCCAGATGCTGCCGAAGATCAACGTCTGGCAGATGAACTGGTTAGCAGCAAAAAAGATCGCGCTGAGAACCTGATGATTGTCGATCTACTGCGTAACGATATTGGTCGTAATGCTGCTATTGGCTCGGTCGAAGTCACGAAATTATTCGAGCTGCAATCCTTTATTTCAGTGCATCATCTGGTAAGCACTATCGAAGCCGACCTCGCTTCTAGCAGCGACACTTTCCAACTGCTTAAACACTGCTTCCCGGGAGGCTCTATCACCGGCGCGCCGAAAGTTCGAGCGATGGAAATTATCGAAGAGCTGGAACCGCATCGACGCAGTATCTATTGTGGCTCGATGTTGTATTATGACTATAGAGGTTATCTGGACTCGAATATTGCGATCCGCACCTTAGTTACCGATAACCAAAAAATACACGCATGGGGCGGTGGCGGTTTAGTCGCCGACTCTGAAGCCGAGAACGAGTACGAAGAAACCTTACACAAACTCAGCAAAATATTGCCGGTACTGAAAGATTAAGATGATCACGCTACAACAAATACAAGACGCATTAGATGCATCCGATGAGATTACGCCGCGAGTCGCAAAGCTCCGGCCCAGCGCCGTTTTAGTCCCTCTGGTGGAGCGCGACAATGGTTTGCATTTGTTACTGACACAGAGAGCGGATCACCTGCGTCACCACGCCGGTCAAATCAGTTTCCCTGGTGGTAGCATGGATGATACCGATGATGATTTAATCCATACGGCGCTGCGCGAAACCGAAGAAGAAGTCGGGATTTTACAGCAGCATATTGACGTCCTGGGTAAACTCCCTCTTCAGCCCACAACCACCGGTTTTCTCATCCAACCTGTAGTCGGTGTTATACCGCACGATATGGAGCTTGCTTTAAGCGAGGATGAAGTTTCCGATGCGTTTGAGGCGCCGCTCGATTTTGTCTGTGATCCCGATAACCAAATCCACTCCTACCGTGAGTTTGGCGGCAGAAATTACTCCATTTATTCAATACCTTACGAGGGGTGGAATATCTGGGGAGCCACCGCCAGTATCATCGTAAAGTTCTCCCAGTTAATAAACCATTCCGCTTATATAGAAAAGTTATAACAAACTGGTCGGATTAGCCCGGCCATGCCCACGACTTTCATAGCCACTGCACCTCTTAACCAGTACAATGAAGGGATAGATTTTTAACGAGGTTATTACTTTGGCAGTTAGCGTTTTTGATATGTTCAGCATTGGTATTGGACCATCCAGCTCACATACGGTTGGACCGATGCGTGCGGCACATCGCTTTATCGAGTTTTTAACAGAGAAAGAGTTATTAGACTCAACGCATCGTGTTGTCAGTGAACTGTACGGTTCTCTTGGAGCTACCGGTAAAGGTCACGGTTCAGATAAAGCCGTATTATTAGGTCTGGAAGGTCATCTTCCAGAAGAGATTGATCCGGATATTATTCCCGAGCGGTTAGAGTTTATACGCGGTGAAGGCAAGATCGATCTGAATGGCAAAAAAGTCATTAGTTTTGATGAAGAAAACGATCTAACTTTATATAAGAAAGAATCGTTACCGAAACACGCCAACGGTATGATCTTTTACGCTTTCGATGAGCAAGGTAAAGAAATCGCGCAGCGGACTTTTTACTCGGTCGGTGGCGGCTTCGTCGTTAATGATGACGTTGATGCTGACTCGCCAATTATTGAAGATGATACCAAAGTAAAATACCCGTTCAGTACTGCCAAAGAGCTGATCGATACCTGTGAAGAAGAAGGGATCTGCATTTCCACCTTAATGATGGAAAACGAAAAGTCATGGCGCAGTGAAGAAGAAGTCCGCGCAAAGCTACTGGACATCTGGCGCACCATGGAAGAATGCATCAAGCGTGGCTGTAACCGTGAAGGTATTCTACCGGGTGGTTTAAAGGTAAAGCGTCGTGCTCCCGGTATTTATCGTAAACTAAAGTCTGAAAGTGATACTTCCGATACCTTATCCACCATGGACTGGGTTGACTTGTATGCACTCGCTGTAAACGAAGAAAATGCCGCTGGAGGACGAGTGGTAACCGCCCCGACCAATGGCGCTGCCGGTATTATTCCTGCGGTCCTCTATTACTACATGCGCTTCCACAAAAATGCCGATGAAAAAGCCGTGGTACGTTTCTTATTAACCGCGGGTGCGATTGGTGTTCTCTATAAATTAAACGCTTCGATTTCAGGTGCAGAAGTTGGGTGTCAGGGCGAAGTCGGAACGGCCTGCTCGATGGCGGCCGGTGCCTTAACCGAGGTTCTGGGCGGCTCTCCACTGCAAGTTGAAAATGCCGCGGAGATTGGTATGGAGCATAACCTGGGCTTAACCTGTGACCCAGTGGGCGGCTTAGTGCAGGTCCCTTGTATTGAGCGGAACGCCATGGGCGCCATTAAAGCCATTAATGCCTCTCGCCTGGCGATGCGTGGCGACGGTCAGCATAAAGTCTCTCTCGATAAAGTGATCAAAACCATGTGGGCCACTGGTAAAGATATGCGTGATAAATATAAAGAAACCGCACGCGGTGGCCTCGCCGTGCATATTATTGAGTGTTAATACCTCTACTGGCGGGCATCTAGCTGTCCGCCTTATCACCTCTTAAGAAATCGACATTGTTTACTTTTTATCCACACCATTTCTGTTATATTGATTAGATAAGGACATATACAGGGGGTGGTTATGTCACAAGTACTAATAACCGGTGGAACAGGCTTTATCGGCCGCAACCTTATACCGCTATTACAAATCGAAGGCTATGATGTCACGGTACTCACTCGCTCAACAGAGAAGTATCAGGCTTACCCGGTTTTAAAAAACGTTAAATTAGTTGAATCCCTGCAAGGCGTTGAGGACATTGATGTGGTCATCAATTTAGCCGGTGCCAACCTGGGAGCGAAGCGTTGGTCGGATAGCTATAAGCAAACCATCGTCGATAGTCGTATCAATACCACCGAAAACTTACTGGAATGGATGGAGGGACTAGACCGCAAACCTGACACCTTGATTAACGGCTCTGCCATTGGCTTTTACGGCGCACGCGGTAATGAAGAACTGACTGAAGACTCAACGTCAGGCAACACCTCTGAATTTCAGGTCAGGTTGTGTACACGGTGGGAAGACGCGGCTTATAGAGCCGAGAATTTAGGCTTACGAGTTTGCTGTATCCGAACAGGCGTTGTTTTAGGCCCAGAGGGTGCGCTACAGCAGATGCTGCCACCGTTTAAATTTGGCCTCGGAGGGAAGCTTGGCCCGGGTAATCAGTATTTTTCATGGATACATATTGATGATCATGTACGTGCCGTTATGTACCTTATCAAACATCCAGATTTGAAAGGCGCCTTTAACCTTACAGCTCCAGAGCCAGTGACTAATCAGAAGCTCACAAAAACGCTGGGTAAAGTCCTGAGACGCCCTACTTTTGCCGTAGTGCCGGGTTTTGCACTTAAACTACTGGTTGGTGAAATGGCGAATATTCTGTTGACAGGGCAGCGAGTGTTACCAAAAAAACTGCAGGAGAGCGGCTTCACCTTCGAGTATCCAACTCTTGATGAAGCCTTGCAGAACTTGCTTAATTAGCGTCCTTTGCTTCTTGAACTAGCTTTTTAACGTCTTCACGCAGCTGACGTGCATCGAAAATAATGCCATCTTTAATGGTGTACTTTACCCCGCCAACGTTTTCGGCGACGTTATCCAAACCTAAACGGTAATGGCCTGTGCCGTACAAGACTTTAAAGTTGGCAATAGGATTCTCTTCCACAATGACTAAGTCCGCCAGCTTACCGGCTTGAATAGTACCAATTTGGTCATCCATACCGAGTGCCTCGGCACCTTTAATCGTCGCTGACTGGATCACTTCCAACGGGTGAAAGCCTGCTTCCTGTAATAACTCAAATTCACGAATTAAACCAAAGCCAAAGATCTTATAGATGTAACCGGTATCTGAACCAGTAGTTACACGACCACCATGGTTTTTATAATCATTTAAAAAGCTCATCCAGATCTTGTAATTATTCTTCCAGTCGATTTCGTTCTGGGTAGTCCAGTCAAAAAAGTAAGAACCATGCGATTCACGGTTTGGTTCAAAGAAAGCTTTAAGCTTCGGATGCGTATAGTCTTCATGCCACGGAGCATTACGGGCACGCATAACATCCCTGCTCGCTTCGTAAATGGTTAGCGTTGGATCGATGGTGAAATCCAGCTCGATTAATTCATCACGAACCGCATTCCACTTATTGGAGCCTTTTTTAGCAGCCTGCTGCCACAATCGACCGGCTTCGCTAAAGCGGTGTGATTCGTTATTGTAGTTATACTCTAATGGATAATCCTGTATGACCTTGTCTTCAAACAGCGCTTCCGGTAAACCGTACCAATGTTCCATCGAAGTCAAACCTAAACGAGCCGAATCCAGGGCATTGGTCCCAACCACATTGAGCTGAGCGTGGTGCATCATAGTCCCCAGGCCCTGCTTCTGTGCTTCATCTAATGCGGCTTCCATCATCGGACGTGGTAAGCCAAAAAACTTGATCCCTTTAGCACCTTTATCAGCAACATGGCGCACCCAGCGACGGGTTTCTTTCGGTGTGGTAATTTCCTTATCCCAGCCCATGTTAAAACCAACGTATGGCACTATACGAGGAGCGGTAATCTCATTCTCTTTACTTAACTCCTGATGCTTCAATGTCCAGTCTAAGCCATTAAAACTGCCGGGCTCTCGAACCGTGGTAATACCATGCCCCAGCCATAACTTAAACGGATATTCCGCCGGTAAATCATCGACGCTGCCTGCGATATGGCCATGCATATCCACAAAGCCTGGCAACACATAGTGCCCAGTAATATCAATTTCTTTATCGCCTTCCTGAGCCTTAGGACGACGCGACTCATTAACAGGAACGCCAGGGGCACCAACAGATTGAACCGACACGATCTTATTATTTTCAATAACGATATCGACCGGACCATAAGGCGGCGCACCTTTACCATCAATCACAGTACCGCCGCGTAAAATTAAGCGTTCATAAGGTCCCTCCCCCTCCGAGCGTTGTGGTGCGTCAAGAGTTTGCGCTGATATGACACCAAAGTTTATAAGCGCGAAAAATATAAAAGCAATTTTGCAAACCTTCATATACATAGCCGATTTAGAGACAGTGAGCAAAGCTTAATATAGCCAAACAAACATAACAAGGCAGTAATACTGCTACCTAAATAACTTTTGTCAGGTAATTAGAATAAAAAGGGCCACAAATCTGTGGCCTTTGATTTAATGGTGACTATCTAACTCGCCGCCCAGCAACGAAACCAAATCCAAGTATTAATAGTAACAACCAATCACTTGAACCACCGCCCCCGGAGGATTCTTGGTTAACACTAATGTTTACAGTTGCCGTAGCTGACTCTCCGTATGGGTCAGTAACTGTATATTGGAAAGTGTCTTTACCACTAAAGCCAGAGTCAGGTGTGTATGTAAAACTTGTTCCTGATACATTCAGAGTACCACTTGAAGGGCTCGTGTATTCTACTGCTAGCTCATCTCCATCAGGATCTGTTGCATTGAAAGTTCCTGAAACTGAAGAATCCACCTTAGTCGTTAAACTAACATTATTTGCCGTAGGAGCATTATTAGTAACACTTATACTTACCGTCGCAGTTGCCGAAGCACCACTAGGGTCTGTTACCGTGTAATCAAAACTATCCTCACCGCTAAAGTCAGAATCAGGTGTATAAGTAAACTCTGAACCTGAAACATTCAAACTACCGTTAGAAGGGTTAGTATACTGGTAAGACAGTTCATCATTATCTACATCGGAAGCATCAAATGAACCCGATACCGACGTTTCAGTCTTAGTGGAAACAGACATATCGTTTGCGGTTGGTGTATCATTTATTGCGTTTGCTGTTAAAACCACAGTCGCTTCTGCTCTTCCACCATGAGTATCTTCAACTGAGTAAGTAAATGAATCCTGACCATTAAAGTTCAATACAGGTTCATAAGTGAACTGTCCGCTAGCGTTAATACTTACAGAGCCATTTTCAGTCTCAGTTACCAGAGCAAAAGTCAGCTCATCCCCCTCGGGATCACTTCCAACAAGGATATCACTAAGCACAGAGTCTTCATCAAGAGTAAAACTTGAATCAGAAGCTTTTGGGTATAAATTATACTCATATAAATGAAGCTCGTTTTCGTAAATAACTGAACCAACAACTTTAGAGCCATCGTATGTCAGGTTAGAGAAAGATGAAGCTCCTTCAATTTGACTTATAACTCTTATATCTTCTGAGTCTGAAATATCTACTGCAAGCAATCCATTGTTAGAACTAAGCAAAACTGTTGATGAATCGATGTTAGTCGCAGCTGTTATCAAACCAAGCTCAGGTATCTCTCTGATATAATTTGCGCTCGAAAGAACAGATATATCGATTAATACAGCACCAGAATTACTAACAGATAACAGCATATCACCTGTCACAAATAACTGCGCATTAACTGTATCAGAAAATTTCGGCACAGAAACCACTGATGGGTTTTCAGTATCTGAAAAGTCTACGGCTAAAAGCTCAGAATCAAGACTAGACGCGAGCACAAAGTCTCCGTATGGAGTTATTTCCGTTATATACTGTCTAGCTCCCGATTCCGCCAGCGGCAGAGTAACCGTTGAGACTAGTGACGGTACATCACTACTTACGTCATATAAGGCAATTACTCCATTATTTGTACCTAGATAAAGCATGTTGCCAAGTTCTTTTAAGAAAGTAACAAATCCTGTAGAGCTAGCCGTTTGACTATCTAATAGCGAGCTAGGATTCAATGTAGTGAAATCCCTGGTTTCTAGCTGTTTTTCAACGCCCAACCAGCCAATATTTCCGTTAATTTCACCAGCTTGTGTATTAATACCAACTATAGTTGGCATACGGCTCTTTTCTGTAAAAGATAAGTCCTTGTTAATGTCTAGAATATGAAATAACCCAGTTTCATCAGAGACAAGCAACCGCTGATTACTCAAGCTTAAATCCACAGGAATAATTGACTCACGATAACTACCCAGGGAATCCATAAAGGGTAAAGCTTCAGCTGAAATATCTAAGGTTCTTAATCCATCAATACCATAAGCCACCATTAAAATATTTTCACTATTAGCAAACCCATATACTTCATGGGTCCCAGCTTTAGTGTCCTCTTCAAAAGTAGCAGAATTAGCAGAGCTTATATTAAACTGAAAAATCCAGCCGTTATATTTGCCTGCAAAAAGCTTGTTTCCAATAACATGAAGAGTCTTTAGAGTATCAATACTTTCAAAACTAGAACCTGAGTTTACATTTGTCACGAAAACCGGATTAGCCACATCAGAAATATCATATATATGTAAACCATTTCCCGCACCGATGTACAGTGTGTCAGCTACAATTGAAGCATCATAGAAAGTAGTTCCAACAGTTTCAGCCAGAGTAAACTCTTTGACCAGATTTTCATCAGTTATGTCAAAAGCCCTTACCTTTTGAAAGTCGCTAGAAACATACAGATAATCACCCGCTTTTTTAAGTTTAGATACATTACCGAGGGAACCGAAAGTTTGTGTATTAATTTCTTGTATACTTGATAAGTCACTCGTATCAAAAATAGCAAGATCGCTATTACCACCAACCATATACAGACGGTCGCCTGATAACTTTACACTGTTAACTGCATAGCCTGAGGAATCATACGTACCTGCAGGTACTGGAGCAGAACTATCAGTAACATCGAAAAATTTTAGTTTAAAAGGGCACCTTACTACCAAGGTTGTTCCATCTATGTCCAAATCAGAAGAACTACAACCCAAATCGACTGTGTCGGTCAAGCTAATTGCGGAGCTATCCGTAACGTCCAGAACAATAAGTGAGTCATTGCCGTCTACGGCATACGCTGTATTGCCATAGTAAGCCACATCAAAGAAAGGACCTAGACCATAACGAGACTCTGTATCAATTAGAGTTCCTTCTACTGAAAAACCTGTTTTAGGTAGGAGTAACGCACACGCAAGAAAAAATAGTTTTTTCATTATCATGTCCCTATATTTATCAATTTTTATTTAAAATGTTATTTTAGAACGACCAAACTCTACTAATATACCTCAGAAAATACAAGCTAAGGCTCTGAAGCAGCATCTGCTATAACTTTTGTCCATAAATCTGTATAGTAAACCGTTACTTTGAAAAGTGAAATTACTCGTTAATCACCCCATTGGGTACATGGCCACTGGGGATATGGCCTTTCGCTCTTTCAATATGACCTTCCTGATCATCGAAGAAGACATCTGCACCAAAGGCTTTAAGAAATTTGGTTTTATCCATGCCCCCGAGGAATAAAGCTTCATCGATACGGATATCCCAGTAACGTAAGGTGCGTATCACACGCTCGTGCGCTGGTGCTGAGCGCGCTGTAACAAGCGCGGTGCGAATAGGACAGTTTTCCTGAGTAAACTCTTTTTGTAATTTGTGCAACGCTGACAAAAAGGTTTTAAAGGGGCCACCTTCCAGCGGTTTTTGAGCAGACTTTTTCTCAGAGCGAGTAAACTCTTCCAGTCCGCCCTGCTGGAAAATTTGCTCCGCCTCGTCTGAGAACAATACCGCATCACCATCAAAGGCAAACTTTATGATATCGCTGTCGTTATTAGCCTGTGTCGGCGAAACAATGGTTGCCGCAGCAATACCAGCATTTATTGCCTGCATCACATCTTTAGGGTTAGTCGATAGAAACAGATGAGCGCCGAAGGCTTCGGCGTAAAGATAGGGGCTATTACCGGAGGTAAAAGCTGCTCGGGTAATCTGTAAGCTGTGACTCTCAATAGAGTTGAACACTCGCAAGCCAGTATCAGCGCTGTTACGAGATAATAGGATGACTTCCACTCGAGGCGTGTCCTTGTGCGTTTCATTCAGTGATAATAGCTTTTTAACCAGACCAAAGGCTGCTCCAGGTTTTAACAACTCATCTTCATGATCAATCTGATATTGTGCATAGCTGTCAACACCACTTTCAACATATATCCGATGGCTTTCAGCCAGATCAAACAAGGCTGTTGATGATATTGCAATGACTAAGGTGTCGTTAAATTCTATTGGCATCCTTTATTCCCGGAGTATTACCACTCCTCACAATCTTCTTCGAACTCACACTCGTCCTCAATCGGCGGACGACCATCATATATGAGAAATTCACGGCGTTGTAAATAAGCATCTCTTACCATCAGGTACTCGTCAAGAGCCTCTTCCAGCTGCTCTTCTAACGGCATCAATTCGGCACGAGTATCAATCACCCACAGCGATCGTAAGGCCCATTCGGTCTGACTGTCATTTAATGCTTCATAAGGACTGTACATACCGAAAGCATCGACTCCAAAGCCAATACCATCTCTCGCATTCGAAGGCCCAATAAACGGCAACATTAAAAATGGGCCTGACTCAAAGCCCCAAACTGCCAGAGTTTGACCAAAGTCTTCGTCCTCTTCCTCAATACCCATTTCCGTCGCCGGATCGAGCAAACCTGCAAGGCCTATAGTACTGTTGATCAGAAAACGCCCAGTACTTTTCCCGGCCTGGCCAAACTTGCCCTGAAATAAAGAATTAACGATATTCGTAATTTCACCCAGGTTATCAAAAAAGTTGGAAACACCTTTTTCAACGGGATCCGGGGTAACGTACTGATAACCTTTTGTCACAGGCTTTAATACAGCTTTATCCAAACCGCGGTTAAACTCCCATACCGCCCTGTTTTGTTCCTCATAAGGGTCTTTAGGGTTATCACCTGTCGTGGTGCAAGCCGTCAGCAACAATGCCGACAAAATCATAATAAGTTGGTTACTTTTCATCCTCAATAACCTTAGTATTGTTAATGGTGCTAATCATAAAGCACAAACAAGCTGATGACCAGTTTTACACCGGCAATACAGACACTCGACTCTCTTTATCACGAGCCGCGCAGGTTTCTTGTTCATGCACAAAGTCATACAGGTTACAACTAACCTGTAACGGTAACGATGCTCGATTTTAGCACTGAGTCGAAGGTAGAGTAACCTGAAACCTGAACCTCTGATAGCCGTGTTTATGCGGTTCCTAGAAGGATGTCACGTTCCAGCAAACTGGTAAGAATTTGGCGACCGCCGTTCAGCAGTCGTTCAGGGTTTGGAAATTGCGTTTCCTCGATAAGTTGCTCCAGAGCCTCTTTACCGGTAACTTGCCGTCCCTTTTCTGCATGCTCAATAAAAACTTCCAATAACCTGTAAGTCATTGAGTTACCTTCCATAAAATCAACTTTATGCTGGCGGTTACGACTGATTAACAGAAATGTCGGCTGTTGCGGTGGCTCTTCAGGTAAATAACTTTTGCCGATTCGGTGTACCGGGTATTCATAAACCAGGCTTTGTGCCAGCGGCGAAACAACCACAGGCTCATTCATCAGATCACCATTTCGGTCATGCGCCACTTCAAGAACATTTGCTTTAGCCGAGACTATGTAAATTTCCATCCACTCCCAATGAGCCAGTTCCAGCATAAACGGCCAGTCGTCGGCTTCCGGCTGCCTGGATTCGCCTAGATATTTGAGGAACTCTTTGGAAATATCAATAAAATACGGAGATTCCGCTCTGTGTTCTGTAAAGAAACTGCGAACCATACGGTGCCACTTCTCTTCAGTCGTAATGGAGTGAAGCACTGGAAAACTATTACGGCAGAAATTTTCGACATTATTATAAAAGAGTTCCTGGTAGACCTTCATGCGCCTGGCTTCAATATTGTGTGGCGCCTTGTTTTGTGCCGGATTCCTTAGGTTCCTGGAGAACTCGTACTGAATTTGCTGAAATTTTGGGAGCTGTTGTGACATAAAGGTTCTCCCTTAAGCGATGGCGGCGCTATCGCTGCTTAAGTCTTTATTATATTTATTCTGTAGTGCTTTAATCTGGTCGACTTCTTTTAATAACTCAGCCATTGGCGGAATATTAAAATCACGTTCAAGTAACGTCGGGAATACACCAAAGTGTTGATAAGCCGTTTCAAGCAACTGCCATACATCCGGCTTTACATCATCACCATGGGTATCAACTTTTAAATCATCTGCTTCATCATAATGGCCGGCAATATGACCATAAGCAATCCGTTCTTTAGGCAAGGCTAACAGAAACTCTTCGGGATCATAACGGTGGTTGATGCTGTTAACGTAGATATTATTGATATCCAATAACATATCGCAATCCGCTTCTGCCAGTACAGCCTTAAAAAACTCAAGTTCGGACATTTCCTGTCCCGGAGCAGCGTAGTAAGAAACATTTTCCATCGCTAATCGCTGGCCGATAATGTCCTGTACCTGCTTAATTCTATCAGCAACATAATGCACCGCTTCCTCGGTAAACGGGATTGGCATCAAGTCATACATATGACCGTCGTCGCTGCAGTAACTTAAGTGTTCACTGTAGCAACGGATATCATATCTTTTAATAAACTTGGCAACGTCTTTGACGAAATTGGTATCGAGAGGCGTTGGCCCACCGATAGATAATGACAGGCCGTGAATAACAAAAGGGAACTGTTCGGCGTATTGCTCAAAAACCTGTTCTAAGTGCCCACCAAATGGTAACCAGTTTTCCGGCGCGACTTCCATAAAGTCAACGTTCGAACGTTTAAGCGTATCGAACGCTTCCGTAAAGTCTCGTCTTAGACCTAACCCTGTGCCAGTTACTGGATACACAATGACCACCTGTTTCTATTGAAGATATGAAAGGTGTAAGGCAGCAGCATATACCGCTGCCTTACTGCAATGGAAGTGCTCTATTAAGCTACGCCGCATTTACCTTCTTTCTCGGCTTTATCTTCACCACACTTACCTTCTTTTTCGGCTTTGCCTTCGCCGCACTTGCCTTCGCCACATTTACCTTCTTTGGCTTTGCCTTCTTCGCCGCATTTGCCTTCGCCACATTTACCTTCTTTGGCTTTGCCTTCTTCGCCGCATTTGCCTTCGCCGCACTTACCTTCTTTGGCTTTGCCTTCTTCGCCGCACTTGCCTTCACCGCACTTGCCTTCTTTTTTGGCTTTACCTTCTTCACCGCATTTGCCTTCGCCACACTTACCTTCACCGTGGCCATCAAATTTTGCAAGCTCATAGCCGGCTTGAAGATCGTTCAGCTGGAAAGGATTGTCACTGGCAACGGCTGCGCCACCTGCTGCAGAAGCGGCGATGGATGCACTTACGATAGCGGCTAATTTAGCTTTATCTTTGTTTAACATAGACTTTCTCCTATTACACTGTTTAGTTAAGTTATTCAGAGACTTAGACACAACATAACTGAATTTGTTACAAAATTTCAAAAATCAGTTCAAATATCGTGCTTTTTGCGACAAAAATCACGTAAATTGTGCTCTAAACAGACTATTCCACAGTTTGTGTGATTTCTATGTGAAACGTTTCGCTGGGAGTCAGCTTGTCCAGTACAGGAGTTCGACCAAAACGGTCACCGGCTTCTGCCTTGGCCAGGCCGCTTTGTGACAATCTGACTTCGATGTAAATATTTTGTGACTGCCATAAGTCAGCACTTGGCAACATCACATCATTCGGAGAGAGCTTTAATGGTTGGTTTAAAGCGGGCACTTCAACCGATTTTACAGCGATTGGGGGACCGCCATTTTCATTACGAATTAAAACAAATGCTTTTCTATAGCGAGTCAAAATCAATTCATCAACATTATCGACGACTACGCCCACATAGTTCAATTGAGCCAGTTTTAATTGTCTTTTAGCTAAGTTAATTTGCTGCTGTAACAACTCTGCAGACTTACTTCCCGGCTCCTTAAGACTCAACAACGTTTGCCAGTAAGGAATGGCTCGCTCAAACTCTCCCTGTTTGAAATGATTAACGCCCTGCCACATCAAGGCACCTTCATGTTTCGGCTGCTGCATCAAGACCATATTGATATGGCGTTCAGCAAACTCATAAGCTTCTTTACTCCCTTCTTCAATAAGATAACGTGCAAACTCGAGCCGGGTCGCAGCTTCCGGCTTAATATCGATAGCCCGAGTGAATGCCTGCTCCGATAAAGCGACTTCCCCAAAGCGTAGAAAAATATTGCCCATCTCGTGCCATTTATCGAAATTTTCTGGTTCTGCCTCGGCACGCAACCTTAACTCTGCCAGTAAATCCTGAATGGTAATTTCCTGCTTATCCGCCTTATCGGCAAGCTCTGTTAAGTTTAAGTCTTTTAACTCTTCGTGCAGTTGTGCGGTCGCTTTTATTTCTTTATAGGCACCAAGGTATTGATAGCCAGCTAGCGACAGAGCGGTAGCCACCAGTAACATCGACAAATAAACCAGAATACGTTTTTTACCGGTAAAAATATCGCTGAACAACCAGGCAGCCCAGACCAGCGCCAATAATGCTAAAGCCAACCACACTAACATCAATTCTATTCCTCAGGTGTTACTTTACGACGGCCCACTTTGGCCAGCACAATGATCAGAATAATCAAAAATACCGCTAAAGGTGCAAACCATAAAAAGTAATTAGCCGGTTTCACTGGAGGATCGTACAGCACAAAATCACCGTAACGCTCTTGCATGTAGCTCAGGATGCTACGCTTAGTCTCGCCATCCATCACCTTCTGGTAGACAATAAACCGTAAGTCTTCGGATAAACCCGCGTTTGACTCAGCAATCGTCTGATTCTGACATTTAGGACAACGCAGTTCATGAATAATTTCTGTGTACAGTTGCTCCTGCGCTTCCGTCTCAAACTCGTAAGTTTCAATGACAGCCAGCGCTTGAAAGCTGGCAATCATGATTAAAAAACTAATTAGCTGTTTCATCATCTATCCTTTATTGAGTTGCAACTGGCTGAATGTCAGAGCCTTTGACCTGTTCCATAATTGGCAGTAGCTTTTTATTCCAGACCCGGTCATCTATCACCCCGACATAACGGAAACGAATAGTGCCCATTTTATCGACGATAAACGTTTCCGGAGCGCCGTAAACACCTAAATCAATTCCCAAGTTACCTTGCTGATCGGCAATGATCATGTGGTATGGATTGCCCTTGTCCTTAATAAACTTCAAGCCATCAATGGTCTTATCTTTGTAATTAACACCAACGATAGGGATTGAAAATTTTTGCGCATATTTCATCAAATACGGGTGCTCAATGTGGCAAGGACCACACCATGAACCCCATACGTTGATCAGAAACAGTTCATCCGGTAAGTCTGCCTTGGTAAAAACCTGCTCAGGATTCTGTAATGCAGGCAACTGAAATTCAGGCACCGGCTTATCAATTAAATTGGAATTCAATTTCTTAGGATCATTATCCAGTGCAAACCAGAATAAGACGACCAGCACAATAAAAACTACAATGGGAACGATGGCAGTCACTGTTTTTTTATTCATTGTCAGCCTCCTCAGAACCCGCCTTTGCCAAACCATCCGACGGAGCTGCGTTCTGCTTCTTCAGGCGACGCTTTTCACGATACCGTTTATCTGAAATCGCTAACACACCACCCAGCGCCATAAAGATGGCACCAAGCCAGATCCAGCGAACAAAAGGTTTATAATAAACGCTCACCGCCCAGGCGCCATCTTCCAATGGTTCGCCCATGACCATATAAATATCTCTAAACAGGCCGGCGTCGATATCCGCTTCCGTCATGACCATTCTGGAGGCGTTGTATTTACGCTTCTCCGGATGTAGTTCTGTTAAAACCTCACTATCGGAGTAGATACGGAAGCTACCTGCAGAAGAAATATAGTTCGGTCCCTGAGTATTTTTAAAGTCATAAAACTCCACTTTAAAATCTTCAACCTGTACCGTTTCGCCCTGACGAATTTTAATATTCTTTTCGAGACTGAAATAAGATGTTAGAACGACACCTAAAACCGTTACGGCAACACCTAAGTGGGCCACTATCATTCCCCAGTAACTGCGACTGATTTTTTTCATACCAGCAGTCAAAGAAGCATTTTTACCCGCCTGACCCAGTATGTATTTAGCGCAACCAGCCAATACCCACAGACCCAGAGTGGTGCCGATAATCGCCATCGGCTGCAAGTCACCCAGCACAACTACGATAGCAATTGCCAGTAGGAAACTACTAATCGCCCACAACCAAAACTTGGTTAATAGAGGTTTAAGCGACTCCTGTTTCCAATTAATCTGCTGGCCGATCGGCATCAGTATTAAAATTGGAATCATAAAGATTGAAAACATCAGGTTGAAATACGGAGGGCCCACCGACGATTTACCGCCGGTAAACGCTTCCTGAATCAACGGATGTAACGTTCCCAGCAACACCATAAAGGTGACTACCGCGAGTAAGGCATTATTAAACAACAGAGCCGTTTCGCGTGAGTAGAGTCCAAAGTTTGTTTTGGATCGAATCTTGCTCGACTGCAGCGCATACACCAGTAACGAAGCACCCACCACAATACCGAGGAAGATCAAAATAAAACGTCCGCGCACTGGGTCGTTAGCAAAGGAATGTACCGAGGTTAAAACTCCTGAGCGCACCAGGAAAGTACCTAATAGGCTCAGCGAGAAAGTTAGAATCGCCAGCAACACGGTCCAGGATTTAAACACGCCGCGTTTCTCAGTCGCAGCCAATGAGTGGATCAAAGCCGTTCCCGCAAGCCATGGCATAAAGGATGCATTTTCTACCGGGTCCCAGAACCACCAGCCGCCCCAGCCAAGCTCATAATAAGCCCACCAGCTGCCCAGAGCAATCCCCAGCGACATAAAAATCCAGGCTACGGTTGTCCATGGTCGACTCCAGCGCGCCCATTTGTGATCGAGGTTACCCTGTAATAAACCTGCAATAGCAAAAGCAAACACAACTGAAAAACCGACATATCCCATATACAGCATCGGCGGGTGTACGATCAGTCCAAAATCCTGCAACAGCGGATTTAGATCAGCACCATCAATGGGAATAAACGGCAAAACCCGCTCAAAAGGATTTGAAGTAAATAAGGTAAAAGCAATAAAACCAACCGCGACCAGCCCCATCACACCCAGTACTCTCGCTACCAGATCTTTAGGCAACGATTTGCTGAATATCGCTACGGCTGCCATCCAGCCCGTTAAAATCAACACCCACAGTAATAGAGACCCCTCATGAGCACCCCAGACGGCAGAAATCCGGTAATAAACAGGCAGCTGCGAATTCGAATGATTGGCGACATAAGCCACCGAGAAATCGTTATTAATAAACGAGATGGTGAGACAGATAAAACTCGCCAAAACCAGCACAAAAATACTGACGGCCGCACGTGTTGTAAAACGAATGAGCCCCTGGTGCGAGGTTTGCGCACCATAGAAAGACAAGGTACCTAAAAAGATGGCGTTAATAAACGCCATGATTAGTAAGAAATTTCCGACTTCTGGGATCAAGGGATATACCTAATTATCTGTTGTCTTCGACTGGACCGGGTGACCGTACTTTTCCAGTGACTGCTCAATCTCGGGTGGCATGTATTTCTCATCATGTTTCGCCAGAACTTTTGTCGCGACCAGACGGTCCGCGGTCACCAGTTTACCTTCGGCAATAACACCCTGACCCTCTTTAAACAGATCAGGCAAAATGCCTTCGTACTGGATCATCATGGTATTCTGATTATCGGTAATTTGGAACTCGACATTTAAACCATCATTGTCACGTTTAACCGAGTTATAAGAGACCAAACCACCAACACGGATAGTTCTATCCATCGGCGCCTTCCCTTGCGCCACCTCAGTTGGTGGGTAAAAATGGTTAATGTTTTCGCTCAGCGCAAACAATACCAGGGCCACGGCACCTGCCAGTAAAACCAGGCCGGCCAAAATCGCAATTAATTTATTTCGTCTATGAGCTTTCATCGTAATCTACACTAATTTGCTTGTTCAGCTTTTGAAACTTTCAACTTCCTAGCTTTGGGCTTTTCAGACTGCTTCAGGCTTGCTTCAGCAATCACCTGTTTTTTCAATCCACGCAGCATAATTCTAAAACCAATAAATAATCCCAGTAACACAATAAAGGTCACCAAGTAACTCGACCACACGTAAGCGCCGTGTTTCCCCATAAAAATAAATTCATGCCAGCTACTCATGACTTATCTCCTTTAGCAGACGTGCCAAGTGCCCACTCGGCAACCCAGCGTGACTTCTGGTTACGTAAGATAATCTCGGCACGGAGGCGCATCAAAACTAGCGCAATAAACAATAAGTACATAGCAGCCAACATTATAAATAAAGGCGTTTGAAATGCAGGGTTAAGTGCGCCTTTTTCCGTAATAGAGTAACCCTGATGCAGTGTATTCCACCACTTTACGGAAAAATAGATAATTGGAATATTGATAACGCCGACAATCGCTAAAATCGAGCTCGCTTTGTCCGCTTTGGAGCGATCGGAAAAAGACGCATGCAGCGCAATAAAACCTAGGTATAAGAATAGCAACAAAAGCTCAGAGGTCATGCGAGCATCCCACTCCCACCAAGTTCCCCAAGTCGGCTTGCCCCATACGGAGCCGGTAAATAGCGCCAAAAAGGTCATGGCCGCGCCAACCGGTGCAATCGAGCGGGTCACGGCAAAAGCCACCTTCATTTTCCACACCAAGCCAACGATAGCCGCTATCGCCATCGCGATATAAGCCACCATCGACAATGCCGCAGACGGCACATGAATGTACATAATACGCACGGAGTGCTTTTGTCCTTGACGCACTTCGATCGGTGAAGCCCACAATGAGTAATACAAACCCACGACTAACAAAATCAAGGTCGCTGCCCATATCCATGGAAGCCATTGACCTGTTTTTTGAAATAAGAATTTTGGAGAACCCAGCTGGTGAAACCAGCGCCAAGCTTTAGCCATTAAACCTTAACCTACTGAAATTTTGAGTGCGCGGCCTGATGCGAAAGGCGCAAAAACTAACGTTATCAATAAAAAAGCGCCCAAGATGGCGAGTTCGCCATTATAACGCATATTTTCCAAGGATGCTGTAACTGTTGAAGCCCCGAAAATCAATACTGGCACATACAAAGGAATAATCAAAATCGACACCAGCAACCCATTACGGCTAGCAGCCAGTGTTAAGCTCATCCCTACCGCACCCAACAAACACAGGGTTGGCGTTCCCAGTACCAGACTCAACATCAGAACCCAAGTATGCGTGGAATGCTCCACCCCATGGTTGATCTGCATCAAGACTCCAAGCAATGGTGATAAAATGACCAGTGGTAAACCGGTCAATAACCAGTGAGCCAGAATCTTGCTCGCCGCTACCATCGTCGGTGAACTCATCAAGAGCAACTGCTCTAAAGCACCATCTTGATAATCACTTCGATAAAACTGCTCTAAAGACAACAGCATCGATAATAGCGCTGCCACCCAAATCACACCCGGAGCCAGTTGTTGCAACACCGGAGCATCAGGGCTGACCGCAAAAGGGAACAGGCTGACGACGATAATAAAGAACAATAACGGGATAGCCAAACCAATCCAGTTACGTCGAGCGACTTTCAGCTCGCGGCGAAGCAGCGTCATAATCATTCGTGCTCTACCCCCACGCTCTGGTCGATGGGCAACTCTTCAATATGATGATGTGAGGTAAATAATACCGTTCCACCCTGCTGTTTGAACGCCAATGCTTTTTCCGACAACCAGCCTCGTGTTTTATGGTCAAGATTGACGAATGGTTCATCGAGAATCCAGATTTTCGCCGGCTCCAGCATCAAGCGAGCTAAAGCCACCTTATGCTGCTGTCCCGCTGATAACTCGGCAAACATTCTGTCTTCAAGCCCGCCAATCCCCAATTCATTTAACACCGAACTAATCTGCTGCTGTAACTGCTGTTTATTCAACGAGACTTTCGTTCTCAACGACGCATAAAACGATAAGTTTTCAGCAATACTGAGCTCATTTTTCATGGACAGGCTATGCGCCAGAAAGATTAGGTCTTGAAAATAGTTAGACTCTGGGTGAGTTATTGGTAGCTTATTCCAATAAACTTCGCCGTGATCCGCAGGCAGTAAACCAGCCAAACAACGCATCAAGGTCGTTTTACCTGCGCCATTTTCGCCATGGAGATAAGTAATCGTTGAGGGAGCGAGGTGAAGTTCAGCATCTTCCAGCAGAACTTGCTCAGATCGGGAAACCGTCAGCTCATGGGCATAGAGTCCATTGAATTGAATGTCTGAAGTTTGAGACATATAAGCGACGGTTTGGCATAAATTTGCTTTGCCCCGGATTATATACTCAATTAACCTAGAAATACACGATTTCAGCGGGAGAAAAGCACTTCAGTCAGCACAAACTTGAATCAAGCTTGCAGTTATCGAATAGACTCAGTTCAACTGAATGCAAAAAGCCTGTATCCCGCCCTTTGGGAGTTCCATCAAGACATCGCTGCTGTGTTGCACTTCTCATCAAGGACTCGCCATTAATTTCGAATCGCGCCTTGCACCAATGTCTTGTTAAAACTCTGAACCGTACATTTCCAGGCTAATTGAGTATCGAGCTCAAGCGCCTTATGCCAGTATTTCTACCTAGGGAAAACTTAGGCTAATGCCTTTAGTACAGCGTCACCCATTTCTTCTGTAGAAACCAGCTTATCGCCTTCTGTGTGAATATCAGCTGTGCGGAAGCCCTGATCCAATACTGTTGAAACAGCCTGGTCAATCTTATCCGCCAACGCACCTTCACCAAAGCTGTGACGCAGCATCATAGACACTGACAGGATTGTCGCTAAAGGGTTGGCCTTGCTCTCGCCAGCGATATCCGGCGCAGAGCCATGAATCGGCTCGTACATGCCTTTACCATTAGCGTCTAAGCTTGCCGATGGCAACATACCGATCGAACCGGTTAACATTGCCGCGCAATCAGACAGGATATCCCCAAACATGTTGCCCGTTACCATAACATCAAACTGTTTTGGGGCACGAACCAGCTGCATCGCTGCGTTATCAACGTACATGTGAGACAATTCAACTTCAGGGTATTCCTTGCTCACACGCTCCATGACTTCACGCCATAGTTCAGTCGCTTCTAGCACATTGGCCTTATCCACAGAGCAAACACGCTTATCACGTAACATTGCCGCCTTGAAAGCGACATGAGCAATACGCTCGATTTCACTTTCAGAATACACATAAGTGTTAAACCCTTGGCGTTCACCGTTATCCAAAGTACGAATGCCACGAGGCTGACCGAAGTAAATGCCACCCGTTAACTCACGTACGATAAGAACATCAAGATCGGCAACCAATTCAGGTTTCAGGCTTGAAGCATCCGCCAGCTGCTTGTACAGAATAGCTGGACGCAGGTTACCAAACAGTTCTAACTCAGAACGTAGCTTCAACAAAGCCTTCTCTGGACGAACCGAAATATCATACTGTTCCCACTTAGGACCACCAACAGCACCCAAAAGAATCGCGTCAGCATCTTTAGCCTGCGCTAACACTTCATCCGTTAACGGCGTTTCATGCGCGTCGTATGACGAGCCACCGACCAACGCGGAATCATACGTCACGTCCAAACCATGATTCAAAATCAAGGCATCCAATACACGCGTCGCCTGACCAACAATCTCAGGCCCGATACCGTCACCCGGTAATACCAATACTTTTTTAGTCATAATCAATCCTAATAATATATTCTGTTATAACCACCATCGCACGGCGGTTTAAGAAACTTTCCCCATAATATTGAGCTAAAAGAATCACAAGTCATAGCAATACAAAACAGGATGTTTTGTATAGTGACATACGGGCCATGGAAGGAACGTATGTCACGGTGCGTAAAATGACTTGAGATACTTTTTGGAAGTCATTCTTAGAATGGCCTCAATATTGGGGTGGCCTTCTTTTGGTTCCTTTTCTTGGCCATACAAGAAAAGGAACTCTAAAATTAACTACTAAATAGCCAAGGTGCGCGCTTAGCCCGCTCCTGCTCATACGCCGTAATTGCATCTTCCTGCTTCAACGTAATACCAATATCATCCAGACCGTTATAAAGGTTATGCTTTCTATCCGGCTCAACATCAAAATTGATGACATCGCCATTTGGCATGGTAATCGTCTGTTTACCCAGATCGATATCCAATTTAAAGCCTTCGTTTGCTTCAGTCTGCTCGAACAGAGCATCCATGGTGGCGTGATCCAGCACGATCGGCAAAATACCGTTCTTAAAGCAGTTGTTGAAGAAGATATCAGCAAAACTTGGCGCGATAACCGCTTTGATACCATAGTCTTCCAGTGCCCATGGCGCGTGTTCACGGCTAGAACCACAGCCAAAGTTTTCACGTGCCAATAAGATCGAAGCACCTTTGTAACGCTCTTTGTTCATCACAAAGTCAGGGTTCAATGGACGCTTAGAATTGTCCATGCCTGGCTCACCGTGATCCAGATAACGCCACTCGTCGAATAAGTTAGGACCGAAGCCGGTACGTTTGATCGACTTCAAAAACTGCTTAGGAATAATCGCATCGGTATCAACGTTAGAGCGATCTAAAGGTACAACTAAACCAGTATGTTGCGTAAAAGCTTCCATTAGTGCACCTCCGAAACGTTTGCTAATTCTTTATCTAATTCAAGTTCACGAACGTCAACGAAATGTCCGTGTACCGCAGCCGCTGCGGCCATTGCTGGACTCACCAGATGAGTACGACCGCCTTGACCCTGACGTCCTTCAAAGTTTCGATTTGATGTCGATGCACAGTGCTCGCCCGACTCCAGACGGTCAGCGTTCATCGCTAAACACATGGAGCAGCCTGGTTCACGCCATTCAAAACCGGCTTCGACAAAAATTTTATCCAAGCCTTCGGCTTCAGCCTGCTCTTTGACCAGACCAGAGCCCGGCACGACCATGGCCTGCTTAATGCTTGATGCAACCTTACGGCCTTTAGCTACCGCTGCAGCTTCGCGTAAATCTTCAATACGGGCGTTAGTACAAGAACCGATAAACACCTTATCCAATGGGATCGACGTAATCGGTGTCTCTGCTTTCATATCCATGTACAGAAGCGCACGCTCGATACCTTCTTTCTTAACAGCATTAGTTTCTTTATCTGGGTTTGGAATATTATCTGTTACGGGCTTTACCATCTCTGGAGAAGTACCCCAGGTAACCTGTGGAATAATGTCTTCTGCTTTCAGCTCAACCACACGGTCAAATTCAGCGTCGGCATCACTGTGCAGATCTTTCCAGGCTTCCACAGCCATATCCCAGTGCTCGCCCTTAGGTGCGAAAGGACGACCTTTAACATATTCAATCGTCTTATCATCAACAGCCACCAGGCCAACACGTGCGCCCGCTTCGATAGCCATATTACAGATGGTCATACGACCTTCCATTGATAAGTCTTCAATAGCGCTACCGGCAAACTCAATGGCATGCCCGTTACCACCGGCCGTGCCAATTTCGCCAATCACAGCCAGTACGACGTCTTTAGCGGTGACACCGGTACCTAGCTTACCGTCGACTCGCACCAGCATGTTCTTCATTTTCTTCTGGCGCAGACATTGGGTTGCTAAGACGTGCTCAACTTCTGATGTACCCACACCAAACGCCATAGCACCAAAGGCACCATGAGTCGCGGTATGTGAGTCACCACAAACCATGGTTAAGCCCGGAAGCGTATAGCCCTGCTCTGGACCCACGATGTGGACGATACCTTGACGAACGTCGTCCATCTTAAATTCTGTCACTCCATATGCATCACAGTTGTCGTCCAAAGTCTGGACCTGAATGCGTGATACGGGATCTGCGATACCATTAGTACGATCAGTAGTCGGCACGTTATGATCCGGCGTCGCCAGATTGGCTTCGATGCGACGTGGCTTACGCCCCGCTATCTTCAAGCCTTCAAACGCTTGTGGCGACGTTACTTCGTGTAGCAATTGACGATCGATATAGATTAATGCAGAGCCGTCTTCGTTCTCTGCAACAAGATGGTCCTGCCATAACTTGTCATATAGGGTTTTTCCAGCCATTAACTGCCTCATTTGGTCTCTTCACGTAATTAAAACTGCTAAGTAGCAGTAAAAGTGGTTCTAGTGTAGAACTTATTATAGAATAACTCCAATTCATTATTTTTATAAAACCCATAACCAGTAGGAATTACCAGTATTGGATATCGATCTGCTTAAAACCTTTCTGACGGTGGCTCGGCTGAAGTCATTTACGCTGGCAGCGAAAGAGCTGCAACTAACTCAGCCAGCACTGAGTAAACGTATCAAGCGCCTGGAGGCGCTGGTCGACAGTCAGCTGTTTGATCGTGTCGGTAATCATGTCATTGTGACCGAAGCTGGTCAGCTGCTACAACAGCAGGCACCGCAAATCATTAGTGATATCGAAGACACAGTGCAAAACATTCGTGACTTAAGCGGCCAGGTCAGCGGCGAACTGCATATCGGAACCAGTCACTACATCGGGCTGCACCTGCTTCCCGAGTATCTGGAGCAGTACGTCGATACCTTTGAGCAGGTCGACGTCAATGTCGAATTTATTGACTCAGAGTTGGCCTATGATCGGGTATTAAGCGGGGATTTAGAGTTAGCGCTTTTGACTTTCCCACAGCAAAAAGATCCTCGTCTGGAACACCAGCTTATCTGGCGCGAAAAATTAGCCATTGTCTGTCATCAGGATTACAATCTCGCCAGCGAAGTCGAGCCACTATCACACTTGAAAAACTACCCTTGTATATTACCGCCAGCCCATACCTTCCCACGCGAGCTTTTTGAGTTACAACTGGAACAAGCAGGGATCGAACTTGGAAAAGTCAAAACAGCGAACTATCTGGAGGTTATCGCTAAGCTGGTCGCCTGTAAGATGGGGTGGACTCTCTTACCCACCAGGCTGTTAACAGCCCCATTAATTAATTTATCCCCAGAAGGATTTCTTTCTGACAGGGATATGGGTATTATTTATCGCAATAACAAAACACTATCTAACGCTTCAATGGAGCTGCTAAAACTCCTCAAAGGCGCAGGTGGTAACAGTGAATCATTATAGACAGGGTTAGCTCTTCCCAATCTATGTACCTAAGGAGTCACTATGAAGAACACTCTTCCCATGCTCACGCTTATCGCCACACTAATGGTTTCGTGGCACGCTAACGCCGAGGTTCAGACACAAAGCGAGCAGCACTTCTCCGTTAAAATCGAATCCGTCATTAATGCCCCGGTAGACAAGGTCTATCGGCAATTTCTCAATGTTGGTGAATGGTGGGACTCGAGTCATACCTGGTTCGGGGACGCTTCGAAAATGTATATTGAATCGAAAGCTGGCGGTTGCTTCTGTGAGGTCGACGGTGATCAACAAGCCCTACACATGACGGTAACTCAAGTTAATCCAAACAAAAATGTTCAAATGTCTGGTGGCCTCGGACCATTACAAAGCATGGGCCTTTATGGGCATATGTCCTGGAGTTTTGATAACACTGAAAAAGGCTTTACCAAACTCACGCTGACTTACATCGCCAGAGGATTCGCTGGAGAGGATGTAAAGGATATTGCCAACGCTGTTGATGGCGTTCTATCAGAGCAAGTATCACATCTTAACTCTCAATTTAATTAACTCTATCAAAAAAAGCCCGCACAATGATGCGGGCATTTTATGGTGTTTAAGCAAATTATTATTCAGCAGCCAAACGCTCAACATCACTCCAGATACGCATTAAGTTACCTGACAAGATTTTAGCAACATCCTGCTCAGTATAACCACGCTCGAGTAAACCTTGAATCAAATTAGGATAGGTCGATACATCTTTTAGTCCAGTAGGTAAGCTATCACCAACGCCATCATAATCAGAGCCAATACCAACATGGTCAACGCCAACTAAATCGATCACATACTCAATATGGTCTAATACAATCTCAATATCGGCGAATAGGAACGGGTTCTTTTTACGGTATGCTTTGGCAAAAGTTTGTACCTGCTCACTTTCAGGGTCAAGACCATTACTTTCTGCATAGTTTGCTACGGCTTCTTTGTAAGCGTCATAATTATCTCTGGAATCCTGAGAAACAAATGTCGAACCGAAGTTAATAAAAATCACACCGCCTTTTTCCGACATGGCTTCAATCATGTCGTCATCCATATTACGCTCAAAGCCCGGCGTAAAATCACGAACCGACGAGTGACTGGCAATCACAGGTGCTTTAGAGACTTCCAGGACGTCATAGAAAGCTTCATCTGACAGGTGCGAAACATCAACCATCATGCCTAAACGGTTCATTTCCTCGACCACCAGACGACCGATTTCACTCAGACCACCGTTTGGACGGGCTTCATCATAGGATGAGTCTGACAGGTGATTACTACGAGAATGCGCCAGCGTGATATAGCGAATGCCGCGATCATAAAAATGACGGACATTAGCTAAAGTGCCCTCGATTGGCGAGCCATTCTCCATACCCATTGGCAAGGAAATCAATCCCTTTTCGAAGTTTGCCTGCACCTCTTCCGGGCTTGTTGCTAAAGCAAACTTGTCAGGGCTGGCCTCAACAATTGCCTCAACGTCATCGATCAGCTTGTTAGCCAGCTTATAACTTTCGCCCTTAGCCTCAAACTCCAGATCGGCTGGAATATAAATCGACATAAAGGGTGCATCCAGTCCACCGGCAACGGCACGTGGGTAGTCAAAATCACCATCCTCCGTCGCTACACTGATATCTTCGTTGGAGTCATGTAGACGATGCGGAACATCGACATGTAAATCAGCAATGATATATTTTTTACTGATTTCCTGCGCTTGCTTAGCGTAATCAGGTTCAGGCGCGTCGTCGCCCATCATTGGCATACTACCGCACGCCGTTAATCCCAAAGTTGTCGCAGCCACTAGCGTTGTGATGAAGGTCTTTTTCATACTACTTGCCTTTTCAGTTATAATTCGAGTTCTAAGCATCATAAAGATATCAGCGTAAAATGCAAAGCTGACTAGGTCTCAAAAAGGGTCACAATGAATCAAAAAGCACTACTCGAAGCCATCAATCAGACCATGCCATTTGGTAAATACCAGGGGCGCAAGCTGCTAGAGCTGCCAGAGCCCTATCTCGTCTGGTTCCATAAAAATGGCTTCCCCGAGGGAAAGCTTGGACAGCAGTTGGCCCTGATGTACGAAGTGAAACTCAATGGGTTAGAGGGAATGTTAAGGCCGCTGTTGAAACCGAAGAGCCAGCATGTCTCTACTGACTAGCCACAAAGTGTAGAAGGCCATTGACGACTTCTGCCATACGCTGATAATCCAGCTTTTCATAAGTATCATCGGCTGTATGATAATTTAGGTTTCGGTTAAAAGCCGTATCGGTCACCATTACGGCTGGATAACCAAAAGCCCAATAATTTCTATGATCGGAGTAATCAATTCCAGGTACCGATAAGGGAGCATTAATAGAATAGACTTGCGTATCCATCACAGACTGCATCGCCGACTTCAGCTCTCTGGTCGGCATTATTTGTCCGACATTGCCTACCACCGTAATAAAGTTCCCTTTACCAGGATACAGATACTCTAGAAAAGCCACGGGATACAACTGGCTTCCTTCTTCATCGCTGAAAAATCCCATGGTTTCGAGACTGATCATGACCTGCACCTGGGCATTACCCTCTTTCAATCCTTTGGCATGAACGTAACTTCCCATCCCTTCGGTTCTAAAAAACGGAGGCTCTTCATTAGCATAAGCGACCAGCTCAACAGAGCAGTTTATCTTGTCACTGACTTCTGGTTGCGAAAGTAAGCGCGCCAATTCAAGTAAAGCAGCAACGCCACTGGCATTATCATCAGCACCAGGCAGCCCTTTATAAGCATCATAGTGCGCTCCAAATACTATCCTGGGGCAACCCTTCCCTTCCTTGATTTTGGCAATCACATTATGAAAAGTCTGGCCTTCATGCTCATAACTTTGGAGCTCTACATCCTTAACATACTCGGACAGCTGCCTATAAATGTAATCCCTGGCACTATCCAGTTGCGAGGTTACGCCAGTCTCACGGGGAATGTCATGGGATAATGTTTTGACACTGGCTTGCAGCCTTGCGGCGCTGGCCAGCTGTGAATAATCCAGCCTTTGTGCTGATTCAAAGGTTGGTTGCATCATCAATATAACGGCGACACAACATACAATAACAACAAGTATGACCGCCCGTAACGACCATTTGATAACCTTGCTCCCCATAACCTCTAACTCCCTGCTTCATATAGTTGCTCAAATACTTACAACTATTGCAGATGATTGCAATAAAATAGTTTAAAATAGCTACCCATCAGAACATTAATGAGTAAGAGACTCCTTTGAGCCAACAAACCGCATTCGAACAATTGAATCCCAAGCTAATTAAAGCGCTTGATAAACTGGGCATCCACAAACCAACCGAAGTACAACAGGAAGCGATTCCAATTGTACTGGACGGCCTGGATCTAATGGCCAGTGCGGAAACCGGCTCAGGCAAAACAGCGGCGTTTTTACTACCGATACTCGATCGTTTGTTAGCCAGAAAGGCTCCTAACAGCGGTACCCGCGTGTTGATTTTGGCGCCAACGCGAGAACTAACTCGCCAAATCCATAAGCAGGCTGAAGATCTGACGAAATTTACGGGCATTCAGGCAGGCCTGATTACCGGCGGGCAAAGTTTTAAAGAACAACGAGCCGCTCTGCGCAAAAACCCAGAGATGGTTATCGCAACACCGGGGCGCATTCTGGATCACAGCCAACAGGGCGCGACTGATTTTGCCGACCTTGAATTTTTAGTACTGGACGAAGCGGACAAAATGCTGGATATGGGTTTCAGCGACGATGTGTTAGCCATCGCTAACTATTGCTCGAAAGATCGCCAGAGCCTGTTATTCTCAGCAACGCTGCAAAGTGCCGGTATTCGTCACATCACCAAAAGCCTGCTCAATAGCCCTGAGTCCATAACGCTCAATACTTACGAAGACGCCCAGACCAACATCCATCAATCGATTATTACTGCGGATGACCTGGAGCATAAAGAGAAGCTCACCAGCTGGTTATTACAGAACGAAAAGTACCGCAAAGCCGTTGTATTCTGTAACACCAAAACACAGGTCGAACGTCTTAGCGGCTTATTGCGTTACCACAAGCTCAAAGCCGGACACATCCACGGCGATATCAGACAAGACAAGCGTAACCACATCATGGTGCAGTTTCGTGACGGAAAGTTTGATGTCTTAATCGCATCAGATGTTGCCGCTCGTGGTTTAGACGTCAAAGATGTCGACTTGGTTATCAACTTTGACATGGCACAAAGCCTCGAAGACTATATTCACCGCATCGGCCGCACCGGCCGTGCCGGCGCAGAAGGCTCAGCCATCTCGCTTATTACCCACAAAGACTGGAACCCCATGGCCAGCATCGAACGCAAACTGGATGCTAAATTTGAGATAAAAGTGGTAAAAGCGCTGATCGGCAAATACCAAGGGCCACAGAAACTCAAGAAAAGTGGCAAAGCCGCAGGCAAGAAAAAACGTAAACCAGCCGGGAAAAAGCCACAAACCAACCGTGAGAAAAAACGTCTGGCTAAAAAGCAAGAAAAGAAAGCATCTAACGGTGGTACTAAGCCAAGGAAAAAATTTGGCGGAGTAAAGAAGTCTGATAGCTGAGCACGTAACTCACGCTACACACTGTATAATTTACCCTTTTCTTTGCTTGTCCAAAGAAAAGGGCGAAAAGAAAAGACACCCCAAAAGTTAGGTCCAAAAGGCTTCCCTCAAGCACCTATATTACTAACGAGCCGTCAAACGAAACGTCCCTGCTTCGTCTTAACTAAATTGGGCTTTCCTGCCCAATTTTCCCGGTAATATAGATACTTGTAGCTAACTTTGAAGGGGACTTCCCGAGAATGCTTTTCACAGAAGCTCCCTCGATAAGCCATGGTGGAAATCCTTTGTTACCACAGGATGACAAAACAGAGGATTTATCAGTATCGCACCAATTCCCCCATAAAATAGAGCTGAGAATCACGCAAAGTATAGCAATTTGAATCTTGGATGATTCAAATAGTGGAATTCAGTCCAGGGAAGGACTGTATTTCACGGTGCGTCAATACTTAAGTGATTTGAAGGCAGTCGGAAAGACCTCTATTTTGGGGTGCCCTTCTTTGGGTCACTTTTCTTGGGCACGCAAGAAAAGTGACATCAAACTACTTTAGCAAAAACTAAATATTAAAAACCAAGCATAAATAACAGCTAGAACTAACTCTTATACAAATCATACAACACAATAAAAAACCCACCAATCATACTCACCAACCCAGCCACAACAACAAAAATAGAAACTAAACCCAGACTTGTTTGCAAAAAGCCCGATGGTACAAAGGAGGCTAGAAACATTAGCGGTAGACCAATAAAGGCGGCTAGAAGAAAACTTAAAATAACAATTTTCCAACCTCGTTGAATTTTAGCTTTTAAAATATATTTAATCGGATTCATAAATTATAAATTGTCCAAAAATTCTAAACGTTGCGGGTAATTTTTACGCAACCCATCAAATTGATTGTTTATATCTGACTGCACTTCTCGCATGCGCTGGTCATCGGCTTTCAGATCATAATAGGGTTTTAGACTCTGGTATAAGGCGTCTAAAGAGCCGCTCCATTGCCACTTGGGCGCTTCAGGCAACAGCTCCTCAAGCTTAATACTGTCCTCTGCTCCCTGCCACTGATTAAATGCTTGATACAGCTGATAGGTACCGCGAATTTTACCTTCCTGCGAATAGCCGGCGATATGCGGCGTGGCTATCATGGCCTGCTCCATTAGCGGCACATAAACATCGGGCTCACCTTCCCACACGTCCAGGATATAATCGATGCGTTTTCCGGATTGTTTTACTTCAAATGCAGCTCGATTATCGAGTACCGGGCCACGCGATGTATTGATTAATAGGCCCGCGTCGGGCATTGCTCGTAAAAACTCTGAGTCAACTAAATGATGCGTCGGATACTGACCACTCTTCTCCAAAGGTACGTGGCATGTCACAACGTCACACTGCCCAATATCCTCGAGTGACACGAAGTTTCTGCTATCGCCAGCGGCCTCTAACGGCGGGTCGTTCAGTAAATAGCGAATACCTAATCGCTCTAACACCTTGGCCACACGGCTACCGACATTACCTGCGCCAATGATCCCTATTGTTACGGAGCTTAAGTCAACCTGTCGTTGCTCAGCCCAGTAAGCGATACTGGTTAATACGTATTCCGCTACGCCCTGAGCGTTACTGCCCGGCGCACTGGAAAACTCAATGTCTTGCTGTGATAAGTAGTTTAAATCGATATGGTCAACACCGATTGTGGCGGTACCGACGAAGCGAATGGGCGTGTCCTCCAATAATTCCTGATTAACCTGAGTAATGGAGCGTACCAACAGAATATCGGTATCATTTAAGTCGTTTCTTGATATCTGCCGTCCTGCTAAACGTTTGATACCCCCAGATTTACCGGCAATATCGGTAAACAGCTCCTCCACCAAAGGCATATTTTCATCAGCAACAATATTCCACATGCTCTAACACATTTGTCATAATTATTTGGGTATTGTAACGATATCCATTAGAATTACGACTGAAATTGAAACTGGAAATGGCAAGATGTCCGACAAATTAGCGAATTTATATAAAGAAGTATTGGTAGAGATCGGCGAAGATATTTCGCGTAATGGTATTCTCGATACTCCAACCCGTGCCGCTAAAGCGATGCAATTCTTAACTCAGGGCTACGAACAGGACCTGAATGCAGTGGTTAATGGTGCTATTTTTGACTCAGATAACGACTCGATGGTTATCGTCAAAGATATTGAGCTTTATTCAATGTGTGAGCATCACATGTTGCCATTTATCGGCAAAGCCCATGTTGGTTATCTGCCAACCGGTAAAGTCATCGGCCTATCCAAGATTGCGCGTATCGTCGATATGTTTGCTCGCCGTTTACAAATCCAGGAAAATCTGACCAAACAAATTGCCGAAGCGATTCTGGACGTTACGGGGGCCGCCGGCGTTGGTGTTATTATTGAGGCGCAACATATGTGCATGATGATGCGTGGTGTCGAAAAGCAAAACTCCATCATGCAAAGTTCAACCATGCTTGGCCAGTTCCGTTCGTCACAAAATACTCGTAATGAATTCTTATCGTTAATCGAGAAATAATCTACCATGCACAATGCTTTTCTTGGCGTTAAGCCTGCCATTATTGAATGGCGACAACATGATCCAGAAAAGCATCAATGGCTTAAGGCCGACAGGAGCCAGTTAGGTGAAACCAATAACCAACTGGCGCCCTACTCTGCAGTCTTTGACGATATTTATTTCAACCCTGAAGACGGTGTTGCAGAAAGTGATTATGTCTTTCTGCAAGGCAACGATCTGGAAGAACGCTTTACAGCAATTCATAAAAACGAACAGCCCGGACCTTTTCATATCTTCGAAACCGGCTTTGGTACCGGCCTTAACTTTCTACTGACAGCCAAGCTATGGCAGCAAACTCAGCAAAAAAAATCACAGGCCGAACTTCATTTCTGGTCTGTGGAACAGTTCCCAATTAGCCCTGACGACCTGAAAAATATCTACCAGCTACTGGGCGTCGAGTCAGAGCTCAGCCATTCGCTGTTGGAGCAGTACCCTGATGCAATGCCAGGTGTTCACTCCATTGCGGTTGCCCCCAATATCACGTTGCACCTACTGCTCTATCCATTGAGCAAAGCGCTAAGGGAAATTGCGCTGCCCAACGGTTTTGCCTTTGATGCCTGGTTTATGGACGGCTTCGCACCGAGTAAAAACCCTGACATGTGGGCCAAGAACTTACTTCACTTTATGGCACTGTATAGCGCATCGGGAACTACGTTAGCGACCTTTACCGTAGCTGCCGCCATCCGCAAGCAACTGCCTCATTACGGTTTTCAGATTGAGAAACGCCCAGGATTTGGACGCAAACGCGAAATGCTGACGGCAATGTTTAGCGATAAAGAGCTGTCTCAGCCAAAACCCACTCTGGCCGATGATTTTATCCAGCCCCGTACGAAACCACATAAAGTGGCAGTGATAGGAGCAGGTCTCGCGGGCTGTGCCACAGCATACCAACTGCATCAACAAGGTGTTGAGGTTCATCTGTTTGAACAGTCATCTTCGATCTGTGCTGGCGCATCCAATATGCCATCGCTAGTTGCTTCGCCAGCCATGTCCATCGATCATAATGCCTACAGTCAGCTGACGTTTTTAAGCTTTGAGTGGCTGCAAGCATTTGTGCGTATGCACCCTCAGCTTGCTAAAAACACTTTTGCACACCAACTCAGCAATACAAAGTACTCACAGCATCATCTTGAGCAATATCAGACGGTTTATGCAACTCAGAGTTGGGACGCGTCCTTTTTCCAGTTTGAAGATATTGCAGTCAATGATACGGCTAAGCGAAGCTTAAAAATACCGGCCATACAGGTGAATGGTCCCGAGTTTTGCCGTAGCCTTATTGCCGACGTCCCCCAGCAAAACATCCATCTGAATACCGCAATTAACGATCTGAAGGAGCTGAAAGACTTTGAGCATGTGGTTCTATGTGGCGGCTACCAACTGCCTGACTGGGGCTTAAAACTGCCGCACACTGCACCGATGCGCGGCCAACTGACAACCCTTAAAACGACCCTTGGGCATAAGACTCCCGTTAATCATGACGGGCACTTAACGCACTTCAATAATCAGCTTGTGGTTGGCGCCACTTTTGAAAGCAGCGTTGACGATACAGTCCAACGTGCCAGTTCATTACACAACATTGAGAAGGTCAATCGCCGCTTTGGGCTTAATATCAAAGAAAAGCACATAGTTGGAGAGCATCCGGGGATCCGGGCGACCAGTTACGACCGTTTCCCTTTTTGTGGTTATTTTGCTCACACCAACGAGCAAACCCTGTGGCTTAATTATGGCTTTGGCGCACGCGGCTTATGCTTTTCCCTGCTCTGTGGCAAGGTGGTTACTGCCGCGATGCTAGGCCATGCCTCGCCATTACCGAAGACATTGCTCAGTCGTATATCACCGTTACGAATCTGAGTGCGACTGTTTATAACGTCGAAAGACGTACCAGGCCGTTGAAAAAGCCGATGAACACAGAATAGCAACCATGATTACAATCTGGTAACGCACCGCTATTAACGGGCTCACTCCTGACAGGATCTGTCCTGTCATCATGCCTGGCAAGGCCACCAGACCAACTGCCAACAGCCCATTAACCTGTGGGATCATGGCAGTATGAAATGCTTTATTACGAGCCATTTCCGCGCTGTGTCCTGCTTTAACCTCAGTCTCAAAACGCTCCCCTGATAAGCTCAGACTGTTCATGGTATTAGCCAATAGCATACCGGCCAGCGGAATAACGTAACGTGGCTGATACCAGGGACTTAGATCCAGCACGAACAGGATGACTAAAGCCAACATAAAACCACAGCCAATTAGCAGTGCTAAAGATAATTGTCCGATATGAACCAGACTTTTATCGGCCAAAGGCCGCATCGCAATCCAGCCAGCGGCTAACAACATAATCGTCATCACCAGAAGCCCTAACCAAGTCGACGTTTCCTGAAACAAGTAAACCAGAACAAACCCAATGGCTATAAGCTGGCCGAGCATGCGCAGGGTAGCAAAGATCAATTCCAGACTGTTGGTTTTCCATAGGTGAAAAATAATCGCCACCAGTGCCACTGGCAGGCAAGTAATGAGTAACTCTATATATCCAATATCAGGCAGTGTCACGGCTCTCTAGGACTCTTTTGATTCTGCTTGAGGCTCCTTGCCGGAACCTGACTGTTGTGACTCGGTGTCTGAGCTTTCCGGCGAAACCGGCGTATTCCACGAGCGTCCCATCGCCTGACGGTCTTCCAGATCGGCTTTCAATACGGCTTCCAGCATTTCCGCCCGTTCAGCAGCTTCAATCACATACTGCTTATCATCCCCCCACAAGTCCGCCAGTTCTTCCAGGTGTTGCGAGTCGTAATGATAGAAAGCTTTCGCCGTACGGTGCGCCTGATACTTCCTATAGCCCAGCGCGATCAAGGCTTCTCGACCTAAAATGACCGCCGAGCCCAGGGTTTCTCGCATCACAAAGTCTGCACCAGCTTTCCTTTGCTCAAAGGCCTCACGGCGACCTTTGGCGCGAGAAAATATCTTCAAATGAGGAAAGTGCTTACGGCACAGTTCGATAACTTTAAGCGTTTTTTCCTGATTACCAACGGCGATAACCATCATCTTTGCGCTATCAGCACCAGCCACTCGCAGGACTTCCTCATTCGTAACATCACCATAATAGGCTTTGGTTCCGAACCGTTTCACCAAATCGATCTGAACAGCATCATACTCCAACAGTGTGGTGTTAAACCCCTGGGAACGCAGTATTCTGGATACGATCTGACCAAAACGTCCGTAACCGGCGACGATGACTGGAGTTTCACCGTCATCCACCTGATCGAACTCCCGCTGTTCTTTGCCGTATGATAGTCGTGGAATAATCAGCTTTTCACATACAATCAGCAGCAACGGCGTAAGTGCCATCGACAGCGCAACGACTACCGTTAACAGAGAAATAATGTCATTACTGAGTACGCCATTTAAGGAAGCAAAGGTAAAGAGCACGAAAGCAAATTCACCGCCCTGCGCCAAGGCAAAAGAAAACAGCATGTTTTCAATCAGCGACATCTTAAACTGCTTGGCTAATAACATCAGGACACTGATTTTAATCAGGATCAAGAGTACGAGCAGTAAAGCAATCAAACCGGGCGACTGCATTAAAACTTCAAGATTTATACTGGCGCCCACAGTGATAAAGAACAGCCCCAGCAACAAACTCTTGAAAGTTACTAGGCCGACTTCAAGTTCATGTCGGTACTCACTCTCTGCTAGCACCACGCCCGCCAAAAAAGCACCTAAAGCCGGAGACAGGCCAACCATCTCCATGGCAATGGTAATACTGATGACCAACAGTAAGGAGGTAGCGATAAAGATCTCTCTTAATCCCGTACGAGCAATCCAGTTAAATAAAGGCCGAATCAGGTAACGACCACTAATAATGATGCCACTAATTACCACGAAAACCAGTGCAGCCTGCTGCCAGGCCTCAAGTTCTGTATGTCCAATCGACTTAGTCGTTTCAACTGGCAACGTTGCCAACAAAGGCATCAATGTTAGCATTGGAATGACCGCGATATCTTGAAACAACAGAACAGAAAAGGCCGACTTACCAGCATCAGTGCGTAACAAGTCCTTTTCCGACAGAGTTTGTAAAACAATCGCAGTTGAAGAAAGGGCGAGAATTAAACCAATGGCTAAAGCCATTTGCCAGCGCAGATCAAACAATAACGCAACAGCTGTGATCAAAATGGTCGACAACACAACCTGTAGGCCACCCAGGCCCAAGATGGGCATCCGTAATTTCCACAGTTTTTTAGGCTGCAACTCTAAACCAATTAAAAATAGCATCACCACCACACCGAACTCGGCGAAGTGCATAATGTCGTTAACATCCTGACCGACCAGCCCCAAAACAAAGGGACCAATGAGAATACCTGCAATTAAATAGCCTAAGACCGAGCCTAACCCCAGATGCTTCGCAATGGGCACACCAACAACAGCGGCAAACAAAAAGACAAAGGCTTGATGAAGTAAACTTGCTTCTTCCATTTCAAGCCTCCTCTACCGGTTCAGCCCCACCGCTGGCGGCCTTCGCGATATCCAGCCTGTGGACCAGAGACTCAATATACTGACGGTATCGTTGCGCTTCCTTTTCCACTGCACTGTGACCGATGGTTTCAGACTGGTACATAATAAAAGGCTTAACGAACGTCATTCCGCAAAAGTTAGCGGTCTGTTCAAATGGTCGTAACAGTTCTTCAGTGGAAAACTTGTTAAACCCATGGGATGCATAGCTATCTTCTGAGGCTCCGGCGGTAACAGCATTGAGCCAGTACCGATCAGCCAGCTGATAGCCTCCTTCACCGTAAGCAAAGCCTTCAGCCAATACCTGGTCCTGCCATTCTTTCATCAAGGATGGCGAGCTATACCAGTAAAATGGGTGTTGAAAGATAATCAGAGAGTGTTCCAGTAATAAGCGTTGCTCGCGCCGAACATCAATAAAAAAGTCAGGATACTCTTCATACAAGTCATTTACTTTAACGAAATCCAAGTCTTTTACCGCTTCCAGCATGGCCTGATTGGCCCACGACTTCTCTAAAACTGGGTGAACCAAGTTTAATAAGACTCGACTGCTCATCTTCCCCTCTGGCAACAGTAAACAAAGAATATAACTTGTAAGCTTACATTCTCGAGTCTACACAAGTTTGCCTAAAAAAAGAAATTAAGTTTTCGCGATAACTTGATGAATACTCAAGAGATATAAATAACAGGCAAAATAAAAGCGGCCTAAGCCGCTTTATAACATAGGATGAGTCCGTCCCACTGTTGTCCATACCCTACCTTGGATAATAATTCCGTTTATTGACGTCCTTTATTATTATTCCATAATTCGATTTGTAGATAGCGCGTTCTCCCTGAACACGGAAGCTACTTTAGCAAAAAGAACGTTTCTGGCAATCAGGAAAATGATTACAAATTGATGACGCCGACATAACAAAAACAAAAATTTATTATTTATCAATAGGTTGTAAAGATGCATTAAAAATATAAGATTAAGTCGGATAGCCTTTTCAGCGTATGCTTATGGCTTTGTGCGAGATCTCTTACAACGGACAGAGCGAAAAGAGTAACAGTGAGCTATGTCTCAATTCCAACTGGATACAAAACAAAGTCCTCATAACCGGTGATCACCTTAGTCACACCAGCAAAACGCTGGTTAATATCAGGCTCATCACTATCCACAATTAAGGGACGCCCTTCCAGTTCTTTCAGCTTGGTTTTGGTGGCTATTATGCTAATGTCATCCTTATTCAACTGCGACAATACTGCAGAGCTTAGCTGCTGATTACCGCGACCAATGATATGTCCCTGGCCGCCGATGACCGTGATCACCACTTTGACCTGTTTTGGATGGTCTTTTAGTAGCTGCAAGATGTCCGCCTCGGTCATGTCACTGGCAATAAGTTTGCCCTGGTGAACACAATCAATTCCTAACAGTGTATTCTCCAGGCCCAGCGCATCCATCACGACAGCACAGGTCGAGCCAGAACCCACCAGGTAATATCGCTCATCCTCCATATTGTCGATAATAAAGTCCGCAATATCCTGCAAAACAAGCTCTTCTACCTCGCGCCCGCCGGACTTTGTTGCCTGTATATAGCGGTGCTCTGCGGGTACCTGCATCTCACCATACTGCTTCGCTCGCACGACTCCCTGGCGAAAAGCCTCTTCATCGATGTCCATCACCGAGGTTTCCAACAAACTGACCAGCTTCTGATTGAGCATCTTTTCAATCACTAATCCAGCAGCATGTGGGGTTACGGCGTAAACTCCCGAATGGATTTTAACGCCGGCCGGGATGCCAAGAACAGGAACCGCTTCATCCACCGCCTCATAAACATTACGTGCAGTGCCATCACCGCCGGCAAATAGCAGAACTTCGACTCGGTGATGACTGCCGTCAAGGCCGGCCATGGTTTTGGCTGCTTCGATAGTATCCTCAAAAGTCGACGGTTCACGGCTGTCGTGTACCACCTGATAATTGAAACCCATATCCTGCAACAGGTTTTCTCCCATGTCACCCGATGCGGTTAACACCTCTAATTTGTCCTGATAGTCCAGCAGTGACTCTAACGCCACGCGGGCTCTTTCTACAGCCTGCGGTTTTGCACCACGGGCAAAAGCCTCGGTCCGAATAGCTTCGCCGTCGCTGCCCTTAAGGCCAACTTTGCCACCGATCCCGGCGAATGGGTTAATGATAAAGCCTAAAGTAAACATCTGCTCTTCTGCGGTAATTGAATGGGCTGTTGATTGCGGTATAAACGACACAACAGGGCGATAAGTCGCTGCGCTCGATACGGGAAGCCTGCGTTGAAATAATGCTTCAGCTGACTGAAAACAGCATCCCTAAAACATTCCACCTCGCCGTTTTGCAGAGCGGTGTTATTGAAATTATCCAGACTGAGGCGAAAAGGCAGATCGGCAGCCAGGCTAAAAGCCCATTCCAGCGCCTGTGGTTTTTGTTCTACCTGGTAAAACAGCTGCTGAAGCTCTGCACTCCGGCCATCCGGTTCATACCAATAGCCATAATCATCTCGCTGACGACGCTGTTCACCGGCAATACACCAATGAGCTAATTCGTGTAAAGCGCTCGAAAAGTAGTCATAGGTGGAGTAGATAATAGCAAACTCGGAAGCACTCCGGGCAGCACGGTAAAAGGGTTCATCAGCTCCAGGGATTAACTGGATGTTACATTCAGCAAAATACTGATTAAAGTGTTTTGCAAACTCGTAAACACAATGCTCCTGTTCTGAATTGATTTGCTTAGATATCGGCTGCTCAAATAACATTAGTCGATCGCAAAATGCTCCAATAACTGCTGTTTAGTTAATGCGAACACTCCATCCCCGCCCTGCTCGAACTCAACCCAGGTGAATGGTACGTCGGGGAGCGCCTCTTCTAGCGCCGGCCAGCTATTACCTACTTCCACAATCAGGATACCCTGATCGCTTAAGTAGTCTGCCGCTTGCTCTAGAATCTGTCGTGTTAACTCTAAGCCATCGACTCCAGAGCCCAGACCAATCTCAGGCTCGTGGTGATACTCTTGCGGCATATCGGCCAAATCTTCGGCATCAACATAAGGCGGGTTAGAGACAATCAGATCAAAAGACTCACCCTGCAGCTGATCAAACAAATCCGATTGCACGGCACGAGCTTTATGGTAAAGCCCCAAGCGCTCAATATTAATTTCAGCCACAGTCAGGGCATCTTGCGAAACATCGGACATGGTAACTTCAGCATCATCAATATAAGCAGCAACCGCTAAACCGATACAGCCGCTACCACAGCATAAATCCAGCACTTTGGGATTATCCGCTTCCAACCAGGGATAGAAGTCGTTGTGGATCAATTCCGCGATCGGCGACCGTGGTACTAACACGCGCTCGTCTACATAAAATTCGAGGCCTGCGAAGTAGGCTTTATTGGTAATATAAGCCAAAGGCTTACGCTTGGTTACTCGGGTCTCAATGGCATGAAGCAGGTGCTTTTTCTCTTCAGCCAACACCTTAGCATTCAGCATACTCTGCGGATAGTCAGCGGGCAAATCAAGCATTTGCAGTACTACCGCTACTGCTTCATCCCATGGGTTATCTGTGCCATGACCGAAATACAAGTCGGACTGGTGAAACTGAGTTGCCGCAAAGCGTACAAAGTCAGCGATGGTTGATAACTCCAGTTCGGCTTGTTGGTAAATATTGGATTCATTCATGACGCTTTCTCGTTTAGCAGAGTCTGTAAAGAATTATACACTAAATCACGCAATTCATTACGTTGATCTACGGCATAATCACGACAATCGATCGCCTTGCCTACATTCACCGTTACTTCCTGATTTAATCGCATATTGAGCCACTTCTTGTCGGGCAACACTTTATAAATATCCTGAATCGCAACCGGGATGATCACGGCATTGGTATCAATAGCCAGACGAATGGCGCCTTTCTTCAAGGGTAACAACTCGCCCGTTTTTGAGCGTGTTCCTTCCGGGAACATGCAAATTCGTATCCCACTTTCCATTTTACTCTTAGCAGTGGCCAGATCCTGGATAGCTTGCTGTCGATTTTGCCGATCGACCGACAAAATCTCAGCGGCTTTCATCGCACTGGAAAGCAAAGGCACTTTAAATAATTCTTTTTTGGAAATCATGCGGATACTTCCCGGCAAAGCGGCAAATATCAGTGGAATATCATAGGCACTGGAATGGTTCGCCAAAATAATGACGCGTCGTCCTTCTTCGATTTGTGAGTCAAAATCACCTTTGACCGTCCAGCGTAACCTGATGCAGCTTACCAGGCTTTTCCCCCAGCGATGGATAACACTGTCGACCTTAGGTCGCAACACTTCAGTATTACGCTTTGAAAACAGCGCATGATATAAAGTAAGCAGGCAATACTTCCCCGTCGAGGCAATTGAAAACAAAATAACCCACAAGGCTCTGAGTAGACCAGCTTTTTTAACTTTTTGTTGTTCCACGGCAAATGTCACGCAAACGTCATAAACCGCAATGCTAGCCATTTTTGCCGCGGACTTCCAGTGATAACGTTATTTACATTGTATCAACGACTTACTCAGGACTGTGGAAAATAATTTTTTTACCCGTTTGAGAAGCATTATCAGGATCAATGGAGAGGCAACCCATCGCTGCCGTTGGAAAATACTGGGACTCACCGCCTAGCCAAGAAGCCCAGAGATTAGAAACTAATGGCATATGACTAATCAAGACGGTTGTGCCGTTGGTAGTTTGCTCAACATAGGGAATCGTAATATCGGCATTAGCGTCTGGAGCGACCAGCGGCTCAGTTTCCCGGCTCCAACGCCCCCCCATCACTTCTTTTAGCGTTTTCTCGAAGGTATCGGCCGTTTGCTGCGCCCGTAGTATGGGACTAACCAATAAGGTACTCAGAATGTCATCTTGCTGCTTCAGCTGTTCAGCAAACCAATGAGCCATCTGTGCGACCTGTTGATGCCCCGCATCGGATATTTGACGCTCCCCATTAATATAAGGAGCGTCGCCATGTCGCATAATCCAAATCGATTTCATGACTTCAGGTTAAATTCCTTCTGTGCAAACTGTACCAACTCATCAACCGCAGTGGGCTTTAAGCGCGGGCCAAACTGGGTGACTAAGTGAGCGGATGCAAAGCTGGCGAGCTTGCCCGTTTCCGCCCAGTTCAGGCCATTAGTTAAGCCAAACATAAAGGCGCCAGCAAACATATCACCCGCGCCATTAGTATCCACGGCCTTAACGTTAAAAGGTTCGATCCGGTGGTTCTGCTCACCGTTAAAACTCAGAGCCCCCTGTTTACCCTGAGTAATAATCACTTGTTTGGCCTGTTGCGATAACACCTCAAGCGCTCTTTCAACAGTCTCAACCCCAGTGTATTCCAGCGCTTCATCGTCATTACAGAATAACAAATCCACCCCGCCATCTAAAACCTGCTCGATCTCGGGTTTGAAAAAGCGAACCATGTTCGGATCGGACAATGTCGTCGCCACTTTGACGCCTTCCTCACGCGCAAAGTTACGCGCCTTGATTGCAGCCTGGTGAGCTTCCGGGGAGCTGACTAAATAACCTTCAATATATAAATACTGGCTAGCTGCTAAAGCATCATAATTAACGTCCTGCTCTTTCAGCTCGCTGCTGATCCCCAGATAAGTATTCATAGTGCGATCGGCATCCGGCGTGATCATGACCAGACACTTGCCGGTCTTACCGTGGTTATCTTCCAGATGCTGAAGCGTATTTGCGACACCCGCATTATTTAAGTCATCGGAATAAAAGACGCCCGCTTCATCTTTAGCCACCTTGCATGAATGAAAGGCCTTGCCTCCTAGTTGGGCCAGCGCAATCACGCTGTTGGCAGCCGAGCCGCCAGAAGCCCGTTGGTGAATATTACCTTCTAAGTGACCTAACAGATAATCATGACGCTCTTCATCCACCAGCGTCATCACGCCCTTTTCAACGCCCAGACGCTCCAGCTCAGTCTCCTGAACTTCGACTTCGATATCGACCAGGGCATTACCCAGGGCATACAAATCATATTTTTGTGTCATGCTTAAAATCTTCATTAGAGTTTGCACTGATTATGCTATAATTTAGCTTAAGATTAAACGCAAACGACTCATCTTCGTGAAACATTATGCCAGCACTTTTTGTTGATCAACTTACCGTCATTGATTTCGCCTTCTTCGATGTTCACCGGGGAATTGTTGGGGAAAGCTGGATTGTTGACTTGATTCTCGAGGGTGAGCTCGATGAACAGGGCATGGTTTTCGACTTTGGCGATGTCAAAAAGCGTATCAAGCAAGCCATCGATGCCTCTGTCGATCATAAGTTTGTCGTACCCACACAGAGCGAGCATGTGTCATTTGAACGTAATGATAAAGGACTGCACTTAACCCTGTCCGACACCTCCAGTAACCGTTATTACCACCAGTCTCCTGAACAGGCCGTAGTCTTACTTGAATCCCCGGAAGTGTCCATGGAAGCAGTAACCAAGGTACTCAATAAAGCCTGTTTAGAGGTTGTGCCAGGCAATGTCGCTAAGATCCATCTTAAATTGAGCACCGAATCGATCGAGGGCGATTATTATCATTATGTACACGGCCTGAAAAAGCATCTGGGTGACTGTCAGCGCATTGCCCACGGTCATCGCTCACAAATCCATATATTCAAAAATGGCGAGCGTAGTCAGGAACTGGAAGCGCTATGGTGTGAAAAGTGGGAAGATATTTATATCGGTACCGAAGAAGATCTGGTGAGTACTGAAGTAGAAAACCCGAACGATTACTATCGCTTTGCTTACACCAGCGAGCAGGGGTACTTCTCACTGGAGCTGCCTAAAAAACGGTGTCACCTGATGAAAAGTGATTCTACTGTTGAGCTAATTGCTAATCATATTGCAAAACAACTCAGACAGATTGAGCCGAATGCTCAAATAGTGGTAAAAGCTTTTGAAGGTGTGAATAAAGGTGCTATCGCTAACGCCTAAACGCCCTCATCATTTTCAGTTTCATTAGTGGAGTCTTCGCTACCGCTTTCCTCTCCCTCTTCATTGAAAGTGCGCTGTTTATCTTTCGGAATGATCTCAACGCCCTCCTCAGGGTGAGGCACCTCGCCATCATAAACCGACGAACAGGCGCCGCCAGTTAATAAGCCAACGCCTTGCTTAAATAAGCCCACCACCGAACCGGTGACCGCGTCAAATGCCGCAGTAAAGGTTTCAATCTCAGGAGAAGCCAAACTACCGTTTAAGGTTTGTCCGTATTCGCTACAGCCTTTTTCGTTAATGATGTCGAATTCAAAATCATTAAACTCTTGCTTACCCAGGTCGATTTGACCGTTAAAAGCAAAACGATATTTTTCCGTCGCTACCGCAACATCTTTAGTTTGCAGCACGCCCTGATCAAGCGTCATATCAACGTGCATATTAGGGATTAAAGTATCACCTCTATCGGCACCAAGCTGGCTCAAGGTATCCTGCAGACTGACACCCTGCGATGCCAGTAACCCAACCGGGCCAGCCAGCAGGAAACCGCCAATATCCAGCAGACCAAAACTTTGACTGTCGAGGAAGCTGCGTAGCACTTCATTAACGTTGAGGCGATGCAAGGTCACCAATGTCTGGTTTTCCACTAAAATCGAACCTTGCAGACTCGACAGAATACTCTCTGGCTCTAAGCCGTCGAATTCAAGGTTGATATCCCCATCGAGCTGACCTGATAAAGCGGCGCTTTTTTCATCGGCTGGTTCAATGAGTTTTTCCAGCGCCAGATCGTTAAAGGTCGAAACGTAAGTTGAGTGATAAGGCTGCTGGCTTAAATCAATATTCCACTCAGCGCTTAAAGGCGCTTCGTTGTAGGTCAGACGTAAAGGTTTGACGCGAATATTCTGGTTGCTTTGAACGGCTGTTACCGTCAAGTCGCGAATGTCGTTTTGTTTTTGCTGAACATGCTCAACATTTAAGGCTATCAGTGAAAACGCATTTTCCAACTGTGAGCCATACCACTGGTCAATGGTTTGGTTATTTTTCACCAGCATTAACTCAGTAGCACCTAAATATAGATTGTTAACCCGAGTTTGAACCTCACCCTCTTCTGTCTGCTGAGTAACTTCAGCATTCGTATTTTGCAACTTTAAATCTGCGACTTTAAACGTTCTCAGTATGAAAGCTTCTGTCTCAGATTGAGTTTTCGCCACAGCCCCTTCATCCGAAGAAGTGTCATCGGCAACAGCTTTAGGCAGCGTCAGTTTAAATTCGGCCGACTCAGTGATGAAGTGATCCAGACTCAAATCTCGCTGTCGTAGTACCCCTTGCGTACTTAACCCTCGAATAGTGCCCTGTGGTATCGTGATACTTGCTATGTTGAAACTAAGCTGGTTCGAACCTGACTGCATAAAGTCAGCAGGTTGACTTAAGAGCTGGCCATTACGAATTAACGGTAAACTTTGTAACCGTATGTCTGCATTGCTGATACTGTACTGCTCTTCCTGTTGCTGATAAGTAAAGCTAATATTGTTTAAATCAATGCCCTGCAACTCAACGGTGTCTATCGGCAAAGGTTGATCCTGCGCCTCAGCGGACTGTACTTCGTCCTTTGCTACCACGGCTAAATCGGCCTGCTGTAGAGCAAGACCATGAACCAGTATGGTTTGATTTTCTATCGATGATGCAGCCGTTATCCCCTGTAGGCGACCCTGAGGAAGAGTTATGGTAGCAGCTTCCAACTCTAACTCTGTCTTACCCTGCCATTGATTGGGTTGTGCAATCACCCACTGTGAGCCGGCATACACAGGGACAGTCCTAAGGTCAATATTTACCCCTGTCCCCGCATAAGTTGAGTCATCTTGCGTGACCTCGAAACCAGCGCCTGATACAGCTAGCTGCTCCAACTGAATGCTATTCAAAGCAAATGGCGTCGCTTCCGAAGCGCTTGCCGTTTCTTCAACAGCTGGTGAGTCGGGCAACCGATAACGAATTACCGGGTCCATCAAAGCCAATGTTTTTACCGATAAATCAGCACCCTGTAACGAAAGATGGGAAGCGACTTGCTCAATCTGGCCAAAGTTACCGTTATAACTGGCATTCTCAAGCTGAATCGTAGCGAGCGTTTGCCCAACGTCGAGTTTATTATCATCGAAGATTGGCTTATTGTTTCGAATTAAAGGGAGTTCGGACAGCTCAATATTCACCCCCTGAACCTGATGATGCTCTTCTCCCTGAGTGTATTCGAATGAAGCCTGTTCAATCGTACCATTTTTTAATACCGCACGTTTAAACGGCAGAAAAATTGCGGGGGCAGAAGTTTCTGGTGATGAGCTTTCAGCAGTACTTGACTGCACAGTTACTGTCGGCTGTTTTATATGCAGTTCAGGGAAAGTAAAAGTGCTCTCCTTCAGCCGGCCTTTAAGCTCCAGAACTTGATAGCCCAGCACTGACGATTCCATAACGTCAGTGCGCAGCTCAAAGCGACTGTTTTGGCTCTGGTAAAACTGTGGCCAGTCGAGCCATAACGCCTGCTTGTCTTTGACCAGTAACAACTCGTTAAATGAAGCCTCAATATTTTTTATCGAAAGCGGCTCTTTATCTTTAATCGCCAGATTGGTTTTGCCAAGCGCAATATGTTTAATCATCACATCGTTAAATGGCAGTTGCAGCGGCTCGCTGTCAGCTTGAGCCACTGTTGCTGGCGCTGAACTGGTTGCTGAATGGTCCAGTAAGTCGATCATTAAATTCGAGTGACCAGACTTTAAACTTTCAATGATCAACTGCTCTTTATCTACAAATGCATGCAGCTCTAATTGGTTTAATTGGCTTTTGTCTGAACTTAGAGAACCAATTGATGCATCCACTCGAGTTTTACTGGCTTTAACCAGTCGTTCCAGATCTCCAAATAATAAGAAACCTTCCTCAGCGACAGGTAAATCAAGGATCTGAACATTGGCATTCTTTATAACAAGGCTAACGCCATCCTCATAAATAAAATCAAAATTATTGATATCGATGGCGGTGACGTTAATAAAGTCAAAAAGCAGCGACGAATCTTCTGACTCGGGTTCATCCGATTCTTTAAGCTGAAATTCAAAGGGGTAACGTAGCTTAGTATTGGTCAGTTCAACCCTTTCCACCGTCAGACGGCTTGACCAGAGCTCGCTGTAATCAAGCTCACCTTTAAGGCTATCGAACTGTATATAGGGCTTATCCTTAGGGCCAATAACACTGGAGCTAACGTTAATGGTTCCACTGAAGAGCGATACGTCTAACTCGCCAATATCCGCCTTAAGGCCGAAATTATCGCTAATATAGCCTTCCAGATAAGCTTCTGAGTTAACCAGATAGACCAGAACGGAAACGGCTAGAAACAGTAAAACGAAAAGGCTTAATAATACCCACAGAACTCGTTTGAACCATTTCCAGCTCTTCGTCATAACAAACTCCCTCTCCAGTTTTGAGGCTATCTATCTAAATCAAACTCCGTCCATACTGGTGCGTGATCCGATGGACGCTCCATAGAGCGTATATCATAATCAATATCCGAAGCCACCGCACGTTGATTAAGCCAGTCACAGGCAAAAATAGAATCAATTCTCAACCCACGCTTCGGCTCACGCTGGAACCCACGACTCCGATAGTCAAACCAGCTGAATTTATCGTCTTTGTCCGGATTTATCGTACGGTAAGTATCATACAACCCCGTACTTAACATGCGCTGAACCCATTCGCGCTCTTCCGGTAAGAAGCTACACTTACCTTCACGCAGCCAACGCTTACGATTTTGCTCGCCAATACCGATATCAATATCAAGCTGCGACACATTAATATCGCCAAGGACGATAGTACGGCTGTTTTCTCCATCCTGATTTTCCAGATACATCTGCAAGTTTTCATAAAACTGCTTCTTGTAAGGAAATTTAGTTGGGTGCTCCCGATTTTCACCTTGCGGGAAGTAACCATTTAAGACTTTAATCGTTTCATCACCATACTGGTAGCTGGTAATGATCATGCGACGCTGCGCATCTTCAGGCTCATTGGGAAAGCCTTTTTCTACTGTTAATGGCTTTTCCTTACTGAAGGTCGCCACTCCATAATGAGCTTTACCGCCATGAATTTCAATGTGGTACCCCAGGTGTTCGTACAAGTCGAAAGGGAACATATCGTCATGTACTTTGGTTTCCTGAATACAGATAATATCCGGATCATGGTTCTCTACCAACGCTTCAATTTGGTGGACCCTAGTACGAATACTATTAATGTTGAATGTAACTATTTTCATTATGATTGTGTTCCAGAATTATGAATATTTAACCAAGAGTTAAAGCAACTCTTCTTATCGTCAAAGTTCTCAGCATAAGTGATATAGGCAGTATCACATTCCGCAGCTTCTAATACCACCTCAAATTCCATCAGTTCATCTCTTCGAAATCCGGACAGGGTAATGGTTTCACCAACTGGGATCTGTTGTATATGGCTATCAAAATCATCTGCCGCAATTTTTAACCCATTCAAGGCAATCAACTGATCGCCAGCAGCAACTCCGGCCTTGCCTGCTGCGCCATCGGCATAGACATTTTTTACCAGAATACCCGTTGCTTTAGACTTAAATTCAATACCTAAAGCGGCCAGTTCCTTATACTGTGGAAGTTCCTTCTTAAACTCGCCCCGATCATTACGCTCCTGGCGCGGCAAACACTTAAACTCTAGCCCCACGGACTGTAGCAACGACACTGTCGGTAACTGCTCTGTACTATACAAAGCCAGTTGGAAAAAGTCCTTGATCTCCTGACATGCCGACTCAGGAACTTCCTCTAATACAAGACTTTGAATGGTATCGTTTTCAACGCCCTGCTGTGCTTTACCGTATTCTATCCATAAACGTCGCATGATGTCTTTCAGGGATTTCTCCCAGTCCGTTTTCTGACGAATCAGCAAGTCCAGACACAAAGCCACTTCCGCGCCTTTAGTATAATAGCTAACCACTGCATTAGGTGCATTTTCATCCTGTTTATAAAACTTCGTCCAGGCATCAAAACTCGAGTCGGTGACGGTCTGAATCATGCGTCCCTTTGAGCGTCGTACCGAGGTCAAAGTTTTAGCCAGTCGTGTCAGGTACTCCTCAGCACTGATCGACGCCGTTTGCGCTAATGCCAGATTATCATAGTAGGATGTAATGCCTTCAAAAGCCCATAACAGCTCAGTGTAACTTTCACTCTGCATATCATAAGGCAGGAACTCGGCCGGCTTAATGCGCTTGACATTCCACGTATGAAAATACTCGTGGGAACACAAATCGAGAAACGTCTGGTAGCTGTCCTTAACTTTATGTGTATCGTCCGTCTCCAACGGTAAATCCCGTCGACTACAGTGCAAAGCCGTCGAATTACGGTGTTCTAGACCACCAAAGCCATCACCGAGAACATAGGTCATAAAAAGATAACGGTCCATCGGCGCCGGTTCGCCGAAAAACCGAATATGATGCTCACAAATCTTTTTCAGATCCGAAGCCAGCCGCTCACTATCGACCCGATGACGACCGGTTAACACCATATGATGAGGAATGTCGCAGGCTTCAAAGCTGATCAAATGAAAGTCGGCCATTTCAACCGGACAGTCGATAAGCTCATCATAATCGGCGGCCTGATAGCGACCAAAAGCAAACTCTTCGGTACCCTCGACTGGCTTCAGCCCGGTTGCCAGTCGCCAGTGAACATAGTCCTTTCCATCAGGACGACTGATGTCGAGAGAGCAGGTTTCACCTTCCCTTCCATCCACAGCAAGAAACATACAGGTACCGTTAAAAAAGCCGTGAGTTTGGTCGAGATGGGCGCCGCGCACCGACAAATCCCAGGCATAGACCTGATAGGTCACGACCAGCTTCTCTTGCGAAGCCGGTAACAGCCAGGACGACTTGTCGAGCCGTTGCAACTGCAGCTCACCCGATGCAGATTCAGCTTTTATCCACTGAATATGTTTAGCAAAGTCCCGGATCATATAGCTGCCCGGGATCCAGTTTGGAAGGTATAACTTTTGGCCAGCCTCGTTTTTGACGGGATCCAGGTGAAGTTTGACTTCAAATAGATGAGCCTCTGGATTGACCGGATGGATCTCGTAATGAATCATAAACTAGACTTTTCGCTTAGCGCGTTGTAGATTTCAATTTGGCCTAATTATAGAGAAATCACTATGATTTTGCAGGGCAAACTGCAAAAGTCTGTTAAAACTTATGACACATCTGGAATTGAGTAATCTCACTGAAGAACAGTGTACAAAAATCACACAGGGCATTGTCAACGACTTGATCAGAGCATTGAATTTAGGTAATTACTCATTAATTTGGCGCTATTTTACAGACGGTTGCGCTGAAGAAATAAGTGCGGAGCGATTTCTAACATTGCGTCGCAAAATAACCGAGGAATATCAGGAGTTACAGTCAGCGAAGCTTGAAACAACACAATCAGCCAATAACCAGATTGAACAAAAGTGGGTTATCCAAACAAATCATTCCAAAGAACTTGTTTTAAAGATAACCCTGGTACCAGTAAAAGAGTTTCTGGCCATCGACTCATTTCACATTAAGTAAACAAGTCGATGCATACGTTTAGTGTCAACAATTAGACGATAATTGATGTGGGTAGCGCTCATCTTCAGGAAAGGTCCCTTCATCGTGAAGCCCCTCAATCACACGACAAACATCATCAGGCGTTGTCATTGACCAATTCTCCCAACCACAGATATAGGAGTGACCGGGAGCTACAAATTTTCCATTTTTAATATGAATATGGGCAACCACACACAACCTGTACCCACCGAAGTCATAGTAGGTGTAAGCTGAACGTGTTCCTTTGTTATTGTGGGTAACTACAAATATTGACTGTGAGAAATCTGCGTCATTCACTGCACCTAAGGCAGCAGCATCGGTAAAACCCTCCGGGGTTCCCCATATACACTTATTATTCCAAGGCATAATAATTCTCCTGTTTTTTTACATCTTAATCAACTAAAGCGATACGCATCTCTGTACTTCATAGCTTTTTATTGCGCACTCCTGCACAGCTTCCATTTCTACAGTATCCGCGAGTAGATTAGGAATGATTAACTCAATCTCACTATCTTCGTTGTTGTAACACCGAAAAACATAACCCAACTGACCTAATTTAGGCATCAGGTAATCTGTGTTCTGAACAGTAACGCCCTTATCCCGCAGCGCTTTTTTTAAAGCAGGAATATCAACATTACCTCTTTTAAAAGACTCATCAAAACAGCTGATTATAGGCATATCCTGTGCCAAGCGTACTTTATGGATATAACCAGTCCCATTTCCACTCCGATCGGCGTAATCGGGTAAATAACCACAGCACACAGCTTCATTGTTAGCAATGTAAAGCCCTGCCCAGTCAGAATCATTAGTGGCACCTTGCATGTAGGTATTGGCATCCCACTCTCGGTATTTAGCTGCTTTAAATCCGACCGCGCCTAGATCGATAGTTCCAATCTCAATATTCATAAATAACCTCCTTACTTAAAATATGACTATCCTTTAGCCTGCTGAGCGACTTTCTCAAAAGAAGTGACAGCGGATGAAACAACATCAGTACTGTCCTCAGATAAGGACAATTTGGCCTGGCAGCATTTGCAATGAAATGACTCCCCTCCTACAAGCCCCTTTAAATCTATTGGGATCGGACTTTGGCAGTTAGGGCAGTTTATTTGGGTTAACATAGTGAACTCCTTTATAGTTGTGACTAAGGCCATCCGAAAATGACCTTAGTCGGTTAGACCTCAATTAGGCAGCTGTCGGCATTTCAATTGGAGAAATGCTGTTGGTAAAGGCTGTGATAATGGTGGTTACTCCTTTTGGTAATTGGATTTGTCCGGCATGGACTTTAACGCTGTATTGCGCCGAATTACTTTTCTCATAGTGTGTATCATGAGAGGAAGAACTACTGCTGTCATAACTTACGCTGCCAGTCACTTCAGCAGAGAAAACGCCATAGCCGACTTTAGTTGAAAAACTGGACTTTGCACTTAAAGCTTCCTCTGTTTTCTCATTTGTAGACTCACTAAAGCTTGACTTAACTTCCATATCAAACCCAATTGACACATCATCAACGGCCAATGAATTAAGAGGTAATACAGTCAATAATGGCAGGTCGAAAGTTGTTTCTACCTGTTCGATTTTAGGTTCTTGCTCGGGCTTATCAGGGTCTACAGGAACCAAGACACCTCTTGTTAACGTCATCTTAATGAGAACTGGCTTATAATTTTCTTTACCATCAGATGTCTCCTCCTTAGCGAAACAAGTATCTAATAGAAACTTGGTCTGGGTTGCTGCCATCGCTGAATTCGCTTTAGCAGCTGCCATTAACGGCGCTCCAATCAAGTCTCCCATTGGCAGCCCTGTAAATTGCTCTGCCATTCCAACTAATGGTGGTTGTGCACTAGGCATAATGTATCTCCTTATATTTTCTATTTAAGTTAAAGTGTGTTGCAAAATTAACCCAGCTCTGGCTATCCAGGGATCTGGGCTCTTAGTGCTCGGTCGTAACCTTCCACAAGCTTCTTCAAACCTTGTGGAGGCTCTATACAGTCAATAACGACTTCCAGAGTGGCGTGATGAGAATCAGCGTTATCAGATTCTTTAGATTTTTTTAGCAAACCCGCTTTCTTTTGTTCGGGGAAGGAAATCTGTAACTCATCATCAACAACGCTGAGAGCCAGGTCTGTAGTAAACTTCAGCTTTGACAATTGAATTGAATTGAGTGGAACAAGGCTTAGTAATGGCACCCTCACATTATGTGACTCCCCGCCTTCAGAAGTGATATTCGGATAGCCAATATCAACACACCTAGGAATTAGAGCACCGCTGTTACTATGGCCTGACTTTTTCAGTGCGTCAGATAAACTGTTTAGAATGTCTTTAATTTTTTGTTCTTCTTCTTCGTTCTGACTATCCAACTCAGAAATAGCAGATATAGCTGACTTGGCAAGGTCATCAATTTCAGTACCATCTTCTGCATGCTCAAAAAAATCATCCAGGATTTCTAAATTCTTCTTAGCTACTTCTGCTGAGGCTGATATTGCACTTTTCTGAATAACTGATACTAGCTGCTTTAAATTAATCATCTCTTACTCCCTTAAATCTTAAGTCATTTTTGCATTCATTATTTTTGCGCTACTGCACGTAAAACTTGATCAAGTTATGCAACATTGGAGAACAAAAGTCCTTCCGGAATACTGGAGAAAGCTGGAGGAAACCTGAAGACAAAATAACCCTTTAAAAACAACCGGTTAACTGGGCTTGCTAGTAGTTACTTTCATCTAAAACAAACACTTCTGAGGAATACAATGGGAAAGAAAATGATCCAGATAGGAGACTGGCTTGTTCAGCCTGATACTAATAAATTCATATATGCAACAAATCAGGCAAAACAACTCACCATAGAACCCAAAAATATGGATGTGTTATTGTGCTTAATTGAAAAAGCCGGAGATGTTGTTCCATCAAGTATTATCATTGATCGATGCTGGCCGAATCAGTTTTTAAGCGACAATCCTCTTCATAAAAGTATTGCTAATTTAAGAAAGTCACTCGGTGATAAGTCAAAAGACCCGCAATATATACAAACCATCCCTAAGCGTGGATATAAGCTTGTTGCAGCCGTCCAACACTTATCAGAAAGCGCCCCACAGTTAAGCGACACAGTAGCCCCTTATCCAGGACCCAGAGCATTTAATATTGATGAGTCTCATTTATTCTTTGGCCGTGACTATGATATACAGCAGCTCTGCGGATATTTAACCCAACCTAATACTAATAGCCATTGGCCTCAGAGAAACACCTTACTGATAGGGGATAGCTCTCAAGGCAAAACCTCCCTGATACATGCAGGAATCAGATCAAAACTTCTCAATACCGGTATAGAACTTCTGGTATTCGATGGTGACGAAGTCAATGATAGTAACCTGGCCCACGCCTTTAATGCATTTCTTGCCCAGGTTGATTCTAAGGCAGCCGGCTCGTTTATCATCTGTATCGATCATATTGACTTCACAAAACTATTGCCGATATCCGCGGCAATCAACAATCCGCCATTTCTTAATAAGCTGGAAAACCTCATCAGTAGCAATACAACTCCTGTACTACTATCCATAAACTACAAAGATTTCCATGCAATACATTACTCTGGGAAATATTCTGCGCTTGCTAATAGTCATAGGTATGAATTAAAAAGTCCCAACAGAACAGAACTGCATCAGATAATACATGAACCTGCCAAACTATCAGGGTTAAGTCTTGGTTATGACCATAGAACCAATACATCCCTTACCGATAGATTAGTTAATGACGTATTAAAAAATAATCTAGATTTAAAGCGATTACAGGAAATTTTGCATCGCCTGTTACTATATAAAGAGAACAACAGCATAAGTCATCACTCATACATCAAAATAAAACAAAAGGAACCTAATCTTCTACAACCCTGTGGACTACCGCTTCTGGAACAGCTAACAGACTCAAAAGATGTCATTTACCAACTACTCTCTCACCTCATTACTGTAAAGTTTGATGGTCAGTTTCATATCGCAATCAAGAGCTTAAACCTAAACCACATCGACTCTGGTGAAATGTTGCAAGTGATTCATAAGCTCATAGAGCAAAAATTATTAGTGTGCAATATACAACATAATCAAGTTTCTGTTCGATTTTATAGAAAAAGCCTTATTCACAAGTGGAACCTTTCTCAGAGATGGATAACTACCAATTACAGCAACCTTATCGCTGAAGAACATATTACAACTAACTGCGAATTATGGTTGAAGCATAACAAGGGGGATGAGTGGTTGCTGGGACAGGGAAAAGCTTTGGAAGAGGCGAGATACCTGATGAAAAACTCACATAAACTAGCTGAAGAAACACAAGAATATATTGAAAAGTCGATTAACGTTATTTCCAGAAAAAAATGGTACAAAAATGTTATGATTGCTTTTATCACCAGTCTTTCTCTGATATCACTAGCAGCTCTATTTATTGCTAATGATGCTCGGCTTCAGCAAAAGTCAGCTCGAGCCAGTGCAGAAAACTTGATTTCATTCATGAATCAAGAATTGAAAAAGGAGTTGGTACCAGTGGGCAAACTGGATCTACTGGCAAATGTCGGGACTAAAATCCTCAACTACTATAATCAAACTAAAATATCAGACTCAACTGCAAAGTTTCATGTCGCATTAGCCCAAAAGCTTCTTGGTGAAGTCTATAGCCAGCAGGGGAGGTTTGATAAGGCCAGGTCTTTATTTAACAAAACAGAGACGACACTTAAACAAGTCATTTCAATCAACCATGGTTCTACCAGAGCAAAGATGCACTTAGGTCAAACTTATTACTGGATTGGCTATTTAGAATACCTGGAGAACAATTATTCCAATGCCCAGAAACATTGGCAGCAATACTATAACCTGGCACATACCTTATATAACCAGGAACCGACCAATAAAGAATACTTGAAAGAACTCTCTTATGCTCATAATAACCTTGGAACCATAAGCTTATATTCAGGAAAAGCCCAAGAAGCACTCCCGCATTTTAAGAAATCAGCGAAACTGAAAAAACTGTTCCTTAGTAAAGAGCTCGACCAGAATGTCCAGATAGAATATTTAGACACGCTATCCTGGATCGCACGAGTTTATAAAGATATGGGAGACACTTTCAACAGTAAGCAGCAATACTCAAACCAATTACAGACTCTATCCAAACTACCTAAAAAGGTTCAGAGCCAGAAAAACTACCAATATTATAAAGCGGCAGCTCACCAAAATTTAGCTGAGCTTGAATATTTATTATCTAATTACAATAGTTCATTACATCATATCAACGAGTCTAAGCTATTACTAAAAAAGCTCATCACTTTTGACCCCAGTAACATTGAATATAAAGAATCTATGGTATTTTCAATGATTCACTTAGGAACGATATTTCGACTACAGCAAAAATTTGACAAGGCCACGATACAGTATGAAGAAGCTTTAAGCTTACTTAACTCCCTGACAAAGGGGCAAAAAACAGATGTCGCCACACTTTACTCCGCTAAAATCAACTATGAACTGGGTCGTTATCACCAACAGTTAAACCATGAGCAAAGTGCTCGATATTACTTTAATAAAAGTCTGGATTATGTACGTAATAACAGTAGCAGTAAAAGTATGAAGCACCTGTATGGCTTAAATCTTTTGCGTTTAGGCGAGATGGACACAAAGTCAAAAAAGCAGGAGCAGGCAGAAACATTACTCAATAAAGCCCTTGAAGAATATAGAGGACTGACTGCAAATAATAAATCAATAGCATATATGTTACCGTATTGCCTGTTAAGCGATTACCTGGAGACAAAGAGTACTGCTCCCTGTTCAGGACAGCGGCATTTAGAATATATCAATAACCTTAACCCACCTAAAAGAAGGAAATAATATGAAAACAGAACTTACCGTGGTTTACGTTGGTGTTAATGGCAACTCCAACCGGGGAAAATACTTTTATAGCTATGACCCGTCCATACTGTTAATTGAAGAACATGACTGTCCGATAACGTTTAGTCTGTCAGATGAGACCCCGAAGCACTATGCCATAAAAGATATTTTTTTCTCTAGTTCTGAAAAACAATTTAAGGATATTGCAATCAGCTCTGATGGACGCTGTGTCAGCTTTACTAATAAGAATAGTAAAAAGCGTCTAATCAGTCTTTCGATATTGGTTGAAGATACCAAACTCAACAATCTAATTAATTGCGATCCTCAAGTCATGAATAAACCACCTAGCAACTCTTAGTGAAAAACAAGTAGCTAATTAGTCTATCAGGCTAACTAGCTACTTTTAATGCTCTATAAGACTTTGCAAAATACCAATAACTGACAAACAAGACTCCATTAAATAGCAAATCGCCTAATAAAGTTCGCTGAAAAAATGGGATTGCCATGGTGTAGCAAGTCATTAAGCCTTCCCAGGTAGGAGGATAATAATCGTTGACCAACCAGACGCCAAAGTTTGAAACGGTAAAAAATATGACGGAGCCTGCAACCGACGCCGCGATAACTTTCAGTGGCGACACCGAGCGTCGCAATAAAAAACCAATAGATACCGCCAGCACTATCGCACCATAAACAAATAACAGTGTGTTATGAAAACCGAGAAAGATATCAGCGATAAACATTGAAACCAGCGGGATAACAAAAGCCATCCACCTCTTATCAAAATAGGTACCGGCAAATAATCCCATCGCCATCACCGGCGTGACATTAAACGGATGCGGAAACAGTCGATACAAACCTATCGCGACAATCATCGCGATCAGGCTCAGTGTTTTCACTTGAATTCTATTCATCATTTTCCCCTTAACGCCGCCACTGCGGTTCATTCTGTGAGTCGAGACGCCCAAGCAGACGTGCCACAATGAAGAAGGCATCCGACAGACGATTCAGATAGCTTAACAGCTGACTTGAAACTCCCTCTTCCTGATGCAGCTGTACCACACTTCTTTCAGCCCGTCGCGCGATACAGCGGACCATATGCGCATGCGCCGATGGCAGGTTTTGCCCCGGAATAACAAACTCTTTGAGCGGCGGCAGCTGCGTATTATGCTTCGTAATGAATGCATCAACATGGGCTACGCCCTCTTCGGACACAAAGTGCTGTTGCGGCAATGCCAGCTCTCCTCCGACGTTAAACAGTTCATTCTGAACATCACGGCAGAACTGGTAAACCTGCCCTACCAGCTCGTTATCCGCCTGGTGTACAGCATCCAGTGAGGCAACTAGCAGGCCAAGCGCTGCGTTTAACTCATCCACCTCACCAATGGCGTTAATGCGCAGGGAGGCTTTGCTTAACTGCTCGCCTGAAGCAATACTGGTTTCTCCAGCGTCACCTTTTTTGGTGGTGATCCGTGTTAAACGTTCTGTCATCTGGTTTACCTGTTTTAGAAACGATAGCTCAGTTTAACATAGCCATAGCGGCCAGCAGCCGGGTAGTAGCCATTAAACTGGGCATAATCAATATACTCTTCATCCAACAAGTTATCGATACGAAGGCCCAAGGTGAACTCCTGCCAATGCCAATTAACTGCTGAATTGAACAGGACATAACTATCAATTTTAGGGAAGCTGTTCGCCAAATCGCCTTCCTGGTAACGGTCACCTCGATAATTCGCTTCGAAATGCCAGTTAGTAGAAGAATTCAGCTGATAATCAAACCAGGCGTTAACCGTATGCTTTGAGACGCCAGGCACCGTACTTTTTTCCGCCGCTACACCATATGGTTTTACTTCAGCATCCACATAATGGTAATTAGCGCCGGCCTTCAGCAGAGGGTTCAGCTCCACCTCATAATCCAGCATTAAGCCTAAACGCTCCGAGCGGCCACCATTTACATTAGCGCCTGGAAACAGGGCCCCCGAGGGCGGTGTTGCACCCGGATCAAAAAAGATTTCATTATCCAGCTCTAACTGATAGGCCGAAACGCTGACAAGCCCATCATCAAGTAACAGCTCCCACCCCAGCTCAATAGAATCCCCGGTTTGTGGCTCCAACCCAAAGACATTCTCAGGGGTATAGGCCTGCTCATCGACTTTGGCAAACCGATAATTCTGACTGTAACGCAGATAACCCTTGGTATGCTCCGAAAAGTGTCGAGTAAAACCAATATCATAAGCATGCGCCGAGTTTTTAAGTTTGATTCCCTGCGGATATACCGTTAAATCTACCAGGTCATCTTCGACACGAGCATAACGCCACGCCAGCTCCATATCCGTATGAGTCGAAATAGGTATCAGGAGCTGTGAATAAAGGCTCTTGATAACCTGCTCATTACTTCTGCCCAAAAGCGAAAAGTCATATTCAGCATGATCAAAGTCGACCCCACTGGTCCATTCAATACTGCCACTGTCGGTTATAAACTGTCCCTTGATGCGCGGATATATACTCCATTGCTTGCGATCGGTGGTATTGATTGTCGTCGTCGGGAAATTAAGAAAGCTGTTGATGCTTTCTATATCCGAATCCAGATAATTGATATCGAGTGCATACTGCCAGTTGGCGTCGATCGTTTCCTGCCCAAAGATCCGAAGTACATCCTGCTTAGTATCCACATAATCGTTAGCAAATTCAGGGCGAGACTGTGTCGGCTGTGACAAATCAGTTTCTACCAAGGCTCCTGGAGTCTGCAAATCTTCATCATTTTTGCCGATCTCGAATAACCAGTCCGAACGCTCAGTCAGGTAATTAAATTTTAAAGCCAGTTGTTGCTGCTCTCGTTCATTATGATCGCGGTAATTATCCGTTTCCAGATAATTAGCACTGAATAACATGGACCACTCAGGACTTAGCTCGTGACTCAGGTTAACATTGCCTTGCAGCGTACCAAAACTACCCACAATAAGGTTGGCATTAGACTCCTTGGAGCTACCGCTTCGGGTAATAATATTAATCACCCCAGCCACCGCCTGATCGCCGTAGAGCGAACTGGCTGCGCCACGAATAATTTCAATGCGCTCAATATCTGAGACTAAAACTGACTCCAAATCAGGAGCCGCAATATCGGTATAATTAAGGCGACGGCCATCCACCTGAATAAGTACATTATTGCTCGCCTGCTCCGCAGAAATACCACGCATACTGACGATCGTTTTACCGCTTGCGGAAGACAGCTGAATACCTGCAACATTGCGTAACAGCTGTGCAAGCTGTGTCGTATTGCTGCGCTCAATATCTTCTTTTGAGACAACCGTAATACTGGTAGGTAGTCTCGCCACCTTTTCCTTAAAACGTGAGGCGGTAATAATCACAGTATTGTCATCCGCCCCTGCTGTTTCGCTGGCAACCGTTAAAGGTGCGTTAGTCGCCAGAGCGGTAGCCACCAAAGTTGCGGTTAGTGATTTGCTGGCTGGTAATTGTTGTGTCATTGCTAGATCTCTTTCATCCTAGCGGGCATTCCCAAAAATAATCATTGTAAATATCAACAGAGCCCACCGTTCTGTTTCGTTACTAACAAGGCCGGTCTCCGGACTCACAAGCATGGGTTATTTCTCCTTCCCAAACCTTTGAGGTTCAGTGGCTCATGAAATAACCTTCTTGTTTACCGTTGCGGGGGCAGTACCAGCTTTTCACTGGTTTCCCGATTAATCTGAAAGAGAACCTTATTAGCCAATAATCATCACATATACAATGATGCGGAAGTTTAATCATTTACGGCAAAATAACCATAAAGTGGTTCACCCTTCCCCAAGCTGATGGTATTATAGCCACAAGATATTTAGACGTCTATACATCTTTAAGCAGTTTGCATATACATCATAGTTATAACATGTGCTGCTTAAAGCTATGACTCGGCATAAATAATAGTTTGGCGACTGCAATGACGACAAGAACTTCAATTAGAGAATTACTTAAAGAAAAGATTCTGGTGCTGGATGGCGCCATGGGTACCATGATCCAGCAATATAAATTGGAAGAAGAAGATTATCGTGGTCAACGTTTTGCAGACTGGCACAGCGACATTAAAGGTAATAATGACCTACTGAGTTTAACCCAGCCACAAATCATTAAGGACATTCACCAGGAATACCTCGAGGCCGGTTCTGACATTATTGAGACCAATACCTTCAACGCCACCCGTATCGCCATGGCCGATTATGATATGGAGGAGTTATCAGCAGAAATTAACTTCGAGTCAGCACGACTGGCAAAAGAAGCCGCTGAAAAATACTCCACGGCAGAAAAACCGCGCTTTGTCGCTGGAGTACTCGGGCCAACGAACCGTACTTGCAGCATCTCTCCTGACGTTAACGATCCAGGCTTCCGAAACATCAGTTTTGATCAACTGGCCGATGCCTATTATGAATCAACCGAAGCACTAATCAAAGGTGGCGCTGACCTACTACTGATTGAAACTATTTTCGATACCCTGAACGCCAAAGCGGCAATTTACGCCGTCAAAAAATACTTCGATGATCATGACGTTGAATTGCCTATCATGATTTCAGGCACGATAACCGATGCCTCCGGTAGAACCCTGACGGGGCAGACTACACAAGCTTTTTATAACTCGGTACGCCATGCCAACCCAATATCCATCGGTCTAAATTGCGCACTTGGTCCTAAAGACTTGCGCTCCTACATCAGTGAACTCCATCGTATCAGTGAATTTAACGTCTCTGCCCACCCCAATGCTGGACTACCCAATGAATTCGGCGGCTACGATGAAACACCACAGGACATGGGCCAGGAAATGCTGCAATGGGTCGACGAAGGTATGATCAATATTATTGGCGGCTGCTGTGGCACTACACCCAAACATATTGCTCATTTCAGTCAATTAGTCGAAGCTAAAAAGCCACGTCAGCCTTTGGCACAGGAACATAAATGTCGTTTATCTGGCTTGGAGCCGTTAACGATTGATGATGACAGTTTATTTATAAACGTTGGCGAAAGAACAAACGTCACAGGTTCAGCACGCTTTTTGCGTTTAATCAAAGAGGATGATTACGAAACCGCCATTGAAGTCGCATTACAACAGGTAGAAAGCGGCGCACAGATCATCGACATCAACATGGACGAAGCCATGTTGGACTCGAAAGCTGCGATACAGCGCTTTTTAAACTTAATCGCATCAGAGCCCGACATCAGCCGCGTGCCGGTCATGCTCGACTCTTCCAAGTGGGAGGTGATCGAGACAGGATTGAAATGCATTCAGGGCAAAGGCATCGTCAACTCGATCTCTTTAAAAGAAGGCGAAGAGACCTTTGTCGAACAGGCCAGACTGGTTCAGCGCTACGGTGCAGCAGTGATCGTTATGGCCTTCGACGAACAAGGCCAGGCAGATACCTTTGAACGGAAAACTGAAATTTGTGAGCGTGCCTATAAGATTCTGACGGAAGACGTTGGCTTTGATCCCAGAGATATTATTTTCGACCCCAATATTTTCGCCATTGCCACCGGCATCGAAGAGCATAATAACTATGCCGTGGACTTTATTGAAGCTACCGGGTGGATTAAACAAAACTTACCCCACGCCATGATTTCAGGCGGCGTATCCAATGTGTCTTTCTCCTTCCGCGGTAACAATAAAGTCCGCGAAGCCATCCATGCCGTATTCCTTTACCATGCCATTAACGCCGGTATGGATATGGGGATCGTCAATGCCGGGCAGCTCGAAGTGTACAGTGAGGTCCCGCAGGAGCTTCGTGATGCAGTAGAGGATGTGGTGTTAAACCGAAAAGATGATGCCACTGATACCTTGCTTGAAATTGCAGAAAAGTATCGAGCCGACGCCTCCACACATAACCCAAAGAAAGATTTAGAATGGCGCAGCTGGGAGGTAAATAAGCGTCTTGAGCATTCACTGGTAAAAGGCATTACTGAATTTATTGAAGCGGATGTCGAAGAGTCTCGTCAAGGGTTTGAACGACCGCTGCATGTGATTGAAGGTCCTTTGATGGACGGCATGAATGTAGTCGGTGACCTATTTGGCTCAGGCAAAATGTTTCTGCCACAGGTGGTCAAGTCCGCTCGTGTCATGAAAAAAGCCGTTGCTTACCTGATGCCATTTATGGAGGAAGAAAAGAAACGCCTGAACCTCGCCGACAAGCCGAAAGGGAAAATCGTCATGGCTACAGTCAAAGGCGATGTGCATGATATTGGAAAAAATATTGTCGGTGTTGTCCTGCAATGTAATGGCTACGAAGTGATCGATCTCGGCGTCATGGTGCCTTGCGATAAAATTCTGGATACAGCAATCAAAGAAAACTGCGACATCATCGGTTTATCAGGCCTGATCACACCATCGCTCGAAGAAATGACCCATGTTGCCAAAGAAATGCAACGCCGCGGTTTGGATCTGCCGCTACTGATCGGTGGGGCTACCACTTCAAAAATACATACGGCAGTAAAAATTGAACCACAATACGATCACGCCACACTGTATGTCGCCGATGCCTCGCGAGTGGTCGGTGTTGCCAGCAAACTGCTCGGTGGTGACAAAGATGACTTTGTCAAAGAGAACAAAGACGAGTATGAAAAACTTCGTGTGCAACGCGAGCAACGCATGAACAAAAAGTCCCTGGCTTCATTGCAAAGTGCCCGGGAGCATACAGTAAACATTGAATGGAACGCGAATGATATTGTTAAGCCAAGTTTTTTGGGTACAAAAGTCTTTGATGATTACCCGCTTGAGAACCTGCTCGAAAGAATCGACTGGACGCCCTTCTTCCGCTCATGGCAACTGGCAGGGAAATTCCCAAAGATTTTAAACGATGAGGTTGTTGGTGAAACCGCAACCAGGCTTTATGAAGACGCGCAGGCCATGCTAAAAACCATCATCGATGAAAAATGGCTAACCGCACGCGCTGTTATCGGCTTCTTTCCTGCCAACTCCAAAGGCGATGATGTTGAAGTCTATGCTGATGAAAACAGGAGTGCTATTTCCTATAAACTGCATCACCTTCGTCAACAAAAACAAACACGCAAGGGGAAGTTTAACCACTGCCTATCCGACTTTATAGCGCCAAAAGAAACCCAACTTAATGACTACATCGGTGCTTTTGCAGTTACCGCGGGTATCGGTATTGATCAACATGTGGAGCGCTTTGAAAACGCCCATGATGATTACAACGCAATTTTGTTGAAATCACTTGCCGATCGCCTGGCAGAAGCCTTCGCGGAGAAAATGCACGAGCTAGTACGGAAAGAATACTGGGGCTATGCCAAAACAGAAGATCTCGATAATGAAGCATTAATCTCAGAAAAGTACCAAGGTATCCGCCCCGCTCCCGGTTACCCAGCCTGCCCCGATCATACCGAGAAAGGAACCTTGTGGGAGATGTTAAAACCGGATGAAACCATCGGGCTAAACATTACCGAACACTTCGCCATGTACCCAACGGCCGCTGTTTCTGGCTGGTATTTTTCCCATCCCGAAGCAAAATACTTTGGTACGGGTAAAATTGAAAAGGATCAAGTGGAAGATTACGCCAAACGCAAAGGCTGGACGTTGGAACATGCAGAGCAATGGCTGGCACCTTCACTCAACTATGACCCATAGCGTCTTCGTGATGGAAGCCATAAAGAGATAATACGTAATAATGGTAAATCACTACTGAATTAATGCTTGGGGACCTTCTGCTATGAAGAAAACAAAACAGGTAGCAGTAAAAGATAAAGAGTATAAGACCTTGCCTGTTTGCTTTGTCGCAGAAAAAAATCGTGTAGCCACTTGTTGAACTATCACACCCACTAATACAGCAGTGAGAATTAACAAGCCTAAATTTAAATAGTTTATTTCCATGCTATAGGTATTTTACTTTTTAATATTGCTAAGTATTAAATCAAACAAGCATGTTAGTAGCAATAAAGCTATTTCAACAACACAATTTTTATTTGACTATAAGATGAAGTTGCAACAATGTGGCTTAGACATTAAAAAAGGCCGCTGGTTTGCGGCCTTAGTACTAGAGGATTACTTAGTGTCGAGGGGTATAAACAATTTCCGGATCAAAAATGTCCTTGGCTCCGGCACAACTACAACAATAGCAGTAGCCCATAATGGCACCATGCGGGCCGACTTCGAACTCATAGTCTTTACCCGCGGGGATAAACATCCAGTCTCCGGCAGTCAACTCTTTACCTTCATAAATAATAGAGCCTTGGGTGATGAATCGCAGGCCATCACCCTCTTCGTGAGCATGACGTCCAACTTTAGCACCCGGATCGGCTTGAGTCATAAAAATTTGAGTTGGCTCCATAAGGAATGGTAACTGCCATTTTTTAAAGCCCCGAGGCACGTTTTTGATCTGCATCGCTTCCTTCAACCTTTCAGAAAGTCTGTCTCGAGACGTTAAAATTTGTTCGTGGATATCGACCTTAGCTTTTTTCAGAAACTGCTGTAAGTTTTCGCTGCCTTGTTTAAAGCTAACTTGATTGGGATTAAAGTTTTCCATAGTGAACACTCCTTGTATATCCATTCATTTGCTTTAGTGCAACCCTTGCACTAATTATCAGTATACGCTTTTAGTCGTAAATTTCAGCGTTAGAGTCGGTGTAAAGCAATGCAAAAATGACTGGTTGGAGTTGCCACAAATGAATTGCTGAAAATACGGCAAAGGCCTTTTCTGAAACCATGTTTATGTGCTTTAACGAGGACTAACGTGATTGCTTTGACCCTTTACCGTTATAGCTCGCTTACCCTGCCGCACTATAAGTATGTGCGGCGTTAAAACACTGAACTGGCGCCGTCAGAAAACATATAAGGGATGATGGGTAAAGGTAACAGCAAGCAAAGCTATTCGGTGCGTCTTAAGGCGATTCGTGTGCAAATAGGACCAATTACCTCAAAAATAACGGTAGTACCGATAATGATGGAAAGGATAGTTTGCTGGTATTGCGGGTACTCATTAGCCGCCAGCAGCGCCATGCCAATTGCAACCCCGGCCTGTGGTAGTAACGCGAAACCCATCCAGCGCCGTGTTTTATTATCGGCTCTGGAAATCGTTGCACCAAGCCAGGCCCCGGCAAACTTGCCGATAACCCTGGCGAGTATATAAAGTCCACCAAGCAGGCCGATCCCTGTTAACGAACTGATCTCGAGCGATGCTCCCGCCAATAGAAAGAACACCACCATAAACGGCCACTCGACATTCTCAATCTCATGAAAGGGATATTCGTGATGCTTCGCTAAATTCGTAATCATGGCTCCCATCGTCATGGCCGCAATGAGGAAAGAGACCTCCAGCCACAGCGCCAGTCCGCCACAGATAAATACCAGCCCCAGTGCTTCGGTTAACATCGGCTCACCAGGGTTAAGACGTCCGGTAAAATAGGACGCGGGTAAACCTATCACCACGCCTAACAACAAGGCTCCGCCGGTCTCATAACCCGCTTCCAACAGATACAGGCTGCCGTTATCACCACCGTTTAGAATCGAAGTAACAGCCAGACCAAAACTGAAAAGAATCAAGGCCCAGGCGTCGTCTATCGCCACGATTGCTAATAGCAGTTTTGAAAAAGGCGACTGACTCTTCGCCTCAAGAACGGTAGCCATGGTCCCCGCGGGAGCTGTCGCCGATGCGATACAACCTAACAGCAACGCAATCGATATCGGGAAGCCAAACAATAATAAAATAACGGTAACAATCAGAACAACGCCGAGCGCTGCCGATAAAGAGATCCACATCAGCTGGCGCCCGTCCTGACGTAAAGAATCCACCGTCAGTTTGCCGCCGAGCAAGAAACCGACCATCAGCAGCGCCATATTGGTAATCAATTCGAAGCGATCATGAATACTGTCTGGAATAACAGCCAGAACCTCATCACCAGCAATAATGCCAAAAATTAAAAGTAAAGTAACTCGTGGTAGGAAAGTTCGCTTACCCAGAAAGTCAGTGACCAGTCCCAGTAACAGCAAACCGCCAACTGCTAACAGAAACTCCGCTATATCCGACATTACCTCATCCTTTCTCGATTATCAGCAACAGGTGCTTTATTAAGAGAGTAATGCCTTTTAGGGTTTAGATGCAAATCAAGAAGTTACGCTGCCGAATGGACTCAGGATGACAATCCACGATAAACCGTATCTTATGAGCTGCTTTGATGTTATACAGAGAGCGGTGATTACCGAAGCACGCTCTCTATTTTAAAGCCTCGAGTTGCTAGCGCTCGCCGAGGCTCTGATGACTTAAAAGCTTTCTTTATGACTAACGTCTATCACTTCTCCATTAGGTGAAATCTGAAAGTAAAGTTTACTATCATTTTCTGGGTTACTGGCTTCGACAATGTAGTGCCCTTCAATAATATTCAGAACATTGATATTGCCCTCATTAACACTCTTCCACTCTTTTGTCAGCTTTCCCGGTTCAAAACCAAAATCTTTGAATGTCATCTGCTTGATAGTCTTACTAGCAATCGCCACCGCCTGATGACCGCTAATCACCCCATGATCGCCATGTGCCGTTGCCAGTTGACTAAAGCCAATCAACATCACGAAAAACCCGATAGATACAATATGCTTCATACGTACTCCTAACTATTGTTTTAAACCTAAAATTTTATACTGTCCTTTCACCATCAGCTGAACCGATACGTCCTGCTCAGAACTGTTTTTCCAATACCAGCCATGAGAACCTGCAAAAGGTGCGGTAAAGCTGCCTTTCATTTCTCCCGCAGTAGCGATGGTATAGCTCTCAAAATAGCCAGTGGTATCGCCTTTCGGCTCGCCATGTAAGTCAAAATACAATGGCTGCCCGTCTGTAATCCATTCGTATTCCATTTTAGCGAACTGGTCCATTTCAAACTTGTACTCGATTCCTCTGCCCGCCGGTACCGTGACTTCAATAACATCATCGGCCATACCCTTACCGGTACTCTTATCTTCCGCTGCCGATTCTTGTGTTGAAGCTTCTGCAGTCACCTCTTCCGACAGAACAGTTAAACCAAGTGCGTTACCTGCCCCGGTAGGATCAACATTGTATTCTGCAGGTAATATAATGATGACTAACGCAATAGCTGCAATGACTAGCGCTACTAGCGTCGCTTTAATTAAACTCTTGTTACTTACTGTAGGTTGCATAATCAATTCTCTATCGTATTAATTTAAAAAGTATCCAGCCATTTGAAAGCCGACCAACATAAATCCTGCACTCATTAATGCAGTGTTTGTGCCAACAGCAAATCTTTCGTAGGAAGGAAGCTTACGCCAAGCGTTAATGAGCAATAAAATGATTCCCAATGCAGCGAACTGCCCCAGCTCCACACCAAGATTAAAGGCAATAATGTTACTCAACAATCCGTCATCAGGAATCTTAAATTCCTGTAACTTGGTAGCCAGCCCAAAGCCATGAAACAGACCAAATATCAATACTGCGAGCTTTGTGTTGGGCTGCTTCCCAAACACTTTCTTAAAGCCGCCTAAGTTATCAAAGCCCTTGTAGGCAACGGATAACCCTATAATGGCATCAATAATGTAAGGGTTAACATTGATATCGTTAAGTACCCCATAAAGTAGCGTCACGCTATGACCGATAGTAAACATGGTCACGTACAGTAAAACATCTTTGCTTTTATAGAGGAAAAATATCACACCAACCAAAAACAATAAGTGATCATAACCTGTCACCATATGCTTAGCGCCGATATAAAGAAACGGTATAAACTGAACACCTGTATTGTTTTCCAGAAAATTTCGAGTGCTGTCGTCAACACCATGCGCAAAGGCATCTGACGAGACAAAAGCCATCAGTAGCGCAATCACCTTTAAGCAAACGCTTAATAGTTTGTTATTCACGAATATAACTCCTTCAGCGAAGGGATTTTTATAATTGATTAATATAGAGCCGCTATAAGACTGTGTCGGAAATATTATGAAAGGCTCTATAAGTTATTGTTGCGCCAAAATCATAACCTATTGACGGCACAAACAGCAAACCCGCGAAATAAGGATGATACGTAAGGAGTTTAGGTAGCTAACGGATTACTAAAAAGAGGAATATATATGATGGTGCCCAGGGCCGGAATCGAACCGGCACGGTGTTGCCACCGAGGGATTTTAAGTCCCTTGCGTCTACCAATTTCGCCACCTGGGCAGATGACTGTTTTCAGAGAAATTAATGGAGGCTGAGGCCGGAGTCGAACCGACGTCCACGGATTTGCAATCCGCTGTATAGCCACTCTACCACTCAGCCAAAACAACCGTCTCTGAAAAAAAACCTCGGACTTAAATCAGCACCGAGGTTTTCTAGAATTTGGAGCGGGAAACGAGATTCGAACTCGCGACCCCAACCTTGGCAAGGTTGTGCTCTACCAGCTGAGCTATTCCCGCGTCGTTTTGATGGCGTGCATTTTACTGTGAATTTATTTTCTGTCAACAAGAAAAATCACTTTTTTTGCACTTTTCTTACGATTGATTAAGGCTTGAACAAAGTGCTGATTTTTCAGCCAAAATCACGGTGCGTCCCGTAAGAAGTGGTTATTATCCTTCTTTCTTTTGCGATGTCAAGTATGGCCATGCCGCTTTTAAATAGACGGCCATCGACCACAAAGTCAGTAGCGCAGCGACCCACATAAAGACATAACCAAAGGTCTTCGATAGACCAAAAATCGCTGGCGATGCCAGTAGCAATAAGAATATGGCCAACAACTGGCACATGGTTTTAATCTTACCGATAGCGGAAACGCCGACTACCGCGCGGCTACCCAATTCCGCCATCCATTCTCTTAATGCCGAGACGGTAATCTCACGACCAATAATAATCATTCCCGGTATCGCCAACCACGCCGACCCTTCACGACCGATTAATAATATCAAGGTGATAGCGACCATCAGCTTATCGGCTACCGGATCGAGAAAGGCGCCAAACGGCGACTCATTATCCATTTTACGGGCCAGAAAACCGTCCAGCCAGTCAGTGGCAGCAGCGGTACAAAAGATTGCCAACGTCACCCATCGAGCCGTCACTCCATCAATAAAGAAGAAGATGACAAATAAGGGCAGTAAAATAATCCTAAAAATGGTCAATATATTGGGTAGATTCCACATACAGGTCTCTGTTAAGGCTAGTTAGACGCATTGTTATGGAGCTCATTGTACCCTATGAATCTTAAAAAATACTGCTAACTATGTAAATAATCATAGATTTTTTGGGCCAATGACAGGCTGATCCCCGGCGCCTTGGCGATATCCTTTGCGCTGGCTTTTTCGATTTCCTGCCAGCCGCCAAAATGGCGTAATAGCGATTGGCGACGCTTCGCACCAACCCCTGGGATTTCCTCGAGTAACGACTTGGTACCGGATTTTTTACGCTGATGGCGATGCTTGGTGATGGCAAAGCGGTGCGACTCGTCACGAATGTGCTGAATAAAGTGCAACGCCTTGGAATCTTCGTCCAGTAATAACGGACGGTGCTGTCCCGGGAACCAGATCTGCTCCATGCCCACTTTCCGATCCGAGCCTTTCGAGACCCCGATCAAAGGCACATTGCCGATTTCCAGCGCCTCGAAGACGTCCTCCGCTTTGGCCAGCTGTCCTTTACCGCCATCGACGATAACCAGATCCGGTAGTGGCTTTTCTTCTGTTTTCAATCGCTTATAGCGACGCGTCAGCACCTGTTCCATGGCCGCGTAATCATCACCCGGCTCGATGCCTGAGATGTTAAAAATACGGTAATCCGACTTTTTCGGACCGTTATCATCAAACACCACACAAGAGCCAACGGTCTGATTGCCCTGCGTATGGCTGATATCGAAGCACTCCACATGCTTCGGCAGCGATTCCAGCTGCAGGGCTTTCTGTAGCTCCATCAGGCGCTCAGTAAAATTGGATTTACTGTTAAGCTTTGAGCGCAACGAATGTTGTGCATTCTTATCGGCAAAAGCCTGCCATTCTTTGGGTTGGCCGCGACTGGCTACCTTCAGCTCGACTTTCGAGCCTTTGTGCTGAGACAGGGCTTCACTGATAGCTTCCGCATCCTCGGGAAGCTTGTGCATAAAGACCTGCTTCGGCACCTCGGCCCCGGACAGATAGTAAAACGTCAGAAACGACGTGATGATTTCATCCAGATCACTGTGCTTTGGCACTTTCGGATAATAGGTTTTATTACCCACAATCAAACCATTGCGGATAAATACCAATAAAATACAACAGGTGCCGGAAGCATAATCCACACCCACTACGTCGAGATCGGACGAGGTGCCACTAATGACCTGCTGCTGCATGACGTGGCGCATCTGCTTGATCTGATCACGGTAGCGCGCAGCCAGTTCAAACTCCAAGTTCTCGCTGGCCTTATCCATCTTCTTCTGTAGGCGACTGATCACCTGCTCGCTTTTACCCCGATAGAACAGGCGCACATTTTCCACATCCTTGGCGTAATCCTCTTTCGAGATGTAATTAACGCAAGGCGCGGTACAGCGCTTAATCTGGTACTGCAAGCAGGGTCGCGAGCGATTAGCAAAGTAGCTGTCTTCGCACTGACGGATCTGAAACACCTTCTGCATCAAGGACAGACTCTGACGCACCGCCGAGGTGCTGGGGAAAGGCCCGAAGTAATCGCCCTTCTCCTTTTTCGCGCCGCGATGATACGCCAGACGTGGATAATCGCCAGCCGATAAAAAAACATAGGGATAGGACTTGTCGTCACGGAAAATAACGTTAAAGCGCGGTTTGTACTTTTTGATCAGGTTATTTTCGAGTAATAAGGCTTCCGTTTCGGTGTCGGTAACGGTGGTATGGATATCCTCAATATAGGTAACCAGCAACTCCGTTTTCGGCGACTGAGACATCTTTCCAGGAGAATGCTTAGTAAAATAGCTTTTAACACGATTACTGAGGTTCTTTGCCTTACCGACATAAAGCGTCTCACCGTCTTTATCCAGCATCTGATAGACGCCCGGCTTTTTGCTGAGGTGAGCGAGAATTTTTTTGATCTGGGGCTTGATAGTACCGCTGTCAGAATCGTTAGCCGACATGCTCATTCATTTATTGCGACTCAATCACATTATAGCGCAAAGCTAGGTGAGTAAGCCCAACATCATTTTCGACCCCCAGCTTTTCGAACAAGCGATAACGATAACTATTGACCGTCTTCGGACTGAGGTGCAAGGCATCAGAAATATTCTGCACTTTCTCACCGCGCGTAATCATCAACATAATCTGCATTTCGCGCTCAGAAAGCTTGGAAAAAGGATTATCATCGTGCTGCGAGAACTGGCTTAGCGCCATCTGCTGCGCCACTTCGGCAGCGAGATATAACTTACCGCAATTGACCGAGTGGATTGCTTTAACCATTTCCTCGATATCGGTGCCTTTGGTTAAGTACCCCATAGCGCCGGCGCTGATAAACTGGCTGGGATAAGGCTCGTCACCATGAACCGTTAGCGCAATGACTTTTAAATCAGGATCGAAGCGCAACATGCGACGCGTGGCCTCGAGGCCGCCGATACCCGGCATATTGGCATCCATAAGGACGACATGAGGCTGGTGTTCTTTTTGGTGAGTTAGTGCTTCTTCGCCAGATTTCGCTTCTCCAATGACCTCAATGCCGTCAGCATCAGATAAAAGTCGACTTAAACCAGTACGTACCAAGTCGTGATCATCAACTAGCAAAACCTTTATCACACTACCCCCTTCTGGAACATCAATTAGCGGTTCAATTATTATGAAATTAGGTTAAGATAGCAAGCAAGTTCAGCATAAGTTTGGAAGATTGTATGATTATTAAACGCATTATGGTACTTGGCGCACTGTTAGGCTTCAGCTATAGCATTAACGCGGCTTCAACGGCCGAAGATTGCGCTGCGATTACTGACGATACGAAACGTTTAAAATGCTACGATGCATTTTTGAAAGCGCAAAAATCAACCGAAGAAGCTAAGCCAGCAAAAGCCGCAAAACCAGAAGTGCCACAACCGCCAGCGGCCCCGGTAAAACCAGAGCCCGCTGAACCAGAACTTACAGCAGAAGAACGATTTGGTGCTGAACACCTGGATAAAGCTGATCAAGACAACGGCGAACTGGATGTCATTAAATCTCGCGCTCTTGGCCTGTACAAATCCTGGGATAAAGGTCTGGAAGTTGAACTGGAAAATGGTCAGGTTTGGGAAATTACTGATTCACGCAGCGCCTACTACAAAGTAAAGAATCCAAAAATCAAGGTCGAAAAAGGTCTGTTCGGCAGCTACATGCTACGCATCGATGGTCTCAATAAAGGCTTCCGAGTGAAACGGGTAAAATAATCTGCTTCAAAGGGAGTTAATACTAGCTCCCTTTTATCACTCCCCTCACGCCCTTAAAGCGTACGCTTAAACTTAATAATACTCAGCCCGACAAATAATACAGCAAATCCCATCAGTGCCAGATAGTCGATCATAAGATCCTGCCACAAGGTATGCTTAATCAGCAGGCCTCGAATCACCTCAACAAAATAGGTAAAAGGAATACAATAACTCAACGGCCTGACGCTACCGGGGATCGCCTCCAGAGGAAAAATAAAGCCGGACAACAGTATTGAAGGAACGATAATAAAAATAGCGATAAACATGGCCTGCTGTTGCGTTTTCGCTAGCAGAGATATCAATAATCCGAGAGCAATCATTACCGCCACAAAAACAAGAGCGAGCAGAAACAACAAAAAGTGTGACGACGGTTGCGGCAAATCAAACAATAACCAACCAGCCGCTAGAATAAAATAAAAATCTAACAAAGCGATCACCACATAGGGCAAGACTTTACCCATAACAAAAGAGATCTTACTTACTGGCGTTACCAGTAGCTGTTCCAGCGTTCGTTTTTCACGCTCACGTACTACTGAAATACCGGTCAGAATTAGTGCGACCTGCATAATCAAAACCCCAATGACACCGGGCAGGAAAAACCAGGTTTCTTTCTCGCCGGGGTTAAACAGTACTTCCACGTCCAGAATAAACGGATCCTCCGCAATCACGACCGGTGTTTCATCTGGCTCCTGAAAATACATATCATGAGTCACTTCAGAGTCCGTGGTACTATCGGAGTTATACTTCATTGCCGTAGTTAATGATGGCATGGTGCCATCGACAAAAATCGTAACGTGTGGCTGTTCGTTCTCGATTAACTCGGCAGTAAAAGTTTCAGGAATCCATAACCCGGCCTTAGCCCGCCCCGACCTGATCTCCTCGGTAATCTGCTGCTTTGAATCCACCTCATACAAATCAAAATAACCTTCCGACCACAAATGTGTCCTGATATTAAGAGCAAAGATGGAGCGATCCTGATCATAATAAGCCATACGGACATTATCCGGCTCCAGTTTCAAGGCAACGCCAAACAGAATCAGCAGCACCAAAGGCATGACAATCATCAAGGCAAGCAATCGCGGATCACGCCACAACTGCAATAATTCTTTTTTTATAATCGCCATCAGCATCAGTCTGCCCTCGACTGAGTTAAAGCAATAAAAACATCTTCCAGATTCGCCGTCGTTTTATCCAAGTCGGAAGCTTGCCCAGTGATATTGCTTATCCTGCTCGCCAACTCCTGCTGGCTTAAGGATGCACGCACCACAAGCCGTAGTTCATCGCCAAACTGATTCAGCAAAACCATCCCCTCCAGCTGACTCAGTTCCTCTCGTAATTCAGGTTGGTACGACAGGTGCGTTGCATAAACATCGACGTCACCAAGCGCAGATATAATGGATGAAGGCGTGCCGCGTGCAACAATTTTTCCCGAAGAAATAAAGGCCAACTGATGACAGCGCTGTGCCTCTTCCATGTAATGCGTCGTCACGAATAAAGTTTTCCCTTCGCCGCTTAAACGGTAAAACTCATCCCACAAAATCTTGCGCGTTACCGGGTCGATACCCGCCGTTGGTTCGTCGAGGAATAACACTTCTGGATCATGCGCCACAGCACAGACTAAAGCTAACCGCCGCTGGTATCCGCCAGACAGCTTGCCGGCCGGCCGATGTTTAAAGGTATCTAATTGATAGCGAGATAATAACTGCTCAAGATGAGCCGTGTCAGTTACATTGTACATCTGAGCGTAGAACTTGAGGTTTTCCCACACCGTCAGCTCTTCGTACTGACCAAAATACTGAGCCACATAGCCGTAATGACTTTTCGCAAGAAGCCCGGTTTTATCGTCAATGGACAGATGCCCGCCGTCGGCTTTAAGAATTCCGCAGAGCATACGAATAAGCGTTGTTTTGCCAGCTGCATTCGGTCCCAGCAGACCGAAAATCTGCCCTTTGGGGATCGATAGCGATACCGAATCCACGGCAAGGTTCTGTCCAAAACGTTTCGTTAGATCAACGGCTTCAATCATTCAATTAATCCCTCAACCAGAACCATTCACAGCACTTATGGTTTAGTCATCTGCTCCTCTTACCTGCTTCATACTCTCACAATAAAAATCACAAGGCTAGCCACAGCAATACCGAGTAAACCGATTTATCAATGGAAAGCCCTGGGATCATACCCGGGGCTTTTACCGTTCTTCCATCAAAAACTTAGAATCGATACTCTACTCCAACGTAAAGGTTCTGACCTAAACCCGGTAATCGTTCACCAACGGCAATATCCGAACCTCTGGCGCGATTCACCCCGCCCAGGTGCTCGCGGTATTCTTTATCGAAAATGTTTTCGATGCCCGCCTTGATCAATACACCAGAATTAAAGCAATAATCCGCGTACCAGTTCCAAATCATATAACCCGGCGTGCGCTGCTCTTCGTTTATGTTTGAAGCCCGGTTTTGACTGGCATAAATCATGGCATCAAAACGACTCGACCAGACTCCGTTATCATAACCCCAGGTAAAGCGCGTATTCAGCGGTGCAATCCGATAGAGGTTATCATCGATATCATCGCGCTCACCGCGAACATAACTAATATTCCCCGCCAGGTACCAGTCCGACGCGAACTGATACTGCCAGTTGGCATCAAGCCCCCATAAAGTCGCATCCACGTTACTGAACTGTAGCGGTGCGAGATCGCCCATCATCTGCGCTGCCATAACGACGCGCGGATCGGCGCTTGGGTTGGCTTCGATATAATCGGCGATGTCATAATAAAAAACTCGTGGCGAGGCCGAGAAGCCGCCCTGCTGATAATTAAAACCCGCTTCCAGCTGATACGCCGTTTCCGGATCAAGATTGATATCGCCGACATAGGTTTTGCCATCGGCGAGTCCACCTGTAGCCTGCATCGGAACCCACAGATACCGCTGCTGATAACTGGCGGCTTTCTGCTTAACCGCTGCGCTGTAGTTCCAGCTAAAAGAATCGCTGAGCGCATAAGTGCCATGATAGGTCACGTCATAAGTCAGTTCATTGACCGACTTGTCCGCCCGATTAAAATCGTTCTGTAAGCCCTGCACCGCGGGCATCATCATCGCCATCGAACTGTAGACTTCGCCCGCATCGGCCTGATTGTATTTCACGCGTGCGCCAATCGTATGCTCAATAGCATTAAAAGACTGGCTCCACTGCACAAAGGCACTATGGCGATCATCCTGAACCTGATTGAAATTGCTCACCACAAACATCGGATTATTAGGATTGGTAATATCCGCATCATGCTCAGCCAATACGCCATCCACTCCCAGACTCCAGTCGCCGACCCGATAGACCAGGTGATAATCCCTGCTGCTGCCCCCAGCGAAGGTATAGCGATGCATCTCTGGCATAGGATTTAAGCGCTGACTAAAGTTATCCATGCCATGCTCATTCTCCATCACGCCAAAACGCCATTCCAGCTCAGCGCCATCAAGCTGATGCGAGCCATACAGACTCCAGTCGTCACTGTCGATAAAGTTAATATCCATCGGTAACGCAAGCGTGCCACTGTGTTTGGTGTTGACCTGATTCCACGATAGTCCAACACGATGAGCACCAAAATCATAGGCCATATCCGCGCCAAACAGCTCGCGCTCATAAGCCGAAGTAACCACTTCATTGCCCTGCGCATCCTCATAGTTCTTAGCGCTCTGCTGACTGCCGTAGAGATAAGCCCCGAAATCCTTTAAGCCAAAGTTAATATCGCCAGCATAATGCTCAGCATCATTGTTCGACGCATAATGACTGATCAAACTACCATCAACCATAAACGAGTCCGACACAGCCGCCTGCTGACGCTGCACATCCACCGCACCGCCAATGGTATCAATCCCCGCCGTTACCGGCGCTATCCCACGATACACCGTCATCGCCTCGATACTCACAGGCACCGCATAGCTCAACGGCGCATCCATCGCATTCGGCCCAGCGCCAATAATGGTGCGCCCGCCGATACTCTTACTGATACGATCACCAAACATCCCGCGATACTGCGCAATCCCCGTCACCGGGCCATTACGATTCACATTCGCCCCAGGCACCGACTTCAACCAGCTCGCCACATCCGCGCTAACCGGATCCGCCTCCGCCAGATGCAAATCCTCCCCGACACGCTCCGCACGAACGACGATAACATCAGCCGAGTCCTCAGGCTCCTCAGCCCAAACAACATTCCCCGATAACGCGATAAAAACAGCACATGCAATACGACTAACCATAACCACAATCCAATCAATTTTTGTGGTCGCTATTTTAGAAAGAAGTGAATATTAAAAGAATGCGACATATTGTCGCAGTGGGAGCTAATATGTTTACTATGAGGTTAGTTGATAGCTCGGCAAAAGATTTCTCAGATCTTCTTCAGGGTATTCACCATATTTCCCCAAAACCATTTTTTGTTTCGGAGTAAGCTCAACTTTCCAGCCAACTCGATGATTATCAACATGACTATCAAATCTGTCTCTATAATTTTTAAGAGTATTTCTATTTATATTAAGTAATCCTGCTAAGTAGTCAAAAGTTTCACCCTGATTACCAATATTAAGACGATGATGGTCAAAACGAGATAAATATAGTGCAGATATTAGCACTTGCTCAGAGTTGACCTCGCTATCAACTACATCTATCTCATCGATATTGATTTCTTCCTCTGTTGAAGGATTAATATAGTCGTCCACGAAAGGAGCTATTAGTTGCCAACTACGCATGAAAATTTCTGAAGTATCAGCAACTTCACTTCTTAAGTCTAAAACTTCCTTTAAAACCCTAGAAAAAAAATCATCTCCTGTTATTAGCTCTATCGTAATACCAGTCTCTTGCTCAAAAACTTGTCTAGCCTTATTGACGGCCTCTGACACTGCTGTGAGGACTCCAGGCCTTATAAAAGGAGTAATGAAGTAAATATTGGTATCCGCCTTGGAGTAATAGGTCATCGCTAATAACGCTGAGCGAACCAACTTCTTATATATTTTTTGTGCAGACGTTTGGGCATCCCCATAATTAAGGCCGTTAGAGTGGAAAGCAATATCAACAAGATGCAAAATAGGCTCATCCTCCAAAGATTGCTTATACCCCAAAACATCGATTTCAGATTGCTTCAAAAATTGACTAAGATTATTAGTACTTATTGAACCAGGCCACAAGTTTTTTGATGAATCAAATAAAGACTGAATCGTGTCATTCGGCTCTTTGCTCCAAGTTGATGAAGGCTTCCAATTTAATTCAGCAAATTCACAACCCTCAACGTGTCTAAGCCAAGATCTAATTAAGGACTCTCCTACTTCAACTTTCATTACTTAGTCCAAGAATTTGAGAGGCTTTCAGCTTGCTTTAATACAAGCTCTACCGCTTCTGGAGCTTTGTCAGGCGGATACTTGTAGCGTTGCAGTGTGCGGCGAACGAGTATCTTTAATTTGGCTCTGACGCTGTCTCTAACTTGCCAGTCCACAGTCGTCGATCGTCTAAGTTTTTCGGTTATCTCGACAGCAATTTTCTTGAGTATTTCATCACCCAATTCTCGCACTGCGCTTTCGTTATTTGCTAGCGCATCGTAGAAGGCGATTTCATCTGGATTTAGCCCAAGGTTGGCTTCACGCTCCATTTCCTCTTGAAACTCTTTGGCCATCTGAATGAGCTCTTCGATGACCTGTGCCGTTTCAATAGCGCGGTTGTTATATTTCCGAAGCGTCTCCTGCAGTCTGTCTGCATATTTCTTTTCTTGAACGACGTTGTTTCTTGTTTTGGCTTTGATGTCGTCTTTGAGCAGCTTCTCTAATAATTCAACCGCCAAGTTTTTCTCTGGCATCTGCCGAACATCTTCAAGAAATTCATCCGACAGCAAACCGATATTGGGCTTTTCCAAACCACACAAGGCAAATACATCCGCAACACCTTCTGCGATGACTGCATTATCTAAAATTTGCTTTAATGCTGAGTTTTTCTCTTCTTGAGTTCGTTTTTTATCCACACTTGTGAACTTGCTGATGGCCGCTTTAATTGCCGAGTAGAAAGCAATTTCTTTGCGCAGATCCTTCGCTTCATCCAATGTGCTACAAAGCGAGTATGCCTTGCTTATGGCTAAGACAAGATCAAGAAAGCGTTTTTTACCATCTTCCAATCCGAGTACATAGTTGGCAGCGGGCACCAGTATCTTATGTGCCTCTGATTCAAAACCTGATATGTCTAGACCATCTGCTTTGGGTGTCTTGGCAAACATGCCTCGAATGGCATCGAGTTTTTCAAGAAGAATCGCAAAGGCTTCTTCAGCATTAAGTGTGGGTTCGCCTTTACCTTTGGAGTCTGTATAAGTTTTCAAGGCCTGTTTAAGTTCATTGGCAATGCCGATGTAATCAACCACCAAGCCTCCAGGCTTGTTCTTAAAAACCCGATTAACTCGGGCAATTGCCTGCATGAGGTTATGGCCCTTCATAGGCTTGTCCACATACATGGTATGGCAGCAAGGTGCATCAAAACCGGTAAGCCACATGTCTCGCACGATAACGAGTTTTAGCGGGTCGTTCACATCTTTAAAGCGTTTCTCTAAACGTTTTTTCGTTTTCTTGTTGTATATGTGAGGCTGTAATAACGGCTTATCAGAAGCGCTACCTGTCATCACAATTTTGATGGCGCCTTTTTCTGGATCGTCTGAATGCCACTCAGGCCGTAGTGCAACAATTTCGTTGTATAGATGCGCACAAATATCTCGGCTCATCGCTACAATCATGGCTTTACCATCCATGGATGCGTTGCGCGACTCAAAATGCTCAATTAGGTCGGCGGCTACTTGGCTTAAACGAGGGGTTGCACCCACAAGTTTTTCAAGCCGACTCCATTCGCCCTTGGTTTTTTCACGGGAGGTGATATCTTCTTCATCTTCCACAACCTCATCGACTTGATCAGACAAAGCGGCAATTTCATCGTGGTTCAAGTCAAGCTTGGCAAGTCTAGACTCATAGTAAATGGGTACCGTCGCGCCATCGTCGACAGCATCTTGAATGTCGTAAATAGATACATAGCCACCAAAGACCGCGCGGGTATCTTTATCCTCCTGGGATATGGGGGTACCGGTAAAGCCGATAAACGAGGCATAAGGTAAGGCATCGCGCATGTGTTTGGCGTAACCAAATTTATACTGACCAGTATCTTTGTTTAACTGGGCCTTCAAGCCATATTGGCTTCGGTGCGCCTCATCCGAAATCACCACAATATTATGTCGGTCATTAAGAATGGGGTGGTGGTTTTCATCGTCTAGCAGTGCAAACTTCTGAACGGTAGTGAATATAATGCCGCCTGACTCTCGCTCCGCTAATAATTGCCTTAGCGCGTCACGGTCACCCGCTTGTACCGGGGTTTGCTTTAGCAGTTCTACCGCATTGCAGAAAGTGGCGTACAGCTGCCCGTCTAAGTCATTCCTGTCGGTCACCACAATGAGGGTCGGATTGTTCATTGCTTGCTGCTGAAGTAACTTGCCTGCATAGCAGCACATCGAAATACTTTTACCGCTGCCCTGGGTATGCCAGACAACACCTGCTTTTTTGCTACCGGGGACAACTTCGTCACCATAGCTCGCCCGCTGTTCTTGAATAGAGAGGCCAACGCCTTGAATGTTTTGGGCAGCGACAACGGTTGCCTTTACCGCTTCTCTTACTGCGTGGAATTGATGATAGCCCGCAATTTTTTTGATAATTGCTTCGCCATCCGTTTCGAATAATACGAAAAAGCGAATGTAATCAAGCAGCAGCTCTCGATCAAAGAAACCGCGCACCATGGTTTCTAGCTGCCATTCAAGTAAAGGCTTATCATCTTCATGCTTAATGGTGCGCCATGGCATAAAGCGTTCTTGGTTGGCTGTTAACGAGCCAATTCTGGCTGTGTAGCCATCACTGACGACCAGTGCCTCGTTGAAAATGAAAAGGTCGGAGACCTCATCTTTATAGGTCTGTAATTGATTGAACGCATCCCAAATATCAGCGTTTTCATCGCTTGGGCTTTTCAATTCCAGAACGGCAATGGGCAAGCCGTTGATGAAGCAGATGACATCCGGTCGGCGCGGCTGCTTCGTGCCCGATATCGTGTATTGGTTGACGACCGCAAACTGGTTGTTTGCGAGATTTTCAAAGTCGATTAAAAACGCGTGATCTGAGGCTGGCTCACCATCGTCTTGTTTGAATTCAACGGGTACACCTTCAAGCAACAACCGATGAAAGGCTCTGTTATTAGTGATCAAATCCAGGCTTTCGGGCTTAAGGGCGATAGCTTTCAACTGCTCATAGCAGCTGTCAATTTGGTCTGCAGGTATATGTTTGTTTATTCGCTTAAATGCATCAAGCAAATGTCCATCCAGCACAACTTGCGCATAATCCGAGCGCATCGGTGTTGCGCTATCGGGAGCTATATCGGGCCCATGCAGTACATCCCAGCCGCCTTCTCGAAACCAGTCTAAGCAGAGGTTTTCTAATTGTTCTTCGTTCATTGATTTAATCCCTCTGTTAGCTTTTCCAGTAAGGCTTCAATTGATTCGTCATGATCTTCGGTATACCAAATAGGATAGATATTGGCCGCCGCTAATTGATCTCTTCTCGCAAGCCTGTCTTCACCTTCATTGAGCTTTAAAAATGCATAGTGACGCGGAACATTTTCATGCCCTTTGCGATCGACAATACGGCTTAAACATTGAATGGTCCGATCAATGGTCAGGCTACAACCCAAAAATAACAGAGTTCGATTGCTTATTGCCTCTATTACAGCTTCTAATGCCTGATCATCTTGGTAGTGGTTGTCGTACTCGTTTTTGGTAAGTATGCGGTTGCGAGAGGAGCTTGCTTTGCCATGCAGCTTGACCAATACCCGCTTGTTTTCTCCTAAGGCTCTTGGAAGTTCTTCAGCCCCAGGGCCGAGTAACTCTTCTTCAAAATTGAAGTTAGCGTTCTCGTAGCACCGGGTGAGCACATTATCAAAATTGGTTGTCACCACTGCTTGTTTAAATATCAGTGGCAAACGTTGCACCACGCCCCAAATTTCTTGATTAGCACCAAATGCATTTTCTACATGCTCAAGAAAGCAGCCTGCAGGTAAAGCGTCGCTGAGCATTTGCGCCGCTTCTTCGTATTGGCCATCTGCGATTGTTGAGTCAAAAGCATCTTTATTGACAGTTGTCTCGTCAAGAACTTGATACAGAAATTTTGTCCAGCCAGGGTATTCACTGGGCATGGACATACCTGCGCCAACGAAAGGAATAATGGCACCGCGAGCAAATATTTCTTTAAGTCTCTGAAAGCGGGTTCTATTGTCATGTAGCGCCAATATTTCATTGGCTCTGGTTAAATTATCCAGTTGGCGTTGTTGTAGCCACTCGTTAAAGGATTCTGTGTAACCTTCTTGCTCAAGCTCTTTTAGAATATTATCTCGACGAAAGAGGTATCCTGCGACGTCTACATCACCTTCTTCATTTAGGTAGTCATGAAATTGAGGGATTAGATATTCCATATCTAAATTCCGCCTTTATTACCTGACAGCAATTCTGGGAGCAGCGTTTCCCTTGTTGCGGAAAGGCTAATACTTTGCTTTTCAAGCTCAGCAATATGACTATTTAAATTGCTGGCAATCACATCAAAATATTTATCTATGTCATTTGATGGCTTTGTGAACTTTATGTCTTCTAAGACCTGCTTTCGAAGTTCCGTCTGGCCTGTACTACCTGCGCCACTTGCTTCAATGTAGGCTTCGTTTGTTAGCATTAGCCCAGTGAGGAAAGATTTACTAATCTTTGCCGTATTGGCTCTAACTACCGTTACATGACTGTCTACTACTACTGTTGTTTCATTTAAAAACCTTACGGGAGAAAGTCTGCCTAATGTTCCGACCCCGGTTGAGTTAACAAGTACATCGCCAATTTCAATTTGCCTTCCGTCAATTTTTCTTTTTGTCGGATCATTTCTTCTGGCTAATGAAAAATTGATTGTATGGTTTCTAATACATTTCTGATTAAGTACTAGAACGCCGCCTTCTTCGGTATATTTAGGCGATATTCCTCGGCGTAACTCTGTAGTACACGAGGCCAAATCAGAAATTGTCCAACCCTCAGGAATCTTTCCAAGCTCCGACTCCTGCATGGCTGATGGAAAGAGCGCAGCGGTTCGGGCTAGTTGATCGTATGCATCAGGTTTTGATTGCTTTAACTCAGCTAATTGTTCGGAGCTTTTGGCTGCAATCATGCTCATGGCTGCTAGCTCTGCTTCTTTAGCCGTTCCGCTAGCCTCTAAAACAGAAATTTTTGCTTTGACCGGATCAAAATCGACAAACCAGCTTTTGAACAATGCTTGGGCAATTTGCTCTAAGGTTTGGTTGGTTTTGGCGTTTAAAGCTACCTTGTCATCAATTTCTTTTAAAAATTTACCTGCTTCCTTTCTTATATCCTTATCTGGGTAATCGAACTCAAACTCCGCAAGTGACTGCCAAGCCACGCGTTGCCGACCAGATGTTCCTTCCATGCGTGATTGTGCATAGGCCCTGAATTCGGGATGCCTTGCAAGGTAATAGACATAGTCCTCGTCGTATTCCGGTTCTTTGGCGGACATGACAATAAATTCTGTGGATCCATGCCCATGCTCATCCTGATTTAAACAGTTTACTTTTGCTGTCTTTCCATTCTCGAGACAAGGTGTTATTCGTGCGAATAGCGTATCGCCATTTTTAAATTTTGATCCCCCTCCTTTAAACTCTCTTTCTCCGAGTTCGCTTACATCTCGGTTGTCGACTGGTAAGGCCGCCATTTCTATGAAAGGCTTGGTCTCTCCCTTCTTAATCGGTCGTTTAGGGTTAAAATCGACAATGTCTGATATGGTTTTGTTAGAGCTCATAACCAATCCCCGCTAAATTGTCCTTAATAGCTTTTTCTAATCGATCGGATTCTTCAAACTGGGACTTAAGCTGTACTGTCAAACGCTGCATTTTTTCTGGGAATGGCTCATCGTCTATGTCGATATCCGCCGCTCCCACATATCGACCAGGTGTTAATACAAAGTCGTGTTTTTTAAGGTCATCCAAAGATGCGGAATAACAGAAGCCTTTAATATCTTCGTAATTCTCACCTTTTTGCCAGGCGTGGAATGTGTCAGCAATTTTGGCAATGTCTTCGTCTGTAAAATCTCTCAAGACACGATCTTTTAAGAAGCCTAGATTTCTAGCGTCGATAAATAAGGTTTCGCCGCGACGGTCGCGTTTGCCATTGCCGCCTTTTTTGTTTTTAGTTAAGAACCAAATACAGGCTGGAATTTGAGTGTTGGTAAATAGCTGTCCGGGTAACGCCACCATACATTCAATAAGATCACCGGGGACGTTATTTTCTGTATTACCTAGAATTAGAGATTTTCTGATTTCACCCTCATTGTTGGTATTCGAACTCATGGAGCCATTTGCCAACAATAAGCCCATCGAGCCGTTATCGTTAAGGTGATGCAGCATATGCTGGATCCAGCCGTAGTTGGCGTTGCCAGCAGGTGGTGTACCGTATTTCCAGCGAACATCACCTTCAAGCTTGGCATGCCACCAGTCTTTGATATTGAATGGAGGGTTGGCCATCACATAGTCAGCACGCAGGTCTGGATGCTGATCATCTAAGAAGGTATCCGCATTCTTTTTACCAAAATTAAAGTCAATGCCACGAATGGCCATGTTCATCGCAGCTAGCTTCCAGGTTGTTGGGTTACTCTCCTGGCCATATACAGAAATATGCTTTCGTTGTTCGGCAGCGTTATAGTGCTTATCCAAGGCATGGGCTTCGATAAATTTATCGTTGCTGACAAAAAATCCACCGGCTCCCATGGCGGGGTCATACACACGGCCTTGATAGGGTTCCAGCATTTCAACAATGAGCGTAACAATGCTTTTTGGGGTGTAGTATTGGCCGCCTTGCTTGCCTTCTGCTAATGCGAATTGCCCAAGGAAGTACTCATACACATGACCAAGAATATCTTTGCTATGAAGGTCTAGCTTTTGCCCTTTATATTCTGGATTGCGGAAACTGGTATCTGAGAACTTATTGATAAGCTCAGTTAAGTTGTGGTTGTCTACTTCATAACGACTGATACGAGGTAGAACGCCTTTTAGCTTCGGGTTGGCGAGCTTATCATCAATCTTGTAGGTTTCGATGGATTCTAGGGCGTTGTCTATCAGCTTTGAGATAGAGGTGAGTTTGAATTTATCCCCCCCCTGGCCATTGAGTAGAGAGCCTAGTTCAATTTCAGTGCCGATTGGAAGCGCAGCAGAGCTTTTTAAAAACTCCCAACGCGCTTGCTTGGGTACCCAAAAGACATTTTTTTCTTGGTAGTATTCGTGTAACTCTAGCTCGTTATTGATGGCTTCATTGTATTCTTCGTCGCTGTCATAATCGTCACGCGGCATGTAGTAGATGTTGTCGTCACTGCTGTCTTCGGTAAACAGAGTGCGCAGTTCTTGCTGGCGCTCTTCAAATGCGTCTGATACATATTTTAGGAAGATAAGGCCCAGTACAACATGCTTATAGTTTGCTGCATCTAAGTTGTTGCGAAGTCGATCAGCTGACTTCCATAGTTTATCATCTAAATCTTTTAAAAACTCTTGTTCTTCTTTATTGGTCATTGCTTTTCTCAATAGTGTTAAATAGCGCTTTAAGCTCTGTGGTTTTTGGTTGCAGTATTTTCTCTAGCTTTTTATACAGTCTCTTGGCTATTTTCTTTAATTCATCAAATTCATTTTCGGACTCTAACGCATCAAGGATATTTGCCCTTTCAGAGTAAGCCCTTGAGTATACCGCTCCTTCTTTAAAGGCAGCTTTAGTTAATTTAAACCCTTCTTTATCGAATACTTTGACTATCTGTGCTCTAAGCTTGGGATCGGCTACTGGGCCAATCTCGAAACATAGACTAAGCTTCTCTCCCTTGCTCGTATTTCTAAACCAACAATAATATGGGAATTTATAATTTAGGCGCTTCCATCTCGATAGTTCTACTTCAGGGGTTACCTCAACTATTTCTTTTGGCAGGAAGAAAAGCATATTGCCGCACTCTTGAATTACCGCTCCTCTGTCTTCGGACACTCCTAACTCTTCAAGAGCTTCGACACACGCTTCATTTAACCTTGACGAGGCACCGTAAGAAACAATCAGATCTATTGCGTCTCGATGCTTTCTGTAAATACTCTTACAGAGCTTTTCTAGTTCTTCGTCTTGCATAGTTAACCTTTTTAATATTTGCAGGTAGTTATCAATAAAACCTATGGCTTCTTGTGTCTGGCTTTCTTGAAATCTTAATTGCAGTTTTTCTAAGAGCTCTAAAATTAAACTTAGACTTACAGGTAAATAGCCGAGTTTGATGCCTTTGTGGGACGGTGGTTCGCCCTCAACGGTTAGGAAGATGGGTACGACGTTATAATCGCCCCAGCCTTCTTCTACTGTATTGATATATTTTTCAAGTTGATGTTCGCTTTCTTTGGCTTTGATTTTATTTTCGATTATTACGACTAAACTATTTTGCTCGCTAACCAGCAAAACATCTATATTTTTCCACTCTCTATATACCTGTAAATCGGCGTACGTCGACAACTCAACGTCTGAGGCAGATATTGGTGCTTCATATTCAGATTCGTGAATTACTCTTGATAAAAAGCGCTGAAAGAATTTATACCCGAAATTATGGTGTCCTTGAGGATCAAAAAGCCAAGCTAAAGTATTACTATGACGAATTTCATAGTGTGTAATACCTAAGACATCAAAGATATTAAACTGGGCCAGCCTATCTGATACAGAATCCAGCTCTGCATTATCAACAATAAAGTTATTAATTAACTGATTTTCATTATCCATACGTAAGCACTATTATTTTTATAGATGTATAGTTTTTCTTTTATCCTAATGGATACTAGCTCTTTCAGTGAACCAGTTCAACTTTCAAGGCAAAGCAAATTTGCATTAAACATATAAAAATAAAGGTAAGGAAGGTAGGAATTCAGACATAAAAAAACCGCCAATTAAGGCGGTTTCTTTAATATGGCGGAGAGGGTGGGATTTGAACCCACGAAGGGCTACAAACCCTTGCCGGTTTTCAAGACCGGTGCATTCAGCCGCTCTGCCACCTCTCCGAATTGCGCGAAATAATACCGTAACCACTGGTTAGATGGAAGCCCTTTTTTGAAAAAAACGTAACTTTTTTGGGCTTTTACCTAAGTTTTAATCAATTCGTTTATTCTTTGCTCAAAACTGAAGTCGATATTAGTTCTAATACTGTTTTAATTGGTCGGAGCGAGAGGATTTGAACCTCCGACCCCTTGCACCCCATGCAAGTGCGCTACCAAGCTGCGCCACGCTCCGACAAGATCTCATGATCAGAAAAACGATACGAATAGTACCGTTTTTCTCATGAAATGCAATGTAAAAATTGAAGTATTGGTAAGAAAGATTAAATCGTCAGGAATCGTTTAATTTTTTCTAGTTCTTCAATGATATCATCAATTTGGGCTGATTCGGCCGCATTGCCGTTTTCACCACCCTCTTCCAGGCATTGGCGCGCACCACCAATGGTGTAGCCATGCTCATACAATAGAGAACGGATCTGGCGAACGATGAGGACGTCTTCGCGCTGGTAGTAACGACGGTTACCACGGCGCACAGGATCAAGCTGATCGAACTCTTGTTCCCAATAACGTAATACGTGCGGCTTCACCGCACATAAGTCACTCACTTCTCCAATTGTAAAATAGCGCTTACCTGGAATTGCTGGTAATTCATTATTATTGCTCGGTTCCAACATAGTCGGCTACTTTCCCTCTAAGTTTCTGCCCAGGTTTAAACGTGACAACGCGTCGCGCGCTGATCGGGACTTCTTCCCCTGTTTTCGGGTTTCGTCCTGGGCGTTGTGCCTTGTCACGTAACTCAAAATTACCGAAGCCTGAGAGCTTGACATTATATCCTTGCTCCAAGGAATCGCGGATCTGCTCAAAAAAAGCTTCTACGATTTCTTTGGACTCACGTTTATTGAGCCCTAGCTCTTCGTATAAACGTTCCGCCATATCAGCTTTTGTTAATGCCATAATCAATCTCCGCTGTAAACTAGTGTAGAACACCGTTTATCCATTTAGTTCCTAAGCACCGCCTGATATTCTTCTGCCAGCCCAGATACGACTTTATCGACCACTGAATTAATTTCAGCATCTTCTAGTGTCTTATCTGGATGACGTAAGGTCATACCGAGAGCAATACTCTTCTTCCCTTTTTCTAGATGCTCACCCTTGTATATATCAAAAATAAAGGCATCTGTCAGTAAATTCCCGCCAATTTTTACAATGAAATCAATTAATTCCCCACCTTTTACGTTTTCATCGACAATTACGGCTAAATCGCGTCGAATCGATGGGAATTTCATCAATGGCTTAAATTCAGGCAATTTACGCTCAGATAGCGCCTCTAAATCCAATTCGAAGACAAATGTATCTAGGTCTAAATCCACTTTTTGCTGAATCTCAGGGTGGAGTTTTCCGAGATAACCAATCTTTTTACCGTCGCGTAAAATGTCGGCTGACTGGCCTGGATGCAGGATGCTTTTATCCGATGGTACGAAGTCGAAACGGAACTTGGTAGCATTTAACAGAGCTTCGATATCACCTTTGACGTCGTAGAAATCGACTTTGCGTCCGTCGCCGCTCCAGGATTCAATATAACGACGACCAGCGACCAGACCGGCAATTGTTGGGATCTGTTGTAATTCGTCAGCCGAGGTCTCGAAGCGCAACCCCATTTCGAAGAAACGGATACGACTTTGCTGGCGGTTGATGTTGAACTGTGCCGCCTGGACCAGACCCGGCAGTAGGTTAGTACGCATAACGCCCATCTCGCTGGAGATTGGGTTCATTAATGGCAATGGCTTCTGTGCCGGCTCCAGAACCGCCTGTAGCTTCGGTTCGACGAAGCTGTAGGTAATCGCTTCCTGGTAGCCACGGTTTACCATTAGATCACGCAACAGGTTCTTGAATACGCGATTTTCGTTCTGCATGAACATCGCCATTTCGCCCTGTGGCTTGCGGATCGGCAGTTTGTTATAACCGTAGACACGAACCAGTTCTTCAATCAGGCTTTCTTCGTTGTCGATATCGAAACGGAAGCTCGGTACAGCCACGTCCCAGCCTTCATCGTTCGCATTCAGCCCAAGGCCCAGACGCGTCAGGATATCTTCGACCTGCTCGTCTGAGAAGCTGACACCAACGACGCGCTTAATGCGATCACGACGTAACGTCAGGTGACCATTGCTAGGCATTTCATCTTTATCTACTGCTTCGATGATGTTGCCCGGCTTACCGCCAACGATGTCGAGCAGTAATTCGGTAGCACGCTCCATGGCGGTTCTTTGTAGCTTATAGTCCACGCCACGCTCGTAGCGATGCGAAGCATCGGTATGCAGGCCATATTGACGCGCTTTACCAGCTACCGCGATAGCGTCAAAATAGGCGCTCTCAAGGAAGATATCCTGTGTTTCCGTAGTCACGCCCGAATGCTCACCGCCCATGACGCCAGCGATGGCTAAAGGCTTCGAGTTATCGGCGATCATCAGGGTGTCTTCGGTCAGTTCAACTTCCTGACCATCGAGTAGCGTCAATTTTTCGTCTTTCTTCGCCATACGCACATCAATCGCACCATCGATTTTTGCTAAATCGAAAGCATGCATCGGATGGCCCATTTCAAGCAAAACATAGTTAGTGACGTCGACTACCGGATCGATCGAACGAACGCCCGAGCGCTCGATGCGCTGTACCATCCACTGCGGTGTTGTCGCTTCCGGGTTAATGCCTTTAATCACTCGCCCCAGATAACGTGGGCAGGCTTTCGGTGCACTGAGCTTGATGTCCAACTCGTCGCTGACTTCGCCCGTGATGGACTTAGGCGTCACTTCCGTTACGTCCTGCTGCGTTAAGACACCGACTTCACGCGCGATGCCGCGAATACCGAGGCAGTCGCCGCGGTTTGGCGTCAGATCGACCTCGATCACGTGATCATCAAGGTTCAATAGTGCTTTCAGATCGGTACCCAGCGGCGCATCGGAAGGCAGCTCCATAATGCCGTCACTGTCTTCGCCAATCTTCAACTCGGTTTCCGAGCACAGCATACCGAACGAATGGACGCCGCGAAGTTTGGCTTTCTTAATCTTGAAGTCACCCGGTAGTACAGCACCAATCATGGCCACAGCCACTTTAAGGCCTTTGCGTGCGTTCGGCGCACCACAGATAATCTGTAGCGGCTCATCGCTGGCGTCGCCGACGTTAACCGTACAGACCTGTAATTTATCGGCATCAGGATGCTGCTCAGCTTCGCTGATTTCACCCACAACCACGCCCGAGAAGTTATCGCCCAGATATTCAAAGCCGTCGACTTCCAGACCGGCCATGGTGAGTTTATCGACTAATTCTTGAGTGGAAATTTCAGGGTTTACCCACTCACGTAACCACTGTTCACTAAATTTCATAGCTTTTTTCCAATATAGGATGGGTTAGCTGCAAGCGTAACCCATCTTCTAGTATTTGTATGATGGGTTGCGGATAAATCCTAACCCATCCTATGGTTCTCTTCTCTTCTGTCACTCCCACGAAAGTGGGAATCTATATCAGTCGCATTTTTTGACAGAGATCCCCGCCTACGCGGGGATGACATTACTGCTGAAAAATCAGCAATAATATCAATTAAACTGCTTCAGGAAGTTCAGATCATTCTCGAAGAACAAGCGTAAGTCGTTAACGCCGTAACGCAACATGGTTAGACGCTCTACCCCGATACCGAAAGCAAAACCGGTGTACTTTTCACTGTCGACGTTGACCGATTCCAGTACTTTCGGATGCACCATGCCGCAGCCAAGGATTTCTAACCAGCCAGTATGACTACAGACTCGGCAGCCTTCTCCGCTACACATGACACACTCGATATCCATTTCTGCCGATGGCTCGGTGAATGGGAAGTAAGACGGACGGAAACGTACGCCCAGGTCTTTTTCAAAGAAGTGCGTGACAAACTCATAAAGAACGCCTTTCAGATCAACGAAGGTCGTGCTTTCATCGATCAGGAGGCCTTCAACCTGGTGGAACATCGGCGTGTGCGTAATATCAGAGTCACAACGGTAAACACGGCCCGGTGCGATCATGCGGTACGGTGGTTCGGAGTTTTCCATTTCGCGGATCTGCACTGGTGATGTATGCGTTCTCAGCAGACGACCGGCGTCGACGTAGAAGGTATCGTGCATCGCACGCGCCGGGTGATGTTCTGGGATATTCAAAGCCGTAAAGTTATGGAAATCGTCTTCGACCTCTGGGCCTTCTGCCACGGAAAAGCCCATTTGGCCAAAGTACGACTCAATACGTCTTAAGGTGCGGTTTACTGGGTGTACACCGCCCACCTCTGAGTTACGTCCGCTCAGAGTGACATCAATCGTTTCACTGGCAAGCTTGGCATTAATTTCAGCCGTTTTAATCGCGTTTTGCTTGGCTTCGATAATGGCGAAGACTTCTTTCTTCGCTTCGTTAACCTTAGCGCCAAATTTTGGCTTTTCTTCTGGAGGCAGGGTTCCCATCTGCTTCATCTGTGCAGTGATCAGCCCTTTCTTACCCACGAAGCGCGCTTTAACTTGCTCGAGTTCCGGTAAAGATTCAACCGCGCTGATTTCTGTTTCAGCTTGTTGGATAATTTCTTGTAAGTCGGCCATGATAATTACTCATAGTGTTTTATTTTGTAGCAAAATAGTGTGTGGCATATACCCAATCAGCTTGGAAATACACGTTTCAGAGCTCCGCCAGTGCGCTAATGCAAGGCGTGACTCGACGGCAATGGCCGAGTTCCTTGGCAAGAGTCGCAACACCGCAGTAGCGTTCTGGCGAAGCTCCCAGAGGCGGGGCTAAAAGTACTTTATACCGTGTTAAATTCTGAAAGATTTGCACCCACCAAACCTTCCAGAATCTGTCTTGTCTAAAGTGCTTTTTTCTCCCGCTGAAATCACGCATTTCCAAGCTGATTGGGTATAAAAAAAGGAAGAGCATCTCTGCCCTTCCTTTAAGACTTTAATCGCGTGCCACCGTGGTTGTTTAGAACCAGCCCCGATGGCCAATGCTATTCTTTTTAAACCGAGGTCTGAAAAGAACAGATGCTTGGATTAAGCGTCCAGGGCAGATTTAGCTTGCTCTGCAAAAGCAGCAAAAGCTACTTTATCAAAAACGGCCAATTCTGCTAGCATCTTACGATCAATTTCAATGTTTGACTTTTTCAAACCATTGATAAAACGGCTATAAGACAAACCGTGATTACGTGATTCAGCGTTGATACGTGCAATCCATAGTGAACGGAATTGACGCTTACGTTGACGACGGTCACGATATGCATATTGACCCGCTTTAATTACAGCTTGTTTAGCTACACGATAAACACGACTACGTGCACCGTAGTAACCTTTAGCCTGCTTTAAAACTTTCTTGTGACGTGCGTGAGCTGTCACACCGCGTTTTACTCTTGCCATCTCTTAAATCCTCACCAATTACCCGTTAGGAAGCATACGATCGATTTGCTTTGTATCCGCGGCATCAACTAGCTTGCCGTGGCGCAAATGACGCTTACGCTTAGTGGATTTCTTGGTCAAGATGTGACGCAAGTGTGATTGCTTGTGCTTATAACGACCCGAAGCAGTCTTTTTGAAACGCTTCGAAGCACCGCGGTCAGTTTTCATCTTTGGCATAGTAATATACTCGCATTTGATTACTGTCATGGCCATTGCTCTTAACAACATGCTACACACAATCGTTTGGAGCCATGATAAGTTTAAAAAACGGATAATCCAGCAAAAGCCGGTTTATCCAACCTTTTGAAGTCTATTAAGCGCCTTGCGGACTTTTGTCCGACCGGAGCCGGACGCTCAATTACTTCCTCTTGTTGGGGGCAACCACCATCGTCATCTGACGACCTTCCATTGATGGACGTTGCTCAACTGAACCGTACTCTTCCAGGTCTTTTTCGACACGCTTCAACAACTCCATTCCGAGTTCCTGGTGCGCCATCTCACGACCACGGAAGCGGACAGTGATTTTCGTCTTGTCCCCATCTTCCAGAAAACGTATAAGGTTGCGTAGTTTTACCTTATAGTCCCCTATATCCGTCCCTGGGCGAAACTTGATTTCTTTGACCTGGGTAACTTTCTGCTTTTTCTTAGCAGCCGCTTTCGCCTTCTTCTGCTCGAAAAGGTATTTACCAAAGTCCATAATTTTACAGACCGGTGGCTTCGCATCTGGCGAAACTTCCACCAAATCCAGCTCAGCTTCTGCAGCCTTCGCCAGAGCATCTTTAATTCCAACCACGCCAACGTTTTCACCGTCAGCCACAATTAAACGAACTTCTTTCGCTCGAATATTTTCATTTATGCGCTGTCTATCGTCGCGCTTTTGACCTTTTTTAATGTGTCTAGTCCTCTAATTGGTTAAAATTATTCGGATTCATCCGCTTTTCTGGCGCGTTTTGCTACCGCTGCTTCCAGTAGTTCTGCGAATGCATCTATATCCATGCTACCCAAGTCCTCGCCTTCACGAGTTCTCACGGCAACCTGGTTATTTTCAACTTCGCGGTCCCCCACCACTAACAGGAACGGAACACGCGCTAATGTCTGCTCGCGAATTTTAAATCCGATCTTCTCATTTCTCAAGTCCGAATTTACCCTAAATCCCTTATTTTTCAAGGAATCTGCTGTTTTTTTGCAAAAATCAGCGTGTTTGTCGGTAATATTCATGATAACAGCTTGTGTTGGCGCTAACCAAGCAGGGAACTTTCCGGCGTATTCTTCGATTAAAATACCGATAAAACGCTCCAACGATCCCAGAATGGCGCGATGTAACATCACCGGAACTTCGCGTTCGCCACTTTCGGCGACATATTCGGCACCTAAACGGCCCGGCATCGAGAAGTCGACCTGAATCGTGCCGCACTGCCAATGGCGTTCCAGACAGTCTTTCAACGTGAACTCAAGCTTTGGTCCATAGAAGGCACCTTCACCCGGCTGATATTCAAATTCAATATTATTCGCTTTTAAGGCTTCTGCCAGCGCCGCTTCTGCCTTATCCCAAACTTCATCCGAGCCAACACGCTGCTCCGGGCGAGTTGACAACTTCACGATAACATCATTAAAGCCAAAGTCACGATAAACGTCATACAGCATCTCGATAAACTTCGAGACTTCTTCCTGGATCTGATCTTCCGTACAGAAGATGTGCGCATCATCCTGTACGAAGTTACGCAGACGCATGATGCCGTGTAACGCGCCCGACGGCTCGTTACGGTGGCAAGAGCCGAACTCGGCCATACGCAATGGCAGATCACGGTAGCTCTTTAGTCCAGCGTTATAAATCTGTACGTGGCATGGGCAGTTCATCGGCTTAATCGCATAGTCACGCTGGTCCGATTCCAGCGTAAACATGTCGTCGCCGAACTTATCCCAGTGGCCTGACTTTTCCCACAGGCTGCGATCGACGATTTGTGGCGTCTTCACTTCCTGATAATCGTGTTCTTTCAAGCGATCACGGATATATTGCTCCAGCGTCTTGTAGATAGTCCAGCCTTTGTCGTGCCAGAAAATCATGCCCGGCGCTTCTTCCTGAAGGTGGAATAAGTCCAGTGCTTTAGCAATTTTACGGTGATCGCGCTTTTCCGCTTCTTCTAAGCGCTTCAAGTAGCCTTTCAGCTCTTTCTTGTTAGTCCAGGCCGTACCGTAGATACGCTGTAGCATTTCATTGTTCGAATCACCACGCCAATAGGCACCGGCCACTTTCATCAGCTTAAATGCTTTCAGCTTCGATGTGCTCGGTACGTGTGGGCCTCGACATAAGTCGATAAAGTCGCCCTGCTTGTATAGTGACAATTCCTCGTTCGTAGGAATCGACTCGATAATCTCAGCCTTGTATTCCTCACCCATGTTACGGAAGAAAGTCACTGCGTCGTCGCGTTCCATTACGGTACGCTCAACCTCAAGGTTCTCCTTTGAGATTTTCTCCATCTCTTTCTCGATGGCACGCAGGTCATCTTCGGTAAACGGCTTCTCGGTCGCAAAGTCATAGTAGAAACCATTGTCGATCACAGGACCGATGGTTACCTGAACATTGTCGAAAAGGCGTTGCACCGCTTGCGCCAACAAGTGCGCGGTGGAGTGACGAATGATCTCTAAGCCCTCTTCATCACGATCGGTAATGATCGCCAGCTCAGAGTCAGAATCCATAACATAACTGGTATCAACAAGCTTTCCGTCAACTTTTCCGGCTAAAGCAGCTTTGGCTAAACCAGGGCCAATATCGCTCGCTACGTCGTGTACAGAAACGGCTTTATCAAATTCTCGCTGACTACCATCTGGTAAAGTAATTACAGGCATTGCAAATCTCTCTGTTCGAATATAAGCCCTACGAACGGCTTATTATTCATGTTTTATATTCTTAAAAACGTATTTTAACGTCAAAAAGCCCACCACACACCCTCTATTAAGCGGCAAATCAGGCATTTTCACGAAAAATTAGGATAAGGGAGTGATTATGGGTGAATTGCTAGAATATGCAAGGGTTCACAGGAAAAATTCTTGATTTTATATGGCTCTGTCGTAACGTAGAGTTATATCAATCCAATTAATCTCAGAACGGAGTCTGCAATGTCAACAAAACCAGAAACCACCACCCTAAATGGCAAATGCCTATGCAAACGTGTCGGCGTCCATGTGGCCGAAGCCAAGCCTCATGTCGACTCCTGTCACTGCTCTATGTGTCGTAAATGGTCAGGCGGACCATTACTGGCACTGGATTGCGGTACCCAGGTCAGCTTCGAAGGTCAGGAAAATATTAAGACCTTTGATTCCTCCGACTGGGCAGAGCGCGGCTTTTGTACCAACTGTGGCACTCACCTCTTCTATAAACTGAAAGAAGCGAATCAATACATCATGCCCGCAGGCTTATTTGATGATCTGGAGCACGCCGACTTCACCACCCAGATCTTTATTGACGAAAAGCCGGATTACTACGAATTCGCCAATAAAACCAAAATGATGACTGGCGAAGAAGTGTTTGCAGAATTTGCGGGCGAAGGATAGCAACTAGATTAAAATTAAAAATTATAGGATGGGTTACGGGTTATAAGGTCTGCCCCTTGGGTAAACCCATCCTATAAACTCAGGACCACTTTAAAAGCTGAAATCAATATCACTTACTACCATGATATTTTGGTGCTTTGAGATGAGGACACTGCTCCATTCCGCGTTTAGCTATTCGATATATTTTAGACACAGGATGTTCTGCTATTGCTGTGCTTAATCTGTGGGCAGTATAACCGTTACCCTTATCTACATAGAAATAAGAATAGGTAGCCTTATCAGGGTTATAACTATAAGGAACTGAATGCTTATAGTTTAAACTAAGGGCATCAATACTTGAAAACGCTTTTTTATACTAGGACAATCTTCATCGTGATAAACGTAACGCTTATCCTCGATATTCTTTTTCGCCTCAGAGTAAGTAATAAAGTTATTCGCTTTTATCATGTCTACAAATTGCTCACGAGGATTCTTTTCATAAATAGCATTGACAATAATTACCTCGCCATCCACTGCCTGAAAGTAAACGGTTTCGCTTACCCCGCCTTCTTTAAACACAACTAAAATAGGTGGAAAACCGAAAAAGCCTCCCTGATATTTAACAGAATAAACATCTGCCAGTTCTTTAACCTCAAATTCATTAAAAACCACAGAGTTTCTAGCGGTGCAAGCTACCGAGCTAAGTGTGATAAATATGAAAAGGATACGATGCATATACTTATATCGTATCTTAACGATCTTGAACTAAGTTTGGCGGTTCTGTCGGATGTGGACAGCTTTGTATAGCGTCAATCGCTTTCTGGTTAAGCTCTGCAACTGGGTGCTCTTTTATTGCTGTAATCACAATCTTTGTAATAGGGAACTTATTATCTTTATAAATGTATTTATAGGTTGGGAAGTCAAAACCTAGTGAGTAATCGCTTCTTTTATACTCAAATTCATGGCCTTCTAAGTCATTAAAAAATCTTTTTACACTAATACAATCAGCAGCGAAATAGTTTTTTGTTTTAACACGAAGTAAGTTAGTTGCTTCGGCATACCCTATATTTGGGGTGCGCTTTAAGATACTTTTAAACTGATTAAAAGGACTTACAGCAAACTTTTTATGACTGATAAACTTTTGAGGGTGATTAAAATAAAAGCTTTCTTTGACGAAACCATTTTCTTGAGTTGTGAGTGAGTACATCCTGTCGATATATTCATCTTGATACTTTAGGGAATATGCTTTTGCCTTATCAAAGGTGTCGTCTTCAGCTGGCTTAAGCCTTTCACCACCACAAGAAACAAGAACTGAAAATACAGAAAGAGTTATGAGTTGTTTTATCAAAGTCATTTAGTATCCTATGTATCTAGATTTTAGTTAGCGCATTCTACAAATTGGTAAGTTCCATCACGATAAAACTTGTAAAGATTTAGATCACTCCCAATAATTATAATGACGTCTGATCGGTAAGTATGATTCATTCTAGTTATGATTTTTATACCTTCATCTCTGTGAATGTTAAATTTTTAACTACATCCTCAATATTTCTTTCTTTACGTTGTTGATCGTAAAAAGGGGTACCAATAACCACCGCATACCGATGTAATATTTTCTTCACACTAGTCTGACTGACAGCACTGAAGTAAGTTTTGCTCATTATCTTTGTCTGATCGGATATACCAAAAATAGCCGATAAGGCAATCACCTCATCTCCAGAGCCATTATTTAGTATACCGGGTTTAGCTCCATAACAAACATCAGCCCACTGTTTATTTTGATAGTTAGATCGTTGGCAAAACTTAAGGTGCTCCCTCATGCGTCTAACCTGCATATCGACCAACTCTTCAGCTGAAAAAAGATTAGGTTCTAATAACTTTTCGAACTCATAGTGAGTCTCAATAATGTTTTTAGCGATCCCTCTGGCGGTTCTAGTACCACAGTTTAAAGGGTGGCTTTTGTCTTGTGGTTTAGGTCTTAAAGGCTTAGGTTTCTCGATAATATCAGCCTGAGTAATAGTTCCTACATAAGGAGGTCGTGACTTATCAATGGACAATTTAATAAACGCAAAAGGAAGTTCAAAATAAATTTTCTTTGAGTTATGTTGATTATAGTTAATTGCCTCTACAACCACTTTGTTCAGTTTATTGTGAAGTTTTCGTTGTTCGTCACTTGGAAGCCACTTTAAGGTATTCTTTGCTTGTTTGGATATTCTTAATTTCTTACCCAAAAACGTTTTATTGCTGGGGTCTACAGGGCTTACAAAGTCTACATACTCTTGATTAGCGTTATTCTGTGGAGAGTTTTCCATTCCCTATCCTTTTAATTCCTTGTTTGTGATAATGGCCTGACAACCAGGATTCTAGATAAACCCCAAGTAAATATCAAGATATTGCAATTGTATAGTTTGCAATGTGAAGCGAACCCATATTTGCGACACCTATGTACCTTAATACTCTCGACCTACTTATGCTGTGTATCTTCTCCCGGCGTTATAAACAGGACTTTTGATGGCACCTTGGTTTTGGCGGTATGCCATATGTTTTTAGGTACTACCAGGAAATCACCTTCATCTTTTAACGTCGCTTCTTCGTACTCGCCGTCATTATCGAAAACAAAGGTTACTGTACCGGAGACCAATACAACGATTTCATCGCCTTTGGGGTGGTTTTCCCAGCTGCCCCAGTCGTCGCTGAACTCGTATATGGAAACCAGCTGGTGATCTTTAAAATCATTGTAGTTTTTATCAAGCTCACTGTAGACAGATGGCGTCACGTCAATCTGATCAACTTCGAGTTCTGGTTTGATAACGGCAAATGTATTTTTCAGGTTAGGCATAAGATTCCCTTCAAACGGCTCCAAATTAGAGGAGTCCATATTTAACTTCTGCTCAACGAAAGTCAATAATCGACTCTGTCTCATTTCACAGAAGCGTTATAAAAGCGTCATTTATTTGCACTATAAGTGTCACCCTGCCCGCTTTAACTATGACTTGGTTTAATCAACGGAACACAACTAAAACCTTAAGGGGGTAATATGAAACGGTTCCTATTGTTAGTGCTTATCGCTAGTACTTTGGTGCTTAACACAGCGCAGTCAGCCGAGCGACCAGAAATTAAGGTCATGGCTTATAATATTATGCAGTTGCCTATGATTGCGGGGAATTGGGATCAGCAGCAACGGGCGGCCCACCTGCCCGACGCTATCCGCGCGATGAACGAACAGCCCGACGTGATTATTTTCAGTGAAGTAATTAATGACTATGCTGACACGGCAGTCAACGACATGGCGGATATGTATCCTTATCGCACGCCGATTCTAGGGCAGGTTTGTCACGGTGGCGACTGGGACTCGATTCAGGGTGACTGTTCGAACGCTGTCACCGTGGTTCGTGGCGGTGTCGTTATCGCCAGTAAATACCCCATCGTCGAACAACATGCCTATGTTTTCTATAACACGATTTTCGGCAGTGCCGATTATCAGGCCAACAAGGGCGCGGTTTATGCTGAGATTGATATCAACGGTTATCGCTATCATCTGGTCGGGACCCACCTGCAGGCAACTCATGATGAGTCGGCGGATGATGAACATACCACTCGCATGAATCAATTGGACGAAATCAATGACTGGTTACAGCAGTTTAATATTAGCAGCAATGAACCTCTAATTTTTGGTGGCGATTTTAACGTGGATTTCGCCCTGGCGGATCAGGTGAACGATATGCTGCAACATGCGGATACGAATTTGTGGTATCAGTTTGATGGTACCGGCTCATACCCGGAAGATAACTGGATGTCGCGCTCCTATAATTATCATTACGGCTACGACATGTGTTACAACGACACACTCGATTATGTCATGACGCATAGGGATCATTTACAGCCGAGCCAGCCGGCGCAGCAAAGCGTCATTCCGCTAAAAGCAACAGAGTCATGGTATTGGTATTACTTATACGGTAACTGGCCTTTATGCAGCGGCGACTATTTCCACAATGGCTATACCCGAGATCTTTCCGATCACTATCCAGTGGTAGCGACTTATTCATACTGAGTACGCCCAATTAAAAATCTGCGTTAACGGTGAGGTTAATATCCTCACCGTTTACAATGACCGTAAACTCGATTGGGCGACAGCATACCTGACAATCTTCAATATATTCCTGAAAAGGAACAGAACCGTCGATAAGTACCGTGATGCTCTCACCGCAATAAGGACAGGCGACCTTTTTTTCAATTAGTTGATTCATACGAACTTAAATTATGACGAGAGTGACACAATAAAGAGCGTTATCGGTACTTCTTTAATATCTCTTCTGACAACTGGTTATTCCAGTCCTTGACTATCACCTGTGAGCGAAATAAAGACCATAACTCTTCAGCTGCAACGATGAGAATCATGACAATACCACCCCAAAAGACTGGTGTGAAAAGTAATATGACACCAATGATGATAAGCAATATATTTAGCAACCCTCGCCCCCACTTTTCTAGATAAAAATGGTGCAAACCGACAATAAAAAACCAGTTTAAAGCCGCATAAGTATCAGGGTCTTTAACTTTTTGCTTAAATTCACGGTAGTAAGCTTTACGGTGTTCCGCTGTTAGTGCGTTGACCTGACAGCGAAGATTTTCCTCTTCGGCATTCACTTCTTGCTGATTTAACATACGTCCCCTTTATAATCTTTATAATGCCTCGGTACAGGTTCAATACATTTACAAATACAGTCACGTTTCCCACAACGACGTATTCGCTCCCATCCTAAAGCAATCCCCTTACGCGTTCCAAACTTTTGTATTGATTCTAAGGTGTATGCTGAACAGGTTGGCTCAAAATTACAATCAATTCCAAACCAGCGCTGACCACCACCAGTGTTACGATAAAACGTAATCATGGCAATGGCTAGTCGCTTTATCATGAGAGATTAACGCCCCAAGGTCACAATCATGGCTTCGCGTTGCCAGAATAACCAGAAACGTTTCATTTCCAGCACCTGGAACACAACCTGCCAGCCTTCGGCAGCCAAAGCATTTAGCTCAGCTTCAATTTTTTGTAATGGCAAACCTGAAGAGCCCAAAAGAATGGTACCGCAACCACCTTCGGTGATATGCACAACTTTGTATTCTGAAAATCTATTATCGTTATTCATTGAATATCTCCTTCTTAATTAATTTTATAGTTTCCAAATATAAGCGCGCCGAAAATATAGCAAAGCATATCAGCTTTGTCTAAGCGATTATTGTATCTGCTTGTAGTAGAGAAAACGCTTCGAAGAACCTAATAGAAACAGGGCTAACCCAGGAACAGACGAATGACCAACCCTATCGCCGCTAAAGCCAATACACCAGCTAACCACAGGCCAACAAACCAGAGGGCTTTCTGCCACCCTGGTTTATTGTTCGGTTCTTGCTCTTGAGTCATTAGTGATAGGCCTCGCCTTCTTTCACTTTACCGCGGAAAACCCAATAAGCATAAGTGGTGTAAGCAAGGATAATTGGGATCAAGAATGCTGCGCCAACCAACAGAAACTTGAGGCTGGAATCCGGGGCTGCGGCCTGCCACACGCTGATCGATGGCGGCACTATGTTGGGAAAGAAACTGATAATCAGACCGATATAACTCAACAGGAACAAAGATATAGATAAAAGAAACGGGCTGGTATCACGCTCCTTTTTCAAGCAAATATACAGGCTGACACCGACGATAAAGACCAGCACAGGCACCACAAATAAGTAATAGATATTCGGTGCATCAAACCAGCGGTGTAAATATTGCTGTTCAATAAATACCATCCATAAGCTGATCAGGCCGATAAAGCCGAAGGTCGCCACGCCAGCCAGCTTGGCAATATTTCGCGCCAGTCGCTGCAGATTGCCGGTGGTTTTCATATTGAGCCAAGTAGAACCCAGCAAAACATACCCCACCACCAAAGCAACACCCGTGGTCAAGCTAAATGGTGTTAACCAGTCCCACCAACCGCCGGCATAAGCTCGTCCTTCGACGGTAATCCCCTGCACCAAAGCACCAAGCGCAATGCCCTGACACAAAGCGGCGACCAGTGAACCGATGGCAAAGCCTTTGTCCCAAAGATGTTGTGACTTGCGGGCACGCCAGTGAAACTCAAAAGCGACACCACGAAAAACTAGACCCAGCAACATCAAAATGATTGGCATGTATAGCGCTGGTAGAATAACCGAATAGGCCAGCGGAAATACGGCATAAAGCCCCCCACCGCCTAATACCAACCAGGTTTCATTACCATCCCAGATAGGAGCGATAGTATTCATCGCCGTTTCCTTGTCTTCCTTTTTCTTTAGCAAAGGAAACATGATACCGATGCCTAAATCAAAACCATCGAGGATAATGTAAGCCAGCACCGCAAAGGCAATTAAGCCAGCCCAAATTAATGCAAAATCGATCATCTGGCATCCTCCTCTGAGCTGTTATTCGAGTCCTGTGGCAAACGGCTGGATACTGTCACCGGCGTACTGACTTTGGTTTCTTCTTGTGCCACATCCCCTTTCTCACCCGGACGCACTCGCATCAGGCGCAAGGTATAAACGATGCCAGTACCAAAGACCAAAAAATAAACCACAACAAAAATGGCTAACGACGCGGCGACTGCCGGGGCATCCAAGGGGGAATGAGAATCATAGGTTCGCAGCAAACCGTATACCGTGTATGGCTGACGCCCGACTTCGGTCACGATCCAGCCGGCAATGGTGGCGACGATTCCCGCCGGAGCAAAGCACACCGCGACTTTTTGAATAAAACGATTGTCGTACAGCCTGCCTCGCCAACGTAAAAACAAACTGAATAGTCCGATAGCGATCATGCCCATGCCAATCGCGACCATGACACGGAAACTATAGAACACCCACTTCACATTGGGTCTATCTTCTTTGGCAAACTGATCGAGACCGACCAGCTCCCCGTCAAAGTCATGGGTTAGGATAAAACTCGCCATTTTAGGAATACCGATGGCATAATCGACGCGCTCTTCTTCGTCATTGGGAATACCGAAGAGCAATAGCGGCGCGCCTTTTTGTGTTTGGTAATTCCCCTCCATCGCCGCTACTTTTGCTGGCTGGTGTTCGAGAGTGTTCAAACCATGCATGTCGCCAATGAATAATTGAATTGGTGCGACAAAAGCCGCCATCCACATTGCCATAGAAAACATCAATCGTGCCGCATCATTCTTAACTTTTTCTTTGCGCTCTTTCAGCAAATGCCACGCGGCAACACCGCCGACAAGAAATGCCGTGCTTAAAAATGCAGCTGTCACCATATGCGCAAAGCGGTACGGAAACGAGGGATTAAAGACCACTTCAAACCAGTCTTTTGCAATGAACTGCCCCACCTCGTTATACGCATAACCGGCTGGCGTTTGCATCCAGCTGTTTACACTGAGAATCCAGAAAGCGGACATCAGAGTACCAACCGAGACCATTAAGGTAGAGAAGAAGTGGAGCTTTTTACCCACCTTATTCATACCGAACAACATGACACCTAAAAAGCCAGCTTCGAGGAAGAAAGCAGAAAGTACCTCATAGCCCATCAGCGGCCCTAACACCGGTCCGGTTTTATCGGAAAAGACACTCCAGTTGGTGCCTATCTGATAACTCATAACCACGCCAGAAACCACGCCCATACCAAAAATGATGGAGAATATTTTCAGCCAGTATTTAAAAGCGGTCAGGTAAATTGTTTTATGGGTTTTAAGCCAGAGGGCTTCGAGAACGGTAAGATAAGCAGCAAGGCCAATGGACAGGCCAGGAAAGACGATATGAAATGCGATGGTAAACGCAAATTGTACCCGCGCCAGCAGCACAGGATCGAGGAACTCCATCAATTACCTCCTTTAATCATAGGCCACTCTTTGACATAAGAGTTCATTACAAAGCCATGACAAATGGTGTGCCTTTATCTTAGCGCGGTATTGACCTATATCAAGGAAGATTCGCAGGATATTTTGTATGGGGAGAAGGAGTTTTGATTAGATTTTTTAATAAGTGTTTTATCATAGGGTGGGGCTGCCCCTTTGGGTAACCCCATCCTATAAACTTATTTCGCGTCGGCTTCCTGCATCATTCTAATAAGCTCTGACTGATTCTCCATCACCAGCTGCTCGCCAAGTTTCATTCCGTCTTCCATCATCTTTGTTGTTTTCAGTGCAACCTTCTGACCAACGTCGGTTCGATAGAATTCAGTAATTTTTTTGATTTCTGCCTCAGTAAAGTTTTCAGCATAAATTTGCGCAAAACGGCCTTTGACCTCTTCCCATTTGACGTACTGATCATAAAAATCAAGAAATGTTTGCCGATAGCGCATTAAACCTGGGTTTGCCTGGAGTTGCGTATCGATTCCTGCCTCCAGAGCATCCGAAAACTGCTCACCCATCTCCATCACTTCAAGTAACTCAAGAGCTGCATTTTTATGGCTCTCGGAAATTGCTTCTTCCGCTGACGCCATCCCGACCAGACCTAAAAGTGTTAATCCTAATACTAATTTTTTCATAATGTTTCCTTTTAAAGTTTATTTTAACTCCCGAACCAGCTTTTGAAGTTATCGCTATTGAGATAACCTCTTAAGCCAATTAAATAAACAACCACAAACAAGGAGCCGATGACCGCCAGAGCTCCCCATAAGGACAAAAAGTCTTTGGTTAAAACCATGGTTGTCAGCGCCTGTAATAATGCGACAACCCAGATTAGTGCTCTGAGCATGCCCCAGGCTTTACTCATTTTCGCCAGCAACACCAGTTGTCCAAATAGCAAGGTACCGAACAAAGACCAACTGGCAAAAGCAATCAATATCTCTGCCCCAGTCTCCGTGTACATATTAAATAATGTCCAGCCGACCACCACAATAATGATCAGATTAATCACTAATACCGTTTTAACGCCTTTCGGCATGCCAACTTTGTTTACGGTTTGTTCTTCGCTCATGGTCTTCTCTTTTTATTAAATTAATAAACCTTTAAATTCTACTCGTCATTCCCGCGAAGGCAGGAATGACCGACTCACACTCCCATATTTCAAATATGGAGTACTAGGCGTTATGGCGGTCTTCTAACAGCTCAATCTTGTAGCCGTCCGGATCTTCGACAAACGCTAACACGGTCGTACCATGCTTCATCGGACCCGGTTCGCGCACAATAACGCCACCAGCATCACGAATTTTCTCACAGGCTTTATAAACATCATCCACGGCAATTGCGATATGACCAAAGCCCTCGCCTTTTTCATAAGAGTCCGTATCCCAGTTCCAGGTCAGCTCCAATACCGTATTATCTTTTTCCGGGCCATAACCCAAAAACGCCAGGGTAAAACGCCCTGATTCGTAGTCGTGCTTGCGCAGTAGCTCCATGCCCATAATGTCACAATAAAACTTAACCGATTTGTCTAAATCGCCAACGCGTAGCATGGTATGTAATAATCTCACGATTCCTCCTGATCACCTCAGTTACCGCTTCTTACAGTTTCGAGGGTTTAGTTACTGTTTGGACTTGCGTATAATAGCGCGCCACTGTATTAAGTAAAGAGTCCATCAGGTAAACAGTCATTTCTGCTTTATTCATGGCAAAACGACATAACACCGAGATTACGTATGCAAACATTAACGATTACCCGCCCAGATGATTGGCACATCCACCTTCGCTCTGGCGCCGCGTTACAGCACACGGTAAAAGATGCCGCAAAGCAATTCGCCCGCGCTATCGTCATGCCGAACCTGGTTCCACCCGTGACCAATGTTGAGGAAGCCGACGATTACCGCCAAGCCATTCTGCGTCACGCTTCTGAGCGCATGGACTTTGAACCTTTAATGACTCTTTATCTAACGGATAACACCAGCGTTGAAGATATTGAAGCCGCAGTAGAAAGCGGTTTTGTGAAGGCCTGTAAGCTTTATCCTGCGGGCGCTACGACCAACTCTGATTCCGGCTTAACGGATATCGAAAATGCTTATCCTGTGTTTGAAAAGATGGCCGAAGTGGGCATGCCGTTGTTGGTTCACGGTGAGGTGACTGACGGTGATATCGATATTTTTGACCGCGAGAAAGTGTTTATCGATACCAAGCTTCGTCCTGTCGTCGAAAAGTTCCCGCAGCTCAAGGTTGTACTGGAGCACATTACAACCAAAGACGCCGTAGAATTTGTTAATGAACAGGGCCCGAACGTCGCAGCAACTATTACAGCGCATCACTTATTATTGAATCGCAACGACATGTTGGTTGGCGGCATCCGCCCACACCTATACTGCTTGCCAATTTTAAAGCGTCAGGAGCATCAGGCGGCGTTGTTGGTTGCAGCGACCTCAGGTTCACCAAAGTTCTTCCTGGGCACGGACAGTGCACCGCACGCCAAGAGCAAGAAAGAAGCGGCCTGTGGCTGTGCCGGCGTCTATACGGCATATGCCGCGATTGAGCTTTATGCGGAAGCCTTTGAAATGATGGGGAAACTGGATAAGTTAGAAGCTTTCGCCAGCTTCTACGGCCCTGACTTCTACGGTCTACCACGCAACGAGCAGAAAATTACGCTGGTCAAAGAGGAGTGGAAAATTCCAAGCAGCATTTGCCTGGGTAACGATCATTTGGTGCCTTTCCGCGCCGATGAAACCTTACAATGGAAGTTAAAGACGAAAAACTAATCGTTAGGATTTTTGATGATAAATTTGGCCCTGAAAGATCGCTTCCGCGGATTTTACCCTGTCGTTGTTGACGTTGAGACTGGTGGTTTTAATGCGCAAACTGACGCATTGCTAGAGATTGCTGCTGTAACCACATGCTATAACGCGCAGGGCCAGCTTGAACTGCATAAAAGCTATCATTTCAATATTGAACCGTTTGCAGGTGCCAATATCGAACAACGCGCTTTAGAATTTACCGGTATCGATCCCGATAACCCACTGCGCAACGCGGTCAATGAAAAAGACGCGCTTAAAGATATTTTTAAGGGCCTGCGAGCGGAACAAAAAGAAGCCGGGTGCAATCGATGTGTGCTGGTTGGTCACAATGCCTGGTTTGATCAAAGCTTTCTCAATGCCGCTGTAGAGCGAACCAATATCAAGCGCAGTCCTTTCCATCCTTTTACCAGTTTCGATACTGCTTCCTTATCCGCTTTGATGCTGGGACATACGGTTCTGGCGCAAGCCTGTAAGCGTGCCGATATTGAGTTTAGCCAGAAAGAAGCACACTCGGCGTTGTATGACGCGACGAAGACCGCTGAACTCTTTTGTCATCTGGTAAACCGAGCCAATCATGCACAGGCCAGCGCACCTTTTGTTGAAGAATTGACCCGTACTATTGAACTCAACAAGGACTAACTAGCCTTCATAAAGGCAACGCCCACACAACTCTTCACAGGTGAGCTCTAAAATTAGCGCCTTCACCAGTTGCTTGATCTTCGCCTGATTGCTTGAAGCCAGCTCCTGATAACTGATGAGCCCGCTATTAAACAGTCGTTGTAAATCACATCCCTGCCAACGGCCAATGACTTCCCCCGTCTCCTGCTCTATCAGCTCGAGCTTAGCTGGTCGCTTATCCAGCCAGGCATTGACCATATAATGAATCATTTAATAATCTCCTAGTTAACGCAATCACCCAAACGAGAATAATTCTCAGTTACATTAAAATCAAGTCTCTTTCCTTTTAATTTTGCTAGTCGCCGCAAATCTGAGTTAACAATCAGCTGAGCATGTGATAGAACAGAAAATTCGAACCCGACAGTTATGGCGCTTATAACAACATGAAGACATCATTAAAAACACTGGTCCTGACGCTATTATTAGCCCTAAGCCTCGGCAGCATGGCGCAAAAACCTGAAAGACCTTATGGCTTAGTCATTCATGGCGGTGCCGGTACCATTCTAAAAAAGAATATGACGCCTGAAACGGAAAAAGCCTACCGTGAGAAAATGGATGAAGCGCTGGGCGCGGGTTACGCTGTATTGGAAAAAGGTGGCAGCAGTATCGAGGCGGTTAAAGCCGCTATCGTCATTATGGAAGACTCTCCGCTATTTAATGCCGGTAAAGGTGCTGTCTTTACCCATGAAGGCGTCAATGAGCTCGATGCCTCCATCATGTACAGTAAAGACTTATCGGCGGGGGCTATCGCAGGCGTCAGCCATATCAAGAATCCGATCTTGTTAGCGGATAAAGTCAGAACCGACTCAAAGCATGTCATGATGGCACGCGAGGGGGCCGAAGCGTTCGCCAAAGAGCAGGGATTTGAACTGGTCGATACTCAATACTTTTTTACTCAACGACGCTGGGATCAGTTGCAGAAGGTGTTGAAACACACGCCTGAGAAACCAGAGCTGTCAGAAGACGAAGCTAAGAACTCTAAGTTCGGTACCGTCGGTGCCGTAGCGCTGGATCAAGACGGCAATATTGCCGCAGCGACTTCTACCGGCGGCATGACCAATAAACGTTATGGTCGCATCGGTGACTCCCCCGTTATTGGCGCCGGAACTTATGCCGATAAAAACTGTGGCGTCTCTGCCACCGGCCACGGCGAATATTTTATCCGAGCGGCCGTGACCTATGATATCTGTGCTCGAGTTAAATACAAAGCACAGGGTATTCAAGAATCCGCCGACCAGGTCATTCAGGACAAGCTGGTCGAGATGGGCGGCGACGGCGGTGTTATCGGTCTGGATGCGGGCGCTAATATCATGGCCAGCTTTAATACGGAAGGCATGTACCATGGCTGGAAAACCAGTAATGGCCAGTCAGCGACAAAAATTTATAAGGGAGAATAACATGACTATTAAAACGACGTTAAAGTCAGCACTCGTTTTAGCGACGATGGCCGCTATGGTCGGCTGCACGGATGATCCAAAGCCTAAAAAATCGACTCCTGCTAAAAAAGATACAACCAGCCAACAGCAGGCACAAACTGATGACAGCGCAGACGATATGGGTGAAGAAGCAACCCTGCAGGAGCTTATCCCAATGGAGTCACAACCGAAGGATACCAAGCGCGGCTTGTATAGCTACTACGCTGACGCCGCATTATTTACCGACTGCGCCACCAATACCAAATACCCAGTAGCGCAGGAAGCCATTGCCGCTGAACTGAAATCAACCTATTTAGCTCTTAGAGAAAAACCCGCCCAGAAAATGCTGATAGCGGTTAAAGGCGAGTTCGATGAACGCTCCTCACCCGATACCGATGAAGATCTCACCATGCTTATTCCTTCAGAACTTATCGGCATGATCAACAAGGATAGCTGTCAGTAAAACCACTACTAATTAAGGCGGATATGCCTTAATTAGTAGTCTTTTTCTCCTATTCAATACCTCTCTGCATTAGACTAATCCGAACAGTCATTTATTCTTTGTTTGTTTTAATTTTCTGTTGCTATACTCAAATGGAATGGTTTTCTGAAGGGATGCAGAAAACAATAATATTCCCTTCAAGGCTATCACGTTGGTAACAATAATTTTAATCATCATATAGCACAGAAGGAATATTGTATGACGTTCAACTACACCAAGTTTTACAAAGGGATCGATCCAGAACCACAAGGGGAAAATCAGGGCTATCCGGTTCCAGGACCACAGGGGGCAACCGCCGATCAAATTGCTGGCAATGCTTTTTTTGCATCGGAATGTGAATGGAAAGATATCGTCAATCAGGTCTATGACTATATTGTTATCGGTACAGGACCTACGGGCGTGGCCTTTATCGATCAGATTTATAAAGAAAACCCTCACGCCAAAATTTTAGTGCTGGAACGCGGTGGCTTCTGGCTCCCGGTTCACTACCAAATGTTACCCAGTGCTTTTGCCGCAACGTCAGGCTCACCGCCAACAACCTACCCCTGGTCACGTACCACTGAAATGGTCACCACAGCGCCAGACTTTTTCCAGGCAGGCTATATTCCAGCAGTCGGTGGACGCTCAACCTACTGGAGCGCCTGGAGCCCCTCCCCGACGCCCGACTTAATGCGAGATTGGCCTCAGGAAATGATCGACATCACGCTACAGGATAATTTCTGGCCCAGAGCTAAAGATTTTTTGCATGTAACCTCGATGGATAAGATTAACGACGGTGTCTACGCTAACTTACAAACCCAGCTCGACCAGAACATCGCTAAGAACTTTAAAAAATTCGTTCCATCTGCCGAAAATGCTTATCCCGCCCCTATTGCAGTAGATAATTCCGAATGGAAAACCGTTAAATTTTATAAGTACTCGACCGTAGGAACCTTACTTAATATACAACAGCGCCAGAAGAGTTTGGCTAAGACCGGCGATGGTACCGAGCTAACCATTGTCGATCAGTGCGTGGTGGAAGAATTACTGCACAACGACAAGGGCACGGTTATCGCCATAGAAACCAGCAGAGGAACACTCAGCGTATCCAGCGCAAAAGTTATCTTGGCCATGGGCGCTATTCCACCGGCGACTTTATTGATGAACTCCTTTGGTGAACAGCTACCCAACGCAGGCAAACGCTACACCGGCCACTTTATGTCCCACGTCACCGCTCGTGTTAAACGCTCTGCCTATAAGGACCTGTCTGACCTGGAAATCGGTGCGGTCTATCTCGATGGAAAAGATAGCGCGGGATACCAGTATCATGTGCAAGCCAGTGTCTTCGCCGAAACCAATCCAGAGCAGGACGCAGTAACAACAGTCCGCGAGTGCCCTGATGCAGCTGCCGCTCCCAGTATGCAGCAACTCGTGGGGTCGGAAGATTACGTCGTCTTTGTCTGTGCGACCCTGGGTGAAATCAGCGAGAAAAACAGCGACAACTGGATTAAGCTCAATAAAGGCAAGGATCCAACCACCAATATTTCTCTGCAGCTAATTTTAGGCAACGAAGAAAAGCAATTGTGGGATCAGCTCGACGAAGCGACCTATCAAACGATTGCCGCACTCGCGACTGATACCGAGACACCTGAGATAGAGTACTGGATAGATACACCAGACGGCGGCCACTGGACGACCAACAAACCACCCGTCGACCAAATACGCCTCAACATTATCGTCCACGAAGCATCGCAAATTTGGGTCGGTGAAGATCCCGAAAGTTCAGTAGTTGGTCTGGACTACCGCCCACACGGCGTGACTAATGTTTATGTCACCGGCGCAGGCCTATTCCCAACCTCCGGCTCCTGGAACCCAACCCTCACCATGTGCGGTTTCGCTCAGGACTTAGCGGTTAAACTTTCTAATAAGTAGATCTAGAAAGTTGTCAGACGTAAAAAAGCCCCAAGGTTTAGCTTGGGGCTCGTAAAACTATCATCATTAGGAAGTCTAAGTTTATTCCTCAGTCCCAATATCTTTTTTATCCAGCAAATTTGTGCTTCCATTCTGCAAATTCTTCATCAGAAATTGTTTCAATTCTCTTGAAGGCGGTGAAACCCCACCACCGAAATGTTTGTCAGCACTAGCTTCGATTAACCAAGCCAGTGCTTCCACATTCAGTCGCTCGTGCGGACTGTGACCCGACTTTGGATCAATCAGAAGCGCCGGTTTGAACTCCTTATTCGACTCGGCGAAATAACGAACCAGAGTTTCTAATGCGACGCGGTCATCGTTTGCACCTGCCCATAGGTATAGCGGCGTACTTAGGCGCTCTGAATGTGCCAGTGGTGAATCGCGTTGCATTTTTTGATGCCATGACTTTTCGCCATAAGGCACCCCGTAACCAGGGAAGAGAATTTCAACAGGAGGCCCCTCTGATGAGAGCGCGCTGCCTCCCTCAATCGCAATATCCGCCATAGTCCAAGCCATGTCTACTGGCGCCGCACTAGGTACCGCGAATGCAAAACGATCCGGATAATGCGTGACAGCGAGTAGGCTGGCGTAGCCACCGAAGGAGTGTCCAAGGACTGCCTGCTTGTTTTTATCACCGATACCGTTAGCAAGCAGATAATCCATACCGGTGATGATATCATCCAGCACACCTTCCCTACCGAAGTCACCGCGGGCAGCAGTAACGTAATCCACGCCATGCCCCGTGGAGGCCCTAAAATTCGGCTTGAACACAACGTAACCACGATTGACCAGCAATTGCGTAGCAATATCCTCACCACCGTTTGAACGGTTGTAAGGGCCGCCATGCAAAATAGCAATCAATGGTGCGGACTCTAAAGGGACCCCATTCGGTAGATATAAATAACCGTATAAGATCATGCCATCTTTGCCCCGCCAATCGATCGGCACCGATTCAATCAGTTGTGTTGACGCTATGCGAGCTTCGCGCTCTTGCGAAAAGACGGGCGTTAAGGACTGTTGTTCTACTTCATAAAGAAAATATCGATCGTACTGCCAGTTTGCTTTCGAAGCGCCTAGTAGCCATCGCTGACCGTTATTACTGACTGTAAAATCAAAATTGGCACGCGGAAATTGCTCAGCCAGCTTGTCCAGATGATGCTTCGTATCCAATGTCCGTCCATGCCATTCGACCTTATCAGGGCGGTATGCCATCGCCAACCAATCCGAATTATCGGCTTGCATCAATAACGACACTGCGTCCGCAATTCCACGAGGATCGGAATGTACGGTTTGCCATTGTTTAGCCCCGTCTTCCAGTTTCTGCAATGACATAAGATTTTCATCGCCATGCGCAAGAGCCCAGAGCGTGTCACCGGTATCGCTTTCATGAAACGCAACAGGACGGCACTGTTGTGGCAGTGGGCAACGCATCAGCTCATGCCTAGCATTATTATCAAAGCGCCAAATCACGGTGTCGAACTTTTTACCATCGTACCCGGAGGCATAGCGTAAGATTCCTTTTCTATCGAGAAGTAAATGCAATAGCGTGCTTTTCGTTTCACGTAACAAACGAGTCTTGCCATTGCCGTCCACTGTCAGATAGCGATATTGCCATTTGCCGTCGACTGGAATTTTTTCCCGAATTATCACAGCATCGGGAAAATTATGATCAAGGCTCCAGAACTTCTGCCCTCGATCTTCGTCATACCGAACAATGCGCCGTCCCATCATGCTATCAATCTCAAACACAGCCAATCCCTTCTCATCGGGCAACCAAAGCCGTGCTCCATCACCCGACCATTTGACGTCGACATCCTCGCTGTCAGCCATTACACGGTAATCTTCTCCGGAAGCGATATTGCGAAGCCAGAGTTCGACGCGCTTGTCCTTTTCGTGACGAAAGCTCAGCCAGTGGCCGTCAGGCGACAAGTTAATATCGCGGAACGTAGCATGTCGCATGAGATCTTTTCGCGGAACCTGCATCGCACGATCCGACTTTTCCGCGTTTCTCATTGCCAATTTCAGGGCCGACTCTGAATAGTCATTGGCCCTAACTCCGTTTTGGCTATCGTCAGCTTTTACTATGCTGATTGCCATTGTTGTGAATATGATGACGACCAGAGATGCTAGACTCTTCTTCATCATACTTTCCGCTCTCGCGGCTCCAGCAAGAACATACTTAGCAAGGCAGGCAAGCCGATCACTGCACAACTTGCGATCCAAACCCATTGACGCGATGCGGGTATACGTGAGCCACGTAACCACCACCAGGCCACTGCCATGGAAATTAATATCAACAGAGCCGCCGCAACCCATTGCGATTTAGCAGTAGGCATAATCATCACCTTCATTGGCCAAGTCAGTCCCTTGTCGAGCGCCACTTCTGGCAAGGTCGTCAGCACTTCTAGTGCGGGCGACAACCACCAATAACTTCGCTGCATCGCTGGGAAGTCTGGGTTAATATCGCGTTTAACTGTAGCTTTTGCATTGCCCTCTGCATCAATATGAACGACCTGCTGCCATGGCGGTGCAATCACAGGGAATTGACTGAATCCGATTTGGCGCATACCATTTCCGTAGACAAAAGAAACCAGCCAACCATCCATTAATTCGACCACGCTGACGGACGTCAGGTGTTGCGCACCGCCTGGCAGCTTCACTTCCCAATCCGACAGTAATGGCGCGATAGTCGCCGCAGCTTTCCGGTCCTCGCGCAATACGATTAATCGCTGATTGGTTAACAACATCAATCGGCCGAACTCACGCTGTGGCAATGCGGTAAAGGTTTCACCTTTATTCAACTCAAATCGTTTGCTTAAACTCTGATTCTGTTTGTCGATGCCATACAGTTCATTTGTCGTCAATAGATCGCCATGTTCCGCTACCACCGGCACCGAAGTGAAAGGTGTATCATCACCCACACCGTTCATACCGAAAACGCCCTGCGCAACACCACTTTCTGGATTGCGACCAATGAACTGCATACGGTCATGACTAAATGACCAGAAGATATTGCGTTCTTTGTCATACCAACTGCTCGGCAGAGATAAATTGCTAAACTGATGTCGCACTGGAAAACGCTTAAGCCATGGACCGAAACTAACCGGTTCGAGTAATGGCATCTGAGATCTCCAGGACTCTGCGCGAGGTTCATCACTTCCCGCTAGGCCAAGAACAAACTCTTCGCTCGGCTCAGAGCGCTCAGTTTCGATCAGTCCTCCCTTCGGAGGATAATCAGTATTCAACGGATCAGTACCCAGTAAAATACCGCCGCTGATCATCAAGAAACGTACTATCGCAATGCACAGCAAGAACATACCGATCTGCAACGGAAGAGCTGTCAGTATCAGGGTTCCACCACCATGTATGGGCGCATCGCGGTTCGCGCGAAAACTCTTTAGCGTAATCCATGCCAACCAGCCAAGCGTCAGTGAAACAGGAAGCAACAGCACGAAAACTGACACCATGTGCAAGGCCAGTAACAGTGGTGCAAACAAGACAGCAATAGCAAATCGGCTTCGACTGATGCAGGCATGAGTTCCGGCCATCCAAGCCATCAATGAAAAAGCCAGCACGTGCACAAGCGACACATAATGATGTAAATCCACAACGCGTGTCGTTAGCATATCCACACCAACCAGAACGATCAGCATCGGCAGAAAAATTAACAGTGACAACATAGTCGTGGCAGACAATGCCAAGGCGCCAAAAATGCGGGGCGTCGACAATGGACGATGGATCAGCCAGGTCCACTGACTGGGCTTGCGATAACTTCCGACTTGGAAAATGGCCAGAACTAGCCCGGCGACCATAGCTATCAGCAACAGCAAGCCATGGAAATACGAGCTTTGTAACAAGTCGCCGATGCGATTAAGAAAAACGATCAACAGAAGATTCGCAATCCCTGCAGCCAACACAGTCCAGCGAAAACGTCGTAATTCCGATAGATACAAATCTTTCATTGTTCGTCTCCGTCGTTTGACACAGCACCCTCTGGCAATGGTCGTGCATGATTGCGGGTAAGAAATGCATTGACAGCGCGATCAAGGTCTACCGCACCCTGCCAGGTGCGACGCGCACCTTTTTCTTCCAGCAACTCACCGAAATGTTCATCTTGGTCAAGCACAATGAAATGGAACAGTCCGTCAATTCGTTCAACCTGCAACACGCCAGGCAAGGACTCTGCGCCAAAAGTCTGAAATGGAAACTCCGCCACCCACAACGCCACGCGTTCACAGAATTCATCAGGAGGTGACATGTGTATCAACTCGCCACGCTCCATCACGATGAGGTTATCCGCCAGCCGCTCGATTTCTTCCATTTGATGCGAGCAATAAATGATGGTGCAGTCACTATCCTCCACTGATGAAAGCACTGCTTCCAGAAAGGCACGCTTAGCAACCACATCAAGACCGAGTGTCGGTTCATCCAGAATCAGCAGTTCCGGTGCTTGCGCCATCGCCATCGCCAGATTGACACCAGCACGCTCACCCCGCGATAGTTCGCGTATGCGCTGCTCCTGATCGACATTAAAATGTCCGACGATGCCGCGATAGACCTTTTCATTCCATTGCGAGTAAAGATTGCGCTGCATTGTCACAACGTCTTGCACGCGCAGCCAAGTTGGCAAACTATGTTCCTCGTTAACGAAGCCAATGCGCGCCCGATCCTGTTCATTGAGCGAAGCACAATCGCGGTCAAGAATACGCGCTTCACCGCCCGTCGGAGACTGGAAGCCAAGTAGGACGCGAAACAACGATGACTTGCCTGCACCATTAGCCCCTATAAGCGCATGTATGCGGCCAGGTGGAATTTTCAGGTTAAGCGATTTCAGTGCAAGCTTCTTGCCGTAACGTAATTCGAGACTCTCGGTTTCGATCACAAACGGCACCTTTTGCAATATCGATGACCTGACAGATTGCTCAATAATTTTAAGTTCGGGGGAGGACATGATTTATTTCCTTTTATGCTTTTGTGCTGTTACTTTCGTCCAGTACGCCTTAGGCAGAACGCTTGTCGAGCAATGGCGACAACTCAACCTCAAGCCGCTCAAGTATTTCGTCGGTTGTGTAACCAAGACCAAGCACTTCAGCGCCAAAAGTGTCTATTGCCACCGCCAAACGTCGTTCTCGCTCAGAATCGGAAAATCGCTGACGCGGCTCAGCAACGAACAACCCAAGCCCCTGTCGAGAATCCAGCCAGCCCTCATTGTTGAGTTCGGAATAAGCTTTCGCGACCGTATTAGGGTTAACCGTCAACTGCTTCGCCAGACCACGCACGCTGGGAAGTTGCGCGCCAACGTCAATCTCACCGGTAGCAATCAAACGACGGATACCGTCAGTGATTTGTCGAGTAATGGGCCGCGGATCCGCTGCGCTGAGGTTGAGCATCAATGGAGCTGTTCGTGACATTGTCATACCTGCCTTGTGTTAACTGTACTATATGTATTAGTACAGCAATATAGTCACATGATGACAGATTGTCAAGATGCTGGGCTTTATTACAGGACACCTATGCTGAAAGCCTACAAATATCGTTACCACAGATTGGAATGTGGCTAGCGATATTGGATTTATGGGTGGAGCGATATAAGGCGCTAACCCCAGGACAACAGACCATGAATGAGCATCAAGTACAGAATAATTGGAGTAAATCAGACCAAACGAGTCCATGCTGAGGAGATAAGCAGCTTCAGTTTATTGGAAATTGATTAACAAATTGGAACGTGACACAGCACTAAGCTCAGGGAGCAAAGATCTGTTTCGATTTTATTGGAAGCGTAACTTTATTGACGTTTGAGCTTGTGAGGATAATTCCTGCTTTCAAACCAAGCTCTGAAGTGAAGCACCAACCAAAACCAATCATGGCTACGATTGCGAAAACGGCTACAAAAGCCTTTGATCGCCTTTTGCCTAATTCTCCTTCAATCGGCTTGTTTAGCGCGCCGCTAACACGGTTTTTATCACGGACTTACTTACCTCGTTTCTTCATAGCTCATTAATCCCCTAACGCCCAGCACAGGGGCAACTTGTAGCACCAGCGAAAAATTACTCCGCTGCTGACGTTTGTTAAGAGCAATCTATATTAAACCTCGTGCGTTTGCCGATAGCCATGGAGCAACCAGGGTTGCCAGTAAAGCCACAACAAATAGATTGCCTTTTGTTACGTTAAAAACTTCCACGATTTCAAGCCATGGCTTACCAGCAATAAAATGGCCAAACAGAAATTCAAAACAAAGAGTCAACGCAAACCATGCGATCCCAACAGCTATATATGTTTTACTTTCCGTTGAGCCAAAGAAAGGTACTGTTATGTATGCGAGCAAAAAGATGATAACTGACAATATCAGGCCGCTCGCTGGAAGTGCGAGTCCAGAGCCGATGGCGGGCGTCAGAAGTTTTTCACGAATTGCAGCGTTAACAATGGCCATGACGAGTATCACCAACCAAATGGCAATAGATTTTAATAACAGACTAGTCATCGTTGATACCTCTAATAATTCAGGACAGACTCTGACCCCATTTAATTTGGCCTTTATCGAAAAAAACAGGATTCTATTAGCTACGTCTCTATATTTAATCTACGTTGTAATAAAAGTATGTTCTGATAGATCAGCTATTTCTTATATCTCGTTTCGATATAATTTTTTAGCTTTTCATCATTGTACTCTAGGGAGATTTTCCTCAAAACTTTATATACTTTGAAATTTGTAGAAAAACCTTTGTTTGCTAATATCTTTGATAAAATAGTGAGGCTTCTGTCATTTTTAACGGCGTTCCTTAGTATTATTTCTTTAGAAATACCACTTATACTCTTAAATTCAGTAACATCAACAAGGTAGTTAGAAGCTTTCATGTGTTTATTTTTTACTGCTAGGGTTAAAGGGATATAGTTACCTACCGTCAGCTTCTGAGTCGAGGCACCTTTACTTATCAACTGCTTACAAACATCTACCATTCCATGTCTTGCAGCTTCATGTAATAAAGTTACCTTTGAACCTTTTATCAAAGCAAAGTTAGGTTCTAGCACATATTCAACAATTACTTCAGCCATTTCCTCTTTTTCCATTTTTATTAAGTAGTATAGAACGGCTTCATAACTACCTTTTTTGTTCAACTTCTTATTTTTTAGTAATAAATCAAATGAGCCAGCTGTTCCATACTTAATAACAATGGTAAGTGGGGAGTTATTATCAAATTTTCTCTCTAGGTAACCGTTATCAATAAAAAGCTGAATTTTTTCAAGATCGTTATTCATTACGGCTTCTTTGAACTTTATATCAGTAAACTCTGAACTTAAATCGTTGAAATTCGCACACAAATTCTCTGAGCATATTAGTACTGCAATATATAATATTACTTTGGACAGTTTCATAGTTAGTTCCGAATAATAGGAATAATTGGAGTCAGAGCAGAAAACCTCGAAATCACTCACGTTCTTTCGAGGCTACGCTTGCTCTGCCCCTATTAATTACAGCCATAGGATACAAAATATAACTTCAATAATATTTTCGTTTCCGTGTATTAAAGGCAGGCATAGCACCTTCAAGCACTTCAACTATCTTTTGGTTTATGACCCTATTTTCTATACTTCCTGATACCATTGAGAAAGTGTAAGAGTTTTCTTTGTCTAAATTGACGTATATAACTTGCTCTGCGTCAGAGACAACGGCAAGGTTCGGGTTGTGAGTAACCATAATAATTTGACGCTTCTGTTTTGCTGCTCTAATAAATGGTACTAAAACAGTCGCCACACTATGATTATCGAGATTATCCTCTGGCTGATCGATAATCAGCGGAATATCATTTTTATCTAAAAGAAGATAGAACACCAAAAGAAGAGCCCCCCTTTCGCCTGGGGATAGTTGTTCCAGCTCTTTATCACCCTGCTTCAGTTGATAGTTGTAACCAAGAAAGCTCAATGAATATAAGTAATCATAAAGCCCCTGTATGTCTTTGACTTGCTGAGCTATATTTCGGGGCATATTATTTTGCCCTGGCCTTTTGTCATATCTAAATGCTTCCATCAGTTTATCTAAAAAATCGATAACGCTATTTTTATCATCAAAGTCAACTTCACTGGCCAATGCGGCTACCTCTTTCTCACCTCCGTCCTTGGAATGGAATGACCCCATTCTATTCTGCAGAATATATCCTAGAAAATTAGGAACAAAATCAGATGACTTCACTAGCGACGCATCAACTTCTATTTTATAATTTTTCAAAGTATCTGAGTTTTTAGCTATAATTTCATTTAGCTTACTTCTAGCACTCTTGTAAACCCCTACAACCTCATACTTTTTATTAAATATATCTCGAGCTATATCCCTGCGCTTTTCGTACTTTTCCTCTAACTGATTCGGCAGCGTTTCGTTCAAATAATCAAGCTCTGCCTCAAAAAAATGAATTGTATTTGGCGTTTCTGAAGCACCAAGCAAAGCCTGCCTATCTTTTTCCCAGTCCGCTTTAGCCGTTATATATTCTTGATATGCTTGCTGCTCCGAATCCAGCTTTCCTTTTTCAAGCTTCAACAAATCCTTTTTACCTTCAAGAAGGTCGTAAAGTGACTTTTTATCAGGATTACCTTCATCAGCATCCTTGTTTTCGACTTCACCCAAAAGCAGCCTGCTGGATTCAAGTGACTTTTCCTCTAACTTCAAAATCTTATTTAATCGAGATAGATCTATTTCTACTGATATAAGTTTTCCTATATCAACATCAAAGCCAAACAATTTTTCACTAACCTCATCAATGAAACTAGCGATCTCATCCTTCTTCTGTTTTATAGAATAAATCACATCATTCAGTTTTTGAATATTATTTATCGTTCTCTTTTTATCACTCTCCGATGTTTTTATAGAACCTTCAATCTTTTCAATTTCCGATCTAATATCCGAAATTCTATTGTTAATTGACTCATGCTTCTGTTTTTTGACTGGATCTTCGTTCGGATTGGAGATTGGCGCAGGCTCCTCCAAAGCTTCAAGCTCTTCTCTCTTCTTTTTAAGCTTATTTTTTAGCTCGGCTTCATATTCGTCTGTCGCCTTCCTCTCCAAATTAATTATTTCTGAATTTATATCCTTAACATCTGAAACCAAAGTTTCAATATCTTCATTAGCTGCTACAGTTTTTCTCTCTATCAGCTCTTTAAAAGATAAAGCCCCAAGGTTTTCTGTTTCTGGTATGTGAGAAAAAACAACGCTTTCAATCTCTTCTTGAAATTCTGACGCAGAACTAATTTCATTAGTAAGCCTTTCAAAGCGCCCCTGTGGCAAATATTTGACTTCTAGTACATCGGTATCCGCGGGAGATTCATTCAAGTTTTTCGTATTTTCATTACCGCTTTCCCAAGTAATTTTTGCTTCGAAGTTTTTCGCCAAGCGTCCATTTTTTGCCCTAAACTTGTTAGGCGTCAAGAAAGAAAAATCATTATTATCATGATAATTAGAGCAAAGAGAAAGAATGTCAGCAATCGCGCTCTTACCACTACCTTTATTTCCAATAACGGCCACTAGCTCACTGCTAAATGGTATACAAACCTTTTTAAACCAAACATGGTTTTTATCAGAATAGCCATCAACTTGAGTAATATTTAAATTTTTTATGTACTTTGTCTTGTTCTTTGAAACTCTTTCTAATAATGGCGGATAATCGCCAACAAAAACTCTTTCCAAAGGCTCATTAATTGCCTGCTTTAACCCATCAAAAGTCGGATCAGCTTTAAGCCATGTAAAGCACTCCCCTATACGATCTTTGTCTTCCGAAGAAGATAAGTAATGAGCATCACTGCAATCAAGAAGCAAATCATTCACTCCTTGTTGAGTTAACTGACTTTTTGCCTTTATAAATTTTTCTACAGATTCTGCAGAAGTAAAAACAATATCTGCCTTATTAATAATGGACTTTTTAGTGGCAATTGATGCGTCAGTCCATTTCAGTTCAGCCCACTCAGTTTTTCCAATTGCAATCAGATGCTTTCCTTCAAAGCAATCCTTTTTAAGAGCATCAAATATCTTATCTTCTTTTACATTAAGATTGTTAAAGCCTTCCATTAAATCCGAGCCATATTTATGAAGTTGCTCTGCTGGTACGCCTTTCTTAATCTCAGCCCCCAACTCTTTTAAACTTTCTGGTGTAATCGCTCTAGACCAGGTCTTACCTGACTCCAATGTATAGCTTTGCTCGAGAGTGTTAAGGAATTGGCTCTGTATAGTTTCTACAGAAACTTCATCTGAAAAAATTACATGCAAATTTATTCGCTTTAAATCTCTAAATTGTACCCCAGCAAATTTTTCGATTCTAAACTCTATCACTGGCAATAACTTTAACTTACTAAGCCTTCCATTTTGCTGCTGCTCATTGATTAGCTTTTTATATCCATCAATAAACAAATAATCGTTTATTCCGATTACTGAAAACTCTTCAGGTAATTTTTCGAGATCTTGTATATAACTTTCCCAAGTCTCTTCGTTATCTTCCCCATATTTCTGGTAAACAGAGAAAGGAGTATGGACATGCAAGTCCCACTTCCTCCACACGGCGCCTTTTGGGTAATGATTATTTATCATAGGAGTCCTTATCCATCTGCATAGGAGTGTAAAACGTCTCGGCAAGCATATTCACATAACATAAGAATACCCGAATTGGATTATAACCAACTAATTTATAAAGCATTATTTTACAGTACAAAAAAAGTGGCTAATACTCTAATAAAGGCGGTCTTGAAGTGCAGTATCGCTTTGAATCCCAATAAAGTGTGTATTAAATGGCGATCTTCCTACAGCCCTATTCCTGTATTCTTAGTTTTGTTTATTTAGTATTCAAGTAGAGACTACTGTAAGTTCTGGGGAGTGTCAAAAAAGTCTAAAGATAAAAGACACTGGATTCTCCCTAAAGGGATTTACCATAGGCACTCCTTTTAGTCGCCCAGCATCACGCGGGAATGACGAAAATACTTTATGAACACAAAAAAGCCCCAAGGCGCGAACCTTGAGGCTTTAAATTACGCAGAAACATTGTTTAAAACAACAGACTTCCGACCGCTCCAGAAGAGATTCCCGCACCACGGGCACTTCCGTTGGTCGCCTTCGCGGGAATGACGACGAGTTCTCCAACAATAAAAAACCTCACAGCCCGTTAGAACTGTGAGGTCTTATCTTTAACGCTGATAGATTGTTTCGAGTTCGCGGCAGAAGTTGTTTTAGGAGCGGAGGTGATACCTAAAGGTATTCCCTTCGGTCGCCAAAGGTCATTGAGCACCTCGGAACAACTTCTAACAAAGAAACCGGACAATCTAGCTCGTTAAATTATAGTTTGTCGCCTTCTTCAGATAGATACTTTGCTACGCCTTCTGGAGAAGCATCCATACCTTTGTCACCTTGGTTCCAGCCAGCTGGGCATACTTCGCCGTGCTCTTCGTGGAACTGAAGCGCGTCTACCATGCGGATCATTTCGTCTACGTTACGGCCTAATGGTAGGTCGTTTACAACTTGGTGACGTACTGTGCCGTCTTTGTCGATTAGGAATGAACCACGGAATGCTACGCCTGCTTCTGGATGCTCAACGTCGAACGCCTGGCAGATTTCGTGCTTTACATCAGCAACTAGCGTGTAACCTACTTGGCCGATACCACCATCGTTGATGGCTGTGTTACGCCATGCGTTGTGTGTGAAGTGTGAGTCGATAGAAACACCAACAACTTCTACGCCACGCTTTTTGAACTCTTCTAGACGGTGATCAAAAGCGATTAGCTCTGATGGACAGACGAATGTGAAGTCTAGTGGGTAGAAGAATACAACCGTTGGCTTCCCTTTTGTTGCTTCTGCGAAGTTATAATCTTCAACGATTTCGCCATTACCAAGAACAGCTGCTGCAGTAAAATCTGGTGCCTTACGGCCTACTAATACTCCCATTATTTCCTCCAAGAGTTTGTTAATTTAAATTTTGTGGTGCGTATTATACGCTTTTATACCGTTAATTCTTAAGTCTTTTCACAAAAGATTAAAATATTCTATAGCTTTATAGAGTGTGCCTAAAACATTTATTTATTAGGCACTGATAGCGTCCTTTGTGCGCCTTACACTATCACGCATAAGTCCTCGGAACCACCGGTGTAATGCCATCTGGTGTTGGCGCTCGTGCCAGTATAGGTATATGTCTAAGAGTGGCATTTTCAAGGGGAGTTCCTTAATGGCCAAACCGTATTTTTCGGCATCTTTTTCCGCTACCAGTCGCGGCATGGCAAACACAAGATCGGTACGGCTACATATATCCAGCGCCAGGTGAAAGGTTGGGACAAATAATGCAACATTTCGACTCATGCCTTCCTTAGCCAGTAATTTGTCGATAATCCCCAACCCCTTACCAGTGACGGTAACCAGACCATGGCGCTGTTTAGTGTAGGTTTGCAGGCTGATTTTCTCGACAGAAGCCAGGGGATGGCTTTGGGCCATGACCATGACGAAGTCGTGACGTACTAGATGAAAGTTATGGTACTTAGTGCTTTCCAGCGATTTCTTTTCATCACCAATAAGAAAGTCAATCTCGCCTTCTTCTAATAGGGTCACCGCATCAGGGCGATAGCCGATAGAGCGCATGGCAACATTGGGTGCTTCTTTCTGTAAGTCCTGCCATAGGTTGGGTAAGAAAATACTCACTTCCGAATCCATCGACATGATAGTGAGTTCACCTTTAGCCTGCGCCGGAACGAACTCTTCCGGTTGCATCATGCACATAAAGTCGGCCAACCAACTTTTCAATCTTGGTGCGAGAGTCGATGCGCGCGACGTGAGCTGGTAGCCACTACCCACTCTGATAAGCAGCTGATCATCGAACATATCCCGTAAGCGCTGCAGGGAGCGGCTCACTGCCGGCTGGCTCATATTCAAACGCACCGCAGCATTGGAAATGTGCTTTTCTTCCAGAATCACATCCAATATCAGCAGTAAATTCAGATCGGCGTTTCTAAAATTCTCTACTTGCATAACAGCTATACACTTAATTCATTTCATGCATAACTATAAACGGATTAAATTGTGTCCATCAAGTTATTTTTTGGAGAAACATGATGAGTAACAACACAATTGCCGTGGTTTATCACAGTGGCTTTGGCCACACCAAAGTTTTAGCCGACGCTGTCGCTGACGGTGCTAAAGAAGCCAGTAGCGACGTCCGCCTGATCTCTGTGGACGAAGTGGACGAGCGCTGGGACGATTTAGCACAGGCTAAGGCCATTATTTTTGGTAGCCCCACCTACATGGGTAGCGTTAGCGCTGAATTTAAAGGCTTTATGGATAAGTCGTCGAAAGTCTGGGCTGAGCAGGGCTGGAAAGACAAGCTGGCAGCGGGTTTTACCAATTCCGCTTCATTCAGTGGTGATAAGCTCAATACCCTTGTCCAAATGTCGGTCTTTGCCGCGCAACATGGTATGGCCTGGCTGGGTTTGGGCCTTATGCCCGGCAACAATTCGAGTAACGGTTCTCCCGACGACTTAAACCGCATTGGCAGCTACTTAGGCGCTATGGCGCAAAGCAATGCCGATCAGGGTTCCGAAGTGGTTCCACCGCAGTCGGACAAGGATACCGCCAAAGCTTTGGGTAAGCGTATCGCCGATTTTACTGCTCGAATCCAATAATTTTTGCAACTCCCTCCCCCATTTAGGCCGCTTTTAGCGGCCTTTTTTTATGAAAAATCAACGAAATACAATCATTCCCAAATAACAATACAAAGATTATTGACAATCATTCTCATTTGTAGCAAAATCTCAACTATTGAAGATGCTGCTAGCCATGAGTATTAAGAATTATGTACGTTTGTTTGTGTAAAGCTGTTACCGACAAAGAAATTAAACGAGCCGCCTGTGAAGGTGCCTGCTCCATGCGTTGCTTGAACAAGATGGGGGTTGCTACCCAGTGTGGTAAGTGCGCTAGAGACGCAAAACAGATACTTCGCTCGACTCGTGCGGAGATCGATGTACAACCTGCCGCTGACATCGGTAGAATCGCTATTCAGGCCGCTTAATTTACAGCGGCTTTTTTATTCCTCCCTCCCCTTACCGGTATAAACTGATACTTTCTACGTCTCGCTCGTGCTTGTTACCGCTATAGCTGCTTGCTTTTCAAATAAGAATAACTACCAATTGATAACACTTCTAATTTTCATTGTATTTCAATAAGTTACATAACACTGAGCTTGATCCGGCACCCTACTCAACCTACAATAAATACATTACTGACAAATTATTGGAGTTTGCCATGAAAGGCGACGCAAAGGTTATTGAAATATTAAACAAAGTGTTAGGTAATGAGCTGGTTGCCATTAACCAGTATTTTTTACATGCACGCATGTACAAGGACTGGGGCTTAAAGGAGCTGGCAGAGCATGAATACGATGAGTCAATCGATGAAATGAAGCATGCTGACTGGCTTATCGAGCGAATCCTGTTTTTAGAAGGCTTACCAAACTTGCAAGATCTGGGCCGGTTACGCATTGGCGAAGATGCTAAAGAGATGCTGGGGTGCGATCTGGCGCTGGAAATGGACGCGATCCCGGATTTACGTGATGGTATCGAATACTGCGAGAAAGTTCGTGACTTTGTCAGCCGAGATCTACTGCAAGACATCCTGGAAAGCGAGGAAGAACATGTCGACTGGCTGGAAACTCAACTCGGCTTAATCGAAAAAATTGGTATCCAGAACTATCTTGCCGAGAAGCTTGAAGAAGACGGCAACTAGGTCTCTAGATGATTTATCAGGGCGCTTTTTAGCGCCCTTTTTTATTGACTTAAGATTGCTTTAAGAACTCCAATACCCGGTCCGGATAATCGGTAAAAACACCATCCACACCAAGCTGTTTTGCGTGCTGAATCTTTGCTAAATCATTCACGGTATGCACATACACTTTCATCCCGGCGGCATGGGCTTCATGCACCAGTTCATGATCCAGTAGTGAAAACCTTGGATGGAGGCTATAAGCATCGATTTCATCGGCAAAATCCAATGCGGCTACAGATTGCTCATCGACAATAACCCCAATCTTAATTTCTGGATCTAACTGGTGCACCAGATACAGCTCGGAATAATGATAGGAGGAGATAATAAACTGCTCTTTTTTAAATCGCTCTTTATCCAGCAGCTTCACCAGATCCATGACCAAGCTTGCGGTATCTAGTCCTTTCAATTCGATGTTAATGAAAGCCTGGTTACCAATTAAATCCACCACTTCACTAAGCAGCGGAATCTTTTCACCCTTCCCGGCATCCAGTTGACGTAAATACTCTACAGAATGATCGATCAGCTCGCCTTCACCATTAGTCGTACGTTCCAGCATTTCATCATGAAAGATAAGCAGTGCGCCATCAATGTTCTGCACATCGAATTCCACGCCATCGACACCTAACTCAAGCGCTCGACGAATAGAACGCAAGGTATTTTCCGGCTCCAGGCCCATCGCCCCGCGATGACCAATGACTTTACATTCAGTCGTCATTCGTTTTCTTATCTTTGACCAGGATCTGATTACCCGCTTTTTTTGTCTGGAAGAGATCAATCACCTTAATCAATTCACTCAGTTTTTTGTAACCATAGTTTCTATAATCAATGGATGATTTATTGGTAATAAAGGAGCCAATGGAACCGAGTGGCGCCCAGCCCTTATCGTCTGAATTGAGATCGATGGCATCTCTAATCAGGGAAATCAGTTTAGTATCTTGTTTCAGTTTGCTTGGAGTAGTTTTTTGGATTTGCTCATTACTGAGCTTAGAATCTAAGATTAGAAAACGACTACAGGAGTTCTTAAAAACATCCTTAGTCTTTTCCTCTCCATAACCAAACACTAACTTGCCCTCATTGATTAAGCGCATCGATAACGGCGTAAAGTCAGAGTCAGAAGTCACCAGACAAAAAGTATCGACTTCTTTGGTGTACAGAACATCCATGACATCGATCGCCATCGCCATATCTGTGGCATTTTTACCTTTCGCCAGATCAAATTGCTGAACTGGCTGGATCGCATGTTCCGGCAATATGTCTATCCACCCCTTTAAGCCTTCTTTTGTCCAGTTGCCATAAGCTTTACGAATAACAACTCGACCATGGCTTGCCAGATCCGACAGTATCAAGTCGATATACTTACTGGATACATTATCGGTATCGATAAACAACGCTATATGCTTTTCTTGTTCCATGACTAATGACTCCATTAGGGTATATCAAAACAATACTCAGCTTTTGCCCTTATTTCAATGACTCTTCTCAACCATGGTTGCTACCTTTTGACTCAACCAAAGCGTCAGAGCAACAGTGCTAAATATGGTAAACACTAAAACGCCATGCGCAAATACCCCAGAGACCGCTACCACGGCAAACATTATCGCTGCGCTATTCATACCGTCAGGAAGCATCTTCAATACAAACCTCTGCACAAGGCTGTAAATCAAAGCGACGAGCGTGATCACACTTAATGTGGTTGCGTTAGCCGGATTGATGGACCAGTTTGCATTCAACGCAAACAGACAAGCCAGCGCGCTCGCCATAAGCACGGTCTCACTCAGCACTACAGCCACAAGATCCGGTTTAGAAAAGCCGCGACCTCTTAAGCGCAAGGACTTAATGCTCATTCCGGTTAGCATGACCAGCAGTAACACCAGGGTCAGAAACCAGTAAATCAGCTTTAACCAGATTCCACCGAAGCTGGCAAAATGCAGGCTGGGTAAAGCGCTGTACATATAACCGCCGACACCTTTATCGGTGAAGTCAGTGATAAAAGTCGTCTCACCACTGATGGCATTCAAGGTGATATGTTGCTGGGTTAGAAAACCGTTTAACAATTCGCCTTCGAAAGTCACTCGCATCGCCGGATCGGCATAATTATGAATTTCCATGGTGCTAATCGAAAAACCGGTCCATTGCTGCCTGGCCAGTTCATACAGCGAGTCCAAAGGCATCAAGTCAGCCGTGCCGCCTGCAGCTTTCGGATGAGAGCCTAAAAAGTCCGTAATAAGTGCTTGTTGATCGCCGCCGTAAGCAGCCAAGGCTAATACGATCAGTACGATACCGAAGAGCCCCAACAGGGCCCCAGTAATCGCCATCAGGCCACTGAAAAACAGACTCCAGCTGCCCAGCAGTTTGTGTAGGTCAGTGGTGAAAATCTGCCGCCCTTTGTGCAAACGTAAACGGTAAAAATTCTTACGAATATTTTTATGTGCTAAAAAGCCGGTAAACACTAAATAAGTCAGTAACAACCCCAGTATGCCAACCAGATATTTTCCCCATGAACTCGGTAGTAACAACCGCATATGCATGTCGTAAACGGTTTCGCTGAACGTTAATTCACTACTGTCGATGGCTTTACCGGTTACCGCATCCATGAAAAGCATGTCTTCGATTTTATTGGTTTTATTATAGAAAACGATGTAGTCACCAAAGCGGCGATTATCGAAAATATGAAAATCCTTATGAGAGAATCCATACTCATCGCGTGCAATATCGACCAACTCCTGCCAGTGCTTTCGCGGCGACGAATTATTCGTTTCTGTTTCTATTCCCGGCACATGAGATCGGCCAACGTCATATTGCGGAAACTGCCAGTGCACCAGTTCTGCACGGAACAGGGATAAGCCACCGGTAATCACAATAAGCAATAGCAGCGGCATAAAGAAAAGCCCTACCTTACGATGCACTTTGGTAAAGATACCGACGTTTAATTTGGTGCCGTTATTGTTATTAGTCGCCATAGCTTAGTCCCAACCAGATTAAAACCGTCATCACCGCCAGACTTAATAACTGCTGCCATAGCACTCGTTTCATTTGATTCTTCTGTGTTACCCATAATGCCAAAGCCAGCCAGATAGGCGCGACCAACACCACGGTCAGCAGCACCCGGTTATGCAGAGATACCGGCATAAAAAGAACCATTAAAGTGCACAAACCAAGCGCCTGGAGGAAAGCCAAAAGCGACGTATTTATTGTTCGTAACATAGTGATTATCTCGACAAACTTCGACTCTCAAACTCAAAGCCGTGGCCAAATTTAAGAATAGAATTATTAACCATTATTATTTAGATTCATTATAAGTATTCTGACCGAAATACCAAGCGTTATGACTGCTGCAATTGGCTTTGCGGCATTAGCTGTAACCTTGCCGAGACTAACCCTATAAAACACGCAATCAGACAAAGCGGCAGCCACCAATAATCGGGGCTAATCGAGTAAAACAATCCCGCTAGCAAACTCCCCGCTGGATAACCAGCAGTATGCGCAACCGCTAATCGTCCACTGGTTTGCCCTTTCGAGGCTTCCGAAGATGCCATGGCTAAGCGACTATAGACAGGCGTCATCAAGGCAATGGATAGCGCCATTGGAATAACGGCAATTAAGATCACGAGCGGCTGATGTACCCAGCCCAGTGATAATGAGGCCAGGGTTAAAATCAATGCCAAAACACTCAAGATCGAGGGCGAGCGCCACGCCAACCGTTTAACGATAAAGACCTGACATAACAAAGCCACCGCGGCCACGACCAGCATGGTTAAACTCATCAATTTGGTAGCTTCCTCACTGGTTTCCATCCAATCTAAAAATAGTGGACCTAGCACAAACTGTAGATAGCCCACATAAAGTGTCACCGCAAACGCCATGCACAGCATTAATGTTATCGATGGATGCAATGAAGTTGGCTCAGCCTTATCCGTCATTGGCTGTTGTTTTCGTCGTGGGGCATGCTTAACACTGAAGCGGCTGATGAAAACCAGACTGACAATAGCAGCCGCGCAAAATATTCCGAATAGCCAGCCCATGTAAACGGCGAACAACAATAACAACACCGGACCAACTATCCGACCAACCGATAATCCCGCCGAGACCCAGCCGAGACGCTTTAAGGAATCATCACTCCCCTCTTTTACGGTACTCGTATCCAGCGCTAAAGACTGACAGATAGGCATAACGCCACTGGCACTGATACCGTAAAGTATCCGACTGAAACCAATGGCAATAAACCAGACGAGTGGCGAAAATGTGTAACTAACACCGAGCCACCAGATAATCGCAAAGCTGATAATGGACAAGCTCAGTCCCACAGCCGAATACCGGATCACATAGCTGGCGCCGCTTTTATCAGCCCACCTTCCCCAACGCGGCGATAACACTAAAAAGAACAGCGTTGGTAGTGACAGTAGTATCGACCATTGCCACGTAGCCAGTCCCGTTAGCGCAATAAACTGCGGCGTTGCAGCAAACAGACTGCTCTGGAAGATACCCATGATAACGGGTAAAGAATACCAGGATAAAATTATGCTAGAACCCGCTTTTCTAATGTAAGCCATTGAAAATTAAACCTTTCAAACCTCGTCAAACACAATTTTCGACAAGATATTTCTTTGCTTCAATATAAATTAATGCGAAATCTATCATAAATCATTCGCATTTGCTATTGATAATGATTCTCATTCGATCTATCTTATGCGGCCTATAAGAACCCAAAAATGAGAAGGAATATGATGTTTGATGCCAGTGCAAACTGCTTTCTAAACGCCCTTGTTCGCGAGTTTTCCAGCTGGAATTATGCCGCCCTGCCCTCTAATCTGAAGGCCGTCACCCAGTGCGAGCATGGTTACTACAGCCAAACTCCGGACAATCAACAACTCTACTTACCCTTAATTCGTCACTCGGCTTTCGGCAGAAGTTATTTCCACCCGGTATCGTACTTACAAGCGAATACCGAATCGATTGGCACAGCGCTTAATTTCGAACAACTGCTCGAGTTTCTTCAGCAAACGCCTGAGTTATTTCACGATGAAGTTATGGGCATGCCACAGACCGAGCATTTGCATAATGTCATACAGCGCTCACTGGAAAGCCATAGCAACATCAGCAAAGTCACTGATTATCGTAGTCACGACCTAGAATCGCTTTATCAGGCTCCACTTCACTTTATCGACAGCGAACAAAGTTTGTTGATTGGTCACTCCATTCATCCCTGCCCCAAATCACGCAGCGGCTTTAACGCAGAGGATGAAAAACGCTATGTTCCGGAATTTGGGCAAAGCTTCCAGTTGTGCTGGTTTGCGGCTGACAAAGACATTCTTTACAGCTTTTCCGGCACCGACAAAGCCATTGATGAGTACTGTCACGACCTTATCAAGCACGACGAATCGTTATTGGCTTTATCACAACGATTAAAAAGCAATCAGCTGCTTATCCCCTGCCACCCATGGCAGGCACAACACTGGCATCAGTCGCCACAACTTCAGGCCTACTTCGAAAACCATCAACTGGTAGACCTGGGGCAACACGGCACATACTGGCGCGCCACTTCATCGTTGCGAAGCCTGTATCAGGCAGACTCGCCCTGGATGTTGAAGTTTTCTCTGACCACCCAGCTGACCAACTCGGTACGCCATTTGCAGCCGGAAGAGATGATCCGCGGCCAGATCATAGAAAAGGTGTTAACCTCAGACAAAGCACGCGAAATGTCACAGCAGTTACCGACATTTGACATCATGCATGAGCCGATTAGCCTCGCTCTCAAAGATGCTCAAGGTAACGCGCTTGCCAATACCGCCATTATCTGGCGCGACAACCCATTCTTTGGTGATGATAAGACGACCCGTAATACCGAAGTATTATCCAGCCTGTTACAGGATTACCCGGATAAAGCCACCAATCGGCTCAGTTTGCGGCTTCAACAAGTGGCCGAAACCGAACAGAGTGACGCACATGCTTTAGCCGATACTTTCCTGCGACGCTTTTTAGATGTGGTCATCAGGCCCATCCTCAAAGCACAGGCTGAGTATGGTCTGTTATTCGGCGCTCATCAGCAGAATATTGTGGTGCAGCTGGACCGACAGATGATGCCAGTCAAAGCCTACTTTAGAGACTGTCAGGGAACCGGTTTTTCGGCTTTGGCAAAAACGCTGTACGGCGAGCAGCTACTAAACGATACCAGCGACAGCGGCAACCTGTTCGATAACGATATGGTTATCCATCTGTTTACCTATTACCTACTGATCAATTCCTGTTTTAACGCCATCAGTAGTTTGACCCTGACCGGGTTACTGAGTGAAAACAAAGCCAAAGACATTTACCAGCAATTTCTGCAGTCGCTGCAAAACGAGAACCTGCCCGACACGCGAGTACTGGATTACTTGCTGCAGACAGACAAGCTATGGGCTAAGGGTAATTTCTACTGCAACCTACACGCCATCAATGAAAACACCATGGAGGATCCATTTTTAATTTATCACCAGATGGACAACCCGTTGTTTTCAATCACCGCCGAACAATCAAAAATTAACGCTGCCTAGAGAGTATCGAGCATGTTGAATTCTACACCAGAAACTATTGAGACACCCTTTAAGCAATATCCTGATGAATTGCTCTATCAATATCACGACGCAGAAACAGAGCAAACCTTCGAGTTGCGTAAACTGGATATTAAGCAAGATTTAGAGCGTTTTCATCACTGGCACAACCAACAGTATGTGTATGAGTTTTGGGAACTGAACCAGTCGAAAGAAGAGCTAAAAAACTACCTCGTCGACCTTGAAAGCAAAGACTTTATCGAACCGGTAATTGGTTCGATAAACGGCACGCCCTGCGCCTATTTCGAAGTCTACTGGGCTTACTATGATCGTATCGCGCCTTACTGTGACGCGACCCTGTTCGACAGAGGCTACCACTTGCTAATCGGAGAAAAACAATTTCTCGGCCAGCGTAATACCATGTTATGGCTCAATATCGTGAACGATTTTATCTTCAAGGACGAGCCGCGTACTGAGCGCATCGTTGGCGAACCGCGCGCCGATAATGTAGCCATCCTGAAGTATCTTGATCATACGCCTTTTACCAAGAAAAAAGAGTTCGATTTTCCGCATAAACGGGCAGCTCTGCTGGAATGTTTCCGCGATACCTTCTACCAAGAGACAATACTTAATCAGGTGACGCCATGAAACAGGGATTGTCACAACAGAACTTATGGCATTTGGCTAATCAGGACCTGATGGCCCGCGCCCTGTCCGAATTTATTTACGAAGAAGAATTGTCAGCAAGTGAAAAGGAGCCAGGTATATTCGAAGTGGCTGTCGGAGAAGAGGCGGTTTATCAATTTTCTGCGTACCAGTCGCGATGGAGCTGCCTCAACATAGACAAGGAAAGTCTTCTACGAAACAAGCAGCCCTGTACTGATGCACTACGGTTCTGTCTCGATCTCAAACAGGCACTCAAGGTCGATGATATCATCTTCGGCAATTGGCTCGAAGACGTTCAAAATACCTTAAATAACGACTTGAATCGACTGCAAAAATTTCAACGATACACTTCGTCCGAACTGCTCAAACTAGCCGAAACCAATTTTCAGGGGTTGCTCGATGCCCACCCCAAAATTGTCGCTAACCGTGGTCGATTGGGCTGGGGACACCAGGACAATCTGCGTTACGCCCCCGAGTCGTTAAACCCATTCCAACTGGAGTTTATTGCCGCTAAAAAATCGACGTTAGTCGCCGGCCACGATAAAACGTTCGACAACCAGTCTCTACTACTGGGCATGATGAATAACCAGCAGTATCAGGCACTACAGGACAAGCTTGAACGAGCCCTGACGGGTAGCCAGTATGATAAAAAAGATTACTGCATTATGCCCTGCCACCCGTGGCAGTTCGAGCACCACATTAAGCCTCAATTCCAATGGGCATTGCAGAACTTAGAGCTGATCGAGTTGGGAATTACTGGCGACTTTTATCAGCCACAACAATCGATTCGCACTCTGAGTAATGTTACGCGCCCCAACAATGATGACGTTAAGTTAGCGATTACCATTTTGAACACATCCTGCCACCGCGGCGTTCCGGAAAAGTTTATCGCTGCCGGTCATAAAATTTCCGAGTGGCTGTATCAGCTGACACAACAGGACTCACTGTTCCAACAGACCAGTTTAAGGATTCTGCAGGAGCCCGCAGGGTACTATTTTAACCACCAGTACCAGAAGCAGGCTCAGGGAGCGCCCTACCGTTATCACGAAATGTTGGGGGCCATCTGGCGTCAGTCAAGCCACAGCCAGCGCCAGTCTGAATCTGAAACACACATGCTGCTCTCAGCATTACTGCAAAAAGATATCCATGGCAGCGCTGTCGTCAAAGAGCTGGTCGAGCACAGCGGTTTAACGGCAGAGCAGTGGCTACAGCAACTATTCAAGATCATGTCAGTGCCGCTCTATCACCTGATGATTAAGTATGGCGTTGGCGTCATCGCTCATGGACAAAATGTGGTGGCTTACTTTGATAAAGGCATACCAACCGCCATTGCCATAAAAGACTTCCATGGCGACTTACGGCTACTCGACAAGATGCTGCCAGAGCAAAGTGAGCTCGCTGCCGAAGCGAAGCAACTTCTGACGAAACTTCCATCAGAGTACTTACTGCATGATCTATTAACCGGACACTTTGTTAGCGTTTACCGTTTCTTGTCGCCACTATTCGAGCAACAGTTGAATCTAACCGAACAGCGCTTTTATCAACTATTAGCCGAGAGCCTTGAGGACTACCGACAGCAATACCCTCAATATAAGAAGCGCTTTCAACGTCTCGATCTGTTTAAAGAAAAGATCGAGCGCGTCTGTCTGAATAAAGTTCGTTTCGACATTGGCTATCAGGATAATACGGAACGCCCACTACCCAGTTTAGCAACACCTCTGGAGAATCCCATCCATCAGGGACTGAAAGACTACCGCCAAGAGTCTATCAATAAGAGCAGCTTAAATAGCTCAAGAAACGCAACACCCACTATAGAATCTAATCAGGAACAACGACTATGAATACGAAAGATTTAGTTGGGGTTGGCATCGGCCCCTTTAACCTGTCCATCGCCGCACTGTGCCATGACATACCCAACCTTGACGTGGCTTTTTACGATAAAAAATCCAGCTTCTGCTGGCACCCGGGCATGCTGCTGCCCAATACCTATCTGCAGACTTCATTTTTAAAAGATCTGGTCACCGCAGTTAACCCACAGAGCCCGTTCAGTTTTCTGGCTTATCTGGTCAGCAAGAAACGCTTCTACGCTTTCTTAAACAACGAGCGCCCTGCCATCAGCCGTCAGGAATATAATGATTACCTGCAATGGGTCAGTGCCAAAATCGATTATCTCAATTTCAACCAAGGGATCGAATCCATTGAGTTTAACGACGACGCATTTGACATTCACTTTGATAATGGCGAGCCTGCCGTTCGCAGCCGTAAACTATGTTTAGGTACTGGTAAGCGCCCGCATATTCCAGCGGCGCTGGAAGCAATCCACCACCCGCAACAATGCTTCCATGCCATTGAGTTCGCCACACAAAAACGCGACTTCAGCGGTAAACGGGTAACCGTTATCGGCGGCGGTCAAAGCGGCGCCGAGATCTTCCTACACCTGTTAAGTGGACACGATGGGCAGCCAGCCGAAATTAACTGGGTATCGCGCCGCAGTAACTTCTTGCCAATGGACGAAACCTGCTTCACCAACGAATGGTTCTCGCCGAATTACATCGACAGTTTCTTCCCGCTGCCGTCCAACACCAAGCACAGTATCGTTGATGAGCAGAAGCTGGCCTCTGATGGCATTTCAGAGTCGACGCTAAAGACCATTTACGAAATGCTGTACGAAAAACGCGTCGCCGGAGAAGAGCAAAACTATCGCCTGCGCCCCAATCGCGACTTGATAGCGTCGAATTATTCCGGTGATTACACGCTACAAGCGAAGAATAAATTTGATGGGTCCATGGAGCAATACCACAGCGATATCATCATCCTGGCCACCGGTTTTGAAAATGCCGTGCCGAAGTATCTTGAGCCATTAAAAGATCGTCTTGAAATCAGTGACGATCAACAGTTTATCCTCAACCGCGACTACTCAATTCAATGGGATGGCCCACAGGAGAATAAACTTTACGCCGTTAACGCCGGACGCTACAGCCACGGCATCTCCGAGCCACAAATGAGTTTGATGTGCTGGCGCTCGGCAACTATCGTTAACGATCTGGTCGGCAAAGCCCACTTTGACTTAAGCGACGACTGCTCCTTTGTCGAATGGAGAAATCCGGAGCGGGAGAAAATTCAGGAACTATTGTCGGCATAATGCTCTCAACACCTAAAGGCACAGGATTATGAAATAGAAGGCAGCCATACCCCATTAACAATGACACTGATGGGTTACGCATAAATGCTAACCCATCCTACGGGCTGTCCCTTATTTTGAGCTGCGCTATTCACTGGATACCGCGGTAAGCAATCACCGGAAGCACCCATGGTGCTACGATATTCCGGTATATCGAATGGATCAGCACCAAATTTCCCCTTAAAAGTTAGCCCCAAACGTCAATATTACCGAGCAAATTGGGCAGGACAGCCCAATTTAGTCAAGACGAAACAGGGAGGTTTCGTTTGACGGCTCAATCAGTAATATTGAGGTTTGAGGGAAGTCCTTTGGACCTAACTTTTGGGGCGAGTTTTTTGGTTCGTTTTTTGCTCGTCCAAAAAATGAACATTCAAAATAATATTTAACAATAAAAAGTGAGTTCCAAGATAAATATATAAGTTAAGTAATGACGAAACTCACCCACAAAAAAAGCCGCAAGATGCGGCTTTTTTAACAGCTAAACTGAATCTTACTCAGGCTTTTTACCGTAAGACTCATCAAGAACCTGTTGTAGTTCGCCTTGCTGGAACATTTCAAGAATAATGTCACAACCGCCGATCAGCTCACCATCAACCCATAACTGTGGGAATGTTGGCCAGTTGGCATACTTTGGCAACTCGGCACGGATGTCTGGATTTTGCAAGATGTCAACGTAAGCAAACTCGTGCCCACACTCCATCAATGCCTGAACCGCCTGGGCAGAGAAGCCGCACATTGGAAGTTTTGGCGAGCCCTTCATATACATAACAACTTTGTTGTCGGCAATTTGCTGCTTAATCTGCTCGATCGTTTCGCTCATGGGAACCTCAATTAACTAATTACACTCTTTTTAAGTGGCGGCGATTATAACGCTTTTCAAGGTTATTTATCATCCCCCAGCCCCAATTAATGGAAGAAATCTTGATCGAAGTGCTAGGCATCCGCCTCAATGATGGTTACAATGCAATGCTAAATGAGAATGACTAGCAATTCAGTTTTAGCGCATGAATGATAACCATCCCCTGCTCCACCTCAACCAAGTCGAGTGCCGATACGGTGATCAAGTTATCGTTAAAGATATTACCTTCTCGCTAAAACAAGGGGATAGCGCCTGTCTTCTCGGCGCCAGTGGCTGTGGTAAAACAACGTTACTGAGGGCTATTGCTGGTTTAGAACCCATTTTTGACGGCTCCATCAGTATTCACGGTCAGATTTGCTCCACCGCGTCGCAGATGCGCCCTCCTGAACAACGAGATTTAGGTCTGGTCTTTCAGGATCATGCCCTATTCCCACATCTCAGTATTTTTGACAATGTCGCCTTTGGTTTACGCAAATTTAAACGCAAAGACAGAAAAGCCCGGGTACAGGAATGTTTGGAGCTGGTTGGGCTGGGCGGTATGGCAGAGCGTTACCCACACCAGTTATCGGGAGGACAACAGCAACGCGTCGCTTTAGCCCGCACCATAGCACCGAAGCCTAAACTGGTATTACTGGATGAGCCTTTCTCCAGTCTGGATACTCATCTGCGCCGTTCTTTGGCAAGGGAGTTAAAAGAAGTTCTCGCCGATCAGAACATTGCCCACCTCCTGGTGACACACGATCAGCAGGAAGCGTTCGCCATGGCCGACTATATTGGCGTTATGCATGAGGGTAAGCTGCTACAGTGGGATAGTCCCTATAACCTGTATCATAAACCGCAAGATGCGCAAATTGCGGCATTTATCGGTGAAGGCTATTTCATCGCTGGCAAGATATGTCGCGAAAACGATAAAGTTTCTACCATCCTAGGTGACTTTAAAATTGCTAACGGCTACCACTTTGATCCCAGACAGGATGTTCTGGTCCTGATGCGCCCCGATGATCTCAAGCCTAACCCTGATTCGAACCTTCGCGGCAAGGTCAGCCATAAGGTGTTTAAAGGTGCTATCATCGAGTATGAGCTGGTTTTACCCAACAAAGAGCGCCTCAAAGCAGTTTTCCCGAGTCACCACGACTACTCATTATCACAAGATATTGGGTTCGACCTGGATATTCAGCACCTCATCGTCTACCCAAATGCCGTACCATTGTAAAATTTTATGACACTAAAAAATAATTAAAAATACTTGATCTGGCGCTACGCCAGACACCACAAGGGCTGGAAAGTTACCCCCGCTTTTCACACAAGTTATCCACAGAAAATTACACAAGATATACCCTTGCTTCTAATGCAAAAACGCACTATCTTGTATGCATAGGCTTTTGAGCTACCTATATATGGTAAATGAACAAGTTGTCCTAACTTGTTGATTTATTGCAAAAGCGCATTGACATTGTACAAATAACAACCAAACAGTAACGGTCATTAATCTAACCGCTCAATAGACTGGATGGCGAGTGGTTACAAAGTATCAAGAGGTCTGTGGAGGCAAGATGGAAACCGAAGTCAGCAAATCCAAAAAAACAGCTGCATCAACCCCTACTCAACAATCGGACGCAAGCCCAGAAATCCAAGCAAACAAACCTGGTGAATTACGCGTCATCCGTCGTAATGGCAAGGTAACACCGTATGACGACAGCAAAATCGAAGTAGCAATGACAAAAGCTTTTCTTGCTGTTGAAGGTGGCAATGCGGCTGCGTCGTCGCGTGTACACGAGACGGTACGTCAGCTGACTAAACAAATCACGGAAGCATTTGATCGCCGTATGCCGGGCGGTGGCACAATCCATATCGAAGATATTCAAGATCAGGTTGAGCTGGCCCTGATGCGCAACAGTGAACAGAAAGTTGCCCGTGCTTACGTTTTATACCGTGAAGAGCGTGCACGCGAGCGTGCGGATCGTGATAACGACAAGCTTGATGCTCTCGTTGGCGACAATGTGGTTACGGTGACTGGCGCCGATGGCAAAGAAAAGCCTCTTGATGTTCAACGCTTACACACTGTCGTGGTTGAAGCCTGTAAAAATTTAAGCGACGTCGATGCTGAACAAATCATCAAAGAGACCATGCGTAACCTGTACGATGGCGTAGCACTAAGCGACGTTTATCAGGCGCTGGTGATGACCGCTCGCACCATGATCGAAGTAGAGCCTAACTACTCTTACGTAACGGCGCGTGTATTGCTCGACAATATCCGTACCGAAGCATTACGTGAACTTGGCGTGGCGAAACGTGCGACCCAGGGCGAAATGGCAGCGATTTACCCGCAGGCATTTAAAGCTTACCTGGAAGTCGGTGTTGAACACGAATTATTAAGCCCGGAGCTTTTATCATTCGATCTGGAAAAGCTGGGTAATGCGATTCAGGCAGACCGTGACTTACTGTTTACCTACCTGGGTATCCAGACGCTTTACGATCGCTACTTTATTCATAAAGACGAAATCCGCATTGAGCTACCACAGGTTTTCTGGATGCGTGTCGCCATGGGCTTGGCGGTTAACGAAGATAACCGTGAAGAACGCGCGATTGAGTTCTACAACATTCTATCGACGTTCCACTACATGAGCTCGACGCCTACCCTGTTCAACTCAGGTACGTTACGTCCACAGCTTTCAAGCTGCTATCTGACTAACGTTCCGGATGATCTGGATGGCATCTATGGTGCGATTAAAGATAACGCCCTGCTATCCAAGTTCGCTGGCGGCCTGGGCAACGACTGGACGCCAGTACGTGGTCTTGGCGCTTACATCAAAGGCACTAACGGTAAATCACAAGGTGTTGTACCCTTCCTGAAAGTGGCGAACGATACCGCGGTCGCAGTCAACCAGGGCGGTAAACGTAAAGGTGCGGTCTGTGCCTACTTAGAAACATGGCACATCGACATCGAAGAGTTCCTGGAGCTACGTAAAAACACGGGTGATGACCGTCGTCGTACGCACGATATGAACTCGGCTAACTGGGTACCAGACCTGTTCTTGAAACGCGTCAGCACCGACAGTGAATGGACCTTGTTCAGTCCAAACGAAGTACCGGATCTACACGACCTGTACGGTAAAGAATTTGAAGAGCGTTACGAGTATTACGAAGAGATGGCGAAATACGGCAAGATGAAAACTGCCAAGACCATGCAGGCTAAAGACTTGTGGCGAAAAATGCTATCGATGTTGTTCGAAACGGGCCACCCATGGATTACATTTAAAGATCCTTGTAACCTGCGCTCGCCACAGCAACACGCGGGCGTAGTACACAGCTCGAACCTATGTACCGAAATTACATTGAACACCAAAGCTGGCGAAGAAATCGCAGTGTGTAATCTGGGATCGGTTAACCTGCCTAAGCATATGGTTGATGGCAAGTTAAACACCGAACAGCTTGAAAAAACGGTAACCACAGCGATCCGTATGCTGGATAACGTGATTGACATTAACTTCTACCCGGTAGAAACAGCGCGTCAATCCAACATGCGCCACCGCCCTGTTGGCCTGGGTATGATGGGCTTCCAGGACGCCTTGTATACCCAGAATATTCCGTACAGTTCAGAAGGTGCGGTTGAGTTTGCCGATAATGCGATGGAAGCCATTTCATATTACGCGATTAAAGCGTCGACAGACCTGGCTGAAGAGCGTGGTTCTTATGAATCCTTCGCGGGTTCATTATGGTCACAAGGTATCTTACCGATCGACTCCATTCAGAAGCTAATCGACGAGCGCGGTGAAGAATTCATCGAAGTCGACACCAGCAGCACCATGGACTGGGATACACTTCGTGAGCGCGTACAAAGTGTTGGTATGCGTAACTCAAATGTCATGGCGATTGCTCCAACGGCAACCATTTCAAACATCACCGGCGTATCACAGTCAATCGAGCCAACGTATCAAAACTTGTACGTTAAATCGAACCTGTCTGGTGAGTTCACCGTAGTTAACCCCTACATGGTGAAAGAGCTTAAAGCTCGCAACCTATGGGATAACGTTATGGTCAACGACCTGAAATACTACGAAGGCAGTTTAACGCCTATCGATCGTGTACCGCAGGAACTGAAAGACCTGTTCGCAAATGCCTTTGAGGTGGAACCTAAGTGGTTAGTCGAGTCCGCCAGCCGTCGTCAAAAATGGATCGACCAGGCTCAGTCTCTCAACCTTTATATGAGCGAGCCGTCCGGTAAGAAGCTGGATATGGTCTATCGTATGGCATGGTTCCGAGGCCTTAAGACGACTTACTACTTACGCTCAATGGGCGCGACCAGCACAGAAAAATCGACCATTAGCGATGGCAAATTAAACGCAGTATCAGCATCTCCAACATCTGTTGGTTCAGCAGCGCCGCAAGCCTGCTCCATTGATGACCCAGACTGCGAAGCTTGCCAATAACAAACAATGGGAGCCTTTATCGCTCCCATTTTTGCAGTTAACAGCTGCAAGCAGAGAGACGTGACACGAACAAGCGACACAGCAACAGCATTAACGAGGTAAATTATGTTCAACTGGGATGACTACAACAAAGAAGAAAAAGCGGAGCAAAAACAGGCTCCTAAAGCTCCACCAAAGCAACCTGAAGCTAAGGCCGAAGCGCCGAAACCAGCGGTCGAGCCTCAGCAAGCGGTTGAACCACAGGCAACATCAGAAGAATACATCGAGCCAGAGGCGCTGGATAATGTAGCGAAGGCACAGGCATCACTGGAAAATTTAGACGTAGCTCCCGGCCTTGAAGAACTGGAAATGGGTGCGGCACGTATCGAAGTTGATGATAAGAAAATGATCAACTGTCGTGCGGACTTGAACCAGTTAGTTCCTTTTAAATATGACTGGGCTTGGCAAAAATATCTTGATGGCTGTTCGAACCACTGGATGCCACAAGAAATTAACATGACTAAAGACGTGGCGACGTGGAAAGATCCTAACGGCCTAACTGATGACGAGCGTAAAATCGTCATGCGTTCTTTAGGCTACTTCTCAACGGCTGACTCGCTGGTTGCGAACAACCTGGTTCTAGCGATCTACAGGCTAATCACTAACCCAGAGTGTCGTCAGTACATCCTGCGTCAGGCCTTCGAAGAAGCGATTCACACGCACGCTTATCAGTACTGCGTTGAGTCTCTTGGTATGGACGAAGCCGAAGTATTTAACATGTACCGCGAAGTTCCAAGTATCGCCAAGAAAGCAGCCTGGAGTATTAAACATACTCAGGGTATTTCAAACCCTGCTTTCACAACCGGTACTCCAGAATCGGATCAGGAGTTACTGCGTAACCTGATTGGCTTCTACTGCGTAACGGAAGGTATCTTCTTCTACTGTGGCTTTACTCAGATTCTATCCATGGGTCGTCGTAACAAGATGACTGGTGTTGCTGAGCAGTTCCAGTACATCCTGCGTGATGAATCGATGCACCTGAACTTCGGTGTCGATATTATCAACCAGATCAAAATGGAAAACCCACACCTGTGGACTGAAGAGTTCCAGCAGGAAGTTATCCAAATGATTCTGGAAGGTACACAGCTTGAAATCGAATACGCGCGTGACACTATGCCTCGCGGCGTACTGGGTATGAACGCCAACATGATGGAAGAATACTTACAGTTCATCTGTAACCGTCGTCTGGCTCAGCTTGGCCTACCAGCGCAGTTCAAGAACGTATCGAATCCATTCCCATGGATGAGTGAAATTATGGACTTGAAGAAAGAGAAAAACTTCTTCGAAACTCGCGTGATTGAGTATCAAACAGGTGGCGCCCTATCCTGGGACTAACCATCTGCTGCTTTGGCGTAAGGCGACACATAAGAAGAGATTTGCGACAAATAAAGAGAGATTTACGGCTTATTTATTATAGTAATGATTAGATTATGTGTTACGCGGTGACTTTAAAATTAATTCACTTTAAATCACCAAGATTGGGGGAACGGAGAAGCTCATACAGCTTCTCTTCCAAGAGCCTGACAAGAAATTGTCAGGCTTTTTCAAAACAAATATATTAGGAGAAATATGCCAGGAGCTTATGCGCACTTAACACTAGTAAATCAAGCTTGTGCCCCATCGAATCTTGAATCAATCAAAGGACTTCAAAGAAAACATATACCCTACATCCTAAGGCATTTAAAGTACTGCGATCTCGGCTGCGTTAGTCCCGACTACCCTTACTTATCACTGGCAGATGGTAGCTCAAAAGAGTGGGCAGACTTTATGCACTATGAAAATACGTCGTCTGTAATAAGTAATGGTGTCAATCATGTAAGAAAGCTTAGTGGCTTAAAAAGAGAAAAGGTCTTTAGTTGGTTGTTAGGTTATGTAGCGTATGTTGTTACAGACATGACAATTCATCCGGTAGTAGAAAAAATAGTTGGCCCTTACGAAGAAAATCAAAAAGCACATCGGATTTGCGAAATGCATCAAGATGTATATATTTTTGATAAGCTTTTGAATTTAGGAAATGAGTTAGGCCATACGGAGTACACTGACAAGCTACAAGAGTGCAGCGACCAATACTCAAAAGACAAAATTGATCCAGATATCAAAAAAGCATGGATGTACATGCTAAGAAAAGCAAATCAGCAGGGCTTTGTTTCAAACAGACCAGATATAGATAGCTGGCATAGTAACTTTAGATTTATTATGGACAACATTGCGTCCGAAGGTAATAAATTATTCGCCTTCGCTCGCCATATGGCATCTAAAGCCGGGGTTGTATACCCCGCTTACGAAAATATCGACAACACGTACATAAGGAACTTGGAAACTCCATGTGGGAATTGTGATTACGACGAGTTGTTTGAAACTGCAATACGCAATGTGAGCCATTACTGGGGTATAATTGCCTCTGGAGTTTTTGATAATAATAAAGACTACATTTACGCAATAGGTGATTGGAATTTAGATACAGGAATAGATACCAGAAGTGGGAAGTTAGTAATGTGGGAGGAAGTAGCTTAATGAAAAAGAAACGCTCCATAAGCCTTATACCTTTTTGTTTAATTGTTTTATTTTCAACCAATGGATGTAGTACAAATGCGAAACAAGAGGATATGTACTCCTTAGCAGCAAACCTTACTAAAGCTACAGCAGCTGTACAAGCTAAGGTAAAATATGAAGGGTACCCTGAGCAACTCGCTGATAGAGAGTTATTAACTTTTGCAACGAAGCACGACCCAAAGCTATCTGAACCCTTCTTAGATTATAAGGTAAAAATATCAACTGAAAATAGTGAAGCAATAATGCTTATATGCAATAAGAGTGGAGAATATGCCTTATTAGAAGATGCGGGTTGTACTCCTCAAATTGATATACATCATTGGCAGCAGGAAGAGCCAAAAGCTCAGTGTTCGTTCACCATTTCAGCCCCAAAAAAATGTAGCTACTAATTTTATACCATAATATCTGATTAGCTGGGAAGCCTAGAAGCCTAGAAGCCTAGAAGCCTAAATACCTAACAACAATAATTTAGATAATGAGAAATTAGAGTTACTTAACTAGAATGCTAATATGCATTTGCACAACATAATTATAAAAAGGATTTTTGCATGAGACTAATAAGTGTAAACGAACAAATTAATACCTCAAATACAACGATATGTAAGCTAATTGAACAATACACTCCAGATGAGCGTGGATTTCTTTCACAAAACATACTTTCTCACCTAAGGACATTTGTTGAAGCTGTAGTAGTTAAGGCCGCTGGTGAAACTAATTATAACTATGAAATATTTCAAAATAAGGGTAAGCCCTACCTTTCAGCGAGAGGCCACTTGAAGTTTTTAAGGCTATTCCACCGCTCGCTACAAAAAACCGTATCCCATTACCTTCCAACAGAAGAGAACTCTGAGCGATTAATGCTCAAGTATTATGAATATCTATTAAAGATAAAGAATTTCTTACAATCAAACTATCAGTTTGAGGTTCTACAGAATATATCGTCATTCCCAATACATTCTGATCCAGCATTAGATGAATCGCCCCAAGTTTTCTAGATACCTTTTAGCTTCATAAAATAGTTCTTTTCAAACTCGACTGGTGACACATCATCATTGTTACCATGTCGTCGCTTGGCATTGTAAAACATTTCGATGTAGTCG
>NZ_JACNML010000006.1 GCF_020005365.1 Kangiella shandongensis | reverse complement strand
TCACGCGAGCCTCAAGCTCTTGTATTCTCTGCTGCTCTGGGGTCATCGCCTTACCTTTAGGCGTTTGACCGCTTTGCTCACTGTTTAACTGCTGAACCCATTTTCGGAGGGTATTGTCATGGACATCTACGGCTCGGCTTGCTTCCGCATAACTGTAGCCTTGTTCAAGCACCAAACTCACAGCATCTCGTTTAAACTCCGGACTGAATGACCGACGTTGTCTTCTTCTTACCATTGAACACCTCTTTGTTAAGGGTAATACTACCACTTAAAAGAGTGTTCGGGTTTAGTCTGCCACTACACTGCTTCCATATACAGGAGTGAATATAAAGAATAATGAGACATCTAATGAGGTATCGAATGACAGGTCACCTACTTTATTTTTTATATGACTCAATGAATCCTCAATAGTTTTGTCATATCCACCCCTCTTTTCGTCATACAAGATGAGTATTGGGTAAACCAATTTAATATTATGCTTTTTTGACAATTCAGAAATTTTTAAATCAGGGTTCGCTTTTATGTCAGCTAATATTGGCACTAAAGAAGAACTCCCTTTAGCTAAATCATTTGTCCTCTCTGAAATTGCGATTAAATTTCTGTTGAGATAATCATCTGAAATGGCTTTCTGAAGGTTAGTTATGGCGCCATTAGGACCGGTTGTAGCAGAGCCAAATTGAGAAAAAAACTTAACTTCACCAAACCACAATTCCGTTGTTCCGTTATTATCAATAAGATGGTATGCATCGTACCCTTTTGTTTCACCATTCTCTAATACTTGATATAAGTGACCTCTAGCAATCACAGGTGGAGCTCCGTAGAAAATATAGAGCATGCAATAGAGAACAACCTCCCCATAAAAACCATACTTTAGTTTTTGCTCATCTGTAGCATCATCGTTAAATTTCAGCTTTCTTGTCAGCGCTCTTCTATGCAAAGTATCGAAATCGTAATCGGATAATTCATATTCGTTGAAGGCATATTCAATTACCGCATTATAGATAAGTAATGCAAGCTTATCGTTATTATCTGATGTATAACATGAGTCTTCTTCTGTTGATATCTTCGTATTAGAAAAGTTGAGGTTAGTGTTCGGGAGCTTATACTTAAGCAGTATTGTATTTTTTATAAGATCCCTTAAAGACTGCCTCATTGTTAACTATTCCTAAAAATTGTTCTAATCATAATGGTTTATGTACACTTTAAGTCGAAAGCGAACTTACTAAACCCTTTGTATAACGCCCTAAGGAGGCCCGACCCGAAGGGGCAAGCCTGCCTTTGTTTGTTAAATGTTTACCCGGCAACTGCATTGATAATTGCACCAATAATCACACCAGCAAGGCCGACAGCACCACTAATCCACCACCTAGAATCTCGCTTATGATCTAGTTCGCTTGAATGTAAATTTATGGCGGTTTCAATTAATGTTGAAATATCTGAGTTGGTTAGCGGTGTTCGTGAAAATCTCTTCTTTTGTTCATCATTTAGCTGTAAATATTCCTCTCTGGATATTTTTTCCTCTTTATCTACATCGTATAGCTTCTGATAATTCCGACGCCAAACGAGAGAGGCTCGTTCTTCCTTGCTATCCAATCTAAAAAATTCTGGGTGCTGCTGAAAGACCTTCTTCCAATGAGGTATTTTCTCAGCTTTTCCCTCAATTCGATCAGCCCAGCCAGAAAAGTCCAATTTATAGAACTTGTACGTTGCCATAACTTGGATGGCTGCGATTACATCAGAGAGCCGTTTATCATTTTCTGTATATGGGTTTTTCATTTTTGGCACAATCCTTTTTGTGCATTTAACACTTTATTATACGAATTCGTTTGTAACACTTTATTGTTCTTGATGTTTTTTTACAAGTGTCTATTTTCCAGATATTGAGAGGATTAGCGGACCATCAGGCCGCTATATCCAGTATATTTCAGACATAATAGGTATTTTTATCAGTAATTTGTCACCGCTTTTTGCGAATAATGATATTTTTTTAAAGTTAGTGCTTACTTTTGGTTAAGTTTTTTAGGCACAAAAAAGCCGGCAGAAGCCGGCTTTCTTATATCACGAAAAGTGTGATTAGTAACGATAGTGTTCAGGCTTATAAGGGCCTTCAACTTCTACGTTGATGTAAGCTGCTTGCTTGTCGGTTAGCGTGGTTAGGCTTGCGCCGATACGCTCTAGGTGGAGCTTAGCAACTTTTTCATCGAGGTGTTTCGGTAGGATGTAAACATCGTTGTCGTACTTGTCACCGTTTTTCCAAAGTTCGATTTGCGCTAGAACCTGGTTAGTGAACGAGTTTGACATAACGAAGCTTGGGTGGCCTGTAGCACAGCCAAGGTTTACCAAACGACCTTTGGCCAACAGCGTAATACGCTTACCGTCTGGGAATACGACTTGGTCAACTTGGTCTTTAATGTTGATCCACTCGTAGTTTTCCAGGCTGGCGATATTGATTTCGTTATCGAAGTGACCGATGTTACAAACGATAGCCTGATCTTTCATGCGCTCCATGTGCTCATGACGGATAATGTCGTAGTTACCGGTTGCTGTAACAAAGATATCAGCTTGTTCAACAACGTTTGGATTCTGTAAATCAACGACGCGGTAGCCTTCCATCGCTGCTTGTAATGCACAGATTGGATCAATTTCTGTAACCCAAACTGTAGCGCCAAGACCACGAAGTGATTGCGCCGAACCTTTACCTACGTCGCCGTAACCACAAACGATAGCCACTTTACCGGCGATCATAACGTCTGTTGCACGCTTGATACCGTCAACCAGCGACTCACGGCAGCCGTACAGGTTATCGAACTTAGACTTAGTTACTGAGTCGTTTACGTTGATCGCTGGGAATGGTAGTTCACCGTTTTTCTTCATCTGGTACAAACGAGCAACACCAGTGGTGGTTTCTTCAGTCACGCCCTGAATCTCAGCCAGTGTACGTGAGTAGAAAGTGTCGTCTTCAGCAAGTTTTGCTTTGATTGACTTGAATAGCGCAACTTCTTCTTCGCTGCCCGGGTTATCCAATACGCTGATGTCTTTTTCAGCGCGAGTACCCAAGATTAGAAGCATGGTCGCGTCGCCGCCGTCATCAAGAATCATGTTTGGAGAACCACCGTCGCCCCATGTCATGATGCGATGCGTGTAGTCCCAGTACTCGTCCAATGTTTCGCCTTTATATGCGAAAACTGGAATACCCTGATCAGCCATTGCTGCTGCGGCGTGATCCTGTGTTGAGTAGATATTACAAGAAACCCAACGAACCTCGGCGCCAAGGGCGATTAGCGTTTCCATTAACATGGCCGTTTGAATCGTCATGTGTAATGAACCTGCAATGCGTGCGCCTTTCAGTGGCTGTTCGCCTTCGTATTCTTCGCGAATCTGGATCAAACCAGGCATTTCGCTTTTTGCCATTTCGATTTCTTTGTGACCCCAGGAAGCGAGGTTAATATCTTTTACAATATAATCTGTCATGTTGTTCCCAATAATTGGTTACGATGAATTTACAAACTAAAAAACGGTTTAAAGGCCAGCAGCATCACGAAGCGCGTCAGCTCTATCGGTGCGCTCCCAGGTGAAAGTATCTTCAGTTCTACCGAAGTGACCATAAGCTGCTGTGGCTTTGTAAATAGGGTGTAGTAGATCAAGCATTTTGATCAGACCGCGTGGACGTAGATCGAAATGTTCGCGAACCAGCTGTACCAGTCTATCTTCACTGATTTTTCCAGTACCGAACGTATTCACGCTGATCGAGGTCGGTTCAGCAACACCGATAGCGTAAGAGATCTGGATCTCGCATCGATCAGCCAAACCAGCTGCAACGATATTTTTCGCCACATAACGACCAGCGTAGGCTGCACTGCGGTCGACTTTTGAGGGATCTTTACCGGAGAATGCACCGCCACCGTGACGTGCCATACCGCCATAGGTATCAACGATGATTTTACGACCTGTCAGGCCGCAGTCGCCCATTGGACCGCCGATAACGAACTTGCCGGTTGGGTTAACGAAATACTTGGTATCGCCTGTTACCCACTCAGAAGGTAGCACAGGTTTGATGATTTCTTCGATAACCGCTTCCTTCAACACTGACTGGCTGATATCCGGGGTGTGCTGAGTCGATAAAACAACCGCATCAATACCTACTGGCTTATCGTTTTCGTAGCGGAAGGTCAGCTGGCTTTTGGCGTCTGGACGTAACCAGCTCAAAGTACCATTTTTTCGTAACTGTGCCTGGCGCTCTACCAGTCGGTGAGCGTAAGTGACAGGAGCCGGCATTAACACATCGGTTTCATTACTGGCATAGCCGAACATTAGCCCCTGATCACCAGCGCCTTGCGCGTCTGGATCATCACGGTCAACACCCTGAGCAATATCCGGGCTCTGCTTACCGATGGCGTTTAACACTGCACAGGAGCTAAAGTCGAAGCCCATGTCGGAACTGGTGTAGCCAACGTCTTGAATGGTTTTGCGGGCGATATCTTCAATATCAACCCATGCCTTGGTCGCAACTTCACCAGCAATCAGAACCATGCCGGTTTTCACTAAAGTCTCGACTGCAACACGCGCATTGGTATCCTGTTTCAGGATGGCGTCGAGCACAGCATCGGAAATTTGGTCAGCGATTTTATCTGGATGGCCTTCTGAGACTGACTCAGAGGTAAAGACTGAATAATTGCTCATTGTGTAACTTATACCTTAATCTGTGTGATATACACTAAAATATAGACCGTCAGGTCGTCCTCGACGGTCAAAAAGTAATCGAATTTTACATCTTTTGGACGTCTAAAACACCTATTTTTACATCTTTCGTTGTGAAAAACACATGAATATAAATAAAAGGGCTTGTTGAGCTTTCATAATAGATGTTTCTGTTAAGCTTAAAATAGCTTTATTGGGATTGAGAAACTGTTTTTAAAGTATGTGTTTTGATGAATGCTATTTTAGCTTACCCAGTGCTGGGGCTGTTTTCCTCCCCAACGTTGTTATTAAAAGCAATCAATAGCACTACTATTAATTGCTTTTAATGCCTAGTTGGACAAAAAAATAGCTCCCAGCAGAAACACTTTATGAAAGCTCAACAAACCAATCATAGTTTTAATATTACAAGTATCCGTTTATGATGCAGTAAGCAATCTATTTCAATCAATTTGCAGGACGAAAATCTATTCATGGGTCGAGCACCAATACGTAAAAAACACAATTTCGATGATGGTGAACCGTTAGCACCGTGGCGCGAGAAAATACACGAAATTATTTTTGAGGCAGATACCGGCTGGGGTAAAGCCTTCGATGTGGTCCTGATTATCAGCATTTTTGCCAGTGTTGTCGCTGTGATGCTGGATAGTGTGGATTCGATATCGGCTCAGTATCAAACCGTTTTGTGGCTGGCGGAGTGGAGCTTTACCATACTTTTCACAATCGAGTATATCTTGCGATTAATTTGCGTTCGCCGGCCTATGCTTTACGCAAGAAGCTTTTATGGCGTCGTCGATCTGCTATCGGTTTTACCGACCTACCTGGCTCTGTTCTTAACCGATGCCAAGTATTTCCTGGTGATTCGAATTCTGCGTGTCCTACGAATCTTCAGGATCTTTAAACTGGCCAGTTATATTGGCGAAGCCAGTCTGATGATGAAAGCGTTGCGCAATAGTCATGCCAAGATCAGCGTTTTTCTCTATACCGTTATACTGCTGGTCGTGATTTTTGGCTCATTGATTTACGTCATCGAAGGCGCAGAAAACGGCTTTACCAGTATTCCGACATCAATCTACTGGGCAATTGTCACTTTAACCACCGTCGGTTATGGCGACATTTCACCACAGTCGCCACTCGGTCAGTTTTTAGCTTCCTGCATCATGGTTATGGGTTACGGATTAATTGCCGTACCAACGGGTATTTACAGTGCAGAGATCACGCGTCAGGCGATCAATGAACATAGAACAAAAGAAGTCACTAACAACGCCTGTCCGGTTTGTGCCTATGAAGGACACGATGCCGATGCAGAATTTTGTAAGAAGTGTGGGGCAGAGCTTTAAGTTATTGCTCTGCCTCAGGAAAGGGATGTTACTTTTCGGTATAAAAAGAGACGCCTTCCAGATATAGCTGTCCGTAGATTTGGGCTTTGTCGGTTTTCATGGTTTCTGATGACAAGTGCAGTTCTTCCAGGTTGCGCTGGGTGATATTCAAAGAACCCTCGAGGATTTCCAGAGCATTTTCCATGCTGTAGGTCATTTGGTGGATCTTGGCCATATCCTGAGCTTTGAGTTCCTCAGCTTTAAGGAGCTTCTCCAGTTCAGTATTATACTTCTTCAGCACCGAGATGGCTTCTTCTACCGTATTGACGTCTTCGCCCTTGTAGTGGCGTATTTCAGATGCCGATACTGTTGCTACGATTAGAAAACTTAGCGCGATAAAGCCGAGTTTTAATAATTTCATGTTTGCTGTGTCCTTTTGGTAAACAATAATCATTCACATTATAAGACGAAAGTTGTCAAGGTTGAATGATTTATATCAATGAATGCTGGGTTGGCTGCTAAATATAGTAAACGCTAGTGGTCATAACTTTAGACATCGCTTTCATGCCAAGTTTGATTGGTGCAGGGAGTTCTGCTGCACCATTATCGATAGCGGTAGTGGCGTGCTTGAGTTCTTCGGTGTGCATTTGTGACAGAATGGCTTTGCTTCTGTAGTCCTGCTCTGGCAGCTTTTCCAGGTGACTTTCCAGGTGCTTACAGACCTGGTTTTCGGTCTCTGCGACGAAGCCCAGGCTCCATTTATCACCAACCAGACCGGCGGTGGCACCGATGGCAAAAGAACCAGCATACCAGATCGGGTTTAGGTAGCTCTCGTGGCTATTGAGTTCGATTAAGCGCTCGCTGCACCAGGCGAGATGATCAACTTCTTCCTGTGCGGCCTGCTCCATTTCTTTACGAATATCAGGTAATTTGGCGGTGAGTGCCTGACCCTGATAAAGTGCCTGTGCACAGACTTCACCAGTATGGTTGATACGCATCAGGTTGGCAGCATGCTTCTGTTCATCATCCGTTAATTCCTGCTCGGCTATGCCGTCAGACGGGCTCTTGCGAGGTGCGGAATCGTAGATACCTTGAGTTGTTTTTAGTGCTGAATCCGCTACCATACAGAGTTGGTCGAAAAAGCTATACTGGCGCATATAAAATAACCTGATTGCGTTTTTGGTTATTTTAGCGCTAATTGATAAAAATAGAAATAATGGAGATGCTGCGCAGTTTATGGGAAGTAAAACAGAACAGAATGATCTAAAAATTCTCATCGAGTCAAAAAATCCGATATTGGTGATTGAAACGCACGAAGAGCCACGAGCTGTCGGTTTAATCAATCAAGTCGCGATGTCGCTCAATCAGCCGGTGTTCGGCTGGCATGTAACCGAAGGGTTACGTCGCTTTGAAGTGGATGGCGACAACTTTGCTGCATTAAAAGATACCCAGGATCCGGCCAAGTGCTTGCAGCACATTAAGCGCATGGAGCGCCGTGGTATTTATGTTTTATGTGACTTTCATCCTTTTATCGGTCAGGATCACCCGCAAACGACTCGTTTGTTACGGGATATTGCACTGGATTACCCGGACAATCGACAGACTCTTGTCCTGATCAGCCATAAAATGGAACTGCCGGAAGAATTGAAGCGCTTATCACGCTCTTTTTCCTTGAGCCTGCCTGACTCGGCAGAGTTGGAGTCGATCATTCGAAAAGAAGCCGCGCGTTGGGGTATGGAAAACCCGGGAAGGAAGGTGCGCACCGACAAGAAAGTGATGAGACGGCTGATTAAGAACTTAAACGGTTTGACCCGAGCGGATGCCGCACAGATGATCCGTAATCTGATTTATGATGATGGTGCCATTACCGAAACCGAAGTCGAAAAAGTTAATCAGGCTCGTTATGAGCTGCTCGATCTGGATGGAGCGGTGCACTACGAGTATGAAACGGCTCACTTTGCCGAAGTGGGCGGTATGGAGAATCTGAAACGATGGTTGGAGTTACGTCGTAAAGTATTCTTAAGCGATTCGGATATCGGCTTAGATCGCCCTAAAGGCATTCTAATGATGGGAGTGCAGGGCAGTGGTAAGTCACTGGCAGCGAAAGCCGTGGCAGGTATGTGGCAGTTACCCTTATTGAGACTGGACTTTGGTGCGCTGTACAACAAGTGGCATGGGGAAAGTGAAAAGAATTTGCGAGAAGCGTTAAAGTTATCACAAACCATGTCGCCATGTGTTTTATGGTTGGATGAGTTAGAGAAAGGCCTCAGCACATCGGATAGCGATGGCGGTACTTCGAAGCGAATGCTGGGAACATTGCTTACCTTTATGCAGGAAAATGATGCTTCGGTATTTTTTGTGGCGACAGCCAATGATATCAGTGCCCTGCCACCGGAGCTGATCCGCAAAGGGCGTTTCGATGAATTGTTCTTTGTTGATTTGCCGGATGCTAAGGCGCGACAGGATATTTTTCGCATCCATTTAGAGAAGCGGAAACAGTCGGGCTTAAACTTTGATTTAACCGCTTTGGCGCAAAAAGCTGATGGATTCAGTGGCGCGGAGATTGAACAGGCGGTGGTGGCCGGTTTGTATGCCGCCCATTATCGCGAGTGTGACTTAAGTACGGAGATGATTCTGGACGAGCTCTCTCAGACCAAACCTTTGTCGGTGGTGATGGCTGAAAAAGTTTCGTCATTACGCGCTTGGGCTGACCAACGAGCCGTCAGGGCAAATTAGAGGAGTGATACCATGAAATTGATTTATTCTACCGCGTCACCTTATGCAAGGGCGGCACGCATGGCGATAAGGGAGCTGGGATTAACAAAGACAGTTGATGAAGTTGAACACCATCCTTTTGATAATCCGCGGGAGCTTATCGATGCCAATCCGCTGTGCAAAGTCCCCTGCCTGATAGACGATGAAGGCATGTCTATTTTTGATAGTCAGGTAATCTGTGAGTACCTCGATCAGTTCGCCGACGATTCTTCTCGCTTGTTTAAGGATATTGATAATAGCTGGCAGCTAAAAACTCTGTATTCTCTGACAAGAGGGTTATTGGATACCGCAGTGGCATTGCAGCAGGATAAAATGCGTGGCGAGGGACAATCCGAGTTCTGGCAGGAGCGTTTTAACAAGGCGCTGGACCGGGGATTGGCTTACTTGCAGACGCATCTGGCAAGCTACCCGAAGCGTTTTGAAATCTTAGCCATTAATACCGTAGCGTTAGTTAATTATATGGAGTTTCGTCACCCAGAATATCGAGTGCTGGAGAAGTTCACGAAACTGCAATTATTGTATGAGGAACAACAGAACCGTTCAAGCGTTGCTCAAACGGTTCCCAAGTAGTTTCCAGCAGGCTTGGCAGACTATTTTTTCTGCCAGGCGCCTCGGATTTTAATGTAATGCCCTGACTGGGTGCGATCGATATTACGACGTGCAGCAATAGCCTCGATCTCTGCGATGGTTTTATTGTTTTTCTTGGCCTGTTGCGCGTAAATATCACGACGTTTGTCATTCACGCTTTCAACCAACGCTTTGACCTCGTCCGTGGCTTTGGCCTGCGCGACAATACCAACGTAACCTGTGTCGAGCTCACCAACGATCCCCTGATCTTTGAGCTGTCCTAAGTTGGCAGCAAAGACCTGGGCTGTTAGTAGTAATCCTGTGGTTAAAGTCAGTAAATATTGAGTTAGAGTCTTCATATTACTCTCCTGATTTTAGGGTGTCCTAAAATATGTCTTTCCGTTTATTCGATGGTGTTTAAAACAGTCCAGATTCTTCGGTCAGAGCTTGGTCTAACGCTTTTTCAACCTTGACTACAACTTCATGCTTAATGGTGAAGTCACCAATAATATGAATTGGTTTTTCAGGCGCTTCCAGTTTTACAGTACACCCGCTTACAGCCAGTAGAGCAATACAGGAAGCACACAACGTAATGTTTTTTGGCTTGGTCATTACCAATTCCTTATGTTCGTAGCAATACCTTACAGTGTAAGACAATAACATGAATTATGGCTGAATGTTGAGCATTTGTTTTTGTTCCAGATCATCCAGTATCGGTTTTGTCATATCACCGCTAATCAGCATTGAATAGAGTAGCTCAGGCAGTTGGCCGCGTAAGGTCAGATCCAGCTTTATAGGGAAACCATTGTACAGTTCCGGGTTGGAACCGAGCACATGCAACTCGACGACATAGTCGCCTGCCAAGTTATAGTCGAGCGTACCGGAAAATTCCTGGTAGTGGAAATTCTCTAATGCCTGGAAGGCAATATTCGCTTGCTCCCCTTTATCCGATTTGAGTTGAATAACACCTTCTTCCAATGCATTAAACTTGCCGGCGGTAATTTGTTGGCCTTCCGTACTGAGCGTTAATGGCAAGGTAAAATCAAAGTGTCCGGTGAGTGTGAGTTTTTCGCTATCTAAGGCTTCTAACAGAGCTCCCACATCAATGGATTTCAAATATACGGTAAAAGGTGGCACGTCACTGTCGTTGATGGCGAGCCTGGGGATTTCAATACTACCATCGAGCAACTGCCCCTTGAGATTAATAATGACCAGGCTATTGATGGTGTGCGGCATTAAAAAGCTGACATCGGTAATAGCGATATCGGTTGCCAGCTCTATACTATCGACGTGATTTCTTGTGGTACCTCCCAGTTTAGAGCTTGGGGATAACGTATCTTCAATGGTCCAATTCCTGACATAAAACTCATCGTAATTAAGGTTAAAATTATCGAGTTGAATTGTTCCATCAAACAGCAGGCCAATCGGATCACCATCCAGTGAATCAATTTCGACTTGCCCGGAGTTAAAGCTAAGTTCTGGATAATGTTTTAAAATATTGAGCCAACTTGTGATGGTAGAAACCGGTAGCGAGGACTGGTCGACTTTTAACCTGTGTTGTGACTTTTCCAGATCAAAAGAATAATCAAAGGGGACTTTGGATTTGTCATGTTTTAGAACACCGTTAGCGATGAACATTTGCTGTTTCTTTTGCCAGTGTAAATCCCCTGATATATTTGAAACGCCGAGCTGCTCGCTGTTATAACGAGCATTATCAAAATGGAGTTTCCCTTTGGGATTTTTGCTCAAGACATAATCAAAGTTGCCGGTGATTGAGTCTAGCTGCAGCGGCTGTTGCTGCAGGGCGAGGCTAGAGACCGAGTAGCTGCCCTGTAGCTTGCCTTTGGACAGCTGCTGATTTTTTGTGAGCTGCAGCTTGGTTGACAAACCTGTAGCCTTGAACTGTTCGTTGCTAAAATTTAAAGTGCCGTTGAGATTTGGTTGGCTTTTAACGAGCCATTTATGATGACTCTGTGCAGGTTTTTTGAAATCAAGCAGCGATGATCCAGCTAACGACCATTGGCTTGGGCTGAGCGACCCCGTCGAGTTATTGCCCTGATAGCTTATTTTTCCTAATCCGAGCTGACCCTCTTGTGTGATAATCGATAGCTTAGATGAGCCTAAGCTCAGGTCACTATCCAGATCCAGTGTTATGGCGTTGGTTGCTGCCGTATGTTCGGGTGAATCATAACTGCCCGATAAGTTTTTAATCGATAATTGAGCAGTCAGTTCTGCCGATTGTGCTTGATGGGTTAATGCCTGTTTCAGGTCGAGTCTAAGCTGCGATAATTGAATATCCGTGTTTATAGCAGGGTTATCAAGCTGTAGGCCAAGTTGTCCCTGTAGCATCTGCAGCGTGGACTTAGATGCAGAAAAACTCAATTGACTCGGTGTGAGTGGTTGTATGGTTAACTGATAGGTAGACTCGAACTCGTCGATATTGGTTTTAAGATGATAGTTCGTCAGAAGCGTTTGTAGGGTTTTCTTCAGCTCGAAGTCGTCACTGAGTATTTCTGTTGATAAGGTCGTCGTTGGCTCCAGCTCTAACATGATTAGCTCGTCTGAAAAATCGGCAATGCCATCTAAAGTCAATTTGACTGGGCCAATACCAGGTTGTGGGTAGTAGTCCTGTGGATTGATCATACCATCAGCGTTAAGTGTCCAACGCTTGCTGTTGTTGGGCCTTGCCATCAGGGTTAGCTGGTTCTCATTGTGCACAATCGTGGCATTAAGACTCGAAAGCGTTTCCTCATGCCTTTCTGCGCTGGCTTTGATGTTAAACGTTTGGTTGAGAAACTGAACGATGGTTGTTACTTCCGCAGAGTGTTCAGCTTCGGTAACTTGAATTGCTTGCGCAACGATGGGTTGCAGCGCCAGATCCTCAATCGTTAATCGTTCAATGCTGACTTCAGCAACGGGTAGCTGTGGCAATGGAATCGATGGCAGTCTTTCTGACTCTGCAGTGGGACTGGTTTTATCAGGCCATTGCAGGGTTGCCGACTCAGCATGAATAGCAGTTAAGCGTCTTTGCCACAGAGAATAACCAAGCTCAACACCAGTCAGCTTAACTCGGTATTGTGGGCTATCGCCGATAGTCAGGGTTACACGGTCAATGTTAGTCGAGGTCAGGCCGGGATGTTCGAGCTCCAGAGTTTCAAGCTGGATCGATGGCGGTAAGAATTTTTTTACCTGGTTCGGAACCCAGGAAGGAGCTGTCCAATAAGCAACGCTGAGCACTAGCATGAGTACGGCAAGTATCCATAATAAAATTTTGGCGATTGTTTTTAATGAACTTTTCTTTTGCACGATGCCACCAGTAAGTCCTTGTTATGTCTCGGCAAGTGTAACATGCTCAGTGTAGCGGATTAGACTGAATCTGTAATGAATCGTTTCAAGTTTTGTCATTCACCACGGGCACTTCCTGCGGTCGCCCGAGTAGGCGGTAACCATCAATATAGCAGTCTGTAGTCACTGTTGTTTTTTGTGATAAAGAAATTTATAAGAGATTTCACATCACAGGTGGCAGAAGGGATGCTAATAGGAGTGACGAGGCCTTTTCTGGGGAAGTATAAAAAAATACCGCTCAGTTGAGCGGCATTTTGCAGGTCGGATTAATTAAAGTCTATTATGATTGTTCACGTGTAATCGCACGATGACCAATATCGGTACGGTAATAGACCTTGTCCCAGCTGATTTTTTCAACCGCCTGGTAGGCTTTTTTTTGCGCTTCGGTAACGTTATCACCCAGTGAAACGACGCAAAGGACGCGCCCACCGTTTGTCACAATAGCGCCATCTTTCTCTGCGGTACCCGCATGGAAGACTTTACCGATAGTGTTAATGTCATTAACCGCATCTAAGCCTGAAATGACATCGCCTTTTGGGTAGCTGTCGGGATAACCGCCGGCAGCCATCACCACGCCGATAGCAGCGCGTGGGTCCCAGTCTGCTGTAGCGGTATCTAGCTTACCGTCGATAGCTGTCAGGCAAAGCTTCACTAGATCTGAGTTCAAACGACTCATGATCGGTTGCGTTTCTGGATCACCAAAGCGGCAGTTGTATTCCAGCACTTTTGGCACACCGTCACTATCGATCATCACTCCAGCATAGAGGAAGCCCGTGTAAGGGTGACCTTCTGTAGCCATGCCTTCAACTGTAGGAACAATCACTTGCTCCATAATACGGTCATGCATTTCTGGTGTGACGACAGGGGCTGGTGAATAAGCACCCATACCGCCGGTGTTTGGGCCTGTGTCACCATTATCACGCGCTTTGTGATCTTGTGATGAGGCGAGTGGAAGAATGTTTTTACCGTCAACCATCACGATAAAGCTGGCTTCTTCGCCCTGTAAGAACTCTTCGATCACCACGCGATGACCGGCATCACCAAACTTATTACCAGCAAGCATATCATCAATCGCCGCATCGGCTTCGGCTTCAGTTTGCGCAATAATGACACCTTTACCCGCAGCAAGACCGTCGGCCTTGACTACGATCGGTGTTCCCATTTCACGCACATAAGCTTTTGCTGGTTCGATTTCAGTAAAGTTCTGATAAGCCGCCGTTGGAATATTGTGGCGTGCTAAAAAGTCTTTGGTAAAAGCTTTTGAGCCTTCAAGTTGTGCCGCACCTTTGGTTGGGCCAAAGCATTTTAATCCGGCGTTGTTGAATGAATCGACCACACCGATGACTAAAGGTGCTTCTGGACCAACGATCGTCAGTTCAATCTGATTGTCTTTAGCGAAAGCAATCAACTCGTCGATAGCTTCGACACCAATGGCAACATTCTCAACCTTGTTTTCCAAGGCCGTACCCGCGTTACCCGGCGCTACAAAGACCTTGGTGACTTTATCTGACTGGGCGGCTTTCCACGCCAGCGCGTGTTCGCGACCGCCACTACCGATAATTAATACGTTCATTATCTCAATCCTTACCTTGTGGTATTAATGACGGAAATGACGCATGCCGGTGAAGACCATGGCCATATCGTTTTCATTCGCTGCTTCGATGACTTCGTCATCACGAATCGAACCACCCGGCTGAATCACTGCAGTGATCCCAGCTTCGGCTGCTGCATCAATACCATCACGGAACGGGAAGAAGGCATCTGATGCCATCACGGAACCACGAACCTCAAGGTTCTCGTCCGCTGCTTTAATGCCGGCAATTTTAGCACTGTAAACGCGGCTCATTTGACCGGCGCCCACGCCAATCGTCTGGCCTTTTTTGCAATAAACGATGGCGTTCGACTTCACAAATTTTGCTACTTTCCAGCTGAACAGCAGGTCACGCATTTCTTCCTCAGTTGGCTGACGTTTGGTTACGATACGTAAATCATCTTCAAACACCATGCCCAGGTCGCGATCTTGAATTAAAAGGCCGCCGTTAACGCGTTTGTAGTCGTAAGAAGGGGGCGACTGTTCCCATTGACCGCATTCTAGTAAACGGACATTTTTCTTCGAAGCAACGATAGTTTTTGCTTCATTACTAATGCTTGGCGCGATAATGACTTCTACAAACTGACGATCGACAATCGCTTTCGCTGTATCAGCATCCAGTTCGCGATTAAAGGCGATAATGCCACCAAATGCCGATGTTGGATCGGTGGCAAAGGCTAAATCGTAAGCCTGGCCGATGGTGTCAGCAATGGCAACACCGCAAGGGTTGGCGTGCTTGACAATAACACAGGCAGGTTCCTCGAAGCTTTTCACACATTCAAGGGCTGCGTCAGTATCGGCAATGTTGTTGTATGACAGCTCTTTACCTTGAAGCTGTGTCGATGTCGACACGCTGGCTTCTTTCGGATCATGCTCAACGTAAAAGGCAGAATTTTGATGTGGGTTCTCGCCGTAACGCATATCCTGTGCTTTTTTATACTGCACAGAATAGGTCGGAGGGAAGTCGCTGTCATCGTCAAAAGCCTGCACGCCAAGGTAGTTTGAAATCGCAGCGTCGTAACGCGCGGTATGTGCAAAGGCTTTCGCTGCTAGACGGAAACGTGTGTCTTTATTGACGGCGCCTTTGTCTTCGATTTGCTCCGCCACTTGTGCGAAGTCTTCATTTTCGACGACGATCGTTACGTCCTGGTGGTTTTTTGCCGCAGAACGGACCATGGTTGGGCCACCGATGTCGATGTTTTCAATCGCGTCTTCCAGTGAGCAATCGTTACGCGCGATAGTGCTTTCGAACGGATAAAGATTGACCACGACCATATCAATACCAATGATATCGTGCTCTTCCATCACTGTGTCGTCCATACCACGACGACCCAGGATGGCGCCATGAACTTTCGGGTGAAGGGTTTTTACGCGGCCGTCCATCATTTCAGGAAAGCCGGTGTAATCGGCAACATCGGTAACGCTAATGTCGTTATCACGTAACAGTTTAGCAGTACCACCAGTGGATAAAATTTCGATACCCTTACTCGCTAGAGTTTGGGCAAATTCAACTACTCCAGTCTTGTCTGAAACGCTGATCAGGGCGCGTTTCACCGGACGATAGTTAGGCATGTTGTAGCTCCTTAAAAATTAAGGGTTCTGATAAAAAGAACCCTTATTTTAATTCGAAAGGTTTACAGTAAGTTGTAACGTTTTAACTTTTTACGCAAAGTTCCGCGGTTTAATCCAAGGACCTTGGCCGCTTTCGTTTGGTTGTTACGAGTGTGCTCCATAATGGCACGCAGGAGAGGTTCTTCGACTTGAGTTAACACCAAATCGTAAACATCATTCAATGGCTGACCTTGCATCTGCTTGAGGTACTGTTGCATCGAAATTGCAACGTGTTCACGCAAAGTAGGGTTTGATTGGAAACTGGCAGAGTCAGTCTGCGCACTTGCTTGGTTGTTAGTTGTCGTGTCAAAAATAGTCATGCTGCTATAGCCTGTTGCTTTTGTTCAAAATAACGGTTTAAAACGTCTATTTGCTCTGCACCGTCATCAATACGGTTGAAGGTGCTGCGGAACGCTTTGCCATCCGCCTGTTCCTGCAGGTACCAGGAAACATGCTTCCGCGCAATTTTGGGCCCCATGTGATCCCCATAGAACTGATGGAGGCCTTTGACGTGACGAATCATTACGTCCTGGACTTCATCAATACTCGGCGGATCAAGAAGCTCGCCCGTTCGCAAATAGTGCCAAATTTCTCGGAATATCCAGGGGTTCCCCTGGGCCCCTCGACCAATCATCAATGCGTCAGCCTGAGTATGTTGTAAGACATACTGAGCTTTTTGCGGACTGGTTATATCCCCATTTGCAATCACAGGAATCGAAATCGCCTGCTTGATTGCGGCAATAGTGTCGTACTCCGCGAAGCCCTGGTATTTACAGGCACGTGTTCTGCCGTGGACGGCGAGTGCTTGAATACCGTTGTCTTCAGCAATTCTTGCAATGTCGACACCATTACGGTTGTCAGGGTTCCACCCTGTTCTTATTTTTAATGTCACTGGAACATCGACAGCGTTGACGACGGCTTTCACAATGTCCTCGACCAGGTCGGGATACTGCAGTAAAGCGGAGCCAGCTGCTTTTTTACAAACTTTCTTGGCCGGGCAGCCCATATTGATATCAATGATTTCGGCACCGTTTTCTACATTATGTAGAGCGGCCTGTGCCATCATCTCAGGTTCTGCACCAGCAATTTGAACCGAACGAATGCCAGGCTCCCCCCTATGGTCGCTACGCATTAAGCTTTTCTTGGTGTTCCAAAGCTTAGGGTTCGATGCGATCATTTCTGAAACTGTCATGCCGGCACCAAGCTCTTTACACAATAAACGGAAAGGACGATCCGTCACGCCAGCCATAGGCGCAAGAATCAGTGGATTGTCCAGTTGGTACTGTGCGATTTGCATGGTTTTGAATTCAGTTTCTTCGGGAGTGAGAGATATAGTCTCCTAGCACGGGCTTATTGCACGACCGGTGTCGCAAAGCCGCCGTGAACTCCTGTATAACTTAAGTTGGGTTCAAATTAAGGTCGCCGATCATACACCTTTTGCCACAGCTTTTGAATGAAAATTGTTTAAAAAACCATCAATTTTTAGCTTGACAAATGGATACAGTGGACGAATATGAGTTGTGATCGCTGTTATTTAACTAATTCTACCTGATAGCCGCTGTAATCGCTGATTTCATTATTGAAAGTGAAGGCGATATGCACTGACTGGCCCGGTTTAATAAGATCGTTATGATTGAGCTCCGGTAGGTAGTGCTGTGGCTTGTAGACTGGGCTCGCGAATTGGTTGCCTTTGATGTCGCTTAAGATAACCTTGATTTGAGGGTATGGTTGTTCAAAGTCAGCGGTATTTTTTAATACCATGCTCACTTCTTTCTGTCCTGTGCGGGTAATGGTGACTTCAATGGCGTTAACGCGGTATTGCTCCAGATCCTGACGTGGTGCAATCTGGCACCCAAACATGGAACATGAAAATTGGTAAATTGGACGCCAGCCAGTATCCTGTGACAGCACAGCTTTATTAGGCCACAGGTAGAAAAACCAAAAAGCTAAGTAAATGAGAAGCACAGTGGCGAAACCATAAAAAGCCCACTTCAGTGTACCCATATGATCTCGAGTTTTATCAGGTGCTTCATCGACTTCAAGCTCGTAATGATCTGATTTATCAATCTCGGTTAATTCGGGAATTTTCTGTGAAACGACCTGTTCTTCCGCTTCTTCTACCGTTTCAGACATTTGAGCTTTCTGACTTTCTTTTTCCAGTGAAACCAATGAATCCGTGGCCAAAAACAAGGAATGACAGTTACCACAGCGAACATGCCCCGAGGCGACCTCAAGGTGTTCTTTACGCAGTTTAAACACTGACTTGCAATGCGGACAGTTCGTTAAAAATGTTTCGCTCATAAAGTTTCAGATCAAAAGCTAAGCCAATAACAAAATAGTATAGTAATTATTAAGAGTGTTTTTTCCCTGAAAGTCGTGCCCAGTCTTCTTCGGTAGCTACCGGGTCCATATCAAACCATTGACTGTAAAGTGTTTTTAATTCTTGTGCCTGACTTTCAAGAAGCCCCGATAATACCAGATTTCCATCCGGTTGCACGGCATTTGCAATGGATTCTGCCAACTGGCGCAAGGGTTCGGCTAAAATATTGGCTACCAGTATATCAGCCTGGGGTAAATCAACGTGTTCGGGTAGCCCCAGAACCAGTCGCTCACTGTTGATTTCGTTACGCTCCAGGTTCTGTTTGGTCGCTTCGATAGCCTGCGGATCGATATCGACCGCGTAAACTTTTTCTGCTCCTAAAAGCAGCGCTGCGATAGCTAAAATACCCGAACCACAGCCGTAATCGATAATGGTCTTGCCTGTCAGTTCGGCGCTATCGAGCCACTGTAAGCATAGTGATGTCGTTGGATGAGTTCCGGTACCGAAAGCCAGTCCAGGATCGAGTCTGATGTTCACCGCATCAGGTTCAGGCGCTTCGCACCAGCTTGGCACGATCCAGACCTTGTCGCCAAACTGCATCGGCTTAAAATTATCCATCCAGCTGCGTTCCCAGTCTTGATCGCGAATGATTTCCCACTCATAACTGTCACCAAAATACTGGTAGAAGTCGCTATGTTGCAACAAGGTGTCTATTTGTTGAGTATCAGTATCCGCATTGAACAGGGCTAACACAATTAAGTGTTCCCACAAAGGCGTCTCACCCGGAAGTGGCTCCAGGATTGGCTTATCTTCCGCATCAAGAAAAGTCACCGCCAGCGCGCCGAGCTCCATCAAATGATCGCTCAAGGTGTCTGCATCGGAATGTTTGTAGTCGAATTTAAGCTGAATCCAGGCCATTAGAGTCGTGGTTTTACAATTTGGGGCTATTATAAGGGGAAAGGAGGGGAACTACTAATTTGGATTTCATTTGGTTAGTGGTTTCGCTTTTCTGCGAGTTACTTTTCTTACGTGCCTAAGAAAAGTAACCAAAAGAAGGGCATCCCAAGATTAAGACCTCGCTTTGCTCGGTTTCCTTCATAGTAACCAAGTCACTTAACGTACCGTGACATACATTCCATCCTTGGCCTGTATGTCACTATTCAAAACGTCCTGTTTTGAATTACTATGACTCGCTGACTCTTCAGCTCAATCTTATGGAATATAGGGTGCTAAGCTGTTAGCTTGATAAATAAAAGTACTTTCTAACTTAGAAAAGGGCTACATAGTGATGAATAAACCACCAACAGATTTAAAAGTATTGAAAACAATATATAAGAATTACTATGATGAGTTTATCAAATATGAGAAGAGTAAATCATCTAGATCCTCTTGGAACTATATACCGATTGATATTGATTCATTAGCTACTGAGCTTAAAACAGATCCAGACCTTTTATTTGGACGTTTATATTATTACTTAGATAAGAAGCATAGGTATGAACAAGACGATGGAAGTATTGTGTACCTTTTTTTCGAAAAAGGTAGGAGATGACTGTAATGCTATAAACTTTACGATGCTGGCCGGTGTTTTAGCGGACTTGCAACAAAGTCATTTTAGGTTTTGGCTACCAATGACATTCTCAACAATTGCTATAACAACTTCTATTTTAGGTTTGATTTATTAGGGAACAAAAAGCCGGCATTTGCCGGCTTTTTGTTTACTTTTAACAGTAACTTACTCTTTCTCACCAAACATATGTTCCTCCAAGTAGTGGATGTTAGTTCCACCTTTTTGGAAGTTGGCGTCGGCGAGAATGCGTTTTTGTAGCGGTATGTTGGTTTTAATACCGTCGATAACGATTTCTTCAAGCGCCATTTGCATACGTTGGATAGCTACTTCACGGGTTTCACCGTAGGTAATCAACTTACCGATCATTGAGTCATAGTAAGGCGGTACCTTGTACGACGCGTAGATATGTGAGTCGATGCGGATTCCTGGCCCACCTGGTGCATGGAAGCGTTCGATCGTTCCTGGCGATGGGATGAAGGTATCGGGGTCTTCGGCGTTAATACGGCATTCAATAGCATGACCTTTCAGCTCAATATCTTCCTGCTTGAAGGATAATGGCTGGTTGCTGGCGATACGCAGCTGCTCTTTAATGATGTCCACGCCTGAAATCAGTTCTGATACCGGGTGCTCTACCTGAACACGGGTGTTCATTTCGATAAAGTAGAACTCGCCTTTCTCGTACAAGAATTCGAAGGTACCTGCGCCGCGGTAGCCTAATTGTTTACAGGCTTGCACACAGCGTTCACCAATATGCTTGCGCATCTGGTCGGTAATACCCGGTGCTGGGGCTTCTTCTACTACTTTCTGGTGGCGACGCTGCATCGAGCAGTCTCGTTCACCAAGGTGAATGGCGTTACCGTGGCTATCGGCAAGAACCTGAATTTCAACGTGACGTGGTGTCTCCAGGAATTTTTCCATGTACACCATGTCATTGCCGAATACGGAACCTGCTTCTGACTTGGTTAAAGATATCGCTTTTAACAGCTCTTCTTCCTTACGTACCACACGCATACCACGACCACCGCCACCGCCGGCAGCCTTGATGATTACGGGGTAACCGATACGTTTTGCCATTGCCAGGTTTTCTTTCTCATTATCACCTAGAGGACCGTCAGAACCGGGAACGCAAGGTACGCCTGCTTTTTTCATTGCCGCAATGGCGGAAACTTTATCGCCCATCAGGTTGATTACTTCCGCGCTTGGGCCGATGAAAGTAAAGCCACTTTGTTCAACCTGCTCAGCAAAGTCAGCATTTTCCGCCAGGAAACCGTAGCCCGGATGGATACCTACTGCATCAGTAATTTCTGCAGCAGAAATAATCGCTGGAATATTGAGGTAGCTTTCTGTCGCTGATGCCGGTCCGATACAGACCGACTCATCAGCAAGACGCACATGCATCAAATCTTCGTCAGCTGTCGAGTGAACGGCAACGGTTTTGATCCCAAGTTCACGACAGGCGCGAAGAATTCGCAAGGCGATCTCGCCACGATTGGCTATGACCACTTTTTCTAACATAATTTTACCTACTCGCAGTTGGGAATTTATTCAATGATGAACATTGGCTCGTCATATTCGACAGGCTCACCGTTTCTCACCAGAATCGCTTTGACGGTACCGGCAACATCGGCTTCAATCTGGTTCATCATTTTCATTGCTTCAACGATGCAGAGTACGTCACCAACGTTTACCTGCTGGCCGACTTCGACGAAATCTTTAGCGCCAGGTGATGGAGCGGCATAGAAGGTGCCGACCATTGGTGAACGAACCTGATGACCGCTCACCTCTGCTTCTGCTGGTGCTGCTGACTCGGCTGCAGGGGCTTCTGCAGGCGCCGGTGCTGGTGCTGCATGAGGTTGTGCCGGAGCCGCCATATATTGAGCTGGTGCCGGAGCTGGGTTACTGGATGAGCGAGAAATACGGACCGACTCTTCGCCCTCCTGAATTTCAAGCTCTGCCACACCTGAGTCTTCAACCAGCTCAATAAGTTTCTTAATCTTGCGTAAATCCATAGTTTTTACCTACGTTAATCGTTAATTTTCTGAATGATGTTAATGGCTGCATCGAGTGCATAGCGATAACTGTCTGCACCAAATCCTGCTACCACAGCTTTGGCGACATCACTGAAATAAGAATGATGGCGGAAAGGCTCACGGCGATGAGGGTTGGAGAGATGCACTTCGATAAATGGAATGTCTACGGCCAGTAGAGCATCGCGAATAGCGACGCTGGTATGGGTATAAGCCGCAGGATTAATAACAATTAGTGACACATTGTCTGATTTTGACTGCTGAATAATATTAATGAGTTCACTTTCAGCGTTGCTTTGTTTCGTTTCAAAGTCAATTCCTGCCTTTCTCACTTGTTGTTGGGCGGCAGAATTGATGGCATCCAGAGTTAGATCACCGTAAATGCCGGTTTCTCGCTGACCAAGCAAGTTTAAATTTGGGCCGTGCAGCAGTAGTATTTTTGACATATTGTCGCTAAGAGCCTATAAAGTTAGTATAAAAGTTACCAAAATCTGGCAACTTCCTTAGTTTGCTGTTTTGTTGAGTATCAAGGAGCTCTAAGGCTCTAAAATCAACGTTGGCGTATTTTACAGTAAGTTACCAACAAATAACTACTTTTTGCAAGCGTGGTCGGACTTGATTGATAAATTCATCAAACGGTTCTCAATAGAGCCGTTCTCATTTTACATTTGTTTAAAATCTGATAGCTTTAAACAAGATAAGATATGCGAGGTAATCAGTTAGCCATTAATTGATAGTTGTTATTGTGAAAATAATAAAAAGCATTTAGTAGGAAGGAGACACCATGTCCGATGATTTGAAACTGCTCTACCTCGAAGACGATCAAAATCAAGCAGATGCGTTGCTCGCCATTTTGCAAGACTCAGGTTATGAGTGCACGCATCGTGAGAATGCTGAATCGTTTTTGGAAACATTGAAAACCGACGACTTTGATGTGCTCATTTTGGACTGGGAGTTGCCAGATATGTCTGGGATCGAAGCATTAGAAAAAGTTCGAGCATTTATGAATTGGAGTGGTCCCGTACTTTTTGTTACGAATCGCGATGCTGAGCAAGATATTGTTGCTGCCCTAGAAAAGGGTGCGGATGACTATATGGTCAAGCCATTCAGGCGCTCTGAATTATTGGCTCGATTAAGTGCTTTGGTTCGTCGAGCTGGTTTATTGGATGAACAGGACAAAATTGATGTTGGCCCCTTTACGATCGAACAACAACACCGCCGTGTGTTAGTGAATGGAGACGCGGTGACTCTAACCACGAAAGAGTTTGAGCTAGCGCTATTGTTATTTAAAAATGTCGGGCGCTTATTTTCTCGAAAATATTTATTGAAGCACATTTGGGGGATTGAGTCGGAAATTAGTACTCGGACCGTTGATGCCCATATCAGCTCGTTACGTAGAAAACTGAATATACGTGCCGATAGTGGTTATCGAATTAAAACCGTTTATCAGCATGGTTATCGTTTAGAGCAGCTTGTCGATTCTGAGGTAATGGCATAAACGCTAATACATATATCAATTACGCGGAAACTTCTATAAAACCAAGTTTTTCTCAACCGAAGGATTTGTGATGAAACGCATTTTTTCTTTTTTGATGGCTTGTCTTGCCGTATTCTTCTTAATGGCCTTTTTGGCGCCACAGTCTGTCGCAGAGGACTGGCTTTATACTGTCAGGAAGGGCGACACTATCTGGGGCTTGTCTCATAAGTATTTAAAGGAACCAATGCGCTTCAAGGACATTCAGCAATACAACGGTGTGGAATATGATCGCCAGATCCCGCCCGGGGTTACCTTGAAATTTCCCATGGAGTATCTGAAGTTCGCTCCAGCTGAAGTAGAAGTTAAAACCATAAACGGTACAGCACACTATATTCGTCGCGGGGTGAAAAAACCTTTAGCATTGAATGTTAAGTTAGTGTTGGATGATATTTTATTGACGGCGCCGGACTCCAGCGTTGCCTTGTTGTTTGCCGATGGCTCGGAGTTATTGCTGGGGGAAAATTCAGAATTAATATTCGACGTGCAAACCAAATGGGGTGAGACCGGTATGGTCGATAGCCGAATGCGTTTAATGAAAGGTTCGGCTGAAGGTCGAGTGAAAACCCTGATTGGCCCTGGTGCTCATTTTGAAGTACAGACCCCTTCTGCGGTAGCCACTGTCAGGGGGACAGCCTTCCGCGTAAGATTGGATGGGGCGGATTCTAACGTGGTATTTAATGAAGTTGATGAAGGGACTGTTGGGGTCCAGTTGCACGAAGACCAGAAACTGGTAAAACAGGGGTTTGGTCTGAAAACGTCAGCCAGTTCCCCCGCCCTTGAGCCTAGAGCCTTGTTGCCGGCGCCGACATTCGTCAATGCCCAGTCAAATTATCCCGGGTTACCAGTCACCCTGACTTGGCAGCCAATTGATGGTGCTAAGCACTACCTGGTCGAGCTATTTAAAGATGCGGCTATGACTCGGTTATTGGATAAGTCAACGGTGAGACAACATCAGTTTACGCTGTCATCGGTTGAGCTGGGCGAGTATAGCGTTCGTGTGCGGGCGGTGGACGCCGAGGGGTTGCAGGGCTTGAATAATTCTATTCGTTTTACAGTAACACCAGTCCCGATGAGTCCTGTTACCAAGACCCCCCCCCAGCAATTACTTGCAGGCAAGGCTATATTAATGACGTGGCAACCTGCCGAAAAAGCCCTGCATTACCGGTGGCGTTTGTTAGAGAGTGATGCCGAGACCGTGATTAAAGAAAAAGAAACCAGTGAGACCTCGGTTAGGTTGGTAGAAGGCTTAGCCGCTGGAGAGTACTTCTGGCAGGTCGCTGCGGGGAATGATAATGGTTTTGGTCGTTATTCTAAACCTACTCGTATCCGTTCTGTGCTTCCGTCTCCGCCAGTTATCGAGCCCGTTGAAAAAGAGCTGGAGTCGGATCAAAGTTTATTACTGCAATGGTCAGAGGTACCACTGGCTAAACAGTATCATTGGCAGGTTTCTTCTTCTGCCAACTTCGATTCTGTGGTTGCAGAAGGGCACTCATTAACCACCAGAGCCGTACTGAATAGTTTGCCACAACGAGAACTGTATATCCGGGTTGCGGCTGTCGGTCCTTATAATGATGAGCGTTATTCAGAGAGCTTGAGGCTGGAAGTCGTAGAGCCTGATAATGGTAAAACTGCATTTAGTCTTGGCTCAGTGCTATTATTCGTACTTTTATTATAGGGTAGTTTTGAGTGGTTGAGAGGCGAAGGTTTTTTACGAAAGGTGGCTTGGTTTTTGCCACCTTTCTTGCTGTTATAGTTTTTGCCTTGTCCTACTTTAAGGTTCTTGAGCCTGTTGAGCTATTAATCTATGACCGCCTGTTAAGGGCCCAGCCTACCGAGTACGCTTCGGATGTGGTGGTTGTCGCCATGGATGAAAAGAGTTTACGCGCTTACGGCTCCCTCCCGTGGAAACGACAAGTCCATGCTGAAGCGATTACTCGTCTGACAGAGGCTGGAGTTCGTGCTATCGGTTATGACGTCTTGTTTGATAAACCCAGAGACGATGGTGATACCGAGCTGACACAGGCTGTCAGGCAGAGCGGTCAGGTGGTGTTCCCCGTGGTTATTGATGAACTGAAGCAAGACGGTCAGTTGATTGAGTTACAGCCATATCCAGAACTATCTCAGGCCAGTGCAGAGCTGGGCCTGGTCCATTTTGAACTTAGTAACGATAATATCGCGCGTAGCGTTTATCTTAAAGCAGGTTTAGGAGAGCCCTATTGGCGGACGTTTGCGGCAGAAGTACTGGAGGTAGCAAACGGCGATCCTACTTACGAGTTACCATTCAAACCAAGAGAAAAAGCTGAATACTCCTATAATTTATCGAATATTGAGAAGACACATTATGCGTTAATCCCGTACAAAAAAAACAAAGACTACTTTCCCAAGATCAGTTTTGTGGACTTGGTCAATGGAGCGTTTGACCCCAAAGCTCTCGAAGGCAAGGTCGTTTTTGTTGGGGTGACCGCGACAGCAGCACGGAATGCAGATTTCTTGCCAGTGCCTGTTAATCGTGATGGACAGATTATGTCGGGAGTGGAAATCAACGCGACCCTCTATGAAGCGCTGGAAGGGAACACTATTATCCGTCCGGTAAATCAATTAGCCGTGAGTGGTATATCGGGTGTGCTGGTCCTGTTATTGTTCATGTTGATCCCCCGTTCATTACCACGTCACAACGTTTTGCTTCTTGCCGTTATGGCGTTGGGCCTACTGTTTATCAGCTGGTTTATCCTGCACAGGTATAATTTTTGGTTGCCTTTGGCTACTCCAGGTGTCGTTATGATTCTTGGCTACCTGCTATGGGTATGGCGAGTCGTTGTGACGAATATGGCCTTTTTCAGAAAAACAGTACGTCGATTGCAACTTGAAGTAAGTAATAGCTTTGAGCCGGATGTTAAGTCCTCCCATGAACAGCACTTCAAATTCTGGCAACGGTTACACATTATTCGTGACTGGAGCAAAGCTACGAAAAATATAGTCGACAGTGAACGTAGCTTGCCTTTGACAATAGATAATGAGCGCTGGTTATTAGAGTTGGAGAATCTGAGTCAGGAGGAGCAGCGTTTATTTTATCGACTCTACCGACAGTCGACGATGAAAAAGCAGAGTGACACCTTAAAGCAAGGCAGTGTCATTGAAGCTAAAGTTGCGCAGGTACAGACCGCCATCACCAAAATCAACTTCCTGCGGCGGTTTGTTGAAAAGACCATGGACAAGATGTCGGATGGTGTCATGCTGCTGGATACTTCAGGTGTGGTTTTTTACGCAAATCTCGAAGCCAGAAAGTATCTGAATATTGGAGAAGGGCAAGACGCATTTGATATTTTTAAGCAGTTAAACCTACAGTTTAATGCAAGTTGGGCTGATGAGATTAAAGCATTGCTTCTCGACGGCGTAGGAAGAGAGGTTCAGGCGCTTAACCGTACCAAGCATTACTTTAAGATTGGTCTTTCGCTATTGGACAATATTGATGGCCAGGATTTCATTATCGTCAACCTGACAGATATAACCTCGGTTAAGCGCGAGCAGCAGCGCCAACTCGAAATGATTGATTTTATTTCGCACGATTTGCGCTCTCCGATGACGTCCGTTTTAGCATTAATCAGCCGCTACCGGACGAAGCCGGAAGAAGTCTCTGTGTCAGAACTGAACTCCGAGATCGAGCGTTTAACCAAGAGTAGTCTATCACTTGCTGAACACTTCCTGATGCTGTCTCGGGCAGAAAGTGACTCGGAAATGCCGCTTTATCCGGTAGAGCTGCTGAACAGTATTGATAATGCTTTGGTTGTCGCGAGGCCTCTGGCTGATGAAAAAAGCATTACTTTGCGCTTCGAATTTGCAAAATATTATGATACCTGGATTCAGGCTAATGAAGACTTATTGGAGCGAGTCATACTGAATTTATTAACCAATGCCATTAAGTACTCGCCTGCAGAGAGTCAGGTTGATATTCGAATAGAACAAAGTAATCACGGAGTGAAGGTTCTGGTGTCGGACCAGGGAGAGGGAATTGATAAAGAACAAATGAATACTATCTTCAAACCCTTTTCCAGAATTCGTCGTCATGAGATGGAAAAAATCAAGGGGATAGGACTGGGTCTTCGCTTTGTTAAAGCGGCAATGGAGCGTTTTGGTGGGACCGTCGGGGTGGAAAGCCAGATTGGCAAAGGAAGTTGTTTTATTTTATCTTTTCCAGCCGAATCGCTGGTGGATGATTGATGTTTTCGCATTACATAAACTAATCAAATCAATGAGAAAAGATCGTTTTCTTTATCTTTTGTAGGGGCATAGAATGACCTTCTTCCGAATTGAATTCACCTTGGAGGCAAGGCATGTACAAAAATATTCAGCAACATTTCGCGATGATTGGTTTAGTTTGTGCCATTGTCTTGTGGGCTGCTTCTTTCGTCGCCATGAAATACGCAATTGCAGAACTGGGTCCGATATTGACAGTATTTTTGCGTATGATTCTAGCGGCAGGGGTTTTGATTTTTTTCTTGCCGAAAATGGCGAAAAAGCAACAGTACCAAAAAGGTGACTGGTGGCTACTGCTCTTGTTGGCGCTGTGTGAGCCTTGCCTGTACTTTATCTTTGAGAGCTATGCGCTGACTTACACCACGGCATCAGAGGCGGGTATGGTGACGTCCTTGCAGCCGATTATTGTCGCAGTTGCAGCTTTTTATTTTCTAAAAGAAAAGTTAAATAGCCGTTTAATCGTAGGCTGCTTAATAGCGGTCGCTGGTGTTATCTGGCTAACGGTCAGTGGTGAGAGCAACGAGCATGCAAGTAACCCTATGTTGGGGAATGCGCTGGAGTTTGGTGCCATCAGTGCCGCTGCGGCTTATTGCTTGTTGGCCCGTAAATTATCACAACGTTATTCGCCGGTCTTTTTGACATTACTACAAATGATCATGGGTACTCTGTTCTTTCTGCCATTTTTACTGGTACAGGATACGGTTATTCCGACAGACATTTCGGCGGAAGGCGTTATGGCCATTTTATTCCTGGCATTTGGTGTTAATATTTTCGCCTTCACCTGTTATAACTTCGCTTTTAAAACGATGCCGGCAAGTCAGGTCGGCAGCATGATGAATCTATTGCCGATCGGAACTCTGTTCTTCGGCTGGTTGGTGCTGGATGAGCAGTTAAGTGGCATGCAGTATTTGGCGGCTGGTTTGGTTCTTTTTGGGGTTATCTGGTCACAAACCAAGCCTCGCAGCACTGTCTTCATTGAACATTATGTGGTACGTAAATCGATGCGTGAGAGAGCCAAGCAAAGGCTGAAAAGAAGGTTTAGGATGTCAAAAGCGAACCCTTAGTTTTGATAGACGTTTTGAGATAAAAAGCCCTGAGTTTGCAGGGCTTTTTTATATGCCTTATCGATTGAAGGCTGCTTTGATTCGTTTTTCGAAGGCGTCGGATTCTTCAAATCCGGTCGCCCTGAATTGGCTTAGTTCGTTGCCGTTCAAGTCAAAAAACATAATACTGGGAAGACCTAGAACGTTATAGGCTCGCATCAATTCAACGTCGACGGGATCATTGTCAGTGACATCGGCCTGCAGTAACACCGTATTATTTAAGGCCGCGATAACTTGAGGATCGGTAAAAACTTTCTCTTCAAATTCATAACAGGAGGCGCACCACTGGGCAAAAAAGTCGAGCATAACGGTCTTGCCCTGTGCATTGGCCGCGGTTACTTCCTGCTGTAAATCGGTAAGGCTTTTTATTCGTTTAAACTCAAGGTGGCTCGACTGAGCGGATTGCTCGTTCATCATCGCCATGGCATTGGCTGTGCCAATATGCCCCAGAGGTTGCAACAAGTTACGCTGACCCTGCGCGCCGCCAACAATTAACAGCGCACCGTACAGTATTGCGACTATACCCAGGCTACGAATAAAGGTCTTCCAGCCATGGTGGCCCAGTTTATTATTCAGCAAATAAAAGCCCGGTATTATCGCCAGTAACCCCCAGCCATACATATATAACGAGGCAGGTAACAGGTGTTTGACCAAATATAAGGCTACGCCAAGCATGGCAACACCAAAGGCCGCCTTGATACCGTTCATCCATGGGCCGGCTTTTGGTAAGAATTTACCACCGGTGACACCGATAATGATCAGTGGAATACCCATACCGACTCCGAGGCCATACAAGGAAACACCGCCGAGTACGACATCGCCGGACTGAGCGATCACCAGCAGAATGGCGATCAGCGGCACCGTGACGCAGGGCGAGACGATCAACGCTGAAATGGCACCCATGATTGCGGTACCGATATAGGAGCCTTTCTTTTGCTGGTTACTTTTCTCAGAAAGCTTGGCCTGTAAGCTCGCTGGTAACTGCAGCTCATAAAAGCCGAACATGGACAAAGATAATAAGGCGAAGATAACGGCAGCCGTGATAACTACCCCGGGACTTTGGAAATAGCCTGAGATTGACTGACCCGCAAGAGCTACGACGATACCCAGAATAGTATAAACAATGGCCATTGCCTGGGTATATGTAAGCGATAAGAAGAAGGCTTTACGCGTGGTGATATTGTCGCCCTGGCCAGCAATAATCCCCGAAATGATGGGAATCATCGGGAAAACGCATGGTGTGAAAGTTAAAGCTAATCCAAGCAGCAAGAAGTAGAAGAAGTTAGATATCAGACTCTCTTCTGTCAGGTGCTCGGTATGCTTCTGTTGCTCGCTGACAAATGCTGGGTGCGTGGACTCCACCTCTTTAGCACGCTGCCCCTGGAAAGTACTTGGACTACTTTCACTGGAAGATGGTGAGGTTGTCCCGCCGACTTTGTAAGATAAAGTAACTTCCTTGGTGGTGGGCGGGTAACATAAGCGATCTTCGGCACAACCCTGATAACCGACCACTAAAGTGAAGTCGCCAGTGGCCTGTAGAATTTCAGCAGAGGCTTCTAGAAAATGGTAGTGAACCTGAGTCAGACCAAGATAAGGATCATCTTTTTCTTTACCTTCGGGAATGTAAATCTCACCCAGGTTGGCATCGGGGCTGGATACATGGAGACGTTCCGAATACATGTAATAGCCATCAGCGATCTCAAACTTGATCAACGCCTTATCATCGACCAGATCGACCTGTAGCTGGAAGGCTTCGTCGACTTTCAGTAACTCTTCCTGCTCGCCCATAATGTCATTAAGATCTATGGTGTTAGTCGCGAGGGAGCCTGAGTTCATAAAGAACAGTAAAAGTACGGTTACTGACAGCTTCACTAGATTTTTCATAAGTAGTAATTGATTCATTGATTACAAATCCACCGATATAATACCAGTTTGTAGGCCAAAATCTGAGTATTTACAATGACTTTACAAAGTGTCATTGAGCCAGCTTAAATAAGCGGTTGAGGCCTGTTCTATACTGCAGCTAATGAGCTCATAGACTTCATAGGGATGCTCTTCGTCTAGCAACTCACCTAAATCAGCCATTAAATCCGCCTCGGTTTTGATAACCATTAAGACTTCTGGATCTTTTTCGGTTTTGTCCTGCCACTGATAGACACTGGTTATTGCTGGGATGATATTGACGCAGGCAGCAAGCGATTGTTTCACCATTTTTTCGGCTAACTGCTCCGCGGTGGTAACGTCAGGCACAGTGCATAGCGCAACCTGAAATTCACGGTTTGAAGAAGATGAGCGACCAAATGCCATGATGGGTTCCTTTTCTGAACTTGTTATTCATTCAACTGTCCCCATTATAAAGGTATCATCGACAGAGTTCAGTCCCGTGTGAATGACACCGGACAACAATTTCCAACAATCAGGCACATTTTATGTGGTTTCGAAATTTTCTTATTATATTTATCCTGCTAGCCATTGCAGAAGTTTATGTCTTAATCGGTGTCGGTGGTGTTATCGGTGTTGCGCCGACTATCGGCCTGATTTTATTGACTGGTGTCATCGGCGTTTCCATGCTGAAAAAACAAGGGTTCAGTGTTTTCACGCGCCTGCAGGAAAAAATGCAACAAGGCCAACCGCCGGCGCAGGAAATGGTCGAAGGGATCTTATTGATTATTGCGGGAGCCTTTTTGGTGACTCCCGGTTTTGTCACGGACACCCTTGGTTTTTTATGGCTGATACCGCAGACAAGAGAGTATTTTGCGAAGCTGTTGATTAATAAGGGTATGTTTAAAGTACAGGCGATGGGTTCCGGTGACTTTCATGCCGGTACTCGAGATCCGTTTGGGCACTCTCAAACGCCACAGGATGACAATACCATTGACGGTGAGTACGAGCGTACCGACGATAAAGCTGATAAACGGCTCGAAAAATAGCAAAAAAGTGAAAAATTTAGCACTTGATCCCCTTGAGTGCTAAAAAAGTGTCCCCATATCTTCCCCAAACAATTTTTCATAGTAAGTAAAACACTTTCTATCAGGAGAAAAAAACATGAGCTTACGTCCATTACATGACCGCGTCATTGTGCGTCGTTTAGAAGAAGAAACAACAACTGCTGGCGGCATCGTCATCCCAGACAACGCTAAAGAAAAACCAAGCCGTGGCGAAATCATCGCTGTTGGTAACGGTAAGCCGTTGGAATCTGGTGATGTGCGTGCCCTAGATGTAAAAGTCGGTGATAACGTTTTGTTCGGTAAATTCGCCGGTACAGAAGTTAAAGCCGATGGCGAAGAGCTTCTAGTATTACGCGAAGACGACATTATGGCTGTAATTGAAGGCTAATAAGAACACATTTAACGAATTTAGAGGAATTTAATCATGGCAAAAGACGTACGTTTTGGTGATGAAGCCCGTAAAGGTATGCTGAAAGGCGTAAATACGCTGGCAAATGCAGTACGCGTTACATTAGGTCCTAAAGGTCGTAACGTGGTTCTAGATAAGTCATTCGGCGCTCCAAACATCACAAAAGATGGTGTTTCTGTAGCAAAAGAAATCGAGCTTGAAGATAAGTTCGAAAACATGGGCGCGCAAATGGTCAAAGAAGTGGCGTCACAAACTAACGATATTGCTGGTGACGGTACCACAACAGCGACTGTATTAGCGCAATCGATCGTAAGCGAAGGTTTAAAATCAGTAGCTGCCGGCATGAACCCAATGGATCTGAAGCGCGGTATCGACAAGGCGGTTGTTGCAGCGGTTGAAGAACTGAAGAACATTTCGGTTCCATGTGAAGATCACAAAGCGATTTCACAGGTTGGTACCATCTCCGCTAACTCTGACGAGAACGTCGGTAAAATCATTGCTGAAGCAATGCAAAAAGTAGGCAAAGAAGGCGTTATCACTGTTGAAGAAGGTTCAGGCCTGCACAACGAGCTGGACGTGGTTGAAGGTATGCAGTTCGATCGTGGTTACCTGTCTCCATACTTCGTAACCGATTCTGAAAACATGGTCGCAGATCTGGAAAACCCATACCTGCTATTGGTTGACAAGAAAATCTCAAACATCCGTGAATTGCTTCCAACGTTAGAAGCGGTAGCTAAATCAAGCCGCCCGTTATTGATCGTAGCTGAAGACGTTGAAGGTGAAGCCTTAGCGACTCTAGTTGTGAACAACATGCGCGGTATTGTTAAAGTAGCAGCGGTAAAAGCTCCCGGTTTCGGTGACCGCCGTAAAGCTATGCTGGAAGATATCGCTATCTTAACCGGTGCGACAGTAATCTCTGAAGACCTTGGCATGAGCCTGGAGAACACTGAGCTTACTCAGCTGGGTGAAGCGAAGCGTGTCCAAATTAGCAAAGATAACACGACAGTGATCGACGGTGCTGGTGACAAAGGTCAAATCGATGCTCGCGTGAAGCAGATTCGTGCGCAGATGGAAGAAACATCTTCTGACTACGACAAAGAAAAGCTTCAGGAGCGTGTCGCGAAACTCGCTGGCGGTGTTGCCGTCATCAAAGTTGGCGCAGCGACAGAAGTTGAAATGAAAGAAAAGAAAGACCGTGTTGACGATGCATTGCACGCAACTCGTGCCGCAGTAGAAGAAGGCGTTGTTGCTGGTGGTGGTACTGCTCTGGTACGCGTACTTTCAAAACTGGAAGACCTGCGCGCCGATAACGAAGAGCAGAATGTAGGTATTAAAATTGCGCTACGCGCAATGGAAGCACCACTACGTCAAATCGTTTCTAACGCTGGTGCAGAGCCTGCAGTGATCGTTGCTAAGGTTAAAGAAGGCAAAGATAATTTCGGCTATAACGCAGCAACAGGTGAGTTCGGTGACGTGATGGAAATGGGTATCCTTGACCCAGCGAAAGTAACGCGTAGTGCGCTACAGAATGCATCATCTATCGCAGCCTTGATGATCACAACAGAAGCGATGGTATCTGAGCTACCTAAAGACGATGAACCAGCTGCCCCAGATATGGGCGGTATGGGTGGTATGGGTGGCATGCCAGGTATGATGTAATTTAACTTGCCTTCTTGTCCGCTGGCGTTGTTATGAAGTTTAGCTGCGTGTGCTCACTTACTATTAGTAAGCTTCGCTACTCGCAAACTCCATGCCTAGCCAGCGAACAAAAATACGAAGTTAAAATTTAACTTGTTATTTTGCTTCACTTCTTTGTTAATTTGGTTTTTTCGTTGGGTCATTTGCTTGTTGCAAACTCCCTCACTTAAAAATCAAGTTGCCTCGAACTGAAGCAAACTAACTGCGTTAAATACTATTAAAGAGCCTCGCGAAAGCGGGGCTTTTTTGTTGAAATAAAAACAATAGGTTACAGTTGAATGGTTTGTGAGCAGTTGGCCTGCAGGCCTTGTTAAACAAGTGTTTAAATAAAAAATTGACTCATTGGACCTCTATAGGTAAGGTAGGGTTAGATTCAAAATTAAGTAAGGAGTTTTTCTTGCAAACATTTTTGAATTTCCTCGATGCAAATACTCTCTGGTCTTAGAGTAGTCTTAACTGAGAGAGGCAAAACAGGTAAACGGAAGAGGTTATGAGAAGTATCTCGTTTTAGCAGAAGCTGAAACAAGCCTCGATTTGCGGAACCAGCCGTAGATTTTGACGCTATAGTTATTTGGTCAGTTAAGTGAAAAATGAACCCGAATAGCTCCTAAATTGAATAAAGCCCTGCTGACGAGCGGGGCTTTTTTATGATGGAAATAATAAATCAAAATGATAATATAACTCCGCTTATTTACTAGGGAACACAATGAGAATATTAATTATAATTTTTGCATCTATTATTTTATCGGCCTGTGTGGAGATTAAAGCGCCTGAGCGTTTGGTTTCTGATACCTACCGTACAGGAAAAGAGATCTATCATGACATTGCTGATTCAGATGAGGAGCAGCATTTTGTGCATGAGATCGTCGTAGCAGAAGGAGCCGAGCTCGATTCTGAGAAAAGGCGGTGTGTTGATGAGTTAGTTGCAACGACTCGTGCAAAATACAATCTCGAAGGCTATAAAGTCGCTAAGATGGTGCACACGGAAGGCAGTACGGAAACGGTTTACTGTGAAATTAAGGCGGCAGTACTCTAAGCGGCTTTTGAAGAGAGTTGCCTTCGCGGCATTGAACGTATAGACACTAACAGGATGGGTTCCGGCTATTGTCTAACCCATCCTATCGGCTGGGATTTTGGCTTGTTATTGGTAGAGTAATGCTGAGTATTTATGATGGAAGAGAGCTTATGGATACGATAATTAAAATCATTGCTGGGATTATTATTGGAAGTTGCGCAACATGGTTTTTATTAGAGTCTCAGCTCACTCCTCAGGAAGTACAGAAAAAGCATACCGGCTCACCACAAGTAATCAGTAATGCTACTGATTACTTGCGGCAAGACTCTAAAGGAATAAGAGAGCAAGAACTGGAGGCAAAGGTAGTGGAGCTGACCGAGGAGTTACAAGAATCCAGACAGGAGCTTGCAAAAGCCGAGAAGACAAAAAAGGCTGTCATCAATAGACTGCAACGTCAGCAGGAAGCTAATGTGTCTCAACAGCAAGGTGAGCCTGAAGCTGGGAAAAAGAATGAAAAGTATTTAGCTGAAGCTCCTGAAAGTCATCGCAGGCTTATTGAACCTCCAAAAGGTCAAATGAAAACATCATTTGACTTCCACAAAGATTTTGTTGATGAGGAGATGGATATAAGCTGGGCTCTTGAGAAAGAGCAGCAAATTACCAGTTATATCCAGCATCATAAGCGTGGTTCGGAGGTTTCACTAAAGCGGGTTAAGTGCAAAAAGACCATATGTGAGATTTATGGAGAAACCTACAGTCAGAAAGGTGAAGCCTGGAGTCAGATTACGGAAGGTATGAGGGGGCAGCCCTGGTGGGATTTTTTAGGCTCGAGTTCAAGTACCAGTGGCAGTGCTGTGAATAGTGGTCAGTACCTGTTTGCCTCAATTCTCTATAAGAATTTTTAGTATAAATTGAAGTAGTGTTTGTACAGAACCGACGGATCACCAGAAGAGCACGGGAAGAGATGAGTTCTGTCTTGCTATGTTTAACCGGAGGAAATTGGGCTGTTTTCTTGGTCGGGCTTCTGTAATCAAATAAACATGGTATGATGAAATTCTCCTTAACCTGTAAATAAAAGACCTCATGAGTGACGTAAAGAAGCTAATTGAGAACAACCGTAATTGGGCAGCTAAAACTGTCGATGAACAACCCGATTTCTTTAATGAACTTTCAGAGCAGCAGGCACCAAAATACTTCTGGATCGGCTGTTCCGACAGTCGAGTTCCGGCGAACCAGATTACAGGCTTGATGCCAGGCGAAGTTTTCGTTCACCGCAACGTGGCTAATGTGGTTTCCAGCACAGATCTGAACTGTTTATCGGTGATGCAGTTCGCCGTTGAGGTGTTAAAAGTAGAACATATTATCGTCTGCGGCCACTACGGGTGTGGTGGTGTCAATGCAGCGCTGGGTAATCAACAGTTTGGCCTAATCGACAGCTGGCTCTCTAATATCAAGGATGTGTATATTAAAAATGAAGCCAAATTTAAACCCATCAAAAATGACGAAGAACGCTCGAACCTGATGTGTGAATTAAACGTTATGGAGCAGGTGCAGAATGTGTGTAACACTACCATTGTGCAAAATGCCTGGGTCCGGGGACAGAAGCTGAGTGTTCACGGCTGGTGTTACAGTTTAAAAAATGGTCATATCAAGGACTTGGAAGTGACCAAGGACAGCACTGCCGGTAACCATAAGGTTTACCAATACGACAAGTAAGTAGGAAAGAGCAAGGCTGTCAGCATGGAGTCTGGCAGCCATTTTAAGGAGGGAATAATGGCGAGTTCTTACAGCCAGCGACAAATTCAGCACCAATATCGCTTAATGTCGCCTTTAGGAACCTATCCAAAATCCACTATCTCGGTGGATGAGGCTACGCTCTTCGTTGATGATGATGTGGTGGTGTTATCGACGACCGATGATATGGATGAAGTCGAAACCTTGTTCAAAGCGTCTATTTTAATCTCAAGCCAACAAGCCAGCGACTATATTCGCTTTTATGCATTTCCTTATTTACACCTAATTGATACTAAGCAAGGGGCGTCGGTTGATTTAGGGACGATAAAGGAAGAAATTCAGCGGAAACAGGAAGATCTCTTTTGTGTTAAAGGGGATACGGTCCCGGAATTTGACTGGTATGAAAATGCTAGAGGAGCATCTTTGCCGCCGATTTTAGGTGGGGCGTTATATAACTGGTTTCAGTTCGACGTGGAAAAAAACATAGTAAGAGAGTTATTTAACCAGTTGCGGCAGCACCGTTGCGGACGGCTGAGGAGTGCTTTGGCTGCACTGGTCAGCAGCAATCAAATGAGTTGCCACTTTCAATTCCATCAGCAGGCGGTGGGGTTGTTGCTGGATGCGCTGAGGCTGGCTCAGGAAGTAGATAATTTACGTTTAGACAGTGCGCAGTTAAAAACCGTATTAATTCAACTTGGCGACAGTGCCGACGATTATTTGATCTCGCGGCATCAGATGAGTCAAAAGATTGGCCCAATAGACTTTCATCGTTTGTTCGTACAAACCTGCACACAATTCAGGAAGTTCCTATTGGACCATTAGGACAACTGTTATCGAGTAACCCAAACTTCGACTCGCTGATTTTTGGCTTGACCGTTAGTGGTTGCGTTGGATGCTATGGCACCGCGGCTGCCGTAGCCTTGGGTGTAAAAAGGGTTAATGCCGCTTTGTTCTAACCTAGCCGTGATTCGATCGGCCAATTGCTCGGATAGTTCTTTATCTTTTGCCTTATCGCCGCTATCTGCACTAAAGCCAAACACGAATAAGTTTTTCAAACGATGGTTTTTGACGTAATCCGACAGGCGCTCTATATCGCGCTGGCCTTTATTATCCAGTTTCAGATTCTGATCGAAATGGAAGGTGATCGATAGGCGTTTTAATCCTCGGATCATGTTCAGGTAGCGTGGTGGATAATTACGGTTAAAGCGGACGGTTGCATCATTAACCTTGAGCGAAATCAGGTTATTCTCTTCTACCGTAGTTTGTGCCTTATTCTTCAGTACGAAATCCATGAACTTTCGAGCATGCGGGTTGTTGTTATTGCTCGGATAATAAAGATACAGGCGGCGACTTAATACATAATCCTCAGTGCTTACCGTAAAACGATTAGGTTTAAAAGATAGAGCGACACCCGGCTCCGATATGGCAATGGCTTTTGATTCATTAACATAAGGCAGGGCGACAAAACCTATCGCGCCGAAAGTCGAGCTGACCTGCTGTGATAGCTCACCTGAGGATTCGTACCGCTTTGCGAATTCGGACAACTTGACGTTATGACGTTTTAATACCAGGGATTTGAAGGTGTCGTAGGTACCTGAGTTGTCATCTCGAGCAAAGACACTAATAGGCAGGTTATCACCGCCCAGCTCTTTCCAGTTAGTGATTTCGCCAGAGAATATTTTTGCCAACTCTTTGGTCGTTAATTGTTTGATGTTGAGTTGCGGGTGTACGATCACAGCTAAGCCATCCACCGCTACCGTATATTCATTTTGAATAGCACGTAAATCACCGTAATGACTTTTAAGTTTCTGCCGCTCTTTGTCTTTAATGCGGCGAGAGGACATGGCGATGTCGGTATTTTGCTGAGCTAATGTTTTAAAACCTGTTGATGAACCATGCGCCTTGATATCAACGGCATGTACTGTTCCATCGGGCATATAACCAACGACTGTTTTCTCGACAGTATGGGTTTTGATTATCTGGGTTTTCGTGGCACCTTGCTCCTTTAAAAATTCTGCGGCCAGGGCAGGCGCCAGCTTCTCACCGATGGTGTTAGAGCCTTTCATAGTGAACAGGACTTTGGCTGAGTCCAGCGTTTCGGAGTCTTGTTGGCTGAGCGTGATTTGTTGGGCGTTAGATGTGATTGCGACAAGCCATAAAAAAAATGTCGCGAGGGTGCGACTGAATATTCTGGGAAGCATCTATGGTTACCTCGGTAAGGTATGTTTTTATTCGGGCAATGTAGGCGCCAATTATAAGGAGTGCTTTGGCGCCCAGTGTGACACTTTTGTGACAGCTTGTTTAACTTATGATAGTTAGAAATATACTCTGAAAACAGTTGCTTGGACGAGCGACCCTCAACTGACCAAGGCGAAGTTTGCATTCAGTATGGCTTTAGTAACTCCATCTTCTCTTAGCTGGATAGACAGGTTGATACGGGCGCGCTTTTTACGCTTAAACGAGGCAACGAACTTATCAAAAAGCTGATGATCATCCAGAGCACACTCTGCGATAAGGTCGCCATTGATAGGTTTTTTGTACTGAATATCGGCTTTAGCTAGAACCACAGAGCCTTTTAGCTGGTTGTTGGCCGCTATGCTACTGACCAGGGACCAGCCAGCGATGGTACCGACGGTATAAATACTGCCGGCGAAAGCTGTGTTATGGATATTCTTGTTGGTCTCAAACGGTGCTGTGACCCGAATAGACTGCTGTGTTAACTCGGCAATATGAATACCGAGTGCTTTGGTAATAGGGATCTCTTGGTGAACTAAGGTTTCAAGCTGCTGCGCATTCATAATGGTTATAGGGCTGGAGATTCGAATTGCTTCACTGTATCAATTTTTTTAAAAAAGTTAACCCTTTTTAGGTATGACCACGTTTATAGCAGTATACCGAATCAAACATTCAAGTATGGAGAGGGTTATGGAAAAGCAGAACAACAAGCAGTCATGTAAATACGGTGTTATCGCAGGGCTGGTGATTGTAGGTTTAGCAGCCTGCCAAAATCATAGCGAGCAGGATAAACAGAGAGAACAGTTCAGCGTTGAACAGCAAAAAACTGAACAGCGACAGAAAAATGTCCAGCTGAGAGCACAGCAGAAGAGAGCTGCTGAGGAAGTGGAGCAGGTTGTGGTTACTGGTTCACGGATCAGTTCAGCAGACATGGCTGCTAGCCCGCAGGTTCAGGGTTTTATCGCACCTGCCCCTCGGGAGCCGGTCAATCGCGAGCAGTATCAAACGATTGAGCCCTCGGATATCCACTCAACGCTGGAGCAGCCTGTATCAACATTTAGTATTGATGTGGATACTGGCTCCTATTCCAATGTGCGTCGTATGCTGAACGATGGTTTCCTGCCACCGAAAGATTCGGTACGGCTGGAAGAGTTTGTGAATTACTTTAATTACGACTATCCGGCGCCTGACAGTCAGGATATGCCGTTCTCGGTGTCAACCGAAGCGATGAAGGCTCCTTGGAACGCCGATGCTAAGTTAGTACAAATCGGTATTAAAGGCTATGAAGAAGTCAATACCGAGTTGCCGCCGTCTAATCTGGTGTTTCTGGTTGATGTTTCGGGGTCAATGCAAAGTCCGGATAAGTTGGGGCTGGTTAAGAAAGCCTTAAAGTTGTTGGCAAAAGGTAGCCGTGAGCAGGATACCATATCGCTAGTGGTCTATGCCGGTGCTTCTGGCGTGGTGCTCGAACCGACTGCGGCGAATGATCGGGTTAAGATCGAACAGGCATTGGATAGTCTTGCTGCTGGTGGCTCGACGAATGGTGGCGCAGGGATCGAGCTGGCTTATAAAATGGCGGAAAAAGCCTTTATCAAGGATGGCATAAATCGCGTGATTCTAGCGACGGATGGTGACTTTAATGTAGGCACGGTGAACCGTGAACAATTGATCGATATGGTCGAGCGTAAACGAAAAACCGGGATTAGCTTCAGCGCCTTAGGTTTCGGTTCAGGAAATTATAACGAGCATCTGATGGAGCAGTTGGCGGATAAAGGGAATGGGAATTACGGTTATATTGATAACCTGCAGGAAGCCAAAAAATTACTGGTGGATCAGCGTGCCGGTACCCTGATGACCATTGCGAAGGATGTAAAGATCCAGGTGGAGTTTAATCCGGCAGTGATTGCCGAATACCGCTTGCTGGGTTATCAGAACCGCATGCTGGAGCGTGAGGATTTTAATAATGACAAGGTTGATGCGGGTGAAATCGGTGCCGGCCATACGGTAACGGCCTTGTATGAAGTGGTGCTGCAGGACTCGGATGGTAAGCGGCTGGAACCATTACGCTATGCTCAAAAGGAACCTGATGCTGGCAACGCCAAGTTAGACGAAGCGGCGATGATTAGTTTGCGTTATAAGCTGCCACAAGAAGATAAGAGTACTCTCTACCGTGATTACCTGACAGCAAATACTTTAGAGGCTGCCAATGGCGGCGATAACATTCGCTTTGCCGCCAGCGTCGCCGGCTTTGCCGAGTTGCTTCGAGGTGGTCAGTTCCTTAAAAAATGGAGCTGGGATGATGCCAAAAGGTTAGCTCAGAACTCCAAAGGCAGTGATCGAGGCGGATATCGGGGTGAACTGATTCAGTTGATTGGTATGGCCCAGCTGTTGGACAAAAGTGCGACCGCTGGTCGTTAGTCGCTGGAGAGAAATTGTGTTTAAGGCTCTTGCACAAACTGATGGCAACCGTCAGTATAAGGCTGTTAATGACAGTTTATATGTGAAGGCCCGATCGGTGAAAGAAGACGCAAGTCATAGTGCAGCCATGGAACAAAGCGCCGTCAGTGATGAAGCACTGATGGCGGGTTTTGCGTCTGGTAATGTACGAGCTTTTGAGCAGCTTTACGGTCGACACAAGAATCCATTACTGCGCTTTTTTATACGTCAGGTTTCTCGTCGCGAAGAAGCCGAAGAGTTATTTCAGGATACCTGGCAGCGTTTGATCAAACACAGCAGACACTATAAGAGCAGCGCTAAGTTTACTACTTATTTATACCACATAGCGCGAACGCGCCTCATTGATCATTATCGGAGCTTAGGTCGCCAGCAGGAGTTCACACAGGATGTGGAGGGATGGGAAGACGGTAACAGTGGCCATCAAGCTTTAGAACCAGAGCAGATAATGACGCAGTCAGAGAATAAAAAACAACTGTTATTGGCTGTCGAACAATTACCCGTACTGCAGCGAGAAGTGGTGATTCTGAAGCTGGAAACGGCAATGACGATTAACGACATTGCTGAAGTAGTGCAGGAAAAGCCGGAAGCGGTGAAAAGTCGACTGCGCTATGGATTAGACAAGTTAAAGCACTATTTGCGTGAACTTGACCCGGCAGCGGTTGAGGGGGCGTCATGAGTAAGACGATGAGTGAGAAAGAGCTAGAGCGAAAGTTGAGTCAAGCCTACAAAGAATCCGGTGGTGAAACGACGTCACCAGAGCTGGACAGTTCTATTATGGCGATGGCACAGCAAGAGGTGGATGCACGAGAAGGCCGCCGCTCGGATAAAAGCTGGTGGCAGCGTCTACGCATGCCCGTTTCAATCACGGCAGCGTTGGTGGTGACCGTTGGAATTGCGCGCTTTATGGTGGAACTGGGTTATTATCACCCTGACTCCATTGCTGATAGCGAGAATCAAGCACAGACAGCAACTTACTCTAGCGAAGTGACTCTGCAGGATGATGCTGTGGTCTTACAGGCACCGCCTGTCCCTGAAAAACCGGCTCCGGCAGCAAAGAGCCCGGAGCAAAGTATTGAGAAGATACGGGCTACTGGCTCAGAGATTGCGGCGGAAGAAAAGCGTCTGGTACGCGAGCGTCAGCAACAGGAGCGCCAGTTTGCTGAAACTGAAATGGTGAAGCGGCAGCAGAAAAAGCTGCAAACAGAACAGACACAAGTGACTCTATCCGTAGGTGACGGCCTAAAAGAAGAGGTGGTAGCTGTGGAGGCATCTGCTGATTCCGCAGAGGGTTTATCAAAGGAAGAGTTAGAGAGCCGTGATGTTGAAACGATAGAGGTCACTGGTTCTCGAGTGGAACGGGTTAGTGCCGAACCTGTTGCAGAAGATGATATAAATCAAGTGGTTGAGCCCGAAGAGACGAGCCAAAGTGGCACGCAAGAAGTGCTGCCGGCACCAGCACTCAGTGCTGAAGAGTGGTTGGAACAGATAAAAGTCGCATTAGAGGAAGAAGATTTCGAAGCGGCTAAAGCAAAATGGTTAGATTTTAGACGGGCCTATCCCGACTATCCCGTCAATAAGTCATTGGTTGAGCAGCTTGAGGGGCTATAAACCTTGCAAATCTGCTTTATAAAGAGCAACTGGCCCTAGTTTTTCTGAGTTTACTCGAGTAAAATGGCGAGCCTAAAATTTGACCCAGGTCATTGCAAGGCTGTTTCACGCCTGTGAAACGGGCCTTTTAGTGTCTGGGATGTCTTGTTTAATAATAAGTTCCGCGTAAGCGGGTAAATATTGTAGTGGAGAGAAGAGCATGTCATTGTTCCGCAAATTGGCTTTGATTGTTGCCTCCTTCTCAGCGTTATTGCTGAGCGGCTGTGGTGACGATATAAAGTACAACATGCGTGAAGGTGTGACCGAGATCAGTAGAGAAGTCTACGATCTACACATGATCGTCATTTGGGTCTGTGTAGTTATCGGTGTTATCACTTTCGGCGCTATGTTCTATTCGATGTTCGCGCATCGTAAAAGTAAAAACCCTAATCCAGCGAAGTTTTCTCACAGCACTGTTGTTGAGATTATCTGGACGGTGATTCCTTTTATTATTCTTATCGCACTTGCTGTTCCAGCTGTAGGTCTTTTAATCAAAATGGAAGATGCCAGTGATTCTGAGCTGACCGTTATGGTAAAAGGTTATCAGTGGAAATGGGAATACAAGTACATCGATGGCGATGATAACTTAGGTAACGATGTAAGTTTCTTCTCTAACCTTGATCAGAAGTCACGTGACTTGTCTGTAAACTCTGGCTCAGGCTTCTCTGGTATCGAAATTACTGATGAGAACTACCTGCTAGAAGTTGATAACCCACTTGTATTGCCTGTCGGCAAGAAAGTTCGTTTCCTGGTAACGGCTGACGACGTTATCCATTCGTTCTGGGTACCGGATTTCTCAGTGAAAAAAGATGCGGTTCCAGGCTTCATTAATGAAGTATGGACTAAAGTCGACGAGCCTGGCATCTACCGTGGCGTCTGTGCAGAGCTTTGTGGTAAAGACCACGGCTTTATGCCTATCGTGGTAAAAGTGCTTCCACAAGCAGAATACGATGCCTGGTATGCGGAAAAAGTGGCTGAAGCTGAAGCGGGTCCAGACTTGAACGAGCGCACCATGGGCCAGCTAATGGCTGAAGGTGAAGCGGCTTATAACAAGTACTGTTCTTCATGTCACATGCCTAACGGTGAAGGTAATGGTCCATTCCCATCGCTAGTCGGTACTGCGGTAACAACAGGTCCTATCGAAAAACACATTGATGTTGTGCTAAACGGTGTCTCAGGTACTGCGATGCAGGCCTTTGGTAACCAGCTAACTGAAGCTGAAATTGCGGCCATTATTACTTACGAGCGTAACGCCTGGAGTAATGACATGGGTGATAAAGTTCAGCCTCAAGAAATTCACGACATTAAAAATGGTGGAGGGGAGTAATCATGGCTGACCATAAACCAACAGGTATTTCTCGCTGGTTGTTTACGACCAACCACAAGGACATCGGTACTATGTACCTGGTGTTCTCGTTCATCATGTTCTTGATTGGTGGTGGCATGGCAATGGTTATCCGTGCCGAGCTTTTCCAACCAGGCTTGCAATTTGTTGAACCGAACTTCTTTAACCAGATGACAACATTGCACGGTTTAATCATGGTATTTGGTGCCGTGATGCCAGCAACAGTCGGTTTGGCTAACTGGTTGATTCCAATGATGATTGGTGCGCCTGATATGGCGTTACCTCGTATGAACAACTGGAGCTTCTGGATCTTACCGGCAGCCTTCGGCTTGTTGCTATCGTCATTATTTATGGAAGGTGGTGCGCCTAACTTCGGCTGGACATTCTATGCGCCTCTTTCAACAACCTACGGCCCTCCATCGACGGATTTCTTCATCTTTGGTGTGCACTTAATGGGTATCTCATCGATCATGGGTGCGATTAACGTTATCGTGACGGTATTCAACATGCGTGCACCGGGTATGACATTGATGAAAATGCCATTGTTCGTCTGGACCTGGTTAATTACTGCATTCTTGCTTGTGATGGTTATGCCAGTACTGGCCGGTGCGGTAACCATGATGTTGACTGACCGTCACTTCGGCACCTCGTTCTTCGATGCCGCTGGTGGTGGTGACCCAGTATTGTTCCAGCACGTGTTCTGGTTCTTCGGTCACCCAGAAGTATACATCATGATCTTACCGGCGTTTGGTATCGCTTCTGCGATTATCCCAACATTCGCTCGTAAGAAATTGTTTGGTTACTCTTCAATGGTGTACGCGACAGCGTCGATTGCCTTCCTATCGTTCATCGTATGGGCGCACCACATGTTTACCGTGGGTATGCCGGTACAGGGTGAGCTATTCTTCATGATTGCAACCATGTTGATTGCGGTGCCAACCGGTGTGAAGGTCTTTAACTGGATCGCGACCATGTGGCAAGGCTCGATCACTTATGAAACACCAATGCTTTATGCTCTGGCATTCGTGATTCTATTTACGATCGGTGGTTTCTCAGGCGTAATGTTGGCGATGACTCCGGTTGACTGGCAGTATCACGATACGTACTTCGTTGTAGCACACTTCCACTATGTACTATTCCCTGGTGCCATCTTCGGTACTATGGCGGCGGTTTACTACTGGTTGCCTAAGTGGACAGGTCGTATGTATGACGAGAAGTTGGCGAAAGTACACTTCTGGTTATCGATTATTTTCGTTAACTTGACGTTCTTCCCAATGCACTTCTCAGGTCTTGCAGGTATGCAACGTCGTGTACCTGACTATGCGATCATGTACTCTGACTTCAACATGTTGTCGAGTATCGGTGCATTTGGCCTTGGTTTGATGCAGCTTCTATTCGCCTGGATCCTGATTAAGGCATGTATCCTTAAGAAAGGTGAAAAAGCGACTGACCAGGTTTGGGAAGGTGCAGAAGGTCTTGAGTTTACTCACATGCCTTCACCAGCGCCGTATCACACGTTTGATACGCCACCAAAGATCGATTAATTGAGACTTAACTACTTAAGTTGCAAAGACGTAACCGAGGTTTAAAGCGATGAGCCAAGAGCAAACACAAAATGATAACAAAGTGATGACTAAGAAATTAGTCGTAGTGGTTGTTATCATGATTGCTTTTGGCTTTGCGATGGTTCCTTTGTACGACGTTTTTTGCCAGATAACTGGCCTTAATGGCAAGTCGAATGGTCTTGCCGTCTACGAAGAGCAGGAAGCGGACATGAGCCGTGAAATTACTGTTCAGTTTATGACGATTAATAAGACCGATATGCCTTGGGAGTTCCGCCCAGTGCAGACGCAAATTAAGGTTCACCCTGGCAAAGAGTATGAAGTGCTTTTTGCAGTTAAAAATCGTACGGGTGATGAGATGGTCGGACAGGCGATCCCAAGTTTTTCGCCTAACCTGACCGCTCAGTATTTTAATAAAACTGAGTGTTTCTGCTTTAACCAGCAGACTCTGGCCGCAGGGGAAAGTGAAGAAATGCCAATGCGTTTCTTTATCGATAAAGATATACCGGCGCGCTACGATACCATCACGTTAGCTTATACGTTGCACAACGTGACCCCGGACGATGAATCATTAGCAGCCGCACAATAGCCGGCGACGTCTTTAACGGAGACATAAATATGAGTGAACAACAGAATACAGAATACGAAAAGTATTATGTACCAGAGCAGAGCAAGCTGCCGTTTATCGGTTCGATTGGTCTGTTATTAACTGCATTCGGCGCAGGCCATGCGGTCCAAGGCGGCTCGTTGTCTTGGGTACTTTATATCGGCCTTGCCGTATTGGTTTATATGCTGTCAACCTGGTGGTCCAGCACGATTCGCGAATCTCGTGATGGTTTATATAGTGCACAGATGAGCCGCTCATTCCGCCAGGGTATGATTTGGTTTATTACGTCGGAAGTGATGTTCTTCGCGGCTTTCTTCGGTGCATTGTTCTATGTCCGTGTGTTGGTTATGGAATGGTTAGGTGGTAGTAGTAACAATGCTGCAACCCATGACTTCCTGTACCCTGACTGGATCCCGGGCTGGCCAATGACGACAACTCCTGGTGAGTTGAACGGTGGTTATCCAACGTGGGAAGCGATGGGTGCATGGGGCTTGCCTGCGATAAACACGGCAATCCTTCTGTTCTCGTCTTTCACCTTAACCATTGCGCACCATGCTTTGATCGAAAAGAACCGTCAAACGTTGATTCTATTCACAGCAATCACGGCGCTACTGGGTGCTATCTTCTTGATGTTACAGGTGGAAGAGTATATCCACGCTTATCAAGAAATGGGACTAACATTAGGTAGTGGTATCTATGGTTCAACCTTCTTTATGTTGACCGGTTTCCACGGCTTACACGTAACCGTTGGTACGATATTCTTGATCGTGATGACTCTTCGTTGTGCGAAAGGTCACTTTACACCAAAAGATCACTTCGCCTATGAAGCGGGTGCCTGGTACTGGCACTTCGTTGACGTGGTGTGGGTATTCCTGTTTATCTTTGTTTACATTCTGTAATCGGGATAGAGGGAGCTCTGACTATAAAAAACCGCCTTCGGGCGGTTTTTTTGTGGCTGTGGTTTTGCTTTGCGCGGGCTTAGCTCCACGGTAACCGTTGCGGCTAATGTTAAGGGGAATATGGGTGCTAGATTTATAGGAGGGTTTATCCAACGGGGTAGCGTAACCGGGGCTGCCCCTTGGATGTATCACTCAAAAGTCATTCAGCCCAGCGACGGAGTAAGTTATTGTAGCTTTTACTGAGCCTGTCGTACTGTCCAGTTTTACCACGTTGTTCAAACTCTTCAGACATGGAACATTTCAAATCGAACAGGATTTCCCGTTGCTGACTGTCGCGAATATGGCTTTGGATCCAGCCAACCATGGCGAGACGTTCACCGTTGCGGACTGGATTAACCCGGTGCAGGTAATGGCTGGGGTAGAGTAGCAACTCGCCACGCCCCAGCTTCCAGCTACGCTCACCGGTAGTATCTTCAAGAACCAGTTCGCCGCCTTCAAATTGCTCAACATCGGTCAGCCCCAAGGTAAAAGAAATATCGGTGCGGGCGTGTCCCATCAGGGCATCGTCCATGTGTAAACCATACTCCATACCGGTCTGGTATTGATTGACCATGACATTGGTAAATGTTTTGGGCAAAGCGGCACTATTAAGCAGGGGATTCTGTTGCAGATGCTCAAGAAGCAACCTCAGTGCGGTGGGCTGACCACCTTGGAGCCGCAATTGGCGGTTCAGCTTTACGGCTTGAGCTGCTCTTCCTGCGGTTTCGACGCCGTCGGTGAAATCTTCATTTTGAATGGCTTCGATCAGCGCGCCGAGGGTACCTGAATCAATGGCGTTTTCTAAATGTAATATCATGGATAAAAGCAAACCTTGGTCAATTTAATATTGAGAATTATTCGCATTTATGGAATCATAGCCAGTATATCAACTTTCTGAAAGTAAGGTAATTCAATGTTTGAAAAACGCAAGGTATGGGCCGGCGTCGGCTCAGCATTAATCGCGACCAGTGTTGCGACTCAGGCTAGTGATAACCTGACGGTAACGCCAGTAACAACGACTGCAGTGAGTTTTTCGGCTATGGGAGAAGGTGAAGGCGGCGAAGGTGAGGGCGAAGGTAGCGTTAAGGCTGACTTACGTACCGATAATGCGGCATACCTTGCTCGCCTGGGCTTAATCCGTGGCCATTTGTGGGTTGGCATTAAATTATATCGTGAAGGTCATCTGGCGATGGCAAAGACGCATATGAAGCATCCTGAAGATGAACTGTATGCCGGATTAGGACCAGTGTTCAAAGCTCGCGGTGTTGGTGGTTTTGCCGAAGAATTGAGCCAACTGGCTGATGCGGTAAATAATGAGAAAGGCGATGAAGCAGTCGAAACAGCCTACGCAACGCTACTGGAAGCGATTACAGCCAGTGAAAAGATGGCGGATAAGTCAGCACGAGAAGCGCTGCTTAGCATTAGCCAGATGATCCGTACGGCAGCTGATGAGTATGCTATTGGCGTTAAAGCAGGTGAGATTAAGAATGTGCATGAGTATCAGGATGCTTATGGTTTTACCGAGATTGCAATCGAACGCTTGGAAAGCTTGAGCGATGAGCAGCAAACTGAGGCTGCGGCAGATATTGAAACGACCAAAAAGTTACTATTGGATTTACGTAGCTTATGGCCTACGGTTGCCCCAAAAGGAACAGTAGACGGTGACGCTACCCATTTATACGGCGCTGCAGCACGTATTGAGTTATCGGCGTTGAATTAAAATACGCTTGGAAGAAGAAAGCCGCTGATTGGCGGCTTTTTTGATCTCAGGAGGATAGTAACTGTCGAGTTTGTTCGATAATAAAGTCGTCCATCCAACTTTGTAGTCGGTAGTTTTTGATATAGCCGCAGTGGCCGCCCTGTTCGGTTAAGTAGCGATGAATGTGCGGATGATCTGGCAGAGTATAGAGTCCCTGGTAGTCAATAATGGGATCATCTTTGCTCATTAAAATAGTGGTTGGCGTTTGTATCTTTTGTAGTCGGTCTCCACAGATATTATAACCATCGAAATAGTCATTGATCGATTGATATTCACCATAATATTTAACCAACTTTTCGGTTAAGTCACGCATCGAATCCGTTTGAAGATCCTCTTCCAGATCGTATATGTCTGGAAAAAGCTCCTGCTTTTTGCGGATGGAGCGTTTCCACTTATACATGAAGTATTTCATGTAAAGTGGGAAGCTGGTCTCCAGCTTGATTAAAATATCGGCCGGATCAAGTGCTGGGCAGATAGCAATGGTTTTGGTGAGATTAATCCCTGCTTCTTGTGCACGGTTGGCTACACGCAGTGCAAAGTTTCCACCAAGTGAAAAACCACACAGTAACAGCTTCTCTGGCTGGTGTTGTTGCTGTAGCGTTTTGACGGCCTCCACTACTTCATCAAGGCGGTTAGAATGGAAGAGTTCAGGATTAAGATGATGACTGTTGCCATGATCACGAAGGTTAAGTCGTACTACCGTAAAGCCTTGTTGATAAAGCGTCTGAGCTGATGATAGTAAGTACAAAGACTGGTGACTTCCTTCCCAGCCATGAATGAGGATGGCAAGCGGTGCATTGTTATCGGGTTTTACTTGGTAATGGTTTAACGCAACAAAGCTTTGGAGTTTTACTCCATCGTCACACTCAATAATCTTTTCTTCACTGTGCTGAATCAGCTGCTGAGCTCGTCGTTTAACGCTATTACGGCGCAGCTTAACAGTGGCTAAAAGTGATTGAACGTGAGTGTTACGGCACCATCGAGGAGCAGGATAAGAAATGTTTTGCACAGAGTATAGTGACATCGGATAATGTTTATGGCTGTAGATAGTTCACTGTAGGCCAAATGGTCATAAATTACAAATAACAGGCTCCAGGTTATATCCCGTCCTTGATGCCATGAATAAAGGATTCAAGATCAAAATAGACTTCACTGTCAGCCAGTGTTTTAGAGATGCGCAAAGGCTTGCCTTGCTCATCGTGTGGGTGCTTGGTTAAGTCAATCGCTATAGGCTTTATTCGCTTTTTGTTGGTATCGGTTACAAGCTCAATAACTGGCTCAAGTTTACTATTTTCATTAACGGATAAAACGATACCTACTTGACCATTACTGAGTTCAACCAAGCTGCCAACTGGGTACACGCCTACCATCTGAATAAACTGTTTGATCAGGTATGAGTCGTAGAGGCTACCTTGGACTTTGTAGAGTCTAGATAAGGCACGTGATGGCGGAATGCCTTTGCGATAACAGCGATCACTGATCATGGCATCATAGCTGTCGACAATGGCTATAATACGATCAAAGTCTGAAAGTAGTTCAGGACTAACTTTGCGAGGATATCCTAGACCATTCATTCTTTCATGATGATTATAAGCAGCGGTGCAGACCTGTTCATCAATACCACCATGGTTACGTAAGAATACATAACCAATAACCGTATGCTCTTTCACGATCTGATATTCGGCTTGAGTCAACGAGCCTTCCTTATTGAGAATATGTTGAGGCACTTTCATTTTGCCGACATCGTGTAATATCCCGCACAATCCCAGTAACTCTAGCTCTTTCCTTGGTAGTTGTAGATATTTACCAAAAGCGATAGACAATATACCGACACGAAGACAATGTTCAGAAGTGTATTCATCTTTATTTTTAATTTTGGATAACCAGAACATAGCTGTTTCGTCACTAAGAATGCTATCAACGCAGCTAGAAACGAGTTGCTTGGAACTTTCGATATCAATTTTACTATCGCGCTGTACTGCACGCATAAGGTCATTGATATGTTTATGGGATTTATCAAATACATTTTTAGCGCGAGGCAACTCTTCTCGTAAGCTGGCACTGGTTTGCTTAGGTGTTAGGTCCGGTTTTATGTATATGGGTTTGCGTTTTTTATCAAGAAGCTGTTGGGCGTATATTGTTATATAGGAATGGTGATCGATATACACATGCTGACAGTATTTCCGTAACATTTTCACTTCTTTGTCAGTCTTAATGGTGATTTCTTGGAATATCACGGGGAGATCTGTCCAGGGCCGATCGAGCTCTACGACCGTCATGCCTTTGCATAGTTTTGATACAGGGATTTTTTTCTTCTCAATTTTATGGGAGGTCATAGCTTTTTGTGAGACAGTTTGTACTGTCTTTGGTTTTGATGTTAGACCTAGAAATTGGAATAAAGAAGCAAACATGATCCCTATTTGACCCTCCATTAATTATCTTAGACTAATCCTTATTTTTTGCAATAAACATATTATGGGTGAACGGTAATAACGCTTAGGGGAAGCTGAATACTGTAAAACCTTTAAACGCATACATAGTGTCAAAATTAAGTTGATAGAGTGTATTGGCTGCCAGAGACAATAGGGTTATCCATGGTTAACTTCTCTGTAGTACATAAAAATGACTACAGGAATTGTTTCAAGGTATTGTGCTGGTGAATAATGAGTAATAAATTTACTCCAGACAGAAGCTTTACTAAATACAAATGGATCGGTTGTGGTTAGATTAGGCCGCAACGCTGCGCACAAGGTGTTCTAAATCAAAGTTTACCTGGTTATCGGCAAGGGTCTGTTTAACTTTCAATGGGTTGCCCTGTGCATCTTTAGGGCCTTTGGCTAAATTAATAGCAATAGGCTTAATGGGTTTGCGGTATTTGTTGGTAATCAGTTCGACAACGGGTGACAGTTTATTGTCCGGATTGGCAGATAATACGATCCCAACCTGCCCATTATTCAGTTCGACCAAGCTGCCAATAGGGTATATACCGACCATTTGAATAAACTCGTGGATTAACTCTTCATCGTATTGTGAGCCCTGACCTTTGTATAGCTCGGAGATGGCCTTGGATGGAGGTATGGCATTGCGGTAACAGCGGTCGCTGATCATGGCATCGTAACTGTCCAGGATCGCAATGATTCGATCATACTTGGAAAGCTTCTCCGTACTGATTTGGCGCGGATAGCCTTTGGAATTCATCTGTTCATGATGATTGTAGGCGGTACTGCAGATTTGCTCGCTAATACCGCCATGCTCATGCAGATAGACATAACCTAACATGGCATGTTCTTTAACCAGTTTGAATTCATCCTTGGAGAGCGGGCCGGACTTATTAAGAATATGCTGAGGAACTTTCATCTTGCCAACGTCGTGCAGCATGCCACACAATCCGAGCTGCTCTAATTCGTAACGGGGAAGCTGCAGGTATTTGCCAAACGCGATGGCCAGAATTGCCACGCGAACGCTATGCTCGGCAGTGTACTTGTCACGGTGTTTAATCTTGGACAACCAGAATAAAGCAGTTTCGTTGTTTAAGATACTATCAACGCAGCTGGCGACCAGCTGTTTTGACCCTTCGATATCAATTTTGCTGTCGCGCAGAACATCTTCCAGTAGCTTGTTGATATGCTCCTGAGAGCGCTCAAAGGTTTTTCGTGCTCTTGGCAGTTCTTCCTGAAGCTTTTGACTGGCCTCTTCTGGATTTACCTTGTGCTGCGCGTAGTCCGCTTTTTGCTGCCGATTGAGAAACTGCTTGGTGTAAATGTTGGTATAAGAGTGGTGATCGATATATACGTGCTGGCAGTACTGCTGCAGTAACTGGATTTCTTTACCGGTTGATATGGTTATTTCCTGAAACATGACAGGAACTTCGGTCCAAGGCCGATCAAGCTCGACAACAGTCATGCCCTTGGCAAGCTTGGATACGGGGATTTTTTTCTTTTCGACTTTATGACGGGCCACAGTGGATGGTGAAGTCGTCTTCACGACTTCTTTCTTGGAAGATCTGCCAATCAGGCTTAATAATGAGTCAAACACCATCCATTCTCCTCATTTCTTATTATTCATATTAATCCTTTTTGGATATTTTGCAAGAATCTATGAACAATAAGGACTTAAAGCGGATCTAATAAGTATGAGCCACCATAACGAGGCTACGGAGGATTAAATGTTATGAAGCGAGAAATTGGTAGCGTAAACATCACTAGCCAAAGTGAAAAACTGCTGGTAAGGTATTCGCTGTGAGTGCCTAAATCTTATTGATATATAACAAATTAAGGCAACATATTTGAACCTATGATAGAACAATATGCACCTATTCTAGTCTTCATCCTAATAGGCTTACTATTTGGAGCTGGCTTGTTATTGGTTGGTTACTTCGCTGGCCCAACCAAGCCGAGTGAGGCCAAAAATAAGCCCTTTGAGTGCGGTTTTGACGCCTTTGAAGATTCCAGAATGAAGTTTGATGTGCGGTTCTATTTAGTAGCAATCCTCTTTATTATTTTCGATCTCGAAATCGCCTTTCTATTTCCTTGGGCCGTGGTGCTTGATGACATAGGCTGGTTCGGCTTGCTCTCTATGAGTGTATTTTTATTACTATTATTAGTCGGCTTTGCTTATGAATGGAAAAAAGGCGCATTAGAGTGGGAGTAAGATGGTATGGGACTAGAGGAAAAACTCAATAGCGATGGATTTGTCACGACCAGTGTTCAGGATCTGCTGGACTGGGCACGCACGGGCTCCATGTGGCCGGTCACCTTTGGCTTAGCCTGTTGTGCTATTGAGATGATGCATGCCGGTGCCGCGCGCTACGATATGGATCGCTTCGGTGTGATTTTTCGTCCGAGCCCACGGCAATCCGATGTCATGATTGTGGCAGGCACTTTGACCAATAAAATGGCACCAGCCCTACGCCGGGTTTACGATCAGATGCCGGATCCCAAATGGGTTATTTCAATGGGCTCCTGCGCCAATGGCGGCGGCTATTATCATTATTCCTATTCGGTCGTTCGTGGTTGCGATAGAATTATCCCCGTCGATATTTACGTTCCCGGTTGCCCGCCAACGGCCGAGGCATTACTGTACGGTATCATCCAGCTACAAAACAAAATTAAACGCCAAACCGTCATTGCGCGCGACTCCAGACGACAACATAAAAACAATGAAAAGAGCAGCGAGGTGACGAGTGCCTGAAGCTCTGATGAAGCAACTAGGTGAAATCTTTGAAGACGCTCTCGTTGCTTGTGAAGAGGGTTTCGGGGAAGTCATGATCGAAGTTAGCAAAGACGATCTGCTCGACGTGATGAAGCAGCTGCGCGACCACGATGATTTGGCTTTTGAGCAGTTGATAGATTTAACTGTGGTGGATTACCTTACTTATGGGCAGGATGAGTGGGCAACCACTGAAGCAACGAGCGTTGGCTTTGGGCGAGGTCGTGAAGAGTCGCAGGCGGTGAAACAGGCTTGGCAGCGGGAGCGTTTTGCGGTGGTTTATCATTTACTGTCCATTGCTCATAACCGTCGGTTACGGGTGAAATGCTTTGTTAAAGAAAATCGACCAACCATTCCTTCGGTTATTGGCATCTGGGCCAGCGCTAACTGGTATGAACGTGAAGCATTCGACTTGTTTGGTATCTTGTTTACCGGACACCCTGATTTGCGCCGTATCATGACCGATTATGGCTTTGTCGGTCACCCTTTCCGTAAAGATTTCCCACTGATTGGTAATGTTGAGCTGCGTTTTGATGCCAAACAAAACCGATGCGTCTATGAGCCAGTTTCCATCGAACCGAGAGTCTTGGTGCCACGGGTGATTCGTAAGCATAAAGATGAAACCATTTATGTCGCTGCTCCAGAACCGGGAGGCAAAGATGGCTGAGATTCGTAATTACACGGTAAATTTTGGGCCTCAGCATCCGGCAGCACACGGTGTGTTGCGGCTAATTCTGGAAATGGACGGTGAAACGGTGGTCAGAGCCGATCCGCATGTGGGCTTACTGCACCGCGCAACGGAGAAGCTGGCGGAAAGCAAGCCGTTTAATCAAAGCATTGGCTATATGGATCGTCTGGACTATGTGTCCATGATGTCTAACGAGCATGCTTACGTCATGGCGATCGAAAAGCTGATGGGGATTACGCCGCCAAAGCGTGCGCAATACATCCGAGTGATGTTTGCCGAAATCACCCGAATTTTAAATCACCTGATGTGGTTAGGCGCCCATGGCCTGGATATCGGTGCCATGACCGTCTTCCTCTATACGTTTCGTGAGCGCGAGGCACTGATGGACGCCTATGAAGCAGTCAGTGGTGCGCGCATGCATGCGACCTATTTCCGCCCGGGTGGTGTCTACCGCGATCTGCCGGAAACTATGCCGCAGTACAAGGAATCGCCTTTTACTGACAAGAAAAAAGCCGAGGAACTTAACGCCAATCGTCAGGGTTCTCTGCTGGATTATTTGTGGGACTTTACTGAGTACTTCCCGCAATGCATCGAAGACTATGAAAGCCTGTTAACCGAGAACCGTATCTGGAAACAGCGCACTGTTGGCGTTGGCATCGTACAGGCCGAGCGAGCCTTGCAGCTAGGTTTTTCCGGGCCGATGCTACGCGGTTCTGGTGTGGCCTGGGATCTGCGTAAAAAGCAGCCTTACGAGGTGTATGACGAACTCGACTTCGATATTCCGCTGGGCAAAACAGGCGACTGTTACGATCGGTATTTAGTTCGCGTTGAAGAGATGCGCCAGTCGAACAAGATTGTACGTCAATGTATCGAGTGGTTACGCAAAAATTCAGGCCCGGTTATGTTGGATAATTACAAGGTGACGCCGCCGGATCGTGAAACCATGAAACACGATATGGAAGCGTTAATTCACCACTTTAAACTGTTTACGGAAGGGTATTGTGTGCCGGAAGGCGAAGCTTATGCCGCGGTAGAGCATCCCAAAGGCGAGTTTGGTATTTATCTGGTATCCGATGGTGCGAATAAACCCTATCGGGTCAAAATTCGAGCGGCGGGTTTCGCTCACTTATCGGCCATGAATGAAATGGTGAAAGGGCACATGCTGGCGGATGTAGTCGCAGTGATTGGCACGCAAGATATTGTCTTCGGTGAAATTGACCGTTAGCGGGTAATTGAGCATATGACTGAAACGGCACCAAAAACATTAGAAAAGCTGCTCTCTAGCAAAGGTTTGGAGCAGGCCGCTGTCTGGGTAAAAAAGTACCCAGAGGAGCGTAAACGAGCGGCGATTATTCCGATTATGACCATCGTGCAGGAAGAGCTCGGTTATCTCACGCAGGAGTCGATGGATGCTGTCGCCGATTATCTGTCCTGCCCGAAAATTGCAGCCTATGAAGTGGCTAGCTTTTATTCCATGTTCCGTTTAAAAGAGGCAGGCAAGTATGTTATTTCTTTATGTACCAATGTCTCCTGTATGCTGGCGGGCAGTGGAGATATAAAACAATGGTTTCAGGATGAGCTCGGTATTGCTCCCGGTGAAACCACTTCTGACGGTAAATTTACGTTGAAGGAAGTGGAGTGTATGGCCGCCTGTGGAGGCGCACCGATGCTGGAAGTGGACAAGCAATATCACGAAAATTTAACGGTGGATAAGGTGGCACATCTGATCCACGAATTGAAATGATGGTGTAGGCGAAATCATGGCGAATGAAGTTTGTTTTAGAACGTTAGAGCTAGACAAGCCTTGGACACTACAGGCCTATGAGTCTGCCGGTGGTTATGCCATGTGGCGCAAAATCCTGGCCGAAAAAACGCCGCCGGACGACATTATTGAGCAACTGAAATTATCGGCTCTGCGTGGTCGCGGTGGGGCGGGTTTCCCAACCGGGCTTAAGTGGAGCTTTATGCCTAAGCATGACCCGGGGCAAAAGTACGTTGTGTGCAATTCTGATGAAGGTGAACCTGGGACCTTTAAAGATCGCGATATCTTACGCTACAACCCACACCAGCTGATTGAAGGCATGGCCATTGGCGGTTACGTCATGGGCGCGACGGTCGGTTATAACTACATGCGTGGCGAGTTTTATGAGCCGATTGAGCGCTTCGAACAGGCACTACAGGAAGCCTATGAAGCCGGATTACTGGGTAAAGATATTTTGCAGTCAGGCGTCGACTTTGATTTACACAGTCACATTGGCGCCGGTGCTTATATTTGCGGTGAAGAAACGGCGCTCCTTGAGTCGCTTGAAGGTAAAAAAGGCCAGCCTCGCTTTAAGCCTCCATTTCCGGCGAACTACGGCTTATTCGGTCGCCCAACCAACGTTAATAACACGGAGAGCTATGCTTCGGTACCGCTTATTCTGGAAAAAGGTGGGCAGTGGTTTTTAGACTTAGGAAAGGAAAACAATGGTGGTACGAAAATTTTCTCAGTCTCAGGGCATGTCAATAAACCGGGTAACTATGAAATTGGGCTAGGCACGCCATTTAAAGACTTACTGGAAATGGCTGGCGGTATGAAAGACGGTAAAAAGCTGAAAGCGGTCATTCCCGGAGGCTCCAGCGCGCCAGTGCTACCAGCAGATGTGATGATGGATCTCACCATGGATTATGACGCCTTGGGTAAAGCTGGTTCCATGCTTGGCTCGGGTGCTGTCATTATCATGGATGAAGATACTGACATGGTGGAAGTGTTAGGTCGCATCGCGCACTTCTATTATGAAGAGTCCTGTGGGCAATGTACGCCGTGTCGTGAAGGTACTGGCTGGATGTCGCGTATGATCATGCGTATTTCTCGCGGCGAAGGCCAGCTTGAAGACCTGGATAAGCTGGATGAAATCGCAGGCAATATTATGGGCCGCACTATCTGTGCTCTGGGAGATGCTGCGGCGATGCCGGTACAGAGTTTTATCAAACATTTTAAAGACGAGTTTGTGGCGAAAATTAAACAGGCTCAAGAGCAACCGCGTAAAGCGAGTTAACGATTTAGACGAGAACGAGGTTAGCGAGTTTCCATGGTTTCAATAGAAATTGATGGTAAAAAAATAGAAGCCGAACAAGGCGCTATGATTATTGAGGTGGCCGATGCCAACGGCATCACCATCCCTCGTTTTTGTTACCACAAAAAACTATCGATCGCTGCCAATTGCCGCATGTGTCTGGTCGAAGTGGATGGCGTTAAGAAACCTCTACCGGCCTGTGCGACCCCAATTTCCGATGGCATGGTGGTGAAAACTCAGTCCGACTTCGCACAAGAGTCGCAAAAGTCGGTCATGGAGTTTCTACTGATTAACCACCCGCTCGACTGCCCTATCTGTGATCAGGGTGGGGAGTGTGAGCTGCAGGATGTGGCGTTAGAGTATGGAAATGATGTATCGCGTTTTAGCGAGAAAAAAAGGGCAGTCGTCGATGAAGATTTAGGGCCTTTGATTGAAACCGAAATGACGCGCTGTATTCATTGCACCCGCTGCGTTCGTTTTGGTCGTGAAGTTGCTGGCATTCGTGAGCTGGGAGCGGTCGGTCGGGGTGAGCATATGGAGATCAGCACTTTCATCGAGCAGTCGGTCGACTCTGAGGTTTCGGGAAATATCATTGATTTATGTCCGGTCGGGGCCTTAACCGATAAGCCTTCTCGTTATCAGGCGCGTTCCTGGGAAATGACACAGCGTGATTCTGTCTCACCCCACGATTGTATAGGTGCTAATTTGCACGTACATACATTACGTAACCGGGTTATTCGCGTAGTACCAAAGGATAATGAAGCCGTTAACGAAGTCTGGTTGGCCGATCGTGATCGGTATTCCCATCAGGCGCTGGATAAAAGTGAACGCCTGTTAAAGCCGATGATGCGGCAAAACGGTGCTGACTGGAAAGAGGTCGACTGGGAGACAGCATTGGAGCGTACTGCCAGTAAACTCAACATGATATCGCAAACCGATGGTGCCGATCAGGTCGCTGCCATTGCGCACCCAAGCTCGACCACGGAAGAGATGTACTTGCTACAGAAAGTGATGCGCGGCTTGGGCTCCAACAATATTGATCACCGTTTACGGGTGACTGATTTCGCATGGCAAAAGTTTGAACCACTGCATCCCGAGTTAGGAGTCGAGCTGTCAGACTTAGAAAACCTGGATGCTTGTCTATTAATTGGTGCTAACTTACGCAAGGAGCAACCATTGGCATCGCTGCGAGTGCGTAAAGCGACGCGTTATGGTGATATTGCATCAATTGGTCTGTATCCGGTTTATCACAATTTCGATGTTAAGCATGAAATTATTACCGATGCTGAAACCTGGCTGGTGCAGTTAGCTGCGATAGCAAAATATCTTTATGAGAATCAAGCGGCTAGTGACAAAGAACATTGGGCTGACGCTATGGATCTGGAGGGGTTGGAAACCTTAATTGCTCCAATTAATGTGCAGGAGGAGCATCGTGAAGTCGCAGGTATGCTGCTGCAAGCGGATAAGGCCAGCATTATCCTTGGTGCCAGCGCCCTGGAGTTCAGTTACGCCGGTCATATTCGTTTGCTGGCAAAAGCAATCGCCAATCTGTCTGGCTCGAGTTATGGCTTTTTCCCTCACGGCGGCAATAGTGTCGGCGCCTATCTGGCGGGAGCTATACCGCACCGTGGTCCTGCGGGGGCTGACGTTGAGCAGAATGGACAACACATTAAAGATTTGTTTGAGCAGAACAAGAAATCTTATGTGCTGCTTAAAACTGAACCAGGTAAAGAAAGCGTCATTGCCGAAGAGGCTCGCCGAAGTTTAGCGCAGGCCGATTTTGTGGTGGCACTGACCTGTCATGCGGACGATGAGGCCTTTGAGTATGCCGATATCGTATTGCCAGTGGCTAGTTTTCTCGAAACGTCCGGGTCCTACGTAAACGTCAATGGGTTGTGGCAAGATTTTGCTGCTGTGGTCAGTGCGCCGGGCGAGGCCAAGCCGGCCTGGAAAGTGTTGCGCGTGCTCGGCAATTTACTTAATTTAAAAAATTTCGACTATGTCTCGGCAGAAGATGTGCGCAAGGAAGTCAAAGGTCGTCTAAGCGCTGTTGGCGATCGTATTAAGCCGAAATGGCAATGCCCGGAGACTCTACCACGCGATGGTTTCGCTCCTCGTCCAGTCAATATGTATCAGATTGATGGTTGGCTGCGTCGAGCACCATCACTGCAGCAAACGGCTTTGGCCCAGGGCCGTGAAATTCTGAAGCGTCCACGTTTAAGCCCATTCCATAATATTGTTGGAGGAGTCTGATGCTGGATATGATCATCGACTTCTTCGTTATCGGCGCCAAAATTGGTCTGATCCTGCTGCCTCTGATCCTTGCTGTGGCTTACACTACTTATGCCGAGCGTAAGATTATCGGTTACATGCAGATGCGTCTGGGACCAAACCGCGTCGGGCCCAAAGGCTGGTTGCAACCGATCGCTGACGTCATCAAATTATTGATGAAAGAGGTGGTGGTACCATCGGGTTCTAACAAGGCTTTGTTTCTGTTGGCTCCGATATTGTTTATCGCGCCGTCTTTTGCTGCCTGGGCGGTAATCCCCTTTGACGTCGAATTAGCACTGGCTAACAGCGATGTTGGTTTACTTTATATCTTGGCCATGACTTCGATTGCTGTCTATGGTGTGATCATTGCGGGCTGGGCATCGAACTCGAAATACGCCTTATTAGGCTCGCTACGCTCTGCCTCACAAATTATCTCCTATGAAATCGCCATGGGCTTTGCACTGGTTGGTGTGTTGATGGCATCGGGCAGTATGAACCTTGGTGAAATCGTCAAGGCTCAGGACGGTGGTTTGTTGCATTGGTTCTGGATCCCGCTATTGCCTCTTTTGGTTATTTACTGGGTTTCCGGTGTGGCTGAAACCAATCGTGCGCCATTTGATCTGCCGGAGGGCGAATCGGAAATTGTGGCCGGATTCCACGTTGAATATGCTGGAATTTCCTTCGCGCTATTTTTCCTGGCTGAATATGCCAATATGATTTTAATCTCGGTGTTAACCACCTTATTTTTCTTCGGAGGCTGGTTAAATCCCTTTCAGGGAATTCCATTTGTTGAAGAAGTAACGGGCTGGATTCCCGGTATCGCCTGGCTGCTTCTAAAAGCCGGATTCTTTTTATTCCTTATGATATGGCTAAGAGCAACTTTCCCGCGCTACCGTTATGATCAAATTATGCGCTTAGGCTGGAAGGTGTTTATTCCCGTAACGGTGGTTTGGTTAATGATATTAACCTTTATGATCAAAGCCGGTGTCGGTCCCTGGTTTACCGGAAGAGGTGTGTTATGAGTAAGTTAAAACACTTCTTTAAAAGCTTCACCTTGCGCGATCTGTTAACCGGGTTGCGCATCACCGGTAAGCATTTGTGGCGCCGAAAAGTCACCATCCAGTTTCCAGAGGAACAAACGCCACAGTCTCCTCGCTTTCGTGGACTGCATGCTTTACGACGTTACCCTAATGGCGAAGAGCGTTGTATCGGCTGCAAACTGTGTGAAGCGGTTTGTCCTGCGGCAGCAATCACGATAGATGCTGGCCCAAGACAGAGTGATGGAACGCGACGTACTACGCGCTATGAAATTGATATGTTCAAGTGTATCTACTGTGGCTTTTGTGAAGAGTCGTGCCCGGTGGATTCGATTGTCGAAACTCGTGTGATGGATTATCACTTTGAAAAGCGGGGCGATCATATTTTAACTAAAGCACAACTATTGGCGATTGGTGATAAATACGAAGAGCAGATCGCTGAGGATAGAAGGCAAGATGCAAAATATCGATAAGAACAGCACTGAGAAGGATGGCGAATGACCGTTGAATCCGTCGTATTTTATTTATTTGCAACGTTAACTCTTGTTGGTGCTATCGGTGTTATCACAATGCGTAACGCGGTGCAGGCCGTGCTGTGTCTGGTGCTGACGTTCTTCTCTGCTGCGGTCTTATGGATGCTGCTAGAAGCCGAGTTTCTCGCGGTAACTCTGGTTCTGGTTTATGTCGGTGCGGTCATGGTTTTGTTTTTGTTCGTGGTGATGATGCTGGATGTAGATTATGCCAGCCTCAAAGCTGGTTATACCAAATATTTGCCACTCGGCATTATTACTGCGCTAGCCTTGTTTGGCGGTATCTACTGGGTTATTCGCAGTGAAGTGTTTGGCGTGGAGCAGATGCCTGAGCCGGCAAAGCACGGCGCTGATTACAGTAACGTGACCGAGCTGGGCCGGTTGCTATATACCGATTACTTTTTTGCTTTTGAAGTGGCTGGCGTCATTTTGCTGGTGGCAATTGTCGCTGCCATCAGTTTAACGTTCCGTGGACGACGAGACCGTCGTGGCCAAAGCGTTCCGATGCAACATCAGGCGAGTAAAGAAGAGCGGTTGCGTGTTGTCAGCATGGAATCAGGGCCAAGGCAGGACGGTCAGGAGAAAACCGAGAAGAAGAAAAGAATACGACGCAAAAAAGGGGGCGGTTCATGAGCTTAACACACTATCTGATCGTCAGTGCTTTGCTGTTCTCGATCAGTGTTGTTGGAATCATCATCAATCGCAAAAATGTGATCACGTTACTGATGTGTATTGAGCTGATGTTACTTGCCGTGAACACTAATTTTATTGCTTTTTCACGTTACCTGAATGACGAGGTGGGACAAATTTTTGTCTTCTTTATTTTAACGGTTGCCGCTGCCGAAGCCGCTATTGGATTGGCGATTCTGGTAGTGTTGTTCCGCACCAATAAGAAAATTGACGTCGACGAACTGAAGGAGTTAAAAGGCTGATGACGATTCAAGCTCAGTTATTACTCGCTGTACTGGCGCCTTTGGTGGGGGCGATTGTTGCTGGTTTGTTGGGTAAAAAACTGGGCAAGGTACTGACCCACCGAATAACTATCGCCGGTGTTTTTATTTCTTTTGTTATTGCGGTGAACTGGTTCTTCAGTTTTTTATGGGGTGATGCTACAGCCGTGGATGTCACTGTATATGAGTGGGCCAGCTTTGGTGGACTCACGATTCAAATTGGCTTTCTGTTAGATAGCCTGACCGCAATCATGATGTTGGTGGTGACTTTCATCAGCCTGATGGTGCATATTTACTCGATCGGTTATATGCACGATGATGACGGTTATCAACGATTCTTCAGTTATATCTCCTTATTTACCTTTTCGATGCTGATGCTGGTCATGTCGAATAACTTTTTACAGCTGTTCTTTGGCTGGGAAGCTGTCGGTGTCATGTCTTACTTATTGATCGGTTTCTGGTACCAGAAAGAAACGGCCATTTTCGCCAACATGAAAGCCTTTTTGGTTAATCGTGTCGGTGATTTTGGTTTCATACTGGGAATAGGCGGCATTTTCCTGTTATTTGGTACTTTGGACTATGCACCGGTTTTTAAAACCATGGGACTGGCCGAAGAGCTGGTTTCTTTAGGCGATCAGCAACCCACCAATGCGCTGGCGCTGGTCGGGCTGGATCAGACGTTTGCTGTTTGGGGGGGGCTGGAATGGTCTGCGATGAGCTTTATCTGTATCTGCCTCTTTATCGGTGCTATGGGTAAGTCAGCCCAGGTCCCACTGCATGTGTGGCTACCAGATTCGATGGAAGGTCCAACGCCGATTTCCGCTTTGATCCATGCTGCTACCATGGTTACTGCCGGTGTCTTTATGGTGGCGCGGATGTCGCCTTTGTTTGAGTTTTCCGAAACGGCCTTAGCGATGATCACGGTGATTGGTGCCATAACGGCCTTGTTTATGGGACTGGTAGCGATTGTGCAAAATGACATTAAACGCATTATTGCCTATTCGACCCTGTCACAGCTGGGTTACATGGTCGTCGCTTTAGGCGTGTCAGCTTATTCGGCGGCTATATTTCATTTATTTACGCATGCCTTTTTCAAAGCCTTACTCTTTTTGGGCGCGGGCTCGGTTATCGTGGCGCTGCACCATGAGCAGGACATCCGAAAAATGGGTGGGCTTTATAAGAAGTTGCCGATAACTTACTGGTGTACGCTTATTGGTACTTTAGCGCTTATCGGGACACCTTTCTTCTCAGGCTTTTACTCAAAAGATACGATCATCTCTGCGGTCAGTAGCGCTCAGGGAGGTTTTAGCAGTTTTGCTTATTTTGCGGTATTAACGGGAGTACTTGTCACCGCCGTTTACAGCGTAAGGCTACTTCTGGTTGTGTTCCACGGCAAAACCAACGTAGAACCGCAGCTGTACGAAGAGTTACAGGAGTCACCTAAAGTGATCTCCTGGCCTTTAATAGCGTTGGCGGTGCCGTCTCTGGTCGCTGGTTTTATTTTTACTAAACCACTGCTGTTTACGACTTTCTTTGATGACTCGATTCGTGTGCTGGAGCAACATAATGTGCTGGCAGTTGTTGAACAGCATTATGACAGCGCTATCAATTTTGCTCTGCATGGCATGATGAACCCGGTCTTTATCATGTTACTAACCGGTATTACCATTGCCATCATCGTTTACGGTTGGGCGCCACGCTTTATTACCATGTGGGCCATTTTCCTTAAGCCGGTAAAGCGATTGTTGGAGCATAAGTATTTCTTTGATGAGTTAAACCAGAAAGTGTTTGCTCGTGGTGGTCATTGGCTAGGTCAGGTTCTTTGGCGCTATGGCGATAAAGCGGTGATCGATGAAGGAATCATCGATGGCAGTGCACAAACGCTAAAACATATTGCATTGAAAGTTCGTAAGTTACAAACAGGCTACCTGTTCCACTATGCGTTGTTTATGCTGGTGGGTTTGGTTGCCTTCTTGGCCTGGTTAATATTTAGAGGGTAAGAGGGGATAGACATGGATAATAAAAATTTATGTTAGAGCAGTTACCGGTTTTAAGTTTACTCATTTGGCTACCGCTTCTCAGCGGGGTGCTGGTGTTGCTTGGCCCCGGCGACAAGATGTTGGCCTGGAGTCAACGATTTGCGCTGCTGATTTCACTGATAGTACTGGTGTTGTGCGTTTGGCTGTTTGTTGAGTTTGATCGCACCACTGCTGCATTTCAGTTTAGTGAGCAGGCCAGATGGATCCCTTCCTTGAATATCGAGTATAAGTTGGGAGCCGATGGCATTTCCTTGCCGTTGGTGATGCTGACGTCACTGATTAACCTACTGGTGCTGTTTGGGGCGACCACATCCATTCGTTTTCGACAAACGCAATTTGTGGCAGCTGTATTGTTACTGACTGGTGCGATGAATGGTGTCTTTCTAGCACAGGATAGCATTCTGTTTTATGTCTTCTGGGAAGCGATGTTGATCCCGATGTTTCTCATGATCGGGATCTGGGGCGGTCCGAATCGAATTTATGCCACACTGAAGTTTTTTCTTTATACCTTTTTTGGTTCGATCTTTATGTTAGTGGCCCTGATTTATATGGGGCGAGATGCGGGCAGTTTTGCCATTGATGCGATGCGACAAATGCCTTTATCGGCTACAGAACAGAGCTGGATTTTCTGGGCTTTCCTGATCGCTTTCGCAGTGAAAATTCCGATGGTACCAGTACATACCTGGTTACCGGATGCCCATGTCGAAGCGCCAACCGGTGGTTCGGTGATTCTGGCTGCGATTATGTTGAAAATGGGCGGTTATGGCTTCCTTCGGTTCAGTTTACCGATTACACCTGATGCGGCTGCATCGTTCGCCGATATCCTGATCATCCTGTCTCTGATCGCCATCGTGTATATTGGTTTTGTGGCGCTGGCGCAAAAAGACATGAAAAAACTGATCGCCTACTCCTCCATCGCGCATATGGGTTTCGTGACTTTAGGTAGTTTTATCGTTTTGCAGTTGCTCAATCCCGATGCTCAGTCCATGGCAATGCAGGGTGCCATGGTACAGATGATTTCTCACGGCCTGATTTCCGGTGCACTGTTCTTCTGTATTGGGGTCTTGTATGACCGTTTGCACACCAGGCAAATTAGCGACTTTGGTGGCGTGGTAAACAGTATGCCTGTCTTTGCCACCCTGTTAATGTTATTCATTTTAGCCAACGCAGGACTACCGGGAACGTCAGGTTTCGTAGGTGAATTTTTTGTCATCATTTCTTCGTTTCAGGCGGACTGGCGGATTGCCCTGTTTGCTGCTTTGACCCTCGTCCTGGGTGCGGCCTACAGCCTTTGGTTCTATAAACGCGTTATTTTTGGTAAACCGGCGAATGAGAATATTGCACGGCTTGATGATGTTAATGGTCGTGAGAAGACCATTTTGATTGTATTAGCCATTTTTATTGTAACGCTTGGCGTCTATCCGCAGCTGTTAATCAGTGTGATGCAGCCGAGTATTGAGCAGTTACTGGATTTTGCTGGAAACAGTAAGTTGGGAGGAGGCTAGGCAATGTATAATTTGATGCACTTACTTCCTGAAATGTTCTTGCTGACTGCTGGCTGCGTGATCCTGTTGATTGATGTCTTCTCTAAAGACCTGGATCGCAATTTAACCTATCGCTTAACACAGTTGGCGCTATTAACGACTGCCATTATCTGTGTGGTGCAGTTCCCACAGTTACAGTACCACTTGTATGGACGGCACTATGTGCTGGATCCGATGGCAGGGATCATCAAAATTAGCGTTATCGTTTTGGCGATGTTAGCGTTATTATTCGCACGTCCTTATATTTTGCCGCGGCGTATTTTAAGAGGCGAATATTACCTGCTGCACTTATTTGCCGTGCTCGGCATGATGGTATTGGCCAGCGGTGGCAGCATGTTGACCTTATATCTTGGCTTGGAGCTGTTGTCGCTATCGTTATATGCCTTAGTCGCAATGCAACGTCACTCGTATCAGGCCGCCGAAGCCGCGGTGAAATACTTTGTGATGGGGGCGATAGCGAGTGGTTTCCTGCTCTATGGCATGTCCTTGATTTATGGTGTGACTCAGCAAATTCACCTGACCGATATTGCCGCGTACCTTGCTCAGAATGATGCCAGCTTAACGTTACGGTTCGGTCTGGTGTTTATTGTTGTCGCCATTGCCTTTAAGTTTGGCGCCGTGCCGTTCCAGATGTGGGTGCCTGATGTGTATGATGGCGCACCGACCTCGACCACCGCCTTCTTATCTTCAGCACCTAAAGTTGCTGCATTTGGTCTGGCCATCCGAATTTTTGGTTACGGTTTTATCGGTATTGCAGTGGACTGGCAGGGGCTCTTGATCATTCTCGCCAGCTTATCCATGCTACTCGGAAACATCGTTGCGTTAGCACAAAGCAATATTAAACGCTTATTGGCTTATTCGGCGATTGCCCATATCGGCTACTTCCTGCTGGGAATTATCAGCGGTACAGCCGCTGGTTTTAGCGCTTCTTTCTTTTATATTTTGATTTATGCCATCATGTCGCTTGGCGGCTTTGGTTGCTTGATTTATTTGGGACAGGGTTCTGAAGACGTTAAAGATATCGATCAGCTGAAAGGCTTGGGGCGGAAGAACCCATGGGGCGGTCTCTTGATCAGCTTCCTCTTCCTGTCCATGGCTGGTCTACCGCCATTCGTTGGTTTTTGGGCCAAGCTGGAAGTCTTCCTGGCGGTATTGAATGCAGGCTTTATCTGGTTGGCCGTGCTGGGTGCTGTGATGTCGATTATCGGACTGGTGTATTACCTGAAGGTGGTCAAAGTGATTTTCTTTGACGAACCCGAGACAGAGCAAAAGATCATTGCTGCTCGAGGCCTGCGTCTGGGGCTGGGACTGACCAGCCTTAGCGTGGTTGCACTAGGGGTATTTCCAAGTAAGTTGCTCGAATTATGCCGGCAGGCATTTGAGTATTTATAACAATATAATCATTCTAATATTAAGAAAATATAAGTAGAGAGGTGAAGGATGAAAAAAATCATCATAGGGATTCTTTTATTAATTATTTTTGGTGTTATTGTTTATCCGTACTATTTGGCCGGTGCGTTTAAAGAAAAAGTGGCGAATGCTGAGACTGCTGATGAATTACTGCAGTTAGTCGATGAAGAGGCATTAAAACAAAGTATTGCAACTAGCCTTAAAGCCGCTATGCAGGAACAAGTGAAGAAGGATCCGATGGCAGGCATGGCCATGGCATTTTTGGAACCGATGACAAAGATGATTTCTGAGATGGCGTTAAGTCCAGAAGGTTTGCAGGCGCTGCTCAAAGGAAAGTCAATCAAACAGATCCAACAAAAAGCTAAAGCAATTGAAGAAGATACCTGGCAGTGGGCTTACTTTACCGGCTTTAATCGCTTTAGAGTGGTGACCAAAGAAGTCGATTTTAACTTTGAAAGACAGAGTGGAAACTGGATTTTAAAGACGGTGGCGCTTAAGGCTGATGAAGAGCAGCGGTCAGCAAAGAAGTCAGAAACCACGACCAAGATTTACCAATCCGATGGTTCCATTAAGGAAGTTGAGGATTCTGATAAATATGGTAAAGCAAAGTACCACCAAACGAAAATTTCGTTCGAGCAGGCAAATGACAAAACATTTTTAAAAAATTATTTAAAGAAACACTTTTTCGTTTATGCCATATTTAATGAGCGGTTAGTTATACAAAATGACTTTGAGCAGCTGCCCTTTAACGTTGGATACAAGGTAGACTGGAATAAAGTTATTGGGAGTGATGGCAAAGATTTATTAAAGTCAGAGCTGACGGACAAGGAAGAAAAAAACTTAAAGGAACAGTCCGAAGAGTTTCAAGGACTTAGGTTTGGTGGTTGGCAGAGTGAAGCTTACATCAAAACTGGTGTGAAGGAAGACCAGCTGGCACTGGTTCAGGGGAATGTCACTTTTAGTTACCCAGCTGGTTGGAAACGGTTTGAGTTTGAGCTGTCAGAAGATGGTGAGAGCCAAACGGATGACCAGGTTAGCTTTACCGTAACTCAGGTTTCCAAGCAAAGGATAAAAATAGATTACTCTTACCCGACAAAGTACCATCAGTATGAAGCCATTATTATGGCTTTTGACGATGAAGGTAAAAGGCTTGAAGTGGATAGCAAAGGTGGAATGAGTATGAAAGGGCAGCAACAAGTTAATGGTAAAAAGGATGCTGTTTTTTATGGAAAAGCTGAGTCTATCGTTTTACTTTTCCCTACTAAGTATGAGCAGTTTACGGAGACGGTTCATGCTAATTTAGAACCGAAAGCAGAATCCATAGAACTTTTAGGGAAAGTCGATGTTGATCGTTACTTTGATAATAGCTTTAACGAGCCGGCGTTTAGAGATTTTGAAGAGGGTGAATTTAAGGAGCTGGTAGAAATTTCAGCTTACCGGAAAAGTGATGAGCGACAATTTAATTACCCTGCTTTAAAGCTGAAGGCTGAGGAGATAGCTAATAGCCGTTATGCAAGCTATGATGAAATCGAGTTGAAGGCTCTGAAGTCGGGGGTGCCTGTAGATAGTGTTAGATTTACTCCTCACCGCCATCGGAAGGGTTTCAACTTTTATGCTGACACCAAAGATAGAGAACAGAAACTACCTTTGGATATCGATATGTTTAAGGGCAGGATTGTTATTGACTACCCGGTGACTATTGAGACGCGAAGGTATCATAGTGGTGAAGCTGTTCCTGGGGTTATCTGGTTCCCCAGCGCCTTATCTCATAATAAAAAATTAAAAAAAGAGTGGCTTCGACTTAGAGGCTACAATAAAGAAGGGATGCGTCTAGCTGAAGTATCAAACGCATTGCCACATAACTGGGATAGTGAGGAGTATGTTTTTTGGGGCGACTTGGCTTATATAGAGGTCGATACGGTCTCAGAATGGGATAAAGTTACCTTTGAGATAGAACAGGAAGTGCCGGAGCTATTGGACGAAAAGTGTAAAGAAAGTAGCGATTGTTAGTCAGGTTTCTAGCCCTGATTTGATAAGCTGAAATCAGGGTTTGATAGCGTTATAAAGAAACTTAACAGAATCTTCAAAATACCCCTTGTCAAAGCGTTCTAAGTGAGTATAATGCGTCTCACGTTGATGTAGGGACAAGCTAAAACTTCCTACGGAGACATGGCTTTTAGAGTCAAACTTATTAGGTATACCAGAGTCTAATAAGTAAATATGGATGCGGGGTGGAGCAGCCTGGTAGCTCGTCGGGCTCATAACCCGAAGGTCGTCAGTTCAAATCTGGCCCCCGCTACCAAATTCTAAAAAGTCAGTCATTGGTGTAAAAATTGACTGATTTTATATTATGAATATAATAATAAAGCCCCTTCTATAGGGGCTTTGTTGTTTGTAGGTTTGCTCGTTTTAAACGACAAGCCGGTCTGGGTAAAGTGGATAACAGGCTTTATCGCTAGTATCCTTTAGCCCGTCATATAGATAGATTGAGCTTTATGCTCAACAGTTTAATAAATGATGGGGCCATAAGGGCCTTTTTTTGTATTTGGCATTTATGTTTTGTCGAATAAAGAGAGTATTTAGAGAGCGCAATGAGTAAACAGTCACAACTTGAGCAGATAATTCGCCCAGCCGTTGAAGCCGCTGGCTTTGAGTTCTGGGGTCTGGAATATTTGTCACAAGGCAAACATTCAATTTTGCGGGTTTTTATTGAGCATGAGAATGGCATCTCTGTGGACGACTGCGCGGAAGTAAGTCACCAGGTGAGTGGTGTGTTGGATGTAGAAGATCCTATTAACGGCTACTACAACTTAGAAATCTCATCGCCTGGGATGGATAGACCTTTATTTACGGAGCAGCAGTTTGCTCAGTATGTGGGTGAAGATGCTGAATTGCGTCTATCGGTGCCAATCAATGGCCGCCGTAAGTTTAAAGGTACTATTAAACAAGTAGATAATGGCATTATCAGTTTGGTGGTGGACGGTGAATCACACGATATTAACGTCCAGCAGGTTGAGAAAGCCCAGTTGATCGCAAAGTATTAATCTCGAAAGGATTAAAGTTAAAGATAATCGCGAGTTTTATTGAAGGTTAACACGTATGAGCAGTAAAGAAATTTTGTTAGTGGTTGAGGCCGTCTCCAATGAAAAGGACGTCAAGCCAGAGGTGATTTTCGGTGCTTTAGAAGCTGCGCTAGCTACAGCTACTAAGAAAAAGCACGGTGTGGATATTGATGTGCGTGTTGACATCGATCGTGAAACTGGTGAATACGATACATTCCGTCGTTGGACTGTGGTCGAAGATGATGCAGTTGAAGATCCTTTAACGGAAACAACGTTATCTGCAGCCCAGGTTGAGAGCCCAGATATTGAGCTTGGCGCTCATGTTGAAGAGCAGATCGAGTCGATTGAATTCGGTCGTATCGCAGCTCAAACTGCTAAGCAGGTCATTGTACAGAAGGTCCGTGAAGCCGAGCGTGCGAAGACAGTTGAAGCATTCCGCGATCGTGTGGGCGAGCTCATTACGGGCGTGGTAAAGAAAATCACCCGTGATTACATCTATTTAGATTTGGGTAATAACGCAGAAGCAGTCATTCAACGTGATGAAATGATGCCGCGAGAAACGGTGCGTGCTGGTGATCGCGTACGCGGTTTACTGTATACCATTAAGGATGAAAATCGTGGTCCGCAACTATTTGTGAGCCGTACGCGTCCCGAAATGTTGGAAGAGTTATTCCGCATAGAGGTTCCTGAAATTGGTGAGCAAATTATTGAAATTAAAGGTGCTGCTCGAGACCCAGGCTCTCGAGCCAAGGTTGCAGTTAAGACCAATGATAAACGCATTGACCCGGTTGGCGCCTGTGTTGGTATGCGCGGTGCTCGAGTACAGGCGGTGACAGGTGAGTTAAACGGTGAACGTATTGATATCGTGCTGTTTGATGACAATCCTGCGCAGTTTGTGATTAATGCGATGGCACCGGCTGAAGTTGTGTCTATTGTTGTTGATGAAGATAATCGCAGCATGGATATCGCTGTTGATGAAGAACAATTAGCACAAGCGATTGGCCGTAATGGCCAGAACATTCGCTTGGCCAGTGAGTTAACTGGCTGGGAATTGAATGTCATGACTGAGGAAGAGTTTGCTCAGAAAAACCAGTCGGAAACAGAAGCCATTGTTAGTTTGTTTACTGACGACTTGGGCGTTGATGACGATTTAGCACAGATTTTGGTACAGGAAGGCTTCACTACGTTAGAAGAAGTCGCTTATGTGCCTCAGTCAGAAATGCTGGAAATCGAAGGTTTTGATGAAGATTTGATCGATGCGTTAAAATCCCGCGCGAAAGACATTCTTCTAACCAAAGCGATTGCTAGTGAAGAACAGTTAGAGAAAAACGAACCAGCTGAAGATTTGCTTAACATGGACGGTATGGATCGTCACTTGGCGTACGTTCTAGCTAGCCGTGGCGTTATTACCATGGAAGATTTAGCTGAACAGTCAGTGGATGATTTAGTGGATATTGAAGAACTGGATGATGAGCGTGCTGCTCAATTAATTATGACCGCGCGTGCTCCTTGGTTCGAGGAGCAAGAATAACTTAAGCGGGGAGACTAAATGTCAGAAACTACAGTAAAACAATTTGCCGAAACCTTAAATACTCCAGTTGACAAACTGCTGGAGCAGTTAGAGGCGGCTGGCTCAAAAATAAAAAGTGCCGATGAAACGATTTCGGAAGAACAGAAGAAGTCGTTGCTCGCTTATTTGCAAAAGTCTCATGGTGGCGATGAGGCTACTGGCCCAAAGAAGATTACTTTGAGCCGCACTAAGAAAAGCACATTAAGCGTAACGAGTTCGGAAGGTAAGAAAAAGTCTGTACAAGTTGCGGTAAAAAAGAAGCGTACTTACGTTAAGCGTTCTAGTGAAGAAGTCGAAAAGCTTGCTGCGGAAGAAGAAGCGGCTCGTCAGGCAGAAGAGGAAGCCAGACGTAAGGCGGAAGAAGAAGCGAAACGCAAAGCGGAAGCAGAAGCCGAGGCCAAGCGTAAGGCGGAAGAGGAAGCTAAGCGCAAAGCGGAGGCAGAAGCCGAGGCTAAGCGTAAGGCGGAAGAGGAAGCCAAGCGCAAAGCGGAAGAGACTGGGAAAACCGCCAAGCAAGATAAAGGGCAGGCGAAGAAACCGAAAAAGTCTGTTGAAAAAGTTAAGCAAAAGATTGAAAAGCAGTTAGAGGAAAAGCAGGAACCAGAAGAGAAAGTGGTAAAAGCGGATCCGAACAAACCTGCGAAACCAATGTCTTTGCGTGACTTTGAAGAGAAATCAGGCCCGAATAAGAGACGTAAGAAGAAAAAAGGCAAAAAGAAAACCAGTGATGCAGATTTGGTCGCAAAAGCTTTTGAAGAAAAGAATAAGCGCGGCGGTGCATCCAAAAAGAAAGTGTATCAGGCACCCGATAATATGAAGAAACATGGCTTTAAGAAGCCAACAGACACCATTATTCATGATGTTCAAATCCCTGAAGCGATTACCGTTGGGGAATTGGCAAAAGCAATGGCTGTGAAAGCGCCAGAGTTAATGAAGGCTATGATGAAAGTTGGTGTTATGGCAACCGTTAATCAGTCAATTGATCAGGAAACAGCCAGTTTGATCGTTGAAGAGATGGGCCATAATCCAGTGTTGGTTAACGAAAACGCGATGGAAGAAGCTGCGCTATCAGAAGCAATGACGGATGAAGGTGACGGTAAACCGCGTGCTCCTGTGGTGACCATTATGGGCCACGTTGACCATGGTAAAACATCGCTATTGGACTACATCCGTGCGTCTCACGTAGCGACGGGCGAAGCCGGTGGTATTACTCAGCATATCGGTGCTTATCATGTTGAAACTGAACGCGGCATGGTGACATTCCTGGATACGCCAGGCCACGCAGCGTTTACCTCGATGCGTGCTCGTGGTGCCGAAGTGACCGATATCGTAATTTTAATTGTGGCTGCCGACGATGGTGTTATGCCACAAACAATCGAAGCGGTTCAGCACGCGAAAGCTGCTGGTGTTCCGATGATTGTAGCAGTCAACAAAATTGATAAACCTGAAGCCGATGCCGATCGTGTGAAAAATGAGTTATCACAGCATGACGTTATCCCGGAAGACTGGGGTGGTGACGTGCAGTTTGTGAACGTTTCCGCGAAGTCGGGTGAAGGTGTTGATAATTTATTAGAGTCAATCCTATTGCAGTCAGAGTTATTGGAACTAACAGCTGTTGATGAAGGTGCTGCGAAAGGCTTCGTGATTGAAGCACGTCTGGATAAAGGTCGCGGTGCGGTTGCTTCCATTCTGGTTCAAAAAGGGCAGTTGCATAAAGGGGATATCCTGTTAGCAGGGACTCACTATGGTCGTGTTCGAGCCCTATTGGATGAAAATGGACAGAACATTGAGTCAGCTGGCCCTTCTATTCCAGTTGAGGTACTAGGTCTGTCAGGTGTCCCTGTGGCCGGTGATGAAGCTGCGGTTGTCGCTGATGAGCGTACTGCTCGTGATATTGCCGATCGTCGCGAAACCAAACAGCGAGAAGAGTTCCAGGCGCGTCAGCAAAAAGCCAAGTTAGAGAATATGTTCGCTAACATGGGCAGCGATGAAGGAACCAAACAGTTGAACGTGATTATTAAAGCTGACGTTCAAGGTTCGGTTGAAGCCCTGAGTAAATCATTAACGGATTTGGCGACTGATGAAGTTGAAGTTAAAGTGATTTCCAGCGGTGTCGGCGGCATTAAAGAAACTGACGTTTCGTTAGCTGCTGCGTCGAGTGCTGTGATTATTGGTTTTAACGTTCGTGCAGACGGCACGGCGCGTAAAGTTGCTGAAAAAGAAGCGGTAGAAATCCGTTACTACAGCGTGATTTATGAAGCGATTGAAGATGTGAAAGCTGCTCTTAGCGGTATGCTGTCGCCAGAATCGCGTCAAGAAATTATTGGTTTGGCTGAAGTGCGTGATGTCTTTAAATCGCCAAAACTGGGTGCTATTGCCGGCTGTATGGTGGTTGAAGGCGTCGTTAGGCGTCACAGTCCAATTCGCGTTCTTCGTGATAACGTGGTGATTTATGAAGGTGAATTAGAATCTCTTCGCCGTTATAAAGACGATGTGAATGAAGTTCGTAAAGATATGGAATGTGGTATTGGTGTTAAGAACTACAATGACGTGAAGCCTGGTGATCAAATCGAGGTTTTCGAAGTTTTTGAAGTGAAACGTACACTGTAATTCCATCAAGAAACATCGAGTAACAATATGTCCCAAGCAAGAGCCAGTAGAGTTGCCGATCAGATCCAGCGTGAGCTGGCTCTGGTCTTCCAACGTGAAATGAAAGATCCTCGACTTGGTTTAGCGACCGTTTCTGCTGTCGAGGTCTCTAGTGATCTGCAAAATGCCAAAGTTTTCATGACTTTTCTCGGCAAAGATGAGCAGGAAGAGATTGATGAAGCGTTGGAAGTCGTGCGGGGAGCTGCTGGCTTTTTACGCACTCAACTCGCCAAAGAGATGCGTTTGCGTAGTGTGCCTACATTGCGCTTTTTCTATGATAAGTCGATTAAGGAAGGGCAACGTATGTCCAGCCTTATCGAAGACGCCATATCGGCGGATAAGAAAAAACACTCCTAAGTTCAGTTCTTAAATTCTGGAGCAACTAATGGCAAGACGTCGTAAACGCGGTCGTGATATTACCGGTATTTTATTGCTTGATAAACCGATGGATATGACCTCGAATAAGGCTCTACAGCAGGTTAAATATCTTTATTTCGCGCAAAAAGCCGGTCATACCGGAGCTTTGGATCCTATCGCCACCGGGGTACTACCCATTTGCTTCGGCGAAGCTACTAAGTTCTCTCAGTTTTTGCTGAATGCGGATAAAAAATATCGTGTGGTAGGCAAGTTGGGTCAGAAGACTACAACGTCAGATCGTGAAGGCGAAGTAATCGAAGAGAAACCGGTGGATGTTACGGAGGAGCAACTGGTTAAGGTTGTGCAGCAATTTATTGGTACTATCAGTCAAGTACCATCGATGTATTCTGCCTTAAAGAAAGACGGGGTACCGTTATATAAATTAGCTCGAGAAGGTATCGAAGTTGAAAGGGAAGCACGGGAAGTGACTATTCACTCCATCAATTTGTTAAGTTTCGACGGCGATACTTTTGAACTTGATGTTCATTGTTCAAAGGGAACTTATATCAGAAATTTGGTCGAAGATATTGGGGATGAACTGGGTTGTGGGGCGCATGTTCGAGACTTGTGCCGCACGGCAGTCAGTCATCTACAGCTGTCAGACTGCGTTACTATGCCGCAGCTGGAAACGATGAAACAGGCTGATGAAAAGCGGGCGATGGATGAGCTATTAATACCGTTAGAAGAAGCACTGCAACATATCCCTTCGCTCGAGCTGGATGATGATCAGGCGTATTACATTTGCCTGGGGCAGTCTGTTCAAATAAGCGGTGCTCCAGAAAGCGAAGAGTTTATTCTGAAAAGTCCACAGGGCTTTTTGGGAATTGGTTGTCTTGATGACGATGGCAAGGTTGCCCCTCGTCGTTTAATAAAGCAGGATTAAGAAGGATGCTATGAACCCAGTGGTAAAGCCATTAGTTATATTTTCTCACGGTAAAGTATCTGGCCCAAAGGGCAACAGGATTCAAGCCTTGTCAAAAATTTGCGAAGAGAAAGGTTTCGACGTCGAGTCTCTGGACTACCGTCGATTACCGACCAATGAGCGGGTCACGAAGCTTAACAATTATTTAATGAACCTGTCACGACCTTACATTTTGGTAGGGACAAGCATGGGTGGGTATGTTTCTGCGGTAGCGGGGTTGAGCAATGATCCCATGGGGATATTTTTGATATCTCCTGCGGTCTATATGGATGGTTATGCAGAAGCAGAGTTAGAGAAGCTGAACTGTCCGGTAACTGTTGTTCACGGCTGGCGTGATGATATTGTTCCGGTGGATAACGTTATCCGTTTTGCCCAGACGGCAAAAGCCGATCTACATGTATTTGATGGTGGTCACAGATTACGCGAAAAGTTGTCTGAAACAGAGTCCTGTTTTATACAATTTTTGCAGAACTGTCGCCGCCAATATCCCGAACTATCGTTGCGTAGCGTGGCGAATCAGTAGAAAATACCCCGAAACCCCGGCTACTTTTCTTTTTAAGGTAGAATCTATGCGCGGAGATGGGTTTTTCTTGCTGAAAGCCCCGAAATTAAGGTACAATCGCGCATTCATTGAGTCGGCTGAATTAGTGATTGGCTGGCTTGTACATAAAACTTGGGTCTTGTGCCCGAAATTGGAGACAAAGAAATATGTCACTAAGTGCAGAACAGAAAGCAGAAATTGTAAAAGAACACGCTCGCGTTGAAGGCGACACGGGTTCTCCGGAAGTGCAAGTAGCGTTACTATCAGCGCAAATCAACCACTTGCAAGATCATTTCAAGGCTCATAAGCATGACCACCACTCTCGTCGTGGTTTGCTACGCATGGTAAGCCAGCGTCGTAAATTGTTGGACTACTTAAAGCGTAAAGATCAAGCACGTTACTCAGACTTAATTAAGAAACTGGGTCTACGTCGCTAGTCAGAATTAAGGGGCCGTCAGGCCCCTTTTTGCTTTCAGACGAAGTAGGTTCTGGAAGTGTAGTAACTAAAACAGGAAAATATTGTGGATTATACAAAAAAATCATTTCAATACGGTGGCCGTGAAGTCACTATCGAAACAGGACGTGTAGCTCGTCAAGCATCAGGAGCAGTAATTGTTGATGTTGAAGGAACTACAGCGTTTGTATCCGTTGTTGGTAAAAAAGAAGCAAAAGAAGGTCAAGGCTTTTTCCCGCTGACAGTTAACTATCAAGAAAAAACATATGCTGCGGGTAAAATCCCTGGCGGTTTCTTGAAGCGTGAAGGTCGACCTTCAGACGAAGAAACGCTAACCGCGCGTTTAATTGACCGTCCATTGCGTCCATTATTCCCAGAAGGGTTTTTGAACGAAGTTCAGGTCGTGATCACTATCGTTTCAATTAACCCAGAAGTTGATCCTGCAGTACCATCAATGATTGGTGCATCAGCAGCACTAGCTATTTCTGGTATCCCATTTGCTGGCCCAATTGGTGCAGCGCGCGTGGGTTATATCGATGGTGAATATGCGTTAAACCCTTCAACAACTGACATGGCTAACTCAAAGCTAGACTTGATGGTTGCGGGTACGGATAAAGCGGTATTGATGGTTGAGTCAGAAGCTGACGAATTACCAGAAAACGTAATGCTTGGTGCGGTCATGTATGGCCATCAAGAATTACAAGTTGCTATCCAGGCAATTAAAGAATTACAAGCTGAAGCAGGTAAGCCTGCTTGGGATTGGACAGCACCAGAGAAGAACACGGCTCTGTACACTGCTGTTAAAGAGAAAATGCATGGCGCTATCGTTGAAGCGTATCAAATTGCCGATAAGGCTGATCGTTATGACAAAATTAGCGAGCTATCTGCAGAAGCAGTAGAAGCTTTAGCGGGCGAAGAAGAAGGTCAACCTTCTGCGGATGAAGTGAAAGAAATCTTCCACGACATCGAAAAAGAAGTGGTACGTACTCGCATCGTTTCAGGCCAGCCACGTATCGATGGCCGTGAACCAGATATGGTTCGTGCATTGGATATCCGTACTGGAGTATTATCTCGCACGCACGGTTCTGCAATCTTTACTCGTGGTGAAACTCAGGCTTTAGTCGTGGCGACTTTAGGTACTGAGCGTGACGCACAGATTAAAGACAGCATTATGGGCGAAGGCAAAGACCACTTCATGATGCACTACAACTTCCCTCCATACTGTGTAGGTGAAACTGGCTTCATGGGCTCACCGAAGCGTCGTGAGATTGGTCACGGTCGTTTGGCCAAGCGTGGTGTTGCTGCGATGGTTCCAAGCATGGCTGACTTCCCTTATACGCTACGTGTCGTTTCGGAAATCACTGAATCAAACGGCTCAAGCTCAATGGCTTCTGTTTGTGGTACTTCACTGGCATTAATGGATGCGGGTGTACCGATGAAAGCTCCTGTTGCTGGTATCGCCATGGGCTTAGTTAAAGAAGACGAAAACTTTGTGGTTCTATCTGACATCCTGGGTGATGAAGATCACCTTGGTGATATGGACTTTAAAGTTGCGGGTACTTCTGACGGTATCACAGCTCTTCAGATGGATATCAAAATCGATGGTATCACTCAAGAAATCATGGAAAAGGCATTACACCAGGCAAAAGGTGGTCGTTTACATATCTTGAGCGTCATGAACGAAGCAATCGACAAGCCTCGTGATGATATTTCTGAGCACGCTCCGCGTATTACAGCGATTAAGATTCCAGTAGACAAAATTTCAGAAGTTATCGGTAAGGGTGGTTCTACTATCCGCGCCCTAACAGAAGAAACAGGTGCTACAATTGAAATCGAAGACGATGGTACAGTTAAAGTTGCATCAAGCGATTCGGAAGGTGCTGCAGAAGCCGTTCGCCGTATCGAAATGATGACAATGGAAATTACAGCGGGCATGGAGTTTGACGGTAAGGTTGTTCGTATCGCAGACTTCGGTGCTTTCGTTGAGTTGACTCCTGGACGTGATGGTCTGGTACATATTTCACAAATCGCTCATGAGCGTGTGAACAAAGTAACGGACTACCTGAAAGAAGGTGACATTGTTAAAGTTAAAGTACTGGAAGTTGATCGCCAAGGTCGAATTCGTTTAAGTATGAAAGCTTTAATTGATCCGCCTGCGCAGGAAGAAGCGCCGGCTGGTCAAGAGTAATTATTTACTCGTTACATATAAAAAAGGGAGCTTCGGCTCCCTTTTTTATTATTACCTTTTTGAGTTTCCTATACACCAAATATCAATTTATGGTCAATCTGGTCTAACTTTGTGGATAAAAATTTACTATTAAGAGTATGTTTCGCTACTCAGCGAGTTACTCTTTCTTGTGTGGACAAGGAAAAGTAACCAAAAAGAAGTCCACCCCTATATTTAGGCCATTCAAGGAATGGCTGCCTTCGCAAACTTTAAGTCACTATACGCACCGTTAAATACAGCACCTCCATGTGCTGAATTTAACTATTCAAATCATCCACGATTTGAATTGCTATGACTTTAAGTGTACTCAGCTAAATATAACGGGATCCAGGGTGCTAAAGGTTTGCACTTGTTACTCTCCCTTAAAGTTTGCCAATTATCACGAGAAACGCAAGGGAGTCGAAGACCAGGTGACCGGAGTGTCGTTTCTTTTGGTTCCTTTTCTTTGGATAAGTGACCGTAGGGAATGCTTGAAGAACAAAGAAAATGAACATATAAAATAGTGTGCGGTAACTGAATAAGACGGAGCATTTATGAAATACCTGATACTAACTTTATTATTAGTAACTGGCTTTATAGCCAGTGGAGCTGAGAAGAAACAACAGCCATGTTCTGATGATGAATATCATCAGTTCGACTTCTGGGTTGGCGAGTGGGAGGTGTTTAATCCTAAAGGTAAGAAGGTTGGGGAGAATACGATCGAGAAAATTCTCAATGATTGTAGTTTAAAAGAAAGCTGGCGCGGTGTTAGTGGTAGTGTCGGGCATAGCTTTAATATCTACGATAACAGCAGTCAGCAGTGGCATCAGACCTGGGTCGATAACCGTGGAAGTTTACTGCAATTGGATGGCGGTTTAGTGAAAGATGCGATGGTATTGCAAGGGGTAACTCAAGGTCGTAATGGTGTTGTACTCAATAAAATTACCTGGACACCCGTTGCAGATAATGTGCGTCAGGTATGGCAGGTGTCTACGGATGAAGGTAAGACCTGGAAAACTATTTTTAATGGTTTGTATAAAAAAGCCAGCAAGTAGTTAAAAAAGCACACATCCTTGTGCGCAAATGGCTGTGGAAGCCAAACCCGTTTATTGTGGCGTTGCTTCAATAGTTAAGTTGAGTCCTGAAACTGCGTTATAACCACGGATACCGATGTGCCAGGTACCCGACTGTGGTGCGTTGAAGGTACAGGTTTCTTCGTTGCCCCACTTGTATGGACGGCAGTCATAACTTGATGTTGTTGGCTGTGAACCATGACGAACGTACAGATCGGCATCGCCAGTGCCGCCAGTGATGGTGACGGTCAGTGTACTGTAATCACCGTTTAAGTCTTGAGTGAAATACTCCCAGCCACCTTGTGCCACCGAGATATTGCTATAAGTTTCGTCGACTGGTGGAGTCGTTGGATCGCCACCGTCATTATAGCTACCGGTTAATGTGACGCCAGAGAAGCTACTGTAGGCTTTTACACGAATGTAATAAGTCCCACCACCTGAGCCGGAGCAACTTTCTTCGTTGCCGTTTTTGTATGGACGGCAGTCGTAGCTTGAGTCAGTTGGCTCTGAGCCTTTACGGACATACAGATCGGCATCGCCTGAACCACCCGTGATAGTGAAGCTGATATCGGTCGCGCCGGTTGGTACTTCCATGGTGTACATGATGTCGTCGCCGGTCGAAGCCGAAAGATCCGTTTCTGGAACACCATTTTCAAGGACGTTATCGGTTGGTGGATCCGTTGGATCTTGTCCGCATTCGCGTCCAGGGCTGACACTACTGTTTACACCAACAGCTTGCAATGTGGCATTAACCTCGTTGACGTCATAACCTAAGTCACAGGCAGCGTCTAAGACACCGTCACCGGCATTATCCCAGTTAGTGCTGGAGGTCCAGTAGCTCTGGTTTGCCTTGGTGTAAACCTCGAACGCCTTTTTGGTATCCCAGTTAGTAGTGGTCGCCAACAGGTAGAAGGCCTTGTTAAATACGCCTGAGCTATGGTGAACATCCATACCAGAATAATAATCGTCCTGGTGATCGATAGAACTACCATCCTGCGGTGGGTTGTTCATATAACGAAGTGCACCGTCAGACTTAAAGATTTGTTCGCCAACCAGGAAGTCGTTACTGCCATGCATATAAAACTCTGCTGCTTCACCCGCCATATCAGAGAAGGCTTCGTTTAAGCCGCCTGATTTTCCGCTGTAGACCAGGCCTGAGTTTTGCTCGGTGAAACCGTGACTCACTTCGTGCGCCATCACATCCAATGAAACCAGCGGATAGAAAGTGCTGGCACCGTCACCAAAGGTCATTTGTTGCCCGTCCCAGAAAGCATTCTCGTAGTTGTTGCTGTAGTGAACGCGCACACGAAGTTTTTGCGTTAGCGGGGCGGTATTGAACCAGTCGCTGTACATGTTAAACACTACGCCACCAAAGAAATGACCATCGTTTAACGGAGAGTAAGCACCGTTAATTTGCTTTACCGTATTTTCAGGACAGTCAAAGCTGTGTATGTCGCCACCATAGGTTGCATGGTTCATATTCACCGTTTCAACATTGGTGTTACTCATTGAACAAGTACCGCCGGATTGAGCCACGTTCATTGGATCAAAGTCCGTGCCGTAAAAATATTGCCCGGTCTTCTGGTTACCCCCAGGCCCGGTAGCATCAGCAGTTTGCAAGTTGTTATACGAGTGCAAAACATCACCAGTTTTCGCATCAATAAACATCTGTGGACGTGATGGTGATTCACCGTATGCGACATAACTCACAGAATAGGCCAGCTTGGCAACGCCACTGTTATCTTGCCAGATCACAAGCTGAGAGGATTCGTTTTCAACCTGTTGCGTTATACGACTGGTTTTACTGGTAACGCTGAGCGGCTGAGTATTTTTGGCGATGGATAAGGCTTCGGCTGATGTGATATCTGGCTTAACGTTTGGTACGTCCTGTTCAATATCACTCAGTACGGCACCGTGGGCAAAAGCAAACGCCCCCGAGGCTTTGCGAGTAATAATAACGTCATCGCCGACTACAGGGATGCCTTTATAGTACTGCTGATAGCGCTTGGTCACATTGCCGTTAGCGTTGTGATAGCTTTTGCGAACCTGGAGTGCGTCACTGCTGCTGGTTAAGCCAGCGATTTGCTTGGCGTTCATCGAAATTGAACCCGGTAGAGCCTGCTGCTCAGCAATCAGGTTATTGACGGTGGGGTTGTCACGTAGTGACTGTCGTTCGGCGGCATGACTAACGGCGGTCAGCATGCACAACGATACAGCACTTAACATGAACCTTGAACTAGTGTTCATAAACTTCTCCTTCTCTTTTTTTAATAAAAAAGCTGAGGATAACCTACTGTTGGAGGGGAACTGCTAGGTATAACCTCAGCAAAGTGTTTAGTTTTAACGGAAATATTTCCTAAACACGCTAGGTACGCTAACAGTGCCTTACCCCTTGTTCAATTATTAGGCGGTGTTACTTTGTAGCGTTCTGTAGCTTTGTGATAGAAGTGATTAATGCAGTGTGAGCCGCTGCCCACATTGGTCAAAACTGACTTTGCGTAAGATGCAGATATGAAAGGTTGTTTTGAGCTTTAAATAAAAAAAGGGCGCTAAGCGCCCATAATGTCAGTGTGGAGGAGAGTCTCTTATTGTTATTTTATTGGCAGTAACTAACTGCATTTGGGGATAACAATGTTCTGGGGTAACGTCCGTGTCCATTTGTCCTATGCTGGGGGAACGAAATCAGTTTTGTGCAATGCTGTTTTGATTCAACTGTTGCTCTAAATCCAGCTCGCTGGTTTGATGAAAGCCAACCAGTAACTGAGAATTCAACTCGTAGCGAACTTGATAGGTAATGCTTTCACCTTGTTTTAAGCTTAGCTGCTGTGGGTCATCCAGCTCGACAACAGCTTGATCAGACGTGACCTCGTAGTTAAGCAAGGCGCCTGGATTTGGTAGAGGCAAGTGATAGTAGCCTTCCAGTGGAGCCTCGCTGTTATTCTTAAAAGTTTGTGACAGGGTCAGAATGGTTAACCCATCTTTATGCTCTTGTTTAATGCTGCTTGAGCTAGGCTGCAAGTGTCGTACCTGACGAGATTCGTCGATGGTGTTTACCACACCAAACAGCTTAACGTTTTCCAGTGGCTCCGTTGGTTGATCGGCATAGCTGGCAGTGGTCATAGTGATGGCTGTAATAGTTAATGCTGTTACCGATAGTTTCTTTAGTAGGCTTACAATAGTCATGGTGTTCTCCTTAAACTCGTTTTTGGTTTGAGCTATCTCGTTGCTCGATGGTGTTATTAAACCGCATCTTTGTGGAGTTAATCTGGGAACAAAATGATAGAAACTTTATTGAATCGGGCAAAAAAATGGCGGCTAAAAAAGCCGCCAGGATAATTGGACTAACTATTTGGTCTTATTCACTTTTCTCTTGTTGTAAAGAGATATCAAAGGTTACAGGGACCACATAATCAATACTCTTTAATCCGGCAATTTCGCGTAACTTATTAACGCCCTCGACGACACCAAGTGCCTTAGCGGAAAGTAAGATAGGTTTACTGTTAGTGACTCGTAATGTTTGCGTGCTGATGGGTTGGACAGTCACTTCAGTATTTAATAGTACAGAGTTGCCAGCGATACTGAGTGTCGCCTGTAGCGGGTATTTGACCGGGTTGGTCCCTTCCAGGCTGCCGATAAAGGCTGGTTCAATCTCAGCGTTTAAAGTCGCCGCCGGAAACTGCTCTGTATCGAACAAATATTCCTTAAGGCGCTGATCACGAATTTCAATACCCGTATCAACGCTATTTAAATCAATCGTAATACTTAACTTACCAGCGTCAGTTAAGTCGCCACTAAAGGTTTTAAAATGGTGAGTTTCGCCTACAGCATCGTTTTTAACGCTAATAAAGTTAATTTCCGACTGCTGCGGATCCACTGTCCAGCCGGCGTGTGCGTTGAGGCCAGCCAAGCTTAGCAGCGAACCGATTAAGACTTTAGTTAACATTGGATACTCCATCTGTTGAGTAAATTTCACTGAATGGTATTGAGTGTAACAAATTCTTCTGAAGAAAAAGTGAATATGACAAGATTTTTTTAAGGTGAAACCTAATGAACACGGGACTTGTGGTAACATGGTCTTGCTTAAAAAATAGCCAATCAATACTGGCTTAGGAAGGGCTGCTGATGGTATAATTCGCGCCCTTTTTTAAACAAATCGGCTAAATTTAGCGAAATTGCTAAGCGTCAGGAGCAAGCAAGGTCACATGAGCAAGAAACTATTTATCAAAACCTGGGGCTGCCAGATGAACGAGTATGATTCGTCGCGTATGTCGGATCTACTGAATAAAACTCACGGTTTAGAAGCAGCGTCGTCGGCAGAAGAAGCGGATGTGGTCTTGCTGAACACTTGCTCGATCCGTGAAAAAGCTCAGGAGAAAGTGTTTTCTCAACTAGGGCAATGGAAAAACCTGAAAAAAAATAACCCTGATTTGATCATTGGTGTGGGTGGCTGTGTGGCTTCGCAGGAAGGTGATGCGATTCGCCAACGCGCGCCTTACGTTGATGTGATTTTCGGACCACAAACCTTGCACCGTTTACCTGAAATGATCAAAGAAGCGAGTGCAAAGGACGGTAAAAAGAAAGCCGTGGTTGATATTACCTTCCCTGAAATTGAGAAGTTTGACCGTTTACCTGAACCGCGCGCCGAGGGCCCGACAGCATTTGTCTCCATTATGGAAGGTTGCTCGAAATATTGTTCGTTCTGTGTTGTGCCTTACACCCGCGGCGAAGAAGTCAGTCGTCCGTTTGACGATGTGTTAGCCGAGTGTGCGCAACTGGCTGAGCAGGGCGTGCGTGAAATTAACCTGCTGGGTCAGAATGTGAATGCTTATCGAGGTCCAACGCACGAGGGTCACACCGCAGATTTAGCTGAGCTGATTACCTATGTGGCAGCGATTGACGGTATCGATCGTATTCGTTTCACCACATCGCACCCGGTTGAATTCTCTGATCGTTTAATTGAAGTTTACGCTGAAGTGCCGGAGTTGGTGAGTCATTTACACTTACCGGTACAGAGCGGCTCCGATCGCGTACTCGCCATGATGAAACGTGGTCACACGGCGCTTGAGTATAAGTCAAAAATTCGTCGCTTGCGTAAAATTCGCCCGAATATGTCGATGTCTTCGGACTTTATCATTGGCTTCCCGGGTGAAAGTGAAGCGGATTTTGAAGATACCATGAAGTTAATCGGTGAGATTGGATACGATCACTCATTCAGCTTTATCTATAGTGCACGCCCAGGTACACCAGCGTCGGACATCGTGGATGACACACCGATGGAAGTGAAGAAACAGCGCCTGTCGATTTTACAGCAACGTATTAACCAGCAAGCCTTTTCTATCAGCCGTAATATGGTTGGTAATAAAGAGAAGATTCTGGTCGAAGGCCCTTCTAAGAAAGATCCAATGGAGCTACGCGGTCGTACTGAAAATAATCGCATCGTGAACTTTGTAGGTCCCCACAGCTTGATTGGTCAGTTTGCGGAAGTCACTATTACTGAGGCATTCCCTAATTCATTACGCGGTGAGTTTGAGCCGGATGGTCTGGTTCACTAAGCGCCGTTAACATCATTGCAAAGGATATTTTTTGTCACAACTAGCAAACGAAACTTTTGATTTGCTGCCGGCTGATAATGATCGGTTATCAGCTTTATGCGGCTATTTGGATGAGCATCTAAAGCATATAGAACGTCGACTGGGTGTTGAGGTCAATGTGCGCGGTAACTCGGTCAGTCTGATTGGTGATGGCGTTAATACAGCGGCAGCTCGTCAGGTGGTGGAGAAGTTATACGCCGACACCGTCAAGAAAAAATTATTGGATAGCGCCGATGTTCATCTGGCTATCCAGGAAATTTCGACCGAGCTGGAAAACGCTCAGCCTAAAGGTCACGTCGATGATGATGTTAAATTGGTGACCAAGCGTGGCTTAATTAAACCGCGTAGTCCAAATCAAAAACAGTATTTGCAGAATATCATTCACCACGACATTAGCTTTGGGATCGGACCTGCGGGCACGGGTAAAACCTATCTTGCCGTTGCTAGCGCGGTCGATGCCTGGGAAAAACAGCAGGTGCGTCGTATCTTGTTAACCCGCCCTGCGGTGGAAGCTGGTGAACGTTTAGGTTTTTTACCGGGCGATCTGGCGCAGAAAGTGGATCCTTATTTACGTCCTCTGTATGACGCCCTGTATGAAATGTTTGGCTTTGAGAAAGTGGCTAAACTGATGGAGCGTAATGTCATCGAAGTGGCTCCATTAGCCTATATGCGTGGTCGTACTTTGAATGATGCCTTTATTATTCTGGACGAAAGCCAGAACACCACGATTGAGCAGATGAAAATGTTCCTGACGCGTATTGGCTTCAGTTCGAAAGCGGTCGTCACGGGTGATATCACGCAGGTGGATTTACCGCGTGGACAAAAGTCGGGGTTACGCCATGTGATCGATGTGTTAAAGCATGTCGACGGCATCAGCTTCACCTTCTTCCAGTCAAAAGACGTGGTGCGTCACCCGGTGGTGCAGCGAATTGTGCAGGCGTACGAAGAAGCAGATTCGGCAGAAGCCAAGCGCTCAGCTGATACCGCCAATGACGCCGCTAAGAAGCTGTAAATTGATGAGCGAATTAGATCTTGAATTACAAGTTGCCTGTGAGGCCACCGAGTTACCGAGCGAAGCTCAATTCACAACCTGGTTGAACACTGCGTTACAGCATTTGAATGAAGAGCAGATCACGGCCGTTACCGTGCGCATCATATCCGCTGATGAAAGCCAGTCGTTGAACCATCAATATCGTGGCAAAGACAGACCAACCAATGTATTGTCTTTTCCGTTTGAATTGCCGCAGGGGTTGCCTCAGGAACTAATGCCTGAAGAGCGGATTTTGGGCGACTTGGCTATTTGTGCCGAGGTGGTTGCGGCAGAAGCCGAGCAACAAGAAAAAGCGCTATTTGACCATTGGGCACACATGACCATTCACGGGTGCTTGCATTTGTTAGGCTACGATCATATAAATGACGATGAAGCTGAAGTCATGGAAGCGATAGAAGTCGCGATTTTGGCTCAGCTGGGTATTGATGATCCATATCACATTGAAGACTAACCATCATCATTAGTATCCTATTGGTTTTCAATGAATTTTCAGGTAATTAGAGGACAAGATAAAGCGCAATGAGCGATGACAAACCTCCGTCGAGGAGCTTTTTTCAACGAATTTTCGATATATTCCACACCGAACCCCAAGATCGCCAGCAACTGGTCGACGTGCTGCGGGTAGCCAAAGACGATAAACTGATAAAAACTGACTCCCTGGCGATGATGGAAGGGGTGTTGCAGGTTGCTGAAATGCAGGTACGCGACATTATGATCCCTCGGTCGCAAATGAACGTGATCCATGAAGATGCATCGCTGCAGGAAATCTTACCGATAGTCAGCGAAACACGACACTCGCGCTATCCTGTGGTGGGTGAAAACCGTGATGATATTGAAGGCATTATGCTGGCCAAAGAGCTGCTGAGTTATGCCTTTGATGATGAGGGAAAAGACAACTTCGACATCAAGGACGTTTTGCGTCCGGCTTATATCATTCCTGAAAGTAAACGCCTGGATATTTTGTTAACAGAATTTCGTTCCAAGCGTAATCATATGGCAATTGTTGTTGATGAGTATGGCTGTGTTTCCGGCTTAGTTACCATCGAAGACGTATTGGAGCAGATTGTTGGAGATATTGAAGATGAGTTTGATATCGACGAAGAAGAAAGTAATATCAAACTGCATTCAAATGGTGAGTACATCATTAAAGCGCAAACCGATATCGAAGACTTTAATGAACGCTTAGGTTCAGACTTTTCGGATCAAGAATTCGACACTATCGGCGGCTTGTTAGTTAACAAGTTCGGGCATATGCCAGCACGGGATGAAGCCATTACCATGGGTGATTTCAAATTTACCGTGCTTAATGCCGATCAACGTCGTGTTCATTTGCTGCGGGTCAAGCCTTTGGTGAGTGAAGAGTCTGTTTAATATTGGCCTGTTTAGGAAAACAGGCTTCTCTCTTGGAAGGTGTCTACTGGGCTAATCAAGTAAACTTTCTTCTAGAAACTAAGAAAACGAAACCGATTAACTGATAATAATACGATAGAGAGTCAATGATGACAGATAAATTTGCCAGTCCGACAGGCTGGCTGGCATTTTTTGTTGCCTTAATAGCTGGTGCCATTTATCCCCTGGCCTTCGCCCCATTGAAATGGTGGCCATTAGCGCTGTTATCCATCGCAACCTTTTGGTGGTTAATTACCGATAAATCCCCGAAGAAAGCTTTTCGGCTCGGCTGGGGCTATGGTTTTGGGCTTTTTTGTGCAGGCGTTTCGTGGGTTTATGTCTCGATTAATACTTTCGGAAATGCTTCGCCGCCATTGGCTGTTATCCTGACGATTTTATTCGCTGCCATTCTCGCCTTGTTCTTTGCTTTGCTCGGCTGGGCCATGCAGAAATTCTTCAGTCAGTACTCACTAATCTCACGTATCATTATGTTCAGTCTACTGTGGGTCGGTCTCGATATTGCCCGAGGCTCAGGCTTTGTCAGTTTTCCGTGGTTATATGCGGGTTACAGTCAGACCGAAGCATTGATGCAAGGACTCGCCTCGTTTCTGGGAGTGCATGGCGTGACCTTATTTGTGGTCGTGCTGAGCTGTTTTTTATCAGAGGTGGTTGCGAGCAAAGGTTATGCGCAGCAACGCCGCTTTATTTTGCCAATCTTGATGGTGTTAGCGATTCCTTTTGCTTCGACCCTGTATCTATTTTCAAAGGAGCCTGAGAAAGAGCAGACGTTAACTCTGGCCTTGATTCAGCCGAACGTGGATCAACATATTAAGTGGAACCCAGAGTATTTTAATTCGATCATGAACGATCTGTTTGAACAGACCGAGCCTTACTGGGGAGCTGACCTCGTGGTGTGGCCGGAGGGTGGAATTCCATCTTTTGAAAACCGGGTACAAGGTTTGATGTACCAGATCGAGCAGAAGGCTCTGAACAGCGACAGCCAGTTTATTACCGGTATTCCCATGTATGAGCCAGATAATAAATCGATTTATTATTCCGGTATACGTCTCCTCGGCGAGCAGAATCAGGCCTACCATAAACAGCAGCTGGTACCGTTCGGCGAGTATATTCCGTTTACCGAACTGCTCCGCGGTGCCATCGACTTTTTTGATCTGCCGATGTCCAGCTTCACGCCAGGTAGTCCGGAGCAGGAGCCATTACGCACGGAAAAAGCAGCTCTGGTACCGGCTATTTGTTATGAAATAGCTTTCTCTGGTTTAATTCAAAGTCTCGGCCAAAAGTCACAAGATCAATTCACCGCCATTTTAACCATCAGTAATGACACCTGGTTTGGCGATAGCTGGGGGCCGCTGCAACATTTTCAGATAGCTCAGATGCGTGCCATCGAAACCGGTTTGCCCGTCATTCGTGGTACCAACAACGGCTTAACCGCCGTGATTGATTCGCAAGGTCGCGTGCTGGATCAAGTTCCTCGCTTCGAACGTGACGTTCTGGCTGGTGCCTTTATTCTGGATAATAAACCGACCTGGTTTCTAAAATATGGCTATTGGGGGTTGCTGGTGCTGGCAGCGAGTTTGTTAGTGTCGGCCTTTGTGCTTAAGAAACCTCGAAAGTAGCATAGTGCTTATTTTCGATGGGTACGCATAGCTAACCTGTCCTATATGCTCTAAGAGCAGGAGACTGGGTCTCAACACTCTGTGGCTAAGAAGCTCATTCTTATATTTTTAGATAAATATAAGAGGTGTTTGAAATGTTGTCTATGCCTGATAGAATGCCGGCCAGCGATTTGAGTTATACCCACCCTGTTTAGGCAGTGCTGAGGTATTGCAGGAGTCGCGAATATTGACCCCAACGGATGACGTAAAAGTAAGCATAAGGACATATTATGGACAATAATTATAGTGTTAAAGACATTCCTTTCGATATTAGTTTTCAAGACTTACCGCCGAAAAGCAAAGTTGTGCAAGTGCTGGGCATCATCGTTTGTTGCATCGGTCTAGTTGGTTCTTTATGGGCTTTGTATCAAATGTTTGCGGGAGGGGCGGTTATGTTGAGAAGTTATAACATGATGGATTTCCTCGTCGCTAACCCTCGCTACGTTTTGATGTTGACCGGCCCAATAACGATCCTGGGTGCATTTATTTTTGTGTTAAGTAGTCACAAAAAAGATCAGGAAGCGATAAGGCGTGTTAATGAATTGCTTGGAATAGAGAATAACGAATTAAGTGATGGTCGGAAGATCAGGCTTATTGGCATTGGAGAACAGCGTTATCGAGTGAGCTTTCAGAACCAATAGAAAGTTTAAAGATAACAAGGAGCATATGATGAAAAAACATTCTTTAGAAGATTTACCCGTCGACATTGAGTTAGATGTAGCCGAGTCAGGTGGTTTGGGTACCAGCATTTTTTTGTTACTCAGTTTTATTGGTATCGGCTTAATTCTGGTTGGCGGCTATTTTATTATCTGGGGGCCTGAACGAGTCAGTTACAGTTTACCCGATATTGAATTTTTCTTTAAAGCATATCCGGGACCAATTGCTTCTATGGGCTTTATCCTGGTAGCTATCAGTAATGCCATACGTAATCAGATGGATCAGAAACACCTTCAAAAAATTGATAAGCAGCTCAGTGACCAGATGAGCTTTTCTGAAGACGAGCTGCCTGAGGGGAAGTTATTAAATATTGCACCGCTTGATTCTGGGAGATTCCGCTTGGAGCTTGTGGATGCGCCAGAGGAAATGTCACAGGAGGTCGCTCAGCCGAAAGAAGTCGAGCAGGACTCGGGACCTGTTGTTAAAAAATAGGGAAGTGTCATCAGAATAAAACCTTTAAAGTAGTTAAGTTGAGATAGGTTGGGGTGACGAATGAACCTCAACACCAACCTACGAAGCTGAGTATTAGATTTTAATAGCAGGTAGAATACATGGAAAATAACAACTTCCAACAGACAAAATATAGTCCAGATGATTTACCCGTAGACCTATATCTTGAATTACCCGAGCCGAGTGGTAGTCGTAACAATATCTCTATTCTATTCATTGTTATCGGGATTATTATTGGCTTGGTCGGTGGATATTTTATGATCTCCGGGCCAGAAACTGTTTATTATGATCCTGTCGCAGGAATGACTTTCACGCAATTCCTGCAAGCATATCCTGGCCCAATAGCAACTTTGGGAGTGGCCTGTTTTGGTATTGGAAACGCAATAGCCAAATCAGGTCATCAAAAGCTTGTCAGTGAGTTAGATAAGCAGCTATCCGAGAAGTTGGACTTTAACGAAGATGACCTGCCTGCGGGAAAGATGCTGGATATTCAGCCGCTGGAGGATGGTCAATATCGGGTTTCAAGTATTGATATCCCAGAAAAAAGTGAACAGAAGTCCTGGTAGGTCAAATTTTAAAGCGAACTCCCAGTATTTTGCCTCTAGTACTTTTGCCTTTAATAGAGCTGAAAGCTTGTTGCTATCCCCCCTCTCAGGTAACATTAACGGTTTCTAGTTGAGGCTTTGTGGGGCTTTGCGCCTGATTCCTCCTAATCCGATTCCATAATTAAAGAATTTTTTGACAATGCAACTAACTGAGCACTACCAACCTTCTGAAATTGAAGGAAAAATTCAAGAGAAGTGGCAAAAGAATAAAACCTTTAAAGCAGTCGAAGACGCTTCGAAAGAGAAGTATTACTGTCTGAGCATGTTTCCCTATCCAAGTGGCCGTCTACACATGGGTCATGTGCGAAACTATACGATTGGCGATGTGATCGCGCGTTTCCAGCGGATGCAGGGCAAAAATGTGTTGCAGCCGATCGGTTGGGATGCGTTCGGATTACCGGCGGAGAATGCGGCGGTGAAAAATAAGGCGTCGCCCGCACCCTGGACCTACGAAAATATCGAATACATGAAAGGCCAGCTGAAAATGCTGGGCTTTGCCTATGACTGGGATCGTGAGTTAGCGACTTGTCAGCCTGAGTACTATCGTTGGGAACAGTGGTTCTTCACTAAGTTGTATGAAAAGGGTCTGGTCTATAAGAAGACATCCTCGGTTAACTGGTGCCCGAATGATCAGACGGTATTGGCTAATGAGCAGGTAGTGGAAGGAGCCTGCTGGCGCTGTGACACGCCGGTGGAGCAGAAGGAAATTCCACAGTGGTTTATTAAAATCACGGAATACGCCGATGAATTGCTGGCAGATCTGGACAAGCTGGAAGGTTGGCCGGATATGGTCAAGACCATGCAGCGCAATTGGATCGGTCGCTCGGAAGGGGTGGAAGTTGAGTTTGGTTTTGGCGATGAGAATGATCACAGCGATAACCTTCGTGTCTACACCACACGCCCGGACACGCTGTATGGCGTCACCTATCTGGCGGTTGCCGCAGGTCACCCGGTTGCTGCGATGGCGTCTAAAAACAACCCTGAGCTTGCTGAGTTTGTGGATGAATGCAAAAACAGCAAAATGTCAGAAGCCGAAATGGCAACCATGGAAAAGAAAGGCATGGCAACAGGCCTGTACGCCAAGCATCCATTAACGGGTAAAGATGTACCGATCTGGGTCGCTAACTTTGTCTTGATGGATTACGGCACCGGTGCGGTGATGGCGGTACCGGCGCACGATCAACGTGACTGGGAATTTGCTACTAAGTACGGCATTGATAAAGCTCCGGTGATTCAGCCAGCCGACGGCTCTGAGCTGGATATCAGCGAAGCGGCCTATGTTGAAAAAGGTACTTTGTTTAATTCCGATGAGTTTGATGGCTTATCTTTTGATAAGGCATTTAATGCTATTGCTGAGAAATTAGAGTCTTTGGGCAAGGGCGAAAAAACCGTTAATTATCGTTTGCGTGACTGGGGCGTTTCCCGTCAGCGTTACTGGGGCGCGCCGATCCCGATGATCAATATGCCGGATGGCTCGGTAGTACCAGCTCCTGAAGATCAGTTGCCAGTACGCTTGCCGGAAGATGTGGTGATGGACGGCGTGACCAGCCCGTTGAATACCGATGACAAGTGGAAGAAAGCCGTGGTCGATGGCGTTGAAGGCATCCGTGAAACCGATACCTTCGATACCTTTATGGAGTCGAGTTGGTACTACGCGCGTTACACCAGTCCAGATTATGAAGACGGAATGCTGAACCCTGAGCAGGCCAATTACTGGCTACCGGTGGATCAGTATATCGGCGGCATCGAGCACGCCACCATGCACCTGATGTATTTCCGCTTCTTCCACAAGTTGCTGCGCGATATCGGTCTGGTCAATTCTGACGAGCCAGCGAAAAAGCTACTCTGCCAAGGCATGGTTTTGGCGGATGCGTTTTATTACACCGATGAGAAAGGTGCGCGTCACTGGGTTTCGCCACTCGAAGTCGAAGTGCAGGAACGTGATGATAAAGGTCATATCGTCAAAGCCGTTGATAAAGACGGCAATCAGGTGACTCATGCCGGCATGACGAAAATGTCCAAGTCGAAAAATAATGGTATTGACCCACAGTCGATGGTGGAGCAATACGGTGCTGATACCATGCGCTTGTATACCATGTTCGCCTCGCCACCGGATCAGGCTTTGGAGTGGCAGGATTCTGCTGTGGACGGTTCGCTACGTTTCCTACGTCGCCTGTGGAAAATGGTGCAGTCACACCAGCAAAAAGGTGCGGTTGTGGCGTTAGATCGCAGTAATTTGAACGCGGATCAGAAAGCATTGCGTCGCAAAACACATGAAACGATTGCTAAAGTTACCGATGATTACGCACGCCGTTATACTTTCAATACGGCTATCGCAGCGGTGATGGAGTTGATAAACCATGCGGCGAAAGCAGAAGAAATGTCCGAGCAGGACCGGGCGGTTCTGCATGAAGCATTAGAAGTTGCAGTCTTACTGCTAGCGCCGATCGTGCCGCATATCTGCTCAGAGCTATGGACTGTGTTGGGTGAGCTGGCTAACGATACAGAGCGTACGGATGTCGTGGACGCTACCTGGCCGGTTGCTGATAAAGACGCCATGGTACAGGATGAGAAGCTGATCGTGGTTCAGGTCAATGGTAAGGTTCGTGCAAAAATTACCGTGCCTGCCAGCGCCTCGAAAGAAGCGGTTGAAGCACAGGCTTTGGCTGATGATAATGTGAAGAAGTTTATTGATGGCAACACGGTGCGCAAAGTGATCGTTGTTCCGGGTAAACTGGTTAATATCGTTGCAAATTAAGCGACGTTAATACACTAGGATCTTAATGAAGACACGTCTAATTACTATATTGCTGGCTTTCAGCGGTCTTGTGACCGCTTGCGGCTTTCATTTGCGTGGCGCGGGCACTGAGCTGGATGATGCCAGAGTCTGGCTTATCAGTCAGACTCCGGATGCCGAGTTTGAGCGTACCCTGAAACAGCGCCTTGCGTATCAGGGAGCGAACTTGGTTAAGGCGGCAGAAGACTCACAAATGCAGCTCGCTATTGTCGGCTACAATACTGAGAAACGTACGGTTGCCCGGGACAGCTTTGGTCGCGCCAGTGAGCTGGAATTGATCTTCACGCTGCAATATCAGTTGCTGACACCGGCGATGGTGACCGAAGGTGAGCCGCAGACACAGACGTTAAACAGTCGCCGCGAGTTTGCCTACCAGCGAACCCTGGAATCTGGTCAGGAAAATGAGCAGCAGCGTTTGATCGCCGACATGCATCAGGATGTCATTAGTCGTCTACTCCTTCAAATGGCGACAACACACCATTTGAAAGCAAATCCGTAACGGCAGGAAACGAAAAATCCCGTGAAGGTTTATCCAGAGAAATTACAGCAAGCACTGAACCAGCACTACCCAGTGTATCTGGTGGCCGGCGATGAACCTTGGCAGAAAATGGAAGCGGCCGATCAAATTCGAGCACACTGTAAAGCGCAGGGTATTCTTGAACGACAGCTCATCGAAGACTCGAATGCGAGTAACCCACTGTTGGATCAGGCGGGAACTATGTCTTTATTTGCGGAAAGCCGTTTGCTTGAGTGGCGCTTTGATAAGTCAATTAAAAAAGCTCAGGGCGAGGCGATCCAAAGTTTCTTAAGCAGCCAGCCGAGCGATGTCTTACTCATAACGGCACCAAAACTGTCTAACGAAAAGCGAACCTCCTGGTTTAAGACGTTAGAGCAGGCAGGTATTGTGGTCGAGGTGTGGCCAATCCCGGCCGAGCGCCTCGGAGGCTGGTTGCGGCAAAGAGCGACGGGTCTTGGGATACAGCTGGATAAAGATGCGCTCGAAGTCCTAATTGAGCGTTGTGAAGGTAACCTGTTAGCAGCGCATCAGGATCTACAGATGTTGTCTCTACTGGCTAAGGATCAGGTGATTACCGGTGATAACATTCGTGACTATGTGGGTGAAAGCGCTCGCTACTCAATGTTTGAATTGGCCGATGCCTGTCTATCGGGGCAGGCCGAGCGCGCCCTGCGGATGCTAAGCAGTATTCAGGCTGAAGGGACTTACCCGCTGCCTGTGGTTAATCAGTTATTGCGTGAATGTCAGAACTTGGCGCAATGGTCTACTGAAGTCGCGGCGGGAACGCCTATTCCTGACATCTTCAAAGCGAACCGCGTGTGGCCGAAAAAGCAAAAAGTACTGCAAGTGGCGCTAAGTAAGGGCAGCGTTAAAAAGTGGTATGCCATGATCCAACGATTGACCATGATCGATAAAGGGATTAAAGGGCAGGCCGATATTGATGTGTGGCAGGAAATGGCACATGTGGTTTGTCTTATTGCCGGAGTGAACCCCTTCCGGGCACGGGAACCATCTTCTCCTCAAAATACCGAGCCGACTAAGGCCGCGAAAGAAGGTTTGAGCGACCTTAAAAAAGCCTTTGGGATGTCGTAATCATGCCGCACGATAAGACCATGCATATTATTCTGGGCGGTACTTTCGATCCGGTTCACTTTGGTCACCTGCGTATGACCCAGGAGATGCTCAACCGCTTCCCGCATGCTAATGTTTCGCTCATGCCGGCAGCTTATCCGCCGCACCGTCCCGAACCCGGGGCGACGCCGCAGCAGCGCATTGAAATGTTGCAGTTAGTGCTGGCGCAATATCCGCAATTGGGCGTGGATGCGCGAGAGCTGGAGCGTCAGGAGCCGAGTTACAGTGTGGTGACATTGCGAGAAATTCGTCAAGAAGTGGCTGACGATTGTGTCGTTTTTCTGATGGGGACCGATGCTTTTGCCAAACTTGATCAGTGGTATGAATGGCAGAAGCTTATTAAGTTAACCAATATATTAGTGGTGGGGCGTCCGAGTAGTGAGCTACCAACTACCGGCACTGTCGCCGACTTTTATCATCAGTATGCGCTGGATGATTTGTCTGAGCTGCCGAGTTATAGCCATGGCAAGATAGGCTTTTGCCAGATGCCGCAACTGGACATCTCCTCCAGTTACATTCGAGAGCAAATAAATCAAGGCTTTTCACCCCGATTTCTATTGCCAGATGGTATACTGGACTACATGTATCAGCATGGCCTTTATGGCTTAAACCCTAAGAGTTAAGGTAATCAATGCAAGTTGAGCAAGTTAAGAATATTGTTGTAGAGCAACTGGAAGACTTAAAAGCTAAAGAAATCAGTGTATTAGACGTTAAAGATTTAAGCACTGTTACAGACTATATGATTGTTGCCAGCGGTACCTCAAACCGTCATGTCAAATCCGTAGCGCATAATCTCATCAGCGAAATGAAGGATCAGGGCGTTCAACCGTTTGGGGTTGAAGGTGATGATGTTGCTGAATGGGTGCTGGTTGATCTAGGTGATGTGGTGGTGCACATTATGCTGGCGCAAACACGTGATTTTTATCAGCTTGAGAAATTGTGGGATCCAAACTGGAAAGAAGCGCGCTCTAACTAGCCCCCGGCTCTGATCGGGTCGCTAACAGTTCTGGCCTTAAGGAATCTAAACACTGATGCGAGAGAGTTTAAAACAAAAAATCATTGCTGTTTGTGAACAGAAAATCCTCAGTAAAGGCGGAAATGTTGGACTGTCATTTTATGCATTCTTTGCCAACAAGAATGACGATCCCGAATTACTGATGGAGGCAGCTACCTGGTGGATTCAAGAGCATCAGTTAGATCACTTTGAAAAGGCCGTAAAAGTCAAAGGACTGGTAGAATCGTTGTAAGACACTGCCAGTTTTTCTTTATTATCGAATAGTATTTTTGTTGTTAATGATTGTTGGTATCTACTAAATGCAGTTGCGCTTAATCACGGTCGGTCAAAAAATGCCAAGCTGGGTTGAGCAGGGCTATAAAGAATATGCTCGGCGTTTTCCCCGGGATTTTCCGTTGGAACTCGTCGAAGTTCCTGCGGTCAAACGAGGCAAGAATGCGGACATAGCTCGTCTGACGGATAAAGAAGGTGAGGCCATGTTGTCGCATATTTCGAGTGGTGACTGGGTCATTGCTTTAGATGTTAAGGGCAAACAACTGTCGACACCACAGCTGGCTGCACAGATAGAGCATTGGCAACTGCACCATCCCAGTGTTGTATTTTTGGTAGGTGGCCCGGAAGGGGTAGCACCAGCTTGTTTGCAGCGGGCAAACCAGAAAATCTCTCTATCCAGTTTAACGTTTCCGCACCCCTTGGTTCGCGTGTTAATTGCAGAGTCGTTGTATCGCGCCTGGTCAGTCACGGTGAACCATCCGTATCACCGAGAATGATAATGGTCGATTGGAGTGTAAATAAGAACCTTAGTACAGGTCGAGTCATTAAGTATGTTACGAAAGCGTGAAGCGATAAAGGATGTGGGGCGCGAAACCTCCATCTTCTACATGCGCTGTGTCATAGCCTTGATCATTGTGGTCGGCTTGATGGGTTTTCTATTGGCTCGAGAAATAAAATTGCAAGTTCTGGATCATCAAAAGTATCAAACGCAGTCTGAAAACAACCGTATTCAGGTTAGGCCGATAGCGCCGGTACGTGGTCTTATTTATGACCAATCTGGTAAGTTGTTGGCGCAGAATCGTTCCATTTTTGCTCTGGAGGTGGTGCCGGAGCAGGTTGATGATATGGGCGATACGGTTAAGCGCTTGAAAGAGATGTTCGACATTTCAGATGAGCAGATCGAGGCGTTCTTAGAGCAAGTCAAATTCCGTCCCAAGTTTAACTCTTACGCCATTAAAACCAACCTGACCGAGCAGGAAGTGGCTATATTTTCGGCCAATCAGCATTTCTTCACGGGGGTTAGCGTCGAAGCGCGTCTGGAACGTTATTATCCTTATGGTTCCACTCTGGTGCACGTGCTTGGCAGAATGGGCGCGATCACCGAGGAAGACCTTATCCGTATGGATGAATGGGACGTCGAGAACAACCGTGAGGTTGGAACCACCCGCCAGCGTTATGCGGCGACCAGTAAAATGGGCAAGCTGGGTCTTGAACGTTATTACGAAAATAAGCTGCACGGTGAAGTGGGCAGCGAAAAAGTGGAAACCGATGCCCGTGGCCGTGTGGTTCGTGTTTTAGAGCGGCTTGAGCCAGAAACAGGGCAGGACCTGCATTTATACTTGAACTTGTCGCTGCAACAGAAGATTACTCAATTGATGCAGGATAAGGATGTGCGAGGTGCAGTGGTTGCTGTGGAGCCATCGACCGGTGGCGTGTTAGCTATGGTCAGCCAGCCCGCTTATGATCCCAATATGTTTACCGGCGGGATTTCGAGTAAAGATTATAAGAAACTGCTGACACCGGAGCGGCCATTATACAACCGCGCTGTACAGGGCACCTACCCGCCGGCTTCGACCATTAAGCCGCATCTGGCATTTTTAGGCTTAAAGGAAGGCGTTATTACGCCGAGTACCCGTATTCGTGATCCTGGCTGGTTCTCGTTACCCAATAATAATCATCGTTATCGTGACTGGCGACCCTGGGGACATGGCGCCACGGTAGATGTGACACAGGCTATCATCGAATCTTGTGATACCTTCTTTTACGACTTATCGGTGCGTCTCGGGATAAATCAGATTTATGAAGGGATGACCCAGTTTGGTTTTGGCCAGAAGACCGGGATCGATATCGTTGAGGAAAAAGTGGGTATCATGCCGTCGCGTGACTGGAAAAAAAGCATGCGCAAAGAGCCCTGGTACAATGGCGACACCGTCAATATCGGAATTGGTCAGGGCTTCTGGACTGTCACGCCTCTGCAGCTGGCTAATGCCACCGCGGTTCTGGCCAACGACGGCATTCGCTACAACCTACAGCTGGTCAAAGAATTTGCACAGGCGAATCGTTATGAAGCCAATACTCCGGTGATGGCCTATCACCAGATTGATACCAGTGACGGTAGTTGGCTGGATCTGGTCAAAAACAGTATGCGGAAAGTGACAGAGCCGCCGCGAGGTACGGCGCGAAGCGCATTTGCCGATGCGGAATATACGGTCGCGGGTAAAACTGGTACGGCACAGGTGAAGAGTATCGCGCAAGACGAAAGTTACGATGCCAGCAAAATTGCAGAAAAATTCCATGATAATGCCTTATTTATCGGTTACGCTCCTTTCGAACAGCCAAAGGTAGCGGTGGCTGTGATGATGGAGAATGCCGGTGGCGGTGGCTCCAATGCCGCACCTTTAGCCCGTGAGATTATGGATTTTTATTTGTTGCAGGAATTAAAGATCAATCAGACGTCCGATACTGAAGACGAGGAGTCCGCCGATGGCGCTGCGAACTAGTACCGCCAATACGCATAAAGCGCGTAGTAGTTTACTATGGCGGTTACATATTGATGTGCCTTTGCTGCTAGGCTTATTGGCTTTGATGGCATTCAGTTTGGTGGTGGTTTATAGTGCTGGCGGTGAAAGCCTGTTCCTGGTCGAAAAGCAGGTCATACGTTTTGGTGCAGGCTTGCTGGTGATGTTCCTGCTGGCGCAGGTGGCGCCGCGGACGCTAAAGGAGTGGGCACCGCTCTTTTTCGTGGTTGGTATCGCCTTTTTGCTCGCGGTACTGTTTTTTGGCGAGTCGAGTAAAGGTGCACAGCGCTGGATTAATATCGGTATTCGTTTCCAGCCTTCAGAAATAATGAAGCTAGCCGTACCCATCATGGTCGCTTCTTATTTTGCCGATAAAGCCCTGCCGCCGAGCTTTAAGCATTTACTGATCAGTTTAGTGCTGGTGCTCGTACCCACGTCACTGATTATTTTGCAGCCGGATCTCGGAACTTCGTTACTGATTGCTGCGTCGGGAATCTTTGTGATTTTCTTTGCCGGGATTCGTTGGCGTTATATGCTAGGAGCGGCGCTGGTTGGCGTGATTATGGCGCCGATCATGTGGTATTTCGTGATGCATGATTATCAAAAAGGACGGGTCTTGACCTTTTTGAATCCTGAGAGTGATCCGCTGGGCTCGGGCTATCATATTATTCAGTCCCAGATTGCTATCGGTTCGGGTGGGATTTATGGCAAAGGATGGCTTAACGGTACTCAGTCGCAACTGGAGTTTTTGCCAGAGCGACACACGGACTTTATATTTGCGGTGCTGGGTGAAGAATTTGGACTGATCGGTATCGTTGCCTTACTGGCTCTGTATTTGTTTGTGATCTGGCGTGGGCTCTATATCAGCCTGCAAGGCCAGGATACGTTCAGCCGTTTGCTTGGGGCGGCTTTGACGTCGACCTTTTTTGTTTATTTGTTTGTAAATATTGGAATGGTCAGTGGTTTGTTACCCGTGGTCGGGTTACCATTACCGTTGATTAGTTATGGCGGTACTTCTATTGTAACCTTGATGGCCAGTTTCGGGATTTTGATGTCGATACAAACGCATCGAAGACTACACTCAACTTAACGTCTTGTTGATAGATAATAGTAAATTATCCCAGGAGAAGAAAGTGAAGAACATCATAGCAACAGCATTATTGGGTTTAAGCTGTTTAGCAGCCAGCGCTGGTGGTGCGCCGACAGAGCCGAAGGCTTTTGCCAATTATATGCAGCAAAAGCATGGTTTTACCGTGGACTATATTCAAATGGCTTTGGATAAGGCGGAAAAACGTCAAAGTATTCTGGATGCTATCAGTCGTCCTGCTGAAGGTAAAGACTGGTACCAGTACCGTCCTATTTTTATTCAGCAAGAGCGTATTAAACAAGGTGTTAAGTTTTACGCCGAACATAGGGCCTTATTGGAGCGGGCAGAGAAACAGTATCAGGTTCCTGCAGAAATTATCACGGCGATTATCGGGGTTGAAACTAAGTATGGCCGCATACAAGGGAGCTACCCGGTGATTGATGCGATTAGCACTTTGGCTTTTCACTACCCCAAGCGCGGCAGTTTTTTTGCTGGTGAGTTAGAGCAGTATTTTGTGCTGGCCCGTGAGCAGGGTTGGAAGTTGGACGAACCAAAAGGCTCTTACGCTGGTGCTATGGGAATGGGGCAGTTTATTCCAACCTCTTACCGTCATTATGCGGTAGATTTTGACGATGATGGTAAAGTCAATTTATTCAGCAATACGGCCGATGCTATTGGTAGTGTGGCAAATTACTTTAGCGTGCATGGCTGGCGTTTAGGTCAGCCGGTGGCAGAATTTGTCGATGCGGATAAAGTCATCGCAACAAAGTTTAAAAACGACAAGTTAAAGCCACAATTTACCATCGGCCAGATGAAAAAAGCGGGCTTGAACTATCAGGGACAGGCTAACGATAGCGATATCGCGGGTATTTACCATTACAAGCAAAAAAATCGTTATGATTACTGGTTAGGTTTTCATAACTTTTATGTCATTACGCGCTATAACCGCAGTCCCTTGTACGCCATGGCGGTGTATCAGCTGAGTCAGGAAATTAAAGCTGAGTATGATGTTCAGCAACAAAAGAAACTGGCTAAGCAACCGGCTGTGGCTAAAGGTAAGTCTTAATTAATTGAGATATAGCAAGATGCAAATAAAACAAACGATTCAATGGGTTAGCGCACTCGCCGTTCTGGGCGTATTGAGCGCCTGTACGACCACAGGGCAGCGCAGCGACGACGATGCTCCGGCATACGGCAGTGCGGCCGATCGTAAGATTCCAGATTATGCGCCTGACGGCAGCGCCAGTTCCTTTGAGGACGGGCCTATTTCCGAGCCGACACCAAGGGTGGAAGAAAAAAGTCCATTTGGTAATCCGCCTTACTATGAAGTCGACGGCGTGGTTTATCATGTTCTAGCCTCGGGCAATAACTACAGTGAAGTAGGAACCGCCAGTTGGTATGGACAGAAGTTCCATGGCCGCCGTACATCCTCAGGTGAAGTGTATGATATGTATCAGTTCACCGCAGCCCATAAAACTCTGCCTTTGCCCAGCTATGCGCGGGTGACGAATGTAGATAACGGCAAATCGGTGGTGGTGAAAATCAATGACCGTGGTCCTTTTGTTAAAAACCGCTTAATCGATCTGTCCTATGCGGCAGCGAAAAAACTGGGCTATGACAATCACGGCACGGCTCGGGTGGAAGTCAGGGTTCTTGCATCACCGGGGGGATCGAGAAAAGTACCCAGCTCAACGGGGGAATTAGAAATTCCGCCAATGGATAGGCAGCACGATAATGCCAAGCTGTATGTTCAGGTTGGTGCTTTTTCTGACGAAATGCGTGCCGATACCCTGGCCTCGAGATTACGAGAGCATTTTCGCCAACCGATTACACTAACGCCAGTGAATGTCAACGGTCAAAGGTTGCAGCGAGTTCGTATCGGACCGCTGAAAAGTGCGCGGGCTGCGGAGGCCATTCTGTCGCAGCTTAAGCAGTATAGCTTTGGTTCGCCACGTGTAGTAACCGATTAATTTTTTCCAGTTTAAGTAGATAGTGTTGAAATCATGATGAAACGTATTTTTTCAGTTGTTGTAGTTCTTATTGGTATCGCATTGTGGACGGTTTCCGGCGCCGTGCAGGCGATTCAACCAGGCAAGCCTAATGTAGGAGCCAGCTCGTGGCTGTTGATGGATTATGAAACGGGGCAGATTTTGATGGAGGAAAACTCCAGTGAAAGGTTGCCCCCGGCCAGTTTGACCAAAATGATGACCAGTTACATCATTGCTGATCAATTACATAAAGGTAATATCAGTAATGAAGATAAGGTCCTGATCAGTGAGAACGCCTGGGCGCAGAATCCAAAACTGAAAGGCAGCTCCTTGATGTTCGTTGAGGTTAACAAGTACGTTTCGGTTGAAGATCTGCACCGGGGAATTGTGATTCAGTCGGGTAATGATGCCAGTATTGCCATGGCCGAGCATATTGCTGGTAGTGAAGAGGCATTTGCCGATTTGATGAACCAGTATGCCAAGCGTCTGGGGATGAATGATACTCACTTCATGAACAGCACAGGCTTGCCGCATGAACAGCACATGACCACCGCGCAGGATTTAGCCAAACTCGCCCGTGCCTTGATTTCTGATTTCCCTGAAGATTACTCCATGTACTCGGAGCGCGAGTTTACCTACAGCGGCATTACACAGAAAAATCGAAACGAGTTATTAGGTGATACCACGTTGGGCGTCGACGGTATTAAAACCGGCCATACTGAAGCCGCCGGTTATTGCCTGGTTTCTTCTGCCGAGAAGAAAAACATGCGTTTAATTTCGGTGGTTATGGGAACCGAGAGTATGAATGCTCGCGCCAGTGAAAGCCGTAAACTGCTCAACTTCGGCTTCCGTTTCTACACCAATATCAAAGCCTTTGCCGCAGGAAAAGCCTTGAAGCAGGCGGAGGTGTGGAAAGGTGAGGAAGAGCAGGTCGGCGTTGGCCTGGCTCAGGATGCGGTGCTGACGGTCTTGAAGAGCGAAAAAGATCAGTTAAAAGCCAATTACACCATGAACGGTAAGCTGATCGCACCGATCAAAAAAGGCCAGGTCGTCGGTGAGGTACATTTTAATATGGGTGACAAAGTGGTGAAGCGACTACCCATGGTGGCCCTGGATAATGTTGCAGAGGCGGGCTTTTTTGGCCGCATGTGGGACTCAATGGCGTTGTGGTTTGAAGACTAAGTATTTGGTCGAGTCCGTACCGTCGGATAAAAATGTTATGTTGTATAACGTTTTAGTATAATGAGCCTATGTCTATTGCATACCTTAATGGTCATTATATAGAGCTTGAACAGGCAAAAGTCCCGGTCTTGGACCGGGGCTTTTTGTTTGGTGACGGGGTTTATGAAGTGATTCCGGTGTATGCTGGAAATCCCTTCAGGTTATCCAGCCATATCAACCGCTTACGTAAAAGTCTGGCTGCTATATACATGTCTCTGCCGCAGTCAGACGAAGACTGGCTTAACCTGTGCAATACTCTGATTGAACACAATCATTATGAGAATGCCTCGGTTTACCTGCAAGTGACTCGTGGTGCCTACGTCGAGCGCCATCATGACTTCCCAGAACTTAGCGAACCGACCATCTTTGCCATGATGTCACCGCTACCTCCGGTGCAGAAGTCTTGGCAAGCTACTGATATTAAAGATTTTTCGGTGATTACGGCGGAGGATATTCGGTGGCAGCGCTGCGATATTAAAGCCATCACCTTGCTGGCCAACTGTATGTTAAGACAGCAGGCGCTTGAATCTGGGGCGGATGACACCATATTAGTGCGTAACGGTGAGGCGAGTGAAGCAACATCGAGTAACCTGTTTATTGTACGCGATGGTGTTATCATTACGCCGCCTTTAAGTGAGCATCTGTTAGCTGGTGTAACGCGTGAGTTTATTCTAAGCCTGGCGCAGCAGCACGGCATACCTTACGAGGAACGACCGATACCGGAACATGAGTTGTTATTAGCGGACGAGGTTTGGCTGACCAGTTCAACCAAAGAAATCCGCCCAGTCGTCCGAGTAAATGATGTTACAATTGGTAACGGTGAACCAGGCCCTGTCTGGCGCCGAATGTATGAATATTATCAGGTATTAAAAGAGCGTTTATACCTGGGAGAAATTAGTGGTGAGGCACAGTTATGACACATTATGATCGTGATAAAGTATGGGAATTTCCATGTGAAATTTGCTTTAAGGTCATGGCCGTCCATCGTGAGGGCGTTGATATGGAAGTGGCCGAAATTGTGAATCGTCATGTGCCTAGTGATTACTCGCCTACCACTAAGTTGAGCCGTGATGGTAATTATGTCTCTTTATCCTTTATGGTGACTGTGGAAAGCCGTCAGCAGGTGGATGCCATGTATAAAGAGGTTTATACCGTCGAAGGCGTAAAAATGACCTTGTAACTAAGAAGCGACAATGAGTAACGACAATACGGTAATTATCCGTGAGCTGGGGCATGAAACCTATGTCCCGGTGTGGAAGAGGATGCAGCGTTTTACTGATGAACGTGATGCCGAAACGACCGATGAGATTTGGCTGGTTGAGCATGCTCCTGTGTTTACCCAGGGGCAGGCCGGTAAGCCTGAGCATTTATTATTCCCTGGCGATATTCCTGTAGTACAGGTCGATCGCGGGGGGCAGGTGACCTATCATGGTCCCGGACAGCAAGTGGCCTACTTTATGGTCGATTTGCGCCGAAAAAGTATGGGCCCACGAGATCTGGTCTCAGCGATTGAAAACGCGATTGTGGATACTCTGGCAATGTACGGTATTGAGGCCTATCCACGCTCGGATGCACCGGGCGTCTACACCGATGAGGCTAAAATCTGCTCGTTAGGCCTGAGAATTCGCAAGGGCAAGTCATTTCATGGCTTGGCCTTGAATGTTAATATGGACCTTGAGCCGTTTGCACGGATTAATCCTTGCGGCTATCAAGGTATGGCGATGACCCACATCGCCGAGCGTGGTGGTCCTGAGACGCTGGAGCGTGTAAAGCCAGACTTAGTGGATCAATTATGCAGCAAATTAGGTTATACTAGCCGTCTTGAAATGAAGGGCCTGCCTGAGTAATCGGGTTAGGTTTGAGTACTTTTTATGTCAAAACCAGAGTCTGTTGCCCAGACATCTCCTCGTAAGAAGAAAGTTACGGGTAAAGTCATTCCTGGACACAAGATGCGTGCCGAAGAAAAGATGGCGCGTATCCCAGTGAAAATCATGCCGACAGAAGAAATGCCGCGTAAACCGGACTGGATCCGCGTGCGTCTACCGAATGGCAATCAAATTACCAAGATTAAAGATATGTTGCGTGATAAGAAGCTGCACACGGTATGTGAAGAAGCTTCCTGTCCCAACCTGCCTGAATGTTTTGGTCACGGTACGGCAACCTTTATGATCATGGGTGACATCTGTACTCGACGTTGCCCCTTCTGCGATGTGGCGCATGGTCGTCCATTACCGCTGGATCCGGAAGAGCCGCAGCATCTGGCGGATTCGGTTAAGTCGATGAAACTCAATTATGTGGTGATTACGTCTGTGGATCGTGATGATCTGCGTGATGGTGGTTCAGAGCATATTACCGAATGTGTTCGCGTCGCTAAAGAGCAAAATCCTGGCTTAAAGGTTGAGGTGTTAGTTCCCGACTTTCGTGGTCGCATGGAAGTGGCGCTGGATAAAATGGAAGCTGGTTTGCCTGACGTTTTCAATCATAACTTGGAAACGGTACCACGCTTGTATAAGCAGGCGCGTCCCGGTGCCGACTATCAATGGTCTTTAGATTTGCTGAAACAGTTTAAAGAACGCTACCCAGGGATCCCAACGAAGTCAGGTTTGATGGTTGGTCTAGGTGAGACCAATGAAGAGATTATTGAAGTGCTGAAAGATTTGCGTGCACACGGCGTAGATATGTTAACGCTAGGTCAGTATCTGCAGCCGAGTAAGTACCACCATCCGGTGATGCGCTTTATGCCACCAAAAGAGTTTGATGAGTTAGGTAAGATTGCTGAGGATTTAGGATTTACCAATGTGGCGAGCGGACCGATGGTGCGGTCGTCGTATCATGCAGACCAACAGGCGGCGGGAGAAAAGGTCAGCTAAGAAGCATCTCTTTGTCCTAGAGCTGTGTTATTTGAATTTAAGGGCTCGGTTATGTAGTTAGATATATATTCCCTCACTCTCAAAATCAAATGCCTTGCTCTAGAACAAAAATCTAGCTTCTTACGTTTATGCCTTTCGGAGCTTGTTCTAACTCTAAGGCAAAATATTAGCTTGTGTCATTCTGAACTAGATTCAGGAGCTTGTTTGATTTCTATAAGACTCCAAATCGAGTTTAGAATGACAGTAGTGAATTGTTGAGTGACCGGGGTTGTATTTAAATTTACCATCCCCATGTTTAATACTAGTGTAAGACTAGCCAAAATTTGATTACTCTGTATAAGAGTTTCCCTGTCGATATTCCCACTTCATATTCTTTTATTCTCCAGAGTTTAGTATTTCGTATCCAGCATTGTTTGCATAATGTCTGGATAAAATTTTATAGATAGTAAGTGAGTTGATTATGCAAATTGAAGAAAACAAAGTCGTAAAGATTGAATACACTGTCAAAACAGATGAGGGTGTATTGGTTGATACATCAGAAGGTAACGAGCCATTGGCCTATTTGCATGGTCATAAAAACATTATTCCTGGTTTGGAAAGTGCTCTTGTCGGTAAAGCGGTTGATGACGAGTTGTCAGTAACGGTAACACCTGACGAAGCCTATGGTGATCGCCACGAGCAACTGATCAAAGAAGTACCAATGCAAGCGTTCCAGGGCGTTGATAAAGTTGAGCCGGGTATGCAGTTCAATGCAGAATCGCCACAGGGCCCTCAACTGATCACGGTAACAAAAGTTGAAGGCGATACAGTAACGGTTGATGGTAACCATCCATTAGCAGGCGTTACGTTAAACTTTGACGTTAAAGTGGTTGAGGTTCGTGATGCCAGTGAAGAAGAACTTTCTCACGGTCACGTCCATGGTGCTGGCGGTCAAGAGCACTAATTATGGTAAAAGGCTTTCTTCGGAAAGCCTTTTTTTATGGGGTTTAGATCAGGAAAGTATTGTTGCTTTTCCACTAAATCCGTTTTACATTAACTTAAGATACTAACTTTAAGTTGTGAATATGGCTTCTTTAGAACAACCTATTTTAATAAGCTTTAAGTTATGTCCGTTCGTACAGCGAGCGGTAATTACGTTATTGCATAAAAAGATTGATTACACGATAGAGTATATCGATCTTCAGAAGAAACCGGACTGGTTTCTCGATATTTCCCCTCTCGGTAAAGTGCCGTTGTTGCGTGTTAAAGATCGCGTTCTTTTCGAGTCTGCCGTGATTAATGAGTATTTGGATGAGACGCATGGTGCTCCCATGTTGTCGCAAGATCCTTTGGATAAAGCCGAGCAACGCGCCTGGATAGAGTTCAGTAGCAGTTTGTTCAACGCCCTGCACCAGTTAACTCAGGCCAGACGAGAAGAAACGTACCTCAAGATTGAAGAAGATCTGACTAAGAAGTTAGCGCCTCTGGAGCGTAAGGTTGGTGACAAGGGGTATTTTGAAGGTGAGAGCTTTAGCCTGGTCGACAGTGCCTTTGCACCATTTTTAATGCGCTCGCAGATTGTTGCAGATAATACCGGAATTGATCCGGTGAGCGATTATAAGAAAATTTCAAAGTGGCGAGATAATATGCTCTCCCTTCCAGAAGTTCAAAAATCGGTGGTTGAAGATTTTGAAGAACTGTATATGGAAGGCATCTATGAAAGGGGTGGCTATTTGGCGGATCTTTAATCCCCGCCAAATAGCTGACGCTGTGCTTTATAGACGGCAGTTTGGTCTCTTTCCCTGTGCCCGAGCCTGCTCATAGAGCGGCATATTTCTATTCATCAAGCCTTGTAATGCTTTTATCCGGGTTTGGGGCGCCGGGTGTGTGGACAGTAATTCAGGTGTCCTGCTACCGCTTTGTTTCGCCATATTTTTCCACAGCTCCACGCTTTGTCTCGGATCAAAGCCTGCCCGGGCCATTAATTCCAACCCAATTTCATCGGCTTCAGATTCATCGGCCCGATTAAAGGGCAGAAGTACACCAACTTGGGTACCGACACCGAGCAAGCCTAATAGTTGTTGTTTTTCTGCGGTAGGTTCGCCAGCAGCAATGGCGGCCAGTTGCAGGCCGGTAGAGGTTAAGAACTGATTAGAGACCCGTGCGTTACCATGGCGCGCCCAAACGTGGCCAATTTCATGGCCTATTACAGCCGCCAGCTGATCGGCACTCTCGGCGACCTTAAACATCCCCGTGTGGACGCCAATCTTGCCGCCTGGCAAGGCAAAAGCATTCGCCGAATCGTCGACAAAGACCTTGGTTTCCCAGCGCGTAGAGCGCATATCAGGCGCTTTTTTGTTGAGCTCAGGGATCAGGGCGTTAACAATACATTGAACATAACGGTTATGCCGCTGACTGGTATCGACTGTCTGGCTTTTCTTCATTGAGGTGAAACTTGCAGCGCCCATCTCTGCCATTTGTGTTTCTGAGAACACAAGAACCTGATTGCGGCCGGTAGGTGATGTTGCACAGGCTGTTAATAATGCAACGGCCAGTCCTGTTAGTAAATGCTTTCTCATATTGAGACTCCTTGGCAAGATTGTATTAAATTATAGTAGAAGCTACGGATGATTATGACAAGATTGATAGAAAAGATTTAACAATAGTTGTCTTTGATTGAAAAACTGTGCCAAATAGAGTACTTTTTATACAGCCTACTAATTAAATGGAGTATTAATAGTGATGGATGGCGATAACATGAGTGAAGAGTGCTTGCAGCAATTTCAGCAATCATATAAGGATATTGATGTGATTGTTTCGGTGACCGGCTCTGGTAATGAAGAAATCATCATTACATTGTCGGAAATCATTAACCGTTTTAATGGTCGATTACAGGCGTCACGCTTTAATCGAATGAACAATGTATTTAACGGTTTGCTCTATATTTCTATAAATCCTGCCTATTTTGGTTCATTCCGAGCTTGTCTGGACAGTTTGAGTTCAGAACGGCTGAATTTTGAGTTGTCTCCCGCGGAAGATTTCGATAGTAAGCAACAAGATCGGGTGCGCTTCGAAGTGGAGCTTTTTGGTTTGAAAGATCACGCGGTTGACGTGGCGTTGCTCCGAGCTCTGGCGCGTAATCAGTTAGTCATTGATGAACTATCGAGAAAGCGCTACATGCATAATGTTGGAAAGCCGCTGTATAAAGTGCGCCTGCAGGTGTCAACGGACTACATTATTGATATGGGCGAGGTGGAAAAGGAGTTGCAGCTGGTGGCTGAAGATTTGGCTATTAATCTGGTGCTGCGTCTCGATGAAGAGGATATGCAGGAAGCGATATAGCTCCCTGCTTTTACCATTACTCTTCGGTTTCTTCGCCATCAATAACGAAGCCAATGCGTCTATCGGGTTCCTCCTCCGGTACTTTCTGAATATAGCACAATAGCTCGACATTGCTTTGGTGCGAAAGAACCATGCAAGGGTTGCCGCCGGACGTTCCTTCGATTCGAATGCCGTGGAATGATTCCTGAACGAGCCTGGCCACATTAATTTGTAAGCCCCCATTGAGCATAGCAACAATCACTGGTTGAGCGCCTTTGGGCATGTTTAGTCGCCACTTCTTAATAGTTCGTGCAAGACTACGAATCAGCTCTCCCGATGAACGGTAATCGTTAACCTTTTGATGATCGGAATAGATTTCGTCCAGCTCCATCTTGGGTGGCTTTACGTCAGGGTGCACATTGTGGAAAATTTCAACGTCCTGTGGCTGGCGCTGTTGGATTATCGTTTTGTATTTATCATTCATGGTGTTTAAACCTGTTTTGAAGTCCATAACTGAAGTATTCAAACGATAAACGAGCCTCAATAAATAAGCAAGAAAGATAAGCCATTGGGAGCTGTGCAATAAAAGCTTACAAATAGTTGTCGACTTTTTGTCAGACTTTATTCATTATTAGCTCCCATGGAAGAGATCGTAAATAATATCATTGAGTGGATACGAGCCAACCCGCATTGGGCCGGGGCGGTAGTATTTGCTATTGCCTTTCTAGAATCGTTGGCCATTATCGGTCTGGCGATGCCGGGGTGGTTGCTGCTGGTTGGCGTTGGTAGCCTGATTGGAACTGGAACACTGAGTTTCTGGCCGATTGCTTTTTTCAGTTTCGCCGGCGCGGCTTCAGGGCAGTCATTGTCATTTTTAGTCGGTGTTGCGTTTAAAGAGCGAGTCCACCACTGGTCGTGGGTCGAAAACCACCAAAAATTGTTGCATCGAGCAGAAGATTTTTTTAAGCGGCATGGCTTTGCCGGTATTTTGATAGGGCAGTTTATTGGTCCTATCCGTGCGGTTATTTCGTTAATTGCTGGCATTCTGGATATGCCCGCAAAGAAGTTCTTAATCGCAGTGCTGATCGCCAGCATGATTTGGGCACCAGTCTATTTAATGCCTGGAGTTGTATTGGGCGCAGCACTGAGTTTTGAGAAAACACAAGTCATCGTTTTACTCAGCTGTATTATCACCATGGCTGTCTGCCTATGGTTACTGGGTGGTCATATGAAACAGTTATGGCTCCGCCGAAAACTAAGCAGGCAAGGTGAGAAAGCAGCGTTAAGCAACTATTTTGAATTAAAATTATCAGCGACGATTACCGTTTTGGTGGCTGTTATTATCTTTCTTATTGTCAGCTCCTTTGGCTCCCTGATGTTTGAGCTATCGCAAAAAATATTGAAGGTTATAGGGTAATTGGTTTGCAGGACTTTATTACTTTACTTGGTCAGTACTGGCAGCAGTTTGTCCTGATAGCCTCGGCTCATGCTTTAGCCGTGGCTAGCCCCGGCCCTGATTTTGCGATTGTGATGCGCCAGTCCATTACCTTTGGGCGGCGTTACGCCATTATTACCAGCCTGGGAATTGGTTTGGCGATTTTTGTGCATGTTGCTTATGCCGTGCTGGGTATTGGCTTGATCATCCAGAGCACCGAGTGGCTCTTTACTTTGATCCAGTTAGCTGGAGCCGCTTATTTAACCTACATTGGCTGGGGGGCATTACGCTCTCAGGCGCATTCTACGCTGGGAAAGGTCGAGAAAAAGGCACCACAGGTGCAGATGACCGATGCTAAGGCCTTTCGGCAAGGCTTTATTACCAATGTCCTTAATCCGAAGGCAACATTGTTCTTTCTGTCGCTGTTTACCACGCTGATTGGACCCGATACCCCTTTCGCGGTGCAGGGTTTTTACGGCGTATGGATGGCCATTGCGACAGCAGCCTGGTTTACGTTCCTCTCTTACATTTTGGCCAGCAATACAGTCAGAGGCTTCTTTAACCATTTTGGGCATTGGATTGATCGTATTCTGGGCGGCTTTCTGATTGCCCTGGCGCTGTTTCTTTTATGGAATATCGTCAGTCGTTTTATATGATGCTTTTAGGAAGTGTCATGGTCACTCTTAAGCCGCCATCTGGCGCATTTTCGGCACTGATACTGCCGCCATTCACTTCAACGCCACGCTTAGCGATGGTGAGCCCTAACCCTGTGCCACCAGAGCTTCGCTCTCGAGCTTCTGTTGGGCGGTAAAACGGCTCAAAGATTTTATTGAGGTGTTCCTGCTCTATGCCCTGGCCCTGATCGGTAATGATAATGAGGAAGTGGTGGCCAGCGTCTTTGATCTGTACCGTGATTTTGGTGCCGTCAGGAGTATGGCGAATAGCATTGCGAATGACATTTTCGATTGAGCGTGCCAATAAATTATAAAATCCTTTGAAGCTGATGGTGGGGCTAGCCAGTAATTCCACTTTTTTATTATTAGCTTTAGCCTCAAACTGTGCGTCGCTAATGATGACGTCGAGTAAATCATTGACGACAAAGGTATCGGGGTTGCCGTGCTGATGGCCACGTTCCAGCGCGGCTACTTGCAATAACTCTCCAATCAGCTCATCCAATCTTTCAACTTCTAGCTCAATCCGATCGATGTGGTTGGCACACTCTGAGTGACTGTGCTTTTGCGCTAAGCTGGCCGCAATCTGCATTCGTGTCAGGGGAGAGCGCAGCTCGTGAGAGACATCGCTCAATAAGCGCTTCTGCGACATAATAATGCGGTTAATGCGATCAGCCATCAGATCAAAATCTTCGGCAAGATCGTAGAACTCATCGCCACGCTTGCCAATATAGTCTTTCGCTCGTGCTTGTAGATCGCCCTGGGCAATCGCTTTTGTGGCTCTTTGCAACTGCCGGATCGGTCGCGTTAAATACCAGGTGAGGGCAAAGCAGACGAGGAAACTGATACCGAGAGCGGCCAGTAACTGCCAGATACTGATGCTGTGATAAAACTCGGTAATGAGGGTGCTGAAATGCTGTTGACTCTTTTTCTTGATGAATAATAAATAGTACTGGCCACGACTAAAAACAATTTCGGGGCCTGAATAAGAGTAGTTGTTGATGGTAACGGTGGCAGGACGATTACGCTGTTTATAGTAAGCTCTTAGTTGATAAATGACGTCCGGAACTTCTTTATCGGATATTTCATAGCCTTGATTATTGAGAATAAACGTATTATCGAGTTCTTTCGATGTCCCGCTCGGCTGAATGGGCAGGCCATTCTGGTACTCTTCGATGACATGGCGTAACTGCACCGTAATCGCCGTTTGCCTTAATAGCTCAGACTCTTCCGGCGAGGTCGGTACGAGGCGGGTATCCTGAGAGGTTACGCTGTAGAGAAAAATAATACTGGTTAAGGTTAGCAGGGTGGCTAACCAAAACCATAGAAAAATTTTCCAGAATAAACTTGGTTGCGTTAGCTTACGTATCGTGCGAAACATACTGATAGCCAACGCCCCTGACCGTTTTGATACGTTCTTCGCCTTTGATATCGGTACCGAGCTTACGTCTTAAATTACTGATATGCATATCAATACTTCGATCATAAGCCTCGAGTGAGCGACCTAAACATTTTTCAGATAAGTCGTCGCGTTTAACCAGTTCACCGGCTTGACTGGTAAGCAGATATAAAATATCAAACTCGGTTGCGGTTAACTTGATGGCCTGGTTATTAACCAATGCTTCGCGCGAGCCCGGATTGATATATAAATCGTCCAGATGAATCGAGCGCAATTTTTTCTTGTTACTGCTATAGTCCGTCTCAGTACGTCTTAAGATTGAACGAATACGGGCGGTGAGTTCTCTTGGGTTACACGGTTTACCAATATAGTCATCAGCCCCCAGCTCGAGGCCAACAATGCGATCCACTTCATCGCCTCTGGCCGTCAGCATCAGGATCGGAACTTGAGATGCTTTGCGTACTTCTTTCAGTACATCGAACCCATTCAAGTTTGGCAGCATGACGTCGAGTATCATGAGATCAAACGTATCGTTAAGGATCAGTTGTGCCGCAGTCGCGCCATCGTGGGCCACTGTTATGTCAAAACCTTCCTGTGACAGGTATTCCTGTAGCAGTTGGCAAAGTTCGATGTCATCGTCAGCTAATAATAATTTGGCCATAAGTTTTCCCTAGTGACAGCAGAGGTTATTATACTCTTTATTTACTCGGTATATGAGCGAATACTACCACGCACCGCTGACTCCCAGTGTAAAGAATAGTCAGTATCCTTTACATAACTTTTCTTAGTTTTTACTAAATACAGAAACATTTTAACAACTTTGTGCGGTATAGTGTTAGTCAAGGTAAGCGGTTATAGCTAACGATTAACCTCAAACCTTCGTATGAATTTTCTCTCCTTGTTAAGACTACCCCTGTAAGATTCATACCTCTAGTGAATTGGGACCGCTGCTTGATTAAGCGGTCCCTTTTTTTGCCTGACTGTAGTTATTATTTCCGATCAATATCTGCCCCTGCTCCTGAGAGAGCTTTTTTTGGTATGATAGCAAAAACCAAATGGAAGAGTTACAGCGGAAGGTGGATGTCTCGTTACCAAAATGATTTAGCCTGGCTTCTTCAGTCATCAGATTTATTGGCATTATCTCGTCGTCATAGTACTGCCGAGCTCGTTAGCCGTATGTCCTTGCGTGGCGCTTTTGACTATAAGGAAACGCACCGCTTAGGGGTCTATTTTGAACAGTTATGGCAACATTTGACGGCACACTGCGACAGCCTCGAAGTAACCGCGCATAATCTACAGGTTATTATTGATAACCATACCTTTGGCGAGTTTGACTCCATCCTATACGACAAAGTTTTTGACTGCAGTATTCATTGTGAACTGGCAGTGAAGTTTTATCTGCAGGTGGGGCAGGGGGATAACTTGAGTGACTGGGTCGGGCCAAATCTGCGCGATCGGTTTGATAGTAAATACCACCGTCTGTTTTCTCATCAGATGAAGCTGTCCGATGATCTGGCGATTAAAGACTGGTTACGCCAGCAAGATATTTACATTGATGAAAAAAAAGTACTGACTCGAGGCCGTTTATTTTATCCTCTTGAGTCATTTATAGAGGAAGATTTTGCCTACCCCAAAGAGGTTAACTCGAAGCATTTAAAGGGATTCTGGACGACCTGGCAGGACTTTGCTCACCTGCAGCTGAGCTCTGATATTGAGTGGTTTCTGTTACCCAAAACCTACTGGTTATCAGATGTCACAGATGAAGAAAAAGCAGAACTGAAAGTTATAGATAAAAAAACCTTTCTTATTCATGGGCATAACGAGCGTTACCCATTTCAGAAAATTCAACAGGTGGTAGGGATGAGAGGGGCTGTAGAAGTGATGCGAGGTTTTATTGTTACCGAGGATTGGTTAGAAAAGGCTGAAGCACGAGTGCTTCAGCCTTCCTGAGATTCGAGTATTATAGCTTTTCTTCAATCAATTTCTCGACGACCGCCGGTTCGGCCAGCGTTGATGTGTCACCGATATTTTCGACATCATCTTCGGCAATTTTTCTCAAGATACGACGCATGATTTTACCGGAGCGTGTCTTAGGTAAATCAGCAGCAAACTGCAGTTTATCAGGTTTGGCGATGGGGCCTATTTCTTTTGCAACGTGTGCGACCAGTTTGCTTCTCAATGCATCCGAGCTCTGCTCACCTTTCATCAAGGTGACGTAGACATAAATGCCCTGCCCCTTGATATCGTGTGGATAGCCGACAACCGCCGCTTCTGCAACTTTCGGATGAAGGACCAGGGCACTTTCTATCTCGGCCGTTCCCATGCGATGGCCGGAAACGTTCAGCACGTCATCCATTCGGCCAGTGATCCAGTAATAGCCGTCACCATCGCGGTGTGCGCCATCGCCGGAGAAATAGTAACCGGGGAACTGTGAAAAGTAGGTGTCGTAGAAGCGTTGATGATCGCCCCAGACCGAGCGCATCTGACCGGGCCAGGAGTGTTTCATGACTAAACTGCCGCTGGCAACGCCATCAAGCTCGTTGGCATCATTATCCAGCAGTGCGGGCTCGATCCCGAAGAAAGGGCGGGTTGCGGAGCCGGGTTTTAGTGGTGTCGCGCCGGGCAGGGGGGAAATTAAAATACCTCCGGTCTCGGTTTGCCACCAGGTATCGACGATGGGGCAGCGCTCGTCTCCTACAACATGGAAATACCATTCCCAGGCTTCCGGGTTAATCGGTTCGCCGACCGTTCCTAAAACGCGCAGTGAATGACGCGAGGTCTTGGTTACTGCCTCATTGCCGCCGGCCATCAAGGCGCGAATAGCCGTTGGCGCGGTATAGAATATGGTGACCTTATGTTTGTCGACCACTTCCCACAGGCGAGATGGTGTCGGATAATTGGGTACGCCTTCAAAGACGAGCGTGGTTGCCCCATTCGCCAGCGGGCCGTAGAAAATATAAGAATGACCAGTAATCCAACCGGCGTCGGCGGTACACCAGTAAATATCGCCTTCATGGTAGTCAAAGACGTATTTATGAGTCATGGCGGTATAGAGCAGATAGCCACCAGAAGTGTGCATGACGCCCTTCGGTTTACCGGTAGAGCCAGAAGTGTAGAGAATGAATAATGGATCTTCGGCATCCATGACTTCAGGCTTGCACTCCGTCGACATGTCTTTCTTAAATTCGTTATAATCAACGTCACGCTCACTGTCCCACTCGATATCATTGTCCTGGCTTTTAACCACCATAACCGTATGAACATCGGGGCAGCCTGCTAACGCCGTGTCGGCGTTGGCTTTTAGCGGAACCTGTTTACCGCCGCGTACACCGGCATCGGCCGTGATCAGAACGTGGCAGTCACTGTCCAGAATACGGCTCTTTAAGGCTTCCGGGGAGAAGCCGCCGAAGACTACCGAATGAATAGCTCCTATGCGGGCACAGGCCAGCATGGCAAACCCTACTTCCGGGATCATGGGCATATAGATACAGACCCGATCGCCTTTTTTCACACCGCGAGCCTTTAAGGCATTGGCGAACTGACAGACTTCGTCGTGCAGTTCCTGAAAGCTGATATAACGCTGCTGATCCGGCTCGTCACCTTCCCAGATAATGGCGGTATGGTCGGCCTTGTCTTTGAGGTGGCGATCGATACAGTTGTAACTGACGTTCAGCTTGCCGCCCTTAAACCAGCTAATTTCAGCCTTGTGGTAGTCAACGTTACTGACTTCATCCCAGGGTTCAAACCAGTCAATAAACTGATGTGCCATTCGTGACCAGAATTTATCGGGATCCTGGAGCGATTGTTGGTACATGCGGTGATACTTTTCTTCATCAATATGCGGCTTATGCTGCGGATTATTGATGATGGGATAGGTTTTAACTTCGGACATACGCTGACTCCTAACGCTAATAACTTTTATTATTACTTCAGCATAAACCAAATTTTAGACAGGGGAAAGTTGTTGGCCGAGACATTCAGCGCAGAATGTCTCAGCTTGAGGAAGCTAGGACAGTGATAGGGTCATGTTATCTATCAGTCGGACTTTACCGAGGAATACCGCGGCTAGAATGACAATGTCTGTATCATTTTTTTCAGCTACCTGCAGCGTCTCGGCATTGGCGATATTAAAGTAGTCGACACGCAGTCCCTGCTCTTCCAGGCGCTGAATTGCGCTTTGTTCAACCTGATCGAAATTGAGCAGATGATTTTCCAGCTGAGATTTGGCCCATTGCAAGGTTTGCTGCAAACCTGCCGCCTGCTCCAGTTCAGCTTCCGTTAGATAACCATTACGCGAGCTCATGGCAACGCCGTTGGGTTCACGCACAATCGGAGCGCCAACAATATCGATTGGAATATTGAGATCCTTAACCATGCGCTTAATGATGGCCAGTTGCTGAAAATCTTTTTGTCCAAAGACGGCGATATCGGGACGCACCATATTGAACAGCTTACAGACAACAGTGGTAACGCCATCGAAGTGAGTGGGGCGAGAGCCGCCACAGTGATCTTGACTTAATTCGGCGACGTGAACCGTAGTTAGGTTCGGGCGGGCGGGGGTATTTTGATAATCCGGGTAGACGTCGTCGACGGTTGGTGCAAAGACAATATCTGCTCCCTGAGCGTTTAACTTGTCGCAGTCTTGCTCAAAGGTTCGGGGGTAAGCATCGAAGTCTTCGTTAGGACCAAACTGCGTTGGGTTAACGAAAATACTAACAACGACGCATGCCGCGTGCTCTTTCGCTTTATCGATCAGGCTAAGGTGTCCCTGATGCAGGTTGCCCATGGTAGGCACAAAGCCAATAGTTTTGTTGTCACGTCGAGTGGCAGCTAGCTCTGCCTGTAACTCAGCGATGGTGCGAACGATCTTCACAGTATTGTCCTATCCGTTATTCGAATGAATGCTCTGCCGCGGGGAAGTTCTGTGCTTTGACTTCGTCATGGTATAGCTGAAGAGCCGCCTTGATATCACCTTGCGCGTCAGCCATAAAGTTACGCACGAACTTAGCCCGGAATGGAGAAATGCCCAGCATGTCATATAAAACCAGAACCTGCCCATCGACGTCAACACCGGCCCCAATACCCATTACCGGAATGGTTAAAGCCTCCGCGATTTCTTTTGCCAGCTTGCTTGGGACGCATTCCAGCACCAACATACGGGCTCCTGCTGCTTCAAGACGTTTGGCGTCTTTTAGCATGGTATTGGCGGTGTCATCATCCCGTCCCTGAACCTTGAAACCACCTAATGAATCCACGGACTGTGGCGTTAAACCAAGATGGGTACAGACCGCAATGCCGCGATCGGTCAGGCCGCGGATGGTGTCTTCCAACCAGGCGCCACCTTCCAGCTTCACCATCTGCGCGCCGGCCTGCATAATGCGGCGCGCCGTCTGGTAGGCTTCTTCCGAGGTGCTATAGCTCATATAAGGCATATCGCCGATGATTAGGCAATGACGATTAGCTCGGGCAACACACTCAATATGGTATTCCATATGTTCAAGGGTGACCGGAACCGTGGTTTTTTGACCCTGAATAACGTTCCCTAAAGAATCGCCGACCAAAATAACGTCGATGCCAATATCCGACATCAGGCTGGCAAAGGTGGCGTCATAAGCCGTCAAACAGGAAAATTTCTCACCTTTTGCTTTTAACTGTTCGATGTGACTAATGCTTGTGTACTTCATCTGAATTCTCTCGGCAGTACGGTTTAAACTGCGGGATGAGGGTTAAAGTAATTGCGTCCAGACGTGGTTGCGTGGATTTGCTCCAGCAGCATCTCAAAGTCTTTTTCATTTTCGACCAGATCGATTCCTGAGGCATTAACGATAAGCAAAGGCGATTCGTGGTAATAGTAAAAAAAGTCGGTGTAGGCATCGCATATGGTCTGTAGGTATTCCTGCCCGATAGGCGCTTCTTCACGTCGTCCGCGCTTTTTGATTCGATCAGCCAAAACAGAAACGTCGGCTTGCAGATAGATCACCAGATCCGGTTTCGGCGCATCAATGGTCAGGTTATCGTAAACCTGTTCATATAATCTTAACTCTTCTTCGTCCAGAGTGGAGCGTGCAAATAAGCGATCCTTGTCCATCAAGTAATCGGCTACCCTGAGGGGGGTGAACATGTCGGATTGACGAACGTCCTGTAGCTGCCGTGTTCGCTGAAATAAGAAGTAAAGCTGAGTCGGCAGGGCTCCACTTTTGGGGTCCTGATAGAAGCGCTCCAAAAAAGGGTTCTCTTCGGCTTCTTCTAATATTAATTCGCTACCCAGGACCTCGGAGAGTTTACGGGCCAGTGTTGTTTTACCGACGCCAATCGGACCTTCTACTGCGATAAAATTATGTGGAATTTTATAATTCATGCCGACTCACTGTCTCCTGGTCATTATCAGTTGTAATTTTTTCCAACTCGTAACTGTGGCACTGCTGTAACGCCTGTTGCACGGATTCCCCATCGGGAAATATCAGGAGAGGGGAAATCTCAGCCAGCGGTCGCAGCACAAAATCGCGCTCTTTTGCGCCATAGTGAGGCAACGTTAAGCGCTCCGTCTGCATGATTGTATGATCGTAGAGAACAATATCCAAATCAATTGTGCGAGCGCCCCAGCGTTTTTCACGGATGCGCCCCTGTTCATTTTCGATAGACTGTAGCGCATCCAGCAGTTCCAGCGGCGCCAGCTCTGTGGCCAGCTTGGCGACTGCGTTGACATAGGGCGGCTGATCCTGTGGTCCCATCGGAGCGCTTTGATAAAGACTGGAATAAGCTAACAGGTAGCTGTGAGGTAAACTGTCCAGTGCGAGCAAGGCATGTTTAACCTGTTGCTTGGGATTGTTTAAGTTGCTGCCCAGGGCTATATAGCTAACAGATGGCATGGTACTGGCACCGGCTTTAGTTCTTTGGTTTCTTGCGTCGCTTAGGTTGGCGCCGTTTGCGTTTTGGCAGCATGGAGCGCTGTGTGTCTTTATCCGCATCCTGGAACTTTGTCCACCAGTCCGCGACTTCTCGCAACGATGGATCCGCTTCCGCACGCAGCACTAAAAAGTCATAGGCGGCACGGAAGCGAGGGTGTTCCAGGATGGACCAGACTTTCTTCCCTCGACGCTGTGGCAGGCGTAACTGCAAAGCCCATATATCGCGGATGATGAGGCCATAGCGGCGTGGTATGGCAATGTGCTGGCTCTGTTTGCCTAACACTTTGCCCATGCTTTTAAAGAACGCATCGTTAAAGTTCACGCCTTTGGTTTCCATCCGGTGGGCCTGTTCGAGTAGCGGCTGCCATAACATGACCGCGATTAAAAATGCCGGGTTGACCGTTTTGTCTTCGGCCAGCCTTTTATCGGTATTGATAAGCGCCGACTCAATGAAAGCTTCAAAGTCCGGATGTTCGTGCAGCAAATGTTCGGTCACTGGGAAAAGCTTTTGCAGCAGTTCATGCTGTTGTAAAGCCTTAAAAGTTGCCAGCCCTTTGCCAGACAGGAACATCTTTCGATATTCTTCCCACAGGCGTGCAGCAGGCACCTGCTCCAGTAGTGGTGCCAGCTTGGCGATGGGGTCGAGTGTATTCGGTTCGATAGTGAGATCGAGTTTGGTCGCCAGTCGAATAGCGCGTAACATTCGAACCGGATCTTCGCGGTAGCGGGTTTCGGCATCACCAATCATTCGCAGTTGACGCTTACGCAGATCGGTTAAACCGCCGCAGTAGTCGTGAACGCTGAAGTCTTTAATATTGTAATAGAGCGCATTGACCGTGAAGTCGCGACGTTCGGCATCTTCTTCGATATCGCCATAGACGTTATCGCGGATGATCATACCTTCCGATGCCTGCTCAATGTTTTGATCACAGTGCGCGCGGAAAGTGGCGACTTCAATCATGTCACGGCCGAACAGGATGTGTACCAGCTTAAAACGGCGACCGATGATTCGGCTGTTTCGAAATAACTTTCTGATTTGCTCTGGCGTCGCGTTGGTTGCGATATCGAAGTCTTTCGGATGTAAGCCAAGCAGAATATCTCGCACACCACCACCGACCAGGAAGGCTTCGTAGCCAGCTTTGCTTAAGCGATACAACACCTTAAGGGCATTGTCGCTGATTTCTTTGCGAGATACCGTATGATTGTCGCGGGTAATGATATGGTTGGGTTGTGTCATAGCTGAATGCGTGTTGCTACTGTTGTGGATATCATGACTCGGTCTCGAAAACCATTTTTTTACAGTTGAAAAAAAAGCGCTCATAAATCATACGTTTGTTCGTGTTGTGCAATAATAGCACAAGCGTTAGTCAAAATAAGGGATTTGTTGTTTTTGGGGAATCTTTTGTATGGAAAAGTACTCCAGTGCCCAATCAATAATGGACTCAACGTTTTCATGTTGCAGCTCGGCTGGAGCTTTTTGCCCTAGAAACTGTAATGCCTGAACCAGCAACTGACTGGCTTGATGTTCGGTAATGGCCTCGGCATGATTTTGTTTGGACAACTTATTTCCATCCTGATTAATGGCAACCGGCAGGTGATACCACAGAGGTGGTTCTTTTCCCAAAACCTCATATAGCCGTAGCTGCCGAGGTGTTGAATCGAGTAAGTCACTGCCACGAACGACATGATCGATACCAGCGTCAATGTCATCGACCACAACCGCCAGTTGATACGCCATCAGCCCATCTTTTCGTTTGACGGTGAAGTCTTCCCGATACAAATCATTGGCAAAGTGGCAGGCTCCTTGAATTTGATCGACAAACGAATAGTCTGCCTGACCATGACGCAGTTTCCACGCCACTTCGCCATCGAAGCTTAAGTCTTTCGTGCTGCAGATATTCGGGTAACGCCCGTTATCGCTGATAGCGTTAACTTTTTTGCGAGTGCAATTGCAGGCATAAAGCAGGTCATTGGACTGTAGCTCCGCCAGAATATGCTGGAAGCGGGGAATACTTTCGCTTTGATAGATGACCGGGCCATCCCAATGCAGGCCAAAGGCTTCCAGTTGGCGCAAAATGGTGTCGGTGGCGCCCTCGATTTCTCGTGGTGGATCGATATCTTCGATTCGAACCTGCCATTCGGCATTACATGTTTTAGCGATGAGAAAGCTGCCGACGGCGGCAATTAGTGAGCCAAAATGAAGCGGCCCCGAAGGAGATGGCGCAAAACGGCCACGGATCAGGTTTATTTGTGAGGTTGATAGAGCGCCACCGAACTCATGGGGTTGATGAGTTCGGGAATCCTGCTGTTTATCTTCAGGCTGCTTGGGCAACGCGCTCTAACTACCGTATTGACGCTCTTTAATTTCGTCTAACGTTTTACAGTCAATGCAAAGCTCTGCGGTTGGACGAGCCTCCAGGCGACGGATACCGATCTCAATACCGCATGACTCACAATAGCCGTACTCATCGTCGTCGATCTTGCCTAAAGATTGAATGATTTTTTTCAGTAGCTTTCGCTCACGATCACGCGTGCGCAGCTCCAGCGAGAACTCTTCTTCCTGTGACGCTCGGTCCACAGGATCGGGGAAATTCGCTGCTTCATCCTGCATATGGTGCACGGTACGATCAACTTCTTCCATCAACTGTTTTTTCCATTCGTTGAGGATATGACGGAAGTGCTCGTATTGAGCATCGTTCATATACTCTTCGCCTTTTTTCTCTTTATAAGGCTGAATTCCAAGTTTTTCTAACGTTGTGTTTGTAGCTGTTTTTTTACGTGGCATCGAATTTAATGCTCCATGACTAATGGTAAATCAGTTCACTTTTTCAAATCTGCATTGACAAACTTTTAGAAAAGTGAAAGAGGGATATTAGCCCTATGAGTACCAATTGAAAAGCCGAATTTGCGAAAAAAGCGCAAATTTTGCGTTTATTTTGGCCAACCTGTTGAATTTTCTACAGAATTACTGGTAAGGCCTGTTGCAGATTAACCTCTGCGGCAGTGATATGGGTATTATATGCATAAATTTCAACCCCTTTTTGTGCTGCATTGGTCAATAATTCGGCATATTTGGGGTCGATATGGGCGGCGGGACTGACGGTTTTGATCCCTGAGTGTTGAACTAAAAAGAACAATACTGCTCGATGGCCCTGTTCAACCATGTGAATTAACTCGCGTAAATGCTTCTGTCCGCGCGTGCTAACCGCATCAGGAAAGAACCCCGCGCCTGCGGCAAATTCCTCGCCGGACTCTTTATTGATTCCAGACTCAAGCAAAGTCACGGTTTTAATTTCCACATAACAGTCTGGCTTGTTGTTGTCCGTTAATAATAGATCGATCCGACTGTTTTCCTCGCCATACTTTACTTCCTGCTGTAACGAATCATATCCCCGCAACTCCTCGACAACGCCATCCTCGATACCTTCGCGCACGATTTGATTTGCCAAATGGGTATTGATACAAATCCAGTCGCCATCTTGATTCTGATTTAATACCCAGGTGTAACGGTACTTTCGTTTTGGATTTTGCGAATCCAGCAACCACGCCGTATCACCCTCCTGCCAACAATTCTTCATCGAACCCGTATTCGGACAATGAGCCGTAAACTCGCCATATTCATTGCTTACCACATCCGCCAGAAAGCGTTTGTAGCGTTTGAGTAAAGTGGTTTTGATTAAAGGTGGAGAGAGTTTCAAAAGGTAACTATCGCTGTTGGTGAATAAGTGAACGCATTGTACAGAAGGATTATTGAACAATAAACGTTATCGCAGTGAACTTAATCGCGTCATTGCGAGTTCGTGAAACGAACGCGGCAATCTTTTTACAGACGAATCTGCTGTTGGTACTCAGAAAAAGAAGCTGCAATAGAAATCTAACCTTGAAGGAGTAAATAACTCTCCTTAAAATCATCCATTAAAATTTCTTATGGTAGTAGAGAGTAAGTTTTGTACAAGGACAAGGATATTATACCGGCATACTAGGAATTTAGATTTTCTGATTGCATAGATACTGATTAATGTATATTTGATTTATTTCTGCAGGTTATTAATTGATGCAAACTGACACATAAAATTTGTTGAAATAGAAAAATAATACTCGTAGGGTAAGCTTTGCTGCTGGGTGTATAGTACTCGCTAGCGCTTATATTTTTCAAGAATTAATAACTTTAAGGACGATTAGAATGAAACATATCATTTATATAGGGTTCGTATTAGCATTATCTCTCTTCTCAGGCATCGCATACTCTGGTCAATATGGTAATAATACCCAAGAGACGGCTATTCCTTTAGAGTGTAATCAGTGTTATTCCAATGCTGATTTTAAAAATGCAGTGAAAGAGTTTATGCCTGCAAATGAGAGAACTTACTGGTTAGTTTTTAATAAGAGGAATAATACGTTAAAAACTGTTGAAGCACTTTATATGAAGAGCCCGAACCCTGATAATAATTATGAGTATAAAGAGATTAAAATAATTTCGACGTTGATTGAACACGAATATTCATACAATAAGTACTTGAACTTTTTGGCCTCCGGAGCAGAAAAAGGAACTTTAGAATTAGAGTATAGTGATTTGTTGGATCATGGCGTGCAGCCTGTAACAGGTTTTAATGACTTTGAAGATAAATATGCTGGTTATGACCTCTTACAACAAGCAGTACTTTCATATATTCATATAAATGATGCTTTTGCCGGGGCTAGCTATGATGCATTGACGATAACATTTGCAAATGGAGATACGGCTATTTTAGGCTTGAATACAGTGAAAGCCATATTTAAAGATGTTTTGAGAGGGATTCAAGACTTACCAATTATTATAGTCGTTGATAAGAATGGAGATGAAGTTGCTATTTTAACCACTAATGGAACTAAACAAGTTGCTAGTGGAGGAGGAGGTTGGCAGCACGACGGTGGGTGGACAGCTTACCAAATTCCAGATGGCGATATAGTTTGCTATGGTGAGTGTCCAACGGATAGAGGCTATGTAACGGTTGAACCTCAAGAGGATAAAAAAGATGAAGGACAATACTAAACTATTCGTAATGGTGGGTATTATATTACCCACCAGAGCTTCATGATTATGAAAAGAAATATATCAATTATTTTGGTATTTACAGCCTTAACTTTACTGTTAGGTAGCTTTTTATATTTCTATAAAGGAGCTGATAGCAAGCGAAGTGAGGGTAATAAAAAATTATTAGCAAATACTATACAAAAAAAGTCCAGCTCTCTGGAAGCAGAACACCGTAACACGGATATAGAGTCAACAGTCGAGTCAGCTAATAAGTCGGACTGGTCTAAAACAGCTATATATCAGTTTTATGAAAGCCATGATCTTTATTCATTAGCTAATGAAATGCTGCCAAAAGCTAAAAGAGGGGAGCCTGAGGCACAATATCTTCTATATAAAGTAAGCCAAGTTTGTTACCCAGAATTAATTGAAGGCTTTAAGAAAGAGATTGACTCAGATATCTCAATAATAACAGGGGTCTATCAAGAATTAACAATACGATGTAATAACTTTAATGAGCAGACAAGAAAAGCTTTTGAGCACCCTAAGGGGAAACTAGGCTGGTTAAAGGAATCATTTGATAAAGGTTATCCTGTTGCTGTGGTAGATACTTTACTTTTGGCGAAAAACGCCAGTAACAGTGATGGAGATAATGAGCGGATGGTTGATGAGCTAATACAGTCTGTAGATAAACTTAACAGTGAGCAAAAAAGTCAATTGATTATTGAGGTAATTCAGTCGAATAATCCATATGCGCTTACAGGTGTAGCTGCTTTAGTTAAGCAACCCCGTACAGCTTGGCGTTTAGCGGCCTGTGACTTAGGTGCACAATGTTACCCTATCACTTTAAGTGAAAGAATTGGGTGGGCAGCAAGCTGCTCAATTAGAGTTAGAACGGGAAAGGAGTGTTTGCCGTCTAATAGTAGTTTAAAGGATTTATATAAAAGAAATTATAGAAAAGCCAAATGGAATAAGATTGATGAGAGTAGGAAGCAAATACTAAGTTTGTTGAATAAAAATAAACTTGATGAGTCTGAACTCAAGGTCTTACTAACTTATTGAATTGTAAGTGGTTAGTTATTCAGGCTCTGATCTAACATCATGAGCTCTTACGGGGTGGATATTAGAAAGAATTATCCCGAGTAATACACTTTACCGTTTTCAACTTCGAGCTTAACTTCACTTAAACCAGCACCAGCGCAGGGGCCGGCAACGCATTTGCCAGTGTCGGGCTCGAACAGCGCGCCGTGAGTAAAGCACATCAGATAATTTTCATCATCGGTCATGAATTCGTCTTCCTGCCAATTGAGGTTGGTGCCGGCGTGCGGGCAGCGGTTGACGTAGCCATAAACATTCAGTCCACGGCGGACAATGATGAGGTCGCGATCTTCTGTAGCAGAAGGGTGCGGGAATGCTTTTGCCTGTCCGTCTTTGATGTCAGTGACCAAACATAAATGTGACATATCAAAACCCAATTTCAGTAATACTTTTATTTTAACATACCGATCGGCAGCTTTGTGGCGAAAGACCGGTAACAAGATGTTAGAATGGTAGAATTCTAACAGTATAAAAAATAGACGCAATATTTAAGAATTATGCATATCGTGATTTGGGGGCTAATTGGACTTTCGGCAAGTTACTTGCTGTATGTTCTATTTTTTTACATTTTACAGCGTCGTATGTTGTTTCCAACTCATGAGTTACCTGAACCTAATGCCGAGCTGATTACTCAAGCTGGTGGTGAGTTGATTCGATTGCCTTTTTCGCAGGGTGAGTTTGAACTGGCTTATATGCCCCCCTTGCGTCAACGATTTGGCGCGTTAGCTCCGGTTATTATGTTGGCTCATGGCAATGGCAATATTATTGATGACTGGGCGCAGCGGGTAGATTATGTTCGTGAGCGGGGGTTTGCCGTAGTGCTGGTTGAGTATCCGGGTTATGGTCGTTCGGACGGGCGGCCAAGTTATGACACCATTAAGGAGTGCATGCTGAAATCTTATGAATGGGTTGAGCAGCATCCGCAATTGGATTCAAAGCATATATCACTGTTGGGCCGCTCGATGGGTGGCGGTGCAGTGTTAAGCGTGCTGTCAGAAAAAAATCCTTATGCCGTAGTGTTGATGTCGACTTATGCCAGTGTGACGGATTTAGCGCGCCAGCGTTGGGTGCCGCATTTTCTGGTTCGTGATCCTTTTGATAATGTTTCTGCTTTGAAAGATTACAATGGCCTGGCATATATGATTCATGGCAAAACCGATAAAACGGTTCCTATCAATGCCTTAACCAAGCTATTGGCGGCAAAACAGGATGCCGAACACCGGATTTATTCGACGGGGCATGCCGATACACCGGATGACTGGCATGAATTCTGGGTCACTGTCGCCAGGCTGCTCGAGAATAACCGTTCGGTCTAGTACCTCTTTCAATTAATTGGAGGAGGTACTGGGATACAGGCTGTTGCTAATTTGACAGTTAGTGTAAAATGATGGGGTTTCCGACAGATAGTGGTAAAACTGATCTAATGAACCAACAAGATAGCCTACAGGCCAAGCTTCCCACCCCTTGGGGAGATTTTGTCATTCACGCCCTCGAAACTGATGATGGTAAAGAGCATATTGCCATGACGTATGGTGATTGGGAAGGTGAGGAGCCTGTGCTGGCTCGTATTCATTCTGAGTGCCTCACAGGCGATGCCCTGTTTAGTTTACGCTGCGATTGTGGTTTCCAGCTTCGGGCAGCGCTTGAAAAAATTGCCGAGCAAGGCTCTGGTGTGCTGTTGTATTTACGCCAGGAGGGACGCGGTATTGGCCTGACCAATAAAATTCGTGCTTACTCTCTGCAGGATCAAGGTATGGATACGGTGCAGGCAAACGAACATCTTGGTTTTGGTGCCGATGAGCGTGACTTTAAGGTGGCTTCTGATGCCCTGGATATTTTGGGTATTAAAAAAATACGCCTGATGACTAATAATCCGCGCAAAGTGAGTTCAATGAAAGATGCTGGCATTGATGTGGTGGAGCGTGTGCCATTGAAGTTTGGGCAGAACCCACATAATGCGATGTATCTGTCGACCAAACAATCAAAGCTGGGGCATTTATTCTAATCGCACCCCGGCGATACAAAATCAATAAGGATTCTTATGACTTTAGATATTTATCTATCCAATGATAGTGCGCCAGAACAATGGGGCGAAGGCGCCCTGTTAAGTTTTAAAGATGATAGCGTAACCATTCATACTCAAGATCCTGAATTAGTGCAGGTCGCTGCGCGTCGTCTGATTACTCAGGGCCTATCGTTTTTTGCTTTGAAAGGTGACTGGTCTTTGGAACAGCAGTGGAGTTTCTTTCAAGGTGCTTATGAGCCGAAAGTCGATGTTCAGATCGATTTTGCCGAACTGGCTGAAGCGGAGAGTAGCGAATTAGACGCGCGTATTCAGGTCAGCCGCTGGATGCGTTCGATGGTGAATGAAACGCCTGAAGTGCTGGCACCAGAAGTGCTAGCTCAAGAAGCAGCACAATTTGTACAAAGTCTGGCACCTGATCATGTCAGCTATGAGATTGTGGCGGGTGAGGAGCTGGAGCAACAAGGTCATATCGGTACCTGGGAAGTGGGGCGCGGTTCCAAGCGTCCACCAGCACTATTAAAATTAAAATATGATCCGAAAGGCAATGGCGACAAACCTGCTGCGGCACTAGTGGGTAAAGGCATTACTTTTGACAGTGGTGGTTACAGTATTAAACCGAGCGCTGGTATGTTGCATATGAAAGCCGATATGGGCGGTGCGGCAACAGTGACCGGTGGTTTAGGTTTGGCCATTCTACGTGGCTTGGAGAACCCCGTTAACCTGTATTTATGTTGTGCCGAGAACCTGATTAGCGGTCATGCGTATAAGTTGGGCGATATTTTAACCTATCCGAATGGCTTAACCGTTGAAATTCATAATACCGACGCTGAAGGTCGTGTGGTGCTGGCCGATGGTCTGTTATTGGCAGGTGAGTCGGGTGCCGACGTAATTATTGACGCCGCGACTTTGACCGGCGCTGCGGTAACGGCCTTGGGTAGTGACTATAATGCAGTCTTTGCTCTGGATCAGGAAGCCAGCAGTGAGTATTTAGATATTGCTCAGGAAGAGCAGGAAAAGCACTGGCCTTTACCACTCGAGCCTTTCCACGCCCACCGCTGTCCTTCGCATTTTGCCGATACCGCGAACAGCAAAGCGGTGAAAGGTGGTGGTCCTGGCGGCGCCAGTAATGCTGCAGGCTTCCTGTCTCGCTTTGTGCCGAACGAGGGTAAGGGCTGGCTGCATATCGACTTGGCATCGGCCTATAACGACAGCCCTACGCCTAAGTGGTCGGCGGGCGGTACCGGGTTAGGCTTTAGGACCATTGCTGCTAAGCTGTTGAGAAGTTAACTTTTCCTGTCATTCCCGCTGGTGCGGGAATGACATAGGCTCGACCTTATTATTCTTTAATCCCAAAAAGCTGTTCTTTTATGCTGGGTTCGTAGGTAGGCCACTCTTCCAGAACTTCATAATAGATCCCTTTGTGATTTTGATGCGACTGCATCAGGCAAAAATGATCAATTTCAAAGTTAAGATCCACCAACCGCTCGATGTCGGCGACTGGCTGACAGTCTCTGAATAAGGTGACATGTGGCTTAAAGGAGTGTCTGTCTTTGGCAAAATGTTGCCCAGCATTCGCCAGACAACGATTGATATGTTCTTTTAAGTCGCTCAGCTGTTGTTTGCCTTCAACGATTTCCACACAACCGATTTCATTTTTCGGGTAATAGGCGTAATGGTCGATACTGGCCGAGAAGGGTTTTATGCTGGGGATTTGAATCGCTTCGATTAAATCATCGATATCATCTGGAGCGATGGCACCCAGAAATTGTAAGGTAATGTGGAAGTTATGCACTTTGACCGCACGACCTAAAAACACTGGATTCGTTTGCTGTAGTAGTTCCAGCTGGTTTTTCAGAGGCTGTGGTAACTCAATAGCGAAGAAGAGTCTTGCCATTTTTTTACCAGAATTTGCAATAGAAGACATATAATTATTTAGTTTGAATTTGTTAAGATGGCATCATTGAAACGAATAGTACTGATAATATGTCAAAAAAGCCTCGAAAGAAAACCAGTAAGAATAATAAAGCGAAACTGGCTCGTCGAAAAAAATGGCGCTCCCTGCTGTGGAAGCTCGCCCTGATCTTTGTCGTATTGTTTGCAGGTTTTACTCTTTACTTAGACTCGGTCATCCAAAGTAAGTTTAAAGAAAATCGCTGGCAACTACCGGCACGGGTCTATGCGCAATCGCTCGAGCTGGCGAACGGTAAGTCGATGACGCCGACGCGATTACGTCAGGAACTGGAATTGCTGGGTTATCGTAAAGTGGTTAAAGCAACGCGACAGGGTGATTACGAGAATTATCAGAATTCGTTTTTTATTTACATCCGTGAATTCCAGTTTTGGGATAGCTTACAGGAACCATTACCGGTTTCATTCAGTATTAAGTCAGGGCGAATTGCTAATCTAAAGAACCGAGATACCGGCGAATCTTTGCAAATGGCACGCCTGGATCCCTTATTGATCGGTCAGTTCCACCCGAATCGTCTGGAAGATCGTATTCTGGTGCATCTGGATAATATCCCTGAGCATTTAAAACAGGCATTGTTAGCAGTAGAAGATCGAGATTTCTATCAGCACAGCGGTGTTTCAGTTAAAGCCGTTGCTCGTGCGGTGTGGCATAACATCACCAGTGATGGACGCGCCCAGGGTGGCAGTACCATTACTCAGCAGTTGGTTAAAAACTACTTCTTAACCAATGAGCGGACTTTATGGCGTAAATTTAAAGAAGCCATTATGTCGGTGATCCTCGAGGTTCGTTATGAGAAAGACGATATTCTTCAGGCCTATTTTAATGAAGTTTACTTTGGTCAGGATGGTGGTCGTGCGATTCATGGGGTCGGTCTTGCCAGCCAGTATTTCTTTGATAAACGGGCGCGTGATCTGACTCCGGCTCAGTCGGCGTTATTGGTAGGTATGTTGAAAAGTCCAACCGGCTATAACCCGCGTCGCAATAAGGAAGCCGCGTTACAGCGTCGTAATCAGGTGCTGAAGATTATGTATGATCAGAAGCATTTGACGGAGCGGGAGTACAAGCAGCAGCGTGAAACCACTTTATCGGTGGTGAGTAAGCCGTCATTGAAATTATCACGCGTACCGGCTTTTATGGATCTGGTGCGTCGACAGTTACAGAAGTCCTATTCGGAAGCAGAGTTAAAATCAGAAGGCTTACGAATTTTCACCACGCTTGATCCGGTGATGCAACGCTACACCGAAGAAAAAGTGCAGAGTACGCTGGATGGTATAGAACGTTCAAAAGGTATCGAGGAAGATTCACTACAGACGGCGGTCATTATTACGTCCAGCGAGACGGGTAATATTTTAGCGTTAGTAGGCGATCGACACGCTGGCCGAGCGGGCTTTAACCGGGCCATTGACGCAAAGCGCCAAATTGGTTCAGTGATTAAACCGTATGTGGTGTTGGCCGCACTTGAAAATAATGAAGATTATAATCTGGCGACGATACTGAGTGATGAAGAGCTGTCTATTAAGCAACGTGATGGCACCCTGTGGCAGCCGCGTAACTATGATCGCCGCTATCATGGGCAGGTGCCGCTGTTTGTGGCTCTGATGAAGTCCTATAACATCGCCATGGCGCGGCTGGGACAAGAAGTCGGTATCGATACTGTGGCTGAGTTTATTGAACAGGCCGGAGTGGAAGAGGAAGTGCGAGCTTTGGATGCTTTACCGCTTGGAGTATTGGAGTTAACGCCTATTGAGTTGGCTGGCTTGTATCAGTCGCTGGCCAGTGGCGGGCTCAAGATTAAACCATCGGCGATTACTGCAGTCACGGATAACCAGGGCTCCTTACTGGAGCGCTTCCCAATTGATTCGGAGCGCATTGCCTCTGAACTCAATACCTATCTAGTCAAGGCGGGAATGCAGCTAGTCGTTGAAAAAGGTACTGCGCGCTATCTGCATAAGCAAAATCCGTTTACTAATTTTGCGGGCAAAACCGGTACCACCAATGATTTGAAAGATTCGTGGTTTGCCGGCTTCTCTGGCGAACATTTGGCCGTGGTCTGGGTGGGGCGTGATGACAATAAGGAAGCCAACATTACCGGTTCATCGGCAGCGTTACCGGTTTTTACCGATATTTTTAATGGCGTGCCCACGGAATCTTTAAAGCTGGGATATGATGATAATATTGAGTGGCAGTTGGTCGATCCTGAAACTGGCTTTATCGCCGGGGATGGTTGTAGTGATGCCATCGAGGTTCCATTTATTCGAGGTACGGCTCCGGAAGAAACGGCCAATTGTCAGGCTGAGGCTGAGGAGGGTATCCTTGGCTTTTAAACTGGATCCGGTATTGTCGCAGGACTGCGTTGTTATCGGTAATTTTGAGCTGTCACAAGTGTTACTGATGAATGACAAGCATTATCCTTGGCTAATTTTGGTACCAAGGGTGGCCGATATTAGCGAGATATTTGAGTTATCGGAGCCACAACAGCGGTTACTGGCTGAAGAGTCGAGTTTTGTGTTGAAGGCAATGAGTGAAGAGTTCGCGGCCGATAAAATGAATCAGGCCGCATTGGGGAATATGGTTCCTCAACTACACGTACATCATGTCGCCCGCTTTAAGAATGATGCGGCATGGCCGGGACCTGTGTGGGGGAAAGTGGCAGCAAAACCGTATTCGGAACATACCTTAAAGACGATGATGACTCGACTCAATAAAGTACTGAGCCATCATCCTTCTTACCAAGCGTTATAATAATTACTACGGGCGTGAAAAATTGAACTGGGAGTTGTCGTGCCATTCGATCTGGGTATCGGTGGGCAGGCTACTCAGAGCCGCTGCCAGTGCTTCTGCCAGTGAAACCAAGTTGGGAATATCGATCAGCTCAGCTTCATCGTGAACCTGGTGGTAATGGTTCTGTCCGCGCCAGACTGAAATGGCATGCATGGGGATGCCTGTTACTTTTGCTTTTTCTTTGCCTTCAAACGCTTTCTTGATGACCTCGCTATCGGCATCCATTAAGGCAAAAGGGGCGTTATCGGAGCGGAAGAATAAGCCCATTTTAGGATCCAAAACCGGATCCAGCTGCCACCCCTGCTGCGCTAACTGTTTTTGCAGTAATGGATACAAACTGGAGTACTTGTCGCCCGTCATCCAGGCGCTGTTGAGCTTATCTTTTAGTGGCACGCCAACTAACTCAAACATAAAGCCGCTTTCAATCTGCGTTAAATCTATCAGCGGATTCTGAGCAAAATATTTAGAGCCTTGCAGTCCCATTTCTTCCGCATCCCAGGCCGCGATGATGATATTGAATGGGAGCGTTTCATATTGTTGGAGCGCCTGAGCTAACACCAGCGAGGCAACTACGCCGCTGGCATCGTCGTCCGCGCCGTTAAAGATGGTGTCACCATCAAGTTTGGAGTTAGTCCCAATATGATCATAATGCGCGCCGATCATAAAAAAGCGCTCACTGTCACAGCGACAGGGGATATAACCAATCACGTTGGCCGCCTGGCGTGGCTCACCCTGACGGTTGGTTGCCGTGAATGGCTGTAGATAACCTTCCTGTCCTGGTAAGGGCTTGATACCGATCTCTTTAAAACGTTTAATTAGCCATTGCTGAACGGCTTTGCTTTCCTCGCTGCCGGTAAGACGTCCCTGGCGATCATCATGAGCAAGGTAGTGCATCCATTGCTCAGCTTGCTGGATATTTGACTTTGATTCACTGTCGTCAGCTTCGGCTTGAACCGAAAATCCTATTAGCAGCAGTATCGTTTTAATTAAATATTTCAATGTAGTAACTCCTTTGAGAAAGGCTCCAGGTTCTGTTGAACCAACTCATGAGCAAGTTTCCAGTCAATATGCTCAATCTCATCATGGCCTTCTGTTAGTTGGTTCAGGATATCGTTTTGAACTTTACCACGTCGGTAAGCCTCTGCATACGGCATATGGTGGAACATCACCATGGAGTAACGCGGGATAAAGGTTGTCGGGTAGAGTTCTTCCAGTTTAAAGGCAATCTGTTTTTTCAGTTGAAACTTCGGGTCACGCACCGAATCACGCATCTCGACATAATTCTCTAAGGCCATGTCGGCGATGGCATTGGCATTCTCCTTTCTCACCGCCTCAAACTCTGGCATAACAGCTGACCAGTCATCCGAGTGTTTGTTGAGCAGACGGTGTAATTCAGAACAGTCTTCAAAACCACAATTCATGCCCTGACCATGGAACGGCACGATGGCGTGAGAGGCATCGCCAAAGAGGAGGATATCCTTGTAGCTCCAGTGCTTGGAGCGAACCGTGCCCAATATCCCGGTCGGATTGTTAAAGTAATCGTCTGCCAGATTGGGGATGAGCTCCAGAACGTCGGAAAACTGTTCCTGAAAAAAGGCCTCAACTGCTTCTTTGCTGTCAAAAGCGTCGAAGCTTACCGGCCCCTCGTTCGGCATAAACAGAGTAACGGTAAAGGAGCCGTCCAGATTAGGTAATGCGATTAACATATAGCCGCCACGAGGCCAGATGTGCAACGCCTCTTTTTCGATTTGGAATGGTGTTTTGCTATCTCCAGCAGGAATGGTTAATTCTTTATAGGAGTGTTTCAGTAGCTCTGAAGAGAAACCATCGACACCGAGTCTTTCCAGCGTCTGTCGGGTTTGTGAGCCAGCCCCGTCAGCACCTAATAGGATATCGTATTCCAGCGTCTCTTCTTCGTTGGTTTTCTCATTTTGGATACTGACAGTTTTATTATCAGGGCTGATATCCGTCAGCTCTTGCTCAAAGTGGAAGGTAACGTTACCAGTTGCCTCCGCCTCATCACGCAGTAAGCTCACAAGCCCTGCCCGTGATACCGAGTAGATGACTTCTTCTGGTTTACGCCCATACGGTTGCAGCGTGAGTTTCCCTGCAACATCATGCAGCATGCGACCTTTCATTGGAATTAATAGCTCGTTAACCTTGTCAATAATACCGACCTGTTCCAGTGCACGAATACCTCGATTAGCCAGGGCTAAATTGATCGAGCGGCCTGCTGGAATAGAGGTGTTTCTAATGTCCGGTAACTTTTCATAGACATTAACCCGGTAGCCGCGTTGACCGAGATAAATGCTCATCAACGAGCCAACCAGGCCAGCACCGATTAAGGTGATATGATTTTTATCGCTCATGCTTTTGCTCCCTCAATCGCTTGTTTTAGGATGTCGACGAAACGGTAACAGTCTTCAAACGAGTTGTATTGCGGCACGGGCGCAACCCGTATCACGTTGGGGTAACGGAAGTCACAGGTAACGCCAGCCGCTTCGATGGCATCAAAGATCGTTTTACCGTCAGTACCGTGCAAGTTAATAGTCAGTGACAGCTGGGCGCCCGACGCTTTTTCTAACTTAGGTGTCAGAATATTGACTTCTTCAGACAGTTCTGTTTCCAATAACTGACGCAGATAGGCGGTTAGTTTCAGCGACTTCTCACGTAACTTTTCGATGCCGCCTGCTTTAGCTACCGTATCCAGTGAGCCGCGAATGGCTGCCAGCGATAAGATTGGCGGATTGGATAGTTGCCAGGCTTCGGCACTTTCCGTCGGCACAAAACTGTTTTCCATTTTAAAGCGTGACTCTTTGTCATGACCCCACCAGCCGGCAAAGCGAGGAAGAGCTTTATCTTTGTGATGACGTTCATGCACAAAACAGCCGGCAACAGAGCCTGGGCCTGAGTTAAGGTATTTATAAGTACACCAGGCGGCAAAGTCCGGTCCCCATTGATGGAGTTTCATTGGGATATTCCCGGCAGCGTGAGCCAGATCGAATCCGACATAACAGCCTTTGGCGTGTCCGGCTTTGGTGATCGCTTCCATATCCAGAACCTGTCCCGTGTAATATTGTACTCCGGGTAGCAGGATTAAGGCTGTTGAGTCACCGTGCTCTTGGATCGCCTGCAAAATATCGTTATCACGCAGGATTTCTTCACCGTCGCGAGGTTTGAGTAAAATCATGCTCTCTGTCGGGTCGAAGCCGTGGTACTTTATTTGCGACTCCACCGCATAGTGATCGGAAGGGAAGGCATGATCCTCAATGATAATTTTATGGCGAGTTGGTGTCGGGCGATAAAAGCTAACCATCATGAAGTGCAGGTTAGCGGTTAGTGTATTCATGCTCACTACTTCAGAGGTTTTAGCACCAACCAGATCGGCAAAACCCTGACTCAAAAATTCATGATACGGCATCCAGGGGTAGTCGCCGGAAAAGTGTCCTTTCACTCCAAGCTTACGCCACTGTGTTAATTCATCATTAACGTACTCAGCTGCTAATTTCGGTTGTAAACCAAGAGAGTTACCACACAGATAAATTTCGTCATCGCCATTGCTTTGTTTGGGGATAGCAAATTCATCACGAATGGCCTTTAAAGGATCCTGGCTGTCCAGGTTTTTGGCATAATCTAAACTGAAAATAGTACTCATTTTTGTATTCCAAACTCAGACATCGCTGGCTTCAGTGATGTCAGTTAACGGGTATAACACCGGGCGACTCGGCGCGGCGTCCAGCTGAAAGTGCGGCAGTTGCAAGTTGAGCCAATAGAGTCCATCGGTAATATCATCGTCAACGAAGACCATTTCGGTAATCGTGCGATGGATTAGTGTGGTGTCTGTCAGTTGGTGTGTGCCGTGAGGGACATTCCAAAAGGTGTGATGGTTATGCAGCTGGCCTTCGTCGAACATTTTATCGATCGACGGGAAGTCGACTAACAGGTGGTGAATATTTGACTGGCTTAACCACTCAATAGCTTCAGTCGAGAAAAAGGGCGGCTGCTCCGACTCCCCATAAACGCGGCTACGCTTGTCTCGAGTGTTGGGTAGCGTACGAATAGCGACAGCACCCATCAAATCCAGATCCTGGCTCGATAATTCCTGCTCTAACGCTTGTCGCGTAATTAGAAGATCATTATCTTCACGATTGGGGCGGTAGTGTTCATTGGTGTCGCTGGCGCGTTGCGGCGTCACTGACAGGACATAACAGCTTGTTAGTGAGCTGGTCAGAGCATTGCCCACCGGAACCAGCTCATCAATAATATGATGCACGGTCTCGGTGTGAGTACCATTACAGTGCGGCACCATTTCAATGCTACTGACATTGCAACTGCCGCCCTTGCTGGTATCGCCAATAAAACCATCGCCCTGTAGGATTTCTTTTTTCGCCTGGTTAGCACCAAAGTGATTTGGCTGAGCTTTGTCAAACGCTAGCGGTATGGCGATGGAGCTGGCTTGCGACAGCTCCAGCTGGTAGGTGTGGCCATCGAACTCGACAAAGGTGCTCATGGCATAAAGTCCTGCTTATTCAGTTTCAGCCACTCTAATGCCGTGCCATGCAGTAAGCGATCTTCTACCGAACGCTCATAATTCATCGACTGGATAAGCTTGCCTGGTTCCAGTTCTCCCAGAGGGAAAGGGTAGTCAGTACCTAGAGCTAATTTTTCTGGACCCATCAGGTTGACGATATAGTCCAACATGCCCTGGTCATGAACCAGAGTATCAAGGTAAATTTGGTCGAGATATTTGCGTGGATTATGCGGATTGTCGACCGCCATCAAGTCAGGGCGAACATTGTAAGCATGCTCGATTCGGCCAATGGTTGCTGGGAAGCTACCGCCACCGTGAGCAAAAGCCACGCGCAGATTCGGGTGACGCTCCAGAACGCCGCCAAAAATCATAGAGTTAATGGCCAGCGATGTTTCGGCTGGCATGCCCACTAACCAGGGCATCCAGTACTTTTGCATTTTTTCCTTACCGACCATGTCCCACGGGTGAACAAAGACCGCTGCATCCAGCTCTTCGGCCGCGGCAAAGAACTCTTCAAGCTCAGGTGCATTTAAGTTCCAGCCATTGACATGCGAGCCAATCTGCACACCGGCCAGACCTATTTCTTTGACACAGCGCTCCAGCTCTTTAACCGCTAGATCGGGAGCCTGCATCGGTAACGTGCCGAGACCAATAAAACGTTTCGGGTACTTTTCGACAATGCCTGCAATATGGTCATTGAGGAAACGTGACAGGTCGTGAGTATCTTCGGCTTTTGCCCAGTAGTTAAACATGATGGGCACCGTCGATAACACTTGCACATGAACACCGTGGTGGTCACAGTCTTTCATACGTACTTCCGGTGACCAGCAGTTCTCCTCAATCTCCCTAAAGAACTTACCGTCAACTATCATGCGTGCACAGCCACATTTATGGTGATCGAGTTGTACAAAGCCACCGTAGCCATATCTTTCTTTCAAGTCAGGCCAGTTTTCCGGCAGTATGTGAGTGTGAATATCAATTTTAAGTGGGTTCATAAACGTTATAGATCCAATTTATTTTCTTTTGGCATGACAGTGCCGCATTGATCACAGGTTCTGTGTGCTTCGCTCTCTAAAAAGCGCTCGAAAACGGGGAGGAAGTCTTTTTCCACATTGGTTAATGGAAAATATTCTTCATACAATTTGTTATCACAGTTTTCGCAAAACCACATCAGGCCATCTTTTTCATGGGGCAAGCGTTTACGCTCGACCACAAGGCCAATGGAGTTTGCAAAGCGAACCGGGGAGTGCGGCACTTGGGGAGGTAATAAGAAGATCTCGCCAGCTTTAATCGGATAGTCGACGCGCTTGCCATCCTGAATGGTTCGAAGTTCCATCTCACCTTCCAGTTGGTAGAAAAATTCTGGCCCTTCATCGTAATGAAAATCTCGACGTCCGTTAGGCCCACCAACGACCATCACAATAAAGTCATCCTGCTCAAATACCTGTTTGTTACACACCGGCGGTTGCAATAGATGACGGTGTTCATCAATCCATTGTTGGAAATTAAAAGGAGCTACTGGCTTTGCTGTTGATTCACTCATGACTATCCTCCGGTTATCCTATTCAATGGTCGCGATACACTTCAGCTCAATTGCTATCGGTGTCGGTAGCGAGCTGATCTCAATGGTGGTACGGCAGGGCTGGTTGTCGGCGAAATACTCAGCGTAAACTTTATTATAGGTCTTAAAGTCATCTTTCATGTTGGTCAAGAACACCTGGACATCGACCAGTTGCTCCCAGCTGGAGCCCGACTCTTCCAGAATCCATCGAATATTATCAAAGACGCTACGACACTGGGTTTCAATACAATAATCGATAATATTGCCATTATCATCCAGTGTTACGCCGGGAATGTCTTTGCTCCCTTTCTGGCGTGGACCGACGCCTGATAAAAATAGCAGGTTGCCGACGCGGCGTGCGTGGGGATAAAGACCGACAGGCTCAGGGGCTTTGCTGGATACAATTTTTTCTGACATAAATTCCTCAAGCATTTGACTTTTTAACCGTTTGCTAAAGCTCTTCGTTGTATATACGGATTTAGTTCTATGACAAAATCCTAATCAAACGGCTGTATGTTTTATAAACGAATCTAAAGAAAATATTACGGTCTGTTGATCATTCATAAAATATCTCTGCTGGGCGAAAATAGCCTCAGCCCTTTGGGTTGTGTTTAAAATGTTGTCACTCTTTGTTGTAAGTTGTTGATTTAGAATGACTAAATCTTAACATCTTCCGCCGCGATTGACGACATTTTATACACAACAGAGGCGTTTTATGAATGAGCAACAGGCCTGAGTATTACAGGCGCGTGCAAACGCCAAAGCGCAGAAATTAGCGCTATAAGGAAAGAGGTTTCAATCCAGGATCCATTTGCATCCGCCCTGATTGGCGAAGATAAACCCGGATGTTTTTTGGTGTGGGAAATAGTGCATGCGGTATTTATAGCTGAAACATGGGACTTATTCAAGGTTGCAGGCACGTTAGGAAGACAGCGGTGAATAATAGCCGAAGGTAAGAGTGTCGGGGCCATCGGGTGTAAGCTATCTCTTAATGTCGATGATGATTTTTCTGAAAATGGTGTGAATATAAACAATAACTCATTGATTTTATTTATAAGAAAACAAATGAGTGTCTTGTAATCGTAAGAGTCCTCTATAAGCTGGTAGTTGCTTACATGACGTAGGCTTCACTAAAGAAGGAGTTATATTTATGAAAAGGAATAAACAATTATGGTTGGCAGCTGCTTTTGCTGGACTGTCAGCGACTTCATTATCCACCATAGCATCTATCAATGATTCAACTGATCTTGCCAACATCAGCAAACAAGCTTCAGCTGCATTTCAAGGTGAGGTTGTCGGTATTGACTATAAGGACTCGGTAGAAGGTATCCCCCACACTTTTGTGACATACCGTATCGAAGATGATTTCGGTTCGGGCAATGCCGGACGCGAGGTAACCTTACGTTTTATTGGCGGAGTAAAGAAAATCAGCGAAAAGCACTATAAAACGCTCGAGGTCTCGAACGTTCCTGAGTTTGTAAAAGGTTCGCGAGATATTGTGTTTTTAAGCCAGAAAGATGATGGTCAATGCCCTCTGGTTCAGTGCTCGAATGGTTTGTTTCGAGTGAAGAACGATCAGGTGTTTGATCATACTGGGAAAGCTTTAGCCGTTGGCAAAGGCAAACAACCACAACCTATGGTTGAAGCTGTTGGTGAGAGCCAAAGTCAGGCGCGTAAGCCGGTACGTCAGCCAAAGCAAAGTATGTCTCTTAAAGCCTTTAAGAGAAAAGTCGTTACGCTGATGAAAGGAAAATCAGCGAAAACTTTGCGTAGTGCAGATATGTCGCAGGATTTTCATGCTGCGGCGATGATGGCTATGCCAGCACCAAAGCTTCCGCCACGAGCGAAAAAAGAAAAGACAATCATTGAACAGGACGTTCAGTAATTCAGATTTTAGGGAGAAAGTCTTATGAAAAAATTAATCTTATTATCGGCAATGTGTGTCGTTGCTGCTTTTACGAATGACGCGACAGCGGCGTCGCTTGATGACTCTTGTAATGGGGTTTATAAAAAGTGGCACAGTAACAACGTAACCTATCGTGCGAGTGCGGTTGGTTTTCCATCGGGTAACGATTACAGAAAGGCGCTGGGTCATGTGATTACTCAGTTTAATAAGAATGCGAGTAATATCCGTTTCTCAATGCAATACGATGAAGCTTCTGTCGGCATGGGTAATGGTGAGAATGAGGTGTGGTGGACCAGTGATTTAGGAGCACCAGCCGTGGCCTATACCTGGAAGTCGTGTTATTGGTCGTTTGGCTGGAAACATAAAATTACTGAGTCTGATATTGTGTTCAAAAACACGGTTAACTATACCCCTAACGTGGAATATGGTATTCGCGGTAACGCAACTAATCTGTTCCCTTACGGTGGTTCTTCAAGACCTTTCAAGACAACAGCACTGCATGAATTTGGTCATGGTGCCGGTTTAGGTCATGAGAATGGTCGTTACAGCATTATGGGACAGGACTGGGATCATATCCATCGTAATTACGTTTATGCTCTGGCTTACCTGGGCGAAGATGCTAACTATGCATTACGTCAGCTATACGGTAATAATTCGTCCAGCAATGTGCAGGACGTTGGTGTCGTTCACTGGAAGTACAATGGTGCCCGCGGTGCCTACAGTTCTCATATTCGAACCAAACTGTACAATACATCGGGCTATGAGCTGTCTTACAACACGGTGAATGGTGAGCGCCGCTACTATGTGTACCCAGGTCAAACGGTACGAGCAGAGTTCACTTACGAGAATAGTGGTGAGTCATCACAGTATCCAACGATCCATTATGTGGTATCGACCAATAGTTTGATTACAACCTATGATACTTTGATCGCGTCTACCGCATTTACCTTGAATCCTGAAGGTAGCGTGTATACGGCCACGCGTACGGTGACGATCCCGTCGAGCCTTAACGTTGGGCAAAATTATTGGTTGGGTGCGATTATGGATCCGAATAAGAGCCTTGCGGAAAAAGAAGAAAACAATAACGCAACCTATATTCCAATCCGTACTTACTAATAGCCAATAAAAGTTAAGCCCTGCTGTGCAGGGCTTTTTTTAATCTCGAAAGTTATTAAACTGAAATGGCTGGCCTAACTCTGCCTGACGTACAGTTCCCATAGCGGTTTGCAGATCATCGCGTTTCTTACCAGTGACACGAACCTGTTCACCCTGAATGGAAGCTTGTACTTTCAGCTTGGTTTCCTTAATCAACTTAACCAGCTTTTTGGCCGTTTCTTTATCAATCCCCTGTTTAAACGTTATCGTTTTATAAAAGGTTTTACCGGAATGTGTAGCTTCGTCGGTGATGTCTAAGGCATTAACGTCAATACTACGTTTAGTGCAGCAACGGTAGAAAATATCAATCATTTGATCGACTTGGAAGTCTGCTTCGGCCGTTACTTTGACGGTATCGCCTGACTGTTCAAAGCTGGCTTCGACACCACGAAAATCAAAGCGTGTACTTAATTCGCGGTTCGCATTATCTACCGTATTGGTAATTTCATGTTTGTCCACTTCGGACACAATATCAAAAGATGGCATAGTTCGAATTCTCAAAATTGAAGATCATAGCTGCATTATAGGCAAAAAAAGCCACTGCGCTAGTCACTTGGCTTTTCTGGATGTGACATTTGCGTTTGAATTGTTAATAATCGGTAGACTGAATATTTACTAACTAGGTGTCAATGTCTATGTCTAAACGCATTCAAGGGGTTCCTGCAACCCTTACAAGCTTGCTGGTTGCTACCGCATTATTAACCACAGGTTGCGAGCAGGAAGAGCAAACACAAGAACAACAGACTCAAGAAACATCGCAAGACGAGGCTGTTAGCCAGCCTGAGAAGCAGGCGGATAAAACGGCTGCGATAAAACCTGAAGCGGTATTCGAACAGGCTACAACTGCCTTGTTTAAAGCACGACCAATGAATGCGTCCATGTATGGTGTCAGCGAAGACATGGCAGGAGGATATTATCAGGATAGGCTTCCCGAATTTTCCCCTGAGAGCGAAGCTGCGCTGAGAGAAGAGCTTAGAACTTACTCAAAAACACTGCAGGGGCTTAAAGCGGATAGTGTGCAGGGTGAAGAAAACCGTAAGGTGGTTGCTAATCTGACGCGTTATTATTCAGGGGAGCCTAACTTTGACATTGGCTATATCGATCTTTGGATGGGCCATACTCCCTTTATCGTTAGTCAGATTAATGGGCCAGCGATTGATGTGCCAAATTTGTTGCAAAATAATCACCCGATAAAAACGGCACAAAATGCTCAAGACTATCTTGCCCGACTCGAACAGTTTGGTGACTTGATTAACAGCGTGGACGAGAAGGTTAAAGCGGATGCAAAGCAGGGTTGGATCCCTCCTAAAATTATTATCAAAGGTGCTCTGAATTTCTTATATGGCTTTGTTAAAGCTGAGCCAGAGCAGCATGCCTTAGTGAACAATCTAAGAGATAAACTTGAGACGTTGGAGTTACCAGCCAAGCAAAAACAAGCCATGGTCTCAGACGCCGTTAGCCTGACCAAAACGACGGTTTATCCTGCCTATAAAACGCTCGCCAAAACAATGGAAGGTTTGCTGGATAAAGCACCAGAAGAGTCAGGAATATGGGTTCAACCAAATGGTGCAGAGTTTTATCGTGATGCTGTACGTCAATTAGGTGATACCGATCTGACTCCGGAAGAAGTGCATCAGATAGGACTTGATGAGGTAGCAAGAATCACGGACGAAATGGATGCCATTTTAAAGTCTGAAGGTTATGAAAAGGGCTCCGTGGGCGAGCGAATGGCGGCGTTAAATGAAGAAGACCGTTTCATCTATGAAGATTCTGATGAAGGCCGCCAGAAGTTACTCAATGACTTAAATGGCATGCTTGATGACATCAATAAAGTGATGCCGACACAGTTTGCTACGATACCTCCTTATGAGGTGGAAATTCGGCGGATTCCGATTGAGCGTCAGGACGGTGCGCCTGGAGGACAATATACACCACCACCGTTGGATGGCTCTGAGCCTGGCATCTACTGGATCAATTTACGTGACATGAAAGCGAATGCTAAATTTGATCTAAAAACCTTAACCTATCACGAAGCCAACCCTGGACATCATTGGCAGATTGCCTTAAACATGGCGCAGGAAAGCTTGCCAATGTTGCGCCGTATCGCACCTTATAACGCTTATGTTGAAGGCTGGGCACTATATTCCGAGCTAGTAGCCTGGGAGATGGGCATGTATGAGGATGACCCGTATGGAGATCTGGGGCGTTTGAAAGCGGAACTATTTCGTGCGGTTCGTCTGGTGGTGGATACCGGTCTTCATCATAAAAAATGGACTCGTGAGGAAGCGATCGATTATATGGAAAGTACCACGGGAACGGCTCATTCTGATGTAGTCTCAGAAATTGAGCGATACATGGCTTGGCCGGGTCAGGCTCTGGGCTATAAACTCGGTATGCTGAATATTGTTAAACAGCGTGCGAAAGCAAAAGAAGCACTGGGAGAGAAATTCAATATTAAAGAGTTTCATGATCTGGTCCTTCTAGGTGGGGCTGTGCCAATGTCTGTCTTGAATGAGAAAATTGCAAACTGGATAGAGAATAAAAAATAAACTGTTAAAGACAAACAAGCCTCGCCTAAGCGAGGCTTGTTTATGGAGATGGCCCTGTCTTTTGTTAATTATATTTAATACAAACATTTTTTGCTTCGGTGAAGAAACGCAAAGCTTCCAGGCCTCCTTCACGACCAACTCCGGAGTTTTTGACGCCACCAAAAGGTGTTCTTAAATCACGCAACAACCAGCAGTTGATCCAGACAATCCCAGCCTCGATTTGTTTTGCCACTCGGTGTGCTCGTTTTAAGTCGTTAGTCCAGACACTGGAAGCTAAGCCATACTGAGTGCCGTTAGCAAGCTCGACGGCTTCTTTATCCGAGTCAAAAGGCATAATAGTACACACTGGACCAAAAATTTCTTCCTGATTGGTGCGGCAGTCGTTATCCAGACCTTCGATTACAGTAGGCTCAACAAAGTAGCCGTTTTCACAGCGACCTTCTAGCGAAATTTGTTTACCGCCAGTTAATACGGTGCCGCCTTCCTTCTTAGCCAGTGCGATATAGGATAAAACCTTTTCCATGTGTGGTTTGGAAACCAGAGCACCATGCTCTGTATCTTCGTCTAGCGGATCGCCAATGTTTAATGCCTGAACCTTCTGTACAAAGGCCTGCTTAAACTTTTCATAAATTGGGCGTTCGATGTAAATACGAGAGCCACAGAGGCAGATTTGTCCCTGATTTGCAAAGGCAGAGCGTACCACGCTATTAACTGTATTCTCGAAGTCGCAGTCGGCGAATACCAGAGTAGGGTTTTTGCCGCCAAGTTCCAGCGATAATTTTTTAAACATTCCGGCGGTGACTTTGCTGATATGAGCGCCTGTTGATGTGCCGCCGGTAAAGCTTATGGCTTTAATTTTGGGGTGGGTTGTGAGCGGATCGCCAATTGATGGCCCATCACCATGCAAAATATTCAATACCCCTGCTGGTAGTCCCGCTTCGATACAGATTTTTGAAAAGAGGAAAGCGGTCATGGGGGTGACTTCAGAGGGCTTCGCAATCACAGCATTACCCGATGCCAGTGCTGGGGCTATCTTCCAGGTAAATAAATACAGCGGAAGGTTCCAGGGTGAAATACAACCAACCACACCGATAGGATCGCGTAAGGTGTAGTTTATGGCTTCGTCACTCATGGCGTGACTTTCGCTGGAGAACTGGGTGATTGCCTGAGCAAAGAAGCGGATATTGGCTGAAGCACGATAGATATCGACTGTTTTGGCTAAACTGAAGGGCTTGCCATTATCGATAGCTTCAGCTTTTGCCAGCTGATTGGAATGGTCGTCAATCGCATCGGCTACCTTCATGAGTATTTCGGCACGCTTCTCTAAGGAAAGTGCTGCCCAGGCAGGCTGCACTTTCTGCGCGGCTTCAACAGCCATTTCCAGATCCTCACTCGTCGAGTTCGGGATCTGGCTATATACTTGCCCGGTAGCAGGTTCGATATTATCAAGATACTGCTTTTTCAGCGGCTCTTTCAGTTCACCGGCAATATAGTTTTTGATTAACTGCATGGATTATTCCTTGCCAGACTATAGACAGCCAGTACGTCCGCCGTCTACCGGTAGATTCACGCCGGTGATATAGCTGGCAGCGGGAGACGCTAAAAAACCAACGGCATCCGCGAACTCCTGTGGGGTACCAAAGCGTTTCATCGGAATAATCGACTTTTCTTCCTGTTCCATTTCTTCAATGGAAACACCTTTCTTTTTAGCCTTGTTCTGAATGATGGCTTCTAATCGCACCGTATTGGTTGCGCCGGGTAGTACATTATTGACCGTAATATTAAACTCACCCAGTTCGTTAGCCAGGGTTTTAGCCCAGTTAGCGACCGCGCCACGGACTGTGTTGGAAACGCCGAGGCCGTGTAGCGGCTGTTTAACTGAGGTTGAAATGACGTTGATAATACGACCAAAACCATCTTTCTTCATGCCGGGCAGCGCCAACTTCATTAACTCGTGATTACACACTAAGTGTTGCTGGAAAGCGGCTAAGAAATCTTCAGTTTCTGCACTGTTAGCCGGGCCAGGTGGTGGGCCACCGGTATTGTTAACCAGTATATGTATTGATGCATCAGGCGCTTGCAAGTAATCATCAACGGCCTTATGGACTTCTTCCGGTTTAGAGAAATCAGCAACCAAGAGATGGTGGTCTTGCCCCTGTGAATGATCCAGCTCTTTTTGTACCGCTTCCAGCTTTTCTTTATTGCGAGCGAGCAGCACAACATTGGCTCCCTGCTCCGATAATTGTTTTGCGATGGCTTTTCCCATGCCCTGGCTTGAGCCACAGACAAGTGCTGTTTTTCCAATAAGCGATAAATTCATAAGGTTGTCTATCTCGTTGCTTAAAACGAATATTTAAGCATATTTAAGCGGTAACGGGAATGGCCTAAGGGCTTAAACGTAGGTTACACGGTTGCGGCCATTATGTTTTGAGTCATACAGGGCTTTATCGGCACGAGCAAATAAATTTTTTAATGACTCATTTTGATGTGAACAGGAAACGCCGATACTGCAAGTGATGGAGTTTACTTTGCTGAACTGATGATTGGCGACAAGGTTACGCATTTTTTCTGAAAAAGTTTTGGCCTGACCGGGCTCTGTTGCCGGACAAAGTATGGCAAATTCTTCGCCCCCCCAACGCGCTAAAGTGTCGGTCTTTCGGATATTGTCTTTGAGTAAATGAGAAAGCTCGATCAGTACTTCATCGCCAGTCAGGTGGCCATAGTTGTCATTGATATTTTTAAAGTAATCGACGTCCAGTAATAAAAGTGCGATGTGCGAGTTATTGGTCTGATAACTGACATAGCGCTTCTCTAAAAACTCCCTGTTATGCAGGCCGGTCAGGCGATCCGTTTGTGCTTTGTGCACCAGGGCACTACGTCTTCTACGCTGAACTTCACCTCGAATGATAAATAAAGCAAGGAGGCTCAACACCATTAATCCAAGTGTCGTGTAAGTTAACACCTGATATATCAGTAACTGATTTGACATTCGCGTGGGTGACAGGTATTTCAAAGTCTTGACCACCGAGTAAACCGAGTAGATGTCACCGGAGAAGCCGCCATGGGAGTCACGATAGTCTTTGATGAAACGGATAATGTTCCAGGCTGGGGTCTGCTCCAACTGGTCAAGCTCGCTTAACATCCAGACGATAAGGTATGACGCTTTTAATGAGTTACGTTGTGATTCCCCTTCTTCACTGTAAATCTGCTCGGTGGTTAAAAAGGTGGTATTGAGCGTTGTCAGCAGTTCTGGCAAGTGAAGAATATTGTTGATTTTTTGTGGGTCTCCCTGGTTTATAGGCAAATAATAAACGCTGATCCATGCACGAAAGCTGTCATAACTGCTAACTGCTGGATGCTCAGGAAACGGTGCGAAAGCTCTAATGTCACTCGACCAGGAGCGTTGAATAAATTGATTGATACTCTGTTGTTGCATCGTACTGAGCAGGTCTACTTTATTGAGGTGGAGTAATGTCCGTATAGCAAAAGAAGTCGCCTGTACGGTGGATTGTTGCTCAAACTCGGGATAGCCGGGATCCCAGAAGCCACCGTCGTCATTTTGATAGGCTAATATGAGTTGTGCAATGGCATTGCTGTCGACCTGTTCAAGCGCGTTCAAATGCTTGAGGATAATCACTGAGTCCATGGTGGCGCGAATATTAACAGAACTGTTTGGAAGCGCAGAAAATCCTTTCAGGTTACCTATGGCATTACTGGGTGCCTTATAGTTTCTTAATACGAACTGAGTTAGTGCTTTTTTATTTATATGGTTTAAAGTCCCTAGCTGATCCAGCGTCTCAACGGCGTAACGGGACAGGCGCAGACTTTCCAGATTCAACACCGAGGGTTCGGTAAAGAGATCGGGGTTATTAACAAAAAATCCGTTTGGGTGTTGTCGCTTTACCAGTAACTGGCTGGTATCTTTCGCATAGCTTGGTGCTTTCCCTGCCTGCGGCAGAATACTGTAGTGAGTGTCAAAGTAATGGTATTGCTGATAAAAAACAATTGAGAGGACAGCACTAATAAGAGCTATCCACAACAAGATGGAACGCTTCGATTTGAAAAATGGGCCTAGGCTCATTGCGTTAGGCTATTCCTTATTGGTTATAAAGCTAAGGATTTTATATTGCCTTAGACCCAATATATCAAAAAAATTGTAAAATTATCTAGTTATAGCTCGTTCAAAAGCTTCCAACGTCAACTGTAGCTCTTGATCACCGTGGGCTGCGGAGACAAATCCGGCTTCGAATGCCGATGGTGATAGGTAGATACTTTCATCAAGCATTGCGTGATAGAATTTTTTAAAACGTTCCATATCACCGTTGGTCACCTGCTGGTAGTTGGTCACCGTGTCAGCCTCGTTAAAGAAGAAGCCAAACATTGAACCAACATGGTTGGTGGTGAAAGGAATGCCCTTTTGACTGGCGATCTTGCGCATCCCCTTAACCAGTGCTTCGGTATAAGCGAAGAGCGGTTCATAAAAGCCGGGTTTGGACAGTTCATTCAGCGTTGCTAACCCCGCGGCCATGGCGACCGGGTTACCCGACAGGGTGCCGGCTTGATAAACAGGACCGACTGGAGCCAGGTGATCCATAATGGCTTTTTTGCCGCCGAAGGCACCTACCGGCATACCGCCACCGATAACTTTACCCAGGGTGGTGAGATCTGGCTGGACTTTGTAATAGCCCTGCGCGCCATCAACACCCATGCGAAAGCCGGTCATGACTTCATCAAAAATCAGTACTGCACCGTATTGATCGCACAGTGAACGTAGTCCTTGCAGGAAGCCTTCAACCGGAGGAATGCAGTTCATATTACCGGCAATTGGCTCGACGATGATACAGGCCACGTCATCCTTGTTGGCTTTGAGTAGCGCTTCTACGCTGTCTAAATTATTAAACTCAGCGGTCAGAGTGTGTTTAGCGAAGTCTGCAGGCACCCCCGGCGACGTCGGTTCACCTAGCGTTAAAGCACCGGAACCCGCTTTAACCAGCAGGCAGTCGGCGTGACCGTGGTAACAGCCTTCGAATTTGATTAATTTGTCTTTGCCAGTAAAGCCACGAGCCAGACGGATAGCGCTCATGGTGGCTTCGGTGCCGGAGTTAACCATACGCACCATATCCAGCGACGGGATAAGCTCACAGATTTTTTCTGCCATTTCGGCTTCGATTTCGGTTGGTGCACCGTAACTTAAACCGCGCTTTGCCGCATCAATGACGGCATCCAGCACGGCCGGATGGTTGTGGCCGAGTAGCATCGGTCCCCAGGAGCCTACGTAGTCCAGATATTGTTTATCATCGGCCGAGGTAAAATAGGCGCCATCGGCTGACTTGACGAATACAGGCGTACCACCGACACCGGTGAAGGCTCGGACAGGAGAGTTAACGCCGCCGGGAATATGTTCCTGGGCTCGAGTATAGAGTTGTTCGGAAATGGTCATATTGGTCACACTTCTTAAATTTGAGAGAGTTTACCGATGAGTGCCATCATGAATGGCGCGGGGAGTACCAGTTCATCGGTTTTTCGTAGTGGGATAGTTTATCTTCGACACCAAGAACCAGCGCAAATAACGCCATACGGACTTTGACGCCGTAATGGGTCTGGCGGAAGATAGCCAGGTTCGGGTTATCATTCATGTCGTCGCTGAGTTCGTTTGCTTCAGGACGTGAGTCACGCGGTAAGGGGTGCATGATGATGGTGTTTTTATCGCAGTGTTGCTGGTACAGGCTCTGGTTTAAGCAGTACTTGCCGCGATATAGATTCGCTTCTTCCTGCGTCGTGAAGCGCTCTTCCTGAACACGAGTCAGGTAAATCACGTCCTGGTTCTTGAGGCCGTAATGGAAGTCTTCGGAAATACTGTAGTTTAGTCCCGCATCATGGCAGGTATCCAATATTTTATCTGGCATGGCCAGGGCCTGTGGTGAGATAAAGGTAAACTGGATGTTAGGGAAAAGGCATAGCAGGCGCGTCAGTGAGTGCACCGTGCGGCCATTCTTTAAATCACCAATCATGGCAATTTTAATGGTGTCCTTCTTTTTACCCAGGGCTTCCAGTTCGTTGTGAATGGTATACAGGTCGAGTAATGCCTGAGTGGGGTGCTCGTTAGCCCCGTCGCCGCCATTAATCACAGGCACATTACTACCGCGAGCGAAGTCGGCTACCGAACCAACTTCCGGGTGGCGCATGGCGATGACATCGGCATAATTGGCCGTAACCCGGGCGGTGTCGTACAGCGACTCCCCTTTGGATAATGATGATGTGGTCATGCCGACAGTTTCGCGCACGTGGCCGCCAAGCAGGTTAAAGGCGGTGCCAAAACTGATCCGCGTGCGAGTACTGGGTTCGAAAAATAAGTTCGCAAGGATGGCGCCGTCGAGGACGTTACAGCATTTTTCGCGAGTGGCGTAGGGCGTCATATTATCAGCGATTTGAATGATGTGCTCAACCGCGTCACGGTCCAGTTGATCAATGGAAAGTATGTGCTGCCCTTGAAATGCCATTCGTTTACCCAAACTCTTATTGCTAAGCTACTTGGGACGCAATTCTAACACGAACAATCCAGTATGTAGTCAAATTTGATACGCAGAAAGTGGAAATTCGCCCAGAAATGCTTAAAATGGGCGCGAAATTGATGAAAGCACCAAGATTAGAGGTTATTGTGGAATATAGAAAGTATCGTTGTTTAGTCTGTGACTTTATTTATGACGAAGAGCAAGGCTGGGAAGAAGACGGTATTGCTCCTGGCACGCGCTGGGAAGATATTCCGGATGACTGGTATTGCCCGGATTGTGGTGTCGGTAAAGAAGACTTTGAATTGATGACCGACGAATTCAAGAAGTGTCTATAAGGCAGTATGAATTGAAAAGCCTCTCCTGTGGAGGCTTTTTTGTGGTCTGTTGGCTTTAAGCAAGCCGGGTGAAACTTGTTATACTGAATCTAGATTTTGGTGAAAATAGGGCTGAATAATGGAATACAGGAAATATCGATGTTTAGTCTGTGACTTTATTTATGATGAGGAGCAAGGCTGGGAAGAAGACGGCATTGCTCCTGGCACGCGCTGGGAAGATATTCCGGATGACTGGTATTGCCCGGACTGTGGGGCCAGTAAAGAAGACTTCGAGTTAGTTACGGAGGAATAAACAGGCCTGCTCCAGGTGCTTATTTCAATATCTTATCAATATCGGCAGCGTCATGGCGTTCGCGTAGCTGCACTTCATTATCATCGCCCCAGGTCTTATTGACGATACGCCCACGTCTTACGGCTTCTCTGGTGTCGATTTGTTTCGCCCAGCGCAAGAGGTGTTTATACGATTCAGCATCTAAAAACTCTTTTGCATCGTAGGCATAGCCCAATACCAGACTGCCGTACCAAGGCCAGATGGCGATGTCAGCGATGGAGTATTCGTCTCCTGCCATGTACTCATTATCCGCTAAATGTTTATCGAGTACATCGAGTTGACGCTTCGTTTCCATGGTAAAGCGGTCTATGGCGTATTCGATGGGTTCCGGCGCGTATTTATAGAAGTGACCAAAGCCGCCGCCGACATAGGGCGCGCTACCCATCTGCCAGAACAGCCAGGATAATGCTTCGGTGCGCTTGCCGGGGTTTTCAGGCAGTAAGTCGTTAAACTTCTCCGCCAGATACAACAAAATGGCGCCAGACTCGAAAACTCGCTGAGGTGAGTTGCCGCTTGCTGGTGCATGATCCATTAATGCCGGAATTTTTGAATTAGGATTTACTGCTACAAAACCGCTGCCGAACTGATCACCTTCGCTGATATCTATCAGGTAGGCATCGTATTCGGCTTTTGTATGGCCAAGCGCCAATAACTCTTCAAGCATAATGGTCACTTTTTGCCCATTGGGTGTGGCTAGAGAGTACAGTTGCAGCGGGTGCTTACCGGTGGGGAGAGCTTTGTCGTGGGTAGCGCCCGAAACAGGGCGGCTAATGTTGGCCCATTCGCCACCACTTTCAGAATCCCATGTCCAAACCTTGGGAGGGGTGTAGTTCTTATTTTGACTCACGTGTATGCCTGACTCTGAATAAGGGTAGCTTTATTGAAACGCCACTAACAGGCCTGTGTCAATGTAGCCATATGAATGACTGCTATGAGTCATTCACATATTGTGTTAGTTAAGCGATACCAGCTTTGAGATCTCTGGAGTAGACACTGACGATAGCCAGGCGCATGGCGAGGCCGATAAGCAGGACCATAAGACCGACCAGCAATGAGTCCAGCGTGAGTAGACCAAACAATTCCCAGCCGTCCGTGCCTCTGGCCCAGCCGTCAATTTGATAGTGTAAATACATTGGGCCGGCAACCAGAACCGTTAAATAGATAATATTGAGCAGTTCGTAACCGTAGGATTTAACACTGAGCTTTCCTTCCAATTTAACTCCGGCGATGGTTAGCATGGAACGAGTGATCGGAGCTCTAAAAATTGCGACAAGTGCCAGGAGCACTAAAAGTGGTGTAAACGGAACCATATCCTCTGGGATTTTAATCAGGCCTGTTAGCCAGCGGGTAAAGGGTTCGCTGAAGAAGCCCAGAAAAATAAGTAAGCCCAGAATGGTTATGGCGGTGATGACGATAGTTTTCTTCTCCAAGTTAACCAGCGGAAACAGTTTACTTTTATCCCAGTCGTTGCCCGACAGTTTTAAGATGAGAAGAACGGGAACTAAAATACTCATGACTTTAAAGAAGCCGAAAGTTAGACGAATAGCGGTCTCGGTATTGCCTTTAACGCCATCACCAACGGTGAAAAAGCCAAGCTGAACTTCAACCAGGTGCTGTAGGCCTTCGACCATGGTTGGAACAATCCAGAAGAGCGGTGCGACAAAGAGTAGCGTGTAAAATCCCTTCCCCAAGTCTTTAAAAATAGTCATGTCTTTTTTCCCTGTTTATTGTTAATGATTGCTCAGGGAGTATAGTAACTAATTGTTTTTACATCAATTAATGAACTATAAGCATCTGTTACATGATATTAATGGGCCTGGCTTTGTGCCTTCTGAAACCAACGTGCTATAACAGTAGTGGTGAAAAAGTAACCGACGACTGGAATAAAGCGCTGAGTTCCTCGTTAAATTAATACACAGGGTTATCGTTTAGTTCATTGTAAGGAGTTTCATTTGTCTCAAACCACCCCCCAGCTTGAGGATTATTGCCGCAAAAGTCTGGTTTTTGCTGTGCAATTACTGGGTAACCAGTCGGATGCTGAGGATGTGGTTCAGTCGAGTATCGAGAAAGTTCTAGCTCACCCCAAAGCTCCGAAAAGTGGTATTGACCTGCAGAAATGGTTGTATCGGGTGGTGAGGAATGCCGCTATCGATCGACTTCGCCAGCGGTCGCGGGAAACGACTATTGATGATGTGAATATATCCGTCGAGCAGCCGGAACAAGAATCCCCGGAACGCCAGCTCGAACGTGAGCAGATTCGATTGCGGTTAAGTGCAGCTCTCAAAACATTGGCTGTCCATCATCGAGAGTTAGTGGTGTTGCGCGATTACCATGGTCATAGTTATGACGATATCGCAGAAATTTTATCGATACCCAAAGGTACCGTCATGTCACGGCTTCATCGTGCAAGATTAGCGTTACGTGAAGCCTTGAACAATGAATCAAAAGATACATCATTTGAAGCGAGGTAAGTGATGAATCAATGTGAACATATTCAGGAGTTAATGAGCGGTTATATCGATCATGAACTCAGTCAGCAAAAAGCACAGCGAGTCCGGCTGCATCTGAAAGAGTGTGACAGTTGTCGGAAAATTTATGACGATATTGTCGCTATTCGGCAAGAAATGGGGCAGTTGAAATACCCGGAATGTGAAGAGTCCAAGATTGAGCAATTAATGAATGAACCTACGTCAAAGATTTTGAGTGTGATTGGCTGGTTATGTCTAACTGTCGGTTTGTTAGGTTTTATGGTCTGGCAACTTTTTATGTTTTACACCGAACCAGGTATTGTGACATGGGTAAAAGTTGGTGTGTTTCTAATAGAACTCGGTGTTCTATCACTCTTCATCAGTGTGCTGAGGCAACGGCTAATCGCTAGAAAAACAGATAAATACAGGAATGTGAAATTATGAGTCATGATATAGAGCTATACACCTTAGAGGAAGTCCCTGGATATAAAGTCGACAAAGTACTGGGGCTGGTACGAGGCAATACGGTTCGAGCACGTCATGTCGGCCGGGACATATTGGCCGGGCTGCGTAATATCGTCGGTGGGGAAGTTAACGAATACACCAAACTGATGGCGGAAAGTCGCGAGCAGGCGATAGATCGGATGTTGGATGAGGCGCGACTGCTTGGTGCTAACGCGATTATCGGCGCACGTTTTACCACTTCGATGGTTGCGAGTTCGGCGGCGGAGTTACTGGTTTTTGGCACGGCAGTGGTGTTATCCAAAGAGTCATAATTCGCTGTAACATTTGACGTTTCGCACCATCTAACTATTAAGCCGATCACGATAAAGTTGTGCGGTTGTCGTGATCTATTGGAGTTAGCGAGGAAGGTGGTTGGTGTGAAATTGATTTATAAGTCCCTGTTATTTCTTGGTATTGTTGCCGGAGTGGGCTGGCTGCTGACAGGTGTGGGTATGAGTCCTGTGGCATCAGAGGCTCCGCAAACAACCAGCATGGAACAGAATGCCGAGATGCCTGCAACCAAACATCTGGACTCGATTGTGCTCGGTGCGGGGTGTTTCTGGGGTGCGGAAAAGCGCTATGCGGCGATTGATGGTGTGATTGATGCCGTTTCCGGCTATGCCGATGGCTCGGGGATTAAGCCGGAATATAGGGAAATCATTAAGTCCAAATACCGTATGGATCCCAATAATTATGCGGAAGTGGTCAAAGTTACTTTCAATAAGAATCAAGTTAGTTTAGACGCTATTCTACAAAACTATTTTGAAGGGCATGATCCGACGCAGGTCAATCGTCAGGGTAATGATATCGGCACCCAATATCGCTCAACGATTTTAATCAACTCACCCGAGCAGCAGGATATCGCGCAGCGAGTTAAGGCTGAGTATCAGGTGTTATTATCGGAAGCTGGCTACGGTGATATTGCGACAATCATTAAACCGTTAGATCAGTTTCACCCTGCTGAAGAATATCACCAGGATTATTTAGTTAAGAACCCAAATGGATACTGTCCCGATCACTCGACAGGCGTAGTTTTTAACGAAAAGGACAAAGCCCCACAAGTGGATAATAGCGCATTACAGCAGGGTAAGCAGATCGTGGTTATCGAGCCGCAATCTTTCTGTCCTTACTGTGAAAAGTTTAAGGAAAACGTGACCAATGATTACAAGGGAACGATTCCATTAACCTGGCGCCTGGGAAGTCAGCTTGATGGTTTGACAATTAAAACAGAAACCTGGGCTACGCCGACCATTCTATTTTTAGAGAATGGAGAAGAGGTGTTCGGTCACCGAGGGTATTTAACTCCGGAAGAATTTTATGCGGTGTTAGGTAAATTTAAGCTAGGGGATAGCGAAGCTTATGATGTGGCGTTTCAGCAGGGAACCGACAGCCGCTTCTGTAAAGAATACGATATCTTTAAGGATACGCCACCAGGGGTATTTATCGATAAGCTTAGTGGGCAGCCGCTGTTCGATACCAAAGACCGATTCAATTCCGGTACCGGCTGGTTATCTTTCACTAAACCTGTTGACGGTTCTGTTACTTATCATGAAGACAATGCCTTTGGTTTGAAGCGGACAGAAATACGCTCTAAATCTTCAGGTATTCACTTAGGACACGTTTTTGATGATGGTCCTAATGGCAAACCACGCTACTGTATTAATGCCACCGTGTTGGAGTTTGTGCCGAGAAAGTCTTCGTAAATACTGTATTATTCAACACAAACTATTTTGTCATTTACCACATATTTTTCGTCATTCCCGCGAAGGCGGGAATGACGGGTAAGGTTTTAAGACTAGAAACTAGGGTAAATTCGAGTGTTATAGGTTTCAAAAACAATGGCTTGTGGGATATTGGTTTCCTTTGCATAGTTTTTTATCCCCATTAGACCTTCATTTTTGTACTTATCTTTCAGTGAGTCTAGGTTAATTTTTTTAGCAAAAGATTTTTGAAATTTTTCACTAACAGCCGTCGCATTTGCTGCAGCTAATTGCACATCACACATTGGTTCTATAAATTTATACTCGCCTTGGAACTGGCTAATATAAAGTGTCATACGTTTAGTAGTGTTGTTTGTGCAGATATCCTTATCATTATTTTGAGTAATTTGCATGGTGATTTTTGCTTGATGACTCGGAATGAGCCTAAATTCCGGCGGTATTCTTGGGCTGGATTCTTTAGTTAGGTATTTAAAGGTTTCTTTTCCAACTTCTCGGTAGCTTAACCCCTTCTGTAAATATTCTGCAAACTTAATTTCTTTGGTCACTTCTGAGCTGTTAATCCTTTTATATTTTTCTATATCTTCATTTGTCATGCTACTTAGCTCGAATTGGAATTGCTCTACAGTATCAGGAAAATTAATTGTGTTAAGGTTGCATTGGTAGTGGCCTTTTGCATAGAGGCTTTGAAGTTTTGATAAATCTTTTGATGCTATCGACTTTTGATATTCTTTATGAGTGTTTTTGGTGATGACGAGTCACAGCCTAAAATTGATAATGTAAGGACAATAGGGACAAAGGTATTTCATGGTTTTATATCCTTAAAACGGCTTTACTACAGCCAGAATCACGGCACCGAGTAAAAATAAAACCGGGATTTCATTAAACACACGGAAGTAGGTATGGCTTTTATCGCAACGGCCATCGGCAAACTGTTTTTGATACATGCCGCAGATAAAGTGGTAGATAATCAGTAATACGATGATAGCCATTTTGGCGTGGAACCATCCCGACTGGAGGTAGTATTCCCAATTATAGGAAGCCAGCCACAGACCAAAAATCACTGTCAGGATCATAAAGGGCGTGGTAAAGCGGTAGAGTTTACGCGCCATGATATTCAACTGGTTGAATGCACCATCATTTTCAGTTTGCGCCAAGTTGACAAAAATTCTGGGTAAATAAAAAACTCCTGCGAACCAGGCAACCATAAAAAATAAGTGAAATGTTTTAACCCATTGCATGCGCTAATCAACCTGTGTTTTTGAGAAAATATACTGATCCGTAATCATATCGCGGGTCACAATACCGTAAATACGCTCTTCTTTATTATGTGTGATGCGATAGACATAAGCTGCTGAAATTTTACGTTGTTCCATTTTGTCGTAGGCTTCTTCCAGCGTGGCTTGTAAATCAATGGCGACAAGCTCCTGGCGGTTGGCCGGAATATCCATCAGATTTATCGCCTCGGGTATTATTTCTTCTTCAATAATGTCTTCAACCTTTTCCGGTGCTTCGGCTTTTTCATCTTCTGCTGCTGCAGGTTTTTGTTTAGCTTTTTTGCGCTCCTGCTCTTCCTCTTTCTCAATTAAGAAACGGCCCAGATCGCTCGCTACCATTAGCGATATGACTTCGTCCTGTTCGTTTTTGATTAGGATCCAGCGAGGCTTATCTTTTAGAGCAACAGAAATTTCCTGTGGGGTCGACATGTTTCTGAGGTAGGTAATGCTTCGGGTCATGACGCCGGCCACTCCGATACTGCGCAATACCTGTTTCATTGGACTGACTTTTAAGCGCATGCCCCGATCTTTCATCTGAGTTTCCCAAAAGGATTCTCGCTTGAATAACTGACTGACCACCATGTTGCCAATAACGATGGAGAACATGCCGGGAAGAAGGATATTGGGGTTATTAGTTAGTTCTAACAATGCCATGAGTGCGGCGAGCGGTGCCTGTAATACAGCACTCATCAGTGTCGCCATGCCAATAATGGCATAAAAGCCTTCGTAACTGGCATGATCGGGAAACACCTGTCCTCCCAGGTTACCCATAACACCGCCGAGCATGGCTCCCATAAACAGGGTGGGGCCCAATACTCCACCGGGCAGCGACAATCCGGAACAGATAATGGTAGCAAGGAATTTTCCTGCCAGACTGAGAGCCAGTATGGTCAGTAACAGCTCTCCGTGTAATGAAGCGTTGACGGTGTCATAACCAATTCCCATGACCTGCGGTATACCCAGTGCGATAATACCGACGCTGGTACCGGCAATGGTTGTTTTGAGCCAAACGGGCCATTCACGAGAGACCCGGCGCACCTTGCTGGTAAACATAATAAACAAACTGGCGACAATACCGCTGATAAAACCGAGCAGCAGGAAGTAGGGCATTTCCCATAAGGACTGTACATCCATGGCTGACGGTACGTCGAAAGAAGGATCGGAGCCAAAAAATATGCGGCTCATGACTGCGCCTGAGACGGAGGCTAAAATGATCGGAATAAAGCTGGCGACGGCGTATTCCATCATGACCACTTCCATGGCGAAGATTACGCCAGCCAGTGGTGTGTTGAAGTTAGCTGATATGGCCGCGGCACAGCCACAGCCAACCAGAATACGGATACTGTTATTGGGAAGCTTAATCTTTTGTCCGATATAACTGCCGGTGGCTGAGCCGAGGTGAATCCCCGGGCCTTCACGACCCACCGATTGTCCCGAGGCAATGGTCAACCCACCGATGAAGAACTGTACAATCGCATTCTTCGGTGGCAAATGTCCCTGGTGGTAGGCCATACGCTCCAGGACGTGTGAGACACCGACTCGGCGGGTGTCTGGATTGAATTGTTGCAGGATCAGACCGACTACCAGCCCACCTATCGTTGGCAATAATAAGCGGAATAGCCAGTCGGCGTTTTCAAAGTCAAAACCGCTGGTTTTATCGGTCGCCCATAGTACATAGGAGCTTTCGGTGAAGTAACGAAACAGAATATTGGAGCCACCAGCAAGAATGCCGCAAATAAGGCCAATAACGGCCATCAAAGCGAGAGCATCAAAGCCTCCGAGGCGTAATCTAAGGCGATCAATCAGTGTCATTCGTCACTCAGCATTGTGAATACTTCTATTCCCTTCGGCTACAAATTCTGTTTTAATGCGACAGGAGTGTCGACTTTGGTTGCAATAATAGCCAATGTCATCAACGACTTACATAATAAGAAAGTGTGACGCAAACAACAAACAATTTCAACGATTTATGGCTAAAGATCCGAATCAACCAGATTATATCATTCGCAAGAGGCGCAGCGGCACCTGGTATTGGACCTGGACGCTGATCATTCTCTTTACCTTGCTTGCTGCAATGGCCGTGGGTTATTGGCTGAATAAACGTCAGCACGGTATGACGGAGACGGTTCAAGAACGCTTCGATGAGTTACAGCAGCGTTTGACCGAAGCTGAAGCTGGGCAAACGCACTGGCAACAGCAATACCAGATCGAGCATGAGATTACTCAGCAACTGAAAACTGAGCTGGATAAATTGCATCGTCAAAATAAAGGTTTAGAAAAAGAGCGCGAAGCGTTGCAAAGAATTTTCGATCCTGATGCGGTAGACTCTGGGTTACAAGTTGCCAGTATGTACTGGGAAGAGGTGACTCCCGACGTCTACCAATACCGTTTGATGCTGATCCAGGCCAAGCGGCAAAATGGCAACTTAAGAGGAAGTATAAAAATCTCTGTTGTCGGCGAGGAGGCTGGCGATAGGAAGAGTTATAACTTTGAACAACTGAAGGGAACGGATAACCACAACAGCAAGTTTGATTTTACCTATGTCTCAACCCACACCGGGACTTTTGAAGTACCGGATGGCTTTGAACCTAGTTTTGTTAGAGTTGTTGTTGCAACATCGGGACGAAATGCAAAATCGGTTCTCCAGGACTTTACTTGGAAGCCTGTAAATTCAAGCGATGAGGTTGAAAAATCGAATGCGAAAGAATAAACGTAAATCTAATAATGTGGATACTTTAATTGCTGATGGAACCTGCATTAATGGGGATTTAACCTTTTCCGGCGCCTTATTTGTTGATGGTGAGATTACCGGAGAAGTGAAAGGGGATAGTGATAAGCAGTCAGTCTTATCAATTGGGGTTCACGGTAAGGTTAAAGGTAACATCTCAACGCCATACGCAGTGATCTTTGGCCACGTAGATGGGGATGTTTACGTTACTGAGAAAATCGACCTGAAGCCGGGCGCTAAAATCAACGGTGACCTTTACTATAAGGTCATTGAGATGAATGCCGGGGCTGAAGTTAATGGTAAAATGGTGGTGGTCGGTGATCCAAAAGCTTTGGAGCATAAAGCCGAGCAGGTTGGTCAGCAGGATGCATCCGAAGAAGAATCATTTGAGGCTGAGCAGCAGTCGGTAGAAGCTGAACCTGCAAAAGCATAAGTCTGGGCTTGATATATTGCGGATGGGCCCCCATTTTCGGGTATAATGATAGGGTGTTCGATTAAATAGGTGACTGTATGTCAATTACCGTAACAGAAGCAGCAAGTAAAAAAGTTCAAGAGCTAATTCAGGAAGAAGAAAACCAGGATTTGAAACTACGTGTGTTCGTCACAGGTGGTGGCTGCTCAGGCTTCCAGTACGGCTTCACATTTGATGAAGAGCAAAAGGATAACGATATGGCTATCGAGCAGGATGGCGTGAAAATCCTGATCGATTCCTTGAGTTTTCAATACCTGATGGGCTCTGAAGTGGACTATACCGAAGGTCTACAGGGATCTCGTTTTACTATTAATAACCCACAGGCAAAGACGACCTGTGGTTGCGGTTCTTCATTTTCTATCTAGTGGTAACCGTGCTTGGCTGGCTTGCTGAGCATGGAACCCCCTCTTGTCGTTAAACATATTTCTATCGGTTTCTTCTAATATCATCCTTGTCCGTTAATTCGGGAGTATGGGTTGTGTTGGTTATGCCCGAATTGAGCGCTGCATGGCTTGCTTGATGAGTTGTTGGCCCCGCTGTTGCCGAGTCTGGCCAGACTGCCCTGCTGGTCAGTATGGTAATTCCTATGCGTTGCTTTTCAAGTTTCTATAACATACCGCGTGCTATATCGTGGAGGGTGCCGATGACTAATATGGTTAAAGCCTGCGATAGTTGGACGAGACTGGTTATGGGTAGTAAATACCACCGAGAGTGGTGTTACGTTGGGCACCGGTGATGGTGCTAAGGTCAACGCTTTCACGGCGCATCGTTTTATGAGCAAACCAGGCGAAGGCCAGAGCCTCAACCCAGTCAGGGTGAACGCCCAGGCTATCGGTAGTCTCGACAGATATGGGGGCGAGGAGCTGCTGTAACCTGGTTAGCACGGCCTGATTGTGGGCCCCGCCACCACAAAGGTAGATACTGCCTGATGTCATATAGCGCTGAATGTCATTCGCTACGGTTGTGGCCGTTAATTCTAACAAGGTACGTTGCACGTCCTGCGCTCGATAGCGGAAGTTCAGGAAGCCGTTCAACCAGTCCAGATTAAAGTATTCGCAGCCTGTACTTTTAGGGGCAACTGTCTGGAAATAGGGGGCTTTCAATAGTTCCTCCAGCAGTTGCGGAATAACATCGCCGCTCATAGCCCACTGACCATTGTGATCGTAGCTTAGTCCCTGATGTTGCTGTATCCATTGATCCATCAGTGTATTGGCTGGGCCTGTGTCAAACCCCATGGTGTTCTGGTTTGGTTTTAATAAAGTGATGTTGGCTATACCACCGAGGTTGACCACTGCTCGAGGCTCGTCTGTAGACGTAAAAAACTCTCGGTGAAACGCTGGGGCAAAAGGGGCACCCTGGCCACCATAGGCCATATCTTTACGACGGAAATCTGCGACGGTGGTAATGCCAGTCTCGGCTGCAATGATGTTAGGATCACCGATTTGCAGTGTGAAGGGGTGGGATAGCTGTGGGCGATGACGAACGGTCTGGCCATGGCTGCCAATGGCAACGATATTGTCGGCCTGGTGAGAACTGCTGGTTAGCAACTGTTCTACGGCCTGGGCAAAACATTGCCCGACCTGCCGGTCTAGCTGGCCTAACTGGTCAATGCCGTCGCCCTGGTATTGCAGCTTGCCAAAGAGAAGCAGCTCTTCCCTTAGTACTTTAGGAAAAGGAAAGTTGAGCATATTCAGAAGCTGAATAGTGTTCGGAGAAGAGCTGCTAATATCGCAGAGAACAGCGTCGATGGCATCGACGCTGGTCCCTGATATCAATCCAATATAGAGTGCCACTTAAGGGTTCACCCGGAACGTTATTTCTGTAACTTACTGGAAGAACCGTTGTTGGCGCTTGACTCTTCTTCGTTTAGACGAGCGAAGTAGGTTGTACGCTCTGTTTCCAGACGCTCCATCAATGGCTTTGAATGTTTCTGGAAACGAGCCATTTCAGTTTTGGGTACTGGAGCTGCTTGTGGCAACTTCACAGTACGAGGATTACGGTGAACGCCATTGACCACAAACTCGTAGTGCAGGTGTGGTGCTTGTGACATACCGGTAGAGCCGACATAGCCAATGATCTGACCCTGTTTGACTCGTTCACCCGCTCTGACTGCGCGCTTGGAAAAGTGTAAGTACTTGGTGGTGATATTACCGCCGTGTTGGATGAACACGTAATTACCGTTGAAACGGTTGTAGCTTGATTTCACCACTCGGCCATCACCTGACGCTCTGACCGGCGTACCTATCGGTGCCCTATAGTCAGTGCCTCGATGTGGTTTAACTCGCTTCTGAATCGGGTGGAAGCGTTTTGGGTTAAAGTTCGAGCTGACGTAATTGAACTGTAACGGTGCCCGTAAGAATGACTTACGGACAGCATTGCCTTCTGGTGTATAGTAAGCTGTACGACCATTGGTATCGGTATAGAGTACTGCAGCAAAATGGTCGCCCATATTATTAAACTCAGCCGAAAGAATACTACCGTAGCCTACTTTCTTACCATCAATATACTTCTCTTCATAAAGCACGGAGAAGCTATCGTTTTTTCGAATTTCTAGCGCGAAGTCGATGTCATACTCAAAAACGCCAGCCAATTCCATAATGACGCCATCTGGTAACCCAGCTTTTTTACCGGCAACGTAAAAGCTACTGTCGATGGTCGCAGTGGCAAAACGTTTTTTGTACTCAATCGGCTTTTTGTCGAGAGTAACATCGAATTGTTTATCGCCGGCTTTGGTGATAACCAGAGTATCGCTGGAATTAAATGGATAACGTAGGCCATGAAATTCCTGATCATCAGTTTTAGCGAATTCCAGGGTATGCCCTGGGCGAATCTTTTTCAGGATCTCGACCTGATCGTCCGCACGCATCATATAGTGCAGATCTTTAGAGCTGAAGCCCATTTTATTAAAGATTCGGGCGAGGCTTTCCCCCTTAGCCACGGTCACCTTTTCCCACTCATAAGTAGGTCGGGTTGCTGTTTTTACAAAATCTTTTAGGGCATCTGTTGCTTTATTTGATTCTTGTGATGCTTGAGTTGTTGTGTTTTTGGCAGAAGCCTGCTCGGTTGTCTCAAGTTCGCCACTCTCTACTATGGCTAGATTGCCTGATGTTTGGTCATTATTATCGAGTGTAGTGGCGCCTTCTGTGTCGTCCGATGATAGTTGAAGTGACAATGTTTCTTGTTCTGTTTCTTGAGTGGATGACTCATCTCCTGGAGCCAAAGCGAGGTAGGATACTGCCGCGAATACAACCGACAGCGCTGAGATCGTTATGATCGCGCCCTTTCGTCGGCTCTTTTTTTTGGCAAACAAAGGTTTCCCTCTGCTTAAACCCTTATAATCACGGTTTATCATAGTTAACTTAAGAAATTGGTTGAATAGTTTTTGCGCAATAACCATAACCTTATGAGGAATATTGGTCAATGTAAAAAAGGGTAAAAGAGTATTTTTTTTATATTTATATGCAAAAATGTGAATAAGTCAGGTTATTTTACACCTTTGAGTCTATAAGCGACAAAAAACGTCAGTACGTTCTTTTTGCTCTGAAAGCGTTGCATACTATGACAATTCGTGTATCTTTGAGCCATCGAAATTTGAGAGAAATACCCTTTATGAGCGAATTAGAGACCATGTTTGAAGAGCTCAAACGTGGAGCTGATGAGATATTGCCAGAAGAAGAATTGCTGGAAAAGTTAAAGTCAGGTCGTCCGCTGAAGATTAAGGCGGGGTTTGATCCGACTGCACCAGATCTGCATTTGGGGCACACGGTTCTTATTAACAAGCTGCGGCAGTTTCAGCAATATGGGCATGAAGTGATATTCCTGATCGGAGACTTCACTGGGATGATCGGTGATCCGACGGGTAAGAATGCAACGCGTAAGCCGCTGACCCGTGAAGACGTATTAAAGAATGCGGAAACCTATAAAGAGCAGGTCTTTAAAATACTGGATCCAGAAAAGACGACTATCGCTTTTAATTCGGAGTGGTGTGAAGAGCTAGGCGCTGCCGGCATGATCAAGCTCGCCTCTCATTCCACCGTCGCCCGTATGCTGGAGCGTGATGACTTTAAGAAGCGTTACTCTAACGAACAGCCTATCGCTATTCATGAATTTCTTTACCCATTAGTACAGGGCTACGACTCGGTTGCGCTGGAGTCCGATTTTGAGTTGGGCGGTACCGATCAGCGCTTTAACTTGTTAATGGGACGTGAATTACAGAAGCATTATGGTCAGAAACCGCAGACTGTCTTAATGATGCCATTACTGGAGGGACTGGATGGCGTTAATAAGATGTCCAAGTCGCTGAATAATTATGTCGGGATTACGGAAACGCCGGGCGTGATGTATCAGAAGTTACTGTCATTACCGGATAGTATGATGTGGCGTTACCATGAGCTGTTATCTTTTAAGTCGTTAGAGGAAGTGGAGCAGTTAAAGCAAGATGTTGAGAACGGTAAGAACCCGCAGGAAGTAAAAAAAGCCTTTGCATTAGAGATCATTGAGCGCTTCCATGGCAAAGAAGCGGCAGCCAATGCGCATAAAGGTGCGGGTAACATTATTAAAGAAGGCGAAGTGCCGGAAGGAACGCCCGAAGTCGAGGTCAGTCTTGAAGGAGCTGAGCAGTTCCCGATAGGAGCGATCATCAACCGTGCCGGTTTGGCGGCAAATTCGGCGCAGGCAAAGGACATGCTCAAGAATGGGCGTGTTAAAGTCGATTGGGAAGTGGTCGAGCCATCGTTAATGATGAAGCCGGGTAAATACCTGATTCAGGCAGGCAAAAAGAAGATTGCTTATGTAACACTTAGGTAGATACGACTTTTCTTTTGTCGGTACTATTAACACTACCCAAAAGGTGTTTGATATAAAAAAGCTCGCTATTTGCGGGCTTTTTTATTGCCCAGTGAATGTCGAGGCGTTGCTGTGACTCGTCTTTTATAGTAGTACTAGTGAAGGACAACCCAACGTAAGACGAATTATGGAATGCTTGTCGGAAACAGTTTTGGTTGCTCTCGGTGGTAATGCGCTTGTTCAAAGAGGAGAGAGCATTACGATGGAGACGCAACGGCGACATATACGTGCAGCCGTGAAGGAGCTTGCTACGCTTGCCAAAGAACATAAACTGCTCATCACTCACGGCAATGGGCCGCAGGTCGGGTTGTTAGCCGAGCAGGCCAGCAACTATCCTAATATGTCCGCTTATCTGCTGGATGAGATCAGCGCTGAAACCGAAGGGTTACTCGCTTACCTGATTGAGCAGGAGTTGTTAAACCAGCTGCCTGATGATAGAGCGACTGCATCCATATTGACCATGGTTGAAGTCAATAGCGATGATCCTGCCCTATACCGGCCCACCAAACCTATCGGACCTTATTATAGCGAGGCAGCAAAGAAACAGCTGGAGCATAACAAAGGCTGGAGCTTTAAGCAGTTTGCTCAACAATGGCGCAGAATCGTTGCATCACCGCACCCGCAAAAGATTCTGCAGTTAGAAGCGATCAAAAACCTGTTGGAAAGTGATACGGTGGTAATTTGTGCAGGGGGAGGAGGAATTCCTGTACTAAGAAACGGTGATGGCTACCGAGGCGTTGAGGCTGTTATTGATAAAGACTTGACCAGTGCCTTACTCGCCAGCCAGATAAATATCAGTCAATTGATACTGGCGACGGAAGCTGATGGTGTGTATCAGCATTGGGGGACCGCTGAGCAACGACTCATTAAAGAGGCGACAGTGGAACAAATGGCTGCTTATAGATTTGAAGAGGGCTCGATGCAGCCTAAAGTGGATGCCGCCTGTCAGTTTGTGAGGAGTACAGGCCGTTCGGCAACGATTGGCGCCTTGAAAGATCTAGCGCAGTTAATAAAGGGACATGCCGGAACCAGGATAACTCGATAAGAGACTAATTGTTATGAGCAAGAAAAATTCAGAGCAAAAAAACAGACAGGATGAAGGGGGGCGCAAACCTGTTCGGGAGTATGAGCCACCGCCTGAAATGCAGGGGAAATTTAAGCGTAGTGATGAACGTTCACTGGGTAAGCCGGCACTGTTATGTATCGACCTGCAATTTCTTGGCGCTATTGAAGGTTATGGCATTTTTGAAAAACAGCGGCAGTCGGGAATTTCAAAAGGTGCAATCGAGTATTATCTCGATCGCGTATGGAGTACCGTGATCCCGAATGTCGTGACCTTACAACGGACATTTAGGGAAATGGGCCAGGAAATTATTCACTCTCGCATTCAGAGCTTGACTCAGGATGGGCGCGACCGCAGCTGGGAGCATAAAAGGCTGGGGCTGCATGCTGCTCCGGGTTCAAAGTTAGCAGAGTTCTTACCGGATGTAGCACCACAAGGTGACGAGTTGATTATCAATAAGACGGCCAGCGGGTTATTCAACTCGACTAATATTCATTATGTTATGAGGAATTTAGATATTACCGACTTGCTGGTTGCTGGGGTCTACACTAATGAATGTGTCAGCAGTGCGGTTAGAAGTGCTGCCGATCTGGGGTATAACGTAACTTTGTTATCAGATGCGACAGCGGCAATAACGCCGGAGCTGCACCGAGCAGCTATTTTGACGGTGAAAGAGCGATACGCCCGGGTATCGACAACTAAAGAAGCCATAGAAAAATATAAGGGAGCCCTGGCAACGGGTCGTGATTGAAAGGAGTTCCTTTGCCCTATAACTCTATTAAGCAGCTACCAGATTCGGTGCGGAACCATTTACCAAAGCATGCCCAGGAGATTTATAAGGAGGCATTTAATAGCGCATGGCAAAAGTATCGAGATGGAGCTCGACGCAGAAACGACACTTCAAGAGAAGAGGTCGCTCATAAGGTAGCATGGGCGGCAGTAAAGAAAGTTTATGAAAAAAGTGGTGACGGTGAATGGGTAAAGATAGGCTGAAATAGGTAATAAGTAGGCGAGGAACTTGAATTAAACTATAAATCTGCAAAAACTGACCTCGAACGGTGGCTATTGAGAGGTTAATTTTTTTGCATGTAGGAACAAAAAACGACGTTTTTTGTCTGAATAATAAGCACAATGGATGAGAATTAAGCGGATCTGAAGATTATTTAATAAAACTGCAAAAAACCGCTTGCCAAGTGACTTATAGCACTTATAATGCGCACCACTTTCGAGGCAAACGAAACATTCGAAACGCCACGAAGGAAGCTCAGGGAGAGCGTTTTTAAATGGTTGAAAAACAATTTAAAAAGTTAGTTGACAGGAGGTTGAGGCGCTATATAATGCGCACCTCTTTTGAGGCAATCGGCGAGGCCGGGAGCACCGAAAGAAAGCCCGGGAAGGGCGGTTTTTAAAACGGTTTAAAAAGTTTTAAAAAATGTGTTGACAGGGAGTGTGAGCGCTTTATAATGCGCGCCGCTCTGAAGCGAAAAGCTGGGGCGATTTAAGGCAGGAAGCCGGCAGATAATTGTTAAGTTTAACAAGAGCTTAAAAAAATTATCAAAATGTATTGACAGGAGGTTGGGGCGATATATAATGTGCGCCCACTTGAGTGAAGCGAGTTCTTCACCAAGACGTTCTTT
>NZ_JACNML010000005.1 GCF_020005365.1 Kangiella shandongensis | reverse complement strand
TTCACGCGGTAGCCGCTAATCATGCAGTCCTTTAAGTTGTACTCCATGTAGTTCTCCAGCGTGTCGCCGGTCTTCGTTAAGTGCAACTGAACCTGCTTGCCCTTACCCACACACGCTTCCTTGAACAAGTAAGGCGTGGTGTTATCCATGTACTTGGTGATACGCAGCTCGCTCACGTCCGCCGACGTCGCTTCACGATCTTTGCTCGTACCAACACGAGCCGTGATCCCACGCTGTACACCCCAATCCAATGACAATACATCAATCCAGTCTTCGTGACCTTTTGCCGTCGCTTCACCCTTGATGCCGTCGTAATTCATAAATATAGACATAGTTTTCTCCTGTTATTTAGTTTCCTTGGCTAGAGCCACTCATCTGACCAGCTCCATACAACCAACATATATTCTAATCAAAAAATCATCATATCTATAAAACATTTGAGATAATTTTTAGGTTTGTGAAATGCGTCACATAAAGTGAACCTAAACTCATCTTTAGTTAACAGGCTGAGCCACAATGAATAAAATATTGTGGTAATTAATAACAAAAACAAAGGAACGTTTTGACACAAGAACATACATGGATAAGCCGTTGCCACGTTAAGCAACAGGATGCTTCAGGACTAATAAAATACTACTCTGTTCAGGTTGCTTGCACCGCACGCGACACTGTCGAGCTGCACCAGCAATTAGCGAAACACCTGCTTGGTGAATCTCTGGAGTTACAATCCATCGAGTATTCACGCTTAATCCAGCAGCACCTTGATAAACTGGACTACTATGATCAACAGAGCGTATCTCTGGCAGCACAGGCCGCACAGCAGGGTTACGCTATTGGTGAGCTGCAACCTATTGAATCTCATAGTGAATCGCTAAATAGCGAGGGAACCTCATACCTGGAGATAGACTCGCTTTCGCTTCAATATCAACATGATCCTAAAAAACCATCATGGCAGCAACCATGGATCGACCCAGAGCTTAAGAACCTACTGTTTAAAAGTGACATTCGCACCTATTTATTAGTTGATGCAACCAGCCGCAACCGGATCACAACAACGTTTGATTTAGACGATTATGATGAAGTTAAGAAACAGTCACTCTACTCCGGGCAGCTGGCTCAAGAACTCAAGCAACAGGCTCCCTACGTTATAGATATTACCCTAACCGAAGAGCAGCTGGGCGACGATAATCTAGTACCAAAATTTCATCGTGACTTCTTCAGCAACCATTGGGGAAAAGGTACAGCCATCCTGCTGCATAGCCAGAATGACATCAATGATATTGTTTTTCATCTCAAAAAGTTCATTAAAATCCGAGATACTGATGGCAAGTGGTTCTATTTCCGCTTTTTCGACCCAAATATCATGAACCATTATTTACAATCTATCCAACGCTGGCCACAGCGAGTGAGCAAATGGTATGGCGCTAATGGCGACAAGCAGTTGATTCGAGCATATTTTTGTGAAGATGACGATGGTGGCGTTGCCAATAGCTATCACTTATCACAAGAACATCAGTTGAAGACCACAGGCAAAATTGAACTGACTACGGAAGAGTTTCGCCTGTTTGAGGACTACCGCTGGCAACAGAATAAAAAGTTGATAGAAAAAGAAATTAGACAAGACTTTCCATCGGAAGTCGAAAGCCTAAATAGAAACCAAATTAATAACTGGTGTGAACAAGGCAATGAAAAAGGCTACACCACACCACGCGCTTTATACGACTATTGCTACGCAGAGCTTATGGCACAGATCCATACTTTTGATCTGTCTCAAATTGAACAGTACCTATCAGAACAAAAGAACAGCCACTTAGAAAAATCAAAATTGCTCTACGAAAGCACCAAAGATGCTGTCGAACGTTATACCAAAGGAACAAAAGGATAAGGAATAAAACAATGCCACGCGAAAATTTATCATCCACGCAAGCAGCAAACGACCCAGTCGCACCTTGCGATCAAAGTATTATTCCAATTTTTCCAGTAAGGTTTGCTTTCAAACCTGATGTGTTAATGGAAATCGCCAACGAATACCGAAATACGAGCGCTGAAGACAATATGCATAATGAACACGATTACTGTCTTCGTCGAATTAGACAGGGCTTTGTTTATATTTTCGTTCCAAACTGTGTAGAAGACAAAGACTCCTGTAGCGATAGTAGAAAAGGCTACTGGCTGGTTTTTCGCTATCATACCAGCGCAGAAGATCAGAACTCCTGTGAAATTCGTACAGACACTGAGACACAAGGTAGCGGCCAATATACTTTTCAGATGTATAAATGGGTTGATGGAAATGCAGCTGGAAAATGGGAGCTGGACAGCTCCAGAATATATCCTTATGCCTTTGTTCCAGAAGCCACTACCCAGATTGAAATTGGATACAGTGAATTTCGTTGGCCAGCATACTTCTTTGAAGAAGCCGAAAGAAATCCTGCTTTTCGTGAAAACATATTAACGTCTGTTGACCTCAGTGCTGAACAAACTAATTTCTCGGCTCCAATGCGAGATCTCGACCAACATGTTGAAGAGTTTAAACCAACACTTGTCGACAAAATATCAGATTATTTGATATCACAAACAGGAATTGCACCTGAAGATAAAAAAACAGTCGCCTTTTGTGAACACAGTAAAACTAAAGGAAGAATCGTCGCTCTACATGACCCCATGGGAAGGCTACTAGATATTAATGCAACCACATTAGTGGTCAATAATACTCAAAGCAATTTCAATATGGAGTATCAATACCCATTAACCACAGCGAGAGCCGTCGATAAAATCAAGTCTCATCTAGATGAAAATTGGAACTGGTTTAAAGACATTTGGGGAGACAGGCCTGTTTCAGAAGAAACCAACCGATTAAGAGAAGATTTTGTAGATTTAAGTGATAATTTCTTCACAATGCAAGAGAATCTAGTCAAGCTGCACTCTAATACAATCGGCCATCAGCTAGCCTACTCCATAAAGAATCAAATTAGATACGCCCATAATAATGGTGTCAAAGGCAATGGTTCAGACTCAGACCTAGAAATTATCAATTATACAACCGCATTATTAAGTCAAGCTGTTACCGATCTTAATACATCCAAAGTTGGTTCAGACTATATAACAAAAATATTAAGCTCACCAAGTGCTAAAGCTATTTCTCAAGATTATGATGAAAACTTTAATCTATGGCACAAATTATCTGGTGTAGTGAAAACAGGTCTCGATAAAGGTCTTGCTATAGCAGAAAAAGCTTTTCAGCGCTTCGATATTATGTGTACCACCATGGGGCTTGAAATGGCCCAAGCCATGATAGTAGAAGGAAATGTGGCCATTCGTGAATCCTTTTCTTCGATGTATCGAATTGAAGAATGGAGCACAAGACCTTTAACTGCACAACAAATAGAAGATGTTATTGTGAATGGTCAAATGCCAAATGAAACCGTTATAACAGATTCGAGTCAATCTAGCAGGTACTCCAGAACAACGGTTTATGCTGGCAATAGAAGACTCGCACCGAGTAACACTGCTGTAGCTGAGCTAGATTTTATGTACATTAAGTTTAAAGATTACGAAATCCGCCCAGCGGCGGGTATTCGTGATCAAATGCCACAGTTTGGCTATTTAGAAACAGCCGCTAATGGACTAGGAGCTTTTTTAAACGCTGCGTCTATTATTGATTTATTAGACAAAAAAGACAAAGCACCAGCTGATGATGACATCTTTAGTAAAATTGGTGATAACTTCTGGGTCAATATTACCGTTGCTAGTATTAGTACTATTGATGACAGCTATAAAACAGGCCAAGCTTTCCTCCGCACCTCAGCAGGTCAGGCGGCTCGCTCAATGGTTTCAAGCAAATTATTCAGCCGCATAAATAACAATGCACTATTTCGCGCACAGAGTATCGCGCTACGTGCTTCACAATCCAGATCAATTGCTGTTGCCTCAAGTGTTGCAAAAGGGCTAGGTCGATTTGCAGGCATAGCCGGTGTATTGCTCAGCGCTTTACAGTCAGCATCCGGCTTTGCTCAAGATAAATATGCAAAAGGTTGGGGCAATGCGCTGGTAGCTATCGGTAGTGGCATATTGCTTGTGTTTGGCGCAACCATTGTCGGCGCCATCATTGGTGCGATTCTTATTGTACTCGGTATTTTAATTGAATATTTTGGAGCTCTGGATCCAATACAGGAATGGGCTAAAGAATCATTCTGGGGAAGTTCTACTTATTATTGGGGAGAAAATACAGAGAGAGAATCAATTGAAAACCAGATAGAAATTGCTAAAGCTCTTTCAGATCCTCATGATCCAAGTCATTCAAAAATAAAGAGCGAGTTAAAAAAGGAAATGGAAGCTTTTGATAAGTTATTCAATTTCCTTGCCGTTCTTCCTACAAAAAATAGAAAAGTAGCTAACTTTCAAGTATACCTTCCATACTTGGCAGAAAATGACTCTCTTAACGATGAGCTTAAGATCAATATCAGTATCGAGCACAACACCGATAGCTCCTGGTTTAATGATGACCTTGAAGATATTGCTTTTGCTTATGATATTAATTATCAAAAGAAGATCATCACTGTTGACTACAGTTCGTCACTACCTACATCTCCTGGTTATCTTAAAGAAGTGGAGGTTGAGATAGAGTACACACCAACTGGAAAAGAAACTATGGAAATAGAAAAGACCATATATCAACATGAATTACCCGATAGATTCTTATATCGCGGATTTTCACCAACCATAGATGACCATAAAACATACGGGTGGGCTATTTAGATGATAGATCTAAAAAAAATTTCACGCTGCTTTAGGTCAGCAAATAATTCAAAAGTTAAGATTAAGCGCTTTAACTTTATGTATCAACGGCTCAATATTTATTTAATTGGCGGAGCATTACTAGCTGCTTATGTTATCGCTAATATTACTGATGATAGTTACATCAAAGAAAGATACAGAGCATTAAATTTTAAAACTGATATTAGAGCCCAGTATGAATCAAAGAGGGAAACTTATGATTATCGTGGTTTGAAGATGCCAAATTTCGAGAAGTATTATTCTGAACAACTTCCCAGATATACCAAGGCTTTTCTTTTAATTGGTATATTTACCCTTACCACATTACTACCTTGGCTTATCTTTATAGTTTGGAGACAGGCAGCGCCTATCTGTTTCGATCGTAAACGTCAGTTAGTTTATACCTGGCATAAAGGAAAACTTTATGCCGCAAAACTCGACCAACTGCAAATCGAGCTTAAAGATAAAAGTACCCACCTTGAATTTAGTGGTGGCTGGGGGCCTATGGTTATCAGCCTCTATCCAGCAGGGGAAGTTTATGACTCATCTCAAAAGCTCAAGAAAGGCAAACGCATTGCCATCGGTACTTTTATTCCTCAATACAACTATCAAAATCACGCCTTAAAACCCTTTATTGAAAATTATATGGCAGGGTATCTGAATATCCCTAGTGATATTGAGCCAACGAAGAGCTGGCTTGAGTATGTCCCTAGAAAGCCAAAAGAATTACCTAGTGACGATATTTTGAATAAAGCGATTGATGAATGGCTAACCAAAGAATCAAATTAAGAGTTTAATGGTAAATATCAAAAAATTACGTCGCTGTTTTAGAGCTGCAAATAATTCTACAGTTAAGGCTAAGCGTTTTAACTTTATGTACCAACGCTTAAATATCTATTTAATTGGTGGAACATTATTAGCAGCATACGTTTACACAAATATATCTGATAGCTCCTACATAAAAAAAAGAAATTTAGTAACGTAGGATGGGTTAGCGACAGCGTAACCCATCAATCGAATGACACCGCCTCACAAGGAAAATCACAGCACTAAGTCACATGGTCAACTTACAGAGAATAATGACAACACAATGGTCATTGCGAGGACTGAAAAACACCGTCATTACGACAACCGAAAAAACCGTCATTGCGAACCTGCGAAGCAGGTGGTGACCGAAGGAAATGCCTGTGGTGCAATCTCTTTACAGCAAGACCTATAGAGATTGCTTCGCTAAAGCTCGCAATGACAAAACCAATGAAAAACACCAGCACGTCATTCCCGCACAGGCGACCAACGGAAGCGCCCGTGGTGCGGGAATCTCTAAAATAAATAGGAAAGAGTAAAACTATGATGTTCCTAGATCGCCTTAACGGCTCATTACGAAGAATCACCAGCGACAAAGTCAATATCAAACGTTATATGGTGCTCTTTCAGCGACTCAATATGTACCTTATCGGTGGCGCCCTCGCTATTCCCTTTATTGTCTATAATGTCTTTGATGACGAATATATTAAGAAAAGGAATGCAGCCATTTTTTTTAGTAATAGTATAAAAGCACAGTATGAATCAAAAAGGGAACTTTATGACTATAGAGGGGATCCTATGCCTGACTACGATAAGTATTACAAAGCACAAGCCCCTAGATATTATGACGACATAGCCTTTATCGGTATAACAACCCTTGGTACTCTACTCCCTTGGCTCTTTATTATCTTCGCTCGCCCCGGTGCGCCCGTGCAAGTCAACCGAGACAAACAACTGATTTACACATGGCATCGCGGTAAGCTCTACGCCGCCCGCCTCGACCAGCTCCAACCCAAATTCCCCGCCTCCATGGGCGGACTGGAGTTCGCCGGTGGCTGGGGACCGCTGGTGCTACACCTTTATCGCGCAGGCAAAGTCTACAATGACAAAAATGAGCTGGGCAAAGGCAAAAAGTTTAAAATCGGCCTCTATGTCCCCACCATCGACTGGGAAAACAAATTCGTCTACGAGTTTATCGAAAAATTCCTCAACAACGACGTCTCGCTATCCGATGACTACCAATCGCGCAAAGGCTGGCTCGAATACGCACCACGCAACCCCAAAGAATTGCCAAGTGACGAGATTCTGGATAAAGCGATTGATGAATGGATTGCTCAGGAAAAATAAGAGGAAAGCAACAGTAACGTAGGATGGGTTAGCGACAGCGTAACCCATCAATCGAATTACACCGCCTCACAAGGAAGGTCACAACACAAAGTCACATGGTCAACCTACAGAGAATAATGCAACGCAATCAAAGAAAATACCCGACCCGTCATTGCGAACCTGCGAAGCAGGTGGTGACCGAAGGAAATGCCTGTGGTGCAATCTCTTTACAGCAAGACCTATAGAGATTGCTTCGCTAAAGCTCGCAATGACAAAACCAATGAAAAACACCAGCACGTCATTCCCGCACAGGCGACCAACGGAAGCGCCCGTGGTGCGGGAATCTCTAAAATAAATAGGAAAGAGTAAAACTATGATGTTCCTAGACCGCCTTAACGGCTCATTAAGAAGAATCACCCACAATAAAGTCAATATCAAACGCTACATGGTGCTTTTTCAGCGTCTTAATATGTACCTTATCGGTGGCGCTCTGGCCGTACCCTTTATTGTCTACAACGTCTTTGATGATGAATATATAAAAAAGCGCAACTCAGCAATCTTCTTCAAAGAAGATATAAGGCAACAGTTTGCTGGTTTGAAAACCAGGTTTGAAAGTATGGGGGAAGATCCTGGAACATTTGAGCAATTTTACAAGGAGCAGAAACACCTTTACTATGACGACTTAGCCTTTATCGGTATAACAACCCTCGGTACCCTGCTCCCGTGGCTCTTTATCATCTTTGCTCGCCCCGGCGCACCGGTGCAAGTCAATCGCAAACGCCAACTGATTTACACATGGCATCGCGGTAAGCTCTACGCCGCCCGCCTCGACCAACTCCAGCCTAAATGCCCCGCTACCGCTGGCGGCTGGGAACTCTCTGGTGGCTGGGGGCCGTTAGTTCTGCACCTTTATCCTGCTGGCAAGGTCTACGATGAACAAGGCAAACTTAACAAAGGCAAGAAATTTAAAGTCGGACTTTACATACCCACCCTCGACTGGGAAAACAAACAATTGTTACGCTTTATTGAAGAATTCTTAAACGGCGAAACCTCATTACCCGAGAACTACCAAACTCGCAAAGGCTGGCTCGAATATGCGCCACGCAGCCCCAAAGAATTGCCAAGTGACGAGATTCTGGATAAAGCGATTGATGAATGGGCCAAACACAGCTTTTGGGGATCTTCACATGATTATTGGGGAATAGAAAGAGAGAGCCTGAACGTTTTAATTGAAAAAAGCCAAGCCTTATCAAAGCCAACCTCTAGCCTTCACGATGAGGTTAAGGCTAATTTTCATTTGGAGTTAGATAATTTTTCTAAACTTTTCGATAAATTTTCTGTACTTAAACCACAAAGTTCTCAACCAACGACTTTCCAACTCAACTTACCTAACCTTGATCCGACAAAAGGAACCGCTGTATTAGAAGTCGATATCGAGATTGAGTATTGGCTCGAGTCTTCTTATATTTTTGATGATAATATCACGCTTAGCAGGTTTAAATATGAACTTAACTACCAGGATGAAAAAGCAAATATAGACTTTAGTGACTTCTTACCACAGGGTCCTGGCTATATCAAAGAAATAATTATTAATGCTGAATACCAACAACAAGGGCAACCATCCATGGAAATAGATGATCATATACTTTATGAATATGAAGCACCAACCTCTATCCCAAGAGATAAGTTCGATATACAGAGGGGCGTACCGAGTACAATTGTTCATATGCCTCAATGGAGAATATAATGAGAAATAAAATCAATGACTTAAATCGTTGCCTTATTCCGAATGAGAACTCGGTCGATATAAAATCATTTAAGATTTTATTCTTCAGATCAAATCATATTTTACTCGGAATAGTTATATTAGTAGCTTTTTTGTATAGCTATTTTTCTGACAATGAATTTAAAAACTATATTAATAATTCAATCTTTTATGAAGAAACTATAAATAAAGCATATAACCTATATAAGGAAGTACTTATCAAAAATGGAGAATCTTATGAGGACTATTATCAACAAGAGCTCCCTGGATTTTATGATGACTTCTTAATTCTATTATTAATAGCGGGATTCATATTACTTCCTTGGCTTCTCTACCTTTTCTGGCCTCAGCGATGTCCTATTCGGGTCGACAAAAAGCGCGAGCTTATTTATACGTGGAGCTGGGGCAAGCTCTACGCTGCTCGCTTTGATAACCTCAACCCCAAGAAAAAAGATACCGCCCACTTTCTCGAAATGAAAGGCGGCTGGGGACCTTTAATCATTTCACTCTACCCTGCAGGCTCTAAGAAAGCCAAACGAGTATCTATCGGCTCCTATATTCCTAAATTTAACTACCAAAACCACCAACTGTTAAACTTTATTCGAAACTATCTGAATGGCTTCACCACAATACCAAATAATTTTAAACCTGAAAGTGGCTTCCTTGAAAAAACATTGATTAAAGACAGAAGCTTTCCAGAAGAAGAAAAACTGAAGAAAGCTCTTGATGAATGGTTAGCCAAAGAGTCGAGTTAGGCGCTAGATGGCGAATATAAACAAGATAACTCGCTGTTTTAGAGCAGTAAATAACTCAACAGTTAAAATTAAACGTTTTAACTTTATGTATCAACGGCTCAATATTTATTTAATTGGTGGAGCATTATTAGCAGCATATGTTATAGCGAATATATACGATCAAAACTATATAGAAGAACGAAATAAAGCTTTAAATTACAACGAAAGAATCGAGAAACACTATGACAAATTAAAAACTCGTTATGAATATTTAGGAGAAGAAATTGGTAACTACCAAGATTTCTATAAACAACAAATAAAACGATACTATGATAACTTCTGGCTCATAGGTATTTTTTCACTAGTTACAATCATGCCTTGGCTCATATTTATAACATGGAGACAGGCAGCACCTATCTGTTTCGATCGTAAGCGTCAATTGGTTTATACCTGGCACAAAGGAAAGCTTTATGCAGCAAAACTCGACCAACTGCAAATCGAGCTCAAAGATAAAAGTACCCACCTTGAATTTAGTGGCGGCTGGGGGCCTATGGTTATCAGTCTCTATCCAGCAGGCGAAGTTTATGACGCCTCTAAAAATCTCAAAAAAGGCAAACGCATTGCCATCGGTACTTTTATTCCTCAATACAACTATCAAAATCACGACTTAAAACCCTTTATTGAAAATTATATGGCAGGGTATCTCAATATCCCTAATTCCATCGAACCATCTAAGAGCTGGCTAGAATATGCACCTAGAAAACCAAAAGGATTTCCTAGTGACAATATTCTGAATAAAGCGATTGATGAGTGGCTAAAACAAGAAAAGGCCATCAATTGATGGCCTTTTCTATTAATCATAAATTGATTATTTATTTTCTGGAATTTTCGCAACTAAGCGAAGTGAGGTAGAAAGCTCTTCCAGTTGTAGCCATGGTTTTAGCCATGCTTTGGCGTGATAAGCACCTGGGTTTCCTGGTACTTCTTCTACTTCCACTTTTGCTTCCGCTAATGGGTAGCGTGCGCGAGAATCTTGACCCGCATCTTCATCGGCATTGACGTAGTTCAAGATCCAGCGGTTTAACCACGCTTCGCAATCTTCTGGCTCCATAAATGAACCAATCTTATCGCGCGCCATGACTTTTAAGTAGTGAGCGAAACGCGACGTTGCCATAATGTATGGTAGACGCGATGAAATTTCAGCGTTAGCGTTAGCTTCTGGTCGGTCGTACTTCTTAGGACGCTGCGTGGTATTCGAACCAAAGAACACAGCATAGTCCGTATTCTTATAATGACACAGTGGTAAGAAGCCAAGCTTGCTCAGCTCTGCTTCACGGCGGTCGGTAATACCCACTTCCGTAGGACACTGCATGTCCAGATCGCCATCGTCGCTTAAGAAGTTATGCATCGGTAATGAATCAACCTTACCTCCACCTTCTGCGCCTCGAATCGCTGTACACCAGCCATACTCAGTAAATGCTTGAGTCAGCTTACTACCAAGAACATACGAAGCATTCATCCAGCAGTAGTCAGAGTTTTGTGCGTTCTGTGCGATCTTGGTTTCAGGATCGACGTTCAATTCTTCATAATCGAACTCGTCGATAGGACGCGTCGCTTCACCGTAAGGTAAGCGCGCCAAAACACGTGGCGCCGTTAAGGTTACAAAGCGTGAATCTTCCGAGTCACGGAATCCGCGCCAGCGAGCATACTCTAGCGAGTCGAACACTTTTTCCAGATCACGAGGCTTTGATAACTCGGTCCAGTCATTGAAACCAAATAGTTCAGGTGAAGATGCTGAAATAAATGGCGCAAACGCTGCTGCCGAAGCATTAGATACCAGCTCTAAAGTTTCGATATCTTCAGGGTGATTCGTAAACTCATAGTCACCGATTAAGGCACCGTAAGGCTCACCACCGGCCGTACCGAACTCATTCTCATAAATTTTCTTAAACAGCTGACTCTGGTCAAACTCAACCGCTTTACTCAAGTCCTTAAACAACTCACGTTTCGAGATGTTTAACACTTTCAGTTTCATAGAAACCGAAGTATCTGTGTTCTGGACTAGATACTGTAATCCGCGCCAGGAGCCTTCCAGCTTCTGGAATTTGTCGTGACGCATAATTTGTGAAAGCTGTGTCGATAGCGCTTCATCAATCGATTTAATTGCTTCGCGGAATGTTACGGTCAGGTTTTTATTCCAGGTTACGGTGCCTTTCATTGCTTCCTGCGTGACAGTACGCAGTAACTCTTCCGCACGAGATGATTCCGTTTGTTTCGTTGCTGCAATCGCCTGTCCTAAGAGTCCTTCTGTCTCTTCAACAGCAACTTCTTGATTCTCTGCTAATTTAGTATCGGACATAATTACTCTCCTTTATCGTCGCCGGCCACTTCTAATGCTTTAGCCAGTTCATCCAGGTCATCAGTATTCTGCAATACTTTTTCCATGATTCCTTCAAGCTCCTCTGAGCGATCAATTTTAGTCATGAGATCACGTAATTGATTACGTGTATGCATCAACTTTTTCAAAGGCTCAACCTGATCGACAATCGACGCTGGCTCAAAGTCATCCATGGAATTGAATTCAAGATCAACCGCCATTTCTGAACCATCATTCTCTAAAGTGTTTTCAACTTTAAGTTTCAGGCCAGGAGACATATTACGCATCACTTCATTGATATTATCCTTATCAATTTGAACGAAACGTCTATCCTTTAATGGCTTTAAGGGCTTGGTTGAATCCCCGGTAAAATCACCCATGACACCAACGACAAAAGGTAATTCTTTCTCAAGGACTGCGCCATCCGTTTCCACATCATATGTAATGTGGACTCTTGGTTTACGTACTCTCTTCAGTCTATCGTGTATACTAGCCATTTCTTAATCCTCCATAGCCTATTTTCATCATTTAATTCTAGTCTTCGCTCTCTACAGGAATCCCTGAGAGCTTAAAATAGTTTTCCCGTGCATCATGATCCGGGATAAGTTGTTGCAGTAACTCTGGCAGTGATAACTGACTCCATTTCACCGTCTGATTGAGCATGTATGAGATGGGTGAGTGAGGTTCAGTTCTTCTGAAAAACATGGCAATCTCTTCCAGTTTATTCAGTGCCTGCTGCCTATCCTGTACAGCTTGATTTGCAGCCGGCGCTTTTGCTGTCTCGCCCTCTGCTTCTTCGCTCTCGTCGTCACTGACTTCTACCATTTCTGCCAACTTATCTTTCGCCAGATAGGTGATTGCTTCCTGACATTCCTCGAGTGCATTTTTGATGTTGGACGTCGGTTGCGGTAATTCTTCTGTCACCGCATCCAATGCCTCAACAAATTCCCGGTACACTTCCTGTGATTGCTTAACTTCTGCATCAAGTTGTTGATAAAACTGTCCGTTTGTAGCACTAACCGACTTGGTAATATCATTTAGGGTAACCGCCCCGGAGTCTAATCGCTTTTGCCTTTTTTCCGGATCATCGATTCTCTCGATCTGAAGGGCCTGCTCGTACTGCCAGATAACATAGTTATCTTCATGAGTGGTATTGGTTACTGCTACCGATTTGATCGGCATGATTAACGAACCATTACCGTCATACCCGTTTAAACCACTGATCGGAGAAACCCGGGTCGTTAATCCGTCTTCATCTTCAACGGGATATAGTCCCTCTTCCCAGTAACGCTTAATTAACTCCGCTGCCAGTTGATAACCTTTAATTAAACCTTCGAAGCCTTGTATTCGTGTTAATGCTTCAATTAACCAGGCAGCAACCTCAAGATCTTTTGTCTTTGTCTTCAGTGCTTCAACAGCCAACTCTGATAATTCAACCCAACCTTCGGCTATATCATCAAAATTATCCGGATCAACTAGCGCCTGGCGTTCTTCTTTACGCGCCGAATTACGGCAGTCACGTAATTTGTAATATACCGATTCAACACTGGCATCCAGGCGTAAATCTTCGCCACATGGCGACTCTTCTGAGATAGGCTGTAATAATTCTTCTACTTCAAACACGATAAACCTTTATATTGCATCCGTTGCTCTTAACGACTGGGCTGGGACGGTATAATCATCAGCTTCATCTTCATCATCGATCTTGACTGAGATCGCCGTAATATTGTCTTTCGCACCCCGTATTAACGCCGAGTGGATCAATGCTTTATTTATATCCACCACATTTTCAGTTTTAAAAAACTGTTCGATTTCACCGTCGGTCAGCTCTTTATTCAGCCCGTCACTGCACAACAGGAAAATGTCTCCTGGCGTTAACTCACCATCTAAGCGCTCTACATTTAAGTCTTGCGCAGCACCAATCGCTCGCGTAATCACATTAGCCAGCGGGTGTGACTCGGCTTCTTCCGGAGGCAAGGCTCCGGAATCAATCAACTCATTAACATGGCTGTGATCTCTGGTGACCTGACCTAAGCTGCCATTTTGATATAAATAGGCGCGGCTATCCCCAGCCCATAAAATCGTATATTGACCTTCGTAACACACCAAAATCACGACAGTGGAACCAACCATGGACTTTTTACCAAACCGCGAGAATGCCATCTGTCTTAATTTCTGGTTGGTGATACTCAGCTCATCAATAATCTTTTGAATAAACTCTTCGTTTGTACCTTTGCGCTCGATGACAGATAACGCATCAACAACCATAGTGCTCGCGATATCGCCGGCACTATGACCGCCCATACCATCGGCAACAACCCACAAGCCTAGTTCTGGTCGTTCAATGAAATTATCTTCATTCACTTCACGCACAGTACCGACATGAGTTGTGCCACTCGATATCCATGAAAAATCATTCTGCTGCAAAAGCTTGTTCCTCTTCTTTATTTATTTTTTCTTGCCAGCCCCACCGTTGCCAGTCGCCATCAAGCATGGCACTAAACCCAGCAACTGGAGGTAACCCTTCACAATACACTAATGCTTTGTCCATTGAACTTGACCCTTCGGTCCACCAAATCCCTCTCAACTGCTCTGTTGAAAATTGCTCAAACTCAAACACCTCAAAGTCCGAAGACTCATGCCATAAGTACTTCATTGTTTCATCATCAACCACAGCGTCTTCTACTGACAATCGCTGCAATAATTCTGACACGGGTGGACGCTCCTCAAACAAAGGAAAGCCCGACTGATTTAGGGATTCAAAAAATGTCAGACTATCCTCACCGTCATCCAAGGTGCTCATTGCCAGTTCTTCCAGTTCAGCAAAACTTTTACAATGGAGCTCGTCACCACACAGCTGACCATCTGCAAAAACTTCCAGCATAAAAAGTGGATAATATCGACCCACTTTGTCGATGCTTGGCATCATAAATCCAACAATATCTTTACCCAATTTCGGATCACTGATAACAAATCGCCAGATCGGACTGGTCAGGTAAAACTTGAGCCAGTCTTCACCAATCTGTTCCTGACTGGTGTTAAATGCTGACTGCAACCATCCGTCCAGATACTCCTGAACGTCATAATCCAGATTGCGCGAAATGAAATCTCCTTTCGCGCGAATTTTACCGAAACAGGCAATCTTTCCTGTCGCTTGATCTTCTATAAGTTGCTCGGACAACGGAAGCCCTCCATTACCGATTTATAGAATGGATTCTTCACACTGCTCGCCTGCAGCTCTAATATGGCGCTGTAATCACCACGCTTGAATTCAACGAAAAACTTATCGTAAGAGAGACTTTCACGGATCTCACCTTTATCCAACAAGCGGAACAGGCTCCAGAAGCCTTTACCCTGGATAACTTCGTTTTTGAAACCACTGGCTGGCGTGAAAGTTACCGTTGCCAAACCGCTACTGTCCGGACCAGGCCAACGCATCGGGTACTGTCTCGCCGGACCATGGCGGTACGGTAGGACCTGACCTTCCATCTCTAATAGAAACTGTTTGACGTTCACGCTCAAGCTGGTTGGCTTGAGTGAGAACTTGATGCTCGGCTGGTTACTGTTTTTTGCAAAGAAGGTCTCACGAATTTTCTTTGCTTTTTCGAATTGGCGTAGCGTATTACGACTGATGCCGATATCACGATGCAGCTTCCAGGGACTGGAAGAAGTGTCCACAAACACCTTTAAGTGTTCATTAAAGAAGTTATTCATTTTACCCTGGTAACCAAAAAAGCCACTGAAGTCATCCAGCGTAATCTCTTTGGCACTGCTCTTATCAACAGGGTAACGGCCATGAATTGCCTGACGACATTCTTGCAGTACGTCACTACGCCAAGTGTCATTCAAATAGCTGTAGGTTCCGCTAGTGGTTAAGGTTTTACCACTCGACTCAATCTGCGTTAACCACTTGTTCATTGGCTTCGGCGTCGAACGTGACTCCATACCAATATTGTTAATCACCGTTGCCGCTTCTGGGCTACTGGTTGCCTGATAGGTTTTTTCAGCTTTGTTGTTGGCGTTACTGATCGACTCGAGGAACGACTTCAGATCTTTCATCGAGTCCAACGTCGTATCCAGCTGAGCTGGCTCACCATTGTCCTGGCCTACAAACTGAATAATGTCGGTGAAAGCTCTATCGACAACTTTTTCCGGATGCTCTTCTTTAGAATAGGCATCCATATTCTTTGGCATCATCCGATTGATACGAGCTACGCGATTACCCACTCGAGTCTGACGTAAACCTTCCGGTGTATTCTCAGCCATTTGGGCAGCATCTTTTAAGCCGCCTTCTTCTGACTTGGACAGTTGAACATTGTCTCGTACCGCCTCGAAGATACGCTTGATCGGAGAGTTTACCCCCGTTAAGTCTTCCAGCATCAGGGCGCCCTGTGCCGGCGTTGAAAATTCTCGAATCTCGATATCATTGATCAGGTTACGCCACATATAAATGTAGTCCTGGAAATATTTATTTTGCACTTCCAGTCGCAACTTGGTGATTTGTTTATCATCCATTAACTCCACTTGCTGATCCGGTAATACCCACGACTCTTCGGCCAGCAGCTTGGTGATTTTCTCACTCTCGGATTTAAAAACACCGTGATAGCCCGTGTAAGTAAATAAGCCCGGAATGCCTTCCTCCAATGAGCGTCCACTTTTGCGGTAAAAATACTGCTGCATGTTGAGCGGAATATTGTTGCTTAACTGAAAACTCGGCATGGCATCACGGTATTCTTCCTTCAGTCGCGAATAAGCCCTGTCCACCAACGACACATTATTGAGTTTGTCCTGAGCAAAATCCACCAGCTTCACATCGCGCTTTGGAAACGGAATGTTCAGATCCAGATAAGACGTTAAGTGCTGCTGCATGTTGTTACGGAACTGACTGTTCAGCTCACCAGCATGCTCACGACGTAAGTACAGACCAAAGAAGTTTTTTATGTCGTCTTTATTCATATGCTCCGGTTCATAGAACATTAAATATAGACGCAGCATTTCATACAAATAATCCGTATTGTCCTCGGCATTAGCCAGCTCGCCTTCGATGCTATTTTGCAGGAAAGGTCCAAAGAAACCGGTTAATGCTTTTTGATAAGCTTCTCGAGCCTGACCACCAAACTTATGCCCCTGATACAAACCAAAACGCATACTCATCGGTGCCTCCTGCTCTGGCGCATAACCTTCCGGGAATTTGCGCAAGACGTTCAAACCATCATTCAGTTCAAGAATGTTGGAATCGGTTTCTAACCCACCTTCTGTCACCGTATCGTATTGTTCTACCAACTGTTCGGTATGCGTGATCAAGGCCTGATTTTTGTAGTAACTATTTACCCACAAATAACTCGCTACCAGTGATAACAACAAGCAAGCAGCATAGCCGACATAACGGAACAGCCGTTGCCTTTTTTCATACTTCAGGTTGGTTCCAACCAGCTCCGATTCTTTAAAGATAAGTTTGGTAAAAACATTTTTTATAAAGTAGCCTTTACCTGAATTATCACCACTCTTATGGCCTTTCAACTTAAAACCAAAGTTCTTTGACAGGTTGCTGGAAATTCTATCGATCGGCGATCCTTCCTGCGTAGCACTGACCAGGTAAATACCGCGTAGCACAAACGGCTCTTCATATCGGTTCTGCAAAAAGACTTCTTTTAGAAAATCGTCGATGCCTTTTTGCGCCATACGTAGCTGTCTCGGGAAGTTAAAGATAGCCGCTTTACGCTCTGGATCGCGCTCTCGCTGTAAACGCTTCATCACTCGCGCTTCGACTTCTCTTATCAGTTCAACAAAGTAGCGATTAAAATCTGTAATTGCGCCTTTTTCGTTTTGATTATTATTGACATCAAAAGTGAAGCCTAATACCTGCTCACGCTCTTCTTTGCTTAAGTCATCAAACGTTTCTTCAAAGCCAGCCAACAGATCGGCTTTGGTCAGCATGACATAGACCGGGACATTCACTCCGAGGTGAACTTTTAATTCCTGGATCCGCTGGCGGATGGCCTGCGCATGATCGTTGCGCTCAGTCTGCGTTTGTCCGGCAATTTCAGCTAAACTGATAGCCAAAATAGCGCCATTCACTGGGCGCATAGGCCGTGTTTCTTTCAGTAGATTCAAGAAACCATGCCAGGCGCGACTGTCCACTTCCTCGTAACTGTCCTGTGTGGTGTAGCGACCTGCCGTATCCAGCAGTACACCTTCATTGGTGAACCACCAATCACAGTTTCTGGTACCCCCAACGCCTTTTACTGGCTCACCACCCATGGCATCTTTCAGCGGAAGACGAACGCCTGAGTTCATTATCGTAGTTGTTTTACCCGCACCCGGTGGGCCAATCATGACAAACCACGGCAGCTGGTAAATATTCTTGCCGTTGAGTTTATTTTTCTCCAAGATCGATAACGCTTGCTTCATTCTATCCTGCAAGACTCCAACTTCCTCTTTGGAGAGTTTCTCGTGCTCGTCTTCTTCTACTGGTTGCTCGACCATGCTTTCAACCAGCTTTTTATTATTTTTATTGGCTTTCGACTTCTGGAACAAATTATACATGGCCCAGATCATTGCCAAGACGAATAAAGTCGCTAAGCGCGCCACTTCACTTTCCAATGGCTTCACATCAGCGATCGATATTAATGGCCCACCAAACCAGATCAACGCGATCACTGCTGCAATAACAATAATGGTAATGACCCATTTATTGGTAAAGAATGCTTTCAGTGCTTTAAAAAACTTTCTCATGACGTCCTTTCCCTATGATTCGTCTACTGTTTTGGCAGTATTCGTTTTTAGTCTCTGTTTATCGTTATCGTCTCTTAGTGACAACATAATTTCTACACGTCTATTTTTAGCACGATTCTCTTCACTGTCGTTCGGGAACATCGGCTCCGCATCGCCGCGACCTTCTGCCGTTATGCGTGTCGCCAAACGCTCGTTTCCACTTAAATAGCGCACTACTGAATTAGCACGAGCCAGCGACAGCTCCCAGTTTGAGTGATAGCGTGCAGTGAAAATCTTTTGATCATCGCTGTGACCGACCACCTCAATATCGCCCGGCACCGTCGTTAATACCTGACCCACTTTTTCCAGTAGTGGCATATATGCCTCATTCAAGCTGGCACTGCCCGAATCGAACATCTGTCCATTCAGGATGATAATGCTGACCTTATCGACCTTTTCCACCACCATCAGCTTGTTCATTTCAATTTCCGTCGACAGTAACTGCCTTAGCTGATTGGCATAATCGACGTACATTTGACTGTTTTCGGATTCAATCTGAGTCTCTGGGATCAATGTTGCAAAACGCTTATAGACCGGATCAGCCTGGGCACTTAGCTGGTAGCTCAATGTCATGTAGAGTCCCAGCATGGCGGCTGCCAACACCAGACCAACCATCCACACGGGTATTTTCTTGGTACTGCTGATGATCTCTGGCACATTGGAACGCCAGCGAGGCGAAATTTCGCGGCTCAACTCACCTTTCAGGCGCGATAATTCCCGATACAGGCGATCCTTATATTCTTCCAGCTGTTTATAACCATTCGGATCGACCCGAAATTTACCTTCAAAACCGAGCTCCAGACAGACGTACATAAACTCCAGTATGTCTTTATTCTTCGCCGGGTTACCTATCCGCGCATCGAGGATTGCAAAGAACTGTTCACCGCCCCAGGTTTGCTTGTAGAAAATACTGAGCAAACTCTTGGTGCTCCACATGCTGTTGGTGCCCCAGGGAGTATTCAGCACCGTTTCATCAATCACGGTACATAAACAGTAACGGGCATCTGAAATGTCATCCATTTCAATATCGGCTTTACGCAGCTGATTTTCAAAATCCCGCATCTGGTTCAGACACTGCTTATGCAACAAATCCACATTATTCACCACTGGCGTATTACGTAACTCCACCGCCAGTGCTATTAAGGTGGTCGCCGCATCCAGTATCGGATTGGTTCCGATCCCGGACACTGAAAAAGACGTGCCCAGAGATGCTTTATTTAACTCAGGGACAACGGTTCCGTCTTCCGCTGGCGGCTTGGTTGCGCGCTGCACGCCGCCCGGTCTTGGGATAACTATCGTTTTATCTGAATCGTCGAATGCTTGTGTCATGTGATGTCCTTATTATTATTTCCTTACGGCCCAGAACTCGAGTTCCAGCTCAGGGAATTCTCCCGACAGGTGGAAAGCGATCCCCCCCGAGGCCCCTAAGCTCTTCCAGTGGGGACTGTTCGGATCCAGCTGGAAGTATTGGAAGTCACGTTTAATGGGTATTTCGCGCGGAGCCACCGGCAGACTGGTAATGCTGATTCCGGGCAACTGGTTATTAACCAGATTACGAATATTCTCCACCGTTCCAATCTTGGTCTGTTTGGGGAATTGGGCACGCAAATCTTCCACCGGTATATCGGCTTTAACGGCAAGAACAAAGATCGCCTGATCAAATAACTTCTTATCGTGAACGGTAGCCACTTTAATACCGTAACGTCGTTCTTCAATGGTAATTGGGCTGGCCGCTTCTTCGATCACGGCACTTAAATAATCTTTCAGAACTGCATCAATAATCTTGAAGGTCTGGCTTAAATCATCGTGTCGATAAATCAAACTGCTATCACAACGACGGCTGGCGGAATAATAGGTTGCCAGCTCACCCTCGAACTGCACTAACAATCGATAGATTAATTCCGGATGAATAAATGGCAACGAAATAAAGTGTTTGAACAAACCTTCATAACGATTGAATAGCTGCAACAATAAAAAGTTCTGAATGGTATTCGAACCACCCTGGCTGACATTCACTACCCGCTCCGACAATGTCGTCGCACGAACAGAGACGGTCGAGATCAGTTGTTTTACTGCCGACAATAGATGGTTGTTCGCTTTAATATCAATCAACGGCGGAATAAACGTTTCATCAAGGATTAATGAGCCGTTGCTGGTGCTTTCTTTGATTTTCGCTATTGGCAGACGCACATGCCCGTCATCGGCACCATTTTCCCCTTCCACCAGCAACTTCATGTTCAGACTCGCCAGCTCCACCGACTCGGCCGAGCGATCGCCTTCATTATAATCCATCAGCTCCAGATCAAATCGGTTATAGCGGAAGCTGTCCTGACTATCGAGACGCTTATTGACCAGCGCCTTATTATTCTGCACGCTCGGTACCGCCAGAAAGATACGCTTTCCAGCCAACTGTTTCTGCTCGCTCAGATCGAGTACTGCCGGAACCGGATCGTTCTGCGGCAAGTTAAACACGGTACCATCGGCTAAAATTCCTCTCGCCTCTGATACCGACACCTGTCCCATCAGCAGCGCATCGGGATCGATAACCAAACGACGAAATCCCCATTGAAAGGGACTCGTAACTGAGACGCGCTGGTTAAGCGTATTCTCAAAATATCGTTCTTGCTGCTGAAAATGGTGTGGGGATAAAAATATCCCCTCGGACCATACTACCCTGTTATCCATTAACCACCTTTATAATTCTTGTGCATCAACTTCGATGGTCACACCTTTCAGTGTGAACGTTACATTATGTTCTTCTCCCGGAACGACTTTTGCGATTGAGCGCCATTTTGCCACTTCGATATCCCTGAACGCCGCTACGATAGCAACATAATTCGTTTTCGGATTAGCGACTAAAGCCTGATGAATTTCATGTCCAGGATTCACCTGATATTCTTTCTGCTTGATAATAGCTTTCGCCAGCTCTTTATCGCTGCCGTCATAAACTGAAAAGAAATCTTTAGTTTCAAACGCCAACTTATCGTTAAGCTCGTATATTTTTATGACCAGCGGCGACGCACGACCTGATGGGTCGGGATTCACCTGTTTGTCTACCATCACGTTCAGCCGTACTTCGGCGCCCTCATCGTCACCAAAAAACGAACACCCCGTTACGACTAACGCAAGCCCTAAAGTCAAAACACTTCTTAGTAGTTGCTTCATGCTTTCTTGCCTCAATATTGATATCTAAAATTGTCAACTAGCGCCTAATTTTCTTAACTGCGCTTCATAAGCCGCAGCAAAGTCTTCTGAAAATGTTTTCTCAGAGCCCTGACCTACTTCACTCTGAGCTTCTTGATGTAGCGTTACAAAAATATCCCACAACTTTGCTTTTTTCGCTGCGGGTAACACTTTATGTAATGCCGATTCATTCTGATTCGCTCGCGCGATCTCTTCCGGATCCAGAGTATCTAACACACCCTGTAATGCCCCCTGCGTTCCAGCCATAAGAGCCAATTCATGAGAGCTCATATCTTTAAAGCAACTTTCAATCGCCTGGAACCACGGCAAGAATCCCGGAACCTGACGTAAAAACAGGTTACGCATCGCTTCATCCACATTGATCGAGAATTTAAGCGGGTTATTTTCCTGAGTGCGTATGGTGGTCTGCATGACACGAAACTCGCTTTTCATGTCTGAGCGCGCACGTAAAATATCCAACATGCCCTGTAGCGAGAAACGCAGTGCTCCACCCATGGCTTCAAACAATGCTGGCGATACATCGCGTGGTAAATCTTCTTCACGCAAACCTGCTGCATTGAGAAATGCCGTGAGATAGGTCTTGGCCTGTTCCTGGCTAATACTGTCAAAGCTCGAGTTCTGCGCAACACCTGGAGCTGCAGCTGGTGGCGGCGTTTTAGGTGCAGTCGGTTGTGGTGGCGGAGCCGGGACCGGTTGTGGCGACGGCGTTGTTGGCTGTGCTGGCGGCTGTTGGACAGGCTGTGCCTCCACTGGCGGTTGCTGAGGTTGCTGTAATGGCTGTGGTGGCACCGACTGTTGCGGCGGTACCGACCGATCAGCCGGTGTCGGCTGCGGTTTGACTTCCTCAGCTCGAGGCTGTGGTGGTACGGATGGCTCCGCTGCTGGCCTTGCCTGCCCAGCTGGCGCTTCACCACCATTCTCATCCCAGTCTTCAGGGATCTGAGCCATGGGTGGCGTAAAGTTTTCCGCATACGGATCCTGACTTAACGCTTCGGTATGAGTTTCCATCGATGGTGCTGAGTCTACGGTGTTTTGAGCCACGGGTTGCTGCGCCACCGGCTGCTGGACACTGTTATGATTCGTCGTTGCCGCCTGTTGCGCTTCCACCGCCACTTCGATCTCGTAATCGCCTAACTGTAGATAATCACCATCTGACAACGCCTGGCTATTACCTTTGCCTAACGGCTGAACGGAACGATTAACAAACAAGCCGTTGGTTGAGTTATCAGTGATATAGAAGCTACCCGCTTGATAACTGATATAAGCGTGAACACTCGATATGACCTTGTCAGGATCGGGTAACACCCAGTCTGATTTTGCCGAGCGGCCGATACTGCCTCCATGCTCATTAAAGCTTTGTTCAACGACTTGTCCTGGTGTCAAACGGTGGTAGCTGGTGACTTTTAATTTAAGAGTATTCATCCAGAAAATCCCTAATATCTATAAATTATCTTGTATATTTTTTATTCATCTGAACAAATATATTTGTCCAAATAGTGCACATTTTTTAATTTTATTTCAAAAAATCTTGGTAAGCATGGATATAATAACACTGAAACCATGACTTAAATATTAAATTTCTTAGGCGCTTAACTAATTTCCACCAATCAGAGACCATAAATAATAATATTTAACAAGCAATAATCAAGCTACTATTTCAAATAATGTGAACATTTATTCAAGATAAAATATAAATTGATGATTTTTCCGACATGATGTAGATTATTAGGTCGATTTGGATGCCGCTGATCAATAGTTTGAGGATAAAATGACTGATCAAGATAATAATGAAAAAGAGAATCTAACTTCAGAGAAAGCACAGGAAGGTGAAATCCAACACGATCAGCCCGTAGCCGCTGAACCATCAGCTTCCGAAGCTTCGCCACAATCGTCGAACGATTCGGCGCTCTCCCATCCTCCATCACCGATTGACGAGGACGAGGATGACGATAAGACGGTTGTGCAGAACATTAGTAATCGCTCACAAACGCATGCTTCTCAGCAGGTCAACCTGAACATTGGTGACACCCTGTCTGAACGTTACAAATTGGTAGAGAGTCTTGGTGCCGGCGGCATGAGCGAGGTTTACAAAGCCAAAGACCTGTTTGCCGAGGACGCAGGAGACAAAAGTCCTTATGTTGCGGTTAAAGTTCTCAGCAACGAATTCGCCGATCACCCGGATGCCGTTACCATCATGCAGCGTGAAGCCAAGAAAACTCGCGAACTGTCTCATCCGAATATAGTGCAGGTCTTTGATTTTATTTTCGAAAAGGACCTGTGTTACATCGTCATGGAACTGCTGGAAGGCGAGTCGCTCGATAAGCTGATCAAGCGCAGCCGTCCAAACGGCTTACCCAAAGCCGGCGTGCTCAAAGTTGTTCAACAAATGACTTCTGCTTTGAGTTTCGCTCACAAGAAAGGCGTACTCCACAGCGATCTGAAACCAAGCAATATTTTCATTACCAATAATCAGGACGTTAAGATCTTTGACTTCGGTGTCGCCCGCGCCTTAAAGCAGCAAATTGACGAGTATGCCGTACAGACGCACAGCGATGAGCCTGAATTTGATGTTGGTGGCTTTACCCCGGCCTATGCCAGCCCCAATATGCTGAGCAACCAACCGATTGACGTTCGCGATGATGTTTATGGTTTGGCCTGCATTACTTACGAAATGCTAACTAGCAAGCATCCCTATGATCGGAAACCGGCCGATAAAGCCTTAGCCAAGAACTTGCAGCCAAAAAAATGCAAGAAGCTATCAGTTTTTGCCTGGAACGGACTGAAGAAAGGTCTTGCCTTAAAGCATAACGAGCGCGCCTCAACGGTTGATAACTTCTATCTTGGCTTGACTAAGAAACACAGTAAACCAATACTCATTGCTGCCAGTATTCTCGCCCTAAGCTTTGTAGGCTATAAAGTTTGGAGCACCGATCAAACGCAAATTAAGGCGTTAAAATCTGAATTGGCAGCGCTACAAAATGAGCAGTCTAAACTCGATGCAGTCCTGGCGACTGATACCAAGCAGATGGATACCGCGCTGAATAATCTCAGCAACTTAACGGAAGATCATAAAGCCAGCGCACTGAATCAGTTACGCCAGCCCATTTATGAATACTTTTCTAACAAGGCGGCGTCAGCTCTGAAAACAAAGAATGGTAAGTACCCCAACTACCCGGCAGCCTTAGCTGTTTTTACCGATGCTGAAGAATACCTGACGGATTCCGAACAACTGGCGAGCTATAAGAGTCAGGTTCTATCCAACCGGAATCAGCTTCTTAACAGTCTAGAATTGAAGTATAACAGCCTACTCGAGTTGCAGGATTATGCCGAAAAAGAGAACGGCAGTGATATTTACAGTTTGCAGGCCGATATGAAACAAATTGCCCCGCAATACCAGCCAAATATCAGCCAGCAGGCGCAAAATCTATTCCTAACCTCGCTCACCGAGGCTATGAACAGTAATAACTTTGCCCAGTTGCAGATGTACCAGAAGGTCGGTGATCAGATCTTTTCTCATAACCAGCAATTTCAGAAGCTGAAATCTGAAAGCATGCAATACCTTTCTGCCGCCGATAAGCTGGGAACCTATCAAAAGGAAGTTGCCGACAACCAAGAGGTCGCCTTCCCCTACGATGCTGCGAAAATCTTCTACAATAAGACGTTCGAAGATTTCAACAATCAAATCGAAACCGCCGAAACGGTCAAGGCTCTGGACAGCATTGCTGAAGAAATGCAGCCTTTAGCGGACTCACTGCCATCGGACTTTGAGTTGCTGAGAGATACCAAAACCAATCTCGGTAATGCTTATATTAAGCAGGCGGACAGTTTGAATAGCCGCAGACGTTACCGTCAGGGTGCCCGAACGCTAAAGAAAGGACGGGAAATCCTCGATCAGGTGGCTAAAGAGCAAAGCTAGCCCCCTTTTTCTTCCTATATACTGCGTTAACATTGGGAGCTGCAAACAGCTCCCCTTTTTTTACTTTCTTGCCAAGTAATAGCTCAATTCTGACACCCGGTGCCAAGCTTTTGCCTGCTGTTTAAAGGCAACAAACGACTGCAGGATCCTGTCATCTAACTCGGTTTCGGCCTGCTCGTTGAGCATTTCTTCCGATATGGACTCAAGTTCAGATAGTACATCTTGTGGCAAGGCACGAAGCTCAACACCGTGTCGCTCGATCAAGGTCTGCAGGGCTTGATTATTCTTCGCGGTAAAGTCGGCTAATAAATCGGCATTTGCAGTACGGCAGGCGGTGGTCACGATCTGTTGCAAGTCCTGTGGCAATACCTCGTAAGCTTTTTTGTTAATCAAAGCCTCAAGCGTCGTGCCCGGCTCATGCCAGCCCGGATAATAGTAATATTTTGCTGCTTTAAACAAACCAAACGCTAAGTCATTATAAGGTCCCACCCATTCCGCGGCATCGATGGCGCCGGTCTCCAGCGAAGTAAAGACTTCGCTGCCCGGCATCAGTACCGGAATGCCGCCAGCGCGACGCCAGACTTCCCCACCGAGTCCCGGAATACGCATTTTCAAACCTTTAATATCATCCAGTGAGTTGATTTCTTTATTAAACCAGCCGGCCATCTGCACCCCGGTATTACCGCAAGGTTCCGGGATCAAACCTAGAGGTTCATACAGCTCTCGCCATAGTTCCAGGCCACCACCATGCAGCAGCCAACCGTTCATTTCCTGCGCATTCAGTCCAAACGGCACCGCCGCAAAAAATGGTGTCATTGGCAACTTACCTTTCCAGTAATAGGATGCACCATGCCCAATCTGTGCCGCACCGCTGGCCACCGACTCGAACACCTGTAACGCCGGCACTAATTCACCAGAGCCATACACTTTGACTTCCATACGGCCGCCGCTCAACGTGTTAATCAGCTCGGCCAAATATTCGGCACCTTCACCCAATCCCGCAAAGTTTTTCGGCCAAGTCGTGATCATGGTCCACTTAATAACTTCGCCATCCCACTTTTCCACTGGCGCAGCCTGAGTCTGCTTTTCTTCCCCAGAGCAAGCACTTAAACCAGCTACTGCCGCTCCAGCACCCAGCGCTCCAATAAATTTTCTTCTTTTCATACGGACTTTTTTAGATGATTTCTGGCAACAATGTACCGAGTATAATAAGCTAAGGCAACTTTGATTATAAAAAGTAATGGGGGTTTTCCATGTCGAGCTTTATTAATATTTACGAACAAGCACTCGACCCAGAATTTTGTCAGAAATGCATTGATAAATTTGAACAGAGTCCACACAAACATCAGGGTGAGACTGGGCACGGTGTTGATAAAATCAAAAAGAACAGTACCGATATTACCATCAACCGCTACCCTGATGAGTGGCAGGAAGAAATGCAGCACCTGCAGAATGTGGTCCTGCGCGGTATGATCCACTATGTGCGTCAGTATCCTTTTCTACTGGCTGGAGCCGTCTCCTTGATGTTTCAGAATAAGGACGGCGAAATGGAGCAGTTGAGTTATGTCGACGTCGAAAAAATGGACGACCAGAGCTTGGCCCGTTTCATTCAGGCGGTTTATCGCTTAGGTCCGGTTAACATTCAGAAGTACAACAAAGGCGAAGGCGGCTATTTCCACTGGCACTCGGAGCACTACCCGCATCCAAACGACCCGAATCAGGATTCACTGCACCGTACGTTACTGTGGATGTTTTATTTAAACGATGTTGAAGAAGGTGGTGAGACCGAATTCTTCTACCAGCAAGTTAAGAGTAAGCCCAAGCAAGGCTCACTGGTAATTGCACCAGCCAGTTTTACCCACACTCATCGTGGCTTAAAACCTATCTCTAATGACAAGTACATTTTCACCAGCTGGGTGCAGTATCAACGAGCAGCCGATATGTATGGTCAGAATCAACAGCCGCAACAAAACAACAATCAACCGGGGTAACCACGCCCTGATCAAAAAAGCGGATCAAACGATCCGCTTTTTTGCCACCGCAAAGATTAGAAAGTCACAGTCACTTCACCGGAACAAGTGCTATTGCCTTCCTCACAGACCTGGTAACTATAGCTTCCCTGACCACGGTTGTTGGTCGAATCGGTATAACCACCACTGTTCGCTACTGTCGCGATTAACTGACCATCACGATAAATATCCACATTGGTTGATGTGGCTCCACTCCATGCCAGATCAATCGTATGGCGTCCTTTCACCTTATAGCCATTGGCACTCAGATTAATGTCACCACCACTGGAATCGGTTACCGTGACATCCTGAGTCGCCGTTCCCGTAGCACCGTCATCGTCTGTCACCGTTAAGGTTACTGAATAAGTTCCTGCACTGGCGAAGGTATGGCTGACATTGACTCCTGATGCACCAAACGACCAGTTGTAACTGACAATACTGCCATCACTGTCCGCGCTTGCAGAACCATCAAAATCACAGCTTAAGTCAGTACAGCTATACGTAAATGCTGCTGTCGGCGCCTCATTTTGCGGCGGCTCACTGCCACCCACCGCTGCGACCGCAGCGGCCGCATCCAGCATACCGGCACCACAGTTACTGGTGCTACAGCTGGAACCACCGGGGAAGGCTTTTGCCGAGTCTTTAATCGCCTGTTCAACCTCATCTGGCGTCAACCCCCCATTTGCGGCGAACATTAACGCCGCAACGCCTGCCACATGCGGCGAAGCCATCGAGGTTCCCGCATAGTAGGCATAAATATCATTACCCGGCGTCGTCGCACCATCATTCAAGGTCGAGGCTACGCCATCAGAGCCACTTTCACCACCCGGCGCAGCAATATCGATCAAACTGCCATAGTTAGAGTAACTGGCGCGATCGGCCTGCTTATTGGTTGCCGCCACCGAAATGACGCCATTACAGTTGGCTGGCGTAAAGCCCGACACGTCAGAATTTGAATTGCCGGCCGCTACTACGACCACAGCACCATTTGCCCGCGCGGTATTAACCGCATCCTGTGTCACAGAGCCGCACTCGCCAGAACCGCCGAGACTTAAGTTTAATACCTGTGCAGGGTTGGCATTAGCTGGCGTGCCGGATACGGATCCACCCGAAGCCCAGACAATGCCATCGGCTATATCCGAGGTATAGCCGCCACACTTGCCTAACACACGAACCGGAACCACCTGTGCATCATGGGCAATACCGGCCACACCAATACTATTGTTGGTTAGCGCCGCTACCGTTCCCGCAACGTGGGTACCGTGCCAGCTGGAGTCACGTCCCGTAAAGTTAAATCCGCACTCGAACGCTTCGTACCAGTCACCCGGATCGCTGGCGTCGCTATCCCGCCCATCGCCATCGTTAGCAACAAAAGTATCTTCTATCATGTCATAGCCACCGGTGATATTGGCCGCCAAGTCCACATGAGGTCGATACCCAGTATCTAATACGGCTACTGTCGTTCCTGCTCCTGTCGAACTATCCCAGGCCGCTTCCAGATTTATGCCGGCCACTGCATCATGATAATGCCATTGCAGAGGATAATGCTCGTCGTTTGCAGTTGCCGATGGTTTCACCATGACATCAATCTCGGCAAATTCGATATCCGGATCCGAATTCAACCTTTTGATTAATTGATTTAATTGCTGGTGGCTTTGTTTCTTACTTAGCCTGATCACCTGCCCCTTGTTAAAGGTAAATTTCCGGTGCTGCAATTGCTCGGCTGCTCGCGCACTCATGTTAAGCATAGCCCGAGATGACGCCTTCGCCTCTATATCGACACCCTCTTTATACTTAATGATAATTTGATCACTGGTGGGTTGCGCTTTGACTCCAGCGGCAATACTCATACCCACGGCTAACGCAATGATTGATTTTTTCATATGACTTTCCCCTTTGATCCTTTTTCCTTCAGTTTGTTGTGTTCTATGGAAGAAGCTCTCCTCATAGAACGACCAGTTATAGCAACTGGTTAATATTTGCTCAATTTATCAGTTCACGCTTTTCCATTGAGGTGTAAAAAAAGCGCTCCGAAGAGCGCTTTCTATGCTTTTAAGCCTTACCTCAATTAATGTTCATCGTGATCGTCAACAATATCATCGTAGCCTTCGGCTAAGGTAATATGATGTACCCATAAAGTGCCATCTGTACCCTGCGATACTCGGATTTGAACACGCCCTTTTTGCCAGACTTTAATGCCTAAACCACCATTTGAATTGCTACCACATTTTTTAGGGCCGCCACGACAAGGTTTATCACTGCCACTGGCATCTGCTGTTTCATAACCATCGTTATGGCTGTAGATGTCTGACAGTAACTGTCTGTCATGCGAATTTGGCCATTGACTGTTTACATCATTAGAATAGTCCATACAGGTTTGCTGACTGGAACCATCTTCCGAGGTATGTCCTAAGCCATAGACATGACCGATTTCCTGACACATCACGTGGTTACGATAAGCCGTCGATGAAGTCGCCAGATAACTATCGTTCATCTTAGCAGTACCCTGGACAATATGACCATTCGAATCGAGGTTAATCGATGCCAAGCCAGCCCAGCCATTGTAGCCGTAGCTATCATTACAAACTCTCATCTTTCCGCTTGACGCTTTACATCTTTTTCGAGCTTTCTTACTATCGTCTGCGCTGATTTCAGTATGAACAATTGGAGTGCCTTGCTCCCACTGAGATAATGACTCGGTATAAGAATCCTGCCAATCTGGAGTGACACTATCAATGACTGGTAAATTCAGTCCATTACCTAATGTAGCCCAATGATAGTCAGCCCATTGGTGATCGGCTGAAGCAGGCGTAGTAACTGATAACAATGCCGCTCCCATAGCAGTTAGAAGTATTTTCTTCATGATTTCCCCCTGGATATGTTGTTATGGTGCTAATTTATGCCTATCTATGTTTACCCTATCGCTGTATAAAAAATAATCAACCCGTTCACATTATCAGATGTTTTTACGATGTAGCGCTATCCTGACGCATAAAAAAAGCGCTCCGAAGAGCGCTTTCCTAACCATCATTTAAGCTGATAATTATAGGTGTACGATTGGATCCGGGTTTCCATCTGGGTCGTTTCCAGCCGTACCGTCTGTGCCTGGATTACCGTTTTTCAACATAATCACAGCACAGGCTGCTGGTGATGCCATTGAGGTTCCTGACATGGTAGTCGTGCCACCACCTTTCTTCAGAGACAGGATGCTAACACCTGGTGCAGCGTAATCTACTGGTGGGTTACCGTAGTTAGACCAGTATGGCATGTTGTCGCTTGAGTCAGTCGCAGAAATGGTATACACGTTATTGCCATTTGCGCGTGCAGGCGAGTAGTTGTTCGCGTCATCACCATCATTACCTGCCGCTAGTACAAAGTAAGCACCAGAGCTTTGCGCTGCCGCTTCAACCGCATCATCAAGCTCCTGGCTCACTGGGCCACCCAGACTCATGTTGGCACAGTCGCCGGCCGAGGCGTTAGCCGCAACGTGATCCACACCCGCGATAACACCAGAATATGAACCAGAACCACGCGAATCTAGAACTTTTACTGGAACAACCGTTGCGCCTGCAGCGATACCCACAACGTCCTGTGAGTTGTCGAGCGCCGCAATCGTACCCGCTACGTGAGTACCGTGGCCATTACCATCATCGGTATCTGCATCTTTACCTTTAGTAAATGCAGTGAAGCCACGGCTCGCATCAACATTCAAATCACCGTGATCGGTATCAATACCAGTATCCAGTACCCAAGCAGTATAACCGCTACCGTCCTGAGCACCACCAACACGTGTTACGCTCCATGGTGTTGTTTGCCCAGTGTTACCACCGCCGCCTGGCTTACCTTTAAAGCTGACGCTTACAACACCGTCTGGAGACATGCGTTTAATGTTCATGTCGCCGCCAAATGCTTTTGCTGCAGCGTGGCAAGGTGCGTTTACCGTAAATCCTTTAATCGAGTTTGTATAAACGTGACGTACCGAAGATTCTGCACGCTTAGCCATACCTTTAGCTAACCCTTTCACCTCAGAAGCATTTAAGTGATCTTGTAAAGTCACAATACAACGATTCTGTACGTTGAGTTCGTCATTGGATGAATAGGTTGGTTCCACAGCCATCGATTGTGCAGAGACAAAAGCCATTCCTACGGCACTGGCGATTAAAGTTCTTTTCATTAGAGATTACCCCTCTAGTATTTGTTTATTAAAATCATAGACTGAACTTTCAAATCAAATTATATAATCCGAAAGCAAGCCTTTTATAACAACAAATAATAGATCAAACAAGCCATTCAGCACTATTTGTGAATTGGTCTTACCAATTAGATAATCTAATGCAAAAACGCATAGAAATTAAACCTCTGGACAATAAAAAAGGCAGGTAAGAACCTGCCTTTTTAACATCGCTAATCAGTGATTAGCCACATTTTTTAGGGCCACCTTTACAGGAACCACCGTCGTCACCGCTGCCATCATCGACAGAGCCAGTACAACCGTTAGCCGTCAGGTAGTCGCTCGCAGCTTTTGCTTTTACGATACCGTAACCGAAGTAGTCATCACGACCCACAGCACCTTGGTCTTCAGCCGTCGCTTTTAAAGCGTTACGGATTTCAGTACCAGAACAACTTGGGTGATTTGACCAAACAAGAGCAGAGATACCAGCTACCGCAGGTGTTGCCATTGAAGTACCGCTCATGTAGCCATAATCGCTAGGACCAACAGACACAGAGGCCGTTGTCGCTGCTAAGATAGCGTCACGATCTTCAAGTGCAGTTCCCACCACAGGAATCGTAGTTGTATTGGTATCGCCTAGCGTGCCGTACAACATACCTGATTCATTGTTAATAATGATTGCGCCAATACCACCAGAGTTCTCACAGTTAGCAGTTTTATCATGGAAACTGATGCTACCACGGTCAATCACACAGATTTTACCATTAGCGCCAGCGTCTGTGGCATCACCCAGCCCCATGTAGTAAGTGTCGCCACTGGCGTCACCGTTGTTTTCCATACCTGATGAAGCAATACCAGCACCGTCAATTGTCGCCGATGAAAGCGTTGCGCCGCCCGCTGGATAAGTTGATAGCGTATCAACACCACCTGCTGTTACTTCAACGCAAAGACCGTCATCTGTTTGGCCTTTATCTTTACAGCCTGGGTATTGTGAGAAATCAGCGATGTTGTTATCAGCGTCGTTAGCGCCAACCATCATTACTGACTTATAACCCGCAGGGTATGAACGTACGTTATTACCGTCGTTACCAGCTGCAGCCAACACTAAACCACCGTTTGCAGTGAAAGTGTCGAATGCACTCTCTTCTATACTGTTAGCACGACCACCACCGAGACTCATGGTGATAATGTTTGCACCAGCTTGAGTACATTTATCAGCCGCGTATGCCAAGTCTGAAGAGTAACCCCAGCCAGACGCATTGAATACTTTGATGATATGCATCGGAACGCCCGGTGCCATACCTACAACACCAATACCATTATCTGCCGCACCTACGGTTCCCGCCACGTGAGTACCGTGTGGACCGCCGTCTCGGAACCAGTCGCCTGTACCCGAATCGTTATCACCGGTGATTACAGTCCAATCGAAATCATTGTTCTTGCCACCAGTTTCACCGTCAGCACCAGCGATACCAGAATCGATAACACAAACTTTTTGACCAGAACCAAGCACTAGTTGATCCGCTTGTGACTGGTATACTGCGTAAGGTGTTAACTGCTCAGCAGTTGGATCACCCTGATCATCATTCCAAATTGCCATTGGGAAACGCTTCACGTCTTTTTCCATCTTCTTGAAGCCTTTCATACCACGAACGGCACTTTTCCCCTTCTCATTTAAATCTGCTGCAAACCAGCCATTACCTTCAACTAATACGTCATGCCCTTTCTTCAGGCCTTGGCCGTTATTGTCATACGATACGATTACACGCTCAGCGTGGGCAGCTGCGCCTAAAGCTAGTACAGTAGCAGCACATGCCATTTTCATTTTAAATTTCATATTACCCCTCATTTGGTATTTACTTTTTTATAAGCAATAAAAAAGCCCCATCTGCTTATGGTAATTTCTCAAGAACTATCCATAGCATCTGAGGCTGAGATGCATTAAACCAATTTATGTAAAGATATGTCAACTGGCAAATTTACTAATCCGACTTGTTTGTCACAAATTTTACATTCTATTGATTCGTCAATTCGTCATCATCGCCATAAGCCATACACTATTCCTTTCACTACTGTATTCATAATCTTCCGTGTGACAACGACCATCGATCAAACAGGTTCGTATACTAAGATTTGCTAATACACTCCTTTGGATGGGTCGCCCTTCAGTCAGCTTTAATGACTGGCTGGTATTTAGCCAGGATAATCTCCCGGGGCATATTGTTTTATGACTGCTTAATTGCTTCTACTACATTGGTCATGTCTTCAAAACCGATAAAATCGTCCAGCTTTGATTAGCAGCATGCCTGCTCCCCCCGAAATCACGCCATCACAGACTTCCATCACAAAAAAAAGCGAGCCACAAAGGGCTCGCTTTCGTTCTTTCAAAGCAGAATATCATTAGAAGACGACATTCACTTCTGCAGAGCAAGTTGACGTACCCGCTTCACATACCTTGTATGTGTAAGCTGCACCACCACGACTATTCATCGCGTCGGTATAAGCACCGTCATTCGCTGTTGTTGCGATCAAGCTACCGTTACGATAGACGTCAACGTTAGTCGAAGTCGCGCCGCTCCAGCTTAGGTCCACATGGTGACGACCTTTCACCTTGTAACCATTCGCGCTCAGGCTCAGATCAGCACCCGTAGAGCCATCAGACACGGTCACATCTTGAGTCGTTGTATCTGTTGCGCCAGCATCGTCCGTTACAGTCAAGCTCACAGTATAGGTACCTGCCGCTGCAAAGGTGTGCGATGGGTTAGAGCCCGTTGCCGTATTACCATCACCAAAGTCCCAGCTATAAGACGCAATGCTGCCGTCACTGTCAGAACTGCTTGAACCGTCGAAGCTACAGCCTAGGTCAGTACAGCTATAACTATAGTCAGCGACAGGAGGTTGATTAGTCGTAGAACCACCGCCACAGCTTTGTGTCGCCAGATAGTCGACTGCTGCTTGAGCTTTAACTAGACCATAACCGGTTTTATTGTCACGACCCGCTGCATCAAGATCTTCAGCCGTTGCTTGTAGCGCTGAACGTACTTCAGATGCGCTACAACCTGAGTGGTGACTCCATACTAGTGCTGCTACACCACTAACGTGAGGCGTCGCCATTGAGGTACCGTTATAGTATTCCCAGTCCTGACCACCATCTTTAGACATGCTTGCTGTTTGACCAGCCAAGCCAGCTAACTCAAGACCCGTTGCACGATCGACCGATACGGTTGGAGTACCCTGGATCTTGCCATTGAAGTCAACCATAAATGGTGCTTGTAGACCTGGACGGTCCGCGTTACTGTATACGACGATACCCGCAGCGCCAGCGTCAGCACAGGCATCTGCACCACGATATTCTGGATAATTATTTTCTGTACTGCTTGTATCATCACCTTGGTTCTCACCACGCTCAACGAGACAGATTTTACCCGTCATATCAGGACAGCTATAAGAAGTACCCGAAGTCGTACAAACCCCAAGCTCGCCAGAAGCCGATCCTGCGTTACCCGCATTGTCATAGCTCAAGCTGCTGTTATAGAAGGTATGAGGTACCACGCCATTAGCAAAGTAGTCTGTACCACCGACTGTCAACTGACCAAGGTAGCCATCACCAAGTCCAACGCTTGATAGGATCGCTTCACCCGGTCCCGACAGCTCAACCTGATTGGTTTGCTGTGAGAAATTGGCATGCATGTTGCCTGAGTCAACCGCAGCGATCGATACGACCGCGTCATACGATGCAGGATATGAATGAGCCGTATTACCATCGTTACCCGCTGCAGCGATACTCAATACACCGTTGCTGTAATGGTTGCTGAACGCATTGTCTTCTGTGCGGCTACTGCGTGAACCACCAAGGCTCATACTGATCACGTTAGCACCAGCGTTAACACATTCGTCAGCCGCTGCAACCAGATCAGATGAGTAACCCCAGCCTGATTCATTGAACACTTTGATGATGTGCAAATTAACGTTACCGTTCGGCATCACACCAACCACGCCAGAACCATTTGCAACACCCGCAACCGTACCTGCTACGTGCGTACCGTGCGAACCGCCTGGCTCATACCAGTTACCGGTACCCGAATCGTTGGTACCAGAGACGTTATTGGTGTCCAGGTCTGAATGACGAATATCGTAACCTGAGTCGATGATACACACCGTACGGTTACCTGCATTCGCATCTGAAGCCACATCGGCCTCAACGCGAGAAATACCCCAAGGCTCAACCTCAGTGGTATTTAAATCTGTTGATAGTAGCTCACGCTGTACGTCGCTTTCGACGTATACAACGTTAGGATTATTACGCAGACCTTTCAATGCTTGAGCTGGAACTTCCATCGCAAACGCATCGTGCTTTGCCAGGTCAACTTTGAGCTCACCACCAGCTTTCTTTGCCATGGCTTTAACCGCCTGGCCATTGCCTGGTGTGAATTTAACGATTACTCGCTCTTTCTCAGCAGCTTGAGCCGAAACGCCCAACGCGACTAGAGTGGCTGCGCAAGCCATCTTTAATTTAAAAGACATTATACCTACCCCTCTCTTTTCAGAGTCTTCATTTGAATATGCTAACGACTCTCACACCTTCTATTATCCTTATAGTCCCAAGACCTATGTGAAAGCCGCGAGAGAAGATTAAAGCAGCTAATGCGTATACGCATCAAGCATAAACTTAATTATTTTACAAAGTTGCTACTAACCGTTACAGAATAGATTTATTTTAGATTCAACAAAATGAACTGATATAAAAAAAGGCCGCTAAAAGCGACCTTTTTTATCAGCAATCTAACAGAATAATTAGTTAGAGCTGCCTTGAAGACTGACACCTGAGTAGCTCGAGTAACCACGAATCATGATATGATACGTGCCTTCCTGTGCGTTCAAGGTACAAGTTTCTTCATTGCCATACTTATAAGGACGGCAATCATAGCTTGATGTCGTTGGCTGTGAACCGAACTTAACGTAAAGGTCAGCATCACCAGAACCACCTGACATGACAATATCAACTGTTGAACGGCCTGCGGGCACGTCTAGCGTAAAGAACTGCTCGCTACTCTTAGCACCCGACAAGTTAGATTCGCTCAACGTATCGTTCACAGGATCTGAACCACCGTCTGTATAGTCAGCAACCAAGCTTACGCCTGAGTAGCTTGAGTAGCCACGGATCATCACGTGATAAGTGCCTTCCTGTGGCGAAGCAAAGTTACAGTTTTCTGTGTTACCACTTTTCCAAGGACGACAGTCATAGTCAGAAGTAGTTGGCTGTGAACCGAACTTAACGTAAAGGTCAGCATCACCAGAACCGCCAGACATATCGAAGTTTAGATCTGTTGCACCCGCTGGTACTTCAAAGGTATAGAAAACTTCTGAACCTTGAGCACCGCTTAGGTTAGTTTCCGCAACGCCTTTGCTCAGCTCATTACCACTTGATGGTGGTTCTGTGCCACCCGCACAGCCGTTAGCGTCTAAATAGTCAACTGCCGCTTGTGCTTTTACCAGACCATAACCCGTACGGTTATCACGACCCGCAACGTCTATGTCTAGCGCTGTATCTTTCAGTACCTGGCGAATCTCAGCCGCAGTACATGATGGATGATGGCTCCATACAAGCGCCGCTACACCACTAACGTGAGGCGTTGCCATCGAAGTACCATTGTAATAAGCCCAGTCTTGACCGGTTGCAACAGAAAGCGTTGCATTTTGACCAGCCTTACTGACCAAATCTAGACCTGTAGCACGATTAACCGTGACCACTGGCATACCTTCAATTTTGCTATTGAAGTCGATCAAGAATGGAACTTCTAGCGATGGACGCTCTGAGCGACTATAAACGACAACACCCTCAGCACCTGCATCAGCACACGCTTCTACAGAGTTGAACTCAGGATATTTCGCTTCTGTTGAGCTACCCGAGCCATCTTCAAGATCGCGACGTTCAATCACACAAATATTACCCGTCATGTCAGGGCAGCTTGTAGAAGAACATGCTTCTATCGTACCTGACGCTGAGCCAGCAATACCTGCAGGATCAGGACTAAGGCTACTGTTATAGAAGTTTGGTACAACAACGCCGTCTGCAAAATAATCCACGCCACCAACATCTAATTGACCAAGCGAACCGTCACCATCTACTGATGATAAAATGGCTACACCTGGACCAGATAATTCAACCTGATCCGTGTACTGTGAAAAATAACCGTGCTGGTTATTTTCATCTGTAGCTGCTACAGAGACAACGTTGTCATAAGATGCAGGATAAGAGTGAGTCGAATCACCATCGTTACCAGCTGCTGCAATGCTCAACACACCATTGTTATAGTGGTTAGTAAATGCATTTGCTTCAGTAGTTGACGAGGCTCCGCCACCCAAACTCATGCTCACAACGTTAGCACCGTTTGCCACACAATCATCAACTGCGTTGACTAAGTCTGAAGAGTAACCCCAACCGGACTCATTGAATACTTTAATGATGTGCAGGTTGATATTACCGTTAGGGTTAACACCAACGACACCTGAACCATTAGTTACGGCAGCAATCGTACCGGCTACGTGACTACCGTGCGAACCGCCCGCTTCATACCAGTTACCCGTACCTGAGTCATTGGTACCATCAACACTATTGGTTGATAGGTCTGAGTGATTAAGATCATAACCCGAGTCAATAATACAAACCGTACGGTTACCCGCGTTACTATCTGAAACGATATCCGCTTCAACACTCGAAATACCCCAAGGCTCAACTTCAGTAGTATTTAAGTTAGTCGAAAGAAGTTTACGTTTTACGTCTGGCTCGACATATAGAACGTTAGGGTTGTTGCGCAAACCCTGTAGCGCTTTTGGTGATACTTCGATCGCGAAAGCGTTATGTTGCTTCAGGTCTACTTTTAATGAAGCACCAGCTTTCATCGCCATGGATTTAGCTGATTTACCGTGACCCGGTTTGAATTTAACGATAACGCGCTGTTTACCGTCTTCAGCTGCTGGAGCCGTGATTGTTGTTTTTCCAAGCTCGCCCGCTGCATGAGCTGAAACGCCCATGGCTAATAATGTAGCGGTACAAGCCATCTTCAATTTAAATGACATTAACCTACCCCCTAGGTTTAATTTAGCTAACAAAAAACCCCAATGCCTGAAGACAAAACTAAAGATCCATCTTCAGAAATTAGGGCAGGCACTGATTAAACCAGTTAATAGATTAGTGGATCAAGGATTAATTTTGTTATTTTACAAATTCACCACACATTGTTACGAAACGATACAAGATAAATAAATTTGAGATTATTTTGGCTTGTAAATCAAGAAGTTATGTAGCAGGTTCTAATTTAGCATATGCTAACATTAGTTTTTTCAGGCCTTCTTTTTCAAAATTAACCTGCACCGAAGCCTGTGGGCCGTCGCCTTCATAATTAATAATAATGCCCTTACCAAACTTGGGGTGACTGACCAGCTGTCCGAGATGAAACCCTTCCGGGCCTTTGGCTCGGAGCGGCGATTCTTTTTTAAAGACCGGGCGCTGCACCTGGGTGTTCAGACGTACTTCGGTCAACAGCTCGGCTGGAATTTCATTGATAAAACGCGATACGGTCGGATAAGTTTCGCGCCCCCACATGCGACGTTTTTCGGCATAGGTCAGATACAACTGCTGCATGGCACGGGTAATCCCCACATAGGCCAGGCGCCTTTCTTCTTCCAGCCCCCCCGGCTCATCGAGCGACATCTGATGCGGGAACAATTTTTCTTCCATCCCGGCGATAAACACCAACGGGAATTCCAGTCCCTTCGCCGAGTGCAAGGTCATCATCTGCACCGCATCCTGATATTCTTCAGCCTGCGTATCGCCCGCTTCCAACGAAGCATGGGCAATAAATGCTGTCAGCGGTGTCATGTCCGGTGTTTCTTCCGGAATGACTTCGTCCGGATCAAACTCACGGGTCGCATTGACCAATTCCTGTAAGTTTTCCTTTCGCGCCTGCGCTTTTTCGCCTTTTTCTTTGCTGACTTTATCCATCAAACCAGAATGCTCGATCACCACCTCTGTCTGCTCCCACAGATCCAGTTCCGTAGTGCTGGAATCGAGTTCATTGATCAGGTGCAAGAAGGTTGCCATCGCCGTCCGCGCCCTTGGTGGCAGCAGTTGCTCTACCACCATCTTATTAGCCGCCTGCCATAATGAAGTTTCATCGTTACGCGCCTGCGCCCTGACCAGATCGACCGACTTTTCTCCGAGTCCACGCGCCGGTGTATTCACTACTCGCTCAAAGGAAGCATCGTCATCACGGTTGGTCATCAAGCGTAAGTAAGCCAGAGTATCTTTAATTTCCGCGCGCTCGAAGAATCTTAGCCCACCATAAATCCGATAAGGGATATTTCGATTCAGCATGGCATCTTCCAGGATCCGTGACTGCGCATTGCTGCGATAAAGCACGGCTATGTCACTGTGCTCATTGCCCTGCTGCACCCAGTCTTCGATCCGCGCCGCAATAAAACGCGCCTCTTCCTGCTCATTAAAGGCAGCGTAAGTAATGATCGGTTCGCCTTCATTACCATCCGTCCACAGACTCTTGCCCATACGCTCACTGTTATAGGCAATCACCGCATTGGCTGCTTTAAGGATAGTCGCCGTCGAGCGGTAATTCTGTTCAAGGCGCGAGATTTTGCAATCAGGGAAATCATTCTCAAACTGCTGGATATTTTCGATCTTGGCACCACGCCAGCCGTAAATCGACTGATCGTCATCGCCTACGATGGTAATGCGGTTGTTGTCATTACACAGCAATCGAATCCAGGCGTACTGAATAGCATTGGTATCCTGAAACTCGTCCACCAGAATATGCTGGAAACGCTCCTGATAGTGCTGCAATATTCGTGGATTCTTAGCCCACAGCTCATAGGCGCGTAGCAGTAATTCGTTGAAATCGACCAGGCCAGCCGTTTTACAGGCTTCTTCGTAGGCGTAGTACACCTTGAGCATGGTGCTGATAAAGAAGTCACCGTGATGGTGAATATCCCCCGGGCGCAAACCATCGTCTTTCTTGGCGTTAATAAACCATTGCGCCTGCTTTGGCGGCCACTCGTTATCATCCAGGTTAAGCTCTTTCATCACCCGCTTGACCACACGTAGCTGATCCTGCGAATCCAGAATCTGGAAACCTTCCGGTAAACCCGCATCTTTATAGTGCGCGCGCAGCAAGCGGTGCGCAATGCTGTGGAAGGTGCCGACCCACATGCCCCGCGCCGGCATCGCCAGCATATCCTCGACTCGCCCCAGCATTTCCTTCGCCGCTTTATTGGTAAAGGTTACCGCTAAAATGGAGTGTGCTGACACTTGCTCCACCTTGACCAGCCAGGCAATACGGTGCACCAGCACCCGAGTCTTACCCGAGCCCGCGCCGGCTAATACCAGTAACGCCTTGTTCGGCGCCGTGACGGCTTCTTTTTGTGCATCGTTTAATGATTCGATTATGCTTGTGGCATCCATATAGGCTATGCTTAGTCGTAAATATAATTGATGGGCTATTGTATGAAAAATACGAAGCTTTTATTACCCTTTTTATCGTTATTAATCACATTATCTGGTTGCGGCCTTTACTCGGGCGAGCCAACGAGCGAAGAGAAAAACTTTTCTCAGGCTTATTCCCTGCAAAAAATCAGTGTGTTACAGCACTCCATGAAGGATCCTATCGTCGGATTTAAAGCAGGCCTAACCAGCGAAAAGGGTCAGGAAGCCTTTAACACCGATCAACCGCTGGTCGGCGCCCTGTTTTACAGCGGTCTCAGTCGCGATCGCGCGGCTTACGCTCTGAACAACTATCATGATCTGCGACTGGAAGTAGAACTTGGTTTCGTCCTCAGCAAACCCATTACCCGTCCCATCACTGAAGATCAATTACCACACTACATTAAAGCAATGATTCCCGTGGTCGAACTACCGAACCTGCGCTTTGCTCGTAAAGAAGAAATGACCGCCTTAACACTGGTCACCAGTAACGTCGGTTCTAACCAGTTTATTATTGGACGAGCTTTTCCCTTCGATCCCAGTCGTATCAATCAAGCAGAAGCGACCCTGGTAAAGAACGGCAAAGAACTCACCCGCGGCCAGGCCACCGACGCCATGGGCGATCAAAAAGAAGCCCTGGTGTGGATGATAAACCGCCTTATAGCCGTCGGCTATCGCCTTGAAGCAAACCACTTGCTGATCACCGGGGCACTTGGCACAATGCTGCCTGCACAGCGAGGACAGTATGAAGCACGCTTTAACTTAAATGCTGAATCCGATAAGGCTGCTGACGCTGTTATTGCTTTTTCTATTCGCTAATGATCGATTCTTTAAGGAGCTATCGTGCGCGCCGTATTCTTAGATGCTGATACACTCGGTAACTGGCAGGGTAAATCAAGCCAGCCTGCTGTCGACCTGTCACCACTGGCAAACTGCTTTACCGAGTTTGACGCCTACCGTTTAACCAAACCTGACGAAGTCATCGCTCGCAGCAAAGATGCTGATGTCATCATTACCAACAAAGTGGTTCTTGATCGTGCGACTTTACGGCAGCTGCCAAATTTGAAAGCCATTCAGCTGGCGGCAACCGGCATGAACAACATTGATTTAGAGGCCGCCAAGGAATTAAACGTTCGGTGCTTTAATGTTGCTGACTACTCAACCTTCGCCGTCGCTCAGCTGACTGTGCAGTTTATGCTCAACTTTGCTACTCGTGCCTGTGAGCATTACCAATTAACCGCACAGGGCGCCTGGCAAAAAAGCCGTATGTTTACCCTGACCGATTTTCCAATTATGGAGCTGAAAGGCAAAACGCTGGTACTGATCGGCTACGGCAATATAGGGCAGAAAGTCGAGGAACTGGCTAAAGCCTTTGGCATGACGGTACTGATCGCCAACATCCCGGGACGTCCCATGCGAGATAACCAGATCACTCTCGACCAGGCACTACCCAAAGCAGATTTTGTATCGCTACACTGCCCGCTAACGGAAGTGACGCAGGGACTGGTTGATGAAAGTTTTTTACAACAGATGAAATCCTCGGCCTATATTATTAACACGGCTCGCGGACCGATCATTGATGAAAGTGATTTGGCCAACGGACTTAAAAACAAAGTTATTGCAGGTGCCGGTTTAGATGTTTTATCGGTGGAACCTCCGAGCCCAGATAACCCCTTATTGGCAGACGATGTACCTAATCTAGCCATTACGCCACATATCGCCTGGGCCAGCCATGAAGCCAAGCAACGTCTGATCCAGGGTATGGCGGATAATATACAGAGCCTTTTGAATCAGGCAAACCCGTAGTTTTGCTGGCTGATTTTAATCGGTACTGGTCAGTGAATGAGCCACACCAAGCACTATTTACGGCTATGACCTATTGCCAGCAGTCAGAAAGTTAGCCTTAAAAGTGTTATGCTAGGGTTGGTTAGTTTGCAATCAAACTTGACGAGGTTTCGACAAGAATTCAACCATGGAGCCGTTGCACAAAAACATTTTTGTTTTTGGGGCGGATGCATTTAACTTACAGCAAATGCAGGCTCTGGATACCGAGCATCTATACCGATTTCATGAGCTGTTCAGTCATCAAGAGGTCAAAGCCGCTCCTGAGTTCCCCGTTCAGCAACTGCTGAACGGCGCAACAGAGCGGCTCAAACATTTTCCCCACTCGATCAATGCTATCGTCGGCTACTGGGATTTTCCCGTCAGTACCATGCTCCCCCTCCTGCGGAAACCATTTCATCTGCCGTCAGCCAGCTTTGAAGCGGTTCTTAAATGCGAACACAAATACTGGAGTCGTCTAGAGCAAAGTAAAGTTATCCCCGATTACCTACCCAATTATTGTGGCGTTAACCCTTTCGATGATAACTATAGCCAACAGATCACTGTCGACTTTCCTTTTTGGATCAAACCCGTTAAATCCGTATCTTCCTACCTCGGATTCAAAGTTAGCAACCATAAACAGTTGAAACATGCTATCCAACAAATCCGCGAAGGTATTTTTCGTTTTGCCAAGCCATTTAATTACCTCCTCCAGTTCGCCGAGCTGCCCAATGATATTGCCGCTATAGACGGTAACCACTGTATTGTTGAAGAGCTTATTTCAATTGGTCGGCAATGTACCTTAGAAGGTTATGTCTACAACGGCCAAGTCACGGTTTATGGTGTGGTAGACTCTATTCGCGATGCCCAACATCGCTCAACGTTTTTACGCTACCAGTACCCTTCCTCAATCCCGCAAAGCGTGCAGCAAAGAATGATTGCAGTCGCAACGCGTTTTCTCAAACACATTCAATATGACAATGCTCCTTTTAATATTGAGTTTTATTGGCAGCGCAGCAACAACTCCATTTCGCTATTAGAGATCAATAGCCGCATATCCAAGTCACACTGCCCTTTATTCCAGGCTGTCGATGGGGCCTCCAATCACAAAGTCATGTTGGAAGTGGCCCTCGGTCAACAACCGGACTTTCCTCAACGTCGAGGAAAATACAGGATTGCAGCAAAATTTATGTGGCGTATCTATGAAGACGCCATCGTTACACGAGTACCAACCGCAGACGAACTAGATGATATTTGCAGACAGTTTCCCGATGTCACAATACAACTAGCGGCTGAGGCTGGCATACAGCTTTCTTCACTACCCGATCAAGATAGCTATAGCTATGAGATTGCAGTTATATTTGTTGGAGGTAATAGCCAGGCAGAACTACTGCAAAAGTATCACGACTTACAGAATGCCATAGCCATAGAATTTGAACCGGTTGGTTAATGAGTTAAGGTAAAGACAGGGGTATACCATGAGGATTGTTGAAAACTATCCGAATCAGATTCTACACATCGAGCATTACTGGATACCGATGCCCGACGGGACTCGCTTGGCTGCACGTATCTGGATGCCTGTTGATGCCGAAGACAACCCCGTACCGGCCATATTAGAATTTATCCCGTACCGTAAGCGTGATGGTGTTCGCTTGCGTGATGAGAGTATGCATCCTTATTTTGCTGGCCACGGTTATGCCTGTCTACGCGTCGATTTACGGGGTAGCGGCGACTCAGAAGGGTTATTAACGGACGAGTATCTACAGCAGGAACTGGATGATGGTTATGCCATCCTTGAGTGGCTAACTCAACAGTCCTGGTGTGATGGCAAGGTGGGAATGATTGGTATCTCATGGGGAGGCTTTAACGGCCTGCAGATCGCAGCGATGCAACCGCCCCCGCTCAAAGCCGTTATTACCGTCTGCTCCACCGATGACCGATACGCCGATGATGTTCATTACATGGGGGGCTGCCTGCTCGGTGATAACCTGTCCTGGGCCTCAACCATGTTCTCTTATAATTCACTTCCCCCCGATCCAGAGATCGTGGGGAAGAAGTGGCGAGAAATGTGGCTTCAGCGACTGGAAGCCAATAATTTATGGCTTGAAAACTGGCTTAAGCACCAGCACCGCGACAGTTATTGGCAACACGGCTCAATATGCGAAGATTTTTCACGCGTACAGGTTCCTGTTATGGCCGTCAGCGGCTGGGCCGATGGCTATTCCAACACGGTCTTTCGCCTGCTGGAAAATTTGTCCGGGCCTCGTCTGGGCCTCATTGGACCATGGAGCCATAAGTATCCTCACCTCGGTGTGCCCGGACCAGCTATTGGCTTCCTACAGGAGTGCCTGCGATGGTGGGATAAATGGTTAAAGGGTATTGAAACCGACATTATGCATGAGCCCATGCTACGAGCCTGGATGCTGGAAAGTGTACCACCCTCTACTTTTTATCATCAGCGCTTTGGTCGCTGGATTGGCGAGCACTCCTGGCCGTCCCCAAATATCAAACCCAAAACCTTTAAGCTGGCCGAATACCGTTTAGTCGATGATGACACCGAAATTCCAGCGAAAGCCCTGGTGCTTCAATCACCACTCAGTAACGGACTGTTTGCTGGTAAGTGGTGTTCTTACAGTGCCACACCGGATCTGCCCCATGATCAACGCGAAGAGGATGGCGGCGCTTTGGTCTTTACGAGTGATCCGCTACCTGAAACTCTGGAAATACTCGGTGCTCCCATTATTGAAATACAGGTCTCTGCGAGTCAGCCAGTGGCGATGATTGCAGTGCGCCTGTCTGATATGCAGCCGGATAACAAGACCACCCGAGTCAGCTATGGCTTGCTAAATTTGACCCATCGCGACAGTCACTCAGACCCCACGCCCTTACAGGTCGATAAAGTTTACCGATTTCGTGTGCAACTTAATCAGATAGCACAAAGCTTCCCGAAGGGCCATCGTATTCGTCTTGCCATATCGTCCTCTTACTTCCCTTTAGCCTGGCCACCCCCAAAGTCCACTCAACTCACCGTCCATACCGGTAACAGTAAGTTAATCTTACCAACGCGAACCCCACGAGATGAAGCGCTTCGCTTTGAAGAACCGGAAATGTCTGCCAGTAGTGAATACCGCCAGCTCACAGAAGGTCATCACGACTGGCGCGTCATCCGTTCGCTGGATAAGGATATTTCGACCTTGGAGGTTATAAATGACAACGGTATTATTCATCTGGAAGATATCAATATGATGGTAGAGCGCAAGGTCGAAGAATGGTATTCGTATCAAGATGATGACTTTAACTCTCCTAAAGGCGTAACGGTTTGGACCAGAAGCCTGCAACGCGGTGACTGGCATATCAAAACGATCACTCGTACCGTTCTACAATGTGATGAAAGTTACTTTTATCTTGATGCCGAGCTGGATGCCTACGAAGGCAACAAACGAATTTTTTCTAATAACTGGAATAGAAAAATAAAACGCCACCTGTTGTAAATTATGGTACTGAAAGTATCACCACAAGTGACTGGAATAATCAGGATATTTACGGTTTAATTCCGCTAGTCCACAGAATGAGAATTTATTGTAAGAAAGCAGGGATTTTATGAAAAAGTCATACATTGCCATTTTATTTATAAGCCTGCTTAGCACTAGCGCTGTTGCAGCAGAAGAGTCGAGCCCGGAACAAACGGTCTCTTCACTTTGGCAATCATTATCTCGAGAGCCTGAATCAAAGCCTGACGTCAAAACTCTAAAACAGATACTTCATCCCGAAGCTAAAATTTTTGGCAGCTTCTATAATGAAGAGGAACCACAACTGCACATTATCACCACCGATGCCTTTATTCAGAGTTTGAATAAAACGTTCGAAACTGGCTTTTACGAATGTGAAGTCAGGCGCCAGGTTCAAAAGCATGACCGTTTTGCACAGGTGTATAGTATGGTTGAGTCACGTGGCGAAAAGGATTCTAACAAACCCGACTTTATCGGGATTAACAGTATCCAACTATATAAAAACGACGACCAATGGCAGATCGTGTCGCTGTATTACCATATTGATGAAGACAGCATCGAGACACTTTACGATTCGAAACTATCGGGGCAATGTTTACAAAACAAGCAGACGACCGAACATTAAACACTATATCGACAGCATGAGCTCGATTTCTGTAACATCAATATGCAGGTGCTGACAGTCGGCAGCGAGGCTGCTTTTAATATCGGTCTCGTGGCTATCGCCAACGTGCAACAACTGCTGCGGCTCGATCTTTTTCAACGCGCAAACTTTATGCAGCATATCAGCCGATGGTTTAGCACGACCATGAACCCCGGCGATAAAGTGTTTTTCAAAATACTTCATCAATCCCAGCCAGTGCAAATTCGAATTACCATTACTGACGGCAAACAAAGAATAGTGCTGTTGCAAATATTCCAACACCTGATAAGACACTTCGGGAATGGAAACCTGATTGCGCCAATAGTAGAACACGCCGAAGGCCTGATTAATGAGTTTTAAGTCACCTGCCGTCTCCAGAAGCATATGTTCAATAATGGCCTTACGCAGTGTGGTCATATTCTCAAAATGTGGCTCCTCCTGTGCACGAAATTGCTCAGCCACTCGGAGCATATCGTCTCTGGAATAACGCTCAGCAAACGGAGGGTGTTTGCGGCACAAAAAGTCGTAAACCTCCTGTTCACACTTTTCTATTACACCAGCATTATCCCACAAAGTATCATCCAGATCGAAGCTGATCACCTTGACCGAGTCCCAGTTGACCGCCTTCATTTTCTCTTCAATCGATAACGTCATATCAGTCTTCTTTCTTTTTCGATTTACTTTTTCTGGCACGGGGATGGGCCGCATCATACGTTTTGGCTAAATGCTGGAAATCGAGATGCGTATAAATTTGGGTGGTGGCAATACTGGCATGTCCCAGCAATTCCTGTACCGCACGTAAATCGCTGGAGGACTCCAGAACATGGGTTGCGCAGGAATGACGCAATTTATGTGGGTGCAGCACATCGGTCAACCCCTGCTTCCGGCCCCAGTAATTTAAGCGCTGCTGTATCGCCCGGTTGCCCAGGCGCTGACCACGGCTGCTTAAAAACAATGCCTGCTCTGATAGGTCTTTAACAAAGACCGTTCGGTTTTTAAGCCATTTCTTTAGCAGTTTATGCGCCGCTTCTCCAAACGGCACTTCCCGAACTTTATTGCCTTTACCGAGCACGCGTAAAGTTTGATTGCTAAAACTGATCGAGTCCAAGTCCATCGAGGATAACTCTGACAAGCGAATACCCGCCGAGTACAACAGTTCAATCATAGCCTTGTCACGAACTTCGATCGGCTCATCTTCGGGCAGGTTGTCGATAAAATGATTGAGGGTATCGACGTCAATATTCTTGGGTAAACGCTTCGGTTTTTTGGGGCCACGCAATCCAGTGGCGGGGTTGGTTTTAATCACTTTTTTAGCGACTAGATAGTCCAGAAAGCCGCGCAAGGAGGAGAGCTTTAACCCTATGGTTGCGGCTGAAGCACCCTGACGGTGATGACGCGCCATCCATAATCGAATATCCTGGCCGGTGATCTCACTCCACTGGCTGTAGTGACCATCGTTAAACGTTAAAAAGTCTTCGATTTGTCGACGATAATTATTAACGGTGTGCTCAGAGTACTGCTTTTCATGCAGCAAACGATCACAATATTGTTTAACGACTTTTTTCATGACGTTGCCGATAACTAGGATGTCACCAAGCAAGCTTCGCAAACATCGCCGATGAAACGTAAAAATAAGGTTCCCATATCGGCCGTAAACAACTCCACGTTAGTGCTACCTAAAGCAATCACACCGTCTGCAGCACCACCGCCTAATGGAATAATGGCATAAGAATGCAATTCCTTGTCGGATTTAAATAGCTGAGCGATACTTTCGGTCATACGACCACATACCGGATCCTTATGCATAAACTGCAGATCGGTTAGTTTATATAAGGTATCGCTATCCGAGTAATTCACACTATCTAACTCTTCATTATTGTCACAAAGCCAAAGCTGGCAGTCGTCAATATCGAAGTGATGATCAAGTTGCTGCAATAAGCGATCAACCACCTGCTGATGTGTTTTTGCCCGGATCAAAGTGACTGCCAATTCAGAGCACTTTGATAGCAGGTCGCTATTAACCTGTGCGTTGTCCAGCATCTCGGTCAACCGCTCCTGCAAATCGTGAGAACGATTGCGTAAACTCAAGATCTGCCGCTCGACGAGCGATACGGAACCATAAATCTTATGATCAATTTTCAAATTTTCGAGCAACTCCGGATGACGCTCGAAAAACTCTGGATTCTTAGCCAGATAAGCCGCTATTTTACCTTCAACTCGTTCTAAATCTTCCGCTGTTTTACTCATTACTCAGTCTCATGATGTTGCATTACCAACAGTATACTTTAAATATCAATTTGTCCCTCGAACACAACCTTGGCTGGACCTGTCATATAGACATGATGGCCTTTGCCTGCCCAGCGAATCCATAAACTGCCGCCCGGCAATGTCACCTTCACCTTTTCATCCAGTAAACCCTGCAGCCGCCCGGCCACTACCGCTGCACAGGCACCAGTACCGCAGGCCAGAGTTTCGCCCACGCCACGTTCAAACACTCGCAGTTTGACTTCCTTCGGATCCACTATCTGCATAAACCCCACATTGGCCTGTGCCGGAAAATAACTGTGTTGACTCAACTTTGGACCCAAGGTATTCACTGGAGCAGTGTCAATATCGTCAATGGTTAATACGCAATGCGGATTACCCATGGAGACAGCCCCCACCTTATAACTGATGCCATCCACATCAATCGAGTACGTCTCGGCAGTATCTGCAAAACGCAACGGGATCTTCTCAGGTTCCAGTCGCGGTTTGCCCATATTAATGGTAATCAAACCGTTATCTTCCAACACCGTATTCATCGTCGCGGTATTGGTCGAAAGCCTCAGCTCACGCTTCCAGGTTAAGCCCCTTTGTCGGACATATTTAGCAACTGCCCGTGCGCCATTACCACAATGACCGGCTTCACTGCCATCGGCATTAAAAATCCTGAAGTGAAAATCGGCTTCAGGATGTTGAGGAGCCTCAATTATCAACAACTGATCGAAGCCTATACCAAAATTACGGTGTGCCAATTGGTTAATTTGTCCCTGGTTTAAATGAACTGGCTGAGAAATCGCGTCCACTACCATAAAGTCATTACCAATACCCTGCATCTTTGTAAATGGCACTATCATGACCCAGCCTCTTTCAGCGTCGTGTCCGCTGGAGAACGCACTAATGTTTGTTTTTGTGGTTCATCGTCCGGCATGCGCAATGGCCCTTTTTGTCCGCAAGCCCCTAGAAACAACACGGCCAAGCCTGCTAATCCCAGCAGTCGTAAGCGTTTCATTGTCATCTTTGATCGTTTTTCCTGAAAATAAGTCTTATCTTGCAATAGCTGGGTTTTGACTGCAAGCAAGATTGCAATCAACCGCACTTCTGGCACAATATTCAACCAATATTTAGTAAACCGCGTATCACACTATGGCAACGCTAACGGAATCTGAATTTAACGAGCTGATGGACGATACCATCATCGCTATCGAAGAAGCGCTGGATGAACTCGACGAGCTGGATCTGGACTACGAAACCAGTGGCGGCATTTTAACCGTTACCCTGGAAAATGGCACCAAAGTCATCATCAACCGCCAAACCCCGTTAAAACAACTGTGGCTGGCTGCAAAAGATGGCGGCTATCATCTAGACTGGACGGGCGAAGCCTGGCAGACCGATAAAGAGCAGGAGCCGCTTGAGGCACTGCTCAATCGTGTTTTAAGCCAACAAGCAAACGAAACTATCAGACTCAATCTCGAACTATAATTTTTTATTACCGGATATTTTATGACTGAAACCATTTCAGAGCTGTTACCTTGCGTCACTGTGAACCCAACTACAGAACATAAAGCGACTGTCATCTGGCTACATGGCCTCGGTGCCGATGGCCATGATTTCGAGCCTATCGTGCCAGAATTAAAATTACCCGCCGAATTGGGGGTTAAATTTGTTTTCCCTCATGCCCCTGTCATGCCGGTCACCATTAACGGTGGCTATCAAATGCGTGCCTGGTACGATATTCGCGATGCCGATCTGGCCAACCGTGAAGACAAGGAAGGTGTCCGCCGATCCGCGGCTGAGGTTAAAAAACTCATCGACGCCGAAATCGAGTCGGGGGTCCCGAGCGACAAAATTATTCTGGCTGGCTTTTCCCAGGGCGGCGCCATTGCATTGCATCTGGCAACCCGCCTGCCGCATAAACTGGGTGGTATCGTTGCATTATCAACCTACCTCACCATGCCAGAGCAACTCGAGGCGGAGAAGTCCAACAGCAACCTGGATACGCCTGTTTTTATGGCTCACGGCTCTCAAGATCCGGTGGTGCCTATGCAGCGAGGCCAATACAGCGCTAAGGTACTTAAAGATAATGGCTTTAAAGTTTCCTGGCAGGACTACCCGATGGCGCATGCGGTTTGCCTTGAAGAAATCCAGGCTCTGGGACAGTTCTTAAAATCTAGGCTGTAAACTTCAGAATAGATGCAATAAGTACATTAGTGGCATGACGGCTTTGCCTCTTTAGCGGAGTCAAAGCCGTTTGGTTATTGAGCTGAACCAATGGCACTCGGGAGCCACGGTCTGAATGTGTTTTCGCCTGACAAAGCCTTGTCTGTTAGCAGTAATTATGCCGAGGACGCATAAACCCCATTCTGCTTTAAGTACCAACGGCTAAAATATTCGCTTGGTATCGCCGGAGAAATATAGTGACCTTGAGCCATATCACAGTCGATCTGCCTTAAGTAGTCATACACAACTTTCGTTTCGACACCTTCGGCTATGGTTTTAATGCCCATCTTTTTAGCTAAGGTGACGGCCGCATCAACAATATAAACCGCACCTTTGTCCCGCGGCAGACGCTTAACAAAAGACTGATCGATCTTAATCAGCGAAGCCGGCAGCCGATGCAGATATTGCAGCGACGAATATCCTGTTCCAAAATCATCAATCGAAATCGAAAACTTGGCTCCAGCCAATCGAATTAACTCATCAATGGTATGTTCCATATCGACCACTAAGGCACCTTCCGTTACCTCCAGTTCAATACATTCACCATCGATCTGAAACTCATCTAATAACCGAAAAACACTGTCAGTAAAATTGGGATGTAACAGATTGCGGGTGGAGATGTTCACCGCAATAGGAATGTTAATGCCCTGCTTTTTCCACTCCAGATGCTGCACAATGGCTTGCCGTAAAGCAAACTGGGTAACGACCTGAATTAGAGTACTTTGCTCAGCGCGAGGAATAAACAGATCTGGAGCCACCATCCCTCGCTGTGGGTGGTTCCAGCGCAGTAAAGCTTCAGCGCTACAAATTTCACCGCTTTGTAAATCCACCTTCGGTTGGTAGTGTAAACAAACCTGCTTGGTTTCAATCGCTGCCTGCAATTCTCCCAAGATAGACAAATTCTCTTCCGTCTTTGTGACTATCTCTGGGCTGTAAGCTGTCATTTCCTGAGATCGTTCCTGTACCAAGGCTAACGCCGCTTCTGCTCGATGCAGATACACTTCCGGATCCTGTTTGACTTCATTAAAGCTAACGTATCCCGTTCGCATTTCAATATGAACCGAAATATCGTTATAGGACACGCCTTCTTGTAGTAACACACTCAAATTCCTTAAAAAGCGTTCATTCTTTTCCTGGCCATTATTTAAGATGATGGCGACCTGAGCGGAATCCGTATGATAAATATCATCCCCCCCGTTCAGCGCTAATCGTCGCGCTACCTGTTTGGTCGCCTCGTCAATCACACCAAAACCAAATGCCGACTTCAGCTCTAAGGTATTATCTATGGCGATCACCGCTAACATAGCCGTTCCCTCTGGCTGTCCCTGCTTTTTCATTTGCAATAAGGTATCAAATAAAGCATTGCGATTAGGTAAACGCGTCGAACGCTTATGTCGGGATATCCACTTCAAGTAACGCAAATATCGAGCAACAATATCACTCATCACACCGCTGGTAGCTCCGATAGCCACAAAGAATCCAGTGCGGTACAACCAGTTTGCCGTTTCTTGCATTTCTCCGCTAACAACATCGATCGGCATAAAGGGTCCAAGCACAATGCCGGCCACCAGTCCGATTAAGATGCCACCTTTAATACCAAAAATAAAACCGGATATGAGGATGGGGATGTACATTGAATGGGAATAGACATACTTAATTCCGCCGGTACTGTAGACCAGCAGATAGACCATGCCAACAAGCAGCAGCACGGTAGGAATCATTAAGCGCTGCAACCTAACTTTACGGCGCTCGATCCAGTCAAAGAGTTTAGGGGCTTCCATGAAAAACTCCTTTTATTTATAAGCAGTTACCTTCAGCAAAATGCTCACTGCTCCCCTTAACATACTAGAGATAATGACTTTTTTCCGCAAGAGGCATACAAAATACATCTTTATTACCCTTAAAATTGACTATTTATCAACGGCTTATTTAATATTAATTTTGTTTAGCTGTGGATTTTTCCAGCGTTTTAAGCGACTATTAACCCATGAAAAACGGGGATTCCACCATCTCAGGCACCAATCAGTTACCTGACTTTTGTCAGCCGGCCACCCTGCATCTGACCATTATCGCCAGCATATTGTTAGCGTTGATGCTCAGTTTTTTGCTTCCCCAGTGGCAACATAATTTTTGGTATCACTTGAGTTTGCATGCTCTGTTTACCTTGTGGACTTCACTCACCAGTCTTGGCCTCTTATGTTTGCTGCGCCGCTACGTCAACAAAAAGCAGTTACAAAACATTCCGTTGCAACGTTTTTCTGCGCTGGCCATCGGTATTATTTTGTTGGTCACGCTCTGCTATAGCCTCGTTATCAGCTTTTACCTCAGCGAAGCACCGTCCATCTGGTTTTTACTGCGTAACCTGTTTATTGCCTTTATTGTCAGCGGCGTTTTTTTCCGCTACTACTACCTGCGGGAAGAAAGCCTGCGACGCATTCGCTCGGAAGCCGAAGCTCGAGTACAGGCGTTACAGTCACGCATCCGGCCTCATTTTTTATTTAACAGCCTCAACACTCTGGCCAACTTGGCCGCGGTCGATCCAGAGAAAACGGAGCAGATGATCCTCGATATGGCGGATATTTTCAGAGCCAGCATGAAACGCTCGGATGTGTTGATTCCGTTTACCGAAGAAAAGCAGCTGTGCTCGCAGTATTTAGGGCTTGAGTCGCAACGCCTTGGCACCCGGCTCAAGGTTGAGTGGCAGGTCAATAACATTGCGGACAATTTACTGGTTCCACCGCTGATCTTACAGCCGCTCCTGGAAAACGCGGTGTACCATGGTGTGCAAAAGCATCCTCAAGGCGGCACCATTCGTATCAAAGGCGTCAGCTATCGGCACCATATTCAATTGGAGGTTACTAACCCGATAGCACCGACAGACAGCGAAGAGCATAAAGGCAACTCGATGGCCTTGAACAATATTCGCCAGAGACTTGACGTACTTTATGGTAATAAAGGTCAATTAACCTATCATCAGGCCGACGATTTGTTTTACTGTATCGTCAATATACCGAAGCAACTATAAGACTGACGATAAGAAATAGAGCTATGAAAACCATAATAGTTGATGATGAACAGCCTGCCCGAGAACGTATACGCCGTCTGCTGGCAGACTACCCAAATGTGGACATTGTCGCTGAAGCAAGTAATGGCGAAGAAGCCTTGAGTAAAATTCAGCAGCAACAGCCACAGCTCGCGTTCCTCGACATTTCCATGCCCGTCATGGGCGGTGTCGAACTGGCGCGCGTGCTGAGTCAGGATTACCCGCAACTGCACATCATTTTCACTACCGCCTATGATCAGTATGCCCTGGAAGCCTTCGACGTCAATGCCACCGACTATCTACTGAAACCCATCCGTAAAGAACGTTTAAACAAAGCCTTGGGCAAGATCATGAACTTTCAGCAGGATGAGTCCTTTATTACAGTACGTGAGCGCGAAACAGTGCGTCAGGTGTTATTGAAGAACATCGTCTGCCTGCATTCGGACCAAAAGTACGTCGAGATTCACCTACAGGATCACACCCTGCTCAGCAGCGAAAGCCTGAAAGAACTGGAACAACGTTATCCGAATATCTTTCTACGCATCCACCGCTCAACGCTGGTTAACCGCCAGTATTTTTATGGTGTCGAGCAGGATAATGGACAGTGTGTCGCCCTGCTCCGTCACAGCAACTTCAGGCCGGTTATCAGCCGACGACATCAGGCGGAGGCACGACAGTTTTTACAATCCAGCACCGACTAAAAGCAGCAAAACCGAAGCTAATGGCGTACCATTTATGCTAAACTTGCCTCCAAATTTAACAGTAATCCCTTGTCCAGAGCGACCTGTACCTTATGAGTAAAACGACCCTACGTATCGCCACCCGCCAAAGTCCCCTGGCGTTATGGCAAGCCGAATTCATTCAACAGCGCCTGCACCAGCTCCACCCTGATTTAAGTGTTGAACTGGTTCCCATGACCACCAAAGGCGATAAAATTCTCGGTACGCCTCTGAGCAAAATTGGTGGTAAGGGGTTGTTCGTCAAAGAACTGGAACAGGCCATGCTGGAAGATCGTGCCGATATCGCCGTGCACTCGATGAAGGATGTGCCCTACCGGTTCCCAGATGGTCTGGAACTGAAAGTTATTTGTGAGCGTGAAGATCCGAGTGATGCCTTCGTGTCTAACGATTATCGCTCTCTGGAAGACTTACCACAGGGCGCAACGGTCGGTACCTCAAGCCTGCGCCGTAAGGTACAGATCATGGCATTACGCCCGGATCTGAAGATTACCGATCTGCGAGGCAACGTTGGAACCCGTTTATCAAAACTGGATATGGGTCAGTACGACGCTATTATTCTGGCCTCGGCCGGTCTGATCCGTCTCGGCCTGGCAGAGCGTATCGCCAGTCACTTTGCGCCAGAGCAGTTGCTGCCCGCTCCCGGTCAGGGCGCGGTCGGAATCGAAGCTCGTAGCGATGATGCGGAACTGGATGCCCTGCTCGCCCCATTGCAGGACGACGAAACCGCGCAGCGGGTCAAAGCCGAACGCGTCATTACCGAAACCCTGCAAGCCAGCTGCTCCGTCCCTATCGCTGCTTTCTCCACGGTGACCGATGGCATCCTGTCGCTCCGCGCCTTAGTCGGCGGTATTGATAACCAGATGATCGAAGCCTCGGCAGACGGTCCTGTTGAAACTGCAGAAAACATCGGTCAGACAGTAGCACAGTCTTTACTTGAGCAAGGTGCCAAGGAAATGATTGCAGCACTCGGTGAGGCTGGAGCCTAGTCCGTGAAGGCTCCATTACAGGTTATCGTCACACGGCCATCGCCCTATGGCGATGAGCTGTGTCTACAGCTTGAAAGTAACGACTTTACTGCTGTACACAGCCCTTTAATTGACTTTAAAGCTGATGACTCCTATAGCGACCAACAACGTATTGAATTGCTGACTGGTTGCGATACCTGGATCTTTGTCAGTCGTCAGGCGGTTAACTTTTGCTTCAATAGCCTAAAACCAGAGCAGCTGGAGACACTACAAACCGCAAGCCAGAGCAAGCGCCTCATCGCAGTGGGGCCTGCCACAGCGCAGGCGCTTCAATCGTTTGGCTTTAAAGCGATGATACCGGCCACGCCCGATAGTGAAGGTATGATTCAGCTCATCCAGCAGCAGCGACTGGAGCAACAACCCACCTGCCTGATTCGTGGCAATCAGGGGCGTCAGCTGCTACAGCAATTCTTTACCGACGAGACGTTACACATTTTACCGGTTTATCGGCGCGTGGAAACCGATTTACGCCTACCATCATTGACTGAGCAGAGTGCCGTCGTTGTAACCAGTGGCCAATTATTGGAGCTTGCCGATAAGCAATTGAAAGCACAACCAAGCTCTATACTGCCCACAATCATTGCCGGCAGCGAGCGGATCTGCAATAAAGCTCGACAACTGGGCTACACAAATTGTTATACTGCGAACAGTGCAGCAAATTCCGAACTAATAAAAACCTGCATTTTGTGGCGAAATGACGTAACTTAGCGCCATAATGAAGGCTATAGTTAACAGATGAGAGACATCATTGATGAGCGAAAAGGATAAAGAGATCACATCCACTGACGCCTCAAAAGAGGATAACGGTCAGTCAGACTCCAGCAAACCGGAGACACAGGTCGATTTTGACGAAGCGGCCGCCGACTCGGCATTTGAAAGCGAAGAACCAGAGGGTGAGTCATCTCAGCCACAGGCAAGTCAGTCCGATAACTCCAACGGTGGTGTTAAGGCAATAAAGTGGTTCGTCCTTCTTATCGTACTGGCAGCCATAGCCTACGCTATTTATTTCGGCTGGCAAAAGTGGCAGCAGTACCAGACTAACAGCCAAAAAGCCGATCAGGTCGACCAACTGCAATCGCAGTTAGAGAAGCAACAACAACATCTGGATCGCTCATTGCAGCAACAGTCACAAGAGCTGGAAAAGATGAACAATGCCCTGTCGCAAAGCCAGGTCCGCATTGAACAGTTACAGCAGCAGCTGCACACTACACAACGCAAAATTCAGGCACAAACTTCCGATAAACAACAGGACTGGCTATTTAACGAAGCCGAATACCTGCTACGTGAAGCCTCGCATAAACTCAACTTCACCAATGATGCCGCATCTATCATTGCGTTGCTGAAAGCAGCCGATGATCTGATTGCCGAGCTTAACAACGGCTCCTACACCACGCTGCGTCAGGCCATCAGCAGCGATATCAATGCCATTCGTGGCAGCGGTAATCTCGATATTGAAGGTATTGCCATAGCGCTAGAGACATTAAAAGATGACATTAACCAGCTTGAACTCGCCAGTGTCCAACTCGATTCAAAGCCAGAACAAACTTCCGAGTCAGATGCCACTACTGATATCTCCAGCTGGCAGCACTTCAAAAACTCGGTAACGGAAGCCGCCAGCAAGTACTACACCGTACACCACTTTGAAGAGTCGGTACGGCCTTTTATCAGCCCGCAGAAAGCTCATCTGTTACGTGAGAATATCGCTTTAAATCTACAAACGGCACAACTGGCCGCCCTGCAAAATAATCAGGCGCTATATCAAGCAAACCTTGAACAGGTCAAAGGTTGGGTCAGCGACTATTTTAAGCAAAAGCCTGCCAGTACTTCGGCTTTCCAGCAACAGCTGGACGAACTGCTTAATGAATCGGTCGAACTGGACTTGCCAGCATCTCTGGATTCGTTCCAGCTAATCAGCGAACTATCGCAGCAAAAGGTTAATAGCTGGTTGCAGCAGGAAACGCCAGAAGATAAGGCGTCTGCTGAAGAGCCAGCCCAAGCAGCAGAGGAGCCATCAACATGAAACTGAAATGGGTCATCCTGCTCGCTCTGTTTGGTGGACTGATCCTTGGTCCGCTAATCAGTAATGTTCCTGGCTCTACCTATATTGTCTTCGATCAGACGGCCATAGAATTTAAAAATAACGCCGCCATAGGCCTTCTGCTGTTAGCTTTACTGGCGCTGTGGATGTTATGGCTGTTGCTCCGCTATATCTTCCAAACCAGCAACCTGACCGTAGGCTGGTTCGGTGATCGCAACTTACGTAAAGCAAGACAGCAGACCATCGACGGCATGATTGCTTTGGCTGAAGGTCACTGGAAAACGGCCGAAGGTCTGCTGATTAAAGGCGCCAAGTTTCGTGATACCAAACTGATAAACTATCTGGCGGCGGCTCGCGCAGCGCAGGAGCAGGACGATGATAAAAATCGTGATAGTTACTTGCAGGCCGCGGCCAAAGCCGAACCGGATGCGCATATCGCCATCGGGTTAACTCAAGCACAGCTACAGATTCAGCATCGCCAGTACGAACAGGCGCTCGCTACCTTGAGCCACTTGCGCAATATGTCACCGCATCATCCCTACGTTTTAAAACTACTGAATCAGCTATACACGCGATTGGGTGACTGGGAGCAGGTCATTGAACTATTACCCAAGTTACGTAAGTACCGCGTTTTTCAGCCACAGGCTATCGACCAGATTGAAATCAATGCCTGGTCCGAATTTATACAGTTACAGGCTCAACGTGAAGGACTGCAGGCAGTTAACGATACCTGGTTAAAACTGTCGAAATCGCTTCGTAACCAGCCTCAATTACAACTCGTTTATGCAGAAGTTCTGGCCGAGCAACAGCAGTTTGATCAGCTCGAACTGCACATCAAAGATGCCATGAAACATGAATGGCAGGAGCCGCTGGCACAGCTATACGGTTCAATCAAAAGTCAGGAACCGGCACGAACTCTGGCCACGGCAGAAAATTGGCTAAAACGAAAACCGCACAATACCACTTTACTCACCACTCTGGGCAAGTTGTCGTTACAGGCACAATTGTGGGGTAAGGCCAAAAGTTACCTCGAACAGAGTATTCAGCAAAAAGCCACTGCCGAAGCCCATTATTATCTCGGCCAGGCCTATGCTGCATTGGGGCATCCAATTCAGGAGCAACAAGAGTATGAGCGCGGACTGGTGAGCTTAATCCAACCTCAGGATAAGGCGTTACTCCCCGAATTAGAGCCGGAAACGGAGCAGGATTAAAGCTCTTTTATTTTGATAATCTGAGCCGGAGTGACAGCATCCTTCGGCTTTTCTTCTGCTGCCAACTCATCGGTAATCCTTTCTACAAAGTCACACTCCACACACTCGCGCACAAAGACTTCGTCTTCGTAATAACAGACGATCGTGTCCATCTGCTGACAGTTGGGGCACTTAGCGCCCGCGACAAAACGTTTTGGTGTCGATTTTTGCTTCATTGAATTTGTTGACCGATTACTATAAGGTGCTTTTTCGACCATACTTTTTGACAATAACTCTGACGATCGCTCTAAGCGTTAGTCTAACATAAATAAAATAACTCTATGAGCTGGTTAAGCATACTCCCCCCAGTGGTGGCGATTATTTTTGCCGTCTGGAAACGTGACGTGACCATCGCGTTATTGTTAGCTATTTTCACCGCTTCGCTGATTCTGGTTGGTGGCAAACCGGTTTATGCTTTTACCGATACGGTCGAACGTATTATCGGCGTCTTTTCCAGCGCCTATAACACCCGAATACTGATGTTCAGCCTCTTGATTGGCGCCTTGATCCAGCTGATCAAGATTTCCGGCGGTGTTAGTGCTTTTGTTAATTGGCTGACCCACCGCAGTCTGGTCAATAACCAGCGCAAAGCTGGTCTGTTGCCTACTATTCTCGGCAGTTCTATCTTTATCGACACCAATATGAGTGTCTTAACCGCCGGCCTGTCGTCGCAAGCCTTATTCGACAAATTTAAAATGAGTCGGCTGCGACTGGCTTATATCATCGATTCGACCTGTGCCCCAATCAGCGTATTAATCTTGCTCAATGGCTGGGGGGCCGCCATCCTGGGTCACGTCGAAAAGACCGGTGTCCAGGATCCGACATCAGTCATGCTGGGCAGTATCGGCCTGAATTTCTACGCCATCGTCACCCTCCTGATTGTGTTCTACACCGTCCTCAGCACTAACGTTCATGGCCCCATGAAAAGCATGGAGCGTGAGATAGAGCCGCAGGAAAACGAACGCTCACTACCACCAGCCACCAAGAAACGTTACATGCTGCTGCCGCTAATTTTTATGGTCGTCAGTATTCTCGCCTTTATGTACATTACCGGTGAAGGTGACTTACGTCAGGGCTCAGGCTCCGAGTCAGTACTATGGTCAGTCATCTTATCCACACTGCTGGCTTTATTGTTACTGCGCTATGACGCCAAGAAGCCGACCAAGGAACTCATGGCCGAATCCTTTAAAGGCCTTGGCAACTTATTACCCTTGGTTACTTTGGTTCTACTCGCTTTTGCGCTATCGTCGGCCATGGGCGATCTGGAGACAGGACCATTTGTCGCGCAGGCGGTGGGTGACTTTATTCCGTTATGGTTAATACCGGCTCTTATTTTTGTGCTGGCTGGCTTTATCTCCTTTACCACCGGAACCTCCTGGGGCACCTTCGGAATTTTAATTCCTATCGCCGTCCCTTTAGCCCTGGCCTTAGGGATTTCACCCAGCCTGGTATTGGGGGCTGTACTCGGCGGCGCTGTCTTTGGTGACCATGCTTCACCGATTTCAGACACCACGGTAATTTCATCATTGGCCGCAGGTTGTGATTTACTGGATCATGTGAAGACACAGTTACCATATGCTTTGACAGCTGGTGGTATTAGCATCGTGCTGTATATTATTTTTGGGCTAATGCAGTAAATAGAATTAATAGACATCATCAGATTATGAGTAAACCACTTCGCTACGGGGTCGTTGGCAACCCTATTTCACACAGTATGTCGCCACAGTTGCACCGGCAATTTGCCAAGCAGCTCGGTATTGATATTGTGTATTCAAAATACTGTCCCAGTAAAAAAGGCTTTACTCGAGTGCTTAACGATTTTTTCCAAAGTAGTGGAAAAGGCCTTAACGTTACGGCACCTTTCAAGCTGGATGCATTAGACTACGCCGATTTAATCACCGATCGCGCCAAAGACTCCAACAGCGTTAATACCCTGGTTTACACGCCTGAAGGCATTCTCGGTGACAGCACTGACGGTATGGGGTTTCTACGCGATCTCTATCATAAACAAAAAAACCACCACATCGACTTTGCGCATAAACGAGCCGTACTGCTTGGTGCGGGTGGCGTCGCTCGTTGTATCGCGCAAGCCTTATTGCTTGACGGCTTTGAGGTCTATCTGATTAACCGAACTCAAAGTAAGGCTGAACAGCTGGCGAAAGACTTATCACACTTAGGCAAGATAACACTGTATGACAATGCCATTGCCGTTGATCTGATTGTCAATTCGGTCAGTTTTAACGCCGACAAGTTCCTACAGCAAGTTACCTTCGCAGCAGACGCCATCGCCTACGACCTCAACTACGGCGACAAAGCTGGCCAGTTCTTACAAGCCGCCAAGGAATACACCTCTCATCAGTTTGACGGCCTCGGCATGCTGATCGAACAAGGCGCCGAATCCTTTGGTTTATGGACGGGACAATATCCTGATACATCAACTATCAAGCTATAAGAATAGCTTCATTTTATGACAAAGATTGAATTAGAAACCATCGCTCATGACTTTATTAAGGGCAACGAAAAACCATTTGATGAGCATATTGATGACCTTTCTCATGTTATAGAACAATCACCCTATGCCTGGGCTGATGACTTAATTTTATCGCTTACCATTCGTGCACCCGAACAACTTTGGGACATCATTTTAGCTATTCTTTATAAAGATCCCCCAATGCCCGTACTTGCAGTATTGGCAGCCGGCCCGCTTGAGGATTATTTAGCCACTAATAATGAGGCATTTATTTCTAAGGTTGAAAAGCAAGCCAGGAAAGACCCTAAATTTGCTTTTTTATTAGGTGGGGTATGGCAGAATGGTATGACAGACGAAACCTGGGCCAGAGTTAAAAAAGTTTGGGATTGTTCGGGCTGGGATTAACAATAGGTTTAAACTCTCAAGGATGACAGTAATGATTTATAAACGACTTTTAGTCACGTTACCGATTCTAAGTTTCGTGTGGCTGGCAGCGACTACTATCATCGCCGGTTACTTTTATCCAGACTATAGTCATATCTCACAATTTATCAGCGAGCTAGGCGCTACCGGCTCTCCTCACGGTCCCTACGTCAATTACCTTGGCTTCATCCCAACGGAACTATTTATCCTCGGCTTTGTTTACTGCTGCTTTAAAGTCATGCCAAAAACCAAAAGTAATCTGACAGGGTTAATACTCATCACCATCTACGCGCTTAGTCTTGGTCTGACTGCGCTTTTCCCCTGTGATTTTCAGTGTGAAGCCGACGAACCCACACTGTCCCACAATATACATATCATTGTTTCCTTACCGGGTTATTTCTGCGCCATTCTTGCCATGTTTGTTATAGCCTCTGGTGCAACTCCACTAACTAAGACAACCAGCTTTAAAGCCACCGGTATGACTATTGGTATCTTTGCTACTCTAGCCTTAGTGAACCTAAATCCTGAGTTATCTCAAGCTGGTCTCTATCAACGTATTTTAGAAAGCCTAATTTACGGTTGGCTGATTTATTTCGGAGCGAGTTTAAGTAGGACTCTGGATAATAAGCATTAACTGCCGTTGATAGTTTTCATGCATTCGTCAGCCAGTAGCCAATTTGCTATATTCAACCATTATGAACTCGGAAGTTATCAGCACACTCTACAAACCGATACAGCCCGCTATTAAGCAGGCAGATAACGGTATCGCTTACCGCGAGTTAACACCTGATGCTTCCTTAAAGCCGTTCATACATTGCTACTGGCAACTAGACACAAAGACGCCACTGACAAAGCCATTCGACTACAAGGTGGCTGCCGATGGCTGCATTGATATATTCTTTGACGCACTCGCCCCTGAACAAAGCTTTGTTATGGGTTTCAGTCAGCAGTTCGCTCAGTTTCCCCTTGCTCTATCCTTCCGTTACATTGGGATTCGCTTCCAACCATCGGCCTTCCCGCAGGTATTTCAGCTACGAGCTGATGAGTTAACCAACCGTACTTTAGCGCTTGAGCTTATTGATAAAAAGCTTTCTTCCTTTATCCGTCTTTCCACTCCCGCAGGCTCAAGCTTTGGCAAAATTACCAAACTGTTTAACCTTTACTTTAAGCAACGTTTTGCACAACTTGAACCGAAATCTGATCCACGGCTGTGTCGTGCTCTGGAAGTGATATTTAAACACCGCGGCGCCGTCATCACATCACAAGATTTAGATGCCGGCATTAGTCAAAGACAGTTGCGCCGACTATTTAAGCACTACATAGGCGCCAGCCCCAAAAGCTTCAGTAAAATTGTGCGTTTTCAGCACATACTAAAACTTACTCAACTGGATATGACACCAGGGCATGGTTTGTTGTCTCATGCTCAAGGCTTTTATGATCAGTCCCACTTAATTAAAGACTTCAAACAACTGTCGGGCTCGACTCCCAGCAAAATTTCGATTTAATGTCCGTTTTATACAATTCTTTCTAACGCTCCAGTGCTAACCTCTTATCCATACCATGATAAAGAGGTTACTCAATGAAACTTTTAATAAGCACTCTTCTACTCGCCACCCTTTGCTGTAATCCGACTCAACTTAACGCTGAGGAGCTACCCCCTATGAAACTTAACGCAGGCATCGTTACTGCTAAGCTTAAAGAGACCAAGCAGTTTTATACTGAAAAATTAGGTTTTGGAATCACCTTTGAGAATGAGTTTTATCTGTTAATGCATACCCCAAATCAAAAAGACGAGATCAGCTTTTTATTGCCTAACCACCCTTCCCAACAGCCAGTATTTCATTCAGAGTTCGGTGGACAAGGTGTTTATCTCACCATAGAAGTAGACGACGTCGACTCACTCTACGACACGATAAAGGCAGAAGGCATCGACATTAAAGTCCCGCTGCGTCATGAACCGTGGGGCGATCGCCACTTTGTGATTGTTGATCCTAATGGTATCGGCATTGATTTTGTTAGCTACTCGGGACCAGAGTAAGTCCTTTCATACAACAGCCCTGTGTTACAACACATCGCTCGTTAACACCATATTTAACAGTGCGTCTAGACACACCTTACTTTTGTTGATAAAACAACAAGTTGGAAAAAACAAGATATTAAGAATTATTGATTAAACAACGTTAGAGAAGCTAAATATGGTCAGGAAAATCTTTATTGCGCTATCGGTTATTTTTGCAGTGCTGTTATTGTTATTGATACCGCTATCCAGCCCAACCGATCTTGGGCCCAGAGTCATTGAATTTGCGCTTCCAGTTGGTATTTGTTCGGCAGGCTTTGCTATTGCCGCAGCGATTATGAAGAAAGGATAGGTGCTGTCTATTCTTATTTATCTTTATACAGAGCATATTTCCAAGACCTCTTTCGGCCTTCAGCGAGTTACTTTTCTTGGATGGACAAGAAAAGTAACCAAAAGAAGTCCACCCCTATATTGAGATCATTCTACGAATGATTCCCTTCGAATAAAGCAAGTTATTTAACGCACCGTGAAATACAGTCCCTCCATGGCCTGAATGTCACTATCAAAATCATCCACGATTTTGATTGCTATAACTTGCTTTATCCACAGCTCAACATAATGGGGCTAGGCTATACCTTCCTCTACTGATATATTGCTCTATAAATTTTTCATTAATCTTCTTATGGAATTAGAAAGCGAGTTATTAGGAAATAATCAAATTAGATTTTTCACTTCCGAAGGTAAATTACTTCCTGACCCAAACTTGATATGGAATATTGACCATTTCATAGCTTTTATTGAAATAACCATTAATAACTGGGATAAACACTCCATAGCGATTAACCGTGAAATCAAGAAAAAAGCTTTATGTGATAGCTCTTGGTTTACTTTTAAAGGCAAAATTTCTGATGAAAAGATATATCGTGATACAACTCTAAATAAAAGAATTAATGAGCGCATTTATCTCAGCTCGATATTCTCTATTGCCACTTATTATATAACTACGCACGCAGCTATAGAGAAACTACATAGCCAATTAGGTAAGATATGCCAGATAAATCAATATAACGTAAAAAAACCAAACCTTCGCTGGGATTCAACTTTCCATAACAAAGTTAAAACAATTAGACATATATCCTTCATTCACCAAGACTCAGACAAAGAACAAAACCTTATGAACATACGCAGTGCTATGTCATGGTCACCTTCCATATCCTTTAAGAGTAATGAAATACCTACCACTGAGGATTATATTTTTTCACCTGTTAAGTGGCATCAGACCGTAAACGGGGAAAGAACTGAAACCACCATAGATATCAAAGTACATGGGTTTACGAAGTTTGCACACACGGCTTTAAAAACTCTTGAAAAGAACAAAGTGATCTTGAGTGATTACTTTTATCAAATAAAAGATTCATCAAAATAGTACTCTGAATTTCAGGCAAAGCAACACTCCCCTTAAAGTTAGCCAAGTAAAAGCAAGTTATAGCGTAAATTGGGCAGGATAGCCCAATTTAGTCAAAACGAGTAGGTGACTGAAAGGAATCCCTTTAGGGGACGTCGAGTTTGACGGCGCGTGAGTAACTTGCTTGAACGAGGGAAGCCCGAAGGGCCTAACGTCGGGGGTGTCTTTTCTTTTCGCCCTTTTCTTTGGACAAGCAAAGAAAAGGGTAAAATCACATTAATCACAACAGAAGAGCCGCTACTCTGAAGCTATGATTCTCTCTAGCTTCTGAGCTAAGGCAAGGCGCGGCAAAATGCCTTAAAAAAGCGGAGTGTACTGTGAGTACATGAGCACGTTTTTAAGACATTTTAACAAAGCATTGCCAACGATCAGGAGCTAGAAAGGCTGGAAACAATCGGCGGATGATGAATCATCTGCACCCGATTCCCATCCGGATCGAGACAATAGAAGCTGGTGGCGCCGTCACGGTGTCTGCGTGGTTCTGTTAACATCTGTACGCCATGGTGCTTTAAAAATGCGTACCACTCGTCGACTTCTTCCGCTGTATTCATGATAAAGCCGAGGTGATCGAGTTTCTGCCCGCCGGAGGTATCCAAGTCCGGCTGTTTGCGGTGCAGAGCCAGATTGTCGTGGCCTTTTGAGGTTAGATAGACGTTGTCCTCGTCGGGACGCCATTCGACGTCCATTCCCAGTAAATCCACGTAAAAGTGCTCAACTGCCGCTAAATCATCGACAAAAAGTGCCAAATGTCGCATTCCTAAGTGTAGTGCAGGCCTTTTCATTGCCAAACTCCTTACACAGGGACTATGTCAAAGCTGGTTTCGACTGGCAGATTCGGGTCCAGCGAGTGCATAACCGAACAATATTTCTGTACCGAGAGATCTACGGCCTTCTTAACCTGCTTGGTTGAGAGATTTTTGCCGCGGACGACAAAGTGCAGCTTTAGTGCGGTAAAACGGCGTGGCGGCTCATCTGCGCGCTCTGATTCCACTTCACAGTGGCAGCCTGTGATCTCCTGACGCGCCTTCTGCAGAATCATGACCACATCGACCGAAGAGCAGGCCCCCACGGACATCAATAAATTTTCCATTGGTGAGACGTAATCACCCTCACCACCAAACATCACGTTTTGTCTTTTGCTGTTTTTCCCAATAAAATTAAGGTCATTGACCCAGTCGACGGTTACTTTCATAATGATTTGTGACCCAGTTAGAACTTTTAGAGGCTATATAGTGCCATAACAAATTTGATTTTAAAGAGGTACGGCACTAAGATTTCATGCTATATTTTGAATGATTACAACAAAATAGGAAATACGTATGGCGTTACCTTATCACTTGGCACAAGACGAGACCATTCAATGGTTCCTAAACCATTGTCAGAGGCGCCGTTTTCCAACCAAGAGCACCCTGATTTACGCGGGTGACTCTTCGAATACTTTGTATTTCTTACTCGAAGGCTCAGTCACAGTCCTCATCGAGGATGACGAGGGACGTGAACTGGTATTGGCCTACCTTAATCCTGGTGACTTCTTTGGCGAGATGGGGCTTTTCACTGACGAGCATGACCGTACCGCCTGGGTTCGCACCAAAACCGAGTGTGAAGTTGCGGAAATTAGCTATGACAAGTTCCGCCAATTGACCAAAGACGATCCTGAAATTCTATTTAAATTAGCCACCCAGCTGGCAACCCGTCTTCAGAAGACGAGTCGCAAGGTTGGTGATTTGGCTTTCCTTGATGTAACAGGTCGTGTGGCACACGCTCTACTCGAATTAGCGAAAGAGCCGGATGCCATGACCCACCCAGATGGCATGCAAATCAAAGTAACACGTCAGGAATTAAGCCGTATCGTCGGTTGTTCGCGTGAAATGGTTGGGCGCGTATTGAAAGCGCTTGAAGAGCAGGACCATATTCATGTTAAAGGTAAAACCATGGTGATCTACGGCGCGAGATAGCTCTCGCTTGAAATAAATCGTCTGCAACTAAATTTAAGCCCTGCGATTGCAGGGCTTTTTTTATGCTGACTTATTACCTTCAATGAAGTTCTTTAATAATTGGTGGCCCTTTTCGCTTAAGATCGATTCTGGATGGAATTGCACCCCTTCGAGCTGCAAGGTCTTATGCCTTATGCCCATAATGTATTCCAATTCACCTTCCTCATCTTCGGTCCAGGCGGTGATCTCAAACTCCTGCGGCAGACTTGGCGTATCCACCACCAGCGAATGGTAACGCGTCGCTTCCAGCGGGTTAGGTAAATCTTTAAACACTCCAATATCTTTATGATAAATCGGTGAGGTTTTGCCGTGCATCACCTGTTTGGCCTGGATCACTTTACCGCCAAACACCTGCGCCATCGCCTGATGACCGAGGCAGACACCGAGAATCGGATAGTCGCTGGCCAGCTCTTCGATGATCTTGAGCGAAATGCCCGATTCGTTTGGCGTGCATGGACCCGGTGAAATGACGATATAGTCCGGTTTTAATTCCTTCACCTCTTCAATACTGAGTTCATCGTTGCGTTTAACCAGCACATTGAGGCCCAGCTGACCGAAGTATTGCACCAAGTTATAGGTAAAGGAATCGTAGTTATCCACCATCAATAACTTCTTGCGCTGCTGTGGCGGCTTAATCCAGACACTGCCGATGCCGAACACCACGCTGATGAGTAGCATGATGATAAGCGGCGTATGGTTAGCGACAAAACCTGTGTCGCCTTCGTAAATTTCTTTTTGCGAACAATAGTCAGCATCAAAATGATAACTGCCGCCAGCTTCAAGACACCGCTCAATCGCGCTTTGATCGTTGGCGTAATGAACGATGGTCGTCAGGATCATCAGGGCGGCAAAAATCCACCAGACTTTACGCATAGACTTTTTGCTCCATATTAATCAATGGGATGAGCTGCTCTAGATTGTCCACCACGCGATGTGGGACTCTCTGAGGCCGGATATCGGTATCCGCCATGGCATAACCATACGTGACTCCAATAAACGGCATCTGCGCGTTCAGCAGCATCGGCGTCCTTACTCGAATCCCCAACCATCCAACACTCCTGTGGCGCCACCTGATGCTGACGGCAGACGTGGAATAAAGGTTCTGGATTTGGCTTTTTCTGCGGCAAGCTATCACCACCTAAAGCATGTGAAAAATAATCAGCAATTCCCATGTGACTGAGAATTGGCGGGATTAATTCCTGTGGTTTATTACTGACCACGGCCATAGCCACTTGTTGCTTCGCCAGCTCGGCCAGCAATTCACGAACCCCTGCAAATATTTGGCTTCGATCTGCTGGTACGGCTCGGTAATGCGCCATAAATAATTCATAAGCCTGATCGAAGCGCTCCGATTGCTGAAAAAAATGCAATGCTTTTTCTATAAATACCTGAGCACCACCCCCAATCCATTTTTTTACCTGAGGCAAAGGTTGTACGGGTAGCTGTAGCACCGAAAAGGTCTGGTTCGCTGCTTCGGCAATATCTGCCGCGCTGTCCACTAAAGTGCCGTCGAGGTCAAAAATAACCAACTTCGGCTTCGGGATCATGGTCATATTATCGAGCCATGCCTTTCGCTGCATTCGCTTTCATCTGCGATACCGTCGCCTGATAGTCGTCTGCGTTAAATATGGCAGAGCCCGCAACAAAGGTGTCGACACCGCAGGCTGCTATCTCTTCAATATTATCCACTTTGACCCCACCATCAATCTCCAGGCGAATATCGCGCCCCGTCTGCTCAATCAGTTCGCGCACCTGCTGGCACTTGCGTAACGTCGAAGGAATAAAACTTTGACCACCAAAGCCAGGATTGACTGACATCAACAATACCAAATCCACTTTATCGATAATGTATTCGAGAATACTGACCGGAGTGGCTGGGTTCAGCACCACACCCGCTTTACAACCATGCTCCTGAATTAAACTAATGGTGCGGTCAACGTGTTTCGAGGCTTCAGGATGAAAGCTGATGTAACTGGCACCCGCTTTGGCAAAGTCGGGGATGATTCGGTCAACCGGCTCTACCATTAGATGAACGTCAATGGGTGCCTTAATGCCGTAATCGCGCAGTGCCTGACAAACCATGGGACCAATGGTTAAATTAGGGACATAATGATTGTCCATAACGTCAAAGTGGACCCAGTCGGCTCCAGCTTTTAGAACATTTTCAACTTCTTCACCCAGGCGTGCAAAGTCGGCGGAAAGGATGGATGGCGCAATAACTGTATTCTGCATAAATCATCGAAAGTGGTTTTTTCGATCATTTTACAGAAACTTGGCGGTGACTTCTATGTAAGCAGCAAAGCCATAACCTTCCATGGCTGACTTGCCACTTATCTATAGACTAAAACTATTGGAGAACCTTAAGCCGCTTGCTCTTGCTTCTGGTTAATCGCGACCAACACAGCATCCCACAGGTTTGAACGCAGCATTAAGCTTTGTTCTGCTACTGCCTGAGCTTTTTGCCATTTTTGCTGATCATCGCCACATAAAGCTTGTAGGCATTTTTCCGCCAGTGGACCATGCTCATCGCCATCCAGCTCGATATGACGCTCTAAGTAATAGATTAACGTCGGGCAATCGACCTGCTCCGCCGCCATGACATCTTTAATTGCAGTAAACATGTCGGGAATCAATTTCTCACGCCCATACAAGAAGGCCGAAGCCACTTCTTCATCCGTACCCTCACGTGCAATCTTTAAGTTATATTCAACAAACTCACGAGCACCCTCAGGAATCAAACTCAGATCTTGTGTCTCAATAAATTTCTCTACCCGACTGCTATCAGCGCCCACTTCTTCCATAGCCTTTAAGTATAAGGAATAGTGACTGATGGCATTTCCTTCCGGATCCAGATCGCTTTCTTCACCGATCACAATTTCATTAATGAAGCGAACAACTTCCGCATCCTGCTTCGACTCAATCCATGGCACCTCGACGCAGGTTAAACGCTGTTGTAGTGATTTTAGCAAACTCATGAAATCCCATACCGCATAGATATGATACTCCATAAAAGTTTTTACGCTCTTCACACTATTTAACGCTTGATAGGTCTCGTGGTGGGATAGTTTATGGTTTAAGTCGGTTAATTTTTCTTTCAACATGATGACTCCTCACATAATTATTTTAAGCATCCCCAATAAAACTGTTGATGCATATTTGACTTAATATTATTCCTTGAACAATTATTATTGTGTCCTCCTTCTACTAATCACAGCACCCCAAAAAAATCCACAATTTATCGAGCGTTTTTTATTTTTTTTATGACCCAGTTATCATTCATAATTATTATTAAAAGAATTATTCAAATATGAATTGATGCCAATGCAATACTGCATAATGCATAAACGCATTATTTTCTTATTTTTGAATAAGTTATAATGATTGAAAATCGCAATAATTTAGTGTCTACTTAGAGTAGGCTAAGACTAAACAATAATCTGCTGAGGATGATTACAATGGGGTTTATTAAAGATTTTTTTACAAAGAGACCCAAGGTTGAAGAGCAACCGGTAACGCCGCCGAGACCAAGGCCAAGTGTTGCCCCAAAAAATAAAAAGGGGATTCAGTACGACCCGGGACTCGTTGATAATCTTAAGAACGATCACAGCCACCTGGTAAAGTTATATGGTCAAATTTGGGAGCAGGGTTTTCAGGCGAATAACCCCAAAAAACTGTCCGCTTTAATTTTACAATTTAAGCGTGATTTTCAGGCACACCTGTTAAAAGAAAACGTTAAGTTTTATGTTTACCTTGAACAAAACTTATCTAACGACAGTACTTCGATGGAATTGGTACGCGATTTCCGGACCGAAATGAATGACATTGCACAGGCAGTGGTTAAGTTCTGTAAAAAGTACTCTAAGCCGCTACCGATGGCGCAACTCAACGTTCACTTTCCCGATGACTACCAGCAAGTGGGCGAAGTTCTGACCCACCGCGTATCGCTAGAGGAAAACGAGCTCTACACCTTGTACCAACCCTAGTTTTTGACTGGGCTGTATTCGCTGAAAGGGATTTCAGTGAGCAGTTTGCATTGCTCTCAATCTCACCAGCAATATACTAATCACCAGCGCCATCACCACCAACGTAATATCCGGATACCTTCCCACCAAAAACAGCTGTAACCCCGTAATAACTACCGATAACGCGAAAAGAAAGCCCGCAGCAGCACGATAATTATGCCACCACTTAGCAATAAAATACCCCACCGAGGACAGTATTAACGACTCTTCTATCAACGCACCCAAGTTGTACCAGGTCGAGCCTGTTAGAAAGTCATCAAAAGGTAGCCATTGGAATGCATTGATGTGACCTTGGAACGTCAGTGGATAAACCGTTTCCCACAACAATAGGATAACGCTGCTTATCGCCAGCAGAGGTACCATCCAGCGCTGAGAGATCATGTGATGCATGATGATAGCCAAGGGCAACGCCGTCACTTCACTCCAGCCCATCTGTGAACGATACATCGCAAGTTTAACAATGAGCAGGAATACGGATAACGAAATGATAAAACTGATACGATAATCTGTACCCAGCAATCTCTGCAGTAAATGATAAAAGACCAACCAGAACAACACATACTGTAACCACGAAACTAACGACCAGGTGCTATTGACGATAGTATCCAGACTTTGTCCGAACTGCTTACTTTCGAATACGGGAATATAAGGGAAGAACTGCCAGCCAATCCATAAAAACAGCACCAGAAAGGCTGGTGAAATCGCCAGTCGTAACCGTGCCGGAATGATACGCTGTATGCGCTGACTGTTGGAGTATGCTGCCAGTGCAATACCAATCAAAATCCCGACCGCATTGAGCAAGGCATCAGCCGCATGCGATACCCGCGACGGCAGGTAAAACTGGATAAACTGTAAGCAAAATGCAAACACAATACCGAGCAGCAACATCATCAATATCGACAGCAATAAATGTCGCTTACGCTGCTGCTGAATGGTTAATGCACCAAAAAAGCCATAGGGGATGAATAATAAAATATTGGCAATCACGTCCGAGCGGATGGTTCTCTGTTGCCAATTCAGTAGCCAGGCGCCGAGATCGGCGGGTAACGGGCGCGACAGATCAAAGTTAAACGGATACAGCGAGCCGTAAGCAATAAACAGTATAACGATGTACCAGATTAACCTCATCTATGAGCCCTTTGCGATCTACACCCTGTTGCCCGGGCGACAATTTTACTTTGTTTAGCTGACGTTATAGAAGGAAACCGCTAAAATGTCAGCAACTTATTTATTCAATAATAACGGATCGCTGATGCTTTGCCAGTTTGACGACATAGTCACCCTAAGCAGTCAAAACTTTGCCGATAAGGTTGCCGTTGATGACAACAAACAACAGCAAACCTATCAACAGCTTAACGAGAATATCGACGCCTTAGCCGCTCGCTTTATAGCGCTGGGGCTAGAGCCCAATAGCCGCATCGGGGTATATCTACCAAAGCAGCTCGAGTCCGTTATTGCTTTCTTTGCTGCCAGTCGCGCCGGCTTGGTATTTGTACCAATCAACCCATTACTCAAAGCGCCTCAGGTCAGCTATATCGCTCAGGACTGTAATATCCAACTGATGGTTACCAGCAGCCAGCGAGCCAAGATCCTACAAAGCATCTACCCGGAATGCGATGATTTGCTTCACCTTTTGCTGGTCGATGACTCGACAGATTTCGAAGTTTCCTCGCATCAGCAGATGCACTTATGGGATGCACTCATCGCTCAGCCAGACACATCGCCACAACGCCGTAGGCGTATTCTAACCGACCTCGCTGCCATTCTGTATACTTCCGGTTCAACGGGTCAACCCAAAGGCGTCTGCCTTTCGCACCAGAACCTGATAGCCGGTGCACAAAGCGTCAGTCAATACCTGCATAATACGCATAATGATACCCTGCTTGCCGTTTTGCCCCTCAGTTTTGACTACGGACTCAGTCAGGTGACGACAGCCTTACTGGTGGGTGCCAAAGTCGTATTGATGGAATACCTGCTACCAAAAGATGTCATCCGCCAGGTAGTGAAACATTCGGTAACAGGGCTGGCGGCAGTTCCCCCCTTGTGGGTACAACTGTCCACTCTGGAGTGGCCGCAGGAAGCCAAGGAGTCGCTACGCTATATTACCAATACTGGTGGTGCCATGCCGGAGAAGACGTTACGCCAGCTACAGACAGCATTACCTGATACGGCGCCTTATTTAATGTATGGGCTGACCGAAGCTTTCCGCTCAACCTACCTTGAGCCACACGAACTCGACAAGCGTCCTAACTCCATCGGCAAGGCCATACCCAACGCCGAGATTCTGGTACTGCGTGCAGACGGCAGTGAATGTGAGATCGATGAACCGGGCGAGCTGGTTCATCGAGGCGTACACGTCAGTCTGGGCTACTGGAATGCTCCGGAAAAAACCGCTAAACGCTTTAAACCCTTAAAACAGAATAACCATCGAGCCGAAATTGCGGTCTGGTCCGGCGATACGGTAAAACGTGATAGAGATGGCTTTTTATACTTTATCGGTCGTCAGGACGATATGATAAAATGCTCAGGATATCGTATCAGTCCTGCCGAGCTCGAAGATACCCTGTATGGCTTAGAGCAGCTGCAGGAAGTGGCAGCGATTGGTGTTAACGACTCTCAGCTCGGGCAAGCCATATTGTTAGTGCTCAAAGCCGACAGCGATGATCAGGAAACTCTGATTAAAACTATCAAGCGCTACTGTCAGCAGCAACTGCCTAATTATATGCAGCCCCGATATATCGAGTTTGTCGAGCAGTTACCACGCAATGCTAACGGCAAGATTGATCGACCCGCTCTACAGCAGCAGTACCAATATCTGGCACAGTAGTCAGCTTGTCGGCAAAAATAACAACGTATGGTGAACACAGTGACCCAAAAACAGCACGCAACGATGGATCAGTTCTCGCACCGAGACAATCAGTTACTGATTGCCGGCAGAACGGTAAGTGAAGTGGTGACCATCGCTGGTCAAACACCCTGTTATGTTTATGATAAGAGCGTAATTAAAGCCAATGTGGAGCGTTTGCGTCACTATTTCCCACAAATCAGTCTGCATTATGCGATCAAAGCGAATCCGTTCTCGCCACTGCTCAGCTACATGGCTCAACAAGTCGATGGTCTGGATGTCGCTTCCGGCCAAGAGCTGCATCTGGCTTTGGCGACATCGATGGATAACCGTAATATCAGCTTTGCTGGCCCCGGCAAGTCGGAGCGGGAAATCGCCATGGCTCTGGCGAGCAATATTACCTTAAACGTCGAATCTAAAACCGAACTGCAGCGGATCATTGAGCAGGCTGAAAAGCTCGATAGCAAGGCTAATATCGCACTTCGGCTAAATCCTGATTTTGAACTTAAGTCCTCTGGTATGAAAATGGGCGGTGGACCTCAGCAGTTCGGTATTGATGTTGAACAACTGTCTGATTTAATCGAACCGCTGCGTCATCCGCGACTGGTTTTTCAGGGCCTACATATTTTTACTGGTTCACAAAATTTGCGCCCTGAATCGATCATCAGTGCCCACAATAATATTTTTGCTTTAGTCGAACGACTGGTTGAACAATACCACTTCCAGCTACACCACCTGAATATTGGTGGCGGCTTCGGTATCCCTTACTTCCCTGGCGAAACGCCGCTTGAGCTGGAACCGATTGCTGACAATCTGCAGCAACTTAAGAAGCAGTATGCTCATCTGCTGGCGGATTGTGAGATTATTCTGGAGCTGGGACGCTATCTGGTGGGCAATGCTGGTTTATATCTGTGCCAGGTGACCGATACCAAAGTCTCACGTGGCAAACGCTACCTCATCACCAACGGTGGTCTGCACCACCATCTGGCCGCCTCTGGTAATTTCGGCCAGGTGATTCGTAAGAATTATCCACTGGCGGTAGCGACGCAAATGAAATCAGAACAACAGGAAGTGGTCGATGTGGTTGGCCCTCTGTGCACGCCACTCGACATCCTCGGCAGCAATATCTCCCTGCCAAAAGCCGAGATTGGTGATATTATTGCGGTTTATCAGTCCGGCGCCTACGGTTACAGCGCCAGTCCCCGTGACTTTTTGAGCCACCCAGCACCCGTTCAATTATTACTTTAATAGGTTACATCAACTTATGTCCTTGTCTTCGAGTTTAAAGAACTTTTCTCTGGCTTTATTGCGCCTGCCATTAAAGTTATTGGTACGTGAAAAACGTGCGCCGTCTGACCCTCAGTCCGAGTTTCATTTATCGGCTGAAGACCATATCGTCTATGTCTTGCGCACACAGTCCATGACTTCGATCGAACTGCTGAGACGACAAGGCGAGCAGCTTGAGCTACCGGCAGGTAAAGCTACCGATCAGAAATTGAACATCCCGGCGCAGGGCAGCTGCCTGTTCCTTAATAATCGTCCCAGTATTTTCCGTCGCCACAAAGAAAACGAGGCCCACAAGGCCAGTATCGTTAAGCTGCTCAAGGCGCAGCAGGCAAACCCTAACAAACCGTATAAACTGGTCCCAGTGTCGATGTATTGGGGCCGCAATCCGGGCAAAGAGAAGTCTTTTCTGCGCTATTTTGTGTCCAGTATCGAAGAGTCGGGGCGCTTTGGTAAGTTCCTGATCATGTTGTTCTCCGGTCGGCAGTGTCTGCTTCAATACGGACAGCCGATAGAACTGAGTTCACCGGATATCGATCTCAGTATCGCGCCTGAAAAGAATGCCCATAAACTTAGCCGCATTTTACGCGTGCATTTCAATCGTGCCTGGGTAGCGACCGTCGGCCCTCGTACCGAAAATCGCCGAGATCTGATCGACGGTATCGTTGCCTCGGACTCAGTTCAGCAAGTAATAGCGCGCGAGCAGACCAAGGGCAAAAACAAGCGCAGCTCTGACGAACTGGAACAGGAAGCAGGTAAATACGTCAAAGAAATTGCCGCTAACTTCAGTCCGCGCATGATCCGTTTCCTCTCCAGCCTGCTGACGCGTGTCTGGTATAAGATCTACGCTGGTATTGAAGTGAATAACCTCAAACAAGTACGGCAAATGGCGAAAGATCATGAGATTATTTACGTGCCCTGCCACCGCAGCCATGCCGATTATTTGTTACTGTCTTATCAGCTGTACCATGAAGGGTTGGCACCGCCGCATATCGCTGCCGGTATTAACTTAAACTTCTGGCCCGTGGGCTCCATTCTGCGTCGTGGTGGTGCTTTCTTCTTACGCCGTAGTTTCCGCGGTAACCGCCTGTATGCTGCTGTTTTTAACGAATACCTGTACCGCCTGTTTAACAAGGGCATACCCGTCGAGTATTTTCAGGAAGGTGGGCGCAGTCGGACTGGCCGTTTGTTAACGCCAAAAACCGGTATGCTCGCCATGACTGTACAGAGCTTGTTGCGCGGCCTCAAAAAACCGATTCTGTTTGTGCCAGTTTATATTGGCTATGAGCGCATGTTTGAAGGTAAAAGTTACGTTGGCGAACTGCGTGGCAAACGCAAACAGAAGGAATCTTTCGGTCAACTGTTAGGGGTACGTAAAGCCCTGAAGCGCTTCTATGGCAAAGTCTACCTCAACTTCGGTCAGCCACTTGATTTACAGGACTTCCTGCAACAACGAAATATCGACTGGCGTCAATCCTCACAAGATCAGGAAGAGCGCCCCGAATGGTTATCCAACACCGTGACTGAACTCGGCGATGAAATTAACCGCCGTATTAATGCTGCCGCCAGTGTAAATAGTGTCTGTCTGGTCAGTTTAAGCCTGTTAGCTACGCCGCGACAGGCCATGGACAAAAATGAGCTGATATCACATCTTGATATGCTGATCACCTTAGCTAAGTCCGCCCCTTACAGCGATTATATTAATTTGCCGCAGCATAGTGGCCTGCAGCTACTCGAGACGGCACTCAAACTGGGAATGGTTCAGGAGTTCTCCGATCCGGCAGGCGATGTCGTTTTCATTGAAGGCGACGAAGCGATCTTATCGACCTACTACAGTAATAACATACTGCATATTTACGCCCTGCCATCATTAATCGCCGCGGTGTTTCAACGTCACGATCACGTATCTCGCGATGAGATCAAAGGCTACATTAAACTGATTTATCCTTTCCTCCATCAAGAGCTCTATATCCGTTGGCAACGCGAAGCTCTCAGCGAGCAGGTCGATTTAGTGCTGGATAGTCTGATTACACTCGGCTTGTTGCAGGAAAAAGGCGGCAACATATCCTCCGCCAGCGATGAGGATCCAAACTGGTCACGCCTGATGACATTAGCACAAGCCGTGCAGCCAGCTTTACAGCGTTACGCCATCAGCTTAACGATGTTGCACAGCCTACAGGATCATGAAAGCCTTCGTCGTGCCGAGCTGGAGCAGGAAAGTCAGAAACTTGCACAGCGTATTGCCGCGCTGCACAGTATCAATGCTCCTGAGTTTTTCGATAAAAACCTGTTCCGTAATCAGGTTAAGGTCCTCAAGGAGGAAGGTTGGGTCCATCATACTGAAGGGACTGGCATGCGCCCAACGCAACAATGTGAAACGCTCTATTCAACCGTATTGAATCTACTGAGCGTTCCCCTGCAGCAGGGACTCAAAAAAGCGTCACGGAGCTTACGTCAGAATAAAGAGCTAGGCACCGAACCAGTAATGACAGACCAGTCCAAGGAAGAAAGCTAGTCCAACATAATTGTTATTAAGAAAGGCGTTGAAGCATTCCTTGGGATTGCGGGTGCGACAACGCCAAACCTGTCGAGTAATCAAACCAACAGCAGCCAGCCAGCCTAGATAATAATAAAAAGACAGCTCAAGCTGTTGGCCCAGCAGCAACATGCCAAAAATAAACATCGCTTGGATGGCAGTGATTAGCATCAAATCCATATCACCGAATAGAATCGCCGTCGACTTTAAACCCAGCTTAAGATCATCTTCCCGGTCGACCATCCCATACAACGTATCGTAGGCCAGCACCCACAGTAGAGTCGCCACATATATTAACCAGGTAATAATCGGTACCGTATCTTGAATAGCGGCAAAAGCCATTGGAATACCCCAGGAGAAAGCGGCACCCAACACCACCTGAGGGTAATAGGTATAGCGCTTCATGAACGGATAGGTTGATGCCAGCAGTAAGGCCACCACACTCAAACCTATCGTCAACCAGTTGAGTGTTAGCACTAATAGAAGCGCCATAAACACTAACACTGCAAACAGAGTCAGTGCTTCATCCGTTGTCACCAGATTCTGAGCCAGCGGGCGCGTTCGCGTACGCGAAACATGCGCATCAAAGTCCCGGTCTGCATAGTCGTTGATAATACAACCGGCCGAACGCATTAGGAATACGCCAAGCACAAAGACCACAAAAACCCACCCGTTGGGGACACCTTCGGCAGCAATCCACAAAGCCCATAGCGTCGGCCATAATAATAGGAAAGTACCTATTGGCTTATCAAAGCGCATCAGTTTTAGATAGTGTCCCCAGTGTTCTTTCTTTAATTCTAATTTCATGGTTTAGCTTTATGCTTTAATCGTTATACAGCGGTGAATCCGGTAAGAAGACCTCGACTAACAGCAGTTTTTTTCCTGCCGCGGTATCACCACTCCCCCAGACAGAGCGTCTGGCCCACAAGTAATCTGGTTTATGCTTACCGTCAACCTGCTGTAACGCCTCATTAAATAACTCATCACCAGCTTGCAGTTGCCGCACTTCCAGCGAATACCTCCGCAATTCACGGGAAGTAAACAATATACTGCCGAGCGGTTTGTCGCCCAACCCCGTTAACAGGGCTTTATTATCGGCTGGCACGACCGTTCGCGCATAAATCCAGGGCTTGCCCGGACCGTATAACGTCACTTCACGCACTTGGCTCTGAGCGTTATTGACCAGACCCAGTAGCTGCTGCTCATTGTCAGTCGCATTCTCAAGTGACTCTTTAAGTAGCTCGAGTCGAACCGGATCGGCGTAACAGGACAGCTTTTGCGTTAATGAGCCAAACTCAGCAACCCATTCAGCGATATAATACGGTAACTGTTGTATGACGGCATCATTAGCGCTACGCCAAGTCGAAAAGTCCATAGCAAGGCAGACGGTAAATTTTCAGTTATTGTACTGGATTCTATTTACAAACCCTAGCCGCTCGTGTCTTAATAATAGTGAAGTGTTAACAAGGAGGCGATAATGGCTTTAGCAGTTGTTGAGACTTATGCTGATACCATGCAAGCCCATATAGCCAAGGGTCTATTGGAAACACATGGTATAGAGGCCACCATTTTGCATGAGGGTTTTCATAACACCTACGGTGCGGCCGTCGGTGAAATTCCCTTAATGGTTGACGAAGAGAACTTGATTCGAGCTAAAGAAATTCTAGGGAAAGAGCTCGACAATGACTCGATGGAGACATTTTCTGCCTGACTTCCCGGAGCATCACTGCTCGGTATCCACCGGATGATTCAGCTTCCACACTTCAAAGCCGCCATCCATGCTATACACTTCTTCAAAACCCTGAGCAGCAAAATACTGCGCTGCCGGTTGGCTGCTGTGGCCGTGATAACAGACCACCACCAGCGGTTTTGATTTATCAGTGTGCTCGATGTAATCGGCGGCATTTTGATTATTGATATTAACCGCTTGCGGCATGTGTCCTGCAGCAAACGACTGCGGATCCCGAATATCAATCACATTGATCGACTGCTTCTGATCTAATTGACTCACTTCTTCAATGCTAATTCGCTTAAAATTCATAATAACTCAACTAAAACGCTTTAACCTTTGAGGTAATAAAGCCTAATGTACCACCTGCTATCAAGCCAATCAGGTGCGCAGCATTGGCGATACCAATCATGCCGGTAGAGTTCAATACAAAGCCCAACACCAGCCAGATCATCATAAACTGCATAATACCCGGGTGAAGATCAACGCGGAAGAAAGGATCAAATTTTCGGCGCACAAAAATAAAACCTAACAGCCCAAAGACGACGCCCGACATACCACCAAAGATATAACGCGGGCTGACGTAGCCGCTAGACATAAACTCGGCAAAATATTGGGCAAAATTGGAAGCAGCACCAATGACCAGCACCAGTCCCAACAGATACCAGGGCCCCCGCTCTTTCTCAATAGAACCACCCAGATCCCATAACCACATCATGTTAAATAACAGGTGGATCGGCAAAGAACCAATCATAAAGTGCAGAAAGATCGGCGTGATCAGCCGGTGTATCTGACCTTGCAGAATTAATTGCCAGTCAAAGGTAAAATACCCTGTTAACTGATTGCTGCCTGACAGCGTAATAATCGAGACCACGACACTGATCCCAACCAATAGTTTAGTCATCCAGCCGGCACGAGTTAGAAAATCTTTTAGCATAATTAATGTCTTTCTCTGATCATCCTAATGTGTGGGATACCGTCTTCCAGATAAGGTTCCGATACGGTGTTAAAACCTAACTGCTGGTAAAAAGCCTCCAGATACGCCTGTGCACTCACCGTTACAGCTTCTTGGCTTTTACTCTCAATATGATCAAGCGTTACCTGCATCATTTGTCGAGCAACGCCTTGTCCCCGTTGAGAAGCTTTAACGCAGACCCGTCCAATCGCCTGATACGTCTTTCCTTGATAGAGCGCCTCATAGATTCTGGTGTACCCGTTAAGTTGATTGTCAGTGCCAATTACCAGGATATGCTGAGCCTGTTCATCCAGCCCATCCAGATCCTGATAAGCACATTCCTGCTCAACCACAAACACTTCCGAACGAAGCCGTAAAAGCTGGTAGAGCTGTTCTTTACTCAACTCCGCCCAGCTTAAAATAGAGTAATTCACCTGAACCTAGTCCCAGCTTAAAACCACTTTCCCCGATTGGCCACTGGCCATGGTTTCAAAGCCCTCTTCGAATTTATCAATATCGAAACGGTGGGTAATCACCGGCGTTAAATCCAAACCGGACTGCACCATGGCAATCATCTTGTACCAGGTTTCGTACATCTCACGGCCGTAAATACCTTTAATAATTAAGCCCTTGAAAATGACCTTGTTCCAGTCAATCGCCATATCGCTGGACGGAATGCCGAGCATGGCAATCTTACCGCCATGGATAATGGTATCAAGCATGGATTTAAAGGCTGGCGGTGCACCTGACATCTCAAGACCGACGTCAAAGCCTTCCGTCATGCCCAGCTCATCCATCACGTCTTCCAGCTTTTCCTTGGTCACGTTAACCGTGCGCGTGGCGCCCATCTTTTTCGCCAGCTCCAGACGGTAATCGTTCATATCAGTGATCACTACGTGGCGTGCGCCGACGTGTCTGGCAATCGCCGCTGCCATAATACCTATCGGGCCGGCTCCAGTAATCAATACATCTTCACCGACCAAGTCGAAAGACAAGGCGGTATGCGCTGCATTACCAAATGGATCCAGAATCGAGGCAATATCATCGGAAATATCATCCGGGATCTTGTAGGCATTTTCCGCCGGGATCACCAGATACTCGCCGAAAGCACCCGGGCGATTGACGCCAACGCCGACGGTATTACGGCAGAGGTGACGACGACCTGCGCGACAATTACGACAGAAGCCACAGGTGATATGGCCTTCACCGGAAACGCGATCACCAATCTTAAAACCTTTGACTTCCTGCCCCACTTCTTCGATCACGCCGACATATTCATGACCCACGGTCATCGGCACCGGAATCGTCTCCTGCGCCCACTCATCCCAGTGGTAAATGTGCATGTCAGTGCCGCAGATAGCGGTCTTTTTAATCTTAATCAACACATCATTGTGCCCAAGCTCCGGCTTAGGATGGTCTACCATCCAGATCCCTTTTTCCGCTTTAGCTTTACTCAATGTTTTCATAACTATCTCTGTTCGTTGTCATTCCCGCGAAACCGGGAACCTTTGCTAAATCAAAGTGGCATATCCACTAACCTGTTACTGTCGCAGGGTCTAGCGTACTTTACTTAATCACACCCAGTTCTTTACCCACTTTCTCAAAAGCAGCAACCGCGCGATCGATATGTTCAATGTCATGAGCCGCTGACATTTGTGTACGAATACGCGCCTGCCCTTTGGGCACCACCGGGAAGGAGAAGCCAATCACGTAAATGCCTTCCTGCAACATCTTATCCGCAAACTTGCTGGCCAAGCTAGCATCGCCCAGCATCACAGGAATAATCGGATGCTCGCCGGGCACCAGCTCGAAACCTAATGCAGTCATTTTCTCACGGAAATATTCACTGTTGTGCTTCAGTTTTTGTCGTAACTCATCGCCATTTTCCAGCATATCCAGTACACGCAAACTGGCCGAAGCAATCACCGGAGCCAGGGTATTGGAGAACAGATACGGGCGCGAACGTTGACGCAGTATCTCAACAATTTCTTTACGCGCTGCTGTATAGCCGCCGGACGCACCACCTAATGCTTTACCCAGAGTACCTGTGATAATGTCCACACGATCCATAACGTTACAATGCTCATGCGTGCCGCGCCCCTTATCTCCGATAAAGCCCACTGCGTGGGAATCATCAACCATGACTAGCGCATTGTATTTATCTGCCAAATCACATACCGCTTCCAAATTCGCAATAATGCCATCCATCGAGAACACGCCATCCGTTACAATCAACTTATAACGTGCACCATCAGCATCAGCCTGCTTTAATTGCTCTTCGAGGTCCGCCATATCGTTATTGTTGTAACGATAGCGCATGGCCTTGCATAAGCGAACGCCGTCAATAATTGAAGCGTGGTTCAAAGCATCAGAAATAATGGCGTCTTCTTTCGATAAAATTGTTTCAAATAAACCGGTATTGGCATCGAAACAGGAAGAGTAAAGAATCGTATCTTCCATGCCCAAGAAATCGCTGATACGGCTTTCCAGTTTTTTATGTACATCTTGTGTACCACAGATAAAGCGTACGGAAGCCATACCGTAGCCTTGTTTGTCCAACGCAGCCTTACCCGCTTCGATCAATTCCGGACTATTCGCCAGGCCTAAATAGTTATTGGCGCAGAAGTTCAAGACGCTCTCACCTGTGGTGACGTGGATATCGGCGGCCTGCTGTGAATCAATCACTCGTTCGCTCTTATACAAGCCCTCGGCTTTGATCTCTTCAACTTGCTCTTGAAGGTGGTTTAAGAAATTTTTATTCATGGAAAAACCCTTGTTTCATCATTACCAGCAGCGTTCTGCTATCAATTGCCGCTATTCTAACATTGATATGTCCCATATTCCTTAGCAGCACTACTTTTTATTGACAGTTTTAAACATCTACCTTAACTTCCCATTAAAACAAATAAGGAGAATGTATGGGAACCTTCTTTCAAATTATAGGAATTATCGTTGTCAGTATTATTGTCTTGCTATTGATATTGTACTTCGGATTTAAGTATTACCTCCGATTCAAGCTAGGGAAGCAGATGTCAAAGGTCATCGAGCACGGTCCTTTAGAGCAGCCAGCGCGTATAACCCTCGAACCAGTCACAAAAGATCAAGTCGACTCACCAGAACTCCATCAACTCGTGGAGCAACTCCAGTCATTACAAGCGATTGAGGCCGGCTATTTCATCATTCCTCAACTCAACAATACTCACTTATATGCTGCCTACGCACCTGATCACAAGGCGTGCATAGTCATCTATAACCATATTGTTGGCTGCTTTTTTGATATTGTCGCTCCATTAAAAGATGGAACAAATCTGACTTTCAGTACAGCTCCTTTTGCAGAAGGCATGGACTGTCCGCCAGGCGAAGAAAAGCATTTTCTTTCATCTGACACTTCTCTCCAAGAGGCATACCAGACATTACTCGACGATGGTCGCGAACGCCTGTCCTTAGAGCCGCCATTTAAGGATTACTTTGAACAGGCCTATGCTAAAGAAATGGACTGGCGCCTAACCCGGGGTATTTCAGAACAAGAAGTTCGTAATCAGGCTTCATTAAACGGTCAGCAAGTTTCAGAAGAGGATATTCTGGCAGTATTGGAGCAACAAAACCAATTATATAGTGAAGAGCTGGACGATTTAGTTGTTTCTAACTTCCTCGATACTACGGATATCAGTGCCAAAGATTGGAATCAATATCAGAATAGTTTATTAGTCATTCATGAAAAAACATCTTTAGACTATTTGCAGGAAATATTGCACTGGTATGTAGAAGATCTAAGTCCAAACACTACTTACGCTAACATTATCGATCGAGCTAATAGCTGTTCAGATCTACTGACGGAACTCAATAACTATTTGCCTGAAAAACTACAGTTACAATTGATTGGTCAGGTACAGGATCCTGTCAGTGCCAAGCTTTACTATAACCCTAAACTCGGATACTAGGCTAATGGACACCGCACAACAGTGCGGTGTCCGCACCCTGACTTACCACACAAATTGTTTACTGCTAACCCGTTCGACTAACTTGCTTTGAATACGCAGTGCATCCTGCAACATAATATAAGGGATCTCGACATGGTGCGCGCCAACCATGGCTCCGGCCGTATCGACTTCCAGCTTGGCCATGCCGTAGCGTCGGTCGAACAAACTTTCCTTAACCTGCACTGTCTGGATCTTACTTAACCTGACATAAGTTTCTTTCTTAAAAATGACACCACTTTTAAAACCGATCATGTCATTATCGAGACAATAAGCGGTGTGTTTCACGTAGGCTCGGGCATAGAGGAAACTTAAGAGCACCAAAACGACAAAACTTGCGGCAGCATAGAACCAGTGAGAAAAATACAGCGGAATAACAGGCAGCAAACTCATTAGCGTGAGCCGCTTAATAATTCGTCTTAACGCCTTACGCTCAATTGGCTTCCACTGGATCCCCTGCCATGAAATATCTGGCTGAATTTGGTATAACAGTCTCGCCCGCTCCGCAGCTGGAAACAATGGCGCAATCTCTTTCAGCGTTAATCCCTGTTTTTCATTATTAACGCCACCAGCAGTCTCAACACTGACCGTCAAACGCTTAAACCAACGATGTAACATTGAGTTTCTAACGGTCAGGGTCTGTATTCTCGACATGGGGATGGTGGCCTGCATTCGAGTCAGCAACCCCATGGTCGCCTGTAACTTGCCATGACTTTTGAGCAACTCGAACTCGTGTAACTTAAATAGCGCAAAACTAACCGACAGCAGCCATAAGCCCAGCAAGCCAAGGATGGTTAATAACAAGACATAAACCACGATGGTCAAGGCGCCTAAATCCCCCACAAAGCTGTCAAAACCGTTAGAGAACCAATCCGCGAAAGCCACCATCCTGCTCTCAACATAGTTCTTGATGTAGCCATCACTAAGCTGCGATAAAAAGCCGAATACCACTGCTAAAATAACCAGGCCTTTATTGGTAATAACGCCATAGCGTACAATTTCTGCAAAAGACAGCGTCAAAAGCGCTGGCTTTTTTCCTGATGCCTCATCACTGCTGGCTTCGGTGTTTTCATCAACTGGGGTGTCGCCATGAATCATCTGCTTTAACTCCTTCACCGCCGCCATATCGACCACATTAATCACCGCTTCGGGTTTACCACCGGAGGCCGACTCCAGTTGGACGGTGACCACACCGAGTATTCGATGCAAAGGATTCTGCGACAGGTTTAGATTCTGGATACGCTTGTATGGCACCTGGCGCTCATTACGAAAGATAACCCCTTCTTTCACCCGGATTTGGTTGGGCTCCAGCCAGTAACGATAAAATCGGTACTGTACGATTGAGAGCAGACTGACTATAAGCGCAATGGCTAAGGCTATGTACTCCCAGTAAGAACCGCCCGAACCGAGTAGCGCAATGAGTATAGGAAAGATGATCTTCTTAATATTATCCAGCAGGATAAAAATCGGCGACGATTTGTGCAGCTTACGCTCTTCACTAGACTGCATCACTGTCCCCTTCCTGACGCAACTCCTGGCGCAGGCTATTGGCCGTTTCCATTAACAGGCCATCGATCGGAACCGAAGCATCGCGCGTGCCGGCGGTATAGACAATCAGCTTGGCCAGCTCAAACCGTCGCTGCAGCGGACCCTGAGCCACATCGGTGTGCTGGATACGATTTCTTGGCACCAATGCTTTTCTGCGCCATAACACGCCACGTTGAATATACAATCCTTCGTCGGTTAACCAATACCAAGTGTAATCGTAAGATTTTTTCGCCCAGAAAAACAGCAGGCTAAAGAGGAGTAATATTGCGGCAAGAGCAATTCCCCACAGCAACCAGCTACCGGCAATAAACGACACCACACTGGCTGCCGCCAATAAAATGATGCAAAAAATTAAGTGAGCGATTCTCGAAGCTTTAATCGCATCAGGATGAAGCCGCTTTACGTTCTCTGGGCGCTGCTCGATAAGTGATGGTTGTTGTGACATCTGTATCTCCTTTTTGCTAATTATTATAGTGCGCCGCCCAGTAGCTGCCAGTGGGAAATTGTGACATTTTATGAGCAATATCAATGGTTGATCGCTCGTCTCCAAGCCTCGAAACCACCGTGTAAACTGTAAACGCAACTGAAATCAGACTCTATCAGGCGATGTGCCGCATTAAAGCTCTTCTGTCCCAGCTGGCAAACCACTACTACCGCTTCATCCGGATCCCACTCGTTTATAAAGCTGGCAAACTCCGCTATCGGTAACGACAAACTCTCCTTCGCTTTTATTGCGATGGGCTCAAACGCTTCTTCCTCGCCACTGACATCGATGACTAAAGGGGCATCAGGCTGCGTTAGCCATTGCGCCAGATCGGTAGCTTCGATAAATTGAACCTTATCCTGTTCCTGTGGGATAAATTCGCTCATGGTGCTAACTGCTCCAGCATTTGTCGAGTCACTGCTTCAGGATCATCGGCCCGAGTAATAGCTGAAATCATAGCAATGCTGGAAACGCCGGTCTGTGCCACTTCATCAAAACGTTCAAGGTTAATGCCACCGATCGCTACCCATGGATAATGCGGCAGTAATCGCATCCACTTCTTCAAATTCTCAATGCCATGCGGGATCCAGGGCATATCCTTACTGTCGGTATGATAGACCGGCCCACAGGCAAGATAACTTGGCCTGATGGCATGGGCACGAGCCACTTCATAATAACAATGGGTACTCAAACCTAAGCGCAAACCCGCCTGACGAATGGCTGCAATGTCCGCATCGACAATATCTTCCTGTCCCAGATGGACCCCATAGGCGCCATGTTTAATCGCCAACTGCCAGTAATCGTTAATAAATAATCGAGCATCATATTGTCGGGCAATGCTTATCGCCTCTACAATCTCTTGCTCCAACGCCTCGCCCTCTAAATCTTTAACTCTTAACTGAATGGTCGACACGCCCAGTGGTAGCAAACGCTGCAACCACTCAGCCCGATCGACCACAGGATATAATCCAAGCGCTTTATCTTCGGAACAGGGCGGAAATGCTTCGCCATTTGGATCAAGGCTATTCGCTGTTATTAAAGGCACATCCCTGGCTTCATCAGGCCAGGACAAAGGCTTCAACGGACCCTTTTGACGCCCCAGAGCGTAACCGTGTCGTAAACCTTGGCTGAGTAACATCTTGCCGATAATTACCGAGTCTTCCAGTGAGTAACTATGAGCTAAGGCTGCACTAATTGCCGAAGCGAGGACACAGCCAGTGCCCCGAGTATTGTCAGTCTTTTGTTTCGGGCTATGTAACCAGAATTCCTGTTGCTGGCTGATAAAATAATCGTGCAGGTACTTATCTTCGCTTCCACTAAGTTGCTCGGTATGCCCGCCTTTCACCAATACCGCCTTAACCCCCTGTTGCAATAGATGGTTAGCGGCACGCTTGACGGACTCTTCATCATTCACAGTGAGGCCGGTCAGCAATTCCAGTTCAGGTAAATTAGGCGTGATCAGCGAGGCTTTGCTCAGTAATTCACGGTAGGAGACTAAAGTATCTTCGCTAACCAGTGACTTACCTGAGGTGCTGACCATTACCGGATCCAGTACCAATGCTTCCTGATACTCCTTAAGATATTCCATCAGAGCTTTTATCGATTGGGTACTGGGCAACAAACCTACCTTGATCGCCCGCGCTGGAAATGATTCTTTTAACGCTTGAAACTGAGATGCTATCTGGTCGTAGGTTAATTCGTTAACAGCTACCACCGTCTCATTATTCTGTGCCGTTACCGCAGTGGTTATGGAGCCGGGATGAGCGCCCAGAGCTTCGATAGCGCGGATATCTGCGGCCTGTCCTGCCAGACCGGAGCAATCAGAGCCAGCAACCGACCACACTATCGGCTTGTTAGTCACCGCCATAAATCTATTCGCCCTTGTCCTGTTGCCAGAATGGCGTGCCTAAGACCGGCGTACTCGGCTTGGCGATATCCCGCACCGGCATGGCCCCAGCTTTATAAGCACTGCGACCAGCCTCAACACCGTCTTTAAAAGCTTCAGCCATCATCACCGGATCTTCCGCCTGCGCCACTGCCGTATTGAGTAACACGGCATCAAAGCCCATTTCCATCGCCTGTGCCGCGTGAGACGGTAACCCAATGCCAGCATCAATCACCATTGGGATCTCTGGCAATCTCTGGCGTAAGGTTTGTAACGCATACGGATCGCTTAGACCGCGGCCAGTACCTATGGGTGCGCCCCATGGCATCAGGATATTACAGCCTGCATCGAGCAAACGCTGACACAGCACCAGATCGTCGGTGCAATAAGGAAATACTTCAAAACCGCGCTTTACCAACTCCTTACTCGCCTCAACCAACTGAAAGGGATCCGGCTGCAAATTGTACTCATCACCAATCACTTCCAACTTAATCCAGTCCGTCTGAAAAATTTCCCGCGCCATCTCAGCCGTGGTAATAGCTTCTTTGACGGTGTGGCATCCCGCAGTATTGGGTAGCCAGTGACAATCCAGTTGATTGATCTGCTTCCAGAAATTCTCACCGCCCTGTCCTTCACGCCGAACCGACACCGTCACTACATCAGCAGCCGAAGCACGGATCGCATCCAGCATAATCTGTGGCGACGGATATAATGCCGTACCTAGAAACAATCGACTGTTAACTTCTTTACCAGCGATTTTTAACATACTCTATTCTCTTAATGACCTATAGTTTTCGCACAAGGCTTTAAACAAACTATTGGCTCCCCTTAATATTGAGCTAAGATTTGTCAAAAACATAGCAAACAAAATCTGGATGATTTTGTTAAGAGTTTTCAGCACAAGGAAGTGCTGTAAACTCTGGTGCGTTACATGTTTTGGACAAAACGCAGGCAGTCATGTTTACATGACCTCAATATCGGAGTGGCCTTCTTTTGGTCACTTTTCTTGGCCACTCAAGAAAAGTGACGATTCAAGCTTAGTGCTTTTAATAATGAAGTTAAAAATTCCAGGCTAAGCAAATACGAAGCAAAAATCATTTTCAAAAAGGAGTTTACAAAAAGTAAATGACTTTGCAGAAAATTATTTTTAACAAAGTAGTTGCAACGACCAGGATTTTTAACCGCCCTGCATCGGCTGCACAATCTCCAACTTATCATTCTCCTGTAGCACCGTTTCTGCATACAGAGAACGCGGAACAAATTCCATATTAATGGCGACAGCAAAATTACCCGTTTGCTGAAACCATTCAATAAATCGTGCCAGAGTCATGCCGGTCTCTATATCCAGCACTTCATCATTAACTATTACTTGCATGAGTTACCTTCTGACTGAGTTGTTCAAAGTTGTTGATCGCCTCTTCGACTATTGCCGGTGCCATCAAAATACCATGACGGTACAAGCCATTGATTCGAGTTAACCCCTCTTCTGTATCGATTATTGGCAGGTTATCCGGTAAGGCGGGACGACAGTTGACCACAGACTTTATAATTCGAGCCTCACCAAAGCCGCGGTGCACACTATAAGCTGCCGATAACAATTCCAGACTCGAGCGCACCGACACCGGACTGTAGTCGTCACTTTCAATCTCTGTTGCGCCGATAATATAAGTATCATTTGGTCGTGGTACCACATAAATCCGATAACGCGGATGGATCAGCCGGGTCAGGTGTTGTATTGACACGTCCGGCGCCTGTAACCACAGTAATTCACCGCGTACCGCTCTAAGTGGCAATTCGTCTTTTGCGCCCAGGCCACGACAATCGAATACCCAGTCGAACGTTTGAGTTTTCCCCGCGATGGTAAGCGACTGATGATTGACCGCATCGACCTCTGTTCCATCATGCCAGATTAAATTGTCACTTTGCTCTAATTCGGTTGCCAATGCCGCCAATAAACCGATGGTGTCAACCTGACCTTCGCTCGGTAAAAACAAACCATCACCGAGATGGCTTAAATCTGGTTCCTTGTCCGCAACCTTTACTTTCTCGACCGGAGTATCGTTTAAGGCATCGTTATCGGCTTTACGTTGTATCAACCTGTAAAAATGCTCCAGCTCGACCTTATCACTACCATGCGCTGTGACTAACGAGCCAATCTGACGGAAAAATACTGGCTGCGATAATTGCGTCAGCCATTGCTGGTACAGCTCCATCGAGCGTACACCAAAATGGAAAATATCCGGCTCGGCCATCTCCAGCTCCGCTAACGGCGATAGAATGCCAGCAGCGGCGAAGGAGCAGGCGGCCTCTTCTCCCCTGACTGCTTTATCGTACAGTTCGACGCTGTGGCCTGACTTAATTAAACGCCAGGCCAACAAACGACCAGCAATACCAGCACCAACAATAGCTAGTCTCATCACGTCGTTTTACTCGGTTAGTTCTACGTAAATTTCGCCACCCTGCTTTTTGAACTCTTCCGACTTTTCTTTCATCCCAGCTTCGATCTTTTCTTTCTCCGCAGCATAGTCGCGTACGTCCTGACTGATGCGCATGGAGCAGAATTTTGGCCCGCACATGGAACAGAAATGTGCAACTTTAGCCGAGTCTTTTGGCAAAGTTTCGTCGTGATATTCACGCGCCGTATCAGGATCAAGACCAAGGTTAAACTGGTCTTCCCAGCGGAAATCGAAACGAGCTTTAGACAATTCATCATCACGATGACGCGCCCCTGGATGACCTTTCGCTACATCTGCGGCGTGAGCTGCCAGCTTATAAGTAATAATACCTTCTTTAACATCATCACGATTCGGTAAGCCCAGGTGCTCCTTTGGCGTCACATAACACAGCATGGCACAACCGTACCAACCGATCATGGCCGCCCCAATACCTGACGTAATGTGGTCATAGCCCGGTGCGATATCTGTAGTCAAAGGTCCAAGCGTATAGAATGGCGCTTCATCGCAAGCCTCTAACTGCTTGTCCATATTGTCCTTAATCATGTGCATTGGCACGTGTCCCGGCCCTTCGATCATCACCTGAACGTCATGCTTCCAGGCTATTTTAGTCAATTCTCCAAGCGTTTCTAACTCACCAAACTGTGCTTCATCATTCGCATCGGCCAATGAGCCCGGACGCAACCCATCACCCAGCGAGAAGCTGACATCATAAGCTTTCATGATTTCGCAGATTTCTTCGAAGTGGGTATAGAGGAAGTTCTCTTTATGGTGAGCAATACACCACTTGGCCATAATTGAACCGCCGCGTGAAACGATACCTGTCACTCGATTGGCCGTTAAGGGCACATAACGTAACAACACGCCGGCATGAATAGTAAAGTAATCGACGCCCTGTTCAGCCTGTTCGATTAGCGTATCGCGGAACACTTCCCAGGTTAGATCTTCAGCCACACCATTCACTTTTTCTAGTGCCTGATAAATTGGCACTGTACCAATCGGCACTGGCGAGTTGCGCAGAATATAATCACGCGTAGCATGAATGTTTTTACCGGTGGATAAATCCATTACCGTATCACCACCCCAGCGAATACCCCATACCAGCTTTTCCACTTCTTCTTCAATGCTCGAAGTAACTGCTGAGTTACCGATGTTAGCATTGATCTTCACCAGGAAGTTACGGCCAATAATCATCGGCTCCAGCTCGGTATGATTGATATTGGCAGGAATAATGGCGCGGCCTTCGGCGATTTCTTTGCGTACAAATTCCGGCGTAATTTCATCTGGGGTGTTAGCGCCAAAAGCATGTCCTTTTAACCGCTTTTCGCGTTCCTCTGAACTTAGTGTCTCTTGCCACTCCTGTCGACGTTGGTTCTCGCGAATCGCGATGTACTCCATCTCTGGCGTGATAATGCCCTTGCGCGCATAATGCAATTGCGTCACATTCTGACCTTGTTTTGCACGCAGAGGCTTACGTTGTAAATCCGGGTTATGAGTAGCAAAAGCCTTGTCGTCATCGGTATAACCGTTATCAATCGCCTTAATTTCGCGACCTTGGTACTCCTCAACATCACCTCGCCCTAACACCCAGTCGCGACGTGTTTCAGCCAGGCCTTTACGCACATTGATCTCGGCATCTGGATCCGTGTAAGGCCCGGAAGTATCGTAAACGGTAACTGTATCGCCGTTCGTCAGTGCGATCTCACGCATTGGAACGCGAATGTCTTTATGAAGGTCGCCCTCAATATACACTTTTTTCGATGCCGGGAGCGGATCGCGTGTAATGGTATGTTTGTTGAGTTCGATAGGATCGTTTTTCGCCATACTGGTCTCCAAAAATTGGGTCTCCAACGATTGTGACCGGCGCAAAAAAGACGATAGGACAAGGGCGGTGAGAAAACAGCAAGATCGGTTCTTACCTTTACCCTTGATACTACTCTTCCCTCCGCCGATGCTAATCGGATCAGGTAATACGGGTTCCTGGTTAATGCTATCTCAACCAAGTCTCAGCCTAACGCGCGCAAGCTCAAATTAAAGTCTTAATCGCTACGGCACCCCGAGAGATGAGATCATTATAGGGATTCTGAGTCGATAATTCTATCCGTCTCGTACGATTTTTATACTTTCGACATAGACCAGTTCACAGGCCCCACTTCCGGTATCGTCACGGCGTAACGAACTTCTCCAGCGCCAACCGTCTTTATCAGTCACTTCAACCAGCTTCCCTTTCAGTTCAATGATCTGCCCCGGTACTATGTCCGCTAAATCATCCTCTATCCATGGTTCTGCGGGGATCATGTGCATATTCGCGCTATGAGTTTCGATTTCTTTTTGCGGGATAGGCGCGGATTGATAGCGGTAACGGTACCAACGGCCGGATTGAGAAAAGTTGATATGCTTAAGTATTGCCTCATCGGACATACGCCCCCAGCCTAGAGCCAGATCCATCGGCGAGACATCCGCTTCCCTGCCCATACTATAGTCTTCTCGTAGAATCACTTTCGCTGTGATATGAAAGTCCGCTAATGGTTTAACCGTATAACCTTCGAACTTAAGTGGAACGGGGTTCTCAATCTGTGTCTGTTTCGGTTCAACAGGCGCCAGGACACCTTCGCCCAGCTCCACTTTATCCTGATGAAATACCCAAACCAACAACACACCGGCTATCGCAATACCCAACCACTTCTTCATCCATACAAACCCTACATTTATTCTATCCCCGTATCATACCAAAAAAGGCGGCCGAAGCCGCCACCGTTAGCTGGAGAGAGAGTCTGCCAACTATTTAACTAACTTTATTGAGAAAGGATATTGGTATACGCCACCCTCACTCGCTTTAATTGCCGCCAAGATGGTCACGATAAAGTGGAATATCACCAGACCAACCAGAATAGGAATACCAATCAAAATAATGCATAAAACCAAAGCCACGCAGTAGGCAATAAACATTGTGATATTAAAGTTCAGCGCTTCGATACCATTTTGAGCAACCAACGGCATCTCTTCTTTCTTAAATAACCACACAAATAATGGACCTAAAACCATGCCAATCAGCGGTACCAGCGGAATCAAAGCCGCAAAAGCAGCAATATGACTTATCATGGCCCAATTTTTCTCCTCCGAGCTTGCTTCTTCGCTGCTGACCACTTCAGCCTCACCTTCAACCACATTCTCGTCTTGCCCAGCACCTTCTTGCTTCTGATTTACTGACTCCTGATCATTCGATTCAGGTTTATCATTCTCAGCATTTTCATCTTTGGGTTTGTCATGTTCGTTTGTCATCTTAGTGTCTCCTCAATAATTCACTCGACACATTTAGATTAGCAAGAATTAATATTTCAAAGTGTTACTAAGCGTCATGCATTTTGACGATGAAATCCTGCTTCCTTTAGCCTCCACGACAAGATCCTAACCAACTGATTTCTAGCAATTTATTTTTTACTTCATTAATCCGAGTGTACTTTTATCACTTCATGAAAATGTCAAGAAAACTCATAAGCCATTGATAAACAATAAAAAAATTTATTTTTATCATATTGAGAGACGTGCAAAAACGAGATAACTATTTGATATATAACGAATTAGCTTTTTGTAGAAAAATCACAGATTGACGATATGCTTATATACAAGTCTTAAACTTGTCTTATCATTTATCCGGTTCTGGTCTCGACAGGTGCCTGGTTCTTTATTTACTCAGCCTTTAAGGTGCGATTTCGGCCCTGTGCTTTTGCTCGATATAACGCATCATCTGCCCTGTCGATAAGGCGATCCATGGTTTCTTCCTGATTGAATTCGGCCACCCCGAGGCTAATGGTGACGTTAAACGGTTTATCCTTATCACCAAAAGTCAATGCCTCAGCACCCGTGCGTAGACGCTCCGCCACTTGGTAAGCATTGTTCAAATTAGCCTGGGGCAACACCACAACAAACTCTTCCCCACCGTAACGCCCAAGCTTATCCTTTTGTCTGAGTATGGTTTGACAAAATGTACTCAAGGCCTTTAACACTTCATCTCCCATCACATGACCATACTGATCATTAATCTGTTTAAAATTATCAATATCAAAAACGATGATGCTTGCGTCCACCTGCTCACGTTTTGCCTGTTGTAATATGGTTTGGCAATAATCTTCAATATAACGACGGTTGGCAACTCCAGTCAGACTATCGGTTAGTGCCTGTCTTTTTAGGCGTCGCGATAAGCCTAACTGACGAACTATCAAAAATAATAAAACCAACGTCAGCAAACCACCCATAATGATCGCTATCATCTGCCAGTGTTGGGCTCGCTTCAGTGCCTCGACTTCGGTTTCCTGCAGCTTTTTCTCAGCTAACAGTTTCTTATTTTCCAGCTCGCTGCGCTCACTATCAAACTGGTACCTGAGTATTAATATTTGTTGCTGTTCCCGATCTTTTTCTAGCGCCCGGGATAACGCCATATGTTTTTGCATCGCCTGTAGCGCGGCCTTTTCATCACCCAGCAGCTGATGATTGTTAGCACGAGCTTCGTACAACATGGATAAATAGCGGCGATTACCCCCCGCTTTCATCAATTGTTCGGCTCGCTCAAAATGTTGTTTGGCCAGGGTGTGCAGCTCCAAGCCATCGAGAGCAATTCCCATCTGCATCTCTATCATTTCATTGCTGCGGGTTAAACCAAACTCTTCAAGCAGGCTCTGTGCCAGCTCTAACTCTTCTTTAGCCTCACTAAAACGTTGCAGTTTGTTGAGACTTGTCGCAACGGCAACCCTGGCGCTAGCAGATTGTGCGCTATATTCATCTTGTTCAGATAACGCCAGTGCTTTTTTCTGTAACTGCAAAGCCCTGGTATAGTCCTCCTGATCATAATAGACAAAGCTTTTCTGGATCGCAGTCTGCACCCGGCCGACCAACAACCCCTCTTCTGTAGCCAAAGCCTCCATTTCATCAAAGTATTCGAGAGCCTTGTCATAAAAACCAATTCGCCGGTACGCTATGCCGATATCGAATAACAACTCGTCGCCGGTTGCCTCCTTGTTGGCTTCTCCGTACAGCTCTCGAGCTTTAAGACAGTCGACCAGTGAATTGGCAAATTCGCCGACCAATGAACGGATCGAACAGCGAAAAGCCAGCCCCCAGGCCCAATATTCTTTATGCTCAATGGATTGTGATACTTTTATCGACTGATTAATAGAGTCAATGGAATCTTTCCACAATGCACTGGCAGCCTCATATTCGGCTAAACAATAGTAGAACCGGGCTTCAGCTTCCTTATCTCCGGCCTGCTGCGCCTGCTTTATATAGCTTTCGGCAACCTCAATTGCTTGGTTAAACTCAAAGCCATAGCCCGTGACACAAACGTAAAATTCATACTGGCGGCGCCTGACATCATCCCCTTCGGGTAGCGCCGCCTGTAAAGATTCCAGATACTCATCTCGATCTTCCAGCGAGTCAATTTCCACATCACCGGTATCAATTCCTTTGTACAGTTCATCAAACACAATCTGCTGCTCGTTTCTCGTTTCGATCGGATCTTTTTCACTGGCGCGGGATAAGGGGGACAAAATTAACAACAGGACAATAAGACAGCCCAGTATCGGATGCACAGATAAATAGCGTAGCGGATAAAGGGATATGATCGCTTTATGGTATTTGCAGAGGTAGTGTTTGCGACAAGTTTGCAGCACGCATTAATCCATCTAATTTGAACAGCAGTTATAACCTAGCATAACTCAGTTCAAAGACAAAGCTCACACTTTTGGCAGATTTTACAATCAGAGGAGTTTTCTATCCGACTAGCCCTCTTTATCATTGTTGCTTTTCGACTGCTCCTGCTCAATTTCCTCATCGATCAGCCCCCTCGCCTGTGCACGCTGTAACCACTGCTGCCTCGCCAGCTTTTGCATATCCTTGACCTCATCCACCTCATCCATAATTTCCATACCTAACAGCGTTTCAACTAAATCCTCCAACGTCACCAACCCGCGCGTATCACCGTATTCATCAACCACCAGAGCAATGTGTTGCTTTTGATTCAACAGGGTCTCCAATAGATGTGGCAGCGACATCTCATCCAGCACGCAGACCATTTGACGCTGGATCGCTTTCAGCTCTAGCGTTTCTTTTCCTTGCGCCTGTGCCATGAGCACATCATCTTTCAATACAAAGGCTGTAATGTCGTCAATATCATTACTGTAAATCGGAATTCTGGAAAATTTGGATTCAACCACATGATCAAAGATATCAGCGATTCGATCACTCTCCTGCATATAATGAATCACCCGCCGGGGGGTCATGATGTCTTTAGCTTTCAACGAGTTTAATCGGAACAGGTTATGAATAATCCTTGATTCATGTTCATCGATATCCCCGGTTTTTTTACCTAAACCTGCCATCGCCAGAAACTCTTCACGGCTGAAAATATGTTGCTGCTTGCCACGCGAAATCAGTTTGGTCAATCCCTCCGAAATCCAGATCAAAGGATACAGCACCTTGGTCAGCCAACGTACAAAAACAGCTGTCACTGGCGCCAGCTTTCCCCAATAAACCGCTCCTATCGTTTTCGGAATAATTTCAGAGAAGAACAAAATCGCCAACGTCATTAGCGCTGAAAACAAACCAATCCAGGCGCTTCCAAACACCACCGTCGCTTTTGCCCCTGCAACGATAGCACCCACGGTGTGTGCAATGGTATTTAAAGTCAGAATAGCCGCCAACGAGCGATCAACGTTATCCAGACGTAATCGTTTTAACAGTAAAGCACGCTTTGGGCGTTCCTGCTGTAGGTGCTCGATATAGGAGGGGGTAATACTCAACAGCACGGCTTCGGCAATTGAGCACACAAAAGAAAAAAACAGCGCAATAAAGACGTAGACTGCTAGCAGCACTATATCCCACTGATCAATAGCTGTAGCTGTGTTTTCTGCTGCTTCCACTGCATTACTGACTAATAACAATACCGGTAAGCCAACGAACATCGCTAACGGTCGATTTTTCTTCAGAAGATCCATGCACTGCCCTGGAATCAATAAGATATTAACTCATTTTATGGCAGTTGTTTTATTGATATCAAATATTTACCCATAAAAACCTAGCTGTTGCAGGGCGGGGCTACCCAAATCGACGAAGGGAGTCACCGATTTAAAAGTAACTCATGCTCTACTTTACCGCTGGTTGTTTTAATCGGAAAACTATTCCAGGCTCGGCATGAACCGATTTCCAGCCCTGTTACGAATTCAAGTCAGCTGGGCCAGTGCATCCTCTAGCTCTTGCTGCCAATCGACAACCTCTTTCCAGCCGGATTCGCCAGCAAAAGCACTCGATATCACCAGATCTGGATGATACTTCCTTAAGCGCTTAATACTCTGTTTTAACGCCTTTCGTTCAGAGCCTGGCAACATGCCCGGAGATAATCCCTTTTTGTCATTAAGGTACAAGGTATCTCCGCTAAACAAACAGCGGCTACTATCAGACAGCGTCAGGTAAAAACAGACACTCCCCGGACTATGCCCGGGCGTATAAATAACTTCCAAGTCATCAAACAACCTACCACTTTCCTCAAATAGGATATTCGGCTTCACATAGTGACGATAATCGTTAAGCTCCGCCTTATGTCCGCCCAGCTGCGAACCATATAGCGTTTGAATCGTTTTTAAGCTCTCTCCCAACTCATCCCGGTGACTGAGCAACTGATAGGCAACACCGCCCAGCTCTTTCATGCTGGCGATTTCATCGCTGTGTCCGGTGTTATAAAACAAGATATTGCCTGCCTCACGCTGCCAAAAGTAAGCATGAGTCTTCAACCCCGGTGCAGGTCGCTCAACTCGTGTTTGCCATAAGCCTTCCCTAATCTGTTTCACTTTCTTCCCCTTGTGCTGAGCGACGTCTTGGCTGATAGTTTCCGAAGTCTGCTTCAATACCCAGGCGCTGCATGGTTTCTTTTGGCTTAAATGCCTTCACCTCGTGAAATTCCGTAATAACACGCTGCGCACGCTCAATCGCCGTCTGCTCCTGCCGCTCGGCGATCGTCACAATATTAAACTTACTTGCGCCATCGACTTGCTCCAGAATGAGCTCTCGGATAAAGCCCGGTTGCTGTTGTAATAACCCGTGAGTTTTTTCGACAAGAGCCATGAATGACTTCATGGACTTCTGGGGGACACTAAACTTATCAACCCGGATAACAGGGTTTGCAACTGACATGGTTTTGCTCCTTCGAATACCCAATGTCATTCCAGTTTAAAACCTCAAGTAAACATGAGGTCAAGCGACTTTTTAAAGTTAAGCGAGCGGGGTGATGTTATATCCGGCATCCAGTTTTGCTTTAAGCGGCGGATACTGCAATATTTTACGTTGTGGCTTAACGCCTTTGCTGATTTTTTTATTCCAAAGGAAGGCAATAAATAAAGCGGGGATACTCCATGCCAGCGCGATACCTGCACCAATCGGTATCCCAGAGCCACTAAACTCCGTTTCGGAGACCAACAGGTATAACATGGTTGCTACAGCACCACCGACGGCTATGGTGAAAAACAGAATAAGAAAATTTTTAACCGTTTTTTTATGGATAGACTGGCAGTTTGAACAAGCTGGAACTTCCACCAGTTCACGTTGTTCTTCTTTTTTCAAGTTAACCTGATAAGTTTTATCCGCCCTCTCGGCCTCACAAAACCAACAGATCTTTTCATCATGAGTCATAAGTATTTCATATCGCGTAAACTGTGCTCAACTTAACTCAAGTCTATTACTCATACAACCAATATTGATCGCCTTATGCCTCCGTATATATCCATGCCTCTCGGCCAGACTGCAGTTCTCCCGTCGTACGACAATAGTCTTTTACTTCATACGCATCAGCCTGCTCTAATTCCTCAGCCGAAATCTCAAAAACCATTCCTTCGACTTTGTCTTCTAGACTGCCGGTATACTTTAAAATGGGATGAATTCGCTTGCCACTCGCAGCAATAACCGCCTTGTCGGTTATTGTCGTCTGTCCGACCTTATAACCAACGAGAACATCCTTACTCCCTTCAAGTTTTCGGCCGAAGGTTTCCAGTTGAACCTTCTCCTGCTGCAGAGTACCGTAAGAGAACAGTTTATGACCTTGTTTGGTCTGTTTACAGTGATCGCCCATCAAATTCCTTTACCTCTACCTTGTCTAAGTTAACATTATCTAAACATCGGATATTTACCGCGGCGACAGCGTTACCCTCTGGATCCACGGCGTCACAAAATGGATGCATTCCACAGTTTGTACAAAACTGATGTTTAATCTTATGACTATTAAAGGTATAAGGCTTTAACTCGCTTTCTGAGCTTACTAGCTTTAATTGATTTCTAGGCACCATCCACAGCAGTGAACCCTTTTTCTGACAGATAGAGCAATTACACGATATTGCTGCATCAATATCGCCTTCAACTTCAAATTTGATGTCGCCACAATGGCAGCTTCCTTTGTACACCATAATAATACTCCTGTTACCATGTTCTTTGAAATAAAGTCTGTTATTCCGCGCTTAAGCGTTTTAATGACACTGACTCATTAAATTCTTTAGCCCGGCAATGAGTTAAACTGCTCCCAGCTTATTACCCTCAATCTTCGATTTGAATATCATTTGGAAATGCTCGACCTGTTCCAGTTTCAGCCAGCTGCTTTAAACTCAGTAAAAAGACTGCCCACTTCATGTTGCAGTGAGCCGCCAGATTACTTGCTTCTTTCCAGTTGGCATGGGAAAAATCTATACGGGTTTTGTCACCATCTTCCTGTAAATCGAATACGATTTCCGTGCCTTGCCACTCCTCTGGTACGCCTCCCGAATACTGCCATCGCACTCGCTTACCCGGGGTTAGCTCTGTTACCTTAAAATCTGGGCCATTGCCATTAAATCGAAACTGAATTACCGAGCCCGTATCGCCAGCGCCGGTCACATCCTTGGTCCACCAGCCTTTCAGGCCTTCATCAGTTGTCAGCAACTGGAACACCTTGTCCGCTGATGCCTTAATTCCAAACCGATGTCTAATTGCATACATACGTTTCTCCTTTTCCATATTAAGTGCATTCAATCCAAATAATCTTTGACGATGGCCTCTCCTCGCTTCACTTTCTCTCGTACCGATTTACTTAAGCTGCGGTTATCTTTATCTATGAGTTCAACTAACCGAGGGATGCGCTTAGCTTGTGACTCGGCATCGTATTTCGCACTCCACAGAACGATTTCAAAGATCACAGGAATCAAATCCAGCCCTTTTTCCGTCACGGAATAAATATCTTTCCGACCATCATCCTTATCTTTACTCCGCTGCAAAATTCCTGCGTTAATCAAATTCTCCAGGCGCGATGCCAAAATATTGGTTGAGAAACCTTCTTCCGATTTTAAAAACTCACCATAGGTCCGCTTACCGCGGAAAATGATATCTCGGAGTATCAACAGGGCCCAACGATCACCAAACATTTCCAGTCCATAATTCACCGGACAATGCGAACGCATACCTTTTTCTTTTTTAGTCATTTACGCTTGCCACCATATTAACTTGCAATATGCAAGTAATCTATTTATAGTTTATTTGCTTGCAAAATGCAAGTGATAATTTACTTCACGTTTACCGCAGGTGACGATGCACCACCTTCACCTGCTGTACCGGGCCTATACCTAACTCCTCTATCACGCCCTAAGTACCATCGACGGACTTTCGAAGTGGTGGACCAAAGAAACACAGGACAACGAACAACCCGGTGGAGAGATTAAGATCGCTTTTACTGATGATAATGATGGCCTTAAAGCAGCCATGCGGATGAAGGTGGAAAAGCCGAGTCCGAATAAAGCCATTCGATGGCAGTGTCTCGACGGCCTTGGGGAGTGGGTTGAAACCGAGCTTACTTTCCATCCCTCAGACTAGGGCGAGCAGACGCTCCTTGTCTTAACTCATAATAACTGGGAGGAACCTTCAGAAATGAATGCACACTGCAGCATGAAATCGACAACCTTTCTGATGAGTTTACGTCACTATCTCGAAGCAGATAGAGGGAAGTTCGCACCGAGGGTATTAAAACTGATAACTGGAATGGGTAATGGCGTTTGATGTAGCGGCAGCACCGCCACCACAATAGATAATAACCTTGGGTGACTCGAGCACCGATTTGAGCTTATGTCTCAACTGTTTTCCGGCCGAGTACCTTCCAAGCTGCAATTAACAGCATGCTGGCCTATGGTGATGTCTGATCATTATTACGATTCGACAGCGCCAACTTAAAACCAAATACGGGAAATCCCTGTTGTAAAAAGTCCAGATCTTCAGAGCGCTTAAAACCCAGTCGTTCATACATGCTCCAGGCTAGCTTCATCGCTTCAGTCGTATGAATAATTAATTCCTGATTACCGCCCGCTACCGCCTGTTTGATGCAAAACTCGGTTAGTGCTTTGCCAACGCCCAGCCCTCGTGCTGATTTACTTACCGCTAACAGACGAAATCCCGACGCATGCTTCTGTTGTGTAGCACTACCCCCCGAACCGTATTGGCCCATATCTGAAAAATAGACCACACCGCCCAGCAGCACACCGTCCTTACTCGCCACAAAAACCTCGGTACCAGGTTTCGTCGCTAACTCACCAACTCGCTCCAGCATCCGATAATAGTCCGGCTGCTCCTGTGGCGATGGGAAACCTTCAAGGCTTGAATAGACCTCCACCATCAGCTGGCCAAGCGCTGTTGACTCTTTGGTAGTTACCGGATGAATACTGATCTTTGTAGCCATACTTTAATTAATCATTATTTAATAACCATTATTGGCTGGAGCTGAATTCCTTAAGCGACCCGCCCGGTTACTATGTGCGCCGACACTTCAAATACTTGGCCGGTTATCCTAGATCCAGACATCGGTTTCTGCAGTAAGCTCCCCGCCCGAGTCGCCCGTATTAACCACGCCTTTCGGTTCTACCAGCATAATTTTGCATTCAGACTTAGCCACGGGTTTATGCTCAACACCTTTCGGCACCACAAACATTTCACCCTCGTGTAGCGTTACTGTTTTATCCCTAAGTTCGATATCAAGCTGACCTTCCAGAACAATAAACACTTCATCCGTATCCGGGTGTTCATGCCACACAAACTCACCTTCAACTTTCGCCAGCTTAAATTGATAGTTATTCATTTCGGCAATAACTTTAGGCGACCACAAATCGTTAAATTTTGAAAATTTCTCTGCGAAATTAACAGGTGAATTTTGCATACGCTTCCTTATAGACCTTTGTCCAAGTTATAGGATTTTCTCGTAATGAGACACCGACTCGTCGAACCGACTTAACACTTGTCTTGCTTCTTCAGGTACCACAGCATGTTCGAAGTGTTCTCCTGCAAACTGCTTTACAGCCTGCAGAGACTCAAACCAAAAAATAGTTGTAAACTCCACTTCACTACCACTATCCCTTTTAAGTAAATTCGTACTGATATAACCTTCTACGCCGCTGGTTACTTTCGGTAGAATTTTCTCCACAAAAAGCTTTTCATATTTCGGTGCGTTTTCAACTGTAGTCCAGCCTTTCCACATTCTTGCAATCATAATGCTTACCTTAAATCTACCCGTGAAGCCGCACTTCGCGTAGCTTTGGCATCTTGCAAGATTTTGACCCCACCGCGAATAACCACTAACGCAATAATGGAGCCGATAACTAAGTCCGGAATACGGCTGCCAATGACTGCAACAAGAATACCGGATATAATTACCCCAAGATTAGCAATTACATCATTGGTCGAGAATATCCAGGAAGCCCGCATATGCACACCGCCTTCTTTATGCTTGGATATTAAGACCAGGCACATGATATTGGCCAATAGAGCGACAGCACCTACCGTAATAATGAGAACGCTTTGCGGCTCACTGCCAAACATTAACCGCCGAGCGACCTCAAACAGAACCCCCAGGCCTAATATAATCTGTAAAACACCACTGACATGCGCAGCTTTCGCCTGTCGTAACACACCCTTGCCCACAGCATAGAGCGAAAGACCGTATACCGCCGCGTCAGCCAACATATCCAACGAGTCGGCGATCAATCCTGTCGACTGCGCCACCCAGCCTAATCCCAACTCGACCACAAACATAAAGGCGTTAATGGCAAGAAGCATTCGTAATGTTTTCTTCTCGAGCTTATCGGCCTGTTCTGCCCCGCAACCGCAATCTGACATTCTTTATCTACCTCTAAAAATATTTTTAGCGCAACAACATTCAGCCACAACGCTGTCACGAGAAATTCGCTGGTAGTATACCTCTCATCTTCGCAGCAATATAGGGGGAGCAGACGGTGACGAGCAAAATCAATGGCCACAGGTTACCATTCTTGAAAGTATAAGCTTCCAGTATTAAAGCCAGCTTTTTTCCTTGCCATAGTCCCAACGAAAACTCAAAGACAATCGTCAAACTCAACCAACCAAAGCCAATAGCCACTAGCTGCCAATTGTTACGAGGCACCAGCCATGGGATGGTTATATAGCTGACCAACATAATCAACAGCGAAAGCAATATGCCACTGATGATAAAGCTTGATGGAACGCCGAATAGCGGAGTGAGCAAAGCCTCTCGTAACAGGCCATTCATAACAGCCAGCACCAGTATGATAAACCACACCAGTAATGCCTTTATGGGAGTACTTGCTTTCATAACTCACCGCCGCAGATTGTGGCTTTACCTCTATGACTTGACGATATACATGCCTTCGGTCTCCGGGCTACCAAACTTAAAACCGAACTTCAGATACAGCTCAGGAACGTCAGCCATAAGCGTAATATAAGCACCAGATGGCGCCTCCCGATCCAGATAGGCCATAATGTATTGCATAACCTGCCGCCCCAAGCCTTTTCCCTGATGGTCAGGATCAACGGCAACATCGACCACGTCAAAATTCAAACCGCCATCACCGACCACACGCCCCATCGCAATAGCCTTGTCATCGACAATAATATGCACACCGTACAAGCTGTGCGGCAGTCCTTTCTCTGCCGCCGCTCTCGGTCTTGGTGTTAAACCCGAGACTTCTCTCAGTCGCATAAAGTCATCAATCGGTGCGACTTGCTCTATAGTGTTATACATAACTTCTATTCCAATACTGATTTACACAGCTCTCTCGCCAGAGAACTAACCTTCCTGAGGTGGACGATAGAATAGAGCCACCTTATTACCATCCAGATCACGGAAATATGCTCCATAGAATGCGCCCGAATTTCTTTCTCCGGGTTCCCCTTCACAACCGCCACCATGATCGATCGCCGCAGCATACAGCTGTCTTACCTGAGCTTTACTCTGTAACTGAAACGCCACCATAGTACCATTACCATAGGTAGCCGGTTTGCTATCAAAAGGCTTACTGACAGCAAACTTCGCACCGCCCTGCTCAAACTCCCAGAACATCACCTGTTCCGATTTGTAAATTTGCCTGCCTCCCATCGGAGGCAGAATTTTTTGATAAAATCGATCGGCTTTTTCGATATCATTGGTTCCAATCATCGTATGAGAAATCATTGGCGAAACTCCCGTTCCATCTTGAAATTAGGTTGCTCATTTATACATTCCAATAACGCACTATTTGCTTTTTATACTCTTTATTCATCAATACTGTTTACTGGTTAAGGCCTAACTCGTTCTGCTTTTTCTTGGTTAAACCTAAAGATACAATCCGGTGTGACTCTGTCAGGTAATACTTTAATTCATCAATGGTGTCTGCTGTCACCTCATATTGCTGGATCCATTTCATACCTCGTGAGGCCAGGTAAGGTGCGGGCCTGAAACCTGGCTGATCCTGTAACACCATATAGTTATGCTCAGATACTTTAAAAGTAAAAGCAGGCTGCTCTCTTGACTTATCCCAGCCACCGATGGCAAACACCTTACCACCGACCTTCCACACATGAGAACTTCGCCACTGCATGACATAGGTCGTAGCCGGTAATTTTTGACAAAAGTCATTAAACTCTTCATAAGTCACGCTTAGATCTCCTTGCTTGTTACCACCAGATTAAATGCTTCCTTCTGACTCAACCACCAGGACCCTGGCCTGCCCAATGGGATGCGCTACGTGCTCAGTCCCTACTGAGGCATAAAATATATCACCTGACTTTAATATGGTAGAGAACTCCTTCCCGTTCTCGCGGTAAAACATGTCGACCTTTCCATCCAGCACCGCAAACACCTCCTCACCATCATTGACGTGCCACCGATAAGGTTCATCGGTCCAGTGTAAGCGAGTAGTAATACCATTCATGTTTGCAATTTCAGTTGCCCCCCAGGCTCTATCGGCCTTGAACTGCTTACTGCGGATGATTTTCATACACTCACCAATTAGGTAAACTTGTTTGTGTTATAGCAAAGTCATCAGCAGTTATCACCACTTTTATGAGCCATGACTTTAGTCAGAACGGGACTTAATCAAGGTAAGATACCTCTGGGGAAATGCCTTCCTTGCGCTAACCGAACGATACAGTGCTAGCACTATAATACGCAGGGCCTCTCCTGTTCTGCTGGGTGTTTCGTTATGCTTTGTTTTTACCGTTTCCCTTTGAGCCAAACCGGCTCCTTATGTCGGCAAAAGCCTGCAAACGGGTACACACTCTTTGGTTCACCGTGCCGTCTTTGAAACTTCCTTCTTTATCCGCCTGGCCAGCATCAACGCCTGTTAATAGCGTAATCGCCTCATCTACATTGCTAATCGCATACACGCTAAACTTTTCTTCCCGAACCGCTTCAACGACGTCCTCGTGCAACATCAGATGCTTAACATTAGCTGCCGGTATTAATACCCCTTGGTCTCCGTTTAGTCCACGTTGCTGACAGATATCAAAAAAGCCTTCAATTTTTTCATTAACACCACCAATGGCCTGCACCTTGCCATGTTGATTCACTGAGCCAGTTATCGCCAGTGATTGTTTTATTGGTAATTTTGATAATGACGAGAGCAACGAACACAACTCAGCAAGCGACGCACTATCGCCCTCAACGCCTCCATATGATTGCTCGAAAGTGATACTTGCCGTCAGTGATAGTGGTGTTAGTTGAGAATAACGAGCCCCCAAATAACTGGAGAGTATGTAAACGCCTTTCGAATGAATCGGACCTCCCAGTTCCACCTCACGTTCGATATCCACCAGATTCCCTTCCCCCGAGCGAGTGGTGGCAGTGATCCGTGTTGGAAAGCCAAAGCTGGCTTCCCCCATTTTAATCACCGACAAGCCATTGGTTTGCCCAACCACAGCGTTGTCCGTGTCGATCATAACGGTACCACGCAAAATTGCTTCCTGTATCCGATCACGAATTCTGTCACTTCGATCTATTTGCTCTGTGATGGCCCGTTTAACATCCTTTGCTTCCACAATATCCCTGTCAGACTCACCGGCCCAGAAGCTTGACTCGCTTAACAGGTTAATAAGATGACCCATATGCGCCGAAAACTTCTCACTGTCCCCTGTCATCCGCATGCTTTGTTCAATAACCGCGGCTACTGCATCTCGCTCAAAGTCCAGCAGCTGGTGCTTGCGTATCAGTGTCGCCAATAAATGCGCGTACAACATTTCATTCAGATCGGCGCGTTTAAAATTATCTTCAAAATCTACTGCCACTTTAAACAGTTCTTTAAACTCAGAATCATACTCAGCCAACAAGTAGTACAGCAGGCGCTCCCCTATCAAGACCACTTTAACGTTAAGAGGAATAGACTCGGGCTCCAACGATATGGTACTCACCATACTCAGCATATTGTCCAACGACTGAATTCGCACTTCCTTAGAATATAAAGCCTGTTTCAGAGCTTCCCAGGCAAAAGGCTGCATCAATAACTTGTGCGCCTCAAGTAACAAATAGCCGCCATTAGCGCAATGTAAAGCCCCCGGTTTAATCAAGGTGAAATTAGTTACTAAGGTACCCAGCTCAGAAGAATGTTCAACACGCCCTAATAAATTTGTATAGTTTGGATTAGCTTCATAAATCACGGGTGCGCCATTCTGTTTATTATGGTCAACCAGAACATTAACCTCATAGCGCTGCAACGCTGACTCCGTATTTGCTTCTAAAAAACTTGGTCTGGATTCCGACTTGCCTGCAAACAGGTCGACATTATCAATGACATCTTCTTCGACCTCATACAAATACTTACCTATCGATTCAAATTCAACATACTTCTTTCTTAATGGATCAACACTTTGTCTGACAGTGTTAAGGGTGACCTCATCGTTCACTTTCTTGGTAAGCTGCCACTCTTCCTTGCGCCACTTTGGGATCTGAACATGTAAAATGTCCTGTAGCTGCTCTTCCAGACTTTTAATATTCTCACTGATAGACTCTTTCTCTTCCTCGGAAAGTTTCTGGAACTCCTCGGAGTCCATGGTCTTACCATCTTTGGTTGGAGCGAAAGTAAATTCGCCAGGGCTTTGCAAAACCTTAACGTGTTTTTCTTCAGCGTCTTTCGTTAATTGAGTAAAGGCGGCTTGCTGCTTTTCTTCAAACTCTGAATTGATCTGATCGATGCGGGCTTTGTATTCTTTACTTTCAAAGGCAGCAGGAATGGTCGTTTTCAGTTGCGCCACTAACTCCTGCATATCCATGCGCAACATCTTTCCACGTCCCGCCGGTAACCGCATAGACCGTGGTTTGGTCGCGTCTTTAAAGTTATTAACATAAATCCAGTCGGGCGGAACCTCTGCCGAAGAGGCTTTTTCTTTAAGGTATCGTGATATGGCAGTATGCTTGCCGACTCCAGCCTGACCTAAGGCATAAAGATTATAGCCCGAGTTTGGCATATCGGTGCCAAAACGCATTGCTTTTAACGCGCGGTCCTGGCCAAGCATTTCACTGATGTCCTTCAGCTCTGCCGTCGTCTCGAACTGAAGATTCTCAGCGGTAAATGTAACTCGCAGTTGATCAGCTGAGAGCGTTTTTATGTCACTCATGGCTCCCTTTCAATTCAGCAATCCTGCAACGCCTTACTTACAGCAACAGCACACACCTATAACTAAGGTCGAAAACAATAAACAGCTCCTGTAACCACTATATCGCCATTCTCTGACCGAGATCAACAGGCATGGTCATCGCTTACCGCCCCAGGCATTTCTGTAAAGTGCTATTCGCAAGGTCGCTGCCCAATAAGCTCTAAAAGGTAACCGTTTTATCTGCCCACTTGACCATCTCGACACAGTCATTCATGGTCGATAACGGGCATAGCTCTGAAGAATCCTGGTTTCTGGATTTAATGCAGGTACCGCAAGCTAATACAAGGCCTCCATTGGCGACAAAATCTTCAAGTTCCGCACTGGCGTTAAACTTTTCACCATTGATCCGTTCAACTTCAACTCCGGCACCCATTAAAAACAGCTTTACGACATGACCTTTTTGTTGCGCCGTATTAGCAAAACGAAGTCCATTCCAAGCCTGCTCAGGATCATTGGTTTCCAAAATGATACCAAAATACATGCGGTAACCTCCTTAACTTTCTCACAACGCCAGTAATAGATAGACCTCAACGCAGGACTCAAGTTTCTTTACGCCATAATAACCATCAGTCGATTTCCTCAACAACGCTATATGATTCGCCGTTGTAACTCACGCATACTTTTGCCAATAACAACCAGTATGATGGTGCCCAACAAAACGGGGGTCAGCAAAAAATTCCAGCTCTGGCCTGTTAACATGACTAACAGTGGGTTAGCTCCTGCTGGCGGATGGGTGGTTCTTGTCAGCAACATGGCGCTCACAGCCAGGCCCGTGGCAAGCGCTAAACTTAGCGGCGTTACGCCAATTAATTCAACAAAAACAATGCCTATAAATGCCGTAATTAAGTGCCCACAAATGACGTTTCTTGGCTGAGCCAGAGGGCTTTCCGGCAAACCAAACACCAACACAGTCGTTGCCCCAAAGGGGGCCATTAATAAAGCAAGGCTCGAAACCTCTGCATCAGAATAAGACAAAACTCCAATGGCTAATGCTGCCCCTAGTCCTGAGAATAAAGCCAGTAATAAACGATTCATAATCTCCTCCAAACAAGTAGACCGAATTGTCTACTTCGGCACATAATAGACAAACCGGTCTACTTGTGTCAATATCGCTTCGTTGCAGGAGGTAAATTATGAATAGCAAGCGCCAGACATTGGTTGATACCGCACTGAATTTATTTTATGAACATGGCATCAACAGCATCGGGATTAATCAGATTCTCAAGGTTTCCGGTATAGCCAAAAAAACCCTTTACCATCACTTTGATAGTAAAGACGCTCTGGTTTTAGCCACACTGGAGCAACGAAATCACAGCTTTAACGAGTGGTTAAAACACAGGCTTAATCACTCTAAAACAAATAGCGAAGTGATCAGTAACCTGTTCCATGCTCTGCAAGACTGGTTTTCGGATAAAGCTCCTGAGCTTGGTAAGTTTCGTGGGTGCTTCTTTATCAATACTTCGGCTGAGTTTAGCGATCCCTCCAGTGACATTTCTAAGTACTGTCAGTACCACAAGCAACAAGTACGTAATATCGTTGCACAATACCTCTTTAACCCAACGGAAGACCTGCTTGACGCAATCTGTATTTTAAAGGAAGGAGCTATATCCATGGCGTATGTGGCTAACGACCTTTCAGCACCGAAAAAATGCATACAGCTATTAAATAAATTCTAAACATGGTGCTTAGTGCACTCCCAGCACAATAAACCGTCGCCAGCTCGGTGAACTCCGCACGGCAAACGCTATTGAATGAACTGTCTGCGGGCTACCATTAGGGGCCGCATATTTTAGGCCAAAAATAAAAACCGCATAGGATAGTCCACCAAGCAGACCCGCGCCGCCCCGGTTACACTGACATTATTGCCTGCTCTTGAGGGCTTTTGTCAGTATTATTATCGCTGAGGCATCATTTGTTACACCTCCAATTTGACAGATTTAGTTGCCAATCAGTAGTATTTCCTTTACCAACATTAATTTTAACGATAATGGAACCTTTGATTTTTAAGGAAATTCCCCCCAGCGCTGCCTTATCGAGGCATATTGAGTGCTATTGGCAGGCCACATTTCAACTTTGTCAGTCACAGGAGGCACTCTGCAGTCTACCCCCGCAAGGCACCTTCGATTTGGTTTTTAACTCAAAAACCGTCAGCCTTTACCAATATGATGGTCATCACTATCGCCAGCAAAAACTCAAGCCTGGATGCTGGTTATTAGGTCAGCAAACCCGAAGCTACTATTGGCAAGCAGCTAGCCAGGCCAATCTTTATGGGATTCGGATAAAGCCTTTCGCCTTATTCTCCAGCAAAGCGATTGCAGCACCAGAATTAAAAAACGCTGTAGTTAACCTGAAAGCAGTCGGGAGAGAAGCAAATGAGGATATTGAACGGCTACTGATTGTACTTAGCGACTCGCAGAGCCAGCCATTCACTCTTGACCACTTGCATCCTTTTGCAGAGCGCATCTCGCTCAAATTATTTAATGATTCTTTACAAACTCCATTACCCTCGAGAATACTCTCCAATGTCATTATGCTACAGCGCGGCAACCTGCGCTTAACCGAGCTTTGCGCCCAGTTTGACATCGGCAAGGTCACGCTACGGCATAAATTTCTTACCGATATTGGCCTGCTGCCAAAAGAGCTGTGTAAGGTATGGCGACTTAATAACTTTCTACTACTTAAACAACATCAGCCACAACTCTCTCTAACCGAGCTCGGCCTCCAGGCGGGATACTATGATCAGGCCCACTTAATTCGAGAATTTAAAGCCACGTTTCCTTTGACACCCGCTCGTTACTTCAAACATCCAGCACGCCTATCCGCAAGCACGGCCGGTCAAATTCACCGTCGTTTTAATCGTCAATACGCCCCTTTTTCCTAAACACCTGCCTTAACTTTTTTACAATTATTGCTGTCACCGCTTTGCTAAACTGCTTAACCAACAGCGACAACCATGACAGGGTGAATAATGAACAAGCTTAAAATAACCTCCTTACTATTTTGGGTGCTTTTTACAGCACTTGGCACTACTACTCATGCCAAAGCACCGACTATCGACAAAAACATTAAGGCTGATACCGTTAAAAATATTGGTCAATTAATGCGTGATCACTATGTGTTCCCCGAAATGGGCAAGAAAACGGCTCAAGCGCTACAGGCCAGGTTAGAAGCTGGTGACTTTAAAGATATTACTGACAGCCATGAGTTTGCTAAGGCTTTAACAAAAGCCGTACGAGAAATTACCAAAGATAAACACCTGCGAGTGCGTCCTAACCCATTAGGTAGTCAAAAACATAGCCGTGAAGACGCCATCAACCATCGCCTCGATCGCCGGGAACATTCTCGCCAGGCTAATCTCGGCATTAGCCAGGTTCGTAAACTGGACGGTAATGTTGGTTACCTTGATCTTCGAGGTTTTCACTCTCTCACTCAGGCCAAATCATCTCTCGATTCAGCCATGGCTTTGCTCAATAGTTCTGACGCCATTATTATCGACTTACGCAAGAACGGCGGTGGCGATCCTCACACCGTACAGTACCTTTGCAGCTATTTTTTCGATGAACACCTATTGCTCAATAGCCTTTATTATCGTGAAGGTGATGTTACCACCGAATTCTGGACTCTGGATGAAGTCGATGGCGACAAGTTACCTGAAGTCCCATTGTTTATCCTAACCAGTGGTCGAACCTTCTCTGCAGCAGAAGAATTCAGTTATAACATGCAAACTCAAGAGCGTGCGACGTTGATAGGTGAAACCACTGGTGGTGGTGCTAACCCTGGCGGCGGCTTTAAAATTAACGAACTTTTCGGCATGTTTATCGCCACCGGTCGCGCTATCAACCCAATTACAAAAACCAATTGGGAAGGTGTTGGCGTGGTTCCTCAGATCAAAACAGATTCTGACAATGCTTTTGGCAAAGCAGTCGAACTAGCATCTGAAGCTGCAGAACAAAAGCGACAAGCAAAGCGAGTAGCTTATCTCGAGGGAGCCCTCGCTATGTATCAACATTTAGATCAAATGGCTCAATCAGTTCAATATCCATTCAATAACGAGCAGGAAACCAAATTTTTTGCAGCAATGGACAGATTTAAATCTAACCTTGCGATGAACGAGATACAGCTCAATGACCTGGGTTATGAGTATCTGCTAAAGAATAAACAACCTACCATCGGGCTCTTAGTCATGAAGTTTACTGCTCGAACTTACCCTGATTCAGCCAATGTCTACGATAGTTTAGGCGACGCCTGGTTAAACATGAAGCAGCCTGAGCTGGCTAAAAAGAGCTTTGCCAAGGGCTTGCAGTTAGTTGACGAAGCAGATGAAGCGCTCAAAGAAACACTCCAGCAAAACTTGGCTAAGGCAGAACAAATGGCGCAAGGTCAATAGACTTCAGGTTTCTACTAACACCATATAATAACCATAACCCTCCGCCGTAGTGGGCCTGCTCTACTACGGCGATACCTTTTCGATTCAATCATTGCTTATCCCCAGCGAACTTTTGACTTTGTGCTCAATGCAGTAACAGTGATCAAAATCAGTCCCATGCCGATAAACTGTAGACTGGTCAGGCTTTCGTTCAATACTACGACACCAAATAATGCCGCGGTAACCGGCTCAACCATGGCCACAACCGAGGCCAAAGTCGGCGTGGTAGAGTTCAGACCAATAATATAAAGAATAAAAGACAAGCCTCCACCAAGGACTCCCAGCACGACAAACAGCAGCCAGCTCGGTGAACTCAGCACGTCAACGGTTTGCTCGACGTCACCAAGAGAGGTGAGAATCACCACCAGTACGGCAAACGCTATTGACAGGATCGCCTGTGGGCTCCCATGAGGGGCCGCATACTTGAAGCCGAAAATAAAGACGGCATAGGAAAGCCCCGCGAGCAGCCCAGCGCCGACTCCGATAAGCGTGACACCAGAGGCTTCGGCTTCATAAATTCGTGTCAGCAACACCACCCCCATCAAGACCATAACGATGGCTAGCCATTTACGCGCTGTAGGGCGTTCGAGCTTGAGTACGAACGATACCAGATAGACGAAGACCGAGGCGCAATACATCAGGGTGACCGCCACCGCAATGCTGCCCTCGGCAATGCTCAGGAAATAAAATGTGAAATTTCCTGCCACGCCAATCCCGGCAATCATCGACCACAACCATAGACGCCAATGCCTTAACCCACTATTGCACGGTCGCAGCACCAGCCAGGCAATGATAAAGAACAGACCGATCCCGCCTCGGTAAAGCGTTACCACCAACGGCGACCAGCCATCGGCCATAAGAACTCCGCCGATCCCACCTGATAGCCCCCAGCACAAGGCTGCCAGAGCCACAAATAACGTACTCAACCTCTCCATTTGTCTCTACTTGCCTGATGACATAAGTTTCATCGATGGCGACGGTAACCCTGTGCCCGCAGGGATAACACCGCCACACTCAAGTCATTGTGTCACAAACATTTATACTGAACCAGATAGACAATGTTAGGGGCGACATTGAATGACGGCACCATATACCTTCACCGGGACTTCCTCTCAACGTGGACTTGTAGATACTGGACCGTTGCGGACTACTGCCTCTTTATAACGCTTAGGGGTAATTAAAGCGATGCGCTTGCACTCCCTGGTCATATGCGACTGATCTGAAAATCCGTTGTTCAGTGCCAGATCGACTAAATTCGTTTCAGGCTCGACTTTTAGTTGTTCAAGGACATTTCTGACACGCTGGATCCTCTGATATTCCTTCGCCGTTACACCCACCCGCTTCTTGAACTGACGTTCTAACTGACGTTGACTCATTGGAAAGTTTTTCTGTATCTGCCCCAGAGGCTTGATAACTTTAATTTCGTTTAAAAAACGTTGCAGTTGAGTCACGGATAAATCGCAGACCGGCATTATCGTGAGCAACCAACGGTACATTGCACCGATCTTGCCGTAGTGCCCCTGCACACTCTGCAACTGATAATACAGGTCCTTAAACAGCTGTCCTTTCTCATTGTCGATGGTTGCAGTAGGTAGCTGATCATAGGCTCCGAGGTAATCGAAGCCAATCCCTGGATGAAAGCGGATACCCGCCAGATTTGCTCCGGGCATCAAGGATATTGAATGAGATTGAGTAGTGACGGGAAGGTAGAGTAGTTTTTGATGATAAATTTTGTCGTTAAGGACAATACCATTGCCAAAGTTAAAGATCACACCGCTGCAAACATCTCCTTTTAACCACTGCTTTATACCATCAGATTCCTGAGATGGAATGGAAGCTGACCAGACGCCTTGTATATGCTGTGATAACTTACCCTGTGGCTTAAGTAGTCTTAACGACAAAGTAGCGCTCATGTTGTCTCCCTTAAATCGGTCGTGGTTCACCTATCTTCGGCTTAAAAACCTTGGTCACTCGGTTCCAATGATTAATGGCGTTAATCGCAACGGTCAACTCCACAAACCCGCGCTCACCAAACCTCTCTATTGCTGATTGATATACATCGTCGGGAATTTGCTGACAACCGGTCATTAATTCCGCCACTTCTAAAGCCAACGTTTCCTGTTCAGAATACAGCGGCATATCTTTCCACGCACTTAGCCCATAAATTCTTTCGGGTTTCTCACCCAGCTCGATCATTTCCTTGGTATGCATATCAATACAGAAAGCACACTGATTTATCTGTGACACTCGAATTTTGACCAGCCCTAAAAGTAGCGCCATTTCCGAACCACCTTTATGAAATTGATCACGCAGATAGTCCTCTAACTGAAATAAGATATCGAATACTTCAGGGGAACTTTGTAAATAATTTAAACGTTGATTCATAGCACGTCTCCTGTATAAAAATGCAAGAATAACGCTTTATATTTTTCAACGATTGAATATTTTCGACACCGATACCCTTGATCGATTTAATCGCTGAGGGATACCTGGACCTGCTAAAAAAAGATAAACAGCCCAGTACATTTACTGGGCTTTATCGATACTTTCACTGCGCGACCAGCTCCACTCGGCGATTCTTGGCACGCCCCTGCTCTGCGTTATTACTCGCAACGGGGGCAGCATATCCCACTCCCCACGGTTTTAAACGACTCGCATTGATCCCATAGTTACTGGTCAAAGCTTGCTTAACCGAAGCAGCACGGCGCTTCGACAGGTCGACATTGTAAGCAAAGTCTCCCTGATTATCGCTGTGGCCAACGACCAATAATTTTAAGTCAGGATTATCTTTCAACAGTTTGGCTATTTCATCTAAGGTCGGTTTAGACTCTGACTTGATGCTTGCCTTGTTGCTATCGAAATACAGTCCATACAATGCAACTTTACCGTTCAAGTCTATCTTTTCAGCCATTTCACTGGCTTTAACCATAACCACTTTACTTTCCTGCGCTTTTTCTTCTAACACATCAACTTGTGCAAATACCCGTTCGCTACTGCCTTCGCTGTTGGTTCGGCCATTTTGAATCACGTGCAACGAGACATAGGCATCACCTTCTGCTCTCGCTATCTTTGCCACTAAATAGCGCGTTTTATCGTTATGCGCATTTCCGAATACCAGTGCAAGAACACTGTAACCCGGAGCTACGTACTTAAAATTATTACCACTTCCCCTTGTGGTACAAGACTCCTGGCCACTATTACCGCTGCACTCAAAAATGATTTCAGCATTATTTTTCGCAAGCGCATCTTCGTAGGCTCGAAACATTGCTAAACTACTGGTTCCTTGCGGAGCGCGATAAGTCATTCGCGTTAACTTACCCTCTCTGGTCACCATATGCTTAGCATTCTCTTTTTTGACGCGTGACGTTAATGGCTCGACAATAAACCGAAACTCATCAAAATCTCTATAGCTGTATTCGATGATCTCAGCTCCCTCAAAACGCCCGGTCAAAGGATGATCCTTTGCACCCTCGACATCAGCTGCCGGGGCTGTGACAGCCCAACACATGATGCTTATCGTTACTGCAATTATTCGTAGCATTTCATAACTCCTTGTCGTTAATTTCTTTGTTCACACCTGATCGCTGAAAACACTTTCCCCCAGCCCGGCTCAACTCCATTCTACAAATAAGCCGTTTTTAGGCTCTAAAGCAGTCCACAACATACCAAATTCAGCCCCTTAAAGCAGGCATAACAGCTCATTAATCAGTTTTTACCCCTCGCATGTCACTGTCTTTGCGGCTTAGCCCTTAATTCTTCACAAGTTTTACATAAGCGACTGTACATCATGCGCCAGCCTTCCTATGCTATTGTTAAGCAGGGCATTCGGTTCATGGTTCCCATACCAACGATTGAACCCACAGGACAAGGAGTTTCACTATGACAACATTTAGCAATAAAACACATAAACATACAGGCACCGCTTCCTCGGCCATTATTACTCTCCTTGCTATCGTCGTTATAGGCGGTGGCATAGCATACTTTACACTCAGTAACGACCAGTCATTATCAAGCTCCCCTTCGGCGGTGACCCAATCTACAGACGCGCCCAAACAAAACGTCAAAGCCAGCCAACCCCCTGAACAACAAAAACAAGTCTCCGTTGATGCCGAAGCCTTCTGTACTCAACTGACAGAAGTAGGCAATGTATTTAACAAAGAATATACGGGCGGTAGAGTCAGGGAAAATGCCTCCTACGGTCCAAAAGCCGGATGTTCTTGGAACGGCCCTTCTGTCACCGTATATTTCGGCGATAAATCTTACCATCGCATGAGCACAGGCTTTGGTTCTGAAGTTAATACCGATTACCCGGGACTCGACTTTCCGGCTTTTAAAAAAGAGACTTCTACGACAACTGCTGGCTATGAAATTCGTGTAAAGTCAGACAAAGGATGGACAATAGTAATCAACGATGGTCGAGGGCTAAAACAGGATATTACCAAGCAACAGTATAACGCTATCGCCCACATTGTTAATGATGTGTTGAATAAGCATTATTAGAATTAAGAGTTACCAGAAAAAGCATGGCCCGAACCGCACATAATCACTGGAGTGCTTTTAGAGCACTCCCTGTGCTACATGCATGGATAATGTTTTTATTGTGATGGTGTAGAAAGATTCCAGCGAATAGTCACTGTTCGTTTGCCCCACTTCCGTGCCGAAGCTTTGTCTGTCATCAAAATATCAATTTTATTGCGCCAACGACGGTGCATCTTATCCAGCACCATAAATTTCCCCATGCCCACAATTTCGACTTCCGTCTTATGCTTCAGTCCTTTCTTAATCAAATCCCGAGACACCGCAATTGCCTTCATTCCCGGCTTCAGCCGATCACCCCAGGCAGCCACACCAATATGACCTTTTTTCGTTTCATCCTCAGCAATAGTATATGCCGTCGCCGTCACTTCCTGACTCAACTCTTGACCAGAGTTCTGCTCTGTACTTTTTGCTGACAAGCTTAAAATTGCGAGAAACGTTATTACCAAAAATTTCATGCAGCCGCCTTCTTCATCTCATCCTCTAGTTCGACATAAGGCTAACAAAGCAGAAAGTAAAAACCAGTTCCCGTGTCTCGAAATTGATAATTTACCAAGGAGCGGAAATAAATCCTTTACCCTTTTTAGGTTTTATTCCGATGTCGCTGCCTGTTTTTTAGAGCCGGGCTCACGGGCCGACAATACTTGGTTAGACTTCTGCTGGCTCCGGGCTCTGCTTCTGTCCCTCGGCAGATAAAGTGTTTTCGATCCAGTCTATGTAATGAGAAATACGAACATTATTTCCACCGTCACCATACTGCGGACCGGTATAGGTGCGTAAATCTCTGTCGCTGGAATCCCAGGCAATCAGGAAGAGCTTTGAAAAAGCACCACTACTTATTCGAGTCTTGTCTGCCTAGGTTCATCTGTTAGTAATTTGCGACTACTATAAGTCTGGAGCGGGCACTAGTAATACTAAAATAAGCCACCGGTACTAAAAGCATCGCAGAGCCGGATGACTTTTTTCAGTTATTATATTCTTCTACCGCCCTCCGTAAGCGAATGAGGCAGGCTAATGCTGATTTTTTATCAGGAAACGTGATTGTTACCTTGTTCCCAGTACAGCTGAACTTTAACTGCGAGGTACCAAGCATTCCAGGTTTGACTTTGATTGTATTTGGAGCTACTTGCCCAAAGCGATAAACCTTTCCAGTCCCACTCAACAAGTAGCCTTCCGAAGAAATCCTCAAAGCATTAGAAGTTAGGACAATAAACCTTCTCTGATCTTTTGCACTCATTGCCCCTTGGTCAAAGAATATCAGTAAAAGGCCCAATACCAAGGCAGCACCTGCCGCCTCAATAACAGGCATATCGGAATAATACCAGATCACAGCAGCAGCAATAGGCGAGAGGACTGCTGCATAAAGCAACCTTTCCTTCAACGAATAGAAATCACTTTCTTCAATGGTGTGCGTCCATATCACCTCTGACATTTCCGTAAGCCCCTTTTACATTTAACATTATATTCTTAGTCTAAAGATTTTTAATCCTGTTTTGTCACCTACATCAAAAGCATATGATGATCATACACACCTTCTTTTTCCGTTCTTTCTTTATCAAGTGAGTCCATTTCTGCCAAACATGCCATGGCTGTATTATATTCTTCACAACCATCCTCAAAAGATTGATGAAACATTCGCAGCAAGTAATCAAACGATTTATCTGTACCAAGAGCACCAAGGGTATATGCAAGTTCTATAAGTATCTCCTGACCGCCATATTCATCAAGAATTTTGGTTAAGCGTCCTAAATGCTCGTCAGTTATATGACCTCGAACAGATTCTAATGTTTTTATTATATTTTCTTCTGCTTTTCTAAAACTATCGCTACCATATTTTTCAGTCATTAAAACTTTAAAATGAGCTTCATACTCATCTAATAATTTATTTACGTCTATCATGGATTCCTCTTTTTTTACTGAACGCCGGTCGAGAAGGCTCAGCCCACTTAATAGTAAACTTAACGCAGCGAGCCACAAATAATTCAAAGCTATAGAACACCTTGATGCCCCCCCTTAAACTCTGCTGCGCTAATCATATACCTGTAAACTAATGGGTATATTAAAAATACGTTTTAAACTACGCTGTTTCTTTTTGCATTTGCTCTAAGATATTAATAATTACCTTTATATCTTCGGCGCTTCCCTGTTCATCTAAAGGCTCATAATCAATAACAAGCGGTAAGATTTTTAAGGTCTTTTTTGCCGCCTCTATCGGGCAATACTCGCCATCAAAATCAGGGGCCGCTCCCTTTTCAATCAATTTTTCAACCACATCCAGCAGGCCTGTGCTTGCAGCTAAGCTTAATGGTGTTCCGAATCTATCACCTCTAACTGCATACACAGCGTTTAAATCAAAGTCATAACTATCTAGCATATCTAGCGCTATTCTTGTTTTTGTTTCTGCATCAACTTCGAGGCTAGCTATGACTTCTGTAAGTTTTGAGGAGGGCAGCTTTTTCCAACCCATCGGCTCTGGATTTACAAGTTGAGCACCTAGCTCAAGAGCTCTCTTCAGATATTTAGTATCGTATATTTCTGGGTTAAATAACGCTTCGTTAATATGCACAAACCCTTCATGTTCCTGAACGAAATCAGAATCCTCTGTAGGAGACCACACTTCATCTTCATCATCGTCCTCGTCGTCTTCAAGTGCATCCTCTACATCGAGAGAGCCTGACAAATCTTCCCTGATTTCTGAAGGAGCCAGCTCTAACCATGTTTCTCCAATTTCCTTTTCTCTCTCGACGTTGTGATCACCTTCAAAGTCCACATATTCAAAATAAGACTCACCATCGTTATTCAGAACATAATATTCATCGTAGCCGTATTCATGACTAATCTTTCCATATACTTCTAAGTCTTTACCTTTCTTGATTAGTGTTTTAATTGCTGGCATCCACTCGTCACCAAAAGTGATGATCCGCAAATAGCCATCTACTAACTCCATCCCCTCAGCAGTAAACCTGGACCATTCATGAAGCTGACATGATGAAGAGTCACTACTTTTACTTGCATCTATTCCCGCATGTTTAAATAGAGCAGTCATAGATTCATAAGTAACCTCATCAAAGTCGCTCAAAAGCGTTTTCATTAATTGCTCTGGTGCTTTGATTAGTACATAACCACTTGCTTCTGCCATTATAACTCCCCTATTAGATAGTTTCCGCTTGACAATATTAATTATGGTTGAGCTGAAAGTAACGCCAAGTCAGGTGGTATCTATGCGGTGATAAAACCATGAAAGATTTTCTAGGCTTCATCGCCCTGCTAACCGCTTATTATTCAAAAACCGTCACATTCAATTTTGAAGTGATTGTAGAACAAAACCAATTGGGATTTCCCTAACGAAAAGCTTTCCGTTTTCTAACGCTATATTTGCAATAATCTCTTTCTCTTCGACGTGATATGCTTTGCTTTAACCGAGACAAGCTATTTTTATTGGTTAAAGGACCTTCACATCTCGAGCCTGAATTTGACGTGGTAAAGGGCTAGACTCTAACATCTTGCCCCACTCAGCTAAATGACTTTTTGAAATTTTCCTTTTGGTTCTGCTCCAACCCATTGCTTCCCTTCGTAGTAAACTTGGTTTGCTATTACTCTAACTATCCCTTTCTAATTGGGGTCGGAAAATACGAAGCAAATGCATACAGACCAAGCCAACACCCAAACCTCGCCATAACCTGGCACCACTAGTGAACGTAGCCTCGATTAGCGAACGCGTAATCGAGGACAGAGAGAACCTATAAACAAAACCTCGAAATCACTTAAGTTCTTTCGAGGCTACGCTTGCTTTTCCCTGCTTAATTTCAAGAGGAACTACTAGCTCTCTAGAAATTTCAAATAGTATCCACAAGACTAAAATTGGGATCGCTGAATAAAAGCTAAGCCAATTTATCAGATAAAACGTTACCATAAGACAGACGAAGAAACCTAGACAATAATACAACGGGTTTAGTAGCCAGTGTGCTCCGATGATGGATTTGCAACTTCTGCACTCCACATTTTTAATGAGTAGCGACCAAAGTCTAATTGTGGGTTCTTTACAGTGAGGGCACTTCCTGTTCATCTCTTATCCATATAACATAAGAATACGGCGCATTGCTCGTATCCCATTGAATTTATTGATTTTAATTTTTGATGTTCCATTTGCTCGGAAATACCCCTATAAACCGAACCTAAGCGATTGGCGTATCTTCGTGCGATTTTTTTGTCGTTTATTAGTACCGATCTCCTACAAGCCTTATAGTACATGACTATAGAGTGAGTTCAACTTTTTGTTTACACTAAATTTTTTCAAGCAAACGGAACTTGCCATGGGAAAATCACCTTTTATTAATTCCATTAGAAATATTATGAGAGCGAATCATTACAGCTTTCAAACCGAGAAGAGTTATCTCTACTGGATAAAAGACTTTATTCGCTTTCATCAGCTTGAACACCCACAGAACTTATCTGCTAAGGATGTCAGCTCTTACCTTTCATACTTGGCGGTCGATCGAAATGTCAGCCGCAATACTCAAAACCAAGCTCTCAATGCTTTAGTTTTTCTTTATAAGAACGTTATCGGTAATCCATTAGGTAACTTACCTTCTATTTCTCGCTCAAAAAAACCTGAACGACTACCAACAGTCTTTAGCCGAGAGGAAATTGTTAGAATTTTCAGCCACCTTCACGGCGATTATAAAATTATAGCTTCTTTGCTTTATGGTAGTGGTCTTCGTATTTCTGAGGCATTAAGGCTTCGAGTTAAAGATATCTCTTTTGATACTCATACGCTTATCGTTCGCTCAAGCAAAGGTAATAAAGATCGCGTCACATTACTTTCCGATACTTCCTTTAGTTTACTCAGAAGCCATTTAGATTCTCGCAAGTTAGAGTACCAAGATTTAAAGTCCAGCTCTAACTGGAACGGGGTACACTTACCTAAAGCACTAGGCAAAAAATATCCCCAAGCCTACTTTCATTGGGGTTGGCAGTATGTCTTTGCATCAAAAAACCTTAGTCCTGACTTAATTACAGGAACACTTAGGCACTATCACAGACATCCCAGGGCTGTGGGAAAGGTTATTAATAAAGCCTTCCACGCAGCGAATATAACCAAACACGCTTCCAGTCATGCCTTTCGTCATTCTTTCGCTACACACTTATTGGAAAATGGATATGACATTCGTACCGTCCAAGAATTACTCGGACATAAGAACGTTGAGACAACCCAAATCGTCTTTCCAGACTCCTGTCTTCCCAAGACACTCGCACATCCCTGTGCGTCGTACAGTCATGTTATGAACAAAGGGGCTAATGCAGTCAAAAGCCCTTTAGACCACCTGTAAAAAAGGATATTTATGTCACTTGCTATTGTTTATTCACGCGCTGGGATGGGCATTGAAGCGCCGTTAGTTACGGTCGAGGTTCACCTTTCGCACGGCCTGCCGAGCTTAAATATTGTGGGGTTACCGGAAGCTGCTGTTAAGGAAAGTAAGGATCGCGTTCGCAGTGCGATTATTAATTCAAATTTCGAGTTTCCGGCGCGGCGTATTACCATTAATTTAGCGCCGGCGGATTTGCCCAAGGACGGCGGACGCTTCGATCTCCCCATTGCACTCGGTATCTTGGCCGCATCGGAGCAAATCCCTGCCGAAAAGCTATCTCAGTTTGAGTTTATCGGTGAGTTGGCACTTACTGGCGAGCTGAGACCCGTTAAAGGCACTCTTCCTGTAGCTCTATCCTGCACCGAGGCGCAGAGGACTTTGGTCGTGCCGAAAGAGAATGCTTCGGAAGCGGGGCTGGTGCCTTCTAACCAGGCTTTGCATGCGGAGCATCTGCTCGACGTTTGCGCTTCGCTGGCGCAAAACCAGTCGCTTTCGGTCTGCGAGCCGGGTACTCACCTCAATGGTCACAACTTCGATGTCGATATGTCGGACGTTATCGCTCAGGAGTCGGCTAAACGCGCCATGACGATCGCGGCGGCGGGCAAGCACCATTTAATGTTCATCGGCCCGCCGGGAACGGGTAAAAGCATGCTCGCTTCGCGCATGCCGACGATTCTTTCGTCGATGAGCGAAGCGGAAGCTAAAGAGTCTGCTTCTATTTATTCAGTGAGTCACCTTGGCTTCGACAGCCGTCAGTTTTTTAGCCGCAAGTACCGCTCGCCACACCACTCCTGCTCCGCGCCCGCACTCATCGGCGGCGGCTGTGAATTCTATCGATAAATGAGAATAATATAGATAAATGAGAAAATACTAGCGCTATTTGCGAATAACGACAAAAAAATGCCAAATTAGCAGACTTTTACATCTACAGCATGGATGGGAATGCTCCTTGGTTATACCCTCCCAAACAAACATTGTAAATTTGACTCTAGAGTGGTTAACTTAAATGGTAATAAGTTAACCCAGTAGCTATACCGCAAACCTTATTGACTCACAGAGCTATAGCTTACGATTGCTCTGCTGTAAAGCAGGTGAGGGCGAAACCATGAGTGATTTAGATAGGATATTGAAAAAATACATTCTATTGCTGGAGAAAATAGAATGTAAACCTGACTTATTTTCTATGGCCAAAGAAACGCTGGGCTCAGAAGATGCTGCTATTATATGGCTTATATCGCCACACAAAAAACTCAACAACCAAGCGCCAATAAACTCTGATGACGAAGAAGTAAAAAACTTATTGTTGGCTATTGAGCATGGCGTTTACTTATAGTTGTTTTTCCCCTATAAACAGTCCGTTTCACTCTTTATATTAATCATATTTACCGACAACCACATGACCTAAGAGGTGCAAATACAGCTATTATTGGTTATTTTGCACTTACCAGCCTCATTTACATCTGTTAAGCACCAATAGAAGGCTCGTCGGTCTAACGAGCTCTTTAAGCCGAAGTTTTATTGCCGCACTCTATAATATTTTGTGAAATACTTCCCGTAATTTCAGATGCCTAACACTGTTTCACCGTAACCCTGTGTTAAAATTCTCAGCACTGGTTAGATTTAGGAATTCACAATGAATCAAATGGAATGGACATACTCACCCCAAAGCAAAACTCTATCGCACCCCAGCGGTCTTAAACTTCAAATCCTCGACCATCGAAACGGCGAGATTTCGGAAATGAACCCTCAGATACCTCAGGATATGGACAGGCTAGAATCCATACAGCTGATTCGGGCTGGAACAGAATGTTTTAGACTAAATTACCGCTCACTTACTCAACCTGAGCAGTCACGATTTGATACAATACTATCTCTTAAGCGGTAAATCACTCGCAGGCAAGAAATGATTATTTATATTGATATGGATGGCGTTCTAGCCGATTATGACAAAGCCTTTGCAGAGGTAAAAAACCATCAGCCCAATGTGGCTTATCCTCAATCTTTGCCACAATTCTTTGAGAACCTTGAGCCCATAGATGGAGCTATTGATGCATTTAATGCGTTAAGCCAAGAGCATGACGTTTATATTTTGACAGCGCCTTCTAATCGGAACCCTCTTAGTTATACTGAAAAACGATTATGGGTAGAGAATCACTTAGGCTTCGAAGCTACCGAACGGTTGATTATCTGCTCTAACAAAGGCCTTCTTAAAGGCGGCATCCTAATTGACGATAACATTGATGGGAAGGGGCAAGAGTCGTTTGAGGGGCAAGTGCTACATTTTGGGAGTAAGCAACTCTCTAAATGGTCAGACATCATCCAAAAGATCACCGTCATGCATTTATAGTTCCGTCTGAATAGAGCAGCTTGAATAGTCTCAATATGCCAGAATAATTGGCATGTAGGAGCAGTAACCAATTGTTTTGTACTTTTCTAACACTGTACCAAGAATAAACTCAGAGCATTAAAACCCCCGGCATAAAGTCGGGGGTTTTTACTATTTGATATTGATATGTTTTAGGTTGTACGCACTCTAAGCCTCTTCAGCCGCTCTGTAACATGATTAGGATAAGCCCCCGTTAAATATTCAACCACCAAAGGATTACTAGCAAAAAAGTGTGATGAAAACATTGACCAAACCTCTTTAGTGACCACACCGTTCATTTTAAATAGCTTTTCTGATTTTGCTTTAATCAACCGACTTCCTTTTTCATTGTGCCTAAAATTACTATCCCGTCGCAGATAATAGTCATCAGGCCTATAATAATGAATCGCTCCATCAAAATGCCTAAAATACTCTTTCTTTAAATCGTATTCAGCATGGATATATCTTACAGGATGATATATCTCACCATCTTTTTCTATGGTTATGTTGTCTTGCTTGAACTCTAGCGCTTGAAATGTCTTTATCGTTTCTTTGGTGCTCCAATAAATGTCTAGCGCATAAGCGTTGCGAAAAAGTGTTGAGGTTATTAGTGGTGGGGTATCAATAGGAGACCGAAGGTAAGTTGAACCGTCTGGTATCGACTCAATATCATCACTGAACAAGGCTCCATACCAGGTATCAAACTCCATATACCTTGAGTCATTAACGTTTATCCTCACCCGTTCGAGATCTAATGCGAGATATAGCTCGATCTCTGATTCTTGAAGTACCCAAAACTTGTTTATGAAACAGGGCGCCCAATTATTGTGCCGACTCATGCCTCGCCTAAAAGCAGGATGAGCCATTATCATGTAATTTTCAGCTAAATAATATCCTTCAAGAAATTTATCTTTTGTGAATAGATTATCAAGCTGTTTACAGCTAACAAGACCATCTTTATCAACTTCCAACTCAGGGGCTAGCTTAAGTAGGAGGTTGTGTTTATTAGCCAACACTCCGATAGTTTGAACAAAATTGAAGTCACCTTTTTCAACCTCAACCCCTATCGAATCACAATATTCCCTAAAAGCTTGAATTATACTGTCATTAGAGGCTAGCATTTTTCTTTCTAAAGCTTCAGTTTGCTTTCTATATTGCTTCTGTAGCTCGTCATCGGTCACTAATTATTCCTTAAAACCTAAAAAAGCGCATAATTGCAGGTGAATTTAGCAGTAGGGTTTGGGATGTTAGCTGGAGCACCTTCGGAGCTTCTTTTGGGGTATCCTCGTAAATGAGTGGTACCATTACAATGTGGTAACGCATCAACATAACCCTGAATTTCCACGCGCACTCTTTAAAGTGTCTATATTACTGTGCAGAACTATTTCTTGTCTGTGATTGCTTTTATGCCTTTAATAATAAATTTTTTTGAGTACAACTCCGACTTGTAAAATCTTTTTCCACTTTTCTCTGCCGTTTCAATAAGAGCATCCAGCTTTTCTTCCAATCCTTCATCTTTATATGCAATTGACTCGTTACCTGCAAAGGGCTTATCTGGATCATCTGTAATACAGCTGACTGAGGGGTGATTAATTTCGTCAAGATAATTGAAAAATGCTTCTTTTGCTATAACGATTCCACCGTACGCTCTCCATGCATACTTTTTCCCCCAATAATACCCATCGCTAGCACTATGAGAAACTCTGTCATCATTTTTTTGCTTGTTAATATTAAAATCTTCAGATGCAATTTGTTTTGCGTAATTATAGCTAATGTTTTTATTGACGCTTGATACTTTAGACAATGAATGTAATGCAATGATATTTCTTCCGCCTATCTTTTCATAACCTATATTATACCTTTCATTCTCTTCAACAATCTCAATACTTTTCCCTTCGTATTCAAATTTATTTCCTGTTGTCTTAGTTGTAAACGTATGCAGATAATGACCTTCTCCAATCTCCTCAATATTATAGTTATCTACAATTACGTCATAAACCGTTAATAACTTTCTATCCCTCATAAATACCTCTTCACTCCTAAACTTTAATCAAACCTTAAAGGCCTAAGTATTTTTTGTATGCTCTTTCTATCAATTCTTTTGACACCCCCTCTAGTTTTGAGTTTTGTTTTATATGCTCAAAGTCAATTTTTTTGGTGTTTTTAACAAACTCAAGAATCTTACTTGCATTATTTTTATCTATATCACCATACTCTGCTATAAACTGCTCAGAGATTCCTTTAGCAAAGTCTCTTGGGACCCCTAGTTGGCACGCTATTGCTGATACTGGATTAGATACTCCGTATTGTATGTAAGCTGGAAGAAATTCGTTTTTGTTTTCATTTTCTCCATCTTCTTTTGTGTATTTCAATGTTGAAGCATAACTGTGAGCTCCCCAGGAAAGTAATTGCGATACCTTTTTATATATATACTCGGCTGCATGAAAGACTTTACCATCATAATCCAGTTTGTGACTTTCGGGATACTTATCCACCATATCTTTTGGAACAGCACCGTTTACCCACTTTTCGACTAATTCACCTGCTAAGTCAGTTCTGAATGTGGCTTCGCTAATTTTCATTTCAAAGTCAAATTCATCTAGATGCCCAAGCGCACCTATCAATTCTGCAAAACCTTCTGCGCCTGTATTCAGGATATTTTCTGTTCCATGCTTTAAATGTTTGCTGTCATTTATTTCATGCCTCAGCCTTGTTAAAGAGAAATTTGATAACCCCACCGAGTCCGCAGTTTTTACAAAATTTATTTTACTTTTAATGTTGTTTAAATATTCATCAGCTAAGCTTCTTACATTCCGCTTTATTGCAGCATTACTTATTTGCTTGTCTGCAAGTGATGATTGTAAGATAATCTGTAGTCTTTCAGTAACTTTCTCAGGGCCATAAACAACTAGTGCATGCGCTAAATATTGGATAAATGGCCTTAGCGTCACCTTTTCTCTATAAAGCATGCGTATGCTTTCGTAGCTAAAGTCCCCGCTTAATTCAGTAAAGACCTCTAACAAAGGAGACTCTATTTCTTCCTTTGCAATATTTAGGTAACTTTCAAAAACTTTTTCGTCGTTTGGGCGGCTATTTGCAAATATCATATACCCCTTCGATGACAAACCAACCCTTCCAGCTCTACCTGCTATATTCCAGAACTCATTATTGCTTAAATACCTTCCGCCTCTTCTTTGATTAATGAATGCAGACTGCATAATGACGGTACTGATCGGAAAGTTCATGCCTTGAGCAACAGTTGTAGTAGCAGAAAGGAATCGTATGTCACTGGTTTTTACTGCTAATTCAATTAAAAACTTCATTTCTGGAGATATAGATGAATGGTGAAGGGCAACTCCATTTTTCAGGCACTCCACGAGTGAACTTTGCTCTCCATATTCCATCTTAGCGAACTCTATTGCCAATTTTAAGTTTTCGCCAGGTGATTTTATCAGACGGCTTCCTCTAGCTACTTTTTTAGCCGTTTCTAAGCAACCAGCTTTGCTTCCTGGGTTCATGCATAAGACAGTCCCAAACTTTTTAAATGTCTCATTTAATTGTATAACTTGCTCTTTTTTTGACCCTCCAAGTGCATTCTTAAAGACATTTTCCATCAATACTGTACTTCCATGTTTAACGAATGGGTTATGTGGCTCTTCCCACCTTATATTGTAATTTCCTTTTCTCTTACCATCTTCAGCATTAAAATATGGTAAACCCATCAATAACCGTGATGGTTTCCACTCAGTTTGAACCACCATTGATTTGTCTATATCTCTTGATAGCCATTCTGCAACACTTAGTGCACCAGGCATGAAGGGGCTTAATAACAGATATTTTAACTCTCTACACTGATTAATTAAGTTTGCCAATAAAAGTTCTAACCGAGCTCCACGCTCTCCATCTGATACATTATGAGCCTCATCAATCACCATGAGGTTCATTTTTTCAAACCACTTTACTTTAGTTCTAAGCAACATATCTGCTTTTTCATACGTTGCTATAAAAATACCATTGTTCTCGCCAATAATTTCATCTTCAAACGGATCTTCTTCAAATGCTGATCCGACAGCGACAACATTAAGTCCTAGCTTTGAGAAATCTTGTGTTAACTGTATTCTTATCTGGTTAGCAAGCGCCCTTGTCGGTACAACATATATTATGTTTGTTTTATCGCCAAAAATTTGGAAGGTCTGCAATATTGCTAACTCTGCCATTAAGGTTTTGCCACCACTAGTAGGCATTTGAAGAACTTTTGCAACAGGGGAAGGGTCAAGAAGCCTATCTTTTAGTACATCTTGCTGAGAAGGTAATAAACTGAATATATTACCCTCTCTATCTGAGTCAGTAAGCTCCTCAATAAAACTTTTAATGTAATTACCTGTTGTATCAACTCGAAACCAAATTGAATTCCTGTGTAACAGTAACAGTATTCCACCGACTAACTTTGACCATGAAAGCAATTCAAAATTATCACTAATAGCCAAGTAATTATCAGCTCTATTCAGAATGACGTTCAAATAGGCTAAGAAATCAACATTTTCATCACTTGAATCTTTAGCAATTCCCGTCAACAAATAATCGGATGTAATTTTTACTGCATAAGCTATGTGATATAAAGCAGCTGCTTCAGCTGCTTTTTTAGTTCTTGTTAAATTAAAGTTTTGTAACCACTCACCTTCGTACTCTTCTTGAATATCTGCCAGTTCATCAATTATATTCTGTGTTTTTCTTATCTCATCATAATTTGACTGGCTTACAATATATAACAAAGCACAAGTTGTAGTTATTTTTACTCTTTCTTCCCAGCTTTTGTTCTTTGATTCAATCAATTCTGAATGTATCGCATACTCTACCTTACTTGACTCTATACAACTTTTAAGTCTACTGAGATTTCTAGAGTAATAGCCCGAAATAACTAAATGCAAGACATCTTCGAGATCGAGGTCAGAGTCAAACTCTAAACTTGAATCTAAAAGCAACTCCCAACCTAAAAATAACTTTTGCTGATCTTCCCTATCTATTATATTTGTTCTTCCTATATCAATTAGAAACTGTTCTAATCCTGTGTCACCTAGAAGATTTGATGCCTCTATCCTCAATACCGTCAATAATTCTTGCTTGTTATCAATTTCTTCATCAGATATTTCTTCTCCATAGATCGCTGACTGTAGTAAACCATGATCTAGACTTTTAATTGATTCATTGATCTTAAAGTCAGGAAAGATATCTCTGATATTGATATTCATTTCTTACTCACTTTCTCATAGGCTAACTGACATAGTTGCTCTATTTCGTAGCCATTCATTGAACAAGAAACACCATCACTGCCATTTGGCGAATAATCTTGGTTACTCCCCATAAACCCTTCGAGATCTTCTTTTCTAGCTGTTACTTTTCCTCGAATTAAAACTGGGCATATCCTTTCAACAACCGATTCTGGTTCCGAGTGTAGACCTCGAATCCAATTCGTTAATAGTTGTTTTAACTCGTCATTACTTTGATATTGTCGATACATTGCTACCAGGGTGGTAGTTAATTTTCTTATCCCTTTCCCACCAAGCGCATTTCGACAATCGCTTAGTAGACTTTTTGCGACGGCGGGTGGATAGTTTTTATCTTCAGAGGTTTTAACCTCTACTATCACTAATTTTTTTTCGTTATTAAGATCAACTAGCCCGTAACCATCAAGTCCTAATTTAGGTTGATCAGGATTTTCTTTCAGCGAGTGGGTAGCAAAAGGAAATGATATATCAGTGCAGTGATCAAGAACGACCTGTGCAGCTATTTCCCCAAACTCATTCCTAGTAACCCTTAATTGCGGCTTTTGATTAGGATTGTCTTCTGGAAGAACAGCTTTAACGAGAGTCTCTCGCAGGTTTTCCATATCAAAATTGATATCATCCCCTTCAAGTAACTCATCTATAACCTCTAATCCTGATGCACTATTTATCCTATCTACGCAGGCTTTAATAAAGGCATCATTTTCATCTCCCAAATCTATTTGGGCGTCCAATATGTACCAATTATTAATCCCGTCTTCTATTTCTTCTTTTTCTTTAAATACTTTTTCCATTAAGAATCCCCTTAGTCCTAGGCCAGCAATATACAGGCATTTCCTTAAGGATTCAAAATAAGTTAATTGACTATTAGCATTAATAATTAAACTTGACATATAGTAACAATATAACAAAAATAGCAACATGTTGCAAAAAAATGTATTGTATTTATTCGTATGAAAATAGATCAAGTATCAGCATTTAGGATACAGTTTTCAATCAATGAAACCCTTAGAAATCAAGGGATAAGTATAGATTCGCTATCAAAAAAAACTGGTGTTGATCGTACTCAGATCTGGAGATTTCAAAAAGGTCGCTTTAAAACTTATTCAAAAAATCTTGCAATAGTTTGTAAATTTTTATCTATAGAGGTTGAAGATTTTGTTGGAGGCAAAGATCAAATATCTCTTTTGATGGAAACTCTTCATGATGTGTGGGATGGATCTGAAGAGCATGCTTGTAAGATTACAAGTCTATTGAGAAGTACAGCTCCGTTACTTGAGAAATAGCGTTATTTGAATAAGTTATTCTGGTTAGATTAATTTGTGGCTAGTGGCAAATGATCTTTAATCCGTCACAGGCTTACTACTAATATCTATATATGCCTAACAGTCTGACTAGATTTGCTCACAACCACCTTAATTGATCAACTCCACATCACACTAACTCAAAATCTTACGAGATTTCTTACAATGATTATAGTTATCTCTGGTAGGAGCAGTTATCGGCCTTATATACAATACGCGGGCTTGGGCTGCCTTCCTTGCGTTTTGATACGGAATTTGATTCGCCATCCCTTGCAGCCCAAGCACCTTTAATGTGATAAACGTCACATATCTTAAATATCATCTGATATATATAATGGATTTTAAAATATATCTATTAGAATACTCAGCAACTATTGATTTGCATCCGTCTAGGGAACAGATATGGGCTTACTTGAACGCTACACACAGGGAAACCGTCTCTTACAGATCCACTCTCCGTTGGGCGATAATACGCTCTTAATGACCGATATTCATGGTCAAGACAGCTTGTCTAACCCTTTTGAGTTTACCTTAACCTGTTTGTCTGAAGAGCCAGGCCTGCCAGCACAAGACTTGGTTGGGCAATCCATAGACTTTGGGTATGAGCTGAATCATGGTGGCGTCCGCTATTTTAATGGCTATGTGGCTCGGTTGAGTAACTTAGGCCGAGCTTCAGAGTCCTTGTATCGTTACCGCCTTATCATAGTTCCTAAAATTTGGTTCCTGGGTCAGCGGGTCAATTTACGCATATTCCAAGAGCAGTCGTTGCTGGATATCGTGCAGCAGGTATTGGGTGAGCATGAAGTCGCCTTTAAGAACCAGACGGTCGGTAGCTATTCACCGCATCCCTATTGCGTTCAATACAAAGAAAGTGACTTAGCTTTCATTCATCGCTTGTTGGAAGAAGCGGGGATTTACTATTACTTTATTCACGAGCAAGGTAAACACACATTGGTGTTAGCCGATAATAAGTCGAGCTATCCCACTTGTCCGCAAGCCATCGTGTCGCAAAGCTACGGCAGCTTGAATGAAGAGTATATTAGCGAATGGCAAAGTGACGTGGTGTTCCCAAGAGGTGTATATTCGGCTCGTGGTTTCAATTTTGAGAGCCCTGATGATCCGCTTGAGGTGAGCAATCAGGGCAAAAGTGGTTTCCCAGGGTGCGAGACCTATGAGGTTTATGATTACCCAGGTGAGTATTACGATTCGGGGCTTGGCGAGCAGGAAATTAAAGCCCGTATGGAAGAGCAAGAGCAGTTCCATCAACAAGTCACAGCGCACAGCACTTGCCGAGAGCTGATGGTCGGCGGTACCTTCAACCTTAAAATCCATGAAGATCCGACTGAAATCGGCAAAGGTTTCCTGATTACGGCCATGACCTACGAGGCCTCGGACGATAGCTACTTAAACAACGACGAGCCGAAGCAAGAAATCAGCAATCAGTTCACTTGTATTCCTAAAACGGTGCAGTATCGCCCCGAGCGTCGCCAACCAAAACCGTCGATTCAAGGCTTGCAGAGCGCCATAGTCACGGGGCCCGCGGGTGAAGAAATCTACACCGATGAATATGGTCGCGTTAAAGTCCAGTTCCATTGGGATCGCGAAGGCCAAAAAGACGAAAACAGCTCCTGCTGGGTGCGTGTCTCACACCAGTGGGCAGGCACGGGCTTTGGTGGCATGAACATCCCGCGTATTGGTCAGGAAGTCTTGGTGGAATTTGAAGATGGCGATCCAGACAGACCGATTATCACAGGAAGGGTTTATAACGCCAACTCGATGCCGCCTTACTCTTTACCTAATAACAAAACTCAAAGCGGTTGGATGTCTCGCTCCACGCCAGGTGGCGGTGCCGATAACTACAACGGCATTCGCTTTGAGGATAAAAAAGGCCAAGAGCAGTACTCGGTGCAGGCCGAGAAGAACATGGACACCTTGGTTAAGAATGACGAGAGTCGCGATGTTCTGAATAACCGCACCAAAACCATTGGCAACGATGAAACGGTTCATGTGAAGCACGATCGTACTGAAACCGTGGATAACAACGAAACCATCACCATCGGCAATAACCGCAAAGAAACGGTCGGCAAGAATGAAACCATTGATATTGGTGCCGATAGAACGGAATCAGTGGGTGGCAATGAGTCGATTACCGTTGCTAAAGAGCAATCCATCGAGATTGGTAAGAGTCGTACCGAGAATGTTGGTAAAAACGAAACCATCACCGTTGGTATGAATAAAGCTGAAACGATCACCTTGGCTAAAGCTCTCAGTATTGGTGCAGCGTATCAAATCACTGTTGGCGCGGCTAAAAACGAATCGGTGGGCTTATCCAGCTCTGAGCAAGTGGGCTTGATGAAAGACGTCCGCGTGGGTAAGAAAGTGACCATTGTTGCTGGTGATGAAATCCAGTTTGCCACAGGCGAAGCCTCGATTACGCTCAAGAAAAATGGCGAGATTGTTATCAGTGGCAACAAAATTAACATTAACGGTGACAAGAACGTCACGCTCACGGGTAAAGTTGTGGATGTGAACCCTTAAGGACAAGGCATGGAGTTTATTAACGTCACGCCTTTTCCGCCATTCTTTTTTAGTAACATCGACCATGCGGATAAGGCTGTTCACATTATTGTGTTCAAAGGCACTTTCGAATACCAGCCGAACGAGGTGATGAAGCCCTGTCAGTTTCAAGACGAACTGGTGACAGCCGACAGGTATCACGACGATGACGATGCTGCGAGCATCTTGTATGAAAGCGACGTGGTGCCGTTTAAACCGCGTAGCGATATTGTGGTTACGGGACACAGTTACGCCCCAGGCGGCCATCCCATGGAGTCATGGGGAACGCGTGTGGTCGTTGGTGAGCATCAAAAGGCTTTGGCCGTTTATGGCGAGCGCCATTGGCGAAAGCGAGGTCTAGGCTGGTCACTGTCACGCCCTGAGCCAGCCTTAAGTGTGCCACTACGCTATGAATACGCCTACGGCGGCAGCTGGGGCGCAGGCGATAAAGCGACCTACTATGAGCAGAACCCTGTGGGCATGGGCTTTGCGGGCTTTGGTAAATTTGAATATCAGAGCATTCAAGCACCACAAATAGAATCCATTGAAGAGCCTGTTCAAGAGTTCGGCAAGCATTACCGTCCTGAAGGCTTTGGCTTTATTGGTAAAGGCTGGCTACCGAGGCGTGAGCTGGTGGGTACTACCGATGATGAGTGGTTACAGCACGAGCATCCGAGTTTGCCTTATGATTTTGATTTTAGTTTCTATAACGGTGCCCACCCTGACTTAATCTATCCAGGCATGTTACGGGGTAACGAACCTATTACCCTGATTAACCTTCATCCACAGTACCGTACCATTAAGACGCAGCTGCCAGGTTTGATGATAGGGGCGCGTATCAATAAAGCGGTCGTCACGCGAGCTTATCTGGACACCTTAATTCTCGACCCTGAAAACTTACGGGCGCATCTGACCTGGCGGGCGACCTTCCGTATGGATGACGAGATTGAGCATATTGAAGCGCGTTTGGTAGAGATGGCGGAGCAAAGTCCATCATCGAATAAACCGCAAGGAGCGCACCATGGGTAAGGAAGCAGGTCGCCAGATAGGTGATGCTAAGGTTACACCCCTAGCGCCCGACTTTTGTAAAACGCCTGTGGGTAGCTCAACGCCACCCTTGCCGTACTTTCCTATCGGCAGCTTTCAAGACGCTGACGGCGTGACGAAAACCGTATTCTTTACGGGAAAGAAGGTTTTTACCACCAACAGCCACATCACCAAAGTGGTGGGCAACGAGCCTGGTAAGCTCGGCGGCGTCAAGTCAGGCGTGAATAAGGGCTATTGTGTGCCAAAAGCCATGTACAGTAGCACCTTCCGTGTCGAGGGCGGTTGGGTGATTCGTCACGACAGTTTGTTTGAAATGAACTGCTCCAGCCCAAAAGGCGGCGGCAATGTCATGGGCAAAGCCGTTTACATCAAAGTCACGGCCATGGCTTATGTTGGTGAGAATGGCGAAATCAAAGCCTTCACTTACGATGCCGAGGATACACAAAACAATAAAGAATCACTGCGGTATCAAAACGGTACCAATGAAGAGCTTAAGGCTATGGATAGCCAGCTGCCTGATGATGCCTTTCAAAACCCGTTAGGAAGCAATAACTTGTTCAGCAGCAATAACAACCCCATGGGCATTGACGGGTTGGAGTACAACCCAGAGTTCGGGACGTATGACTATAAGCCTGACAGTCTTGATGATTTTAATTACGATAATGAAATCATCGCTAATCCTGATGTGGAAGATGCCCTAAGCTCACAACGCGCAGCGCAGGCCGAGCTGGATGCAGCCAACGCTGAAATGGCACGACTGGAGCAAGAAGCCCAGCTCGACACCGCTCAAGCAGCCCTTGGCGCCACAGGGCTCATTGACCCAACACCTGCTTCTGACTTGGTGAATGCTGGTATCTCATGGAGTCGGGGTAATTACGGTGAAGCCATTCTGGATGGGGTGTCAGCTTTTCCGTATATCGGAGATTTGGTGGCTAAGCCCTTTAAAGGCGGTATTGTTGCCAGGCGCGGCATCAATCTGGCGCGCAAGCTGGAGAAAGCCCGAGCCGCCAAGAAAGCTGCGATGCAAAAGCTGGCTGATGCCAAAAAACAGTTACAAGAAGCGGCTGCTAATTTAAAGAAGAACAAAAAGAATGCCCAAAATGCCGCGAATGGCAAAGCTGCGGATGCGGTGCCGCCTAAGAGCAAAAAGAGCCAAGATCAGGTTAAAGGCGATGGGAAGAAAAAGAAAGGTAGTAAGAAAAAACTCAAGTGCGGTGAAAAAAATAGCTATAAGAACTTAAAGAAGAAAACAGGAGGTGGTAAGTTTGACAGAGACCACGTTCCTTCAAAAGCTGCTTTGAAGAAAAGAGCTGAAATGATACTTGCTAAACGTGGTAAACGGTTAAGCTCTGAGCAAGCTAAAGCTATTGAAAACGCCGCAGACGCGATTGCAATACCTAGAAAAGCCCATCAGCAGGTCAGCCCAACCTATGGTGGACGAAATTCGGCAAAAAGGGTAATACAGGATGCAGGTAATTTAGCTGGAGCAGCTAAACGAGATACAGAAACAATGCTTAAGCAGATTGATGAGTACGATGCGGACGGCGGTTGCCGCGAGGCTTATAAAGCTGCTGCCAAACAGATACTGAATATGACTAACAAAGATTTTGATACTTTCTTAATGAAAACGATTAAAGGTGTTAAGTAATGATAGATGCCAATAGTTTAGTGACATTATTAGGCAAGACCAGCAACGATCCAAATGTGAAGACTGTACTGGAGACTATGGGCTACAAACAGCCTGTTGCTCTATCAAGTTATGACGAACCTACAACTTACGCGACACTACCCAAGCACGGCATAGAGTTTATTTTTGATGATGAAGCAATGGTTAAAGAGCTAGAGTATCAGGAGTTTGGTGATGGTGACTTAATACTAACAGGTATTCTCTTGTTCAACTCACCTGAAGATAACAAAGTGTTCGATGGACACTTGTTCGATAAAGTCTCTCTCAACTCTTCTAGGGATGAAGTTATTGATATTTGGGGTGATCCAGGTAACTTCGACGATTTTTTCAACTCCGAGTTTTGGGAGAAAGATACATATCGTGTTGCTGTAGATTACTCTGATGATAAGACAAATATTAGTTTAATTACTTTAACCTGCTACCCTTATGAACAGGCAAAGGAAAAAGGCCTTTATGGCTTTAAAGACTAAAACATCAGGGAGCTTCTATGCAGTTTGAGCAAGTAATTCAATTACTGGGAAAAGAGGCGTTAAGCCCAGAATTAGAGTCGGTTTACGATAAGTTTGGTATTCGACGAAGGCCTTACCTTGATTCGGATGATATTGAAGATTATCAGTTTTATACGTGGCTGCCATGTCGTAACCATGGCATCGAGCTCACGTTCTGTGATAAACCCTATTTCGACAATGAGGATGAACACTTGTGGGGGCAAGGACCTCTGATATTGACGGGCGTTGTTTTCTATAGTGAGTCTGACGATATTTTAGCTTATCAAGATACTCTGCCATTCTCCCTTCAATGGAATGATACTCAAAGAGACGTTAGGCAAAAACTTTCCAATTACGAAGAATCTAGACGTTCTTACCTACGAGATGTGTGGTCACTACCCCAGTGTGAACTTGTGGTGTCATACGATGAAAGCTATGAGAAAATTGTCGATATTGTGTGCGAACTAAGAAAAAGTAGTGAGTTGTCATCAACCACCCTAGAACTCAATGCAATTATTGATGCGTTAGGAAGCACCGTAGATCACTCTGACGTATTATCAGCCTTTGATGGGTTTGATATTCCTGGTGACATTAAAGCGCTGGATGAAGGTGAGCATTCCATTGATTATCTTAACTATGGTTTTGAGTTTTTCTTACAAGACGAGTTAAAAACACCTACATTCGGCGCAATTAAGCTATATCGTGCTGGAGACTTAGATGCAAAAGGTTGGTCTGGGCAGCTTCCCTTTAATCTACAGTTCGATGATAGCCCAGAGATATTATTTCAAAAGATTAGTTTGCCACCAGACTCTCATCAAGATGATGTTACAACAGGGTTCGCCTTGTGGCACTTTGAGACTTACGACTTACACGTGCTCTACAGTACCTATCTTAACCAAATACAACGCATAAATATTATGTCTAAGAGTTACTGGTAGGGCTTTTATTTCCCAACACGATAACAGTACTGTTATCCATTAAATATTAAATATTAAATAACGTATGGAAACATTGACACCCGAATTAATAGCTGAAAACTTACGAAACCACTTAACCACACCATTTGATAGAGAAACAATTACCGTTAAAGGGATTTATGAAAAGCCTGAGAATTACGGTGTATACGGTGGTTATATTTACTGCAAGCTATACGAGAATGATAGTAAGCTCTACCTTACTATAAAAGTTCACGAAAAAGACTTTCCAAGACTCCAGAACAACGCACAATACGAACTTAACGGTTATTTTCAACGTTCGGTTAAAACCAAAGTCGCAGTTAACTTTAGTTTCGTTGTCAAAGAAATCGTTAGCGGAAAAGCGTTAGACCTAGAGCAATCAACGTTATCTGACTTATTGGCTCGGAAATACAAGCTGGGCTATAAAAGCATACCCTCGCTTGTGCTACACAAACTTGAGCAAAGCACTCCTATCAAACTTCATATTATTACAGGGCTTCAATCGAGTATCATATCGGATGTGGAAAGTGGTTTAGCGGGTGTCGATGAAATCGTTGAGATCACTATTCAAAATACAAACCTAAGTGATCCTCATGGGATTATTTCTGAGCTCACAAAAGCAGACTCCGAAGGTTATGATTTATTAGCTATTGTTCGTGGAGGTGGGGATCACCTTGAAGTATTTAACCACATAGATCTGGTTTCAACGATTACCAACTTATCAACTCCGATCATAACCGCTATTGGGCATTCTTTTGATGTATCTCACGCAGATATGGTGGCTGACAAATATGTTGCTACTCCGACAAAACTGGGACAATACTTGAAAGAACAGTGTATCGACTTCGACATGAGAAAAAAAGCTGAGAGTGAACGACAACAACGGCTCCAACAGCGTAACGACGGACTTCATCATGAACTCAATCATATTAAATCAGATGATGCTGTATACCATACATCTCATAAAGCCCCGTCTTTCTTTAAGAACTACATTAAAACCATCATTTACGTCTTACTCGGATCCATCATTGGTATTTATTTAGTTTTAACTATTCCTGGAGCCACAGAGTTTGTAAAAGGACTACTCCCATGAGTGATGATAATGAACTGCTCCCTTTGAGTGCTTTTCCTAAAGAGGGTCTATGGAGAATTGACTATCTAGGCTCACTGTATAAAAACCAAAATATGCCGAGCAATCCCTTCATCGAGCTTGAAATTAGTCGATGTCATTATCGTCCAAATAGAAACTCATACTCAGTGCAAATCATTGATGAGTCTTCTAAGAAAAAAGTTCGGGTGGGTGCATCCTATTTACATCATCTTGAGATAGGTTCTATCATTAAAGATCAGAAATTCTACCAGCCACCTGTATCAAGCAAAAGAATATTCACTCTAGATATTAATTCGAATACCTCCACCATATCGGCAGGGAGCGAAATAACTAAAGGCCGATATTATATTCCTCCATATCTATACCGACTACCGTATTCGCAGCAGTCTAAACTGATAAAGGTTACAGCGACTGATGATACTACTGTACTTATTCCCATGCTGGAGCTAATACGGTTTTACTTCTCCTCGTCTTCTTATATGAACCGATGCCTGTTTAGTGATGAGATAAAGAGCAAAACAGCTGGTATTGACTGGGAGAAATCGTCTTATCTTCCTGAAGAAAATATTTTCCATGCCTTTGCTTCACAAGGGGCTAACTTAATGGATGTATGGATGGCTTCAAGAATGGCTTGCTCAAAGGAAGCATTCTCCTCAGCGGTTAGAGTCTACAATTCGTTAATGATTTCTCACACAAACAGTGACTTACTGCTACCCGAGACCACTTTCCCATTTAAAGGAAGAACCACCTTAATCACTAGAGGAGTCAACCTCCAAAACGGTCATTATTTAGCCCTTAACCTTGTTCAATGCTCACATAGTTTTCCCTTCGACAATATTACAATTACTTGGCCCACTGATGGCCCAGAAGACGAAGAAGGCAAAGGTACTAAGCCTTACAACCCTCGCCGAAAGAAAAGGGGCGGCAAACGTCAGGGTAATACAAACGACAATGAAGAACCTGACAATGATTTTCTTAAGAGCCAGATTCTATTATTTCAAGATCGTTTTACACATATTCGCGGAAAGAAGCCTGAAAATAAAAAGAAGGAGGCTACTAAGTACTACTATGATGGCAACAAACCGCCAAAGAAAGGAGAAGCAAAGAAAGGCGAGTCTTCAGGCAAAGGTACCAGCGGCAAATCCCAAAACGCTCCTGTAGACTCTAAAACATCACCTCCAGAAATTACAATAAGGCTAAATCAAATTATTGAGGCTGTTAAAATCAGTGCACAAAAGTTTTCTTTTACTGCCAACGCTATTCCTGTGGCAGGCTGTAAGAGTTTTACCATTCATAATGAGTACTTTAATCTTTTTCCAAGTGATAATTTTTGGGCCAATAATAGGCAGTTCGTCATATTTGAATGTAACTATAAAGGCAAGGTTGTTTATCTGACGGAAATCCAAAGACGGCAAGTAAGTGACAAAATGCCTATGATTATCTTCTATAATCAAAGTTACAGTTATATTGACCATATTGACTTAACATCGCTCTTTCGGGAGCTAGGATTTGCTAGAATGACGAGGTGGCATGACATTATTAACCGTCAGTACGCCTATGTAAGAGGTCTTCATACCAAGAAGGCTTTAGAGAGTCCGCAAACCTTAGCTGAGCGTATTTTCAAGAAGGTTCGCGAGGCGGCTGGCTAGCCCTTTTCCTGTACTCATTATAAAGATGGGTCTGACTTGGGATGCCTAGTATTCCAGATATATTAGCATTGTTAACTTTTATGCCTATTTTCTTTAAATAGGCTTCAACCGAAATGAACTCTTCATACGATGGGGTGTACGGCTGTTTAACAAACTCAACTTTGAGTACTCGATCAAGAAAGTACGGAAGGGTGCGCTCATTTATAATATGTAATGGAAGCCGCTCAATGCCAGCATCTTCAAATACCTGAATTAATCGGTATGGCCAATCACTTAATAACCATACGCTAGGGTTAACGAACACGCTCCTTGCTTTCAACGATTGCTTTTCGAGTTCACCTAAGGGTTTTTCTCTTACTTTAAAATGATCCCGCTGTCTAAAATACTGCCTTAATTTACCGCCATATTTACTAGATGCCAGGATATAGATTATCTTCCTAAGGGCTTTAAAATATAAGTGTGAATAAACAATACGATTGATACCAATATCGACCCATCCATTATTAATTGCGCGAGTTACAACGCCGACTGCATGAGCATCATAAGCATTTAATTTTCTGACAGACGTTTTTGATAAGTCATACTCACAGTTATGGCAGTGATTTATGGTGAGCGCAGAAGGAAATACTCTATCCACATTGTCGCAACGGTTAAACGATATCGGCATTTGACATTTGGGGCACCTGTCTTCTAAATGGCATTGATGCTTATAACAGCCTGTAACGAAAGCCACCCTCCATATTTTTCGATAATAGGGAGGTGACTCCGCTAGACATTTAGGGCAATACATCTGCCCAAACCGTTTGTGCACCCTATGGTACATACCGACCGCTAATACTCCTTTCGTTATCGCACCTTCCCCAAACTCCTCATAAACAATACTTTCATACCCCCTAAGCGTGGTTTGCTTAATGTCTTTGAAGGGTTTCCCTGCTCTAATAGCGATAGTGCTTAAAATCTCATTGGTCGCAATTCGATCCATATCTCGAGCCCAAAATGATCGCTTGTCTAACAATAGTTGTGTAAATGACCGAATTTTTTGAAAGTTACTCATTGCTAAGCGATACACCCAAGAAGATAACAATTCATCTGGTAATGGGTTGGGATGAACGGGTAATAATCGTCCCGAGTGCTTAGACATCCATCCTCATTCTCCTTCGCTCAGAGGGAGGTATATAACTAATTCTATTCAACGATTCCAACGTAATATGCTCTTCTTCGGACTGAATACTATCAATCGCGGCTCGAGTCAGAACCGTGCTTATTTCTCCTATCGACCCTTCACTCAAGGAAAGTATCTTGGTAGCCATTTGCTTAGTAGCAAGTTTGGATGCCTTACGCAATGGAAGCGTTGCTTCAAAACTAGCCAACAGCCTTAAATAATCTTTATCCAACTTCCATTTAGGTAACAAGCAAGGGTTGAACCGATTAGCCAGCTGATCATCCGACTGAATTGCATTAAATGCCTCAGCGGTTCCTGCTGCAATGATTGGTATTTTCAAATGATTCCCTAGACCTTTAATCACATTCAGAAACTGTTTCTTATTTTTCTCACTACCTGCAACCACATTATGGATCTCATCAATCACCAGGACTCTAACCTTGAGTTCTTCTAGCAGCCCATAGACCTGAAATTTTTTCTTTGAAACTCGGTCATTTGGCTTATAAGGCGCAAACACTTTCTCTAAGATAGAGCAGTAAAACTCATCAACATCTGGTTTTGCTGGTGCCTCTATGGCAAGGACGGGAGCATAGACACTCTCTCCGTCATCACCTTCTCTTGCTGGGTGCTGCTTCACAAAAGTATCTAAAACCATGGTCTTCCCATTATTGGTGTCTCCGACCAATAAAGCGTTTGGCATTCGAGAGACCTTGGGATGATTTAAGAGCTCATTAAAGTAAGCAATCAAATTCTTAGCACGCTCATAGCCAATCCATCGACCACTTTGTATATGATGAATCCGCTCCTCAGCACCGAGTTTTTTAACATCCTCAATATTCATCAACTCTTCCCAAATGTGTCAATATCATCAAAAGGTTGAATGTCTTCAAACAACTCATCATCCAATTCCGTCTCAGTATTTTCTGGTTGTGGAATAACTTCTTCAATCCTGTCTTGCAATACCTTTTGCCTAATGGCATTACGCTTTCTCGCCTTTATCGTTTTACTGCGGGAGTTTTCTTCTATTTCCTTTAGCTTCTCATGAGCCAAGAAAATCTTTTCTTCATCATATGCCTTTTCCCCTTGCTCTTTAAGATATCGCTGACACTCTCTTAACTCCCAAATACTGATAGCAGGTCGACGTGTGTCGCGGTATGGAACTTTAAAGTACCGATTAAGCTCTGGATCTAAGAAATAGATATAACTGATATCTCTTGGATCTCTTCGTACGATAAATTTTCTTTTGACTCTACTGTTTTTAGGATCTTTACAGTTAATCCAACGTCTCAACACATCTGAATAGTAATGCACCTCGTCAATTACAATGCCATAAGATTGAACGGTTCGTTCTTTGTAGGGCATGAAATCTATTCTGAAGCGCTCCTCATCTTCAATCTTTCGTGGTAGCCCAACGCCTTTTTGGTCATCGTCACCAAATATCCCTCTCATCCATTTATCATAGGGCGTTGTTTTTATCTCCGAATGAATGGTTTGGTGGTACTCTTCGACTATTTTGATAAGCAGTATTTTCTCAAACTCCTTCAAAGAGAAAATGGCCTCTTTTTCAGAAGGGTAATCACCACGCTCCTGTGTATTACTGAAGGTCGTTCCTTTCATACCGTGGATCTTCGTTAACAAGGTGCCAAGATACCTCTCAATATGACCGCCCCAGTTTGTCTTTCCTACAGCACGCCATTCCAAATCAATACCATAGTTCTGACACGCTCTGCGCACCATATCGCCACGGAACTCTTTTGCGTTATCTGCGTGCACTGTTTGGATTTTCCCCCAAACGGGCCACTCAGCGTCAATGTCATGCTTAGCCAGCAATATATCTTTAGATAACATAGCACTAGAAAGGCACAACCCCACGGACATAGCGCTCGGCGGCTCAAAGCCTACATAAAACCCAGCAACCATTCGTGTTGCAACATCAATAGCAAGAGTAATCCAGGGCTTACCAATAGGTTTTCTATCAATGTCATCAACAAGGATAATATCCAAGGGTGTGTGGTCTATTTGGACCAGGGATAGGGGAGCGCCATTTTCATGAAAGTGCCCCCTTACAGGCTGATGCTTTTCAATACCTTTCTTACCATATCGAGCTTTTGCTCTAACTTGATGAGGTATCACTTTTATCCTAGCAATGACCGTATTGTGATTAGGTAATGTTAAGTTTTTTCGCTTGCACCTTCTCCTTACCTCTAAACATACCTCTTGTTGGGTTTTCCTTTCCCTAGTGAGGTACAGTTCTTCAATGACATTTTGAATGACTTCTTCTACTTCAGGTTGAAGTTTTCTTGTCCCTTTGTCTCGACGTGTCATTCGGGATAATGAAGTCATTGAGCCATATCTTTCATAATCAGATAGCCATCGGTATATTGTGGACTTGTTAACACCACTTTCCTTTGCAACTTCCTCGATCTGCTCTGTGTCTCTTTGGTATTTTGGAGTTTTTATCAGATCTTTAATTGCTAAATACTTACGCTGAACGTCTTTCCAGTGTTTATCATCTATAATTAATAGATCTTCTCTTGTTCTAGAGCTATCTTCCGACTTCTCATCCGTTAGATCCTTAATTTTTACTATCTTGAGCTGATTATCTTCAACACCTCGAACACATACCTCTTTCATATCAATGTGATTCACAATGAGGTGCTTCTTAGCGCCTAAATAAACCTCAGCTCCAACATCAAGATTGAGCGTTACTCTTCGTGAACGTAACCTTCCCATATTTTTGCTACCTTAATCCTTGAATTCATTGTTAGGGTGACTGTTAAATCTGCAAGAATGTACTGTCGCGCTACTAACTGCCAAACAGCGAATAAGAGCTCAGCCTGTGTCATTTTATGGCTCGACATGGACTCAATTATCTGTCTTGGAGTTGACTCTCCAACTTCTGCCAAATATTCGAGTATCTGAAATGCTCTGGGGCTAAATCTTGTCTCTCTAAAGTGTGGCTTAAGAAATGTAATATTGTCCAGATAGGGTGTACGGATTTCTTTTTCGGTAATGATCTTGAACTTCCAGCCATGCAGTTTGGCAAAACGGATTGCCGCCTTAAATCTGGGTTTAAACTCTGACCATGAATCTTTAAGCTGCTCTCTGTACTTAACTTCATACAAAGTATGCTCAACGATTCCTTTGTCTGGATTCTTGGTTGTGACCAAGGCATCTGGGGTAAATTCCTTCGTTTCACCACCGCTATTTTCAAACACAATTGTCAGTGGCTGTGCCTTGTATTGCTGAACTTCTCTGTCAAATTCTAGCAACAGAAAAAAATCACGCTCTAAACTTGACTCAAAATCACTATAGTGAGGATTGCCGACATTGTTGTGAACCCCAGTTAAACTCCTGTAATTCTTAGTGATTTTCCTTGCTGGCCTGCTAGTTTTCATATCAATCCATTCTCATTTATCGCTAGTAAATCATGCAAAACAACAACACTTATCTTGCTATATTCGCAAATAGCGTTAGTAAAAACATCAAATAATAGATAAATTTTCTCAAAAAGCGATAGAATTGTCAGCGGCAGTCAGCCCAAACCGGGCGAGATCTCACTGGCACACAAAGGCGTTCTGTTTCTGGACGAGCTGACTGAGTTTTCACGTCAGGTTCTGGATAACCTGCGCGAACCTCTGGAAACCGGCAAAGTCACGATTTCTCGTGCCGCTCATCAGGCCGAGTACCCGGCTGACTTTTTATTACTCGCTGCGACTAATCCCTGTCCCTGTGGTCACTTTGGGAATCGCAAACAACATTGTCGCTGTACTCCGGATCAAATCCGGCGTTACCTCGGTAAGGTTTCCGGGCCACTTCTGGATCGCATCGATATGCAGGTCGAAGTTCCTTTGCTCAGTCAGGATGAACTGCTACAGGGCAATCCTGCCAATACACCGAGCAGTGCTGACATTCGACAGCGTGTCGAACTGGCTCAAACGCTACAGCATCAGCGTCAGGGAAAACTCAACGGCCAGTTACAGGCTTCCGAAGTCGATGATTATTGCGTTCTGAGTAACACGGCTAAGGATTTATTAACGCAGGCGCTGGAGCGATTCAATCTTTCAGCCCGCTCCTATCACCGGATTTTAAAAGTGTGCCGCACTATTGCCGATTTAGAACAGTCGCCCAGCATCGAACAGAAGCATATTAGCGAAGCTCTGAACTACCGCAAAATGGAGCGCTACCTATCTCAACTGCCGTAACTTTTTCACACTTTTACTAAGGCCCAAGAATAAAAGCTTCTCCTGTTTCGTCACCCTTGTGAATGTTCAAATAACAGAGAGGGTTATCATGACAGTTTTTAATTATTCGATACTATTTGTTGCACTAACGTTATCCAGCCAAGTCGCGCTTTCTACAAAAGCAGAAGCTCGTGCTAACTTACAGGCCGATGCCTCTGTCTCGGCAGATTTATCGACAGAGAGCGAATCGACTCAAGAAGTTGCAGCTCAAGCTAATGAGTCTGCAAAAAGCGGCGTTCAAGCAACTTCTAAAGCGGCATCTCAGGCTCAGGCCAAGCTAGATGCCACTCAAGATCAGGCACAGGAGCAAACAGCAAATGCAGAAGGTTCTGCTGAAGCTCAAGCACAGTCTGGGCTAGACGTTGCGGCCGATGCCACCGATAATGCATCTGCTACGGCCGATAGCGCAGCTTCTCTTGGCCTTGATACGGCGGTCGATGCCAGCACAAATACCGAAAATTCCAACGGCGAGGACGATAACAGCACCGAAGAACATGCTGAACAAGGTCTTTCAGTAGCTGCCGACGCCACTCAACGTGTTGGTGAAAATGCTAATCAGGCAGCAGCTGCCGGTATTGATGCTGCAACAAATGCGCTGGATACTGCACAAAGTGTTGTTTCAGATCTCAACCATAGCGCAGACGTTTCGGCCAATGTTAATATTGGCGCTGAAGTTTCTGCCAGCGTTAAAGACTCTGTCGCAACTAACGTTGGCTCTGCCATCGGTGCTGAAATCAAAAGCTCGGTTAAAGATGCTGTTGATGACAATATCGCTGACAGCATTAAGGATCGACTACCCATCGATCGCTAATTATAGATTTCGGGCCAGCCTAGCTGGCCTGCTTTTATTTTCTAACGGGAGTTATTCATGAAATACCTTTTGCTAACTTTACCGCTGATGGCCATCAGTCCATCGGCTCTAGCAAAAACTGAAGCGGATTATGAGCTTACTGCGGAAGCTGGTGCCGTTTATAACTCAGAATTGGTAGTCGATGAAATCGATCAGCGCAGTAGCAGCGGTGACATGGCCCGCTACCTTTCTCTTGATCTTGGTGGCGACTGGGTTATTGAAGACCGTTTTAATATTAAGGCGGGCTATAATGTTTCGGATACAGACTATCAAGACAGTGACGATTTCGATTTAACGATTCATCGCTTCTATGGCGACGTCTCTTATGACTTTTCTGCTGTGACTGTTGGTGCCAGCCAGCACGAAATTGATGCTAAACTCGCCGGTGATAGCTTCTTAGATATGAGTCGTGGCAGTTTTTATCTGTCGAAGCTGTTTAACAACAGCATCTTCGTTCGCGCGGAAACTATCCGTATTGATAAATCCTTTGATACTCTCCCTCAGCGTGACGCCACTAACGATGCGCTCGGTGTCGATTCATATTTTTTCTATAACCAGGGTAACAGCTTCTTTTCACTAGGTTATTCAGCGGAAGAGGAACGTGCGGCGTCGCCTGAGTTCAGTTATGACGGCGATAATTATCGTGCCACCCTCTCCAATAAATTTGGTCACGATAACAACCACCGGCTACAACTTCAGTGGCGCTATTTCGATCGAGACTATCGAGCAGACTTTCCCAGTATCCGTAAGGTTCGTAACGACAGTCGCAACACATTACGTCTGGCTTGGGATTATTACTTCACGCCACAATATTCGCTAGTCACTCAACTGGAAAATACAGAATCCAGCTCAAATTTTGAGACTGCCGATTATACGGCTAATGAAATAAGCCTACTGTTTAAAGTCGAGTTATAGCTATACTACCCCAACAGCAAGGATGCTGCTTACTCTACTAACCCGTGACCATAAACCGCGTCTTTTCCCGCCTTCCCGAGATCAATCGCTTCCTGTTTTAAACTTTCAACCACGGTTTTTTTATTGTTTTTTTGTTTTACTGCGCAGGCAGCTTTAGCCATCACAACTGGCGATGCCATAGAGGTTCCACTTTCGCGTCCATAGCTATTGTTCAATCTTGCCGTTTGCACGGCGACGCCAAGCGCCGAAAAATCGATATAGCTGCCCTGGTTTGCCCACCGATAAATCTTTCGCTGTCTATCCACTGCGGTTGCTGCAATAACCTCATCATACGCCGCCGGGAATCGCGGCGTTGCCGCCGGCCCTTCATTGCCTGCTGCGGCCACTAACACCACATTGCTTTTCGCCGCCTGTTTAATCCCCATCGCGAGTATCGGGTTATCGGGTCCGGTTAGACTCATGTTAATAACCGCTACATCCTGCTCAACCAACCAGTTCAGCGCCTGCAATAAATGCATCAGGGTTGCACCCTGCGTATAGTCGTTTCTCGGATAAAATACCGAAGCGGCATATAAATCGGCTTTAGGTAACAGGGGCGTCAGCTCACCCTCGCCGACCAATATACCGGCTACCGCCGTACCATGTGCTTTTGGTACCACCATATTTTCCGGCATAAAATTTCTCTGAGTTATTGTGGCGCTATTAAAAGCCTGATGCTTTTTCTCTACCGCCGTATCGATCATGCCAATCGCCACTTTTTTTCGACAGGCGTTTTTCTTAATGCTGGCGGCTGCCGAATGTTTATCGTTTTTTGCTACGGCCCGGCTGGCATCATAAATATGATTGCGCCCCAGTTGCTGGCTTAAGTGCTGTGGCAACATCTCTTTCACGGTCTTCTCGTTTTGCGGCAACGGAGTTTTAAAACGCACCAACGTCATATTCAGGCTTTTTAGCTCTTTTTGCTCAACAATCTCCATTTTCAATTGTTTTAATAAAGCGGTGTCGGCTTTGCTGCCAATGACCAGCCATTCTCTTTCTATTGCACGCCAACCGTCTTCAACTTCCGTTTCGACGAGAACGGTGTTGCCCAATTTATCCGCCACTCTCAGTTTACCGACCATTTTTGCTAACGGATCCGGTGAGCCTATAGCAGCCTTATCTAGCCCTTCGATATTTTTATTGATCTGCTCAATCGCCTGCTCAGGAAGCTTGGGCGTTAGCTTCTCTATTTTTTCAAGCCTCTTTGACACAGCAGGAATATCTTGGACTTTCTTTCCAATGCCACGTACCGCTTTGTCTGCAATATCTCTTGCTGCCTGAGCCTGCATCGTTGCGAAAAGCGCAAACAAACTCACAAGAAGGTGTCTTTTCATTATCTTTCCCATTAATCGGCGATCTATACTCTATACAATAATGACGTTTGGCGTCTTGTATAAATTCCCAATCCTGGGGAATAAACTCAATTGATAAAACGTCTTCCTGATATAGGCTACACAATATTAATTCGACAATGAATAAACAGCTTCAAATGACAAAGCAACTGCGAGAACTGATCCCGGCGATTCGGCGCTTTGCCTTTTCCCTAACCGGCTCAGATTACGACGCAGATGATTTGATGCAAAATACATTGGAGCGCCTCCTCGACAAAGGGGTTCCTGATGATGCCAATCTGACCAAGTGGGCATTTCGCGTCTGTCGCAATCTGTGGATCGATGAGTATCGCTCACGCAAGGTACGTCAGGCTGCTACTGAAAAACCTGAATTACAGGAATCTGCAATCGACGGCGATAAAACCATTGCCAACCAAATTACGCTGAATCAGGTGCAACGCGCCATGAATCAGTTACCCGAAGAGCAGCGCTCTATCCTGTCGCTAGTGGTAGTTGAGGGACTCAGTTATAAAGAAGTTTCCGAAACGTTAAATATTCCTGTCGGTACCGTAATGAGTCGCCTGTCGAGGGCGCGTTCGGCGATGGTGGACTGGTTCAACGATCATGATATGAGGATATTAGCATGACAATTTCTGATGAAAAGCTTTGTGCTTTTATAGACAACGAGTTATCACACGACGAAATGAACGCCATTCGTGATCGTATTGCCGAGGATGAATCTCTCACCGATCGTATTGCAGAACTCAATATGCTCGATCATAGCGTGCGCAGCACCATTCATGCCATTGACGAAAAACCTGTTCCAGCGGCTACCGAACGTTTGCTACAGCAGTCTGAAACCCAGGCCCCGTCGGATAATGTCGTGTCATTCCCACTGTGGCGTCGTGTTAAACAAACGGTTCGAGAGCATGCCGCCATCGCCGCCGTTTTGGTATTAGCACTGGGATTAACCGTCGGTACCTATTTCACGGCTGATAAACAGAACAATGAACTGGCCTGGAGCGAGGTTGCTCAATTACTTGATACCGCCCCCAGCGGTCAATCGGCAGCGCTGAACTCAAGCTGGGAAATATTCCCAAAAGCCAGCTTCAAAAACAAGAGCGACCACTATTGCCGCATTTTTGCTTTAAGCTCCGGGACCACTTCCCATATGAATATCGCCTGCCAGCAGAACGGTTCATGGCAGCTGCACTCACGGATGCCTTTAGCATTATCCGATCCGGCTCAATATCAGACAGCTTCTGTTGATCCAGCGCTCGATAAGCTTGTAGACTCCATGATACAGGGTCAATTCCTCAACCAGGAGCAAGAATCGCAAGCGATTGAGGCACAGTGGAAGGTTCATTAATAAATAGACTATGAAAAATACGCTGCTGATTTTCATCATGATAGTATTAGGGGGCTGCGCTACCCAGTATCGCTATAATCCTACAACAGCCACTGGTTCCGGCCCTTATCACGCCCAGGTCAATGACAATTTATACCGTGTCCACTACAAGCTGCTAAAGGACGACCAAAAGCAAGCCCGTCAACTGGCATTGCAACATGCTGCAAAACTCACTCGTCAACAACAACTCGACTGGTTTGTTGTTCTCAGGCAGCAAATGATCACCGAGCAACCGATTAACAGCAGTTCCGATAAAATTATCCGTCTCACCTGCGATAATGGCCAGTGCCAGCAAAGCTCTTATGACAACCCATACTTCAGGCAGCAGTTTAAAGAGTCGACCCCAACGGTCACCACAGAAGCCATTTTACAGATCCGCATGGGGCGCGGGATGCGACCGCACGGGGCCAAGAGTTTCGATGCCTACCAACAGTGATTGATCAGGTGTTGCAACAAAAACTACACCAACCAGCGTCTGCTAGGCTTGCTTCCCGTTGCCACTAAAGTTATATTAGCAATCATTAATATTTATTCTTCAGTGTTAACCTTATGAGCTTAACCGAGCACTTTTCGCGCTTTCGACAACATATTATCGGGGAACAACACGATTACTCCGAACATAACGTCAGTAAAGATATTCTGTACGCCGACTGGACCGCCAGCGGGCGCTTATACCGTCCCATTGAAGAGTTTATTATCAATGAGTTAGGCCCCTATGTCGCCAATACGCATACGGAAACCACGCTCACCGGCACCACCATGACCGAAGCCTATCACGATGCACAGAAAATCATTAAGCAGCACGTCAATGCACACGATAGCGACGTTTTGATTGCCGCCGGCTCAGGAATGACGCTGGTTATCAACAAGTTCCAGCGCATGCTGGGCCTACGTGTTCCGGAAAAGTGGCGTGAACGACTCGATATCGCAGAGCACGAAAAACCTCTGGTGCTGGTGACTCATATGGAGCACCACTCCAACCAGACGACCTGGCATGAATGTGAAGTGACGTTGGAGATTGTTCGTTCGGATGATGATGGGCGTCCCGATCTCAAGCATATGCGCCAACTGCTCGAGCAGTATAAAGAGCGCCCAGTTAAAATTGGCTCCTTTACCGCCTGCAGTAACGTTACCGGCATCACCACGCCTTACCATGAGATGGCCGAAATCATGCATGAGTATGACGGTCTGTGTTTTGTCGACTTCGCCGCTTCCGCGCCTTATGTCGATATTGATATGCACCCAGCGAACCCGGCGCAACGTCTGGATGCGATCTTTATGTCACCGCATAAATTTTTAGGCGGGCCTGGCAGTAGCGGTATTTTGATTTTTGACGACAAGCTTTATGATTGCAAAGTCCCAGATCAGCCGGGCGGCGGTACTGTCTCCTGGACCAACCCATGGGGTGAACATCGGTTTTTCGATAATATCGAGGCAAGGGAAGATGGCGGTACGCCAGCATTTCTACAAACCATAAAGTCAGCCTTATCAATCAAGCTGAAAGACGCCATGCAGGTCGATAAAATTCAGCAACGCGAAGAGCAGCTGGTGGCGATTTTACTGGAAGGACTGCGTCAACACCCGGATATCCGTATCCTCGAAGATCAACAAGATGATCGCCTCTGTATCGTCTCGTTTTACGTATTAGGCATTCACCATAACTTGCTAGTCCGACTACTCAACGACAAGTTTGGTATCCAGTCACGTGGCGGCTGTTCCTGTGCGGGCACTTATGGTCACCTGCTATTAGGTGTCGATCAGTTAAAAAGCCATGAAATTACAAACCGTATCGATCAGGGTGATTTAACCGACAAGCCTGGCTGGGTACGCGTCTCATTACACCCAACTAATAGCGATGAAGAAGCCCAATTTCTGGTAGAATCTATCCACAAAGTCATCGAAAATGCTGAAACTTGGTCCCAGGAGTACGATTTTGATCAGACTTCAGGCGAGTTTCGTCCGAAAAAGAGCATGCCAGAACTTCGATCACTTAAAGACTTCAGCCCTTTGTAGTTTTAAGGCTTCTTCTTCAACCGTTTGATGTTCATCCAGTCCAACATGATGGTCTCCCAAACGGTTGTAGATTTTCCTTTACGGATTTTTCTCAGGAAGTATTTTTCAAAAGCCACTTTAGCCCAGTGGACCCACTTCCCTTCACCAGCCCAGTTCAGATTTCTAGGCCCTATCTGTGGTTTAGCGACGAAGGCAACGCCCCCATCACCGAAGTCTGCTAAACAGATAGCATTAAGACTCGGTTTATGGCTGGGTTCTTCACCATTAATCAGCTGCTTAATATTATTGGTTGCCGCGGTTACCATCGACTCAATCATATAACCCGTTTTAGGCACCCCGACAGGTACCGGAGTTTCACCTACCGGCGGAATGGCTACGCAAACGCCAACTGAAAAGATATTGCCAAAGGTCGGATTTTGCTGGAAGTCATTGGTCAGAACAAATCCTCTCGCGTTAACCAGGTCATCGATACCAGCTACAGCATCAACCCCCTTAAACGCTGGCAGTAACATACTATGTTTGAACTCCAGTTTTTTTTCTTCACTGGTTTGGTCCTGCTCATTGGTTACCTGGTAATATAGCGCGCCTTCTTGCACGCTGTTGATTGAAGCGTTAACGACCCACTTAATATTGCGGTCTCTTAGTTTCGACTCCAGTAATGACTTGGTATCGCCCACACCATCCAGCCCCAGGTGTCCAATGTAGGGTTCAGAAGTGATAAAAGTAATAGGCACCTGATCACGTATGCCCCGCTTTCTTAAATCGGTATCCAGAATTAAGGCATACTCATAAGCAGGTCCAAAGCAGGATGCTCCCTGCACCGCGCCAACCACTATGGGTCCAGGGTTCATAACGAACTTCTGCCAGTCTCTGCCACATCCACCTGCGTGACTGGTGGTACAAACTGAGTACGTAAAATGATTGGGCCCCATGCCCTCGATTTCATCAAACGCCAGCTTAGGCCCAGTCGCAATAATTAAATAATCATAAGTAAGTTCAGATCCATCATTGAGAACCAGCTTGTTATCCTTAGGTTCGACACGTTTAACCCCAACCGCTGAGAAGTTAATATTCCTTTTTGCCATAATGGGAGGTAACTCGACCTGGATTTCTTCTTTTTTGCGCCAATTAACGGCAACCCAGGGGTTAGAAGGGGTAAACTGAAAGCATTCCGATTCGCTAATTAAGGTCACCTGGTGATTGCTACCAACCAGATCTTTCATTTCGTAAGCAGCAGGTATACCGCCAATTCCACCACCGACAACGACTATATGAGCCATAATAACCTCCTACTATGATAAACTCATTGTATTAAATATAGCTAATTAAGCAAATGCTAAATTAGCTATTTGAAAACATCTCCCTTCTTTGTCACAATATAGTTTATAATTTTTCTAATTTAGTTGTATGTTAAATTATATACACATAGAAGATACTTGATCACCATATAGAGGAAAACTGATGGAAGTTGCCCCAATAACTGATGAGATGGCCAAACACTCATCGCAAGCAGCCCAATTTCTTAAAAGCATCTCCAATGAGCAGCGCTTATTAATTTTATGTATTCTTCACGATCAAGAACTGTCTGTCGGTAAACTGAATGAATTACTGCCCAACCTGAGCCAGTCCGCTTTATCCCAACATCTGGGCGTTCTGCGTAAAGATGGCTTGGTGACAACTCGACGTGACTCACAGACCATTTATTACAAACTAGCCTCGACTGAAGCGGCTAAAGTGATCCATTTACTTCACGAACTATTCTGTAAGGAGAGTTGTTAATGAAACCTTGCGTTGCCAATTACCTTTCAAATATTAAGCAACAGATTAACGAAGTATCCGTCGAGGATGTTAAGCATAACCTGCCACAGGATGCCTTGATTATTGATGTTCGTGAGCCGGCGGAGACACAACAGGGCATGGTTGAAGGTGCGGTAAACATTCCACGCGGTGTGCTTGAGTTTAAACTCTTTGCCCACGACTGCGTTAACGGCCTGTGTGATGAAGACTTATTTAATAAGCCTATTTATCTGTACTGTGCTTCAGGCGGCCGCTCTGCCTGTTGTGCCCATACTTTACAACAGCTTGGCTTCAATAACGTCTACTCGGTCGATGGCGGCTTTAAAAAATGGGTCGAGCGCGATGGGGGTTGCACCCAGCCCTAAGTTAATAAAGTTCATCAAAGGCAGCTTTCTCAAGCTGCTTTTTTTACCAGCCCTGCTTACGCCAGTTCTTTTTCCGTTTTAAACCCGAGTTTTTTAATCATCATCATCGCCGGGCAGAAGCCGGTAAACGCTGACTGAAATAAATTAGCGCCAACAAAGACCGTTAACCATAACCAGTAATGGTGAACAAACCAGGTTAAAAGCACTGAGATTAATACCATACTTCCGGCAAAAGCCATTAGTACTCGTTCCGCACTCATCGTTTTCTTTGACATAGGATGACCTCCTAAAAGTTGTACCTGACGCGCAAGTAAGCGTTGGTCGCGTCTTCAAACTGACCAAAGAAGGTATGCCTTTTCTGGCCATTAAAAATATTGGCTCCAGCCGTAAACTGCCATTCATCACTTAACCGATAATTGACACTCGGACGAATATAACTGTCCTCATCAGTGGGCGAATAAAAGGCGAACAATGACCAGATCCACTTATCTTTCACGGTGCGATAGGTAAGTCTCGCCGTCACGACGCTCCGCTTTTCTTCTGCTTCAAATAGTGGCGTAGGTGAGTTTGCTAATAACGCGTCATAGTCCTGCGTCCACTCAAGGTAATATTGGACGCCTAACGTCATACGCGCCATCAATTCGGTTTCATAGCCCATTAAAAAGCGCCATTGTGAATTCTTGACTAAGGGATCAGCTCCATCTGGGTCTTCAATCGCATCGTGATAGGCAACCTCGAGGTTATACAAACCATCTGCAACATTGCCGCGAACACTGGCACCCAAAACATCACGACGGTGAAACGTCGGTTCAAAATTGGTCGTTAACCCCACCGGCTGTTTATCAAAGCCGCGGTAACCGTATACGGCGTATTCAGTCCCCTCGATGTTTTTATACAGGCGTAGCGCAATTTCACTGTTGCCGATGTTTTTGTCCGGCATCACCGGCTCAATGAGATCACGACCGCCGACATGTTGGCCCGCCAATGGGGTAAAGAACGAGTACCGCTCTCCATCGATATAACGATCGTCTGTAAATACAGGCATCCACACCAGATCCACATTGACCGCATCAAAGTAGCTGGTGATACGTACGGCGTCTGCCGGCGCCTTCAGGTACGTATCTTCGCGACCAGAAAAGAACGACTTCCAGTCCTTCGGAAACAAATCGTTAAGGAACAGCAGATCACCGGTTCCCCAGGTTGAAATCTGCCGACCCAGCTTAAAGTCCGTGTTACCAAACGCAGAGAAACTGATACTCAGCTCCCGAATGTCGAGTTCGGTATCATTTAGGACATCGTCATACCAAAGATCGCCGCGAAAACTAAAATCAATATCGTCTCCACTATAATCGCCTTCCACATGACTTCGTATCTCACTTAACGTCTGTTTATCCGCAAACAGCGGATCGGTCTGTAGGCGCTGACCATAGGCTGCTTCAATAAAACCGCCCCACAGCCAGTTGGATTGTTCTTCCTCGGTCCACTCATCGCCCCATGCATCAAATTCATCCTCTGCTGCCGAGGCTGCCAAAGATAGAGCCGACAGCACAGCGATCAGGATCGATTGTGACCAGGCCCCTGTCATCTTACGCATAGTCTTCACTCGCTCATTGCTTAGCTTCTAACCACTCACGAGGAGGGTTACGTAATGACCGCGAGGTAAATACTTCCTGTGGCACACCAATGTCATAGGTGGGCCGTCTGAATTGCATATAAGTGACGCTGTCTGTCTCCAGGTTCAAAATCTTCGACTTCATGACAGTTGGGATACCCTGTACCTCTTCCACCTCGACCACTTCCATTTTGCGATAGATCTCACCTTGCTCATTGTAATAGTCTACAACCATAGGCAAGAAGGTCTCTTTGTTGATACTGGCCTGATAATAGGCAAACTCTACATTCGCCTTATCGTTTGGTGTGCTCTTTAGAAGGTAAGCCTCATCACTTTCCTGCAGCAATTCGTGAGTATCCAAAGCCGGGTTACGTCCCGAAACATCTTCATAAAAGAAATCCGAGCCGACAAAACTGGTTCGCTTATCGCCTGCCGAAATGCGCTTGACCAGATCCAGCCCCGGTAAATACAACCAGCGATCATCGTCACTATCCACATGCTTATTGACTAAAAATACCGTTCCGCGCACATCCGAAGGTCGGCTGAATACCACCAGAAAATCCTGATCACCCTCATCTTTCTCATCTTTGCGCAAAATCACAAACTGTCGTAACTGTTTATTGCCATCCTTATCGACAATAATCATACGCGCGTCGCTGCGCCCATCGTCGCCGGCATAGTAAGATGCCTTATTTACTTTACTGACGATCATGTCGACTGATAATGAATCACTTTCGTCAGCGGCCTGAACCTGTGGCAACAGCATTGCTGCCACCATCAGCACCAAAGCTCGTTTCAATAAACTCATAATCAACCTCCTTAAGGTTTAAAGGCCCAACGGCGTGTTGCTTTTAATGCCACCGGTAACAGAATTAAGGTGACCACTGCCGAAGCTGCCATAATGGTGGCCAGGAAAAAGCCCACCGTAATGTAAGGTACCAATGGAGCGAACAGTAACGGGGTAAAACCCACCGCAATAACAATCGCATTACGGCTGATGGCCGACGCCGGTTCACCAAACATTCGCTGCATGGTTAACTTGAAGTCTTTCGTCTGTTTATAAATATCTCGCGCCCGCTCTAAAAAGTGAATCGCGAAGTCTATCGACAACCCCAGGGTTAATGACGATAGCACTGCGATCGGCATGTCATAATCCTTACCAACCCAACCGATTAAGCCGTAGATGAACAGGATGGTAATGCTTAGCGGCAACATCGCCAGCACACCAAACAATAAGCTGCGGAAGAGTATGATCATCATGATAAAAACCACCACAAAGGCGCTGATCAAGCTGCCCAGCATGCCTGCCACCATTTCATCCTGCCACACCATGTTCAGATAGCTTTTACCGGCCCACTTTGCACTGACGTTTTCCGGCAGTGGATTCTCCGCCAAGTAGTTGTTTACGTACTCTACCACCCGTGTCATGTCCTGATTATCACCGCTTTTCAGCTGTAACCACAGCGCCGTTGAGCTGTAATCCTTCGTCACCATATGCCACAAATCCTGAGGGCGGTGCGATGACTGGTATTGCAATAATGCCTGCGCCACACCTCTTTGACTGGCGGGGATCACAAAGTCTTCCTGCTCGCCACTTTTCAGTTCACGAGTCACCGTTTTAACAACGTCCGCCAGCGAATTGCTCTTACCCACAAGGCCGCTATCCTGTAGCACCTGTTGTAATTGCTCGATGTTTTCCAGTGCTTGCGGCTGCTGAAAGTAAGCCAGCGAACGCCGCGCCTGCTCCGCCTCTGTCAGCAAGTCTTCAATAATTTTAGCCTGAGCATCATTAGCTTCGAACAACCTGTCTTCCAGTGTAATGATCGCCTCATTCAGTTGAGTACCAAGATCTTCATCCGTGTGCATCAGTTCGAGCAAGTCACTTTTCAGCACACGATGCTTTATGGCATTCACCGCGTCCAGCCACTGCTCTCTCGCCGCACCTTGCTCATAATCCAGCACCAGATAGGCATTATAGGTTCCGGCAAAATGCTCATTTAAAACCTTATCCGCGATCCGGATCTCATGATCGGACTTAAACCAGCGAACCGGGTTGTCATTAATCTGAATCTGAGTAATTCCCCATAGACTCAACCCAATGACAACAACAAATCCAACAGTTACCAGTTTACTTAAAGCCAGACTTTTACTGCCCACTTTGGGCAATAGTTTCTGTAGCCAACTTTTCTTGCCTGCATCAGACTGTAATGATGCCAGTGCTTTAGGTTTCAGGGCGCATAAATAAGCTGGAATGAATGCGATGGTCAGGATGAAGGCCAGCAAAATACCAAAACCAACGTAGGCACCAAATACCTGCACCGGAGGGATCGGTGTTAACATTAATGAGAAAAAGCCTACCGCCGAAGTAATACTGGTGTAGAGCATGGGCGTAAATAAGTGACCGACAACTTTTTTCACCACCGTTTTACGATCTTGCCCTTCCTTATAGTTATCGGCAAATTCCGACATGATGTGGATCGAGTCCACCACCGCGATCGGCATCAGGAAGATCGGGATCATCGAGCTCATAATATGCACCGTAAAGCCCATCCCAATGAGCGCGCCCATGGTAATGATCACCGTCGTCATGGCGATGATCATCGGCGCCGCCACAAACTTTAAGTTGCGGAAAAATAACCACATCAACACAAAGATCATCAGAGCGGCTAACGGTGCGGAAATCCCCATCTGCACAAACATCTGGTAACCGAAGGTGTCCTCTGCCACTGGCAACCCCGTAATGTGGTAGGCATCGCTGGAGTCGAGTTTATCGATCAGTGTCTGGATTTCCTGCGAAATACGATAACTCTCGTCTTTATCCTCAATTGGCACGTAAATCGCGGTTGCTTTGTCATCACCCGATACCAGCGTTTCCTGCAATAATGGCAAACGCTGCACTTGTTGAGCGATGGTTTCAGCCTCCTGCTCGGACTGTGGCGGCTGCTTCATCATCCACTCAAAGCGAATAGTGCCAGGCCCTTCCTGGCTAATATTATCGACCGTCGACAATGCCATCATATCCGGTACCACCACGCCTTCGATTCGGGCAATGCCTTCACTGAGTTGATGAATGGCCTGCAACGACTGTGGATTATAGACCCCCTGCTCCGTGACAGCCCCAACCACGATTGCGTCATACAGATTAAAGCGCTCCTTCACCTTATTATGGAACACCCTGGCCGGCTGCTCTTCAGCCAACATATTCTCGGGATCGGTATCGACTACAATGCTTGGGATCATGGCCCCGGCAATAGCGGTCAACAGTAAAGTAATGACAAAAACCCACTTCGGTTTTTGCATGGTGAAAGTCAGCAGCGATTGTTTCATAAAACCTTCCATTAGAAAACTCTAATATATTGTAGATTAGTTATTGCTAATATTCAACAGATGATTTATTCTTCAGTATAAACCTATTAACCCCATAAGCTATGTCTATTCACATTGAATCCTTTTATCATAAGGATACCAGTACTTGGAGTTACGTGGTTCATGATACCCAAAGCGGCAACAGCGCTGTTATCGATCCCGTGCTGGATTTTGATCTCCATTCTGGCGAAAGCAGCTACCAGTCAGTACACCAGCTGGTTGAATACATTCGTCAGCACAAGCTCCAGCTTCAATGGATCCTTGAAACCCACGCTCATGCCGATCACCTCACCGCCGCCCAGTATGTTAAGCAACAGCTCGGTGGAAAAATCGTTATCGGTGCTGGCATTAAAGATGTTCAGCAGCATTTTGCACAGCAGCTCAACCTGGACATTAACACAGACGGCAGCCAGTTCGATATTTTGGTCTCAGCCGGTGATAGCCTCCGTCTGGGTCAGTTTGAGTTCATCGCTCATGAAACGCCGGGACATACCGACGACAGCATGAGTTATGAAATCGACGGTAACCTGTTTATCGGTGATACCTTTTTCCACCCCGATACCGGTACCGCCCGCTGCGACTTTCCCGGCGGTAGCGCAGACAAGCTCTTCGACAGTCTTCAGTTTTTAACCTCTTTTCCCGAAGATTACCGGCTATGGCTCTGCCATGACTATCCTAAAGGCCGTGATCCGGTCGCCGCAACCACAGTCGCCGAACAAAAAAATAACGTCCACTTTCAACAGTCCGGCGGTAACCCAGCAGCCTATGTCGAGCTACGACAAAAACGTGATAGTACGCTGGCCGTTCCTCGATTGATTTTCCCATCAATTCAGATCAATATTCGGGCAGGCCAATTTCCTGACGATGAACCTAATGGACGTAAGTATTTGAAACTTCCGTTTTCTATCGATAATACATAAATTTGAATGGTCTTGCTGGCGGCGAGTTGCTAAACTTGCCGCCAATCTCGAATAACCATAATGATACACCTTGTCTCTTCCGCAATTAAACGAACGCCAACAACAGGCTCTGGTTAGTGCCTCCGGGCCCCTATTAGTACTGGCAGGTGCAGGCAGTGGCAAAACCAGCGTTATTACTCGTAAAATTGTTTACTTGATTAAGCAGAAACAGATCCCTGCTCGAAACATCGTCGCTGTAACTTTTACCAACAAAGCAGCACGTGAAATGAAACAGCGGGTGGGGAAAATTGCCGGACAGAACGCTACCAAGGGGCTTACCGTATCAACTTTCCATAACTTCGGGCTCAACTTCATTCGCCGCGAATATAAAACCCTCGGCATGAAATCCAACTTCACTATCTTTGATGATCAGGACAGTTTAGCCCTGCTCAAAGATCTCGGTTTCAAAGAAGCAGAAAGTGATAAGGCATTGCTTTCAAAACTCCAAAACCAAATCTCCACGTGGAAGAATGATTTAATACTGCCAGAACAAGCGATTGCTCAGGCTAATGATCAGGAACTGTTGGTGTTTGCTAAGGTCTACGAAAAGTATGCACGCAGCATGAAAGCCTATAATGCGGTGGATTTTGATGATCTGATCCTGATCCCGACGCTGCTATTACGGGACAACCTGGAAGTTCGAGAAAAATGGCAGAATAAGATTAAATATTTGTTGGTTGACGAATACCAGGATACCAATACCAGCCAGTACGAATTGATTAAAAACCTGGTTGGCCAGTTCGGCAACTTTACCGTGGTTGGTGATGATGATCAGTCGATCTATTCCTGGCGCGGCGCGCGTCCAGAAAACCTCGACCAGCTCGCCAAAGATTATCCGAAACTCCAAGTCATCAAGCTCGAACAGAATTACCGCTCTTATGGACGAATACTGAAAGCCGCTAACGTTCTGATTGATAACAACCCCCACGTTTTCGAGAAAAAGCTGTGGTCTGATAAACCCTATGGTGATCCGCTGCGTGTCGTTACCTGTGCCAACGAAGATGAAGAAGCACAAAAAGTTGTCACTGAAATCATCACCCGAAAAGCCAGAACCAAAAACGGTAAATACTCAGACTTTGCTATTTTGTATCGCGGTAACCATCAGGCCAAACTTTTTGAAAAAACACTAATCGCGAACAAGGTTCCATATAAAATTTCAGGCAGCACCTCCTTTTTTGGTCGCGCAGAAATTAAAGATATCATGGCTTATCTGCGCTTACTGACTAACGAAGACGACGATAACGCCTTCTTGCGGATCGCCAATACGCCGCGCCGTTCCATCGGGCCGACGACTCTCGAGCAGCTTGGTACTTATGCTCAAAAACGTCACATCAGCTTATACGCTGCCTGCTTCGAGTTAGGATTAGAACAATATCTAACTGGCAAAGGGCTGGATTCGGTTCGCCGCTTTGCCGATACCATTTCTCGTGCCGCCGATAATATCAAGCGCGGCGACAGCATGGGAGTGATGCACGAGTTAATCGCCAAAATCGGCTATCACTCCTGGTTGCATGAAACATCCAGCACACCTAAAGCGGCCGAGTTTCGTTGGAACAATATTCAAGAATTGCTTGGCTGGGTTGAAAAATACGTTGACGAAAATGAACACGATGAAAACCCTTTCGCCGCAGCCGTCGCGAACCTTATGTTACGCGACATGCTGGACCGTAACGAAGAAGAGGAAGAGAACAGCAACGAAGTTCAGTTAATGACACTACATGCTGCCAAGGGTTTGGAATTCAATCACGTTTACCTGGTCGGTATGGAAGAAGAGTTTTTACCGCATAAGTCCAGCATCGAAAACGACGATATCGAAGAAGAAAGACGCCTGGCCTACGTAGGCATTACTCGAGCACAGCAAACGCTGGTCTTCAGCTTGTGTAAAAAACGCAATAAGTTTGGTGAAGTGATCCGCTGCGAACCCAGCCGTTTCTTAGAAGAGCTGCCGGAAGCCGATCTTGACTGGGATGAAAAACGAAAGCCCTTGTCTGAAACTGAACAGCAGGAACTCGCCGACGATAACATTTCCATGTTAAAGGCTTTGCTTGGTGATTAAACTTTAGCCGCCGTTACCTGTCGGCACCGATTTTGCAGTTTCTTACAAAGCCTCACTTGCTTATTACTTACAAATCAGTCAATAATAAAGACGTACAAAGGACACAGGAGGTGAGCTATGTCACTGGTTGAATGGATTATCGTTATCGTAGCCTGTATTTTTATTGTTGGACTTGGCTACGCTGGCGTTACAGGCAAATCTTTTTTTTCTTATAAGAATAATCATAAGAACAATCACAAAAGTAACCACCAATAAAAAAGGCTTCCGAAGAAGCCTTTCGTGATGATTATTGGCTGTACTAATTCAAGCGTTGGAAAACAGTCGCAATACCCTGACCCAGGCCAATACACATGGTGGCTAAACCAAACTCTTTATCTTTGTCTTCCATCAAACGTAGTAACGTCGTTGAAATTCGCGAGCCGGAGCAGCCTAGCGGATGACCCAGGGCGATGGCACCACCGTTTAAGTTAACTCGCTCTTCAAAGTTATCACGAATGCCTAAGCCATCAAGTACGGCAATCGACTGCGCGGCAAACGCTTCATTCAACTCAATCAGATCAATATCGTCTAATTTCATATTAGCTCGAGCCAACGCTTTTTTGACCGCCGGTACTGGACCAAAACCCATGATTGACGGATCACAACCAGCAACACCCATCGAGACAATTTTAGCAATCGGTTTCAAACCTAAACTGTCAGCTTTTTCTTTCGACATCACTAACATGGCCGAAGCACCATCTGAAATCGCTGATGACGTTGCAGCTGTCACCGTACCATTTTTTGGATCAAACACCGGTTTCAATTTCGCCAAATCTTCAACCGTCGACTCTGGACGAATGACTTCATCAAAATCGAACAGCTTTAACTGCCCTTTCTCATCGTGCCCTTCCATCGCCAGGATCTCTTTGGCAAAGCGACCTTCAACCGTGGCTTTATGCGCCAGCTGATGCGAGCGATAGCCTAACTGATCTTGCTCTTCACGACTTACTTTATACATGTTCGCTAACATTTCGGCAGTTAAGCCCATCATGCCAGCGGCCTTAGCCGTGTGCTTGGCCAGTTCGGGATCAAAATCGATACCATGACTCATCGGTACGTGACCCATATGTTCCACACCACCGATAATAAAGACATCGCCGTCCCCGACCATGATCGAGCGTGTGGCCGTGTGTAATGCTTCCATTGATGAACCGCACAGGCGGTTAACCGTTTGTGCCGCTACATGATGAGGTAAGTTCGTTTTTAGCATAGCATTCCGTGCAATGTTAAACCCCTGCTCCAGGGTTTGTTGCACACAACCCCAGATCACATCTTCAACATCAGCCGGATCGAGTTTTTCATTACGATCGAGCAGACCTTGCATCAAACGCGCAGATAATTCTTCCGCACGTGTATTTCTAAACATACCGCCTTTCGAGCGCCCCATCGGGGTACGAATGGCATCTACTACTACTACTTCTTTCATCGTTTAATCCCCTATGGTTTCTCTTAGGATAAGTCTGATTGGTAAAACTTTTTGCCGGCTTTGGCCATTTCCAACATACCTTCGGTTGGCTCATAAGCTTTACCCAGGTGTTGGTATTTCTTAACCAACTCAACGATGGCCTCAATACCTTGCTCGTCTACATATTTAAAGACGCCACCTCTAAATGGAGGGAAGCCTAGACCATAAATTAACGCCATATCGCCTTCGGCAGGACTACCAATAATCCCCTCCTCCAAACAACGAACGGTTTCAATGATCATCGGCAACATCGTTCGAGCAATAATCTCTTCATCGTCGAAGTCTTTTTTCTCGGTCGCCACTTCTTTGAGCAATTCATAGGCCTTCGGATCGGCTTCTTTCGTCGGGCGGCCTTTTTTATCTTTACCGTACACATAGAAACCGCTCCCCGTCTTCTGCCCATAACGATCATGCTCAAACATGACATCAATCGCATCTTTTTCTTCTTTGCTCATGCGATCTGGGAAACCTTCCGCCATCACTTCAGCAGCGTGGCGACCCGTGTCCATACCAACCACATCAAGTAAGTAAGCAGGTCCCATCGGCCAGCCAAATTTCTTGCTCATGACCTTGTCGACTTTTTGGAAGTCAGCACCATCACGGATCAGCTTGGTAAAGCCACCGAAGTAAGGGAATAATACACGGTTTACAAAGAACCCGGGACAGTCATTAACCACTACTGGTGACTTACCCATCTTGCTGGCGTAAGCGACCACGCTGGCAATAGTTTCGTCGGAGGTTTTTTCTCCGCGAATGACTTCCACCAATGGCATTTTGTGTACCGGGTTAAAGAAGTGCATACCGCAGAACTTTTCTGGACGCTTTAATGACTTCGCTAAACGGTCAATCGATATAGTGGATGTATTAGAGCAAATGATCGCATCTTCCGGCATTAAGCCTTCGACTTCCGACAATACCGCTTCCTTCACTTTCGGGTTTTCGACAACAGCCTCGACCACGATGTTGGTATGCTTTATTTCGTCATAGCTCAGCGTCGGTTTAATGCTGGCAATGCCTTTGGCCATCTTTTCATTGGAAATTTTGCCGTATTTAACACCCTTACCAAACAATTTGATCGCTTCTTCCATCCCTTGCTCAAGCGCTTCGGGATTAATATCTTTCATGATCGCCGGCACGCCACGAGATGCTGATTGATAAGCGATGCCACCGCCCATAATGCCGGCGCCTAAAACGGTAGCGTTCTTGACCTCAACGTCAGCCGTCTTCGAGGCAATCTTAGCTTTCTTCTTTAATATCTGATCATTTAAAAAGAGCTGGATTAAGGCTGAAGCCTGGGAGGTTTGTGCCATATCGGCAAACGCTTCATGCTCTGCTTTAATCGCATCTTCCAACTTCATAGCAGCGCTGTCTTCAATCAACTGTACACCACGCACCGGTGCTGGGTAATGTGGGCCCGCCTGACTCGCAATGTAAGCCTTCGATGTCATAAACGACATGGTGGCTTCAGTTTTATTCAGCTGCAGCGGTGCTTTTTTCTCAGCACGGCGGGCCTGCCAGTCAAGTTCACCTTCGACCGCTTTTAACAACATCTCTTCTGTACTGGAGATCAGGTTCTCAGAATCGACGATGGCATCAATAGTGCCTACCGCCAATGCTTTTTGTGGTTTATAACCTTTACCCGTAGACAGCCATTCAAAGGCATTGTCCGGGCCAATCAGTCTTGCCAAACGGACACTGCCACCAAAGCCTGGTACCAAGCCTAACTTCGACTCAGGCAAACCTAGCTGGGCTTTAGGGCTTGCCACACGGAAATCGCAAGTCAGGCACATTTCCAGTCCACCACCGAACGCAATACCATCGATCGCCGCGGCAGTTGGGAACGGCAAGTCTTCAAAGCCACTAAATACCTTATTAGCTTCAACCAGCCACTCAATCAATTGTTCACGGCTCGAAGCAAACAGCTCATTAAACTCGGTAATGTCGGCACCGACAATAAACACCGGCTTGCCACTGGTTGCTATTGCTGCTTTAACCTCTTTATTATCCTTTAATAGCTGGTTAACCTGGTTCCATTCGTCTAGGGTGTTTCGGTCGAATTTATTCACCGATTCTTTTTGATTATTAAAACAGACTTCAGCGATACCTTTATCGCTCAGCCTGCATTGAATAGACTGACCTTCGAAAATCATTCTGTTTCTCCATTTGGGTTATCAGAAACTGGCTTATCACATTCTGGAGCTCGGCTCATTTCTAGATGACCGATACATTAACAAACCAGTGTACTGCAATGAGTCTTATGGACTCAATGGCTTTATCTGGTCTGACCAATCATAGCGAACTTTTCCACAGATCGAAAGCATGTTGCTAGCGTCGCATCACAAAGTTATTCTTTCCTTGCTGATCAACCGCTGGATCTGGAATAATGACGCCTATTATATTCATAGCCAACACGGTAGTTTTTATGACCGATTCACAGCTAAAACCATTGTACGATCAACACATTGAAACGATCACCAAGCGTTATCAGGAAGCGATGCAGCGTCATGGCTTTGATCATCTGTTGATCCCGGCCGGTTCCATGCACGGAATTTTTCTGGACGACATGTCTTACCCGTTCAAGTCTAACTTCCACTTTAATAGCTTTATACCGCACGATGATCTGCACGACAGTACCGTCATCATCTCGGCCAAGGGTGAGCGTACCTTATGTTATTACCAACCTGTTGATTTTTGGCATAAAGTTGCCGGAGATCCGGATGGCTTCTGGGTTGAACACTTCGACATCAAAATGATGCGTAAGAAAGATGAAGTGCGTGCTTTTATGCCTTCCAGCGGCAATATTGCCTTTATTGGAGAAATGGCTTATCCATTCCTCGACGAAGATTTCGACGCCATTAACCCGGGCAACCTGATCAATGAGATCAACTGGCATCGTGCGACTAAGACCGCTTACGAAATCGAGTGTTCGGCATTAGCTAATAAACGTGCCGCCATGGGCCACATGGCAGCACGTGACATGTTCTACAACCAGGGTTCCGAGCTCGAGATTCATTTGGCTTATTTATTGGCCAGCGGCCACCACGAAGCGCAGCTGCCATACAACAGCATTGTTGCTTTGAATGAAAACGCTTCGATTCTGCACTATATGCATTACGATACTGAGCGCCCAAGCGAGCACCGCACTTTCCTCATCGACGCCGGTGCCCGTTATAACAGCTATGATGCGGACATCACTCGGACTTACGCTTTTGATAAAAATACTGAGTTTGCTGAATTGATCGATACCATGGAAAAACTGCACCTGAGCATTGTCGATCGCGTCAAGCCAGGTCAGTCATACGTTGATCTTCATATTGATACCCACCTTGCGATTGCTAAGGTACTGAATCAGTTCAAGATCTGCGACATGAGCCCAGAAGCAATGGTCGAAAATAGCGTTACCCGCACCTTCTTCCCACATGGCCTCGGTCACCAGATAGGGCTTCAGGTTCACGATGTAGGCGGTCACCAGTCTAATGCCGACGGCGATCCAGCGCCACCACCACAAGAGCATCCGTTCTTGCGTAACACACGCCCAATCGAAGAGAACCAGCTCTTAACGGTTGAGCCTGGCCTGTATTTCATCAAATCATTGCTGGCCGATCTGAAAGCAAGCGAACACAGCTCCAGCATTAACTGGGATCGAATTGAAGAGTTCCGTCCATTTGGCGGCATTCGTATTGAGGATGACATCGCGGTAACAGCGGATGGTCATCGCAACCTGACTCGAGCTCACCTCAAATAAATGAGCAAAACTTCCGCCGCGTCAGGGGCGTCTCCTCTGGCCGCTTACCGGGTGCCAGCCCATCCGGTAAGCGAGCCTTGTACCTTTGAAGAAATCATTAAAGGCAGCCGCTTTATCACACGCTCGGTATTCACACCTACCGTTGAGCAGGCAAAGGCCTTTATCAAACAGCTCAATATCGACGAACCCGATGCAACCCATCACTGCTGGGCTTATATCGTCGGCAATCCGGAAAGCACGACGTTGATGGCCTGTTCCGATGACGGTGAACCAAGCGGCACGGCCGGGATGCCGATGTTAAACGTGTTAAAACACTCTGATCTGGGTGATATTACCGTCGTCGTTACCCGCTATTTTGGTGGCACCAAATTAGGTACTGGTGGCCTTGCCCGTGCTTATAGTAGTGGTGTTAAAGAAGCTCTAGAGAGAGTGAGCGCTCACAATCGAATATACACTAGCGAGATCGATCTCATCACCAGCTATGAACTGCAAAATCAGCTGCGCTATCTACTGGAAGAGCATCAGGCACAAAACATTAGCGAAAACTTTAGCGATAAAGTTGCTATTCACGCCGAAGTACCGCAAGATCAGCTCGATTCATTTCTGTCCTCGATTGAGGCGTATCAAAACAAACAACAATTAAGCATAAAGGTGTCCGATGATAGCGTTTAAACACATCCACATGACATTGGCTTTTATTACCATTATTGGTTTTTTAGTGCGTAGCGTCTGGCTCTTCAAACAAAGTCCGATGCTGAATAAAAAGTGGGTGAAAATTACTCCCCATGTGATCGATACTTTGTTACTCACCAGTGGTATTGTCCTGTTGGCTACCTGGTATGGCGGTGTCGTGACTTCCTGGCTTGCGATTAAGCTTGTCATGATCGTGCTTTATATTGTCTTTGGTATCGTAGCCTTTAAAACCCAAAGTGCAGCTATTCGGGGCACTAGCTTTACCCTTGCAATTATCAGCTTTGCCACCATTTTATATTTAGCACGCATCAAACCTGCTTTATGGTAATACTATGATTGATCCTAAAAAACTCGATGATATCGCTCAAAAATTATCGGACGCTGTTCCAGAGCGTCTTAAAACGGCAAAAAATGAAATGAGTCAGCAGTTCAAGCAAGTTTTACAAACTCAGCTGACGAAATTAGATCTGGTTTCTCGCGAAGAGTTTGATACGCAAACGCAGGTACTGTTGCGTACCCGTCAAAAACTTGACGATCTCGAGAAAAAACTGCAAGAGTTCGAAAAATAAATAAAACAAAGGGGCCACAGGCCCCTTATTTGGTGAGTTTTCTGGATTACTTCTTGCCTTTACCATCACAGCCATTAGCCATCAGGTAGTCATAAGCAGCTTTAGCCTGTACCAGACCATAACCATAAGAGTAATCTCGACCTGGATCGCCCAGATCTTTCGCCGATGCGCCTAACGCATTTCGGATCTCATAGTTATTACAGTTAGGGAAATGACTCCATACCAACGCCGTTACACCCGCCGTATGCGGCGATGCCATTGAAGTACCCGAAGCATATGCATACGCATCTCCTGGATAGGTTGATAGTACGTCCACGCCCGGCGCTGCTAACTCAACCTGTGTCGTCGTCTGCGAGAAGTCTGCAACCGTCTCTGTATCATCTACTGCAGCGACTGACACGACCGAGTCATAGGACGCAGGATAGGAGTGAGTAGAGTTACCATCGTTACCGGCTGCAGCGACAGAAATAACACCTGCTTTTTCCACTCTATCGAACGCACGCTGTTCAACTTTAGTTGCAAAAGCACCGCCTAGGCTCATATTGATAACTTTTGCACCAGCATCCGCACAGTCTGAAGCAGCACCGGCTAAATCAGAGGCATAGACAAAGCCACCGCCACTATCAAATACGCGTACAATATGCAGTTCAGGAGAACCCGAACCGAGTACACCAGTCAGGCCACCGTTGCCGTCCAGCGCAGCAATGGTACCTGCAACATGGGTACCATGACCGTGACCATCAACGTTCCAGGGACCCGCCCCTTCACTCTCGCCATCAACACCGGTAGCCGGTAAATCCGAATGTCCTAACGAATAGCCCGTATCCATAATACAAACTTTGACGCCGCCCTGATACGTCAGCTGATCGGCCTGTACCATGGCTAAACCATAAGGCGCAAAATCGGTGAAGCTTTCGGTCTCAAAGTCTGACGGAATAAATTTTCTTACCGCATCTATTTCTACGGATTTAATGACCTTAGACTTTTTTAATTGCTTGAAGGTGTGTTTACTAATGGTGGCTGCAAAAGAATTATCCTCATCCAGCTCAATATTAATTTGCCCTCCAGCAGCTTTCACTTGATTAACCAAGGCTTCTTTCTTGCCCTGGTTGTATTCGAACACCAGACGTATATCATCAGTTTGATCCGCCTGTGCCACAACGGCACCGCTTATTAATAACGTTATTAAACTTTTCTTAAACATTATTCACTCCTTGTTTATTCTGTTTCTTCATCGCTGCTTGGGCAGCCATGATCCTGTACGTTCCCATTTAAAGTACCGTGGTTTAAATAACCATCGAATGGACCATCGCTTAAACTGAATGCTGTTATCGCACCGTGAAAGTTGCCTTTACCTTCACCGGTATCAACGAAACAGGCATAACCAGTGCCACTGCCAGGTGCACCAGGATTACTCGATTCATAAGTAAATTGCGCTTCATACTGATCTAGACAGCTACATTCAAAAGCTAAATCAGGGTTCGAAAGGTCCATAGTACACAAACCAAAATCCGTCACCTCGGCCTTTAACTTCACACCGCCAATGTCTTCAAAATCAATCGCGGACTGATCCTGATAGTTCACTTTTCCCGTGGCATCCATACCATCACATTTTTTTACGTTAAACGTGAAGACAGCATTTTTATCGCCACCAGCAGAGTTCATATGACCACCGCCAGTAAACTTTCCTTCACCAGTGAGTTCACATCCTGAAACGACAAGTATGGCTATCGCAGACGCAACAACCGTTTTCATAGACTTGCTTTGAAACATGGTATCTCCTTGTTTTTGTATATTAATCCATCACTTTTTTAGTGACTTAAACATAGCAAAGGATTTAACTCTTCTTTACAAGAAGTTCCACAGATTTATTTTGTGATAAATTTAACATTTTAAAGAGGTCTTACCAGAGGTGTTTTTATTTTAATAATCAATTAGTTAACTCTCAGCTATAGCTTTTATTAGCATTTCCTTATGTTATCCCACATTTAAAATACACCTTTATACCTACTCTTTTATTAGCCTCACGAACCAAATACACACTTGCCTTTTCCTAGTCTTGGTATAACCTAATTCTAATAATCATAACCAGACAACCACCATGCTGTTAATTGGCGCTAACCCTCAACAGAAACAGATCCGGCTCAAGCCGCAAATGGCCAACCGCCATGGTTTAATTGCAGGCGCAACAGGTACCGGTAAAACCGTGACCATGCAGGTTCTGGCCGAAGGCTTCTCCAAAATGGGGGTGCCAGTCTTTACCGCAGACGTTAAAGGCGACTTATCTGGCATTGCCAGCGCCGCCGGTTCCCACCCTAAGATTGACGAGCGTATCGAAAAAATCGGCATCCCCGACTACCAGCCCCACGATAATCCGGTTATTTTTTGGGACGTTTTTGGCAAGCATGGCCACCCGGTACGCACCACGATTTCCGAAATGGGCCCAATCCTTCTTTCTAACCTTTTAGAGCTTAACGATACCCAGGAGGGCGTCCTCCATATTGCCTTTGATATTGCCGATGAACAAGGCCTTTTATTATTGGACATCAAGGACTTACGGTCGATGCTCAACTGGCTTAGCGATAACCGCAAAGAGATTATGCGCGAATACGGTAACGTTTCACCGCAAAGCGTTGCTGCAATTGTCCGTCGCTTACTAGTTCTCGAAAACTCAGGCGGTGATCAGTTTTTTGGTGAGCCTGCTTTGAATATTCAGGATATGATGCGAACCGACACCTCAGGGCGAGGCCTGATTAATATCCTGCACAGTAAAGAACTGATGCTGAACCCGCGGATTTACTCCACGTTTTTGCTATGGCTTTTATCAGAACTGTTCGAAGAGATGGAAGAAGTGGGTGATCCTGATAAACCTCGCCTGGTATTCTTTTTTGACGAAGCTCACCTGTTATTTGAAAACGCCCCTAAAGCACTACTCGACCGTATTGAGCAAGTGGTTCGTTTAATTCGTTCTAAAGGTGTTGGGGTCTTCTTTATTACCCAGCACCCAACCGATATCCCAGACGATGTCTTGGGGCAACTTGGTAACCGCATTCAACATGCGCTTCGAGCTTTCACCCCTAGAGATTTTAAAGCCGTTAAAACTGCCGCAGAAACTTTTCGACCGAATCCTGAACTAGATACCGAATCACTTATTACACAACTTGGCGTTGGTGAAGCATTGGTATCGGTACTGGATGAAAAAGGACGGCCCAGTATCGTCGAACAAACCTTAATTTGTCCGCCGGAATCACGCATCGGCCCCTTGGACGATAAAGAACGTGAAACGGTCTTTAAAGCCTCGCCCGTCCATGGTCTTTATGATGAAGCGGTTGATCGTGAGTCAGCTTACGAAATTTTACTGGCAAAAGAAGAACAACTTAAAGAGCGTCAGCAAAAAGAAATGGAAGAAGCCAAACGCCTGCGCGAAAAAGAAGAAAAAGCCAAAGCCGCGCGCAAGAAAAAAACGCGCCGTTCTAACCGCCAGGGAATTGGAGAAGCCTTCTTAAAAACTCTAGTCAGAACACTGGGCTCTAATTTAGGAAAAAAACTTCTGCGCGGAATACTCGGCTCTTTAACGGGTAGTAAGTAATTAACGCTGTTTTTACGAAGCACAACTATATAAAAAACATCTAAAATTTAAACAGCAAAAAGGGTGCGCTATGCACCCTCTTTATACATAGTTCTAAGTAAAAACTTATTATAAAGTTATCTTTAATCTTTTAGTAAGAATGTTACTTTTAGTACTACTCGGAAACCAACCACTTCACCGTTGTCGATGACAGCCTGTTGTTCTTTAATCCATGCTGCTTTAACTTGATCAAGGGTTTTGTTTGCTCGTTTTACCCCTTGCACTACAGCATCTTCAAAACTTTTTTCCGACTCAACAATAATTTCGGTAACCTTTGCTACTGACATATTTTTCTCCTTTGTTTTTTATCGTTAACCATTAACTCTTTTCATATTACGTATTTTTAAGGTATAAACAAGGAAGCAAAGCATAAGTTTTGTAAAATATTCATATTAAAGGAGTTTTATGTTTCCTGTAACCGACCATCCTTTTTTGTGTGATAATTCTTTTGATTTAAAGTCAGCCTCAACCTCGGTTAAGGATTTAAAAGATAAAGATCACTATAAGAAAATATATAAAACGAACCGTAAAAAACTTTATGAGGCACAACAAAAACTTTATGCGCATGATAAGTTTTCGGTACTTTTAATTTTTCAAGCTATGGATGCCGCAGGCAAAGACAGCACCATTCGTCACGTTTTTCGCGGAGTCAATCCTGCGGGTTTTCAAGTATCCAGCTTTAAACAGCCCTCTAAGAAAGAGCTAGACCATGACTTCTTATGGCGAACCAATAAACTATTACCTCAACGAGGTCGAATTGGCATTTTCAACCGAAGTTATTACGAGGAAGTCTTAGTTGTTAGAGTTCATCCGCAATATCTATCTTCCCAACAACTACCTTTCGATTATGATTTAGAGCAAGACCCTTTTGGCCACAATAGTTTAACAAACTTATGGCAACAAAGGTTTCGCTCTATCAATGATCACGAACATCACTTGGCCACTAACGGTACTATTATTCGGAAATTCTTTTTAAACGTTTCACGTGAAGAGCAACACCGCCGCTTTAAAAAGCGTATCGAATGTTCTGACAAAAATTGGAAGTTTTCACCAAGCGATCTTAAAGAAAGCGAACTCTGGGATAGTTATATGTCTGCTTATCAAGACTGTTTACGGTCCACATCAACGCCATGGGCGCCCTGGTACTCTATTCCAGCTGATGACAAACCAGCGATGCGAGCCGCAGTCTCTGATATCATTCTTGAAACCTTAAACAGTCTTGATATGCAATACCCATCTCTTGATGAAGAAGTTGCAAACAAGCTTGAACACTATAAGTCCCAGCTTATCGTTTAGATATTCTGTGCTTGTTATAAAAAAGGGCCTTAGCGACCCTTTTTTAATGCTTGAGACTTACTATAAGTTTGGTGCTAGATATCGAGATTGGACACCGATAACGCATTACTCTCAATAAAGTCTCTTCGCGGCTCTACGTGATCCCCCATCAGTGTCGTGAACAACTGATCCGCCGCTACCGCATCTTCAATGGTGACCTGCAGCATGCGCCGCGTTTCAGGATCCATAGTGGTCTCCCAGAGCTGCTCGGGATTCATCTCACCCAACCCCTTATAGCGTTGAATCGATTGGCCCTTACGAGCTTCGTTCATCAACCATTCTAATACTTCACTAAAGGTTTCAACCTCTTCAATCTTTTCGCCACGCTTTACAAATGCCCCTGGCTCAATCAAGCTCTCAAGCTGTTCTCCTAGAAGGCTTATCTTCTTATAGTCCTCAGAAACAAAGAACTCCTTTGAAAGTAAGTACTCACTTTCAATGCCATGATGATGCATTATCATGTGCGGCATATAGATATTTAACTCATTATCTTTACGGATATTAAATTCATAACGGTGAGCGCCACTGGTTCGATCGACGTTCAACTTTTCTTCTAATACATCCGTCCACTGCTTGACCACAGACTCATCTTTCATATCCTCTGCTGACAAGGTCTTATGATAGATTAACTTGTCCAGCATTTCGCGGGGTAGGCGTCTCGCTACACGGTTGATGGTTTTCTTTACTTCCCGATATTCCGTAACCAATGTTTCGAGTCGTTCACCACTGACTGGGGGCGCATCTTTGCTGGTAAATAGTTGGGTATTGTTTAAAGCCAAATTCGTTAAGTAGGCTTCTAGGGCATCATCATCCTTCAGATAGGTTTCCTGTTTACCTTTTTTCACTTTATATAAAGGCGGTTGTGCAATATAGACATAACCACGCTCAATAAGCTCCGGTACCTGACGGTAGAAGAATGTTAACAACAGCGTTCGAATGTGTGCACCATCAACGTCAGCATCGGTCATGATAATAATGCTATGATAACGGGTCTTATCTGGATCAAACTCTTCACGCCCAATACCACAACCCAGCGCAGTAATCAGCGTTCCGACTTCCTGTGATGACAGCATCTTGTCAAACCGAGCTTTCTCCACATTTAAAATCTTACCTTTTAACGGAAGTATCGCCTGGTTTTTTCGGTCACGGCCCTGTTTAGCCGATCCACCTGCCGAGTCACCCTCCACAATATAGAGTTCGGAAAGCGCCGGATCTTTTTCCTGACAGTCTGCCAGTTTGCCTGGTAAACCTGCAATATCCAGCGCCCCTTTACGACGCGTCATTTCACGTGCTTTTCTCGCGGCTTCTCGGGCTCTGGCAGCATCAATCATTTTATTGACGACGGCCTTCGCCTCATTGGGGTTTTCCAGCAAGAATTCCTTCAGGTATTCGCCCATGGCTTGCTCGACAGCACTTTTCACTTCGCTGGAAACCAGTTTATCCTTAGTCTGAGAACTAAACTTTGGATCCGGAACCTTGACCGAGACAACGGCAGTCAAACCTTCTCGAGCATCGTCCCCCGTAGTTCCGACTTTGCCTTTTTTATTATAGCCTTCAGAATCCATAAAACTGTTTAAACCACGTGTCAGGGCTGCCCTGAAGCCAGCAAGGTGAGTACCGCCATCACGCTGTGGGATATTATTGGTAAAACAGAAAATGCTTTCCTGGAAACCATCATTCCACTGCATGGCGACCTCGACAGTAATACCATCCTCTTCTCGCTCTGACGTAAAGTGAAAAACCTTTTCATGAATCGGAGTTTTATTATGATTCAAGTACTCAACAAAGGCCTGAATTCCACCTTCATATTTAAAATGATCGGATTTGCCACTGCGTTCATCCGCCAGGCGAATGCTGACACCGGAATTCAGAAATGATAATTCTCTCAGTCGCTTAGCCAGGATATCGTACTTAAACTCGATATCACTGAAGATTTCAGTGCTTGGTTTAAAGCGTAATTCCGTGCCCGTTGTTTCTGCGTCGCCAACCTCTTCAAGCGGCTTTTCTGGCACGCCTAAATGATATATCTGCTCATGCCGCTTACCGCCTCGACGAATGGTTAAAGTTAACTCATCGGATAAAGCGTTAACGACCGAAACACCTACACCGTGTAAACCGCCAGAAACTTTATAGGAGTTATCATCAAACTTACCGCCAGCATGCAGCACTGTTAAGATCACTTCTGCAGCTGAAACCCCTTCTTCTTCGTGAATTTCTGTCGGAATACCACGCCCATCATCGCGCACAGACACAGAATTATCATCGTGAATGGTAACCATAATATCTGAACAGTGACCGGCGAGAGCCTCATCAATCGAGTTATCTACGACCTCAAACACCATATGGTGCAAGCCGGTACCATCGTCAGTGTCGCCGATGTACATGCCTGGTCGTTTACGAACCGCGTCAAGCCCTTTCAGGACTTTAATGCTCGATGAATCGTAATTGTTATTTTCCGACATAAGGATTCCTTCTGGTTGTATCGTGTTGCATCAGGGCTACCTACAGCTCTGTCACTGTTTGTATAGCCCCATGTTCCACGTGGAACACTTTGACCTCATTATACCTTCTAATTAAGGCCTTGAGGGGTTCTAAATGTACGCAAGTGATGAAAATCTGCTGCTCCAGAGGCTGCTCCGCCAATACGTTGAGCAGAGCTTCCTGGTGACGGGTATCCAGCTCTGCACCAATATCATCTAATAAGAATACCGGTGTCTGCTGCCCGAACTGCTGCATTGCCTGTAATTGAGCAAGCTTAAAAACGGTTATTAACAGTTTTTGCTGACCGCGAGAAAGATAATCTCCGGCCTTCTTCTTCTCATCAATGTAAAACTTTAAATCAGCTTTATGAATGCTTGACTGGGTAAAACCCAGTTGCTGATCTTTAACAAACTGAACCTTATAAAGGGTTTCTAACCCCTGCTCGTCTTTATCCGACCAGCCGGGGTAGACATCAATATCGACGTCCAAACCTGTTAAAAAGCGCTGACTTAACTGTTTAAATAAAGGCCTTATTTTATCACAATACTGCCGCCGAAGTTGAGTAACTTGTGTGGATAAGTCAACTAACTGCTTATCCCAGACAGCAACATCACTATAAGGTGCTCTTTGCTTCAGCAACTGATTCCGATGCTGTAGGAGCTTATGACTCTTTTGCCACAAACCAAGGACAGAATGTTCCACGTGGAACACTCCCCAGTCCAACTGTTTGCGTCGACCGCTTGGGCCCTTCACCAATAAGTCGTACTGCTCCGGTGACAGAAGCTCGGTTGGGAATAACTTTGCTAAACGGGAAAGTTGTTTAACCGACTCAGTGTTGAGCTTGATAGTGACATCGCCACTACGGTTACGCGACACGCCAAGCTGATGATTTACGCCACAGGAGTTCAAACGTGAGAACAGGGTTAATTGTTGTTCGTTGTCAGCAATAACTTTGCTATGTTTGCTTGTTCGGAAAGAGCGGCCATTGCCCAATAAATACAACGCCTCAAGAATACTGCTTTTTCCGGCGGCATTGGGACCATAAATAATATTGAGCCGAGGTGAGAAATCCATGGAGGTTTGCTCCAGGTTTCTCACATTGGAAAGAGATAATTGATGAATGTGCACTATCAGTGACTAACGATTAAAACAAGTGAAAATGCGGTTCTGGTAAAGTGCGGAAGCATTTAAAGTCGCATCGGCATAACGACATACATACTTTCGCCGCCATCAACCTCTTCTATCAGAGTACTGCTATTGGCATCGATAAAAGTCAGCTTGACCTGATCCGTTTTAATGGTATTCATAACATCGATCATATAACTGACGTTGAATCCAATTTCGAGATCCGGCCCCTGGTACTCAACACTGAATTCGACTTCGGCTTCTTCTTGTTCGGGATTGTTAGCATGCAAGCGTACTTGTCCATTGGATAACATGAAGCGAACGCCACGAAACTTTTCATTACAGAGAATAGATGCTCGCGACAGAGACTCCTTTAATACTTCTCGATCCGCAATGACAACTTTATCACCGTTTCTCGGCAGCACCTTATCATATTCAGGGAAACGACCATCCACCAGTTTAGAGGTAAAGGAATAACCCGAATCGGTTATTTTTATATGGTTTGAGCCAAGGCTTAAAGTGATATCGTCTTCTGAGTGTTCTAACAGGCGACCAAGCTCTGCCACGCCCTTACGCGGGATAATGGCATTGACACGTTCATCCAACTCGAGTTTAACGGCTTCCCTTGACAGCGCCAGGCGATGTCCGTCTGTAGCCACCGAGGTCAAACTATCTTCATCAAACTCAAATAACATTCCGTTAAGATAATAACGAACGTCTTGCTGCGCCATAGCGAATTGTGTTTTTTCAATCAATTCTTTTAAGGTATGCTGTGACACATTCAACGACGCCAGACTAGCAGTTTCTTCAAGGCTGGGGAATTCATTGGCTGGCATGGTCGACAGATTGAAGCGGCTGCCTGGAGTGGTAATTCGCAAACGATTTTCACCCATCTCAATTTTGACGCTTTCTCCATCCCCCAGACTTTTAATGATATCCAGTAATTTTCGCGCAGGAACTGTAATTTCTCCTGGTTCGAACTCCCCTTCAAGCTCCACATGCGCTTTGAGCTCAATCTCCAAATCAGTAGCAGTTAGTGAGAGCTTACTATCGTCAACCACCATTAAAACATTGGATAAAACTGGTAACGTTTGACGCTTTTCGACCGCGCCACTAACCGATTGTAATGGTGTTAATAACTGTTCCCGTGTAATGGTAAAACGCATAAGAATACCCTTTATAGAAAGCCCTTATTGAAAATTATTATGTTGATAGTGTTCTTAATAGATTAGAGTAATCCTCTTCAATATCAACACTTTCACTTTTTAATTCGTCAACTTTTCGGCAGGCATGTAATACCGTAGTGTGATCACGACCGCCAAATGCATCCCCGATTTCTGGCAAGCTATGATTGGTTAATTTTTTAGCTAACGTCATAGCCATCTGACGCGGCCGAGTAATAGAGCGGCTACGCCTCTTAGATAATAGATCAGAAACTTTAATCTTGTAATAGCTGGCGACAGTTTTTTGAATATTATCAATGGATATCAGTTTATCTTGCGCAGCAATCAAATCTTTTAAAGCATCTTTTACAAAGTCCAGGGTAATGGCACGGCCGGTAAACTGAGCGTTGGCAATAACTCGCTTTAGCGCGCCTTCCAGTTCACGTACATTAGAGCGGATGCGTTTTGCAATAAAGAAAGCAACTTCATGCGGCAGCTCGATTTTAGACTGATTGGCTTTACTCATTAGAATAGCCACTCGCGTTTCCAGATCCGGCGGTTCGATAGCGACCGTTAGTCCCCAACCAAAGCGTGATTTTAACCTTTCCTCCAGCCCCTCAATTTCTTTGGGATAACGATCACAGGTAATAATAACCTGTTTATTCTTTTCAATTAAGTTATTGAAAGTATGGAAAAACTCTTCCTGAGTCCGCCCTTTGTTGGCAAAAAACTGAATATCATCAATTAGAAGCGCATCCACCGAACGGTAATAATTTTTAAAGGCATCCATACTGTTACTCTGTAGCGCTTTAACCATATTAGCCATAAAACGCTCAGAATGGAGGTAAACAATTTTGGAATCCGGCTTGTCATTAAGAATCAAGTTACCCACCGAGTGCATCAGGTGAGTTTTACCGAGACCAACACCGCCATAGATCAGTAACGGATTATACGAGATGCCGGGATTTTCAGCGACCTGTTCGGCGGCGGCCCGCGCTAGCTGGTTAGACTTACCTTCAACAAAGTTACCGAAAGTAAACTTATTATTGAGATTATTCTGAGGAAAACTCGACTTCGCTACCTGATTGAAGTTGGTGTTAGCTCCAGAAGCATTAGCCATGGACTGACCGGAAGCGGAATGACCATTCGTACCATTACTTTTTGATGGCGTAGCCGCAGGTTGCCTACTGACTGTTTCTATTTGCGCATTACCAACATGCAATGATATTTGCAGTTGAGCCTGCTCAGATTTGCTGCTCACAACTTCAGTAATTCGATCGAGGTATTGCTGTCGTATCCAGTCAACGAAGAAAGGATTTGGCGCAAATAGAGCCATTTCCTTATCTGTCTCTCGAACCTGCAATGGTTTTATCCAAGTATTGAATTCGGTAACCGATAACTCAGATTGTAATCGTTGTAGGCAGTTACGCCAGATGCTATTGGACATAGTAATAGCTTCCAAGTCCTTGATTATTATATTGTTTTAAAAAACGACATACCATAGAAAATTGGCTAATGTTAAGGATACCCTTCTGTTTTTCCACAGCGTCAGGCTAGTGTAGATCCATATGAACTAAATATCCACAGTTTTAGGAAAAATATTAAAATATAGGTCAACCGTATCAAAACCAGGATCGGGGACTAATTACACAAAAGCAAAACAAACACCGCCCAAAAGAACAATCTGTTATTAAATAAGGTATAAAAAAAGCAAAAAACTGTGCAAAAGAGCCTAAAATGTAAAAAAACAACACTTATTAAATATTTAAACACTAGCTTAAAGACAATTAATTAACGGGTTTATCATTTTGATAAGCTTTTGAAATTATATAATAAAAAAGAGTTATCAACAGAAAACAGCTTGACTAATAATAATAATAAGATCTTTAAATATTTATTTATATTTATTACACGACAACTTGTTCAGATTGGATTAAAAATAAAAAGATAATAGCTTTATTTTGAGGCTTTCTGCTCGAAAGCCCAGTTTTTCTTATTTTTATAGGTTTTTCCTATTAGATCTTTTCAATTATTGTGTTAAAGTTATCCACACCTCCTGGAAAGAGGTTATCTAAAAAACACTAGATGTGGTATTCCTGTGCCCTGACGAGCACTAAATAAGTAAAATGCGGAATTATTGCAGCAAACCCTTGAAAAAACAGGGCTCAGAGCATTGCATTCGTCTTATAATTCCTATAAAATTCCGCGTCCTTGAGTCACGTAGCGTTTCGCTATGTGTAGAAGTAACTGTTGATTGGGTTAAGCAGATGAAAAGAACATTTCAACCAAGCGTCATTAAGCGTAAGCGTGTTCACGGTTTCCGTGCGCGTATGGCAACTAAAAACGGTCGTAAGATTTTAGCTAATCGTCGCGCTAAAGGTCGTAAGCGTCTAAGCGCTTAATAGTACCGTACCGATTTGAATTCCTTGATGTGAGCAATACATCGACTGAACGTGAAAGCGATTCACTAAGCTTTCCGCGTGATAGTCGTTTGCTCACAGCTGAGGATTATAAAAATGTCTTTAGTAAGCCGCTCAAGTTGGTTTGCCCTCCTTTCACTCTCCTCGTTACGCCAAATTCATTAAATCATCCTCGTATTGGGCTAATCGTTGCTAAAAAGCATGTGAAATACGCCGTTGAACGAAACCGACTGAAACGGATTTGTCGACAGTCTTTCCGGTTGATGCAACATAACCTGCCACACTACGACATGGTTTTATTAGCGCGTCGCGGTAGTAGTGATATGTCGAATGCGGTATTATTCGAGCACCTCAATCGACTTTGGTCGCGAGCGAAGAAAAAATGCAGTGGTTGCTGATTAAATTAGTCCGGCTTTATCAAATCGTACTGAGTCCCGTGATGGGGAATCAGTGCCGTTTTGCACCGACTTGTTCTCAGTATTCCATCGAAGCATTGCAACAGCATGGTGCCATCAGAGGATCATGGTTGACAGTTAAACGTATTGCACGTTGTCATCCAGGCTGCGAAGGTGGGCACGATCCGGTACCACCAAAGAATACGATTCAACAGACAGAAACTGTAAAAGAGTAAATTATGGAATCAATGCGCGGATTTTTTATTCTGGGCCTAGCGGTATGTACATTTCTATTATACCAGGCTTGGCAAAAAGATTATGGCCCAAAGCCTGCTCAGCAGGCTGCAGTAGCAGAGCAGAAAGATGTTGCGGTAGCTACTGATGATGGAAAAATTTCAAACGATAACCTGATTAACGTCGAAACTGATCTGGTCAAGTTTAAGATCAAGCCAAACGGCGGCGATATCATCTATGCTGAGCTGAAAAACTATAACGTTGAGTTAGACAATACTGATAGCAAGGTGGTTTTATTCGATTACCGTGATCGTTTGTACCAGGCCAAAAGTGCGCTATTAGGTCAAGGTGCTCCAGATAACCAGTTACCTCGTGCCGATTACCAGACAGAGCAGGCTTCATACCACTTAGCCGAAGATCAGGATGAACTAGTGGTGCCACTCACCTGGCAGAATGCAGAAGGTGTAACTTTTACTAAAACTTATACATTCAAGCGCGGACAATACCTGGTAGCAATGGATTACACCATTGACAACCAGTCGTCGAACGATCGCACCTATAATTTTGTTGCCGAGTTAACGCGTGATCAAAAACCAACTGGTCTCGAAGAAAAATCGTCTTTCGGCATGAAGCCGTTTATGGGCGTCGCTTACTCCCCAGAAGAGCAACAGTACGAAAAGATTGACTTTGAAGATCTGGCCGAAGAGCCGATCGACACTTCGCGCCAAGGTGGCTGGATCGGTTTCTTGCAACACTACTTTGTTTCTGCCTGGATCCCGCAGCAGGATCAACAGGTAAGCATCACCAGCTCAGTCAAGCAAAATAAAGATACTACTATCCGTTTTGTACAGCCGACTGTTTCAGTACCTGCCAACCAAAGCAAGACGGTATCAGCCAGCCTTTATGTGGGCGCTAAAGATCTGGAGCAGTTGGAAGCAGCCGCCCCAGGCCTTGATAAGTCATTGGACTTAAGCTGGGTGTGGTGGATTGGTTTACCGCTGTACAAAATGATGCAGTTCTTCTACAGCTTCCTCGGCAACTGGGGCTTGGCGATTATTCTCGTCACCATCGTGATCAAAACTTTGCTATACCCACTATCGGCGGCACAGTATCGCTCGATGGCCAACATGCGTAAATTACAACCCAAAATGCAACGCCTGAAAGAGCGTTATGGCGACGATAAGCAGCGCATGCAGCAGGAAATGATGAAGATGTACAAGGAAGAAGGGGCTAATCCGTTCGGTGGTTGTTTACCGATGTTACTGCAGTTCCCGATCTTTATCGCTTTGTATTATGTATTGTTTGAAGCGGTTGAGTTGCGTCACGCACCATTTTTCGGCTGGATTCAGGATTTATCGGTAGCCGATCCCTACTTTGTGCTTCCATTATTAATGGGTGGCAGCATGTGGTTGATGCAGCGTCTACAGCCAAAGTCACCGACCATGGATCAGATGCAGCAGAAAATCATGAGTTACCTGCCGGTACTATTCACCGTGTTCATGCTGTTCTTCCCTGCCGGTCTGGTCCTGTACTGGTTGTGTAACAACTTGATTTCCGTGGCACAGCAGCAGTACATTACCAAGAAGATCGAGCGCCAGGACGCCAGCGGTAAAAAAGCGGTTAAGAACAAATAGCAGCGGTAAAAGGAATCATTGTGTCAGCCAATAATACGCAAGACACTATCGCAGCGATTGCAACGCCTCCCGGTCGTGGGGGCGTTGGCATTATCAGGGTTTCCGGAAAGCTGGCAGAAACCGTTGCCGAAAAAATCCTTAAAAAAATCCCCAAGGTTCGCGAAGCGAGCTATCTCCCCTTTTATGATAGAAACGGTACCGTTTTAGACGAAGGCATAGCCCTTTTGTTTAAAGCGCCCAACTCCTTTACCGGCGAAGATGTTTTAGAATTGCAGGGCCATGGCGGGCCGGTTATCCTCGATCTGTTGCTCAAGGAAATTTTAAACCTTGGCGTGCGTCTGGCTAAGCCCGGCGAATTTTCCGAGCGCGCCTTCCTTAACGACAAGCTCGACTTGGCTCAGGCCGAGGCCATTGCCGACTTAATCGAGTCGACTTCCGAACATGCCGCGCGCTCCGCGGTTCGATCGTTACAGGGTGAGTTTTCCGGTAAAGTTCATGAACTGGTCGAAGCGCTGATCCACCTGCGAATTTATGTCGAAGCGGCCATCGATTTCCCTGAAGAAGAAATCGATTTTTTATCCGACGGCAAAGTGCTTGGCGATTTAGAGACCATCATTAACAATATCCAGGAACTACAAGGTCAGGCGCAGCAAGGTTCGATCCTGCGCGAAGGCATGACCGTAGTGATTGCCGGTAAACCGAACGCTGGAAAATCCAGTCTGCTCAATGCCCTGGCGGGCAAAGATTCCGCTATCGTCACCGATATTCCGGGCACCACGCGTGACGTGCTGCGAGAGCATATTCACATCGACGGCCTGCCGGTGCATATTATTGATACGGCCGGTTTGCGTGAATCAGAAGATCAGGTCGAAAAAATTGGTATTGAACGCGCCTGGAACGAAATCGAACAGGCCGATCAAATTATTCTGGTCGCCGACTCCAACGAAACCACCGAGTTTACGCCCCACGCCATCGATCCGGCCTTTGAACGCTTTGAGCAGTTTAAAGAAAAACTACTGATCGTCGCCAATAAAATTGATTTATCAAAGCTGAACAATAAATCCTTGGATTCCAATTACAAAACCATTGCCATCAGCGCCAAAGATGGTTCCGGCATTAGTGAATTAAAAAGTGAACTCAAGCAGATCGTCGGTTACCAGCAAAATACCGAAGGCGCCTTCCTCGCCCGCCGCCGTCACCTCGATGCCATCGAGCGCGCCCTCTCCTTCTGCTACCTCGGAAAAGAACAGCTGGTCGATTTTAATGCCGGCGAACTCCTCGCCGACGAACTGCGCCAGGCACAAAACGCCCTGGCGGAAATTACCGGCGAATTTACCGCCGATGACTTGTTAGGGCGAATTTTCTCTAGTTTTTGTATCGGGAAATAATTAATAGTCGAATTGCATAGCCCGTCTGAGCATTGTTAGTATTACAATGCTTGAACGATGGACACGGAAATCACAAAGAAAGAGGGAATCATGTCAAAACTTTTTATCAAAAGAAAACCTGCCTACTTTGGTGCTGCCAGAAAAATCAAACTGTGGATTAATGATGAGTGTGTCGGTAAATTAGCGATTGGCAAAGAGCAATCGTTTGAACTGCCGCCGGGCGAGCATCAGGTAAAAGTATCGATGGACTGGTGTAAAAGCAAAGCCTGTCAAATCACAATCATTGAGCAGCAATCGGTGAAACTAGAAATCGAAACGCAGTTTTTTCTGCTCGCTATGTTGTCGACTTTTTTCAGACCATCGGCATTATTCACACTGCAGCCTGCTTAATGCTTGAGGGACCTGTTTAACTTCTCTTTGCAGCTAGATTGTTCCCTGAAACGTATTGCAGGCGTTAGCGTTACCGCTATTGGCGCCTTGATTAAACCAGTACATACGTTCCTGGGCGGAGCCGTGGGTAAAGGCTTCGCGACGTGGTGGCATACCGGCGCGTTTCATTATGGTGTCGTCGCCGACGGCTTCCGCCGCAGAAAGTGCTTCTTCTAAATCTCCGGTTTCAAGAAATTGCGTTCTTTGCTGGGTTCTATTAGTCCAGACACCGGCCAGACAATCAGCCTGTAGTTCCATTTTGACTTGCAGCGCGTTTTGGCCGGCTTTGTTGGTCTGGCGCTGGGCGCTGCGAACCTTGTCGGAAATGCCGTAAATGGTCTGAATATGGTGCCCTACTTCGTGCGCCAGAACGTAAGCCACGGCAAAGTCACCGCTGGCGCCCATGCGCTTGAGTTCGCCGAGAAAACTTAAGTCCAGATAAATTTTTTGATCCGCCGGGCAGTAAAACGGCCCGGATGCGGCCTGGCCGGTGCCGCAGGCGGTCGGTGTCATATCGCGGTAAACCACCAAGGTCGGTTGTGGATAGCGCTGGTTGGACTGCTTGAAAAAATTGGCCCAGGTGTCTTCGGTGTCGGCCAGAACCACACTGACAAAATCGTACACTTCCTGTTCTTCGGCCGACGGCTCATAGTTGGTCTGTTCGGTTATGGTGCTCGATGATTGACCGCCAACCATGCCGGTTACCACCTGCATCGGATCCTGTTTAAACACAAAAATGGCGATTAGCGCCATGATAATGCCGCCGATACTGAATTTAGCGCCGGATTTCATGCGCTGGGCGCGGCGATCATCGACATTACTGCTTCGTCTGCGGTTTTTCCATTTCATTGGGGAGCCTCTACACTGGATATCGTATCTTAGAGTACCTTATCGCTTAAATTTAAGGCAACTTGCAGAGCGATGTATTAAACAAAATTACAAAAAAAGCTTGTAGCCCAAGGGCTACAAGCCGGGAACCTGACGGACAGAGGGAGATATTATTCAGGCGGTTGTTCTTCTTGCTCCACTTCTTCTCGTTTTACCGCGACGGGGGTTACTTCGCGTCGAACTTTCAAGTTTTTGATTTCATTGATTCGAAACGGCATTTCCAGGTAATTACCCGAAGAGATAATGGTATTAACGCGAACGGTCGAGCCGGATACGGAACTGACTTTGCCCTTGAAGCTTTTGCCGCGATAATCGAAGCGTGCCTCATAACCAATGTAAGAGCCAAGTTTGTCTAGTGAGGTTGGCTGTAAGGTTAAGCCCTGAACGCGAGTTAAGTTATCGTCTTCCAGTTCAACCACTTCATCCAGTTCCGGCAGTTCCGATGGTAGCGGTGGGTTACCAAACAAGGGTTGAATGCGGTGATCATTAAGGAAAACTTGCATGTTCAATGAGCTGACCATACGCTGTGGTGACATGCTCATTAACTCCATGGAATTAATGGCATCGGATGGGAAGCTTTCGATTCTGACGCTCCGTGGCTTTTGAATATAGTCGTTATAGGTGTTGTAGAAGTCTTCGCTGAAATGAAGGTTGTTGTTGTACAACACGTGACGCAGGTAATCCATATGGCGCGGATAGTATTGAGCCAGTTCCAGGCCTTCCTGCTCGGCACAGTATTTGGTCAGGCGCTTGCTAAACTCAGAGTTAAGCATTTCCGCTTTGATCGACTTTAACTTCGGATTAGGGATTGGTGCGTTAGGATCAAATTGGTCGAGCAGGAAGTCAACGTTGAGACTACCATAAGCACCGGCGTTGACGTAAAGATTAAGGTTGGCCTGATTAATATGTTCGTCAGTCGTTAGTGCCGTGCTGAAATCGAGCGTAACCTGTTGATAACCCATGTCCATTAAGTCTCCAACCTCTATGGAATCCTTGTGATTACACCCTGCCAGCTGTATTTGTGTCATCAGATCGGGTTGGGAGGCATAGCCGGAGTCGGTATCCATTGCCGTTGTCAGAGGGAACTGAAGCTGCTTCACTTCGGCGCTCATATTCATACTCTGCGATGACTCCAGAATTCGTCCGGACTCTATGGAGCGAACCAGCTTAAAAGACTGAAGTAAGCTGTCAGTACCAAAACGTAACTCTTCAATGGTAGCTTTTTGCGATGTCCCTGGAATGGTTATTTCGATACCGGTAGTAACCGACTTGCCATCAAAGCTGACGTAGGTATTGTCGTAACTGGCCGGTGCCTGCATCTTCACCATGGAAAAGATGTCATCGATCATTTGTTTGTTTTTATACCAGATATAGCCGTAGGCCAGTCCTGCTAAAATTAAAACTATGATCAGTAGTCGAGTAAAAAACTTCACCAGCATCTCCTTCGTTATTGTTTGCGTAATAGTCTATAAGCTGAGTTAGTCGGTTATGCCAACAGAATAATACAGAAGTTATAGCTGGCATGACACAATATTGGCGCTAACATGGATCGGCTCATCTGTTTGAGCCATCCGAGCAGTATTCCGAGGCAAAACACTGCTAATAGCCCTACCCAATAGTCGTAGTATTCTATTAGGTGAAAGCCCATAAATACAACTGCCGAGGTAAAGATTGCATTAAATGTAGCAAATCTTGCGGCAAGAGAGCCGAGAATCAGACCACGAAACAGGTATTCTTCAAAAAACGGTGCAAAAATGCTAACCACTATAATGAGTAAAAGTTCAGCTAAGAAGCTGTGTTGTTTAATGAGGTCAAAGGTATTGGTTGGATCCAGTGGCCCGGGAATTTGCCGACTGAACCAGTGGATCAGTAAGGCAAGCATGACACCGATGCCAACGGAGCATATCGACCATGAAAAGCTGGTCCGGAGAGCAGGTGTAAACTGTTGATAAAAGAAGTCTTTGGTCAGTAACATCAACAAAGGGTAGGTGATCAGCATGCCACCAATGATGGCGACGATCAGCTGTAACCCATTGGGTTGAGGAGAGTCGGAAAGGAACAGCAATAGAATATTGGTGGTTAGGGATAAGCATAATAACGTTGCTAAGGCCAACCATAAATAATAAGGAAGCCGCTGAGCATTTTGTTGATTTTGAGTCGATGCTGAGGGTATCAAAGCTATGGATGCCATTATTACCTTGCTAAGGTATTGATTTTAGGATCAACGGCAGCGAAAAGATAGTGAAAAATCTGTTCAAAAGTTAATCAGATCAGAGTATGATCTCGCACCCATATCGACAAGGGGTTACAATATGCCTTTGTCGCGATTTAAGTTACACAGGAAAGATAGTCAGTTTATGCGTTACCCAGAAGATTATTCAGTCATTATTATTGGCGGCGGCCATGCAGGAACAGAAGCGGCTCTGGCTTCTGCGCGCATCGGCGTTAACACCCTGTTATTGACGCATAATATTGATACGTTGGGTCAGATGTCCTGTAACCCGGCTATTGGCGGGATCGGTAAAGGCCACCTGGTCAAAGAAATCGATGCATTGGGCGGCGCCATGGCGCAGGCGATTGATTGTGCGGGCATCCAGTTCCGTACCTTGAATGCGAGCAAGGGTCCTGCGGTACGTGCGACACGTGCTCAGGCGGATCGCGCCTTATATAAATCGGCTATTCGCGAGATTCTGGAAAATCAGGAAAATCTGAGCATTTTCCAGAATGCAGTAGTGGACCTGATTGTGGAAAACGAAGGTGCAGCTCAGAAGGTTATCGGTGTTAAGACCCAGATGGGTCTGGATTTCTACGCCAATGCCGTGGTATTGACGGTGGGCACCTTCCTTGGCGGTAAAATTCATATCGGTACGGAAAACCACTCGGGCGGCCGTGCCGGTGATCCGCCGTCAATTGCATTGGCCGATAGGTTACGTGAACTACCGTTTCGCGTGGATCGCTTAAAAACTGGGACGCCGCCGCGAATTGATGCTAAATCGGTAGACTTTTCTCAGCTCGAACAGCAGCCGGGCGATACACCGGTACCAACTTTTTCGTTTATGGGCAATGCGTCGCAGCACCCAGAGCAGATCTCGTGCTGGATTACTCACACCAGTGAACAGACACACGATATTATTCGCGGTGGACTGGATCGTTCGCCAATGTATTCCGGAGACATCGAAGGAGTGGGACCGCGTTACTGCCCGTCGATCGAAGATAAGGTGATGCGTTTCAGCGATAAAAACAGTCATCAGATCTTCGTTGAGCCTGAAGGGTTAAATACGCACGAACTCTACCCTAATGGCATTTCGACCAGTTTACCTTTTGATGTGCAAATGGACTTTGTACGTTCAATTAAAGGGTTTGAAAACGCCCATATTACGCGTCCGGGTTATGCCATCGAGTACGACTTCTTCGATCCGCGCGATCTCAAAGCATCGCTGGAAACCAAGTTTATTGACGGTCTCTACTTTGCGGGTCAGATTAACGGCACTACTGGCTATGAAGAAGCCGGTGCGCAAGGTTTGATAGCGGGCATGAATGCGGCGCTACAGGTGCAAGGTAAAGACAGCTGGTCGCCACGCCGAGATGAAGCTTATATTGGTGTACTGATTGACGATCTAATCACCCGCGGTACGCAAGAGCCGTACCGCATGTTCACATCGCGCGCGGAATACCGCTTGATCCTGCGTGAAGATAACGCCGACTTACGCTTAACCGAGCGTGGCCGCCAGCTTGGCCTGGTCGATGAAGCTCGTTGGGTGGCGTTTAATCAAAAGCGCGATGCCATCGATAACGAACTAAAACGAATCTCTAAACTGGTCATTACGCCGGAGAGCGACGCAGCAAAAAGCTTAAATCAGTCGATTGAAAAACCGTTGAGTCGTGCCTATAAAGCGCAGGAATTATTACGTCGTCCTGATATTAATTATGAATTGTTGATGGCGCAGCCAGAGCTCGGTCCGGCCGTTGACGATATTAAAGTCGCTGAGCAGGTGCAGATTCAGACCAAATATTCTGGCTATATTGACCGCCAAAAAGACGAGATTGAGCGCAATCTGAAGAATGAACATACGGCGCTGCCAGACGATATTGACTATACTCAGGTAAAAGGTCTGTCGAATGAAGTGGCGCAGAAATTGCAAAACTTAAAACCTGAAACCATCGGCCAGGCCAGCCGAATTTCAGGGGTGACCCCAGCGGCGATATCGTTATTGTTGGTGTATTTAAAGAAGCGGAAACATTTGAAGTCAGCATAGTATTATTTGTGTTGGTGTTTTGTGGTTAGTGACAGAGTATTGAGCTGTTCATTTTCTTTGCTTGTCCAAAGAAAATGAACCAAAAGAAAAGACACCCGATATTGAGGTCATATATGACTTCCTTCGTAAAACTCAAGTTATTGACGTATCGCTAAATACAGCCCTTCCATGGTATGAATTTAGCTATTTGAATCATCCAAGATTCAAATTACTATAACTTGAATTGTACTCAGCTCAATATATAGGAATTCGGTGCGAAGTGTCAGAATTTGTCATTAACCTAGTGAAGGGGAAGTTAACTAAATTGTTAAAGTTAGCATCAATAACCCCATAAACATTAGCCGCATGAATTAAAATCATAGGGTAGCCTTTAGCCTGATGTTTGGGTCGCCAAAGAAAAGGGTAAAACAAACTAAGAACCCTTCTTCAATTAAGGGCCCTTAAAAGGTGAACGAGATTGCCACTAAGTCTACGACTTCTCGTAATGACAGTGGATAAAGTCACTAGATTCCGTATTACCTAAAGGTATTCCCGTTGGTCACAGTACGGAATGACAAAATTAAGTTAAAGAGAAAATAAAATAGTGAATCCTCAATTAAAACAACTTCAGCCTGAATTTAATCAAGAGTGTGACCAGCTGGGTATCGCTTTGACCAATGAGCAAAGTGAGCAGTTACTTAGTTACCTATCTTCCTTATTGAAGTGGAATAAGGCGTTTAACCTGACTGCAATCCGCACTCCGAAGGAAGCGTTATACCTGCATTTATTGGATTCTGTGGTAGTTTCGCCGGTAATAGAGCAGTTTGCGAGTTGTCTGGATGTGGGTACGGGCGGCGGTTTGCCGGGAATTCCTTTGGCGGTGTTAAACCCGGATAAGGAGTTTACTCTGCTCGATACCAATAGTAAGAAAACCCGTTTTTTAAAACAGGTGGTCTATGAATTAGGACTAAGCAATGTCACGGTTGTCAACGAGCGGGTGCAAGACTTTGCTCATGAATCAGGGTATGCTTGCATACTTTCGCGTGCATTTGCGTCGTTAAAGGATATGACAGACTGGACACAGCATTTACTTGCGCAGGACGGCCAGTGGCTGGCAATGAAAGGAGTCTATCCGCAGGATGAGATCGATGAATTGGCTGATTCGGTTAAATTAGTCGAATCGAGGCAAGTAAAGGTTCCCAATTTGGACGCAACACGGTATTTTATCTATCTGCAAAAAATATCATAACAGCAAATTTGAGGTGTTTCGTGGCTTACATTATTGCCATTACCAATCAAAAAGGTGGAGTCGGTAAAACGACATCGAGTGTGAATCTGGCGGCGTCGCTGGTTCAAGAAAATCAACGAGTGTTGATGATTGATATGGATCCACAGGGTAATGCCACCATGGGCTCCGGTATCGAAAAGTCAGATTTGGAATTATCTACTTATGACTCTTTAATGGAACCCGAAGAAATCAAGAGCCATATTGTGACCTCGAACGTTGCCGGTTATGACGTGCTACCTTCTAACGGGGATTTAACAGCCGCCGAAGTTCATCTACTCGAGTTTGACGATAAAGAGCAGCGCTTGAAAAAAGCTTTGCAGCGAATCGAAGATCTATATGACTATATTCTGATTGACTGCCCTCCTTCACTCAATATGCTGACGTTGAATTCGCTGGTAGCATCGGATTCGGTGATTATCCCGATGCAGTGTGAGTATTATGCGCTGGAAGGGTTGTCGGCCTTATTGAATACCATTGGTCAGGTGCAGGAACACGTAAACCCGAATCTACAGATCGAAGGGATTTTACGCACCATGTATGATCCACGGAACCGTTTATCCCTCGAGGTGTCGCGTCAGCTCTTCAGTCACTTTGCCGATAAGGTCTATCGCACAGTGATACCACGAAATGTACGTCTGGCAGAGGCACCCAGTCATGGCGTTCCCGTATTGTTTTATGATCGCAGCTCTAACGGCTCCAAAGCGTATTTGGCATTGGCCGGAGAAATTATTAAACGTCGTCAAGCAGCCTAATTGACGACAGTCAGGAACTTAGAGGATTTTTCATGAGTAAACGAGGTTTGGGCAAAGGGTTGGATGCGCTGTTGAGTTCGAGTAGCAGCAAATCGGTAAAACAGGCTTCCAGCTCGGAAGCGGCTGACTCGCTGCTGGAGCAGGATGGCTTGCTTAAGGAATTGCCGATAGAGTTTTTACAACCCGGTCAATACCAACCACGTCGCGTTATGACCGAAGAAGGTCTGGATGAGCTGGCTGACTCGATCCGCGCGCAGGGTATGATCCAGCCGATTGTGGTCCGTCCGATCAGCAAACAACTCTATGAAATCATTGCCGGTGAGCGCCGCTGGCGTGCCGCGCAACGGGCTGAGTTACATCAGGTTCCTGTTTTAATTAAAGAAGTGCCGGATGAAGCTGCGATTGCCATGGCCTTGATTGAGAATATTCAGCGTGAAGATCTCAATGCCATGGAAGAAGCGAATGCGCTGCACCGTCTCAAAGAAGAGTTTAAGCTGTCGCACCAGCAAACCGCTGATGCCGTGGGTAAAAGTCGCACCACGGTGACCAATCTACTCCGCCTGATGCAGCTTACGGAGCCCTGTAAAACCCTGCTTGAGCGCGGTGATCTGGAGATGGGCCACGCCCGGGCCTTGTTGGCGCTAGATGGTACTCAGCAGTCTGATACGGCAAAAACGGTGGTGCAGAAAGGTTTGACGGTGCGCGAGACGGAAAAACTGATCCGTAACATTAATGAACCGAAGAAGAAGCCCAAAAAGGCTGAGAAAGATCACCATATTGTGGCCCTGGAGCAACGGTTGGCCGACAAAATTGGCGCCACGGTTAATATTAACCATGGCAATAAGGGCAAAGGTAACTTGGTGATTAATTACCATAGCTTGGATGAGTTGGATGGTATCTTACAACATTTAGGTATCGAAGAAGATTAAAACACAAGGTATGGTGTTGCTAAAAGCCAAGCTCAGTTCATCGATAAAAAAAACGCCAATGTGGCAGTGGTTTGGTTGATAAAAGGCGGGTAAATCTTTATACTTGCCGCCCGAATAAGTGGTGAAACTGGTTAAATTAGCATGAGTCAATCGTTAGCGCGAAAGGGCCGTATGCAGGCCTATAAGATGGTTCTCGTGCAATTGGTAATCAGTTTTATCTTGTTTCTGATAGGTCTATTAATATCAGGAACCATCAGCCTTTCACTAGGGGTTGGTAGTCTCATTGTGGTGCTAGTCAATTTTGTCTTTGCCACAATCGTATTTCGCAAGTCAGGTGCACAGGCGGCTCAACAGGTTAAAAGAGCCTTTGCTTTTGGTGAGAGTATTAAATTGATGCTCACCATCGTATTGCTTGTGCTTGCGTTTACTATATTACCAGTGCATGCAGGGGCATTATTGATAGGTTTTTCAGTAATTGTATTATCCCAGTGGTTTGCACCGTTGATTATAAAATGATTTTAAGTGGGGCTCGACGGAGCCTAGTGCTTAACTTTTAACGAGTATAGGGTTTAAGAAGCAATGGCATCTTCAGACAAAGTAGATAGTGTTGACTATATCAAGCACCACTTACAAAACTGGCAAGTGTGTAAAACTGATGAAGGCTGGGTGTGGAATCAGTGTCAAGAAGCAGGTTTTTGGACTTTCAATGTCGACAGCCTTATTTTCTCTTTTCTTTTAGGTGTTCTATTTTCTTTTGCTTTCTGGAAAGTCGCCAGAAACGCTAAAATTGAGAAGCCTGGCAGATGGCAATCAATCGTTGAGGTGATCTTCGAGTTCGTTGATAAATCCGTCAAAGATACCTTCCATGGTCGAAACCCTCTGATTGCACCGTTGGCATTAACGATTTTCGTCTGGGTCTTCCTGATGAACCTGATGGATTTGGTACCAGTCGATCTGCTACCGTGGTTGGCGGACAAATTTAACGTTTATGCACTGGGTGCTGAGCCGGGCCATACTTACCTTAAAGTGGTTCCTACGACTGACGCTAACATTACCTTCAGTTTATCGATTGCTGTGTTCTTGCTGATTATCTTCTACAGCATCAAAGTTAAAGGTATTGGTGGCTTTATTGGAGAATTAACATTGCACCCATTCTCCAGTAAGAATAAGTTTGTACAGGTTTTATTGATTCCCGTGAACTTCCTGATGGAATCAATCGGATTGCTTGCAAAGCCAGTATCGTTAGCACTGCGTCTATTCGGTAACTTGTATGCAGGTGAGCTGATCTTTATTTTGATTGCGGTCTTGATGAGTGCCGGTATCGGCGGCATCGTCGGCGGTGGTATCGCTTACATGGTGTGGGCAATTTTCCACATTTTGGTAATCACGCTACAGGCCTTCATCTTTATGATGCTGACGATTGTATACCTCAGCATGGCTCATGAAGATCATTAATCACAGGTTTTAGTTTTTTAGGTTTTTATTTTTTTTAGTTTTAACATTTAACTTTATTTCTCGATTGGAGGAAACAATGGAAACTTTGTTCGCGTTCACAGCATTAGGTGTACTATTAATTTTGGGTCTAGGTGCCCTGGGTACTGCGATTGGCTTTGGTCTTCTAGGTGGTAAATTCCTTGAAGCTTCAGCTCGTCAGCCTGAACTAGCTCCTATGCTACAAACTAAAATGTTCCTAGTTGCTGGTCTTCTGGATGCGGTAACCATGATCGGTATCGGTATCGGCATGTGGTTCACATTCGCAAGCCCATACGTTGGTCAATTGCAAGCTCTAGTCGGTTAATTAAGAGATTGCGAACTGGTATTTATACCAAAATGATGACTAACTTAAGAGAGGGGGAATAGACGTGAATATTAACGCTACCCTATTAATCAACATGATTTTCTTTGTCGGCTTTGTGTGGTTCTGCATGAAGTTCGTATGGCCTCCAATCATGAAGGCAATCAAAGAACGTCAAGATAAAATTGCCGAAGGTCTTGCGGCTTCTGAAAGAAGTCAAAAAGATCTAGAGCTTGCTCGAGAAAAAGCATCTGAGATTCTTCGTGATGCTAAAGGTCAGTCAGCTGAGCTGGTTGATTCTGCTAAGAAGCGTCATGCTGAAATTGTTGATTCAGCGAAAGATGATGCTCGTGCCGAAGCTGATAAGATTAAAGCCGGTGCTGAAGCTGAGATTGAGCAGGAAGTTAACCGTGCACGCGAACAGTTGCGCGCTAAAGTGGCTACTTTAGCAGTTGCTGGCGCTGAGAAAGTTATTGAGCGCAACATCGACGATGCAGCGAACAATGATATGTTCGACAAGCTAGTCGAAGATCTATAAGGGTTAACTATGGCAGAGCTATCTACTATTGCAAGACCATACGCAAAAGCAGCATTCGAATATGCTCTTGGTTCTCAGACTGTGTCTGAGTGGGCAAGCATGTTAGATTTTGTCGCTCAAGCCGTTAGCAACGACGAAGTGGCATCACTGATTACTGACCCTTCCCTTTCGTCTGAACAGAAAGGTGAAGTGGTATTAAAGATCGGCGAAGGGCACTTGGTTGATAAAGTCCAAAACTTTATTAAATTGCTTGCAAGAAATAATCGCTTAGAAGCATTGCCAGCAATTCGCCAACGTTTCGACGTATTAAAAGCGAATTACGAGAAAACAGTTGATGTTGAAGTAACATCGGCAGTGGCCTTAAGCGATGAGCAATTGCAACGACTAACAGACAAGTTGACGACAAAACTTGGTCGTAAGGTTAACATTGAAACACAAGTGGATTCTTCAATGATTGGTGGCCTGCTTATCAGAGCAGGTGACATGGTTATTGACGGATCAATACGCGGTAAGCTCAACAAGCTTTCCGAAACGCTAAGAGCTTAGTGAGGAAGAAGCATGAGTGTGCAACTGAATCCATCTGAAATTAGCGAGCTAATCAAAAAGCGCATCGACTCTTTTGAAGTTGTTAGCGAAGCTCGCAATGAAGGTACTATCGTCAGCGTATCTGACGGTATTTTACGTATTCACGGTTTAGAAGAAGTCATGGCTGGTGAGATGATCGAACTCCCAGGCGGTAAATATGGTATGGCTTTGAACCTAGAGCGTGACTCTGTCGGTGCGGTAGTTCTAGGTGACTACACTGACATCGTTGAAGGTATGACTGCTAAATGTACTGGCCGTATTCTTGAAGTGCCAGTAGGTCGTGGTCTTTTAGGTCGTGTTGTTGACGCCCTGGGTAACCCTATCGACGGTAAAGGTCCAATCGAGAATGACGGTTTCTCTCCAATCGAAAAAATTGCACCTGGTGTAATTGCCCGTCAATCGGTTGATCAACCCGTACAGACAGGTATTAAATCTATCGATGCGATGATTCCAATCGGTCGCGGTCAGCGTGAGTTGATCATTGGTGACCGTCAGACTGGTAAAACAGCCATCGCAATTGACGCTATCATCAACCAGAAAGGCACAGGCGTGACTTGTGTGTATGTTGCAGTTGGTCAGAAAGCGTCAACTATTAACAACATCGTGCGTAAGCTGGAAGAGCACGGTGCAATGGACCACACCATTGTGGTTGCGGCGGCAGCATCTGATGCGGCAGCATTGCAGTTCATCGCTCCTTTCTCTGGCTGTACGATGGGTGAGTATTTCCGTGACCGCGGTGAAGACAGCTTAATCGTTTATGATGATTTGACAAAACAGGCCTGGGCTTATCGTCAGATTTCATTGCTTCTTCGTCGTCCTCCGGGTCGTGAAGCATACCCTGGTGATGTTTTCTACTTACACTCGCGTCTTCTTGAGCGTGCTGCACGAATTAATGCAGATCACGTTGAAAAGATCACTAACGGTGAAGTCAAAGGTCAAACAGGTTCTTTAACAGCATTGCCGATTATTGAAACGCAAGCTGGTGACGTATCTGCATTCGTACCAACTAACGTAATTTCGATTACGGACGGTCAGATCTTCCTGGAAACTGACTTGTTTAACGCCGGTATCCGCCCAGCGGTTAACGCCGGTCTATCGGTATCGCGTGTGGGTGGTTCAGCACAGACCAAGATCGTTAAGAAGCTTGGTGGTGGTGTTCGTCTGGCCTTGGCACAGTATCGTGAGTTGGCGGCGTTCGCACAGTTTGCTTCGGATCTTGATGATGCGACTCGTGAACAGCTTGAGCACGGTCAGCGTGTCACTGAACTGATGAAGCAGAATCAATATGCTCCATTATCAGTCGGTGAAATGGCGGTTTCGCTATACGCTGCTGAAGAAGGTCATTTGAAAGACGTAGAAATCAGCAAAGTCGGTGACTTTGAATCTGCATTGTTGGACTACTTTAAGAATGAGCACAAAGACTTGTTGGATGAAATCAATGAAAAATGTGATTACAACGACGACGTTAAGGCCAAACTTGAAGAAGCTCTAACAAAGTTTAAGTCTACGCAAACTTGGTAAGAAAGTTTTATTAAGAGACGGGTGCTTGTGGCACCCTTCCCTACTTACCAAACACTAATTTTAGACTGGAAATAGAATATGTCAGGCGCTAAAGAGATTCGTACCAAAATTGGATCGATTAAAAATACGCAAAAAATTACTTCTGCAATGGAAATGGTTGCAGCGAGTAAAATGCGTAAAGCGCAAGATCGTATGGCGTCATCACGCCCTTACGCTGAAAAGATTCGCACAGTAATTAAGCATATTGCTCAGGGTACGCCTGAGTATCGTCATGCTTATATTAATGAGCGTGATGTTAAGCGTGTAGGATATATCGTTGTGTCGACTGACCGTGGTTTATGTGGCGGCTTGAACATTAACTTGTTCAAGAAAGCTCTAAACGACATGAAGCAATGGTCGGAGCAAGAGATTGAAGTCGACATGTGTTTGATCGGTAGCAAGGCAACTGGCTTCTTTAAGAAATTTGGTGGTTCGGTTGTAGCTAAAACTTCTAATCTTGGTGATACACCAGAGATTGAAGATTTGATCGGCGCAGTTAAGGTGATGTTAAAAGCCTACGACGAAGGTCGCATTGATCGGTTATTTATCGTAACGAATGAGTTTGTAAACTCGATGACGCAAGACCCGAAGGTAGATCAATTATTACCGCTACCGGTTGGTCAAGATGAAGAATTGCGTCATCACTGGGACTACTTGTATGAACCAGAAGCAAAACCATTGCTAGATAAGTTAATGGTTCGTTTCATCGAGTCTCAGGTTTATCAGGCAGTTGTAGAAAATATTGCATGTGAGCAGGCCGCACGAATGGTAGCGATGAAAGCTGCTTCGGATAATGCAGGTGATCTTATTGATGACCTTGAGCTTGTTTACAATAAAGCACGTCAGGCAGCGATTACTCAAGAGTTGGCTGAAATTAGTGCTGGTGCAGCTGCGGTTTAATACATTACTTTTTCGTAAAGTAGAAAGACAAGTTTTTAAAAGCTTAAGATTGAGGAAATCAATATGAGCACAGGTAACATTGTAGAAATTATCGGCGCGGTTATCGACGTTGAATTCCCGCGTGATAGTGTTCCTAAGGTTTATGATGCACTTACAGTAACTGAGACTGGCTTGACGCTAGAAGTCCAGCAGCAGCTGGGTGACGGTGTTGTTCGTTGTATCGCGATGGGAGCATCAGATGGTTTACGTCGTGGACTAGAAGCAACTAATACTGGCGCGCCAATTCAGGTTCCTGTGGGTACTGAAACCCTAGGCCGTATCATGGACGTGCTTGGTAACCCAATCGACGAAAAAGGCCCTATTGGTGAGAAAGAGCGTATGTCTATCCACCGTAAGGCTCCTGCTTTGGAAGAGTTAGCACCGGCTAACGAGCTTCTAGAAACAGGTATTAAAGTTATTGACTTGGTTTGCCCGTTCGCAAAGGGTGGTAAAGTTGGTCTGTTCGGTGGTGCTGGTGTAGGTAAAACCGTAAACATGATGGAACTTATCCGTAACATTGCGATTGAGCACTCAGGTTTCTCAGTATTCGCTGGTGTTGGTGAGCGTACTCGTGAGGGTAACGACTTCTACCACGAAATGACTGACTCAAACGTAATCGACAAAGTATCACTGGTCTACGGCCAGATGAACGAACCACCGGGTAACCGTCTACGTGTTGCTTTGACTGGTTTGACGATGGCGGAAAAATTCCGTGACGAAGGCCGTGACGTACTATTGTTCGTTGATAATATTTACCGTTATACGCTAGCAGGTACTGAGGTATCAGCACTGCTAGGTCGTATGCCTTCAGCGGTAGGTTACCAGCCAACGCTAGCGGAAGAAATGGGTGTTCTTCAGGAACGTATTACGTCAACCAAGACTGGTTCGATTACATCGATTCAGGCGGTATATGTACCTGCGGATGACTTAACTGACCCATCTCCAGCAACAACGTTCGCACACTTGGATGCAACGGTTGTATTGTCTCGTCAAATCGCTGAGCTAGGTATTTATCCTGCGGTTGATCCGCTAGACTCTACTTCGCGTCAGCTTGATCCGCTCATCATCGGTAATGAACACTATGACGTAGCTCGTGGCGTTCAGGGTGTATTGCAGCGTTATAAAGAGTTGAAAGATATTATTGCGATTCTTGGTATGGACGAGTTGTCTGAAGAAGATAAGCAGACGGTATCACGTGCCCGTAAGATTCAACGTTTCTTATCGCAACCATTCTTCGTAGCAGAAGTATTTACTGGGGCGCCAGGTAAGTATGTTTCTTTGAAAGATACGATTGCTGGCTTTAAAGGCATTCTTAACGGTGAATACGATCACTTGCCAGAGCAAGCGTTCTACATGGTTGGTTCAATTGAAGAAGCGGTTGATAAAGCCAAGAATCTTTAATGAACCCTTGCTTATTCTCTAAGAAAGGGGGAGACTGATGGCAATGACAGTACATTTAGACATCGTTAGCGCAGAAGACTCGATTTTCTCCGGAAAGGTTGAGCGCTTGATTGCAACGGGTGAATTGGGTGAGCTAGGTGTTGAGCCTGGCCACGCTCCCCTGCTAACGTCATTAAACCCAGGTCCGGTCAAAGTGACCTTGCCTGGCGGTGAGGTAGAACTCTTCTTCGTTTCTGGTGGAATGTTAGAGGTTCAACCGCACATGGTAACGGTACTGGCTGATACAGCAATCCGAGCGGAAGACGTTGATGAAGCGAAAGCTTTAGAAGCAGAAAAAGATGCTCGTGAAGCGCTGTCTGATCAGAACTCTGAAATTGAGTACTCTAAAGCGGCAGCAGAATTGGCTGAGGCGGTGGCTCAATTACGTACCTTACGCGCGATTAAAAAGAAAAGTGGAAAATAACTCCTGCTTTTCGATTGAGATCGACCAAAAGGTGGCTTCGGCCACCTTTTTTTATGCCTCTATAAAATAGATGGATCTGATTGGTTGAAATGATGGATAACATTGTATCTCATTGTTGTTTAGGACTTTAGTCGTTTTAAATCGGTAAAAGTATCCGTTATGTAAAAAAGGGTGAAGGGTTTGAGTCATCTAACCATAATAATGTTAGAATACGAGCTTAAATTTTTCTAACTAAAATAATTATGCCATTAAGTGTAGTGATATTAGCGGCGGGTAAGGGAACCCGTATGCGCTCAAAGCTGCCGAAAGTATTGCACCCCATAGCTGGTCGTTCGATGTTGGAGCATGTAATCCACTCCGCCGAGCAGTTGCATCCCGAACAGTTTGTAGTAGTTGCCGGGCACGGCATCGATCAAGTTAGACAGCAACTTTCAGAAACCAATGTCACCATCGTCGAACAGGCGCAGCAGTTAGGAACTGGACACGCCGTTGATCAGGCGCTGCCGGTAATAGAAGACAATCACCAGGTGCTGGTACTGTATGGTGACGTGCCTTTGATAGAAACTTCGACGCTACGACAATTATTGGCCACTCAACCTGAATCTGGGATCGGTCTGCTTACCGTAAAACTCAACAATCCAACTGGCTATGGCCGCATCATTAGAGATTCTGCCGATAGTATTACTGCTATAGTTGAGCAAAAAGATGCCACCGAAGAGCAGCTGAAGGTAAATGAAGTTAATACTGGTATTTTATGTGCACAGGCAAAATCGCTGAAGGCATGGTTAAGCAATATTGATAACAACAATGCTCAGGGAGAGTATTATTTAACCGACTGCATTGCCATGGCGGCGCAAGGTGCCGGCGTTAAGGCCTGTCATCCGTTGTCGGAGATCGAAGTGGAAGGCGTCAATAGCCGCGTGCAACTGGCCAGTCTGGAACGTCGTTATCAGGCAGCAAAAGCCGAGCAGCTTTTACAACAGGGCGTGACCCTGATCGATCCGGCACGGTTGGATATCCGTGGCGAACTAAATTGTGCCAGTGATGTCTTGATAGATGTCAACGTGATCATCGAGGGGCGAGTGAACATAGAAAGCGGTGCGGTTATTGGCGCTAACGTCATATTAAAAGATTGTGTCGTAGGTGCCGATAGTCAGGTTAAACCCAATACCATGATCGAACAGGCGCAGATTGGAAAGGCCTGCTCAGTCGGGCCCTTTGCCAGAATTCGCCCGGGTACTATCCTGGAAGATGAAGCCTTTATTGGTAACTTTGTTGAAGTCAAAAAAACCACTCTCGGCCGAGGCAGCAAAGCCAGCCACCTGACTTATCTCGGTGATGCCGATGTTGGCCAGGGCGTTAATATCGGTGCTGGGGTCATTACCTGTAACTATGATGGTGCCAATAAATATAAAACGGTTATAGAAGATGGTGCATTTATTGGTTCGGACTGTCAGCTGGTGGCGCCGGTTAACGTTGGTAAAAATGCAACGGTGGGTGCTGGGACAACCGTAACCAAGGATGTACAGGCAGAAGAGCTGTGTATCAGCCGGACGCCGCAGAAACATATTTCAGGCTGGCAGAGACCCGTCAAAAAAGTTAAAGAGGAACAATAATAATGTGTGGCATTGTAGGTGCAATTGCACAAAGAGACGTCAGCGATATTCTGGTCGAAGGATTAAAGCGACTGGAATATCGGGGCTATGATTCGGCAGGTGTTGCCATCTATCACGACAATCAAATCGAACGGATCCGCCGTGCGGGTAAAGTTTCGGAGCTGAAAGATGCGTTGAAAGAAACTCCGATTGGTGGCGGCCTCGGTATTGCTCATACCCGCTGGGCCACTCATGGCGAGCCTAATGAAACTAATGCTCACCCCCATATGTCAGAAGATAATATCGCGATCGTTCATAATGGTATTATTGAAAATCACGATGAACTGAGGGATGAGCTTAAGGCAAAAGGCTATAAGTTTGAATCAGATACCGACACCGAAGTGATTGCGCACTGCTTACATGAGGCATTGAAGGAGCATGATAGCCTGCTAAAAGCATTATTAGCGACCACAAAAAAATTGAAGGGTGCCTACGGCACAGTCGCTATTGATGCCACCCAGCCAGACAAAATGGTCGTGGCTCGCTCCGGTAGCCCGTTAGTAGTCGGTAAAGGCATTGGCGAATATTTTGTGGCTTCCGATCAGTTGGCTTTGTTGCCGGTGACACGGGAGTTTCTTTATCTGGAAGAAGGTGAGGTGGCGGAAGTTCGTCGTGATGGCATGACACTGCTCAGTAGCGATGGCGAACTGGTCAAGCGTGAATTTGAAGAGTCTGATCTGCAGCACGATGCGGTGGATAAAGGCAAATACCGCCACTTTATGCTGAAGGAAATTTTCGAGCAGCCTAACGTGGTTGCTGAAACGCTTGAAGGTCGCATTGTCGATCATCAGGTCTATATCGAAACGCTCGGTGAGAATGCAGCAAAGATATTTGAGCAGTTAGATGCTATCCAGATTATTGCCTGTGGTACCAGCTATCATGCCGCGCTGGTTGCCAAGTATTGGATTGAACAGTACCTGAAAATGCCTTGTCTGGTGGAGATTGCTAGTGAGTACCGTTATCGCGATACCGCGGTGTTACCAAACAGCTTGTTTGTGACCATTTCGCAATCCGGTGAAACGGCTGACACTTTGGCAGCGTTGAAGAAAGCGAAGAATGAGGGGTATTTAGCCAGCTTAACCGTATGCAACTCCCCTGCTTCATCAATGGTGCGTGAGTCCGATCTAACCCTTTTAACTCGAGCTGGCGCAGAAATTGGCGTGGCTTCGACTAAGGCCTTTACCGCGCAGCTGGTTTCCCTGCTGTTGTTAATGGTATCCATCGGTAAAGCCAAAGGCATGGATAAAGCGGTGGAAAAAGAGATCGTGGAAGCACTGGAGCATTTACCGCATGAAATTCAGTTGTCACTGGATCAGGCGGATGCAATAGAAAAGCTGTCGGAAGCTTTTTCCGAAAAGCACCATACGCTATTTCTGGGACGGGGCCAGCAATATCCAATTGCCATGGAAGCAGCATTAAAACTTAAAGAAATTTCCTATATTCACGCGGAAGCCTATGCTGCCGGTGAATTAAAGCATGGCCCATTAGCTTTAATCGATAAAGAAATGCCAACGGTTGTGGTTGCACCGAACGATAACTTGCTGGAAAAACTGAAATCAAACGTTGAGGAAGTTCGCTCGCGCGGCGGTAACCTCTTTGTTTTTGCCGATAAGTCAGCTAATATTCAGGCTTCCAATGGTATAACAGTGTTCCCTGTGGATAGTCAGTACACGATTACAGCACCAATGGTGTATACCATTCCGATGCAGTTATTATCGTATTACGTGGCCGTGATCAAAGGAACCGATGTTGATCAGCCGAGAAATCTAGCAAAATCAGTTACAGTAGAATAAGTTAGGAGTCATAAATGAAGTTAAAAGTATTATTGAGCGGTGTATTAGCCTTATTGGCTATGAGCCAGGTGGCTTGTGCTGAAACAACGGGCAAGGCATCTGTAAAAGAAGGCACCGACTATTCGGTAATTAGTGGTAAAGAAGCAACGTCAAAACCCCATGTTTATGAGTTTTTCTCTTACACCTGCCCTCATTGCTACAACTTAGAACCGGTGTTACAAAAGTGGAAAGCGAATGAAAAGCCAGACAGCGTGAAGTTTGAACAGGTTCCGGTCTTTATGAGCCAGGTGCCTCACTTAACTTACGGTTATTATGTTGCGGAAGTTCTTGACGTTAAAGATAAAGTACACCCGGCTATTTTTCACGAGTGGCATGCTGAGAAGAATATCATTCGCAGCAAAGAGCAGCTCATTCCAATTTTTGAAGAAGCAGGTGTTTCCAAAGAAGAGTTTGAAAAAGCGTACAACTCATTCGGTGTCGAGAGTAAAGTGCAATACGCCAAGAAACTGGCGCGTGACTTTAAAGTGATCAGCTTCCCAATGGTTATTGTGAACAAGAAATATAAGGTCGAAAGCTATAAAAACCTGAATGAGATGTTAGGCAACTTTGCGGTAAAAAACACCAAGTAAGCTGTTCATTAGTAAAAAATATTTTTTAATGCCAGTATTCACTGGCATTTTTTATGGGTATACTAAAAGGGATAATAAAAATAACTGAAAAGTCTCGGCATTGATAAATTAATTTTATAGTTGTAGCGCAGTATATGGTGAGTCCAAAGTCTAAAGCATTACCCAAAGGTAAAGCGGTCCACTCCAACCCCAAAAAAGTAAAGTTGATCTGTACTCTAATTGGCATTTTTGCGCGGATGCCAAAGTTTGTCGGTCGATCTTTTGGTAACTTGTTTTCCTTCTGCTCGAAACTTTTTAAGACCCGCTCCTATACGACGTCATTAACCAATTTGGCCATTTGTTTTCCAGACTATTCGCAGGCAGAGAGAGAGCTATTAGCGAAGCGAAGTTTACGGCATACCGGACTGCTATTTTTTGAGGTGGCCAAAATATGGAGAAAGTGTCAGGGTGAGCAGTTTATTGATTCTGTTTACGGTGAGGACAAGGTTAAAGCCTGCCTGGCACAAGGTAAAGGGGTGCTTTTTACAGGTGCACATATCGGCAACTGGGAAGTTGCCCTATATTATCTGGGAAGTCGTTTTCCTTTTCATTGCATGTACCGCCCTCCTCGTCAGCTCGAGATGGACGAGGTCATTTGTCATGGCCGTTGTCAGAACCAGACCTCAATGGTTCGTGGCGACAGTCGCGGTGTAATGCAGCTGATCAAGGCCTTAAAAGGCGGAGAAGTGGCTGCGGTCTTAAGCGATCAGGAGCCGGGCCGTGGTGCAGGCGTGTTTGTGCCCTTTTGTGGCAAAGATGCGTTGACCATGACTCTGGTACAAAAGGTTCAACAGAAAAGTGGTGCCGAGCTGTTTCAAATTGCGGCCGTAAAAAATGAAAGCGGTAGTTACGATATCCGAATGGAGCCGATTGACCTGAAGCCGGAATTGGATGAGAAAGTGTATGCACAGAAAGTGAATGCAGGTCTTGAGAGTATGATAAGGCGTTATCCTGAGCAGTATCAATGGTCTTATAAACGTTTTAAAACCACCTCCTGCGGCGGTCCCAATCCTTACTGTCAATAAGTTTGATTAACGGCGCCAGAAGTAAGGCGTAAACAAGACCAGTAATGTAAATATTTCCAGGCGTCCAAGTAGCATCGCAAAACTCAAAACGTATTTCGTGAGATCATTGAGAGAGCTGTAATTCAGAGCGACTTCTCCCAGACCTGGGCCAAGGTTATTCATGGTCGCTGCGACAGCGGAAAATGCCGTAACCTGATCGAGTCCCTGCGATAACAAAATAAACATAAAGAGAACGAAAAACATAATGTAAGTGGCGAAGAAGCCCCAGACAGCATTAACGATTCTATCGTTTACCGACTCCTTACCTAATTTAATAATAAAAACCCCATTGGGATGAATCAGACGTTTAATTTCGCGGAAACCCTGTTTGAACAGCAAAATAATACGAATGACCTTCATACCGCCCGAAGTTGAACCGGCACTGCCTCCAGGAAAGCTGACGAAGATTAATAATACCGAAACTGCTAACGGCCAAATGTGATATTCAGCAGTGGCAAAACCAGAAGATGTAGCGAACGAAACGGTATGAAAAAGCGTGTGCAAAAAGGCTTCGTAAAATGAAGTATAGTCATGGTCGACCAATAACACCACAGCACCAATCAGGGCAACACTGAGTAATATCATGGTGTAAACCTGGAACTCTGGATCTTTGAGATAAGGACCCATACTGAGTTTACGCACAGCGAAAAAGTGCAGTGAAAAGTTAACGCCACCAAGGAACATGAAGAAGATACAGAGCATCTCAATCAGATCGCTTTGAAAATAACCGATACTGTCGTCATGGGTTGAAAAGCCGCCCGTGGCAATGGTGCTGAAACTATGGCTAATTGCATCGAACGCAGACATACCGGCTAACCAGTAGGCAATACCACAGGCAACGGTCAATCCGACATAGATAAACCACAAGGTTTTTGCAGTACCGGCAATTCTTGGGGTTAACTTTGAGTCTTTGATGGGGCCAGGTGTCTCAGCACGATACAACTGCATACCACCAATTCCAAGCATTGGTAGAATGGCGACCGCCAAGACAATAATACCCATTCCGCCGAGCCACTGAAGCTGCTGGCGATAAAACAGAATCGAGTGTGGCAATTCATCAATGCCGCTGATCACGGTTGCACCAGTGGTGGTAATGCCTGAGAATGATTCAAAAACGGCATCGGCTAACGATAAGGCGTGATTTTCAATCAGCATGAATGGAATCGAACCGAAGAGACTGAGAACGGTCCAGAATAAGGAGACCACGATAAAGCCGTCGCGAATCTTTAGTTCTTGTTTGGCATGTCGCTTTGGCAGAAAGATCAGGAAGCCTGAGATCAGGGTGAGAATAAATGTTATGAAAAACGCACTGCCGCCACCATCCTGATAAATTAAGGCAACCACGCTGGGCGGGATCATGGTCATACTAAAGACCATAATTAAGATGCCTAAAATTCGGGTAATGGTTGCAAACTGCATCGTCGTAAAACCTTAAAAATAGGTTACATTGACTTGGAATAGGCGTTCAACATCACGGATATAACCCTTGTCGACCATGAAGAGTACAACATGATCGTTTTCGCGAATGATGACATTATCGTGAGCAATAATTACCTGTTCATCACGAACTATTGCACCAATGGATGTGCCCGGCGGCAATGCTATTTCACCAATAGTTCGACCAATGACTGATGAGGTTTGCTCATTACCTTTAGCGATGGCTTCGATTGCCTCGGCGGCACCTCGGCGGAGTGAGTACACACTGGAGACATGACCTCGTCGGATATGGGTCAGCAGACTGCCAATGGTGACTTGTTGTGGAGAAATGGCAATATCGATTTCATGCCCCTGTATCAGGTCGACGTAAGCGGTGCGATTGATTAGAACCATGGTTTTGCGAACGCCGAGCCGTTTAGCCAATAATGCCGACATAATATTGGCTTCATCATCGTTTGTTACGGCAATAAACAGATCAAATTCATTGATGTTTTCGTCAGTAAGCAGGTCCTCATCTGAGACATCTCCCTGCAGCACCAGGGTATCTTCAAGATTGTGGGCTAATTCCTCGGCACGTTGCGGGTTACGCTCGATGATTTTGACCAGCATTTTCTTTTCTAACTTTTTGGCTAAGCCTTCACCAATATTACCGCCACCGGCAATAATCACCCGTTGGTATTTCTTTTCCAGTCGTTGCAACTCGCTCATGACGGAGCGGATATGTTTTCGGGCCGCCAGGAAGAACACTTCGTCGTCAGCCTCAATAATGGTGTGACCGGTTGGCACTATCGGTTTGCCGCGGCGGAAGATGGCTGCCACGCGCGTTTCAACGTTTGGCAGGTGCTGCTTTAACTCTGATAGCGCGTTGCCCACGAGTGGCCCGCCATAGTAGGCCTTGACCGCGACCAGACGTAATAACCCCTTGGCAAAGTCGAGTACCTGAAAGGCGCCGGGATTATCGACCAAGCGCTCAATGTATTCGGTGACCAGGCGCTCTGGACTGATAACCACATCAACCGGTATGTGCTGATGAGCAAACAGCTTCTCATTACTGAGATAGTTGCCGGCACGGATCCGGGCAATTTTGCTTGGGGTTTGGTAAAGCGTGTGGGCGATTTGACAGGCGATCATATTGACTTCATCGCTGCTGGTGACGGCGACCAGCATGTCACTGTCATCAATACCGGCGTTAGCCAGTACATCGGGATAGGCGGCGTGACCGACAATCGTCCTTAGATCCAGATGATCCTGAATATAGCGTAGGCGTTTCGGATCCGAGTCGATCAGGGTGATGTCGTTATTTTCGCCTTCGAGGCTTAAGGCCAGACTGGTGCCAACCTGGCCGGCACCGAGAATAATGATTTTCATAACGACAAATTTATAACCTTATTCTTACGTTATCTGTTGCTTATGCTAACGCTAACGGCTCTTGATCGGAAGGTTTTTTTGCCTGTTTGAGGCTTAAACATCAATAATTTAGCTTAAATGTCGGGTTTAACCCGCCTTTTCTAGCAAGGCATAGTAAAAGCCATCCATATCTTCAGTTGCGGGAAGAATCTGACAACCAATGGAAGATTGGCTAATTTTGGCCAGCGGTGACGGTAAGGGTTGCAATTGAGCGTCAGAGTTTTGCTGTAAAAATGTCTCTATTGGTTGGCAATTTTCCTCAAACAGAATCGAACAGGTGGCATATAGCAGTTTTCCGCCGGGTTTTAGAGCCTGCCATGCTGCGGTCAGTAGTTGTTGCTGTATCTGCTGCAGCTCAGGGATATCGCTATTTCGACGCAACAGCTTGATATCGGGGTGGCGACGGATCACGCCCGTAGCGCTACAGGGAACGTCCAGCAGTATGGCGTTATAATGCTCTTTCCTAGTTTGCATAAAGAATAAGGCATCTTCGGCATGAATCTCGGCGGATAGCTCGAGTCGTTCCAGATTTTCCTGGATCCGAAAACAGCGATTGGGATCGATATCGACCGCATCGAGTGAAATAGTGTTTGCGCTCTGTTCCAGCAAATGAGCCGTTTTACCGCCCGGCGCAGCACAGGCGTCCAATACCTTATCATGTTTATTGGGGCGTAAAAGTGAAGCGGCCAGTTGGGCGGCTACGTCCTGAACCGAGCAAAGACCGTCGGCAAAGCCTGGGATGGAAAAAGCCGGTATGGCCTGCTCCAGGACCACAGCACTATCGGCCAGGGAGTGTTTGCGGTAGGCCAGTCCGGCCTCGTCTAACAGCAGGCAGAAATCATCACGGCTGATTTTCATCACATTGACCCGTAATGCCATTGGAGCCTGCTGGTTGGAGTGTTCAAGAATGCTCTCGACCTGGCCCTTATAGTGCGGCTTAATGCGTTGAATAAGCCATTCGGGGAAAGCGAAACGGGTATGCCAGTCTTTATCAAGCTCTTGATTCAATTGATCTTTCTGGCGTAAAAAATTACGTAAAACGCCGTTAAGAAGCTTCGTCGCCCACTCTTTTTTCAACAGGCGACAAGCGTCTACCGTTTCGCTGATAGCAGCGTGATCGGGCACCCGGCTGTATTCGATCTGGTACAGGCCGATCAGTAATAAACAAAACAGATCGCTATCTTTGTTCTTAAATTTTTTGCGTAACAACTGCTGAGCAGAAGCTTGCAGTCGAATAAAATAACGACAGCAACCCAGTACCAGAGCCTTATATAAGGAAGTATCGCTGGGATTTTCGAATTCCACGGCAGCCAATACTTCGCTGGCGGACTGGCCCTCGTAAGCGATGAGTTGTAGTGATTGTGCAGCCTGGCTGCGAATATGGTTGGAAGTTAACAGACTCAAAAGTAGGCCCTGGATTCAAGATAAGACATTAATGAAAGCGACTGCCTGGCTGCAGAAGTTCGCGGTTTTTGGGGGCATTTAGCAGATCTTTAACCGACATTCTGCGCGAACCCGGCAATTGTAGCTCGGTGAGTCGTAGCTGGTGTTGACCGCAGGCAACCACAATGCCCTGTTTATCAGCCTGAACGATAGTACCGGCTTGCTCGTTTGAAGCTTCATTTATGACTTGAGTTTGCCAGATACGAATGGTTTTATCGTCGATCTGGGTTTGTGCTACCGGCCAGCTATTAAAAGCACGAATGGTTCTTTCAATCGTAGTGGCATCCAGAGACCAGTCGATGAAAGCTTCCTGTTTACTCAACTTATGAGCATAGGTCGTGAGTCCATCGTCCTGTGGTTCCGCTTCGATTGTGCCCCCGGCAATTTCATCCATAGCCCTAACTAAAAGCTGGGCACCCTGCGCCGCCAACTTATCGTGCAAGGTTGCACCGGTATCCTCGGCAGTGATGGGAGTAATGGCTTTGGCCAACATAGGTCCGGTATCCAGACCTGCTTCCATTTGCATGATGGTAACGCCGGTTTCACTGTCGCCCGCCTGTATCGCCCGCTGAATTGGAGCTGCGCCACGCCAGCGCGGTAGCAATGAGCCGTGGACATTAATACAGCCTAATCGTGGGATATCTAAAACAGCTTGTGGCAGGAGTAAACCATAGGCAGCCACGACCATTACATCGGCATTATATCCGGCCAGAATCTGGCGTGACTGCTCCGACTTAAAGTTTTGCGGCTGCTCGACCGGTATCTGGTGCGTTAACGCTAACTCTTTGACCGGGCTCATGTGAATTTTCTTGCCACGACCGGACTGTCGATCCGGTTGCGTATAAACAGCAATAACCTGGTGCGGTGAATCAATTAATGACTGTAAACTGGTTGCCGCAAAGTCGGGCGTACCCGCGAAAATTACCTTTAGGGGTTGATTCATATACAGGTGCTCGTTAGTTTGTACTTACTTGTTCTGTCTATGTTGTTTCTCAAGCGCTTTACGGATACGGTTGCGCTTCAACGGCGACAAGTAGTCGACAAAGAGCTTGCCTTCGATATGGTCATATTCATGTTGAATGCATACCGCTAACAACCCGTTAGTATCCAGCTCGAATTCTTCACCATGGCGATCCTGTGCCTTAACGACTACTTCGTTAGCGCGCTGTACTTTGGCGTAGACGCCGGGGAAGGACAGGCAGCCCTCTTCCATTTCTTCGATGCCCCGTTTTTCGATGATTTCTGGATTGGCGAAGACAAGAGGTTCTCTCTTGTCTTCGGAGACATCAATCACGAAAAGGCGCTGGTGGAAATTGACCTGGGCACCAGCCAGGCCGATGCCGGGAGCCTCGTACATGGTCTCGAACATATCATCAATTTGTTGCTGAAACTTATCACCAAAGTCGGTAACAGGCTCCGCCTTGGTTCTCAGTCGTGTATCTGGAAACTCTAAAATGTCTAATTTAGCCATGGATAAATACTGTGTAAATTGAGTACAAGCTATCTATAAATAAATATATGGGGGCGATCATAATCAATTCGACCGGTAAAGACCATTTTTAAGGCAAAAAAAGCAAACAAAAGCTCTAAAATAATGAATAGACTGTGATTAAGTTGTAGTAATCTGCTAAGAAATGTTGATAAGATGATGATCCTTATAGACTTTAGACGGTCTACGTTTGGGTTTTGGCTGTTTCCCTTGGCTATGTTTCGCGGTATATTCGGGGTATAGTGAGCCAATGGGATCCGACTATCAGTAAATTACAAAGGAAAGCCATGAAAAAAATACTTACAGCAGCAGCTGCAACAGCAGCTCTATTATTGGGGAGTATCGCGCAATCGAGTCAGGCAGCCGAGCTGCGCGCCGATCATCCAGATACTTATGTCGTCGAAAAAGGGGATACCTTATGGGACATTTCCGGGCGCTTTTTAACCAGGCCCTGGAACTGGCCAGAGATCTGGCATGTGAATCCACAGGTGGAAAATCCGCACCTGATCTATCCCGGCGATATTCTAAAATTAGTTTATATTGACGGTAAGCCGTATCTGGTTAAAGCATCGGACGGTACCATCAAGTTGCGTCCAAAGGCCCGTGTTTTGTCAGAAGGTGACGCGATCACCACTATTCCTATGGATATCATTCGTCCGTTCCTGATTAATGAACTGGTGGTTGATCCTTCGGTATTTGAGACAGCGCCTTATGTGGTTGCTTTGGCTGATGAGCGAATTGTTAGTGGTGGTCTTGATGACCGAATCTACCTTCGTGGTCTGGACGCTGCTCGTGGCTCTGCCTATGGCGTTTATCGCAAAGGCAAGGAGTATCGCGACCCTGTGACGAATGAACTTCTGGGGGTTGAAGCGCGTTATCTGGCTAATGGTTCTATTGAGAAAAATGGTGATCCAGCGACACTTGACGTTAAAAAGTCAAAGCTTGAAGTTCGAAAGGGCGATGTCGCACTGCCGCGTAATGAAGATCCTTTACCGCCGGTCTATGCTCCTCGCGCGCCGTCACACGACGTCGAAGCGCAGTTGATATCTGTTTACGGTGGTGTTTCGCAAATTGGTCAATATAACGTAGTGACGATCAATAAAGGTCAACGGGACGGTATGGAAGAAGGCCATGTCTTAACGGTTTATCAGCGTGGCAAGAAAGTACTCGATGAGGTAGCCGAAAAGCGTGGCGAAGAAGATCCATACGTCACTTTACCAGAAGAGCGTGCGGGTACCTTGATGGTTTTCCGAACCTACGAGAAAGTAAGCTTGGCATTGATTATGGATGCGCAGCGTCCGATACACTTGTTTGATGTGGCCAGAAACCCATACTAAGAGCTTTCTCGGTTATAGATCTCTTACTAACTGGCCTTGTTGTTATGACAAGGTCAGTTTTTATTGGAAGCAACAAAAATTCGATTTGAAGGATATATCATGGAGTATAAGGATATGACTCATGAAGAAAAACGTGCCTGGTTGGCACTCTCCCGCATCAATATCAGCAGTGGAAAGCTGCGAGCCTTTTTTGAGCACTATTCATCCATTTGTCAGTTGTTCGAACTTTCTGAGAAACAGCTGATACAGCTTGGGTTTCGTGAAGGGTTAAAACAGCGGTTATCGTCTGTTTCTGAGGAAACCATTGAACAGGATCTCAATTGGTTCGACGATGAAAATAAACACCTGATACCATTTACCAGTTCTGACTACCCTGCACTATTAAAACAGGCCGACTCGGCGCCAAAATTGCTTTTTGTGCAGGGCAATAAGAGTCTGCTGAATCAACACCAGATTGCTATCGTTGGCAGTCGCAACCCAACCCCGCAAGGTAAAGACAATGCTGCCGAGTTTGCCAGAACTCTGGCTCGCGCCGGAGCCGTGATAACCAGTGGAATGGCGTTAGGGGTGGATGGCTACGCGCACCAGGCTGTGCTGGATGTAGGACTGCCAACCATCGCAGTGGCTGGTACCGGGTTGGATCGCGTCTACCCTGCCCGCCATAAAACGATGGCGCAGGAGATTGTTGAACAGGGTGCTCTGGTATCGGAGTTTGCACTGGGAACGGGTGTTCGCGCCACTCACTTCCCGGCCCGTAACCGTATCATTTCGGGCATGAGCCTGGGCACATTGGTGGTTGAGGCGGCAATAAAGAGTGGTTCTTTGATCACGGCGCGACTGGCCATGGAACAAGGTCGCGAGGTGTTTGCCATCCCTGGCTCGATCCATAACCCACTGGCTCGCGGTAGCCATGCTCTGATTAAACAAGGGGCCAAATTAGTGGAGACGGCTGAAGAAATAATCGAAGAGCTACAGGCACTGGCATTATGGCAAGCGGAAAGTCAAGGTGCGACCATGATAGCCGGTGGCAATGAAGTAGAGGAATTTGAATTGGGTGAGGAATATCAAGAGCTTATTGGCTGCATTGACTATGATGTGACCCCTATCGATAGCATTGTCGAGCGCTCCGGGCTTGAAATAGATGTAGTCAGCCACATGTTATTACTGTTAGAATTGAATAACCATATTGTGAGCGTGGCTGGTGGTTATCAGCGCCGGTCTAACTGAAGAAAGCAGACACTTCGGGACGCTTAGCAAGTGGCACAACTGACTTTTAATGGGCGTATAGCCTAGACAAAAGAGAGTCCAATGAAAGAAGACGTACTTGACGTACTACTTTATATCTTTGAAAACTTCCAAGACGAAGAAAACAACCATATTCTGGCGAACGATACGTTAGTCGAGGCCCTTGAGGACGTTGGTTTTACCGATGGTGAGATTAAAGGTGCAATCGACTGGTTGGATGGTTTAGTGCTGGCAACATCGGAAAGCTTTAAGCCAACGCCGGAAGCGACTCAGTCTATCCGTCTCTTTTCTCCGCAGGAGCAGCTGGTGTTAACGCCAGCGGTACAGGGCGCGATCATGTATTTTGAGCAGCGCGGTATTCTGGATGCTCATGCCAGAGAGATGGTGATTGATCGGATGACCGCTCTGGGTCAGCAAGAGGATGAAGAAGTCGCGCTGGAGCGTTTACGCTGGGTTGTGATGATGGTGCTGTTTAATATGCAGGACCGTGATGCCGAATTCGCCTGGGTAGAAAACTTAGAGAAAGGCTCTCAAGCTCACTAGGTTTAGTTTTACAGCTTGGAGCTTGGGGCTTTGCATACAGCGACCACGAGTTGTATCGGTCTAATCAATAAGTCCGACTGCATTTTTAGGCTTTGATATCAAAGCTTATACTCTCCCTCCCTTACGTTTTCTCTGGATTTACCGAACATTTACACGGAAGCCACAGCATTACGGCGGCAAAACCCGTACAATTTTTCTTTTTGATCACTATGATTTATCGTGTTAACACTTGATATTGGCCCATTAAGCTTGCCTATAGACCGGTTTCTTCTATTATTATGCATGACTGTTGCTTTAGTGGTAGGAGGCCTCGTTGCTCGACAATATAAAGTCTCCGTGGCTTCCCCACTGATAAATATCTTCCTTATTTCATTGCTGGTAGCGCGTATCGCCTTTGTGCTGCGCTACTTTTCAGAATATCAACCGTTCTGGCTGTCCATGTTGGATATTCGTGACGGTGGTTTTGATATTGCGACCGGTGTTATCACGGCGCTGCTGCTAGCCTGTTATTATGCTTGGCGTCAGCAAAGGCAGAGGCGGGCCTTGGTAGCAGGCCTTATTGCTGGTGCCATGTTGTGGGGGATGACACAGTTTGCGTTATGGGCGATTGAGGATAAAGCGCAGCAACTCCCTCAGGCCATCGTGGCTGATCGGCACGGTCAGAGCCTGGACGTTTCGACAGTGGCGTCGGGTAAACCACGGGCAATAAATTTATGGGCAACCTGGTGTCCGCCGTGTCGCCGTGAAATGCCGGTTCTGGAAAAGGCACAGCAACAGTATTCACAGGTTGCTTTTATTTTTGTTAACCAGGGCGAGCATCAGCAGGTAATTGACAGCTTTTTACAGCAGGAGTCGCTCAGTCTTGATAATGTGTTAGCAGACAAGAACGCCATAATGGGGCAATTGATTGGTAGCCGGGCGTTACCCACAACCCTGTTTGTCGATGCTCAGGGACAATTAATTGATGCCCACCTGGGTGAGCTTTCCCCGGCGACATTAAAAGCAAAACTTGAACGTGTAACCGATACGATGAACGAGGAATCCGAGGATAATTCTTTATGAATACGATGAAGTGGGTTGTGATTGCTTTGACAACAGCAGTACTAACGGCCTGTACAGAAGACACTGCACAAACGAAAGAAACAGATAAACTCACAGCCATCGCTCAAGACCAAGGGGCGTTGGAGCGCAGCAAACAGTACCCATTGCCAGTGGAGAGTATCATCGAGCAGGGCGTTGAAATTATTGATACCTTTGAAGCGCCAGCAGGCATGATAGGCTATGCCGGCATGATGCGCGGGCAGCCTATAGCGATTTATGTTACCCCTGACAAAAAGCATGCAGTGGTTGGCAGCTTAATCGACGCGGAAGGGGTTAACCTGACCACAGAGGTGATGGAGCGGTTGGTCGAAGGTCCGAGAATGGAGCGCGTCTGGAAAGAGCTGGAAGACAGCGCCTGGGTCGCTGATGGAAGTGACGACGCCCCCGTCATAATCTATACCTTTACCGACGCTAATTGCCCCTACTGCCACAAGTTTCGTGAAGCCGCGGATCCTTGGATTAAAGCTGGTAAAGTACAGTTTCGACATATTTTGGTGGCGATTTTGCGCAAAAGCAGTATGACAAAAGGTGCTACCATTTTGGGTAGTGATGACCCAGAGGCGATGATGGAGATGCATCACGAGGAGTTTGCACAGGGTGGTATTGAGATTAATAAAGCAGCAGTGGAGAAAGGACAAGTCAGGGTTCAGTTAAACACCAATATGATGCAGCGGCTGGGCTATGGTGCTACTCCAACCTCTTTCTTTAAAAATTCGGAAGGGAAAGTGAAAGCCATTCAGGGAATGCCGCAAGGGGATGTATTTGAGCAGATGATGGGTAGCGCTAAGCCACAGTAGCTGAGTACAAAGAGAATGCCGCTTAGCGGCGCTCTGGTGCAATTTTCTTAATGGCTTTTGCAAAAGCTCGATGCGTTTCGGGATCGACCGGCTTATGGACTATCTTCTCGCTTGCAGGGTGAAACGCTAAGCTATTACCATCTTTCCAGTTAATTTCAGGCCTGATGGGTCTGGGTACAAAGCCGCCGCCACAGTTTGGACAGACGTTGAGCAAAATATTGTCGACGCAGTCTTGGCAGAAAGTGCATTCGAAAGTGCAGATCATGGCCTCTGTTGAATTCGGTGGTAATGGTTTGTTGCAGTGTTCGCAGCTAGGTCTCAGTTCTAACATGATAGGTTTCGTCCTGTTACTTGAATGTTATTTCTTCAGAGGTGTGTTGATTGGGCTGTGATGGTCGGACAAAAGTCTGCTTAACCCGCTCGGATACCAGCATGTAGGGGACCCAGATTGCGACAGTTATAATGGATCGGGTCAATAACCTGGTCGTTTCTTCATCAAACATTTCCATCTGCGGTAACACCTTGGCGGCAGCCCAGGCATCCACAAGCAGGAAGGTCGGAGTAGCGATGGCCAGAATCATATATAACAGCGGGAAGTGGTGATGCTGACTATAAAACAGATAAATTAACACCAGCCCCAGCAAAATAAATAGGCCATTGATGATAATTTCGCCATAAATTAAGGCCCCGAAATGAGGGATGTAGGATGGTGACGAGGGATCGGTCAATAACTCAAAGCTACCGATAGAGAAAAGGTCTTTATAAGTGCTGTAAGCATCGGCTACCAGAATAAAAGGAGATAGGGTAACACCAATGGCAACCAGAATTAACCAGCCCCCAATTCCTTTTAGGTGATTGGGATCATCATTAAACGCATCTAACGACTCCATATCTTCCCTTCATTTATTTTGTTATTTATTGGAATAACGAAATATAGCAGTAAAGAGTTAGACTTTCTAATGCAAAAAGGCAGGAAAATTAGCAAATTTATTGCGTAGAACCTACACAATAGCCCCGTAAGTCGGTAAAATTCGCCCTAATTTTGTAAATCCTGTTACTTAATCAATTTAGGGGCAAAACCATGTCTAAAGACTTCGTCGCTATCCTTATGGGTTCTGATTCAGATCTTCCTACCATGCAAAAAACTTACGACACGCTAAAAGAGCTGGGCGTAGAAGTGGAGATGAAAATTACGTCTGCGCACCGTACGCCTGTGCAAACTAAAGAGTACGTGAATGATGCTGAAGCGCGTGGCTGTAAAGTATTCATCTGTGCGGCAGGTTTAGCGGCTCATCTGGCTGGCGCTGTTGCTGGTATGACTGTAAAGCCAGTGATCGGTGTGCCAATGGCGGGTGGCCCATTAAACGGTCAGGATTCACTACTGTCTACTGTAATGATGCCTGGCGGCGTGCCAGTGGCGACGGTTGCCGTGGGTTCTGCTGGTGCTAAGAATGCCGCTTATTTGGCTGGTCAGATTATGGCATTGACGGATGAGACAATTGCTAAAGCGGTAGCGGATGATCGTGTTGCTAATCGTGACAAAGTGATTGCGAAAGACGCCGATCTTCAAGCCAAACTTAACGGTTAATTGATTTAGCGCGGTGGTTCTTTCGCCGCGCTAACCTTCGAATCTGTGTCCAAATCGTTGACTTATATAAACGATTTTCAGATCCAAAAAGCCGTCAATGTGATGGAACATGACGGTGTCATTGCTTATCCTACTGAAGCGGTTTATGGTTTAGGCTGCTTGCCTACATCTGATACAGCCGTACAACGTATTCTCGAGATCAAAAACCGGCCCTGGCATAAGGGGTTGATTTTGGTGGCCAGTGAGCTTGAACAAATTGAGCCTTTCGTTGCTCCGCAGGCATGGGATCTGCTGGCCTGCTTTGAGCAATACCCAGGTCAACCGGTGACCTGGTTACTGCCACGGGTCACAACCATGTCGCCGCTGATCTGTGGGCAGCATGACAAAATAGCCATTCGATTAAGCCAAAACCCATTTATCCGCGCCTTATGTGATAAGGCGGATTCAGCGATTGTATCCACTAGCGCTAACCGAGCGGGCCAGCCCGAAATAAAAACACCGCAAGAGATCCGAAACAGGATGATTGATCAATTGGATCTGGTGATAGCGGGGCCTTTGGGCGGTTATGATCGACCTTCAAAAATTATTGATGCACAAACGCAACAGGTTTTACGAGACTAATCGCGTTTGTTCGACGAGGTAGTATGCAAAACATCGATGTTGAAGCAGTTAAACGCTATTTATTGCGACTGCAGGAAGATATTTGTCAGCAGTTAGCGGTAGAAGACGGTGACAAGGATTTTATTAAAGACGAGTGGCAACGCGCGCAAGGTGGTGGTGGCCTGACTCGTGTGATGGAAGATGGTGCGGTGATTGAAAAAGGTGGCGTTAATTACTCGTACGTTGAAGGCACTAACATGCCTGCTTCGGCCACGGCGCACCGTCCTGAATTAGCCGGAAGAAGTTTTAAAGCGATGGGTGTGTCGCTGGTGATCCACCCTAAAAATCCGCATGTACCAACGTCGCATATGAATGTGCGTTTCTTTATTGCGGAGAAAGAAGGTGCCGAGCCTATCTGGTGGTTTGGTGGCGGTTTTGATTTAACGCCCTACTATGCCATCAAAGAGGATTGCGTGTTGTGGCACCAGATCGCGAAAGACGCCTGCGCCCCTTTTGGTGGTGACTGTTACCCTAAGTATAAGAAGTGGTGTGATGACTACTTTTATATTAAACACCGCGATGAACACCGCGGTATTGGCGGCTTGTTTTTTGATGATCTGAATACGCAGGAGACTGGTTGGGACTTTGAGCAGTGCTTTGCCTTTATGCAGTCGGTGGGTGATCATTACATTAAGGCTTACCGACCTATTTTGAATAAGCGCAAAGGATTGCCCTATACTGAAGAAGAGCGCAATTTCCAGTTATATCGTCGCGGGCGTTATGTTGAGTTTAATCTGGTGTGGGATCGCGGCACTCTGTTTGGTCTGCAGACAGGGGGCCGGACTGAGTCGATACTCATGTCATTACCAACAGCTGTCAGCTGGCGTTACAACTGGCAGCCGGAAGCCGGGTCGCGCGAAGCCGAGCTAACGGAATATTACTTAAAACCAAAAGATTGGTTAAGCCAATAAGGTGCACAAAATGAATAGTGGTTTTTTCCCCAGTCGCCGTTTGCGACGCGTCAGAGCACAAGCCTTTAGTCGTGATCTGGTACGTGAGTCAAATTTGTCACCGAAAGATTTTATTTATCCGGTGTTTGTATTGGAAGGTGACAACCATAAGGAGGCGGTGGCCTCGATGCCGGGCGTGGAACGTAAGACGCTGGATTTGCTGCTCGAAGAGTGTGCCGAAGTCGTTGAACTGGGAATTCCGGCCATTGCCCTCTTCCCGGTCATTGGTGAAGATAAAAAGTCATTGCTAGCCGAAGAAGCTTATAACCCGGGTGGTTTGGTGCCGACTGTAGTTAAGGCGATTAAGGCAAAGTTCCCTCAGCTGGGCATTATGACCGATGTGGCGCTGGATCCTTATACCTCGCATGGGCAAGATGGAATTATTGATGAAACGGGTTACATCCTGAATGATGTAACTAAAGACGTCTTGACCAAGCAGGCTTTGTGCCACGCACAGGCCGGGGCCGATATGGTGGCGCCATCGGATATGATGGACGGGCGTATCGGGGCTATCCGCGAAGCTTTGGAAGCCGGTGAGTTTGTGAATACGCTGATCATGTCGTATGCCGCGAAATATGCCTCGAGTTTTTATGGCCCATTCCGCGATGCGGTGGGCTCTGCCGGTGCTTTGGGTAAAGCCGATAAGAAAACCTATCAGATGGATCCGGGCAACAGCGATGAAGCGTTGCATGAAATCGCGCTCGACATTAAAGAGGGTGCCGACATGGTCATGGTTAAACCGGGCCAGCCTTATCTGGATATTGTGCGTCGGGTTAAGGAAGAATTCAAAATGCCAACGTTTGCCTATCAGGTCAGTGGTGAATACGCCATGATTAAGGCAGCAGCAGCCAACGGCTGGCTGGATGAAAAAGCCATTGTGATGGAGTCACTGTTAGGCTTTAAACGCGCGGGTTGTGATGGCATTCTGACCTACTTTGCCAAAGATGCATGCCGTTATTTAGCTGAGTAATCCAGCGGTTTTATGATTATTCTGAATGCGATCATCCCTATCGCCCTGGTGGTATTGATAGGGGTGGTGCTGGTTAAGTGGAAGCTGGTGGGCTCTGCTTTTTTTGACGATCTGTCTAAGGTTGTCTTTAAGGCTTTTGTACCAGTCTTCTTATTTGTCAGCGTCTATGAGACCGGCCTTGAGGACATCGGCGTTACCCTCTTCGCCTATTTTGTGCCAGTACTGGTCGTTTTTGTCGTACTCGCTTTGACTTTCAGCCATCGCATCGCTCTGACGTCGACCTTTTCCAATAATGTGCTGGTAGGTATACCGGTAATCTTATCGGTCGCTGGACAAAAAGGCCTGGTGATCAGTCTGGCAGTGATCTCAGGGCACAGTTTAATTTTATTTACCACCTTCTTCCTGTTCTCCACACGGGTCAATGTCACTCCTTCCAAGTTTAAGGCGGCATTAAGTATTTTCAGTAATCCGGTCATTATCGGCGTATTGCTGGGGCTGATTTTTAATTTATTTGATATACCCATTCCACAGCAATTGTTTAAACCCTTAGAGATGGTGTCCGATGCGGCGCTGCCGTTAGCTTTAATTATTCTCGGCAGTTCACTGGCATCGCTGGGTAGCATTAACCGCTCTGTGATTAAGAAAACACTGATGGTAACTACGATTAAACTGATCGCACTGCCCGCTCTCGTCTTTTCCTTTGGTTACTGGCTGGTTGGCTTGAATGAAACTCAACTGATTTCACTGACTATTCTGGCCGCCTGTCCTACAGGGATCAGTGTGATGCCTTTTGTTGAGGCCGTAGAGTCAGAAAGAAAAGTTGCGCATAACACTATAGCGTTAAGTACTTTGTTGTCGGTGATTACGATTCCGACTACCATATGGTTAGTGCAATCAATCCATTAAGCAGTCAGCCGCACGGATGATTCCAAGTCTTTGCCCTTCTGGGGCTATCGTTGAATAGATATATTAGAGGTATGTCATGAAGTTATTAAAAGTGGCTTTGACGTTAGTGGGAGCAGCGTTCTTGCTAACTAGCTGTAAAACGACCGATATTAACCGTGTCTTAAATACGATAGGTAGTAATCAACAGCTGTCGGAGCAAACAGTGGTTGCGGGGCTAAAGCAGGCACTGGAAGTTGGTACCAAGAACAGTGTTAACCGTACTAACCGTCGCGGTGGCTTCAGTAATAACCCATTAATAAGGATTGCTGTGCCGCAGCAACTGGACGATGTGGCCAGTGGTTTACGTAAGGTTGGGCTCGGCTCTTATGTCGATAACTTTGAAGGGCAAATGAATCGTGCTGCGGAGAAAGCATCGGGTGAGGCAAAGGCAGTGTTTATTAACGCCATCAGCTCCATGTCGATTGCCGACGCCTGGGGCATTTTGCGTGGCGGTGATAATGCGGCGACTAACTACTTTCGTAACAAAACCGAGGTAACTTTAGAGAGGCGTTTTCAGCCTATAATTACCAGCAGCATGGAGCAAGTGGGTTTTTATAAAGATTATAAGCAACTACTCGGTGCTTATGACAAGCTGCCTTTCACTGATAAACCGAATATGAATATTGAAGATTATGTGATGACTGAAACCTTAGACGGACTTTTTACCTTGGTAGCCCGGGAAGAAAAGAAAATTCGTGACAATCCCGTTGCGCGTACGACGGAGCTATTGCAGAAAGTGTTTGCACAACAATAACTACAATAGGTAAGAGGTTTGGCCTTTTTTTATCAAATAAGGTATCTATAGGGAAAGTCGTAACATCAGGTACCTTTTTTGTCTTATCAGTATCAAGAAGTATCATTTACCGCCGCCGATGGCTTCGAGCTAAAGGGGGCACTTTACCCCGCGGCAACGGGCGAGGAGCAGAGCTCTTCCACTCGTTTTTTAGTGATTGGCTCGGCTTTTGGTGTTCCCTACCAATACTACAAACATATCGCGGCTTTCTTGGCGGATAATGGGATTTCGGTAGTAACCTTTGATTATCGTGGCATCAGTCATTCACAGAAAGGCAACATGCCTGCGGATAACATCCTGATGCAACATTGGGGACAGCTGGATTTAGAAGCGGCGATTCAGTTTGTTAAAGATAAGTATGCTCCCGGTAACCTGTATTACATGGGGCATAGTGCGGGCGGCCAAATAACGGGTTTGGCACCCTCGAGCGTTGAGTTTGATAAAATTGTAATCGCTGCCAGCGGTGTTGGCAGTTGGAGACTGTGGCCAGGGTGGCAGAAGTACGGACTCGCAGCAATCTGGTATGTTATTTTTCCATTAGTGCTGACCGCCCAGTTCGGGCACTACTTCTCGTCCAAATTATTAGGCCCAATTCCTGTACCAAAGACGGCGGTAAAACAGTGGTTACGTTGGGCGCGCTCTGAAGAATATTTGTTTACACCGAAACATGGGTTGGACATTTCAAACTACGCTAAGCTAAAAGCAAAGTTGTTTGGCTTAACGATATCCGATGACTGGTATGCACCTCAGGAAGCACGCGATGGCTTATTAAAACACTATTCCAATTGTCATATTGAAACGCAGTTTATCAGGCCGGTTGACCTTGGTTTAAATAAGATTGGGCACTTTGGTCTGTTCAAGAAAAAGCAAGAAATTCGACGAGGAATATGGCAACCTATACTTAATTTTTTAAATGATTAGGTACAACTATGTCAGAGCGTGAGCGTAAACCTTCGGAAGCCATCGAAACCTGGAACTTTGTTTTTCCTAACCAGAGCAACCCTTATGGCAACATGTTTGGTGGTGAGCTGTTGGCTATTATGGATTCGACAGCAGCTTTAGCAGCGATTCGATATTCAGGTCGAACGGTGTCAACGGCCTCGGTAGAGCGTGTTATTTTTAAACGTCCTATTTTTGTCGGTGATCGAATTAAGACTGTGGCCAAAGTAGTATTGGTTGGCTCGAGTTCAATGATGGTTCGCACCGATGTGTTTGTTGATAAAGGTGGTGACGAAGGGGATGTACTGAGTACAACTGCGCACTTTACCCTGGTCGCATTCGATGAAGAGCGTAACCCGGTTACAGTACCTGATCTAATCATTGAAACCGATAAAGAGAAGAAGCACTTTGAGTTGGCGGAGCAAATTAAGGCTCATGTTGGCCGACGAGAGGGAAGAATCAAGAATGTTGTTGAAAAGTGGAAGTAGCCAAGTAGTTTAGAGCTTTTCAAAGGTTATGAAGGGTGGTCTTTTCTTAATGTATGATTGCTGAGATATTGGGTTAAATCGAAAGTATTACTCGAAGGTTTAATTTAAAAATGAGGGGCAAAACAATAAGCGCCAGCTAAATAGCTCGGCTGGCGCTCAGCTCAACTGTCAACGTTAATTTATTATTGCTCAGGAGGAGTCATTGTCGAACGCTGGAGTTGACGCACTTCTTCTTTGTCTCGTTGCTGCTTGAGAACATATTCCTCTTTAGTCCAGCACTGCAACTTTTTAAAATGAGTACCCACCCGATGTGTTTTTTGACAAATTACTTTAGGCTTCTCTTCATCAGATTGAGCTACTTGCTTCTTAGAGTTCTGAGCAGTGCTTGCGGTTTCAGAAGACGTAGTCGCGCAGCCGACAAATGCGAAAGATAGCCCTATAATTATCAATGGTTTAAACATTATTTAGTCCTTTCTTATATTAAGTGAGTCTCGAGAGTATCAAAAATGTTGTGTAAAAATGAAGTCAGAGCTTGTAACAAAATATAACCAGGACAAAGTTCTTTAGATAAATGAGAACTAATTAACAAAAATCTGGGATGTCGTGGGTCGAGTGAGTATCCCCTATATTGTCACCGTCCAGCGCAATTGGCATAAAAGGTTGTTGTCGCTGGCCAGTCAGAGAAAACACCCATCACACCAACGTCCTGCGCTAACACATCGAGCAGCACAAGCATATCGCCATCATTATCAACAGCGTCAGTAACGGTTTGGTAATACCAACCACCGCCTGTTTGTAGCGGGCCTGATCGCTCCAGCGTCCATGTGATGATTTTAAGTCCTGCCTGCTTGGCATAGAGCGCATAATCTGACGGTACGATATTATTATCGTCATCCAAAGTGACTAACGCCCAAAGCGGCGGCGCCACTATCTCGATACCTGTGACACGAAGAGCAAACATATCAATGAGGCTTGGCACATAGTTGGGATCCGTATCCATACGATCATCGAGGTAGACGGTGCTATCCGCCAGTTGAGGCTCGCTTGTAATCCAATATTCTACATCGGCACGGTTAAAAGATTGTGGATAGATGTCCTTCAGTTTCACTCCAGCCCGCTTATATTCATCGATCATTTTTTGCGCATAGTCCTGCTGGCTCATGCCCTGATAAGGCATTGTAACTTGTGGTGTTTTTAGCTCGGGTGTAAACTTTACGCCAAGAGTTTTAAAAAGCTCGATGCTTTCAGCGTGCGTCATCAGAGTACCGGTTGAGGCATACAAGTCGGTGCGCCAGTTAGCTGTGCCCTGCATATAGTCCTCGGCAGTAGTCGCATGTGGATTATAAGCATCCATTTTTCCTTCAAGACTTTTGAATTCTTGAAGTGTGATGTCTGAGGTGCAGCAGCGAGCCTGCGCTGGAGTACCTGTTGTCGGATCGGCGGGGATGAAGGGTTGTGAGCACTTGCTCGCTAAGGCAGTACCAAGAATGTTAGTAGTGGTGTGAAGGTCGCACTGTGAGTGGCGGCAGACCAGCTCTTTGTCACTGGTGAAGGTAACGTCGCATTCCAGCACACCGGCACCCATTTGTGCGGCTGCCACATAGGATTCCCTGGTGTGTTCAGGGAATTGCAACGGTGCACCGCGATGACCGATGGAAAATTCAGATGACTTATAATGTCTTTTCTTAGCGGCACAGGCTTGTAACCGACGTTTTAGTGGACCGTCATCCATATCGTTGAGTAGATAAAAAGGTCTGGGCCCCAACTCTACGCTGGATTTGTCTTTATGACGCGATGAGACATCTTTTTTTGCCGTTGCTGGATATGCGGATAAAACAGTTGCGGCGAATAAGAACAAGTGACACAGTTTCATAAGGTTCTCCCTTTGCTATATGAAGGATGTAGCTTACGGAGAATGTATGAAGATCGTTTTAAGTTACCGTGACACTGTGTGTCAGCGGGTTGAACGGTGAGTTATTTGGCAGTTGCTGTGTGAGCCTGTAAGCAAAGTCACAGGCTCGATAAGGTTAGTGTTTTGAGTGACGACGTTGTGATGGGTGACGTCGTTTTTGTTTTAATGGAACCGAAGGTTTTAATTCTGCCAGGTACTCGGGCTTGATTTCGAGCTTGGGCAATTCGTGGCCAACGTATTCTTCGATAGCCGTAAGGTTCATGGCAAAGTCTTCACCGGCAAAACTCACCGCGTCACCCTCTGCACCAGCACGAGCAGTACGCCCAATACGATGGACATAATCTTCAGCATCGTCAGGCAGGTGATAGTTAAAGACGTGAGTCACTCCGTCAATATGCAGTCCGCGTGCTGCAACATCGGTGCAGACCAATACATTGACCTCATTATTTTTTAAATCGTCTAAAAGCTTCAAGCGTTTCTTCTGGTGAACATCACCCGTCAATAAACCGGCTGGAATATCATTGCCGCGCAAACAGGCCCAAACGTGTTCTGCCGCTCTTTTGGTATTGGTAAAGACGATGGTACGCGCTGGTTTCAGCCGTTTCATAAGGCCCACTAACAGGGGAAGTGATTCATCCCGGCTCGGGTAGAAAAGCGCTTCACGAATTTTCTTTACGGTGATTTGCTCAGCCGCTACCTGGACATGTTGAGGGTTATGCATATGTTCATAGGCCAACTCCTGCACACGGTGTGACAAGGTCGCAGAGAAAAGCATGTTGAGGCGATCGTTAGCCGCTGGCATACGGCGGAATAGATAACGAATATCCTTGATAAAACCGAGATCAAACATACGATCAGCTTCATCCAGTACCACGCTATCGATGGCCTCAAGGCCATAAGCGCCTTGCTTTAAATAGTCGATCAGGCGGCCGGTGGTACCAATCAAAATGTCGACCCCATTTTCCAGTTGGCGACGTTGTTTTTCGTGATCTTCGCCCCCATATACTACCCGAATCTTGAGTTTAGTATGCTTGGCCAGCTTCAAGGCATCTTTAGCAATCTGTACTGCCAGCTCTCGAGTTGGCGCAATGATGATTGAGCGAGGCTCATTGGCACGACGACCTTCAATTTCAGGTAGAGTTAGTATATCGTTCATGACCCCAAGCAGAAAAGCGATGGTTTTTCCAGTACCGGTTTGTGCTTGCCCAGCAACATTTTGTCCTTTAAGTAGTAAGGGTAATGTTTTAGCCTGAATAGGCGTACAATACTGGAAGCCCAGATCGTTGATTGCTGAGAGCAATTTGGGGTGTAGCCCCAGGTCGCTGAATCGTGTATCGGATAAATGTGATTTGTCCATGTATAAATTTTTACCGTTGGATGCTTGCAAAATCGCAAGTCATTGTATCAAATAGAGCCATTGTGCGTCTGATGATTGCCAAGCGCAAGTGAATTAGCAGGAGAATATTTAAATGAGTGACAAAATTGTTAAGTTAACTGACGATAACTTTGAAGCAGAAGTGATTAATTCGGATAGCCCGGTGTTGGTTGATTATTGGGCTGAGTGGTGTGGTCCTTGTAAAATGATTGCTCCAATTCTGAATGAAATTGCTGAGTCCTACGAGGGCAAAGTTAAAGTTGCTAAATTGAACATTGATGAAAACGGCGATACGCCGCCAAAGTATGGCATTCGTGGTATTCCTACCCTGATGCTTTTCAAGGGTGGTAACGTCGAAGCGACTAAAGTTGGCGCTGTATCAAAGTCACAACTGATGGCCTTTATCGACAGCAACATTTAATATTGGTGTTATCGCAAAAAGAGGCTATGGCCTCTTTTTGTTGATCTTGATCGTATTTTTACCTGGTGTTGTTCAATAGTTAACCTAAAAAGCTAGACACCTCAATCATCTAGTGCTACATTTAACCTTGCTGAACACAGCGTCCTAAAATAAGCCCACGGGCAAACTCCGTTTCTACTCCAAACACAAATTTCACGGGAACAGGTAGCATTGTCTATCAATGCGTCAGAGAAAAATCATTCAACATTATGAATCTTACAGAATTAAAGCAGAAATCCGCTCGAGAACTGTCTGAAATGGCGAAAGCCGTTGGTCTTGAGCACATGGCGCGTATGCGCAAACAGGACATCATCTTCGGCCTCCTAAAAAATCATGCCAAAAGTGGCGAAGATATTTTTGGTGGCGGAGTATTAGAAATTTTACCCGATGGTTTTGGTTTCTTGCGTTCAGCGGAAGGATCTTATTTGGCCGGTCCAGACGATATTTACGTTTCGCCAAGTCAAATCAGACGCTTTAACTTACGAACGGGTGATACCATTTTCGGCAAAATACGCCCACCTAAAGATCAGGAACGCTATTTTGCCCTATTGAAAGTCGCAGAAATTAACTACGACAGCCCCGAAAACTCTCGCCGTAAACTATTATTTGAAAACTTAACGCCATTACACCCAGATGATCGTATGCGTATGGAGCGTGGTAATGGTTCAACAGAAGATATTACTGCCCGTGTCATTGATCTGGCCGCACCGATTGGTAAAGGTCAGCGAGCATTAATCGTTTCGCCGCCGAAAGCCGGTAAGACCATGATGTTGCAGAACATCGCTCAATCGATTACTAACAACCATCCTGAGTGTATGCTTATCGTACTTCTTATTGACGAACGTCCAGAAGAAGTAACAGAAATGGAGCGTTCAGTGAAGGGTGAAGTGGTTGCTTCTACTTTTGATGAGCCAGCAGCACGTCACGTCCAGGTTGCAGAGATGGTGATCGAAAAAGCGAAACGATTAGTCGAGCACAAGAAAGACGTGGTTATTTTACTCGATTCGATTACTCGCCTGGCCCGTGCGTATAACACCGTCGTCCCTTCGTCCGGTAAAGTACTAACTGGTGGTGTGGATGCAAACGCATTGCAGCGTCCAAAGCGTTTCTTCGGTGCAGCACGTAATATCGAAGAAGGCGGTAGCTTAACGATTATTGCGACGGCTCTTGTCGATACTGGCTCTAAGATGGATGAAGTGATCTACGAAGAGTTTAAAGGTACGGGTAATATGGAGCTCCACCTGTCGCGTAAGATCGCAGAAAAACGCGTCTTCCCAGCGATTGACTTTAACCGCTCCGGCTCACGTAAAGAAGATCTATTAACGACCCAGGAAGAACTGCAAAAGATGTGGATTTTACGCAAAATCTTACATCCAATGGATGAGTTAGACGCGATTGAATTCTTGATCGATAAGATGGCGATGACGAAGACGAATGATGAGTTCTTCACCTCAATGAAAAAGTAAAAATAATCTTTTTCTTCCTATGCATTGTTGTAGCAAGGTTTTTAATTTCCTCATTTACTGAATGTAAACTCGTTATTAAAAACCTTACTACGCCTCGCCTAGAAAGAAAAATCTTTATTTTTCGTAAAGGGATATTTTGCCAATAGTCTTAACTTTTACGACACTGCCTCGCAAAAACGACTAAAAATCAATTTTTACTGTTTTAGTACAGACAAATGTCCCTTCGGCTTGCCTCGGGTTGGTTCCCTTATATTTAGCTGAGTAATTATCCAAGTAATAGCAATTTAAATCGTGGAAGATTTGAATAACAAATTTCAGCACAGGGATGTGATGTAATTCGTGGTGCGTTAAATTACTTGAAATTATGAAGGAAGTTATTCGAAGAATGACCTAAATATCGGGTGTCTTTTCTTTTGGTTCGTTTTCTTTGGACATACAAAGAAAATGAACATCAACATTTCTTATGCTAATATTTCAGTATGAAGGTAACTAAATCTGATGAAAAATTATTAAAGACCCTGTATTTCAAAGTGAAGAAAGATAATCCAGGGTTAACGGATAAAGAAATTAATCAAAACGTCTTATTAGAATTTAATAAAGTTAAGCTTACTAAGAAAAAACGTAGTGAGACAAGGAAATCTCGAAAAGCTAGAACTAGAAATAGAACAGGAACCTATACCGAAGACTTCAAAAAAGATAGAAGAGAATTAAGCGGTGGAAAATTTTCACCAAAGTAACAATTAAATCATTCCTTAGGTATTGAAGCCCAATCTGATAAAATACCCCAAATATCAAACAACCCCCAATCCCATGCAATACAAAGATCTGCGTGACTTTATCGAAAAGCTTGAGTCGATGGGCGAATTAAAACGTGTCTCGATGGAGGTTGATCCCTATCTTGAGATGACGGAGATTTGTGATCGTACCTTGAGAGCTGGCGGTCCAGCTATACTGTTCGAAAACGTCAAGGGGCATTCGGTGCCAGTATTGGGCAATCTGTTCGGTACCACGCGTCGTGTTGCTTTAGCGATGGGCAAGGAAGATCTAACGGGCTTGCGTGAGTTGGGTGAATTGCTGGCTTTCTTAAAAGAGCCAACGCCGCCGTCGGGTTTTAAAGATGCCTGGCAACAGTTGCCGATATTTAAGCAGGTCATGAATATGGCGCCGAAGCAGGTCAAGAAAGCGCCGTGTCAGGAAATTGTGATCGAGGGTAATGCGGTGGATTTAACCAGTATTCCAGTACAAACCTGTTGGCCGGGTGATGCGGCACCTTTGATGACCTGGGGATTAACTATCACCAAAGGGCCGAATAAGAAACGCCAGAATCTGGGTATTTATCGTCAGCAGGTGATTGGAAAAAACAAGCTCATCATGCGCTGGTTGGCGCATCGTGGCGGTGCACTGGACTTTAAAGATTGGTGCGAAAAGCATCCGGGTGAACGTTTCCCTGTAACAGTCGCTTTCGGCGCTGATCCAGCAACGATTCTGGGGGCGGTAACGCCGGTGCCGGATACTCTGAGCGAGTACGCTTTTGCCGGTTTATTGCGTGGGCAGAAGACCGAAGTGATCAAGTCGATCGGAAATGACTTACAGGTGCCCTCTTCCGCTGAGTTTGTATTGGAAGGTTATATCGAACCGGGAGAGATGGCAGACGAAGGTCCTTATGGCGATCACACAGGTTACTATAATGAGATTGATAGCTTCCCGGTGTTTACGGTGGAGCGCATTACGCAACGGGAAAACCCGATTTATCACTCGACCTATACGGGGCGTCCGCCGGATGAGCCTGCGATTCTGGGCGAAGCGTTGAATGAAGTGTTTGTACCGATACTGCAAAAACAGTTCCCTGAGATCGTGGACTTTTATTTACCGCCGGAAGGCTGCTCTTACCGCCTGGCGGTCGTATCGATGAAGAAACAATATCCGGGTCACGCCAAGCGCGTGATGATGGGAGTCTGGTCGTTTCTGCGCCAGTTTATGTACACCAAGTTTGTGATCGTGGTGGATGATGATGTCAACACACGTGACTGGAAAGACGTGATTTGGGCCATAACTACACGGGTGGATCCAACGCGTGACTGTACTTTGGTCGATAATACACCGATTGACTATCTGGACTTTGCATCGCCAGTTTCGGGGCTTGGCTCTAAGCTAGGGATTGATGCAACTAACAAATGGCCTGGAGAAACCGATCGTGAGTGGGGTGAGCCGATTGTCATGGATCAAACGGTTAAAGACAAAGTCGATACCATGTGGGAAGAGTTGGAGCTCGAGCCTACAGATGATAAATAAGATTGAGGTTGTATGACCGAACAAAAAGAAGCTGAGTTTATTGAATGTGAAGTCTCGTCTGTGCATCGTGCAGGGCGTGATGTTTACTGGGTAGAATTGGAGCCGGTAGAAGGTAAGCTGCCTGAGTACGCAGCGGGTCAATATCTGATGCTGCAGCTGGAAGACGGTTCCTTAAGGCCGTTTTCTATCGCCAGCTCACCGCTGCAGGATGTGTTGGAACTGCATATCCGCCGCTTACCGGGCCACGACGAAGCCGATAAAATTATTAGTCAGTTAAAGCATCAGAATCGGGTCAAGGTGCAGCTGCCTTTCGGTCAGTGTGTATTGACCGGTAGCGAGCGTCCAGCGGTGTTTATTGCTGGTGGTACTGGCTTTGCGCCATTTCACTCGGTCATTAAAACGGCTTTATGGCAGAACATTGATCGCGAGCTGATCCTTTATTGGGGGGCTCAAACTTCGGCCGATCTATACCTGCATCGCGAACCCAGTGAATGGGCCAATAAATACGAGCACTTTTCCTATGTACCGGTGTTATCGGGGCTGGATGAAGAATGGCAGGGGCGTAAAGGTTTTGTTCACCATGCCTTTCTGTTGGATCACAGTGATATCAGTAACATGGATATTTACGTTGGCGGTTCTGAGCCAATGGTTATGTCGGTGTATCAGGATCTACTCGAGCGCGGCGTGGCCAAGGATGCCATCCACTCGGATATTCTGGATATCAAACGCGACATGGGCCTATTAGACTAGGCCTACTATCAGGCCCGTTTGCTACATTCTCTTAAAAATTAGAGATGTATTGATACCGCCGAAAGCAAAGTTATTACTCATAATCATCTGGTGATCCATTTCGCGATCAGTCTCAGTGATATAGTCCAACTCGGCACATTCTGGATCCTGCTCGGTCAGGTTAACCGTCGGTGCGTACCAGTTATGACGCATCATTTCGATAGCAAGCCAGGCTTCGATTGCACCACAGGCACCTAAGGTGTGACCAAAATAGCTTTTTAAAGAGCTGATTGGAACCGGACGCTTGAAAACCTCTCGAGTGGCATGGCTTTCAGCGACGTCACCGCGATCCGTGGCCGTACCGTGAGCACTGACATAGCCAATGTCATCAGCGCTGATATCAGTGTCCTGTAGAGCTAATTGCATGGCGACAGCCATCGTATCTTTTTGTGGCTGGGTAACATGAGCACCGTCAGAGTTACAGCCAAAGCCAACAATCTCAGCCAGAATAGGAGCATTGCGTGCTTTTGCATGCTCGTACTCTTCCAGAATCAGGGTGGCAGCACCCTCACCTATGACCAGTCCGTCGCGATGTTTATCGAAAGGTTTGGGCGTAGTTTCTGGAGCATCATTCTTAATTGAAGTCGCAAACAGTGAATCGAAAACTGCCCCTTGAGTGATGCACAATTCTTCTGCACCACCTGCAATCATCGCTTTTTGACGACCGTATTTAATCGCCTCGTAAGCATAACCAATGCCCTGGCTACCGGAAGTACAGGCGCTACTGGTCGGAATAATGCGTCCTTTCGTACCAAAGAAGACGCCCATGTTAACCGGAGCCGTGTGGCTCATCATTTCAACGTAAGAGGTTGAAGTGAACCCAGTCATAGGTCCGCCTTTTATGAGATCGCCAAAGACAGGTATCGTCCGGGTACTGCCGGACGATGAGCCATAAGCGATCCCGGTTGCACCATTGGTCAGTGCTTCATGCTCTAGTAGTCCAGCTTGTTCAAGGGCCTTTTGTGTGGCGCAGGTGGCGAGCAAGGAGACGCGGCCCATGCTGCGAATTTTTTTACGTGGCAGTTTCGGGAACTGATAATCGACGGGCGCGGCCAGACTGGTCCGTAGCCCTTCGCACTGCTCCCACTCGGGCATAAATTTCACGGCATTGTTACCCGCTTTCAATTGACTGGAAATGGTTTCCCAGTTATCACCGAAGGCGGTAATACCCGACATACCCGTCACGACCACACGTTTCATTAGGCCATACCTCCATTAACAGAGATAACCTGTCGCGTCAGGTAGCCAGCCGAATCCGAGAACAGATAGCTGACCAGACCGGCAATTTCCTCGGGCTTGCCCATGCGGCGGGCCGGAATTACTTTCATCGCTTCCTTGGTGACTTCATCGTCGATCATATCGGTTTCGATGAGCCCAGGGGCGACACAGTTGACCGTAATTTTGCGGCGGGCCAATTCAACTGCCAGCGCTTTGGTGGCACCAATGAGTCCGGCCTTGGAGGCGCTGTAATTCACCTGTCCGCGGTTTCCTAGAACGCCGGAAACGGAAGACATGGCAACGATACGACCACCTTTTTTGTTGCGTACCATTGGCATAACCAAGGGGTGAACCACATTGTAGAAGCCGTCGAGATTAGTGTGAATGACGTCGTCCCAGTCGCTATCGGTAAGCGCTGGGAAGGCACCGTCGCGGGTAATACCTGCATTACAGACCACGCCATAATAAGCGCCATGCTGCTCGACATCCTGCTCAAGAGCAGAACGAGTTTGCTCGCGATCGGCGATATCGAACTGAATAAGACCGGCACTGCCGCCAGCGTGTTTTATCTGCTCAATGGTTTCTTCGGCCTGCTCCACTCCCGAGCGACAATGCACGGTGATATGAAAGCCGTCTTCGGCTAATTGTAGGGCGATACTTTTACCAATACCGCGGCTTGAACCTGTAACTAAGACTCTTCTACTCATGATAGTAATTATTCGTTATGTGTTAATTGATTTGTATCGTCGCTTTCAAAGACGTTAAGCTTGGCTTCGCTGATAATGGTGTCGTCCTGAGTCACGCTGCAGCTAAAGGCACCTAATCCAGAGTCATCCATATAAAGCTCTTCGATATGAATTTGGTAGCTTTGCCCGGCCAGCATTAGCGGAGATGCAATATCCATTTTCCGTGTACCTAGCAAAAAACCTAATTTGACTGGTTCGCCAGCCAGATGGGCCTTAACTCCTGCCAAGGCGGCTATTGCCTGGGCCATGTATTCGATACTGACCCAGCTTTCAATACCTTTCACCGCTGGAATAAAAAAACGACTCGTTGGCTGAATGTCCACTTCGGCGGTTAAAGAATTATCGGTAAAATCTACAAGGCGATCCAGCAGTACCATAGGATCCGAGTGCGGCACAAAATCGGCCACCGGTGCGGCTAAAATGGTTTCTTTCTTTATGCTTGTCGTGTGCATGGCTTACCTCGGTTTTTGGCCGATTATAACACTGACGTTATTGCCGCCAAAGGCAAAAGAGTTGCTCATAGCGACTCGAGGTGGTGAGGCCGGAGCCTGTCCTGAGACTAAGTTTATTGTGGGCAAGGCCGGATCAAACTGCCCATCGTACTGGTGCAGGGCCAGCGCCGAAGTTTGTCTCTGCTGTAGCAGTAGCCAGCAGAAAGCGGTTTCGGTGGCTCCGGCTGCGCCCAGCGTGTGTCCCGTCAGGGGCTTGGTCGAACTACAGGGCGTGGTTTCATTTAAGCTACTGACAACCGCTTGCGCCTCCATGCTGTCATTCAGCGCCGTTCCGGTGCCATGCAGGTTCAGGTAGTCGATGTCTTGAGGCTGAAGCTGAGCCTCTTGCAGCGCCATGCTCATCGCTTGCGCAGCGCCAAGTCCTTGTGGCTGTGGTGCTGAAATGTGGTGTGCGTCGGATGATTCGCCAACGCCGAGCAGCGCAACCTCACTGGGTTCACGGCTCATGATAAATAATGCCGCGCCTTCACCGATATTAATACCTTTTCTATTAACGCTGAATGGCTGGCAAAGTTCGGGTGAAACTGCTTCCAGCGCGTTAAAACCATTCAGGGTCATATCGCAAAGAGAGTCCGCGCCACCGACAATAACGACGTCACATAAATCATTGTCAATCAAACTCCTGGCAGAAGCGAAGACTTTTCCGCTGGAAGAGCAGGCGGTAGATACCGAATATGCTGGGCCTCCAAGCTTAAGATATTGAGCGATAAACTCAGCCGGAGATGACATCTGAATTTGGGAGTAAGCAAATTCGTCGGGAAATATGTCCTGCTGGATTTGGCTGGTTAAAGCACGCTCGCCTTCGGCAATTCCAGAGGTGCTGGTTCCCATCACCACGCCAATTCGGTGACGTGGCGTGTTAGCAGACAGCCTGGTTAAAGGGGCGTTGAGCTGCTGCAGGCAATGTAAAACCAAGCGATTATTACGCGTATTATGCTGGCTCAACGGAGGTGGTAATGTTGGGAGCTCCTGTGTAACTTTACCGACCAGAAAGTCCTGCCCCATCAACTGTGAATGGTGGCGTTGCATACCGCCGGTGTCGCCGGAAATCAATTGGTGCAACACAGCCTCATGCTCAAAGCCGAGAGCATTGACTAGCGCCATATGATTAAGAAAAACAGTGTTATTATGGTTCATTGTTATCGTTTTCGGTTGCTTGCTCTGTGTCGGCTATATCCACAGAGAGCGGTTCAATGTGCAGGCTATAGCCGCGCTCATGGTGGGTAAAGTGAATGATGCCATGAAACGCCGGCTGTTGGCTATATTCAACGCTAATCACCGTTTCCCCATTGCGTTGTATGACTCTTTTGCTTGTCGAAACCTGCCTCGCCTGGCCACCTTTAATTGCCTGCTGAACCTGCTGTATAGGCCATAGGCTGAGCTGGAGGTCGGCTAATAAATATTGTGGTTTAATCTTATCGACCATTGCAGATAAACCATGAGCATTGATTTCACCGCCCTGCAAGATGATGGTAAACAGTCGCGTACCAGTTGGTGTTAAGCCAACCATGGCCAGTTGCCCTCGTTGAATTTCCGTTTGGAAAATCAGGTCGTGACTTTGCTTTTGATAAGTCGCAGTAGCGCTTTGAGTCAGATTGAGGCCATTACTAAAGGGGACCTGTGAAATTAATTCGAAGGACACCTGCTCCGCAATAAACACCCGCTGCTGTGAACTACGGTAGTGGCTAGAACAGCCGATGAGCAGAGCGTTGCATAGCAGGAGGCAAATCAGGACGCGCATAATTCCCCCAGTACCCGTAGGCGGCGCTCTGGCTGTTGCACGAACGAGTTGTCATGATCCCAGGCATAGCCGGCTAAAACTGAGCACACCATTTCTCGGATATTGGCAGGCGCCTGTTCAAAATGAATAATATCCTGGAGCTGCCCCTGATACCATGAGCAGACAAACGCCTTAAAGGTATCAACACCCTGTTGCAAAGGTTGGGCAAACTGGGACTGCCAGCAATACTGCTCTCCGCTGAACTGTCGGGTTAATACCTCGCTGGCCAGCTTGGCCGACTTGAAGGCAATGGTAACTCCAGATGAAAAGATAGGATCAAGAAACTCACCAGCGTTACCGAGTAGAGCATAATTGGTGCCATAAAGTTGCTTTACGTTCGACGAGTAGCCGGTGATGTGCTGTACCGGTGAGATGTTGCGCGATGATGCGAGCAATTTTTTACAGCGCTGGGTTTGCGCTACCGCCTGCTCGAGCATTGACTCCGGTACCGCCGTCGGTGACAGCCGCTCAAAGTATTCGGGCTTGGCAACGCAGCCAAGCGATGCGGTACCATCGGCAAATGGAATAAGCCAGTACCATACGTCTTTCAGCTGCGGGTGGGTTTCGATTAAAATTTTATTGCGGTCGTAACCTGAGTCGGTGATCTTGTCCTCGATATGGCAAAACACCGAGCTACGGACCGGAAAGTCGCTGGGCTGGTCGAGGTTCAGCAGTCTGGGTAGTACGCGAGCAAAGCCGCTGGCATCCAATACAAATCGTGCCTCGACTTGAGTTATATCGCCTTGTTCATCTTCTAAAGTAAGGCTGGGCTGGGGCTCCAGTTGTATGTCTGTAAGCTGGTAGCCAAATTTAAATTCTGCGCCCTGCTTTTCTGCTTCATTCGCCAGCAACTGATCAAAGTCGGCACGTTTGACCTGATAGGTGTGGCTCGGACCCGCGCTGAATTTCTGCGAGAAGTCGAAGTCACTGTAATGACCTTTAGCATAAAAGGCGGCGCCATTCTTGTACTGAAAACCGAGTTTATCAGCCGCGTTTTCAACAGCCGATAATAGCTTGGCTTCCTGCAGGTAGGTCATCGACTGGGGCAACAGGCTTTCGCCAATGGAAAAGCGTGGGAACTGTTGCTTTTCGACCACCAGTACCTTTAATTGCTGTTGCGTTAACAGGCTGGCAGCCATGCTGCCAGCAGGGCCCGCACCGATGATGATCACGTCATATTGTGGGGCATCATTACTCATGCGGTAACCCTTTTGTGCTGTATATTAGATGGCCCAGTATCGGGGATAAGAGGAAAACGGTCAAAATTCCGGTCAACATGGTTAAGCCAAAAGCATGGATTGCCGGCGTTGCACTGAGTGATAGCAGGCCAAAAGACAGTAAAGTGGTAATGGCCGATAAACCGATGGCAAGGTTGATATAGCTTGAGCGAGTTTTTGCCTCGGCATAGAACAGGCCATAGTCGATACCAATACCAAAAACTAAAAACAGGGCCAGCGTACTGAATAGGTTAAAACTACCATTGATACTAATGTTAACGATGACCGCAAATGCCGCTGCAATGACAGGCCCAAGCAGTACATATGCGGCAATTATAGGACGGTACTTAACGGTTAACAGGATAAAAATAATACCCAGTGCAGTTAACAGCATCAGTAATGCTAATTCACGATAATTGGCAAACAGAGTCGAGATCTTTTCGACTTTGTTAATAAAGTAGAGGTAGTCGTGTGCTTGTGCCGCCTGCTGTAAGGCCTCAAGGTCATGAATATTATTCAGTGTAATAATACTGGCTTGCTGTTGTTCGATTTGACCTAACCACAAATAATTAAAGCGTTGACCGAGCGGTGAATTAAGCCACTCATTGATGCCGAGCGGAGTCTGCTGCTGATAATTTTGTTTAAGTTTGGAGATTTGAGCTGGTTGCAACAAACCTAATTCAAGCAACTGCTGAAAGTTATCATTCAGTAGTCGTTTCCCGAGCAGCTGGTAATCGTTACGCTGTTGTTGTGCACTGGGCACGAACTGGGCCGGGTGCTGGTAACCATCAATGACTGCAGACGATACCAGTTGTTGCAGTTGTGGCTCCAGCTGCTGTAATTTTTCGAGCAGCAGTTGTTTATTTTCCGCTTTAACCACGAAAAACTGATTGGTCGCGGGTGCATTAACCAGCTCTTTAATCTGTTGTTCCTGCTGGTATAGCTCAGGTGGTATGGACTGTAATTGGCGGATATTATCGTTGTCCTGCTCGGTATTTAGCAGAAGATAGCCAGCAGTTAAAGGTGCTAACAGCAGCATCAAAATGAAGGTGTTATTGGACGCGTGACGACTGACTCGTAGGTGACTCTTGAAACAACGAAGTAGCCAGTTCGGAGTGGCCACTCGGTAAGGAATGCGGTCGAACAATAACACCACAGTTAAGAAGGCGCCAGCCAGTCCGGTGGCACAGAATAGCGCCATTTGCCGCAGCCCGGGAAATGGCGCGGTAAACAGGGCAATATAGCCAATGACGCTGGATACCAGTCCCATGCTGATAGCGATGAGAATGTGGCGTAATGGATGCCGGTGTTTATTGGCGCTGGCAAAATAATGGAAGGCGTAATCGACGGCAACTCCAACCAGGCTGGAGCCGAAGACCAGCGTTAGAACATGGATCGAACCAAAAAACCAGTGGACCACTGTGAAGGCAATAAAAATACCACTAGCCAATGAGGTCAGGGTTAATAGCAGTGGCGCCGTACTTCTAAAGGCAACAATGAGCAGTAGGATGACGGCAATTAAGGAGCCGAGTCCAATGGTCGAAATTTCTTGTTTGGCCGAAGCAGCAGCATGTTGAGCATAAAAAACGGCGCCAGTTTTAAGCAAAGTTAATTCAGGATTATTTTGCTCAAAATCATGCAGCAGTGTGGTGACAGTGTCCTGGGTATGGGTATCAAACGGCGATGTTTGTAAAGTGGCACTAATCAGTGCTGTGTACTGTTCTTCCTGTTCGAACAGAATGAATCCGTCATCGAGTTGTCCCTGTTGTTGCTTGCCGCCTTTAGCATTTAGGTTCTGCAGGTAACGATAAGAAAGTAAATAAGGATCGGTTGGAATTAAGCCGATCAATTGCCCGGAGAGTGGTGAGTAAACTAGCTGCAGGGTTGCATCCAGAAAGGGTTGACTGCCCTGCTCTAGCATCAACTGGCGATCCCTGTCGGTCAATAAATGGAAGCGGTGATCGAAATACAGTTTGCCGACCGCTTCTTGCTCTTTCTGTGTTAACTGTGAGGTAAAGGAAGCGATTAACTCGGTTTGCTTAAGCTGGGAGATTAGCTGTTTGGCAGCACCGCTGACTTGACTTTTATCATCGGCGGAAACGGCAACGATAATCTGCTTAAAGTTATTATCGGAGAAGCGTGTGAAGGCCTCTTCGGCGAACGGGTCGACTTCGGTCTTTGGCAGTAATTTAAGTATATTGGTTTCAACCCTAAAGCCAGAGGTTAAATGGCTATAAAAGAGCCATCCCGTTACTGCCAGCATTAAAGTCCATATCAGGGTTCTAATATTAGTCGACAAGATATTCCCTTAACTGCGTGATCATGTGCTCAGTGGTGTCAGGGGTGAATGACAGCTGGGTCACGTCATCGTTAGCTTCCGTGAATGCGATCCGTTGTATGCGCTGCGAACCGGTGACTGTAATGTGGTGCATTACATTGTCGATGGTTGAATTGGTCGGCGTCAGCGATATAGTCCATTGGCTGTCATCACAGCGGGTAGCGACGGTAAAATTTTTGTCCAGCTCGGTAAAACTACCTGAGAGAATGGCTAGAAATGTAGATGAGATCAGCTGGCTGGCTGGCTGGTTGCCATTGTCGGGTAGGCTAATCAACTGATCACTTTTATTGTATTGCTTGAATTCGGTATCGGTTATGACGGTAGTGCTTTTAATCGGTTCCAGTGTTTGCCACACCAGCCCCGAGTCCTGGCTTAATAGCAGATAGCCGCTGGAGTACAGTGGTTTGGACAGTACCTTGATGGACTTTTCCTGCTCGAAGCGGGACAATTCTGGCTGTGACTGAAGCTTGGTTGCGATAGCGTTCAGCTCGCAACCTTCGTCTGTGGCACTGCTGATTTGTGGCGAGATTAATGCTACTAGCGCGGCAAGCAAAAGCAGTATTGAAAACTTGAATGTGTGTATTTTCATTGTTGGCAGTAGTTCTCTATTTTTTGTTTTAATACCGTCGGTGAAACGAGTTGCATCTCAAAGTCGTCGGTGGTTACTGCAACTTGGACCGTATAACCTTTGCAGAGTTTCTCGCCATTATTGGCCTGTTGAATTTGATAGTCGATCTTAAGGCGATTTTCAAACTCCGTCAGGGTTGCTACGCAAATCAGCTTTTCACCATAGCGTGCGGGTTTAACATACTTCAGGCGCATATCAATAATGGGCCAGTAGTAACCCGATTGCTTCATCTGTGGATAATCGTAGTCAATCTTGCGTAAGAGCTGACAGCGAGCTTCTTCGAAGTACTTAACGTAATTGCCATGCCATACAATATGCATCGGATCGAGGTCGAAAAATGGAACCTCAACGAAGTACTCTGCGGCAATTGCCATTCTTTTCAGTTGCGAATTATCCATAAGTGCTCCAATGCTGTCGCTGGATCAGCTCAACAAAATGACGCAGCTCCTGTTCCAGCGGGCGATCTTCATCGACCAGGCTGAAGTGCTGGAATACTTCCTCTAGCGTCGTGGTAATAGAGTCAGATAAAGAGTCTGGCTCGAGTTCGTTATGATTGATACGCAGCTGCACCGCTTGCACCGATGCCATGAGCGAGGCAGCCGCGACCTGCTCGGTTAATTCAAGTATGCGCAGGCAATCACGGGCGGCAATGGTCCCCATGCTGACCTTGTCCTGATTATGGCATTCGGTAGAGCGTGAGAACACGCTGGCAGGCATGGTGTTCTTCAAGGCTTCGGCGGTCCAGGCACTGATGCCGATTTGTACCGCTTTAAAGCCATGGTTAATCGGCTTTCTGCCATCTTCAGCGGCCGATAAATTGTTCGGTAAGCCATTGTTAAACTTTCGGTCCATCAGCAGTGCCATCTGGCGGTCCATCAGATCGGCCAGGTTTGCGATACCGGTTTTTAAGGTATCCATCACCATGGCGATGTGGCCACCGTAAAAATGACCGCCGTGCAGTACATGCTGGCCTGCGCCATCAATAATCGGGTTGTCATTGGCGCTGTTCAATTCGGTCTCGATCATTTGGCGAATCCAGGGCATCGAGTCCTTTACCGCGCCAATAATGTGTGGCGCGCAGCGTATCGAGTAGCGATCCTGGAGTCGGCTCGAGTTACGTGGATGGCGGTGGTGATTCAGATCGTCGCGAATCCAGGCCGCGATCTGATTTTGTCCCGGGTGAGGCTTGGCATTAAACAGAATTTCATCAAAGTGCGCGCTGTTACCTTGAAGCGCCGTAGAACACAGGGCGGTGATGCGAGAGCAAAGTTCGATAAGGTATTCGGCACGTTGGTATGCGAGACAGGCGAGAGCGGTCATCACGGCCGTACCATTCATCACGGCTAGCCCTTCTTTTGGCTGTAATTTTATCGGCTCAATTCCCAGTTGCCTGAAAACGTCTTCTGTGGGTAAGGTTTTACCATGATACATCACATCGCGTTCACCAATCAGCGCTGCCGCGACGTAAGATAAAGGTGTCAAATCACCGCTGGCGCCAACGGAACCTTCCTGCGGGATGCGCGGCATAATGTCTTGTTGCAATAAGGTTTCCAGCTGTTCTAACAATCGCCAGCTAACGCCTGAGTACCCCTGACTTAAGGAAGCCAGCCGTGCGCCGAGAATTGCACGGGTCTGCTCCACGGAAAAGATATCGCCCATACCACAACCGTGGAAGCGAGTCAGATGCAGTGGCAATTCATGCACATTGGATAACGGCACCTGCTCGGTGACCGAGTCACCATAACCGGTAGTAACACCGTAAATAACCCCATCTTCCTGCAACAGATCCCTGAGGAAATCTGCACCCTGCTGAATTTTGGCTTTAAAATCAGGTGCTGGATTTAAACGGGCTTCGACCTGCCCTTTTGCCAGTGCATTAATATCTTCAATTGTGATTTTGCCCTTACCGAAGGTAATGGGGGAGCTAGTTGTTGTCACTATGGTGCTTCTCTTGTTGTTGGATCGTTCTCTGTATATGCTGCTGGTCGTCTTTTTGCCAAAAATCGAAAAAGTTAAACCATTGATAGGGAGCTTTTAGAGAATAATACTCGAGCCGTTTTGCATAACGCTCGATAATGGATTGTAACTGTTGCTTCTTATTTCTTCTAGCCAGCTTCAGACTGTCGGCGAAAGGCTCAAGGTAAATATGGTATTGGCCGGATTGCTTGAGACAAAACAGCAAGTAGGTTGGGCACTCCAGTAGTCCAGCTAAAATGAAAGGGCCCTGTGAAAAAGGCGCTGGATCGCCTAAGAATGGGGCATAATTGACGCGACCAAATTGGGTGACGGAAGTTCTGTCGCCGACAATAATGACAATCTCCCCTGCTTCGACCTTCTCTTTGAGTTGGATTGCCGTATCCGCCCCCATGTTATCGACCTGGATCAAATTAACCATGGCCTTGGGATTAAACCTTTCCAGCGCGGCTTGAAACTTAAGGGCATGCTTGGTGAAAACCAGGGCATTAATGGTCAGGCTGCTATCGCTCTCGCCTATAGCGCGGCATAGCTCGAGATTGCCAAGGTGAGAGCCGATAAATACCGCCCCCTGTCTGGGTTCGTGTTGCCGCAGTTGTTCGAACTCATTGATATTATGGAAAACCACATCGTCGCTTTTGACGTCACCGAGCCAGGCTCTGATTTTATCGACGGAAGCCAGTCCAAACTGATAAAAGTGCTTATAGACGTGATACCAGCGAACGCTCCGATTACTGTCTTTTAACTTATTGATTTTTTTCAAAAAATCATAGGAGGCCCGACGGGCTTTATTGCCAGTCAGCACAAAGTAAGCGATCACCGGCAGAAGAACGATGCGGAATAACCATTGGCCAAAGATGCGGTATAACCAGACCAAAGTCTGGATCCCCATGGTCGAGCCACGTTCTTTGGTAGCGGACCAGTGTTGAGCAGGCTGATTTGTTTTATCGCGTCTAAAGCGGCGTGCGATCAACTTAGGTGCTCTTGGCAGCATGCCAAAGAATAGCCGGGTGTGCATTTTGGTAATTCGCCAGTTGTCCTTGAACAACTGGAAGTGTGATGAGCCATCTTCCGGATAAATTACCTTGGTCGGAAGGTTGATAATATCGACTCCTTGCCAATAAAGCTTAACCAGTATTTCGGTATCGAAGTCCATTCGTTTACCAACGTGGCTGTGTTCAATTAACTGGGTAGCAGCGGCCAGCGGGTAGAGACGAAAACCGCACATGGAGTCTTTAATTTTCAGGGACAGGGTCTCGATCCAAACCCAGAAATGGGTGATATAGCGAGGTATTAAACGCCCCAAAGGGACCGACTCGTCATAGTCCGGGATACCACAAATTACAGCGTCAGGAGCCTGTTGGCTTAAGCCAATGAACTGCGGTATATCATTCAGATCATGCTGTCCATCGGCATCCACCTGAATGGCATGACTATACCCCAACTGATGCGCGGCCTTGAAGCCTGCCATAACGGCTCCGCCCTTACCCTGATTCTCGGTCAGCTGAATAAGCTGGAGAAAAGGGTAGCGTTCGGGCAATAACCCAAGATAGTGGCTAGTCGTTTCATCACTGCCATCATTAACCATGATGACGGGAATTGACAGCGGCTCGATCGAGCGCAAGACCTGCTCAATATGCTGAGTATGATTGTAGTTGGGGATGACGATGCAGTATTCTAAGTTCATGGCGAGTTAAGGCTCTACTGCCTGCAGGAAAAGCTTACCCGAGGAGTGCTGTCCTTCTGCGCTGGTCAGGGCAAAGCTAAGGCTTTGTTTACTGTCGTCATAGTTTAACGCCAGTGAAACTATTGTCCGAGGCGTTATAACATGCTGAAATTTTAGTTTAGTTACTTTAGTGATTTGCCAACGGTGGCTTGATGCATCCGGCTGCTTCATATAGTGACCAAAAAAGTGCAATGCCCACTGAATCTGAACTACTCCGGGAACGATGGGAAATGTATCAAAATGCCCAGCGAAAGCGTCCAGACTAGCATCGATCTCGAGCTCGAAAATCACCTCGCCTTTGTTCTCGGTTTGTTGGATGATTACGGGAAAGTTCATACTAAAAGAGCTCCCTTAACGACGCTACGGGTAGTTTTCCCTGAGAATTATAAGGTAGTTGTTCAGGATAACGCCATTTTCTTGGAATCGCCACAGCCTCAAACTTTTGGCGCAGTAAGGCTTTAAGTTGTTGGTTTAATTGGAGCCTGGAATTAGCCTGCAGATAGCCCTGGCCCTTGGTGCTGAGCTGAATAACGGCGCCCAGACAAACTCGCTGCTGTTGCAAAACCACCACTTTGGCTTGGTCAACCCAGTCTGAGTCATTGAGCGCTGCTTCGATAGCGTCCAACGACACGCGCTTTTCCTCAATCTTCACTACCCGATCTATGCGTCCCTGTAATTTAAATTCACGTTGTGAGACGAGCTGTACTTTGTCGTCTAAAGGCTGTGGCTCGACAAGGTGCGGCGAATTGAAGATTGCGCGCTGCTCTTGGTCAAAGCGAAGCGAGGCACCGGGAAATAAGGTCCAGCTCGCATTATTGCTTTCTTGAGTGCGATAGCCGATCCCCCCTGTCTCGGTGCTGCCGAAAACTTCTATAGGGTAACGGCCCAACTGCCGCTTAGCTCCGTCGGCTGCCGATTTAGAGAGTAAACTCCCTGAACTAAAACACTGGCGCAGCGATAAGCTTGGCAGCTCTTGGTCCTGTCGAGAGAGGAACGCTGGGCTGGAAATTAAGCAGCTGTCCGGTCGTTGGCGAGACAGTTCAATTAACTGTTCGGGGTATAAAATAATATCGGTGTAAAAAGCACGACGATACAACAGTGGCCACAATAGTCTGAATATCAGACCATATATATGGTGGTGTGAAACGCTGGCTAAAAACTGACACGAGCCTAATTTTGTCTGGAACAGAGACTCCAACGTGTCCACTTCGATAAATAATTGCTGTGCAGTTTTGGTAATGGCTTTGGGCTTGCTGCTGGAGCCTGAAGTATAAAACTGTATTGTTGTCGTCAGCTCTTCGGGTAGTCGTAGTGGCTCTGCGGGGATTTCTGAGTTAACCGCATAATGATTACTGGCGATAACCCCGCTATAAGGGGCATCAGTAATGATTGCCTGATAGGAGTCCTGGATACTGCTTAGCCAATCCCGTTTATTATTAGCGCTTAATACAATATCTTTATTAAGTAACAATAATGCCAGCCAGTTGACAGCAAACTCATAGCTATTATCGGTGTAGAGTAAGTAGGTGTGGTATGGCTGAGCTTTTAGGTTGGCTACACACTGCGCAACATCGCGTTGATATTGAGGTAGCGAATAATTTCGCGTGGTATTGAAGGCGACTTCTCGGTTGTCGCTCGCGTTAAGTAATGCGTGTAATTGTTGTAATGCTTGTATACACATGATCGCTACTTTCTGCTGAGCATCCACTTACGGTAAATCATCTCACCGAGAAACAGGGAGCCCATCAAGAGATAAGAAATGAAACCATTATAGAGTGTCCAAAACTCTACACTGGCGTAAAAAACCGTGTACAGAGAAATCAGCAGGTTGCAGATAAAAAAGCCACACCAGACTTTGGTAACATTTCGAGTATAGATTATTCCTTCTGCCGGTAGCTCTGGCTCCTGTAACCGCGCCAAGCGCTCAATGACGGTTGGTGGCTTGATAAGACTATAACTAAACACGATAAGAAAGCTCGCGGTGATGACTACCGGGTACAATTTCAAACCTAAAGTGGCGTTCTGGATATAACTCAGTGTAGCGATAGTTAAACCTGCGATCAGGATAACGAACCACAACCCCTTAATTGCACTGAATAATTTACTATTGGTGAATAGTGCTCTGAGAATTACCAGAGCGGCCAGCGTGATAGCCAGAAACTTTGGCTGAAAGTGCTGTAAGCCAAAATATATCGCTATGGGGTAGAGTAAGACCACCACAGCGATAGCTATTTTGAGCAAAACATTCATTGGTGAAGTTTTAGCTGTGCACTAGGTCATAGACGGCATCAACGACATGCTGCATTGTGCGCACGGCTTTGAACGTTTCCGGGTTAACGGACTTCCCCGTGATTTCCTGAAGTTTAATGACAAGATCGACAGTATCAATGCTGTCTAAATCAAGGTCAGTATAAAGATTAGCTTCAAGGGTGATGTCATCTGAATCGACTTCGAAGTCATCGACCAAAATTTCAATCAATTGTTGGTAGATTTGTTCTTTACTTTCCAACTTACTCATCACGCAACTCCTTTCTGTGCTTCAATAAAGTCAGCTAGAGTGCGGACAGAGAAAAAATGTTTCTTTGATTCTTCTGAATCAGAATCCAGTTTGATGTCGAACTTCTTCTTGAGTGCTAAACCAAGCTCCAGCGCATCAATTGAGTCAAGACCCAAACCTTCCCCAAATAACGGATCTTCCGTTTCAATATCATCAATGCTCATGTCTTCAAGATCGAGCGCTTCAATAATGACGCCCTTAATCTCATTTTCTATTGGTCTCATTATGTGTTAATTCCTCTGTAAAAACCTTTTTAATATGCTCCGTTAAGCGTCTGGCTGCGATAGACTCGTTTTTTTCATTATGGATAAACGGAGAAACATCTATTTCCTCTACAACTCTCATCGAGAATTGAGCCCGACGAGATGGTATTTGGTACCACTTTTCTTGTTTTGTTAGCGTTGTCGGGTTGCAGTCGATGATCACCGGCAGTAAATTCTGCTGACAGCGAACCGCAATATTGGCTGCGCCTCGCTGGAGCTTTATCGGTTGATCAGGGACTGTACGTGTACCCTCAGGAAATATGACCAGATTATAACCTTCTTCCAGGGATTTTTTACAGTTTTGTATAAGTTTATTTACATCCTGGTCGTTATTAATAAAGTCGGCTACACGCACCACGCGCTTGAGAAAGAAGTTATTCCAAAGTCCCTGCTTTACCACACAGTCGGCTTTGGGTATTAAGGAAATGAGTGCTACCACATCGATCAGTGTGGGATGATTGGCGATGATCACCTTGCCTTCGACGTCTTTTAGTTGTTGCCGCGCTGCTTCCAAATGGAAGGTAAAAATACCCAGGCTCTGCATAAAGCTGATAAAGAATCTCCAACAACGATGGATTAAAAACCGAGCTTTACGCTTGCGAACTAATGGATCAGGATTAAACAGTTTGATCAAAGGAAATACGAAGATCGACAGGAAGAGACCACCAAGGCCAAAGGTCGTAAATGATAAGCCTGTAGCAAATACCCGCCAGATGTAATTCAGTCTATATAGCATGCTTTTCAAATTCCCAGGCGGTGTCTTCAGTATACATTTGTTGTTGCTGGTTGTTAGCAGCCAGAAAATCAAAAAAAGCTAAATCCAGTGGTAGTTTCGGGTCATCAATGCCTTCTATCTTTTTGAAATTAAAAGATATTGATGGTTTATCCTGCATTGGCAAAGAGAGCAATAGTGAAACACTGCGGCTTGGATTAAGCACTTTTTGTAGTTGAGCAAAGGGTTGGTTCACTTCTAAATCAAAACAGGTCAATAAGACCTTCTGCTCGGGAAAGCGCTTGAGGAAATTGATACTCTCTATCAAGCCGTAACCAAAGGTATTGGTATTGGCGGCGATGCTGGTACCGGGTTGTTTGTTTTTGTTAAAGATGGAGTATAACCCCAGGGCCGCATTGTGCACTGAAAGGCTGAAATCTTTCGGTGAGATTTCCTGTGATGTGACCATATCACTGACAATGCGAACGGTCCGGTTTAACTCTCCGTGCTGTGAGGCGAAAACGGTGATGACATTGGCAGGCTCGACCTGCGCTTTCTGCAGACACATCAAGGATGAGTGCAAGGCCATTTTGCTTAAGCTATTAAGGCGGCGACGTTTAATGGCAGGGATCTGTTTAAGCTCTATTGGATCAAAGTCAACCTGCTGGCTGAAGTCGGGCGAAAAAACCGTACTGCCATCAAGCTTGGGATCTACCCAGCAGTGAGAGGATAGAATAGAAAAGGAAAGGTTGCTGTTGTTGGTCATTATTCTATCCATAAGGAGCTAAGTATTGCTGGCGAGAGTCTAGCCGATTTACTGAGTAACATCAAACGGCGTCCGTAAGGCTCTTAGCCGATCAATAAAAAAGCTGAGCCTTACGGCTCAGCTTGTATATAGATCTATTCAGAGATTAAAATTGAGCGATGACAGTTTTGATTGTATCCTTGGCAACCATATTTCTGATGGCTGCTTGAAGATCATCTAACTGTTTGTCCTTTATGGATTTTTTACTAAACATAAAGGCAACGCTGTCACTCGGTATATGAACATTTGACGCCTTGATTTTGTCATGTAGACGTTTGCGTTTAATGATGTAATGGCCTTCTACTGGATCTGCCAGAACACCATCAATTTCACTATACAGTATATTGAAGAAGCTCTGCTCACCCGAGTTAGAATCCACAAAAAGGTTGGAATACTGCGGATGATTCATCAGTTCGTAAGTTTCTTTACCGTAGAAATAATCGCTGGTAATTCCGACCTTCTGGTTACGGCTTAAAAAGCCACTTAACGTATTGCCGTTATAGCTGTTACTCGCACGAATAAACAGGGTGAAAGATTCATCTCGGTAAGGAGTTGAGAAATTAGCGTAAGCCTTACGGTCAGGGGTGATCGTTGCCCCGGCAAGGACATCAATGTCGCCTTTTTCCAATGCGGTTAGTAGTTCGGTCCAGCTTTTTTCCACAAAGCTGACGTCACAGTTGACAGCATTGGCCACCTGTTTAAATATTTTAACGTCGATACCAGTGATTTCCCCATTACGTTCAAACTGGTATGGAGCCCGCGATTCCCAGCCCATCTTTAAGTTACAGTCACGCTTTGCCGTTGTTTGTTGTTGCTGTTGTTCTGCTTCATCGCCGCCGCATGCTGTGAGAAGGAAGATTGCTGCTATTGTAAGAATTTTACTCATTGTCATTGATAACCTCTCCAGCAATTATTTATTGTTCGCATTTTATACTGCTACGAAATGTGAACTGGATCAAGTATTGATTGCAAATATCGTCTCTTTTTTGCTCGAAAAGTGTCAATATTTTATACACCCCGTGGTTTTCAGTGACAATTTATAGATTTTTCAGTGGAGAGAAATTAGGGCCAGGTATAAAAAAAGCAGGCAAAAGCCTGCTTTTTAATGGTATGAGTTGCTCTTAATGAATAGCATTTTTAATTTTGTTCATGGCATTTTTTTCAAGCTGACGAATACGTTCTGCTGAAACACCATATTTATCGGCGAGTTCGTGTAACGTTGCCTTCTGGTCACTAAGCCAGCGTTGTTGCAATATATCCTGGCTTCGTTCATCCAGTGCTTTTAAGGCATACATCAGACGCTCTTCACGCTGATCTTGCCATTGCTCGTTCTCAACGGCAGCGGCAGGATCTACCTCAGACGACTGGAGATAATGCACGGGTGCGTATGCTGCGCCATCATCATCATCTTGAGCTGGGGCATCAAATGCTGCATCGCGAGCATTCAGGCGCCCTTCCATACGACGGACTTCTTCCGGTTTGACGCCTAAATCATCGGCAACGGCTTTCACTTCTTCATTGTTAAGCCAGTTCAGTGATTTCTTCTTCGAGCGCAAATTGAAGAATAACTTACGCTGAGCCTTGGTCGTCGCGACTTTTACGATACGCCAGTTACGTAGCACATATTCGTGGATTTCGGCTTTAATCCAATGAACGGCGAAGGAAACGAGACGCACGCCCATGGTTGGGTCAAAGCGCTTAACGGCTTTCATCAGGCCGATGTTACCTTCCTGAATAAGGTCCGCCTGCGGTAGGCCATAACCGCTGTAACTCTTTGCGATATGGACGACAAAGCGTAAGTGAGCCATTACTAACTGACGAGCAGCGTCGAGGTCGTTCTCATCACGGAATCGGTGCGCTAACGCCTGTTCGTCTTCAACGGAGAGAACAGGAACCGCGTTGACGGTACTGACATATCCGTCAATACTACCTGTGGGTACGGCTAGCGCCATGTTCATTGGGATATTACTCATTCATCCCCTCCTAAAATTAATGGTTGCTCCGATATTAGCACTCTTGAACTGAGAGTGCTAACTTTTTAGCACTTTGTCTATAAGAGTGCTAAATATAACAAAAGTTTCAAGCCTGTGGGTAAAGAATTGTCAATAAATACGGGCTTTTGATCGAAAATGTAACGTTGGGTGATAGGGCCAGAACGACACAGTATTCTGGCCCAGTCGCTTATTTTACTTAGCCGAAGCTTCAACTTCAATAATGATATGAACCTCGTCGGCAACTGCCGGAACCCCGTACTCCATGCCCCACTCCGAGCGCTTAATGGTACCGCGAGCGGAGAATCCAACGTGCGGTTTTTCCGACATTGGGTGAATGCCCGCCTGGTTCAGGGTCAACTCCAGACTTACTGGCTTAGTTTGATCCAGGATCGTCAAATCACCATGCAGTACACCAGTATTATCGCCATTCTTCTCAAGTTTAGTACTTTTAAAGCTCATAATCGGGTGTTTTTCAACGTGGAAGAAGTCGGGATCACGCATGTGAGCGTTCCACTTTTTGTTTTCTAAGTCGATAGATTTAGCGTTGATTTCCACTGCCGCCGAAGAGTTTGACCAATCATCTTTATCAAAAGTTAAGTCACCGCGGAACTGGCGAAACTTTCCGAAAGAGTTGGAGTATCCTAAGTGATTAATTTTAAAGATGACTTGGCTGTGAACCGTATCAAATTCATATTCAACAGGTTCAGCGTTACTGGTATTAGCAAAAGCTAAACCTGTCATGGCAACCAGGCTGCAAAGTAATTTTTTCATGTATATTCCTTATTAAAATTTGTCTACAGAATAAATAAGCTGCGCTAGTTTTATCAGTCTTAGTCGGTCGGATCAAATGCATTAGCCATATACTGACTATCAGGTAACCAAATAGCTTACTCGGGATTGATATCTTTAAGGTGCTTTCGTACCGAGAACCAGGCGCCGCTCAAGCCCAGTAGCGCTCCAATAGCGAGTAAACCTAAGGTGAAGCTCGGTGCCAGACCAAGCAGGGAAAACTCACTGCTGTAAAGTTGGGCCAACTGATGAGCCGACTGTTGCAGTAACACAAAGATAATATTGACCATTAAAGCAGCCAGCAGAGCAGCGATGAGACCGTACCAGAAGCCAGCATAAAGAAAAGGACGTCGAATAAAGGCATCGGTAGCACCGACCAGCTTAATCACCTGAATTTCTTCGCGACGATTTAAAATAGCCAACCGAATGGTATTACCGACGATAAGCAATACACCAAGTGCCAGCATAATACTAATAAAGGTAGCGATCTGCTCTGAAATATCGAGAATTGAGTTGTATTTTTTGATCCAGGAACTGTCGAGCTTAGCTTGTGCTACCAGCGGCAGCAATGATAACTCCTGTGCCAGCTGCTCGAGCTGCTCTGAATCGCTGAAAGAAGCCGTTGGTTTGAGGGTGATGGAGTATGGCAATGGGTTTTCTTCGAGATAATCCAGGCTATCGCCAAGTCCCGAGTACTGACGAAACATTTCCAGGCCATCGTCTTTTCCTACAAATACGATTTCTTCAAATTCAGTTCGTTGGTTAAGTTGAGTAAATAGCTCTTGTGCCTGCGATTCTGTAGCCGAGTCTTCTAAGTACAGTGCCATCTTGACCCCACCATCCCATGATTGGGAAACCGCCTGAGCGTTGGTCATGAATAAGTAAAAGGCTGCGGGGAGAGCGAGCGCAATTGCCAGAACTAATATGGTCATCAGGCTATTGGTCGGTTGACGCAAAATATCGAGCAGAGACTGGATTGCATTCTCGCGGTGCAGTTTTAATGCACTGTGGAAACGATCCTTGAACCGGACTTTATAACTGGTGGCGCTGGACTTTTTATTATTCGTTTTTGAAGCACTCATGCAAAATCCACCTCGGCCAGTTCATTACGGATGGTGCGCCCTTCTTTGAGGGTGATGACTGGGTGTTTCATACGCGCGATCAACCCTAAATCGTGGCTGGCGATTAATACACTGACCCCGACCTGATTAAATTGGGCGAAAAGATTCATTATGTCCTGTGACAGCTCTGGATCCAGGTTACCGGTTGGTTCATCGGCCAACAGTAGTGGTGGTTTGTTAACGACGGCGCGCGCTATACCGACCCGCTGTTGTTCGCCGCCAGATAACTGTATCGGCAATTGCTTTTCTTTGTTGAGTAGACCGACCTTATCCAAAGCGGCGCGAACCCGCTTTGGGATATCGCGATCGGCCACACCGGCGATAATCAGTGGTAAGGCAACATTGTCAAACACAGTGCGATCAAACAGTAGGCGATGATCCTGAAAAATCATGCCGATTTTTCGACGATGGTATGGGATTTGGCGATCCTTAGCATTACTGATATCAATATCGTCGAGTTTGATTTGCCCGCGTGTCGGACGTTCCATCAGGGCAATCAGTTTGAGTAAGGTACTTTTGCCGGCACCGCTGTGGCCAGTTAAAAAAGCCATCTCACCACGCGGCAGTGCGAAGCTGACTCCCTTGAGTGCCTCATGACCACCGTCGTAACGTTTAAAAACCTGATGAAATTCAATCATTTATAGTTATAACTTAGCTAGCCTCTTCGGTTGTGAATAAGGCTTCAATGAAATCGTTGGCGTTAAATTCACGTAAATCATCGATTCCTTCACCGACCCCAATAAAGCGGATTGGTATTTGTAATTTATCCGCCAGAGCAAAGATAATACCACCTTTTGCGGTGCCATCCAGTTTTGTGATCGTGACACCGGTCAAATTAATGGCTTTATGGAATTGCTCCGCCTGGTTCAGGGCGTTCTGCCCGGTTCCGGCATCGACCACCAGCATCACTTCATGTGGTGCACTGGGATCCAGTTTCTGCATCACTCGTTTTACCTTCGCCAGCTCATCCATCAGGTTTGATTTGGTGTGCAGACGCCCTGCCGTGTCAGCAATCAGTACGTCGACGTTACGGCTTTGCGCAGACTGTAGTGCATCGAAAATCACCGAGGCACTGTCGGCACCGGTATGTTGGGCGGTGACATGAATATTATTACGTTCACCCCAGACCTGAAGCTGTTCCACCGCTGCAGCACGGAAAGTATCGCCGGCTGCCAGCATGACGGACTTTCCTTCTTGTTGAAATTTTTTGGCCAGTTTGCCGATGGTGGTGGTTTTACCAACGCCATTAACACCGACCATTAAAATGACGTGTGGCTTATGAGCCAGTTGCAAAGGTTCTGAGCAAGGGGCCAGAATTTCTGACAGCAACTGACGCAAACGCTCCATCAGCGCTTCAGGGTTCTTCAGTTCTTTGCGCTCAGACTTCTCCGTTAAGTCATCAATAATGCGACGCGTGGCCTCAACACCAACATCCGCCATTAGTAATTGGGTTTCGATCTCTTCGAGCAGTTCGTCGTCAATCTGTTTACTACCAAGCACCAGATCGGCAATACCACTGGTTAATTGAGAGCGAGTTTTGCTTAAGCCATCTTTCAGACGGCTAAAGAAGCCTTTACGGGTTGGTCTTTCCTGGGTTTCGGTATGATTTTTTGCCGGCAGCGGTGTTGCTTGCGCTTTGTCAGGAGTGGCGTCGGGAGTGATTGTTTCCTCGTTAGCCGTTGACGATTGTGATTGCTGCCTCAGATCCTCAGTAGGAGGCGCTTTTGTCGCTTCAGTTACTGGATCGGTATCGTCTGTCTCGAGCTGCTCTTCAAGATCCTGCTCTATGGCTTTATCAATAGCCTCTTCAGCCTGCTCCAGTTTTTCTTCTAATGCCTCTGGAGCGTCATTGTTTTCCGACGATTCGTCTTTTTTACCAAACCAGCCAAACAGGCCGCGTTTTTTCGATTTGTTATCGCTCATGAACCGAACAATCCGTAATTTGTTTATTACAATCAATAAAAGCGCTATCCTACCATCATACTCTAGCTGTCGTCAGCTTCTTAGGTGAAATATGGCTAATCGCGATAAATTCTATAACGACAATCGACGCTCAAAAAAGCAATCATCCCGTGCTGGACAATTTCGAATCATCGGTGGTCAGTGGAAAGGGCGCAAACTCAAGTTTTTTGAAGTGGAAGGCCTAAGACCGAGCCTGGATCGTGTAAGAGAAACCCTGTTTAATTGGCTACAGGGAGAGATTCATGGAGCGCGTTGTCTCGATCTGTTCGCAGGCTCCGGCGCTCTGGGCCTTGAAGCGCTCTCCCGTGGTGCGGGTCATGTGGATTTCGTTGAACTCAACAAAAAAGCCGCCCGCCAGCTGGAAACCAATCTTGGCCTGCTCGACGCTGATAATGATCAGGTGTTTCACCAGGACGCCAACCAGTTTTTAGAAACTCAGCACCAACCTTACGGCATCATCTTCCTCGACCCGCCCTTCCATAAAGATATAGCACAAGGGATTGTTAGCAAGTTAGTACAAACTAACATGGTGCAAGGTGATACCCTGATTTACCTCGAAATTGAACAGAACCTGGAAGTCGAAATTCCTGAAAACTGGGAACTAATTAAAGATAAAAAAGCCGGGCAGCTACAGTATCGGTTGTATAGGGTGAAGATTAGCGGTTGATTCTGAAACCACTAGCACGTCATTCCCGCGAAGGCGGGAATCTTTAAAGTAGCATTTTGTTGTAGTAGATTCCCGCCTTCGCGGGAATGACGAGTCAGTATCAGCATACATATTGTGTGGCGCTTTGCATCAAATTGATGCGTCATGCTACAATGGCGCTAACTTTAAACTAAGAGGCTAACACTATGAGTACAACCAGTATTCGCCTTGATGATGAACTATTGGATCAGGCTGCCATTATGGCCAAGGCCATGAACCGTTCTATGCCAAAGCAGATTGAGCACTGGGCCAAGATTGGCAAAATTATGGAAGATAACCCAGACCTGCCTTACAGTTTTGTGCGACAGGCGATAATCGCTCAGGTAGAGAAAGAAGCAGGAGAACTGGAGGAATACGACTTTGGCTAAAGTCAAAAGGATTTTGCAAACGCCGTCATTTAAACGAACGGTTAAAAAACTGCACAAGAATCAAAAAAGGGATCTGGATAAAGCGATTAAGACACTGGCTGATGAACCTCTCCTCGGACAGCAAAAGAAAGGCGACCTGGTATTTTTACGAGTTTATAAATTTAAAATGGCAAAACAACAGACCTTATTAGGCTATAGCTTTGATAAAGGCGAGTTGGTTTTAGAGCTGATGGTACTTGGAAGTCATGAAAACTTTTATCGGGATATTAAAAAACGTTAACCTAATGGTGGAAAAATAAATACTATCTACTCATATCTTAGCTTCGCACTAATTTCATTAAGAAGGGAAAAGTAACGATTATAGAATTCTATTGTTTCTTTCGGAGGAGCTTCAGATAATGTTCCATCATCATTAAATAACTCGTCATAATAAGGAGTTCCTTCAGTGGTGATATCAATATTTGGCAACAAGCATAAAGAACCAAATGCTGTTTCAGGACTATAAACACCAGCGACTATATTGCTGCTTATACTTCTAACAGGAAATTGAATTTGTTCGTGAGCTAAAGGTATTATTTCGCACCTAGGAGTGATGTAAGGCTTGATGTGACAAAATAATGAATCGAATAAATCTGTTTCATGTAAATAGTTTGAAGCATCCTTGTTAGTATAGGTTGTAAGCCTAACGCCATCAAAATCTAAATGATTACTCAAAGTTTCACTATCCTTTCGGTTTTCTATGAAAAAAAGGATCCAAAACATAGAAAAGATTAGATCCCCTTGCCAAAAGCTCAAGAAGAGTGGTTTGCCAGAATAAATTCCGGGCGCTAATATTCAAAAAATTAAACGGTTCCGCTATCCAATTATCGTTTTCAACTTGTATGCCATCATCAGGAAGATCTGAAATTAAGTCAGGGTGAAAGACTATAAAGTCATATTGGTCAAGTTTTGGGCAAGAGTAATAGCTAAAATAATCAAGCCCAATGCTGTCGGGGTAAATTCCGCCTATAATGGCTCCCTTAAAGTTTGTGCTCAAGCTTGGCTCCTGAGTTAATTAATGCTTCTTTAATTTGTGGAATCCATCGTGCGTAACTAAACCCACTGGATGGATGGTTAATGACTTTGTATTTGATATTGTCAGGAATCTTAGGCAAGTTGTAGGAAAGTCTTTTTCCTAACACTAAAATTAAATCAGGCTTTAGTTCGTTCAAGACTTCATAGAAAGGCTCAGTAGAGAGTTTCCAGATCTGTGGACTTGGGCTTTTTCTAGCTTTTTCTGCAACAATTTCTTGGCAGAAATTATAAAAAGCAACTTTATCCCAAAAATGCTTTTTATCATCGCTACTAAGAACTGCAGAAGAATCTAATGATAATGATTTAGCTAAAATAGTGAAAAAACTGTGTTTACCCGTAATGCCCAATTTCATAACTACATTTTTGGTTACTTCCGAGTCTTTTGTTAACTTTTCTCCATAATGAGATTCTCCAAGTAGCAAGACTTTTAGACCATAAAGCCCTTCTTTCCAATACTTATTACCAACCCAGGGTTGAAATATAACTTTTCCATAGTTCTACTCCCTCTTAATTCAAATAAATCATAGCTATTTACACTACAAGCGCAAAACGGCAATGCTCTTGTGGTTTAAAAGGTAGCTTATCGTGTAACTCGAAACAAATAAATCGAGGATTTGCTTGGCGCTTTTTTCTCGTTTTTACTTCCCCAGGACTGAAGCCAGTCGTTAAATTCGGATTCATTAATCAAATCACCTTTTTGCACAGAGTTTAGCGTGGTAAGGGTATCTTGCCATTGTTGATTACTCACGATGTTCTCCGATAAATAGGTTTTCATGTAGATTACTATAGCTGATGTGGGCTGCCAATAATATAAACATCAAAGCGATTGCCCTTTGACTCAATGCTCATCGAGGGCTTTTGCTCATTGAGATACGGCGCATAGCTCGGTCGTTTAACCACCACGCGATATTTAGCATATTCGAGTGCGGTGGGCAGCAGTTGATCTGCGTCTTGATCTTCGCCAACCAGTAGTTTCACCAGCCGCATTTCTTTTTTTACCGCGGCGCTTTTATTACGCGGTGGAAACATCGGGTCGAGATAGATAATATCGGCTTGAGTTTTTGTGGATAGTTGCTTTATCAACTGGGAAGCCTGGCCCTGATATAGTTCGAAATGGTCTGCATACAGTTCTGGCTGACTTTGGGCGGCCCTTCGTATCGCATCCTCCAGTAAACTGGCGACAAAAGGAGAGCGTTCGATTAATCGCAGGGAGCAGCCTAGCCCGCGCAGTCCTGCAGCATCGCGCCCGAGCCCGGCCGTGGCGTCAAGAATCCCGGGCTGCCAGTTGTGCTTCAAACCGCAGGCTTTGGCAATGTGCTGCTTGCGCCCCCCGCCATGCTGGCGCCGATACGCCACCTTGCCTTTAGTGAAATCAAGGTGAAAGGAAGCCGAAGCGCCGTCCAGCATGGCGCTGAAGCTCAGACGCGGTTCCTGATCTTGAGTATCGTAGTAGAAGTAGCCGTGATAACCGGATAATTGAACTGAGTCAGTGACAGTGGGTAGTTCGCTGAGTAAACTAGGAGGTGATGGGGCATCCGGTGTTGCGAAAAAAGCAAACGATGGTGTCACTGGCGAATCCTTCTTTGTAGTAAAGAGTTAATTAAATCAATATGATAGAAACAGTCAGCTCGAGTCTAGAGGTACATGTTGGGGTCACCTCTTCTGAACAAAACCCGCTTGAATTATTAGCTGATGAGAGCGGTTTGTCAAAACAGAAGATCAAAGAGGCGATGAGTAAAGGTGCCGTGTGGCTGGCAAAAAACAAACATAAAAAAGGGGCTGCGCGCCCTATCCGCCGCAAGAACAGCAAGCTGAAAGAAGGCGATCAACTCTTTTTATACTATAACCCGCATATTTTGGCAGAAACGGTAGCGCACCCGGAGCTGGTGGCCGATGAAGGCGATTATTCGGTATGGAATAAGCCTTACGGCGTATGGGCTCAGGGCTCCAAGTGGGGAGATCACTGCTCTATTGGGCGTCTGGTTGAACAGTATTTTGATTATCATCGGCAGAGCTTTATTGTACATCGACTGGATCGAGCTGCCAGTGGCTTAATGGTTGTGGCTCATAATAAGAAGACAGCCGCGGCCCTGTCACAGTTATTCGCTAAGCGAGAAGTTGAGAAGATCTATCATGCCCGCGTACGGGGGCGTTTGCCACGGCCAGAGTTAACCGTGTCCGAAGCTATTGATGGAAAACCGGCGAAGAGCCACATTAAAGAACTGGCGGTTGAGGGGGAGAATAGCCTGCTGGAGGTGAGTATTGAAACGGGACGTAAGCACCAGATCAGAAAACACCTGGCAAGTATCGGCTGCCCCATCCTGGGCGACAGGCTGCACGGTGGGGCTGAACTGGATGATATCGATCTGCAGTTAAAAGCAGCAAAATTGATGTTTACATGCCCTGTTTCCGGCGAAAAAAAATACTATAGTCTAATCTCATGAGCCAAAGATTGGTCGACGAAGTTAAAGCCTGCACCATTTGTGAAGACTTACCATTGGGACCAAAACCTATTTTTCAGTTTGGTAAAAATGCCAGGGTACTCATTGCCGGCCAGGCGCCAGGGCAGATAACGCACGGCCATGGCCGCCCGTTCGACGATGCCAGCGGTGTTCGCCTGCGGCAGTGGCTTGGGGTGGATGAAGAAGCTTTTTACGATCCGCAGCAGTTCGCCATTTTACCGATGGGCTTTTGCTATCCCGGCAAAGGTAAATCTGGTGACCTCCCTCCTCGTCCAGTATGTGCTCAGACCTGGCAACATCGACTGCTAAAAGAACTAGCTGATCTGGAGCTGGTGGTAGTGATCGGACACTATGCGCTGCAATGGCACCTGGGAGTAAAAAAATCGCAGGCGATAACACCGGTGGTAAAAGACTGGCGTAAATATCAGAAAATAGAGGTTAAAAGCGCCAAAAACATCGATAATGGCATCGAAAAAGCAGTAAATTACTTCCCATTGCCCCACCCTAGCCCACGCAATAATATCTGGCTAAAGAAAAATCCTTGGTTTGAGCAAAGCCTGCTGCCCGAATTACAAGAAAAGATTGCGACTATTTTGAACCGATAGTTGTTGGCATAAGATATTGCCCTAGTCCAGTTTGGCCTTTTTAGCTTGTTTTAATATGTGTTCAAAGTGAGCTTTCCCTTTCTCTCTGGCAAGCTCAATGTTGTTCTGGGGAATGGATTCAGGATCATCGTAGTTTTTCAGGGCTTTTTCCAGACTGGCTTCTCTCAGGATATGTAAGATGGGATAGGGTGAACGATTGGTGTAGTTTGCCGGATCATCGCTTTCCAGACCATCAAAGCAGTAGTCAGGATGAAAGCTGGCAATTTGGTAGGTGCCCGTGTACTCGAGTCGCTCAAATAACTGGTTGCCGTACTCCACCAGATCCAGATAATCCTCAAAGGCATCAAAGCTCTGAGGGAAGATTAACAGACTGGTTTCGACACAGGCATTGTGATCGAGCGTTTGTAATTCCTCAACCAGCTCATAAAGCGAATTTTCGATACTATTAGCTGACGATACGCGATAATTAATACTATTTTTGACAAGTTCACGACGAGCAAAAGGGCAAAAGTTATAGCCAATAACGGTTTGCGACAGCCAATAACGCACTGAGGCAATGATGTTTTCTTCCGGGATTAGTGATGTCATAAAGCTTGTCAGCCCGCCGTAATCAATAGGGGGATTAGAGTATTACGTTGTTGCGAAGCTGACAAGACAAAACTGGCATGGGCTGAGTGGTAACTGGTATTTCATTCCTGTCGAGGACTTGGCATTAAATAAAGTTTTAAGTCGTCGGGGATTGGCATGGGTTTAAAAGGGGAGACGTTGGCGCCCCCCGTATTGCCAAGCGGATACTTTCCAAACAGGGAACCGATTGAGCCGATAATTCGAATCATCTGACCAAAAACTTCTTTAACGTCGAAGCGCTTAATCCCGACGCGCAACATCCAGTAATGGCTCAGTACGTGCCGACCATAGTGCGGCTGGGATAAAATATGGGCCCGTTCTAAATAATAGAATGCTTTATTAAGCTCTTGTTTTATATAATATTCTTTACCTAAAGATAACTCGCTTTTAAACTTTTCTTTTAATGTTTTCATGTCTGATTCTTTGTCTGAAAAGTGTGTGCTACGTTGTTGACAGACTAGTTGGTTTGTTATTAAATAGCAACTCCTATCTTACCGATGGCACCAAGATCAACAGACCCTAACAAAGGAAAAGGGATTAAACATGTCTGACACGCATCAAAATTCTCATAACAAAGACAATAAAACCGTAAAATTTGGGCGTTTTATTGTCAATCACCGCTGGTTTGTATTGTTAAGCTCCATTGTTTTATTGGTTCTGACGGCGTTTGGCAGCAGCAAGCTGGAAATCAAAACCGATTATCGAGTGTTTTTCTCTGAGGATAATCCACAGTTAGTGGATTTTGAGAACATTCAAAATACTTACGACAAAGCCGATAATGTCATGTTTGTCTTGACGCCGAAAGAAGGTACGGTGTTTGATCGGGAGACCCTGAAAAGCATTCAATGGCTGACGGAGCAGGGCTGGCAAATTCCTTACTCGACTCGTGTCGATTCGATTACCAACTATCAGCATACCTGGGTCACGCCAGAAGACGAAGATTATATGCTGGTTGGTGCGCTGCTTTGCGTGCCCGATAAGTCAGCTGACTTTGATAGCCAGTGTGAGCATGAGTCGGTGACACCGCAGATGATTGATGATCTCAGCGATAAGCAGATCGAACGGCTGTCCGATATTGTGGTTAACGAGCCGCAGCTCGTTAACCGCATCATTAATCCCGACAAAAGCGTTACCGCGGTCAATGTGACGGTACAAATTCCGTCCGATCCGGATCTGGAAGGGCTGGAAGGTGAAGCCTGGGACGCGAAAAAAGCGGAAATCTTGGGTGCTGTGCCGAAAATTACCGCTCACGTGCGCCAGCTCCGTGATGAATTGATGGAGCGTAACCCGAATCTGGAAGTGCGTCTGACGGGCGTTATCATGATGAACAATGCATTTGCCGAAACTGGGCAGAATGACATGATGACGTTGACGCCTTTGATGTTGTTACTGGTCATTCCGTTGGCGCTATTCTTTATGATGCGCAGTATCAGCGGTACTTTTAGTAGTCTTTTTGTCATCATCTTTTCCATTGTCAGTGCCATGGGTGCCGCCGGCTGGCTGGGGATTTTCCTCACTGGACCAATGTTCTCGGTACCGACGATCGTCGCGACCATGGCGGTAGCCGACTCGGTGCATCTGTTGGTGACTTACCTGCACAATATGCGTCATGGCATGAATAAGAACGATGCCATGGTTGAAAGTTTGCGTATCAATATGATGCCGATTTTCCTGACCAGTATCACTACCGCTATCGGCTTCCTGACCATGAACTTTAGCGAAGTGCCGCCACTGCGTGACCTGGGTAATACGGTGGCGATAGGCGTGAGTTATGCCTTTATTTTCTCGGTGACGTTCCTGCCGGCCGTGATGTTGTTGCTACCGACGAAAGTCAAAACCACGGAAAGTAACGGTTACAGGATGATGGATCGGCTGGGCGACTTCGTAGTCGCCAAACGTAAATTATTGCTGCCGGCTATGGCGCTGATCAGTTTGGCGATTATTGCTTTCCTGCCAAAAAATGAACTGAACGATGAGTTCGTTAAGTATTTCGATACCACCATCGATTTTCGGGTTGATTCGGATTATACCGCGGAAAACCTGACCGGCCTCTATACCATGTTCTATAACCTGCAAACAGGGGAAGATAGTGGTATTCACGAAGCCGAGTTTATGGATACGCTGGAAGAATTCGTGGCTTTCGCTGAACAGCAGCCGGAAGTGCTACACGTGCAAAGTTATACCGATGTCATGAAGCGGCTGAACAAGAGTATGAACGGCGATCGTGAGGCCTGTTACCGACTGCCGAAGCAGTCATTGCAGGAGGAGTGTAACCGTCTGCTCAAAGAGGAGGCGACAACACCGGAAGAGTTGAATACCAGTATACGCCAACTGACCTCACAGTTTACTCTGATGTATGAAATGTCGCTGCCGAAAGGAATGGACCTGAACAATCAGCTCAATAGCGACAAGTCGGCAACGCGGGTGCAGCTAGCGTTGAAGAATATTTCCAGCACCGAAGTGATTGCGCTGGAGGAGAAGTTTGCCCACTGGTTTGAGCAAAACGCGCCGAGCTTAGAAATTGCAGATTCCAGTCCAGCGATCATGTTTGCTCATGTTGGTCAGCGCAATATTTATTCAATGTTGACCGGTACCGCCTGGGCTTTGGTATTGATTTCCTTATTATTGATCGTAGCGTTACGTTCGATGAAGCTGGGTCTATTAAGCTTAATTCCGAACATTATTCCAATGGCAGTAGCCTTTGGGATCTGGGCCATGTTCCAGGGCCAGATTGGTATGGGTCTATCGGTAGTGACTGGCATGACGCTGGGTATCGTGGTCGACGACACGGTGCATTTCCTGAGTAAATACCTGCGCGCGAGGCGCGAAAAGGGTTTAGATTCCCACGCGGCAGTGAAGTACGCCTTCCATACTGTGGGGACGGCACTAACAGTGACGACTATTGTCTTAGTTTTAGGCTTCCTGGTGTTGGGCATGTCTCATTACGTGATGAACAGTCATATGGGCATCTTGACCGGCATCACACTGGCAGCCGCCTTGATTATCGACTTCTTATTATTACCACCATTACTGATGTTACTTGAACCAAAAAAAGCTGAAGTGACAGAAGGTGAATTAATCCATCAAAATCAATAAATTAGGAGATATTGATGAAACCATTATTAATGTTAGCCAGTTTGTTCTTTGCGTCTATGACGCTGCAAGCGAACGAATCCGTAAATCCGCAGATTACGGACGCGACCGATCCACAGGCGAAGGGTCTGGCTATTGCTAAAGAAATGAAGGCCCGTAATACGGGCTGGGGCGATAGTGAAGCTAAAATGACCATGATCCTGCGTGATAAAAGTGGTAACGAGACCGATCGTAAAGTTCGTGTGAAAAGCCTCGAAGTGGAGGGCGATGGCGATAAAAGCTTGAGCATATTTGACGAGCCACGTGATGTCGAAGGCACCGCGTTTTTGACCTATTCACATATCGAAGGTAACGATGATCAGTGGTTATTTTTACCAGCGCTGAAACGCGTAAAGCGTATCTCGTCGTCTAATAAGTCGGGGCCCTGGATGGGCAGTGAGTTCGCCTATGAAGACTTGTCATCGTTCGAAGTCGAAAAGTATGACTACAAATTCTTACGTGAAGACGAGCTGGATGGACGAAAAATGTACGTGGTGGAATCGTACCCGACTTATGAGAACTCAGGCTACAGTAAAACCAATACCTGGATCGATCAGGAGCACTTCCGTGTTCACCGCATAGAATTCTTTGACACGAAAGGTGATGCATTAAAAACCATGAATGTGTCTGATTTTAAGTTATACTTAGATAAGTATTGGCGTGGTCACAAGCAGGTCATGACGAATCATCAGACCGGCAAGAGCACCGTCGTCAAGTGGTCTGAATATGAATTTAACACTGGATTGGACGAAAGTGACTTTAATAAGAGTAGTTTAAAACGAGCACGATAATGTCCGCAGAAGCGATTAAAGCGAGCGTCAGAGATGCTGATGCAACACGAGGTAAAATTTTACAGGTAGCCTTTGAGGAGATCCTTCTCAAGGGCTATCAGGGTTTACGCGTGGATGGTGTTTTACAGAAAACATCATTGACCAAAGGGGCCTTTTATCATCATTTTTCGAGTAAAAAAGAGTTGGGCCACGCAGTTATCGACGAGGTGTTAAAGCCCTGGATCGACCAGCGCTGGATTTTACCTTTGCAACATATTGAGCGTCCTATCGACGACTTAATCGCTATGCTAAAAGATGCCCGTGACGAAATCAGCGCGAATGAGCTGCATACGGGTTGCCCGCTCAATAACTTAACGCAGGAAATGTCACCGCTGGACGAATCGTTTCGAACGCGTATTGCCGATATCTGGCAGGAGTGGCACCAGGCATTAGCAAGTACCCTACAGCGGGGAGTTGAGCAGGGGCATATAAAACCAGACGTTGTGCCAAACAATGTTGCGCGCTTTCTGATCGCCGCAATGGAAGGCATTATCGGTCAATGTAAATGCTATATGAACGACAAGGCTTTCTATGAGGCGGGAGTTTGCCTACAAGATTACCTTGAGAGTTTGAGGCTGGAAAAGTAAGCTTACTTAAAAACAATAAAACACCCGGCATCAAGGAGAAAGGGTAGAACAAAAAGTTGAGAACTAACCGAGTTCACCTTTTTTGTAATGGAAGTGCTGTTTAGTTTTCTCAACAATTTGAACTTCAGGCATTTGGTCGGCGGTTTCGACCTTGATGTCGGGCTGGTTCCTGAGAGTGGTTTCCTCTAAATATTTGTAAAGCTCTTTTTTGGCCATACTGGGTCCAAAAATAAAAATCGACTCTGCACCATCAAGCTCCTGCGCTATTTTCTGATAAAATAACGTTAACTGTTGCTGGTAACGCCGGTCAGCATGGTCTTCCGCAAAGATCCCCTGTGAAGTGTATGGGGCAGCGGAACGAGATCCCCTCTTTTGATCGATATGCTCTTCAACGTTTGACTCGATTGTGTTCGTTCTGAGTTCGTCTTCGGTTAGCTCAACTATAAATGCTTGTCGTTGGTCTATCCATAATCCCACTTGAGACTTCATAGATACTGCCTCCCTATAGGTTAAATGCTACTGTCTGCAACCATCATCAAGGCTGCACAAAAAATATACTACTGATATTTTATAATACGCTTTGTGCACTAACCTGAAAAGCTGCTTGTATGGATATCGCTATATCGGGAGTAGGGATTTAAGAGCAAAGGACTTTTATGAGGTGGGAGTTGCTTGCAAGATTATCTTGAGAGTTTGAGAAAAGTAGGCTGAAAACTAGTTTTATAAGCTTTCAGCCATTGATTTATTTAGTTTGCGATATATGGCTGTGAACAGTCAGTAGTCCCTGCGTTGCAAACCACAAATTTTTGCGAGATAAATTTACTGTATGAGTATTGAGCAACGTTACTACTGGATGTTTCAATAATGGAACCATTGAAATAGATATCGACCGACTCTGCTGCTGTTGACCAGTTGAGGGTCGTATTTATCCATTTTCCTTTGCGCGAAGAATGAGCTTGTAGCGTTGGAGATTCAGGAGCTACTTGTGTGAAGTCGACAGGATCAGTGAAAGGCATTTGATAGCTGCTGCCAGTATAAAGCAAATAGCTGCTGTGTTGCGCAAAATCGACTTCATAAAGTTGGCCTTCCCAATTGGTGACTGTTAGTAGCCCGCTTGCATTGACATCTATATCGTTAAGATTGTTACTAACAGTGATAGATTGAAGCTGTTGGCCTTGACTATCCAGCTGCAAAACATTACCACCCCATTCCGTTACATATAAGTTGCCATCAGCATCAACGGCCACACCGCGAGGTGAGACAGCATCAAGGTTAATACTATTTATAACCTCTTCTGTTGTTGGATCGATAATATCGAGATGTCCCCAATAGTCATCTTTAAGTGCGTACAGTAAACCGTTTGTGGAAAAAGCAACGTCTATGTAGCCTTCATGATCAGCAAAACGGCTGTATGCCTGGTTGTTAAGATCAAAACGTATGATGCCCCGCGCTTCGGCACCACTAGTCGACATATCAGTCATGAATAGCTGATCACCATCAATTGCCAACCCTCCATAGCTAATATTGTTAACGGTCGACCAGCCAGGGAAAGTATATTTGGTTTCACTAAGATCAGTGACATTGAAAATTGTCAGGCTGGGGGAGAATGCATCGTCAGACCAAAAGGCCACACGATTATTGTCAATGACTTCAATGTCACGAGAAAAGTTACTTGAATTTGTTTGATGTGTAAAAACTGGGTAGCCGGTTGCATCTAGTATGGTGAAAGTGCCATTTGTGATAGTAACAGTGTCACCAGTCTTTAAGCTTTGGGCGTCTACCGTTAGTGGGAAAGCTACAGCCAGTATTGGTATAAGAATCTTTTTATTCATAGTACTTCCTTAAAGTGTTGTAGTTAATAGTGGGTATGATCCAGAGCCATAAGAGAGGGAAAGTAACGGTAGCAACCAAGCTCGTCAAGATAAATAATTTAATTTTTTAAGGTATATTTAAGAAAAGTATCACGTTTCTGAGTTTTTTTTGAAGGGGTGAAGTGTTATTATTCCTGGGCGAAAATAGCTTTTTCTAGGATAATCAAGAGTTAAGAGCATTGCAAAAGAATAATGACAAGGCTATTGCTCAGCTTTCTTCTCAGATAAAATCACAGATACATGGAGAGGCCGAAGCGATAGGGGCACAGGGTGATGGCTTCGACTGGGAACGTATTGAAATCCAGTTACAGATCATGGTGCTTAAAATTGATAAGAAAATTAATCGCTTAGTGAACGCCATTATCCATCACCCGCGCTTTCAGGAATTAGAAGCAAACTGGCGGGGCCTTTATTTTCTCTGTTGCGAAAGGGCATTGGAGCGCTCAGCGCGCGCCACAAAAATTAAGTTGTTGGATATTAGCTTAGCCCAATTAGGTAAGGATCTTTCTCGGGCGATAGATTTTGATCAAAGTGAGATCTTTAAGAAGGTCTATTCCGAGGAGTATGACAATCCAGGTGGTGAGCCTTATTCATTATTGCTTGGCTCTTACCGCATGCGCTTAAAGCCCAGACCCGAGGTCGGCATCTCGGATATTGAAATCCTGCAGTTGATGTCATCGGTAGCAGCGGCTGCCTTTGCACCGTTTTTAACCAGTCTGGAACCAAGCTTTTTTGGAGTAGACAGGTACAAAGAGCTGTCACCCTTAATGAATGTCTCAGACATGATGCGTCAACCGGAGTATCGGGCCTGGAATTCCCTGCGCGATAGTGAGGATGCTCGCTTTTTAGGCATTGTGTTGCCCGACATCCTGATGCGACGTCGCTATCAGGATGATGGAACCCGTGCCGATGGTTTTGTGTTTAAGGAATCCATTGAACAGCCCAGTGATCGCTTGTGGGGCAATGCAATCTATGCCTTTGCGACGACCGTGATGAGAGCATTTAGTGAGCATGGTTGGTTTGCTTCCATTCGAGGCGTATCGCGAGGACAAATTAATGGTGGTGTGGTCACTGATCTGCCGGTTGAACTATCCCCGGTGGATGGCGAAACACCAGTGTCACCCATCGCCGTCAGTATCACCGACAGCCTTGAGCAGCAGCTGCATAGCCACGGTTTTATACCGGCAACAGCGATGGCAAGAACGCCATATATTGGTTTTTATGGCAATAACTCGGTACAAAAACCTGCGGTGTATAAGGACTCAGTAGCGACGACCAATGCGGCCATGTCGAGCATGATGCAGTACACCCTGTGTGTCTCGCGGTTCGCCCATTATATCAAAGTGATCTGCCGGGAGAAGGTGGGTAGCTTTATTAATGAAACCGAGTGCGAGCAGTTTTTACAACAGTGGTTACTGAAATATACCACGGCAAATGATGACGCATCGGTGGAAATCAAAGCCAAGTATCCGTTGCGGGAAGCGAAAGTCAGTGTTGCAGAACGTCCAGATAAACCCGGTTATATGCTGTGCGACATGCATATTCGTCCACACTTTCAATTAGATAATTTAACGTCAAGTATTCAACTAACAACCGAAATAGTTCAAAGCAAGCGAGGAGCATAAAAAATGGAAGGCTTTTCAGAAAAGTACAGTGAAGGGAAGATAGATGAATGTATCAGTCAACTGGTAGAAGAAATAAAACAATATCCAGATCAGCATTTTAAAAGAATGCTATTTGGTCAGATGCTGTGTGTCGCCGGCGAGTATGAACGGGCCGATAAGCAATTGGACTTATTATCAACGCTCGAGCCGAAATACGTTATGGAAGTGGCGAACTGGCGTAACCTGATCCGAGCGGCGCAGCATCGAGAAGATTTCTACAAGCAGGGACGTCCACCGAAGGTCATTGGTGAACCATCACCTCAGATGGAAAAACACATTGAAGCGATAGCTGCTTTAAGAGCCGATGATAGCAAAGGATTTGCTGATGCTCTGCATGCTGCAGAAGAGGGTCGTCAGGCAGTCAAAGGCTCATGGAATGAAGAGGACAAAAGATTTGATGATTTTCGCGACCTGGATGATTTGAATGGTGGCTTTATGGAAGTGCTGGCTCCTAATGGCAATTACTACTGGATTGCCAATGAGTCGATTTCATCCATTGTATTTGAGGATACTAAACAACCTATCGACTATCTGTGGCGCAAAGCGGATCTGATCCTCAATGACGGCACACAAGGGGAAGTGTATATACCGGTGACTTATATTGATGCAGCTACCGATCAGCAGCGACTGGCAAGAGAAACCGATTGGCAGGAGTGTGATGTCACAGAAACGGTTCGCGGAATGGGCCAGAAGACCTATCTAGTCGGTGATGAAGCCGTATCAATTTTAGAAATTAATAGTCTTGAGTTTCAACAGTAACCATAACACTAACCCAACATTGGGACCTAACAATGAGAATATTAACAATTATATTATGTTCGATGATATTTCTCTCTGGATGTGAATTATTAAATAACACTTTTCAGTGGGGAGAAATGACGGAGGAAGAACGCTATCTGGAGAAAAAGCGGCGTTCGGAGCAACAAAAAACCTTCATTTATCAAAAAGAAATCGTGTCACCCGAAGAGTATATGCAAATCATCGATAAGTCATTTTATCGGAATTTTGTTAACGAAGAGCAGGTACAGGTGATCCGTTATGCCGATGCCGAATTTTATGACGTGACATTGCGTTTAAAAGGTAAGGATATCTTTAGAACAGATAGTGAGGTTCTGACCAGTAGTGCAAAAGATTTGCTCGATAGGATCTCGAGTTTACTTAACGTCTATGACAAGAGCTCGGTCTCTGTGGTTGGTTTTACCGACAATGTTGGTTCGGCGGATTATAACTTGAAATTGTCGAAAAACCGTGCGGAAAGCGTGTTATCCAACCTGGTGTTGCGTGGTGTTGATATCAGCCGCTTAAGATCCTGCGGTTTGGGCGAAAAGAATCCTATTGCTTCAAATAAAACGCCACAGGGTCGAGCTACCAATCGCCGCGTGGAGTTACACATCAGTACCTATTTTGATGGCAGGGAGTGTTTATAACGGATGAAACCGAACGAGATACCGGAATTACGATCGTCATTACTGGATATGTTGCATGATGAGGACAATGGAGCTCATTATTTTGATCCCTATGAGCGTTATAAAAAAATGGTATGTCGTGATATCGAGTCGTTACTCAATACTAAGCTCGACTGGACACCGCTGATTGATTCGCTACAGGAGCTGAAGCTGTCATCAGTGAACTACGGTCTGGAGGATTTTTCAACAAAGAACCTCACCTACCCGGGTGATAAGGATATGCTTTGTATCGAGATCCGCGAGTTGATTGAGCAATATGAGCCGCGCCTTGAGCGAGTGAAGGTTAAGATTCTGGAAAACAGCGATCCTGTCGACAGGGTGGTGCGGCTGATGATCACTGCTAATTTGATTATAGAGCAGGATCGGGAACGTTTATCGTTCAGTACAAAACTGAATCCGGTTGATCATTTATTCAGTGTTAAGGAGCTGGACAATGAAGGATAATTTTCTTAGCTACTACAATAAAGAATTAGCGTATTTCCGAGAATACTCAGAAGAATTTGCTAAGAAGCACCCTAAAGTTGCTGGCCATCTGGGACTGGACGAGAGCGAAATCGAAGATCCGCATGTCGCGCGCTTAATCGAGGCCGTTTCGTTTTTGACAGCGAGGGTACAGCAAAATATCGATTCTGGTCTGCCGGAATTAACCCAGTCTCTGTTCAGCGTGTTATACCCCGATTACTTTGCGCCAATTCCCGCTACCGGTGTTTTTTCGTTTGAGTTAAAAGAAGGGGTAGATAAGCCTTATACCATCAGCAAGGGAACGCGGTTCCGCGCCATCCAGAGCGGTATGACCGAGTGTCGCTTTCAGACCTGTTATGACACCACGTTATATCCGCTGAAGGTCAGTGAAGCGAGTTATAGCGGGTTGCCGTTCGAGCTACCGGAATTACCGAGTCGCAAAACCAAGGTACTGTCGCGTTTGCGCTTTGAGATAGAAGCAACCAGTGAAGGTCTGGATGATGATGGTTTCGAGGTAGAGCACTTACGGTGCTTCCTTAAAGGACAGCAGCAACACGTTGCCAAATTGTTTGAGCTTATCCATAACGATACGGTATTGATCACCATTAAAGATCAGTCCGCGGGCGCAGAAGAAAAACGTATTGATCCGGTCAATATTCGACAGCTGGGTTTTGAATCGGACGAAGCCGTCTTACCCTATAATAAGAAGAGCTTTGGGGGCTTCAGGGTACTGTCGGAGTTTTACCATGTTCCAGACAAGTTTTTATTCTTTGAATTACAAAATATTAACTTAGGCTTTAAACAGGGAGCGGTGCAAAAAGAAATAACCTTGTATTGTAAGGAGCACTACCCTGATCTGGAGCAATTCCTAACAGCGGCCAATTTTTCACTTGGAGCAACGCCGGCCATTAATTTATTTGAACATAATCCAGAATTGATCGACGTTGAACCTTTGATTAATGACTATAAAGTGAATCCGTCAGCCAGTCAGCCCGACAGTTATGAAGTACATCATATTAAAGCGGTTAACAGCATTAATGAGTCTGGAGATAAGGAGCCGCTGTTCCCAATTTATAAACCCAATACGATTAAAGAGCAGGCCTGGGTGTGGAATTATCAACGATCCTACAATGAGCGTGCCGGTGGCAAACGCTCTGCCGGGCTAGAGACTATTTTAACGCTAATTCCACAGTCACAAGAAGAACAGCAAAGGCCAAAGTTTTTGCAATTAGTTACCGAGTGCAGCAATAGGAATTTAACGACCAGACTGCGGTTAAGTGAAGGTGGTTGTCAGCTGTTGTTTGCAAAGCCCACGCCAACGATCCGCCAAATCAAATCGGAAACCCGGTTATCGACACCAAAGCGACCTCAGGTCACCGATAAGTCTCGTTGGCAGTTAGCGCGTCATCTGAATTTGAGCTATTTGTCGGATCAGGGAGTTGATGGGCTAAAGGAAATATTGGGCTTATACAACTTTTTCGAACTTCCAGAAGTTGAAAATATGATCGATGGAATTCAGGAAATGAGTATCGAGCCCAGTGTTTCAAGAGCTGTTATTGGAGGGCATTCTGGTGTGATTCACGGTAACAACCTGACCCTGATTTGTGATGAAGAATACTATACGGGCACCAGTGTGTATTTATTTGGCTGTGTGCTGAATGCCTTTTTATCGCAGCTTTGTCAGGTTAACTCATTCGTCAAGTTAAGTATTAAGTTGCAGGGGCATAGAGAAAAGGTTTATAGCTGGCCGGTGTTAGGTGGCAAGGTTAAATTGTTATGAACGACATGACATTGAAACTGGAAGAGCGCAGCGATGCAGACGATCCGTTTGCAGCGATTTTTGCAATTGAGCAGCAATTGTTTAAAAAACATCAAAGCAGGGCTTTGGACTGCCTGGAAAAAGGTTTCATCCAGTTCAAGCATAAACAATCATTCGATCCTCACGAGCCGGCGATCGTATCTACTCAGCGAACGGGTGATGGTGAAAAAGTATTAATCACCAGCGCCCTGTTTAGTTTGACAGGGGCTAATGGCATCTTGCCGAACCATTATTCGGAAACTCTGGCTAAGAGCCTGCGAGATAAAAACCATGTCCTGAAAGATTTTTTGGATATGTTTAATCATCGGTTGAACAGTTTGATGTATCGCAGCTGGGCAAAGTACCGCCTGGACACCGATAAGTCGTATCAAGCCAACGTCAGTCATTATCAATCAACCGCTGATTTGATTATGACGACACTTGCTGGCGAGTCATATCCCATGAAGGAAAACTCTTCGGCTTATTATAGTGGTTTGACTTACGCCTGTGCCCGCTCGGCAGACAAACTGAAGAGCGTAATCAACGACCTATCCGGCTTAAACGCTGCGGTTAATGAGTTCCAGGGTAAATGGATCGAACTGGAGGATGATCAGTTGAGCCGAATGGGTTCGAATGGTCAAGGAGTCAGCTTTAATCAGTTAGGCGTAAACACCATGCTGGGTCGGCGCTGCTGGGATCTGAGCTCGAGTTTTGAAGTTGAGTTTGAGGTCAATGATGCCGCAACTTTCCGCAGTTTAACGCCGGGAGGGAAGATGAACCGGTTACTCAACAAAACCTTAAAGAATTTAGTCGGCGACGGTTATGAATTTAATTTTAAATTGAAAGTAAAGGCCAAGCATTGTCAGACTGTTCAGCTCAGCCCCGGCCAGCAGAAAACGGCCCTCGGTTCGAGTGCCTGGATGGGGCTGTCTACGGACAACGAAAAAGTTATTAATTATTACTGTTAACAAACGGGATTAGGAGAATACTGTGTCAAATAATGAACTCAGAGTGCTTATTGATAAGCTAAATGGATTTTGTAAAACCAGTCTGGAAGGGTCCGCTGGATTATGTCTATCCAGAAGTCACTTTTATGTCGAAATCGAGCATTGGTTCTTGAAGATATTGGACACTGAGTCGAGTGACTTCAAAAGTATATTTAATTACTTTCAGGTGGATGGAAATAAAGTTATCCGTGATTTAAATAAGTCATTGGAGCGGTTGAAAACCGGAAATGAACATCCGCCAGCACTTTCGACTTACCTGGTGAGTTTAATTAAGCAGTCATGGTTACAGGCCTCAATCGAACAGTCGAATACACAGGTTCGCTCCGGACATTTACTGCTGGCACTCTTAAAAGATGACAGCCTGTCTATGCTGATTCATGGTATTTCCCCAGAGCTTGAGAAGTTAAATCATGAACAGCTATCCGTTGAATTTGAACAGATAACCGCTGATAGTGATGAGGGTACTCAAGAGCAAGGAGCGACTGCAAATACGTCTTCGAAAGGTACGCCAGCATTAGATCAGTACACGGTCGATTTAACACAGCAGGCGCGTGATGGCGAACTGGATCCTGTATTAGGTCGTGAAGAGGAAATACGCCAACTGACCGATATCTTAACGCGTCGCCGTCAGAATAACCCGATTTTGACGGGTGAGGCCGGTGTCGGCAAGACGTCAGTAATCGAAGGTTTCGCCAGCAAGATTATCGCCGGAGAAGTACCTCAGGTATTACAGGACGTCAGTGTTCGAGTGTTAGATATGGGCTTGTTGCAAGCTGGTGCCGGTGTTAAAGGTGAGTTTGAAAATCGATTGAAAAATGTTATCGATGAAGTTAAAGGATCTGTGCAGCCAATTATATTATTTATCGATGAAGCGCATACCATGATTGGTGCCGGTGGTTCGGCGGGGCAGAATGACGCGGCGAATTTATTAAAGCCGGCTTTAGCCCGTGGTGAGTTGCGAGTGATCGCGGCAACGACCTGGGCCGAGTATAAAAAATATTTTGAAAAAGATGCCGCGTTAACTCGACGTTTCCAAGTGGTGAAAGTTGAAGAGCCTGACTTCGATACTGCGGTGGCTATTATGCGGGGGCTAACTGATGTCATGGAAAGTCACCATAAAGTTCGAATTCTGGATGAGGCACTAGTCGACAGTGTTAAGTTATCGCAGCGTTATATCGCAGGTAGACAGTTGCCAGATAAATCGGTCAGCCTTTTGGATACGGCCTGTGCGCGAGTTAATTTGAGTCAAAACTCAAAGCCAAGACAAGTTGAAGAGTTGGAAAAGAAACTGGAAGAAATCGTTCGCGAAGTCACTATCCTAAATAAAGAAGCTGATGACGATGCTTTGCATCAGGAACGACTAAACGAGCTGGAGTCTGAGCAGGAATCAATCACTGAAGAATTAGCTGCGGTCGAAGAGCGCTGGCAGCAGGAAAAAGAACTGGTAGAAAAAATTAACCAGCTAATGAATCAACATGTTGAAGCGACTGAAGAAGCAGAAGAAGAAGAGGTTGATGACGGCGATTACTCAGCCGATGCTAAAGATGCCGTTGATACCGATGACATCTTAAGTGAATTAGCACAGCTGCGCTTTGATCTGGAAAAGTTGCAGGGTGAATCGCCAATGGTGTACCCCGAAGTCGATTCGCGCGTGATTGCCGAAGTGGTTTCGGATTGGACAGGAATTCCAGTGGGCAAGATGCAGAAGAGTTCCATCGGCGTTTCTCTTAATCTCGAAGACACTTTACGTAAAAGAGTGGTTGGACAGGACAGTGCGCTGAAGGGCATTGCTAAAGCGATGAAGACGTCAGCAGCGAAGCTGGTTGACCCAACCAAGCCAATCGGTGTCTTTTTATTAGCCGGTCCGAGTGGTGTCGGTAAGACTGAAACGGCGCTGGCGTTGGCCGAGCAGATGTATGGCAGCGAGCAGAATATCACAGTCATTAATATGTCTGAATTTAAGGAAGAGCATAAGGTTTCCTTACTGATGGGCTCGCCTCCAGGTTATGTTGGTTATGGTGAAGGTGGTGTTTTAACAGAAGCCGTAAGACGAAAGCCTTATTCAGTGGTGTTGCTTGATGAGGTGGAGAAGGCGCATCCGGGTGTACAGGATATTTTCTACCAGGTCTTTGATAAAGGTATGCTCAAGGACGGTGAAGGGCGTGACATCGATTTTAAGAACACGTTGATTATTATGACCTCGAATGCTGGCACCGACACCATTATGAAGCTGGCAGAGGATCCTGAAACCATGCCAGAAGGCGAGGCGCTGAATAAACTTATTCATGAAGAGTTATTGAACGTGTTTAAGCCTGCCTTCCTTGGGCGTACCACCTTGTTACCTTATGTGCCTTTGGGTGAAGACGTGCTGGCTCAAATCACAAGAATTCAGCTGCAGAAGGTGTCTGATCGAATTACCGATTCCTACAAGGTGAGATGCGACTTTGATGAGAGTGTTATATCTAATATTGTATCTCGTTGTACCGAGGTCGATTCTGGTGCCCGAAACATCCAAAAGATCATTAATCAGAGCTTATTGCCGGAGTTATCAGAGCACTTCCTCAACGCCATGATTGAGGAACAGGATATTGGCGATGTTCTCGTAAAGGCAAAAGATGGAAAGCTTATATTTGACAGGGGCTAGAAGATCATTTGATTGTTCATTTAACGACTTAAAGATCAAGCGTTAATTAATAAATTTAGCAGTCAATAATGATTTCTATGAAGTGGTTCTTGTTTTTGTGATTATTTATTTAAATAAGTTGAAAAATTTGAACTGATTAGTAATATCTGAGTGTGGATATCTTTTCACACAAGATATATCTTGAATTATATCGGTTAAATTTTATGGCATATGGACGCTAAAAGGAGAAAACTATGTCTATATTTATGAATTACGACGGCATCAAGGGTGAAGCGACGGCAAAAGGTCACGAAGACTGGATTGATGTGTTGTCATTGGATTGGGGTGTACAGCGTGGGATCACGGCTCGTGTTGGTACGAGCAAAGATCGTGAAGCGACGTCGGCGGACGTGAGCGAGCTGCGCATCACCAAGTACATGGATAACACCACGCCTTACTTGTTTAAAGAAGCGTGTGTGGGTAAGGGCAAGCAGGTTCAGTTGCACTTAACGAAGACCGGCGACACGCTGGAGAACTACATGGAGTACAACTTAAAGGACTGCATGATTAGCGGCTACCGCGTGAACACGGACG
>NZ_JACNML010000004.1 GCF_020005365.1 Kangiella shandongensis | reverse complement strand
CGACTACATCGAAATGTTTTACAATGCCAAGCGACGACATGGTAACAATGATGATGTGTCACCAGTCGAGTTTGAAAAGAACTATTTTATGAAGCTAAAAGGTATCTAGAAAACTTGGGGCGATTCAACACATTTGCCTTCACCAATTATATGCTGTTGCCGACTTGTTACGATTTCATAACAATTGGAATCATCATTATCAGATATATATATGCGCCAATATCCCTTTCCCGGACTGTAGGATTTGTTATCCGTATCATTATATATTTCAATAAATTCAAATTGATTATTTATAACAGGTGTGTAACAAGTTCCCCTGCAATCTTCACTGTAATATCCATCAGCTTTAACCTGCTTGTAAATCACTGTTCCAGCATCTTTTTTACAAAGCTTTTCAAGTTCATCTTGCCCCGTAGAGCAACCAAACAGTCCTAAAATAACCAATAGGCTTATCAATAGTTTTAATTTATTCATCACAGCTCCTTAATCCTTGATTATTATATGTACTTGCCTACACCTTCAACGTCCAGGCATCCTTGGATAAAGACTAATCCATTTACACAAAATATTCATTATTTTGCTTTTATACTGAGAACACCATAAAAAAGCCGCGATAATCGCGGCTTTTTTGGTTAGATTTGAATATTAACGTTTACGTCTTAATAAAACACCCGAGCCCAGTAGTAGTAACAACCACAGGTTAGAGCTACCACCGCCTCCACTGCCACCACTCGTACTTCCGCTGGTAGTATTATTGGTCGATGATGACGATTGAATCTGTACGGTTTTGGTCACTACGTCTTCAGAACCATCGTCGTCGGTTACTGTTAATTTAACGGTGTAATCACCGGCTTTGTCATAACTATGCTCTGGTGATTCTACAGTAGACGTTTGGCCATCGCCAAAGTCCCAGGTGTAGCGGTAGTGTTCGCATCCACCACTAACCGAACTATTAAAGCTGACGTCTGTTTGCTTAACGTTATAGTCAAAGTCAGCCATTAGATTAGTCTGGATCGAAGCGGAAGCTTTGGATATTTTTACGGTGGCTTTGCTGCTGTCCGTCGCCTGCTCCAGCACTTCAATTCGTAAATTGTTTACCGGTAAAACCAGCCCCGATTCCGGCTGTTCAGGAAATGAGTAGTCTCGGCTGTCATCAAACACAGGTTCTGCAGCCAAGTGTGAGTCGCCCTGATAACTTTTCTGGGAATACAGACCCAAGGCGGCATCGATCACTTGCAAGCTTGATTGAGCGACCGAGCCATTAACCATAATAGGATTTTGATCGGTATCGACCACACCAATAAAACCATGTCCCGGATGTTCTCCGACCTTATTGTCGGTGTAAGCTTCGTCAGCAAACCAGATTAAAACACCCGGTGTATAGACAGAGTCCGCCAAACCGGAGTCCTGCTCGTTTTCGCTACGCAGCTGTACCCAGTAATTCTGAGCTTCGCCAGGTTTGGTGTCATCGATTCTCAGGAAGCCATCAAGACTGGTCGCTCCTGCCTTCTCGGCGCCATCGAAATAAATTTGTCTGTCATTATTGTCCTGAGAGTTATTCAGAGACAAATCATCAATAACCATCCCGTAGCGTTGCACGGCTTCATCAGTCACGTACTGGATTACCACGCTGATCGACTGGTCGGCATAAGCAGAAAGATCAAACCTTAAATCAACCCAGCCCAAAGCACCTTCTGCGCCCGAAATATCCGCAGATTTCCCAGTAATAAAGTGGCTCACTTCACGGTGCTGTGAATTGTTAAGTTGCGTATAATTTCCTTCTATGGCAACGCCATTGACTAAAACCTGCGCATAGTCATAGTCCACTTCAATATCCCAGTGCGCCTTGATGCTCATTTCGGTAACACCCGACGCCGGAACGTACACGGTAAACGATAAGCTGTTGTTTAAATCATGGCCTCCGTTGGAATAATACTGATAATTTCCTGAGTAAGGTGCAGCAAAATCAATTCGGGGTTCAGGCAAATCAATCCGTAACTGGTTCATCTGCTCATGGTTCACCGCTTCGGCCAGCTGAATATTTTGATCGCCTTCAAGCTGAGTAAAATCGATCACTTGCTCATTAATCCAGTTTCCGCCATATACCGACTGAAAAAATGCCTTGGCATAAGGACTAAAACCCGTTGGCTCTGTACCGGCAATCTTACCGGCCCAGCTACCGCCCGCCATAATCGACCAATAGCCCACTGGAGAACCAGCGTCAGAATCGCCAATATCATACTCATCCGGCACGCCTAGATCGTGACCAAATTCATGCACGACAACACCCGTCGCTGCATCAATCGGCTGGATGGTATAGCCAAAAACTTTTTTATCGCTGCCGGCTAGCTGATAGCCGCCAGTAGCAGAGTCCACATAATAACGGTGTGACCAGATCGCATCACCGCCTAAAACACCACCACCGGCTTCTTCGCCAATGCTGGAATGGTAAACCATCACATGGTCAATCAGGCCGTCAGGCTCATTGGTGTTACCGTCCTTATCCAGATCATAAGGATCTTCGACATCGTATTCGGACAGGTTGATATTGTTTGATTGCACCACTTTGGAAACCGCTTCTTTAACCAGCGCCGGCACATTCTGATCACTGTTATTATCGCCAGATTCATTGGCGCCGTAATAAGCTGCATTATTATCGGCAGTGACCCAGCCATAAGTCTGACCGGTAAAATAAAAGCTACCGCCGGATTCATTTTGATAATATTGATAGGCTGATGTCAGGTTTTCACCATTCGGCCCGGTAAATCCTGTCTGAGAAAACATCAGATCCTGATAATGCGACACTGGATAATTGCTATAGTACATTTCCGTATCGGACGAACTTAAACCATGAGAGTCGTGCTTTAAATCTGGGAAGTCGATCAGCACAGCCAGGACTTTTACCGTCGTCTCCTGAGTATTTTTATAAGCTAACGACTTGCCCTGCTTATAGGCTAGGCGTTGCTTTTTTAAGGTATTTTTCACAATTTTAGGCTGATGGTGACTGTGCTTACCAACACCTTGTAAATAGCTCTTTAACGCGGCCTGCTTTTCAGCCGCGGTAGCATTCTTATTCAGTTCAGCATTTTTTTCCAACCAATACAGAATACGCTCATGATTAACGACTGCTGGATCTTTTGGTGAACCCGATACAATAGCTAACTCTGTCGTAAGTCCAGAAACCGGAACGATCAACATAACGAACAAACCAAAAAACAATTGCTTCATCAATTCTTACCCTTATTTATTCAACAAATAAGGCAACGATTTTTGTTATTGCTTTAATGCCTCAACCTGACGTCTTTCTGCCTGTACATATTCATCACACATGACGCCCTGTCTCTAAAATAGAGGCACGATTTTCCATAGGTTGTGCAGACCAAACCTGCAGCCCCGGTTAATCAGCTACATTAGAACTGAGCGGGTCTGTAAGCGATCCTTAATTTGAAGTGTTACTACCTTGTGAAAAGTACGATCATGACCGTTAATTGATTCAGACCAATACTTCTAGAGTGTGAAGAAAACTTTTGCGATAAATTAAGCAGGCGCGTATTGAATAAGAAAGCTGTTCAAAAATCAAACAAAAATAAAGTAAGGGAATAAGAATTTACATTTAATATAACTAATAGAAATATAAGTGAAAGCTAAAGTAATTTAACATTATGTATTTAGTGTTATTTTTCTTTGGCCTCTCCAAGCAACAGCTGTAAATTGTAAAAAGGCGGACTAGCCGCCTTTTGAGCTGGATCTTATGAAACTTACCGCTCCAGCAATACCATCTGCTGCTGATCTCTAAGCTCGAGGTGCTTAACGTCATAGGGCGCACTTAAGCCAGAGCGAGCCACAATACCCGAGTCAAACTTCATCGTTATCATCGCTTCTCCTGCCGCTAAATTAGCTGCACTATGAGTCATCATCAAAGGTTTTAACTGCCCTGCTCCGTCTGTGCCATACAATACCGCGCGGACTTCATAGCGTCCATCCTGATTGACAGATACAGGTATCATTGCTACAGGCGACTGCTTCTGGCCAACAATAGTTGGCGCTGTAGACAGCTTTGCCGTTTTCTCAGCAAAGGCAAAAGGCAACTGTCCATTCCGCTGAATAAGCTGACCACTCGATTTTACCTTGGCTTCCGTGTGTAACTCCCATAAAGCGCCAGGAACCGCATGTGCGCTCATATCGAGTGGCTTGTTAATGATGTAACCATCTTTTGAGCGCTTAAAGTTCACCTTGAAAGTCTTGCCTTCAGGAGAAACAAGCTTACTTTTAATAGTAACAATCTCCTGCGCTTTTCCCTGATTAAACACCTTCGCATCGACATTTAATACATCATCCTGCAAATAGCTGTTTTTATTCGCGGTAAGATGCAGCTCCATGTCACTTTGCTTTTCAAAAACATTAATACGGTAACGTGCATTCTGATTAATATTCTGATCGGCTTTTAGTGTGAAGGTTCCAGCTCCGAGAGAGTCTGCAACTTTCAGCCCAGTCGTTCCTCGCTGGAAACCCACGCCATTTTTCTGCATGGCCGCACTGCTAACTAAGGTGTCAAACGCTTTTCCTTGAGCAAACACAGTTCCTTTGCGGTTAACTAAGCTCAGGTTCTTTGGTTCGACAACACTCTTACCATCAAAGGCCGAGATTCTTACCAGAGCACCTTTGGCTGATGTATTTAACGCAACACCGGACATAAGCTGTTTCCCTGTCACGTCTAACGAATATTGCCGACTTTGGATATGGGCAGGTTTAACTGACTGATCGATCTGCATCATGTTCTTGATGGGAAAGCTGTAACTGACGTTTTTAGTTTCACGCTCCGTTACCGGCGGAGTCATGGCAGCGGCATCGTTTGCGGTATAAGCACTACCACGTTGAGACTTTGAAGCTATGACTTGATCCGCTGATACGGTAAAACCTGTTAACGCCAGGGCTACTGCTGAAATTATTGTATGTCTCATAACTCCTCCTTAAATTCTTGTGCGTAAGAAATAATCCAGACCAAAACACTGACGTCGACTTTGCGCATGACTTAATGGTTCATCGTCGTATGTCTTACTTTTATCATAGAACCAGACTGAACCTGCCGCACTTTGTGAGCTACAATCCAGAAAGCCGTCAGAGCAGCTATTCAACCAGTTCTGAGTAAACTCCAGACCAACATTTTGCGAGTAACCACCACAGTAGCTATCACCATCCCACACCGCAGACTCAACATCGGTTCCAACGACCGATACAAACGGCTTAGGTAAAGCAGGACGACCACTGGTGCCATACAACCATTCATTATTGTAGTACTCCATCCACGCCACTTGCTGCATTCTTACCGCATCATTTTTGTAGCCCAACAGCCAGCCCAAGGCTTCTTCAAACACATTACCATCGATCACCGCATCAGCCAGTGGCGTACCTGCACTCGAAGGTGCAAGTGCAATCACCTCATCAATCCGATTGATAATATTCGGGTAGCGGCTATCCCAGGTAGGATTCGACATTATCCAACGCACGACATTACCGCCATTCGAGTGCGTGATTAAGGTTAGACTGGTGATACTTTTGTTGTTAATGAAGTTGGTTAATTGTGTCGCCAGACAGCCTGCTGCGCCTGACTTCCACATATACTGAGTAAAATCACAGTTGATAACAGTATAATTACTTGAGTTTGGCAATCCCTTGATCACCGACTGAATAAAGTCTCCAGTCCAATAATCATTATAGGCATCACTTTGACTTCCGGTCCCATGAACAAAGGCAACCCCGATATTTGCCTGTACTGTACCAGCCAGCAAGGCACCTGCTATAAATAGCAATAACTTTCGAAACATTGACTACCCCCTTAGTAGTGTTCCATCATTATTGTTAACTTCCTGGGTTAGGTAGGACTCCTCAAAAGAATTAAAATAACTAACCCGAACAAACTTATAGCATCAATATTTTTAAGTGTAAAAAACACTAGTTTTAAACAAAAAATTATATCAACAACAAAATAATCAAACCCAATATAACCAGCAAGCCATTGAAAAATTTCAAATAAACAAACTCATTTAAACAGCCGCTTAAAAGGTATCAAGCACATTCAAACACCAGACACACATCATAAGTTAATACTGACTTAGGATATTGGACAAACCAGTGATTTTCACCCATCTAACCATCTATAATAGTTAACCTTTTCTCATAAAACGTGAACTGGTTTGAACATTTTTCACACAAACCTCACGGATTATTTTGAGCAGTCACTTTTGGTTTGCAAACCGCCGACCAGACGAAACAGACTTTAGTCGACTAGACTTGGGCTGAAAAAGAGGTATGCTGTTATTTTCCGAAACAATATAGAAAGACTTAAACGATAATTCTAATGAACGATGTGCCAGGCTTTTTAATAGCAGATGATCACCCGCTCTTTCGCCAAGCATTACAGCAAATATTGAAGCAGGAATATGCCGGTTGTCACTTGCTCGAGAGTAGTAACTTCACTGAAACCTTGAACATTCTCAAAAATGAAGATGATATTGACTTAGTCTTACTTGACCTGTCGATGCCTGATAATAAAGGCCTGCATTCAGTAAAAACAATTATTGATACACGACCCGAAGTTGCGGTTCTGGTGGTTTCAGCCAACACCGACATCACATTGGTACACCAGCTGCTTGAGCTGGGCATTAATGGCTATGTTCCTAAGTCATCTTCTTTTGAAGTTATCACCGATGCCATTAAGTCCGTACTGGAACTCAATACCTGGCTACCCTCAGAAGTCGCGGAGAAAGTTCAGACCCTAAAAGCCAACTTAACCCAAAAGAGTAATCAGTTATCTCAGCTTACGCCTCAGCAAATTAAAGTCTTATCCATGATTGCCGATGGTAAACTCAACAAACAAATTGCCTATGAGCTAGGTATTCAGGAAACTACCATCAAGCAGCATGTATCAGCTATATTGAAAAAACTCGATGTGATAAATCGAACCCAGGCAGGTATCCTTTACAAGCAACAAGCTTTTGAATAAAAGCTCTACTGTGCGACCCATCCACCATCAAGTGTAATCGTTTGCCCCGTAATGTTTTTAGCAGCAGGTTCAACTAAAAACTGACAAGTACCAGCTAACTCTTCGATACTAATAAATTGTTTCTTTGGCATTGGCTTCAGCATGATCTGTTCGACCACTTCGTCTTCAGTTAGGCCATGCTCTTTAGCCTGGGCTGCAATTTGCTTACGAACCAATGGGGTTTTTACATAAGCAGGACAAACGGTATTAATGGTAATGTCGTATTCGGATGTTTCCAAAGCGAGAACTTTACTGAAGCCTAGCAGTCCATGTTTCGCAGAGACATAAGCACTTTTGTAGGGTGATGCTACAAGAGAATGGATCGAGCCTATATTTACAATTCGACCAAATCCCCGGGATTTCATATTGGGTAGAAAAGCTTTCGTCAGACGAGCGACACCGACCAGCATCACCTCGATTAAAAATTGCCATTTATCTATCGGGAACTCATCCAGAGGTGCCACATGCTGGATCCCGGCATTGTTGATCAAAATATCCACTGGCGTTCCTGACAAAGCCTGCAATAAACGTTCTACGCTATCTTCATTGGTAACATCTAAAGCATAGCCACTGGCATCCCCGCCCTGATCGACAATATTATTTGCTTCTCTTTTCGCAGCACCCTCATCCAGATCAGTAATAATCACTTTATAGTTTTGTGCAGCTAAGTGTTGAGCCACACCTAAGCCAATACCGCTGGCACCACCACTTATCAATACTGTTTTCATCATTAATACTGTTTTAAGCTTTGTCTTGAATATAAATAATGCTACCAAAGAAAATCCTCGGTGAATGCAATACTAAAGTACTAGTTCTCGTAAATCATTCTTCCTTATAATGACTTATAATATTCATAATCCTCAATTAGTATATGAAATGGCAAACTTACTCCACCGTAACAATACTCGCTTATACGCTAGCCGCATGCAGCAATCACAGCGCTACCCCTGACAGGGCTCAGCAGTTCGAAACGCAGGATGTAATCACTTATAAATTCAGTAAAAAGGATAACTCACATTACGATTTGCTCAGTGCCGGCTTAACTATTAAACAGTTACGCTCGACTAAGCCCCCCGAACTTGCTAAACCAGACAAGCCAACACCTTTGGAATTAAGACAATTAGCCTACTACCACAATATTCGCGCGCTAGTCGATCTTACTGCTGCAGGTGGCTTTAATAGCGAATACGAATCCATTGGTAACAACCCTGTTTACGGCACTGAGTATCTGACTTACTCAAAAAATACCGACGGTAGTATTGCTGCCAGTTATTTAATTCAGATCCCTGACTCATTTAACAAAGAGCAACCGTGTCTTATTACGTCAGCTTCGTCAGGCTCAAGAGGCGTCTATGGCGCTGTCGGAGTGGCTGGTTTCTGGGCTTTATCCAAAGGATGTGCGGTCGCCTATACCGACAAAGGTACGGGTACGGGCTTTTATCTATTGGATGAAAACAAGGGGTATACCATTGATGGTCAGCTCGTATCGGGAAGTAGCGATAAAATGCACTTTAAAACTTCATCAAATACAACAAATATTCAGCAAGGTCGCATAGCCACTAAGCACGCTCACTCACAGATTAATATCGAAAAAGACTGGGCAAGCCATGTCAATCGAGCGGCAGTAGCAGGGTTATATTTCTTAAACACGCACTTCCCAAGCCAAAATTACAACAGTGAAAACACCATTATTATTGGCACAGGAATTTCCAATGCCGGTGGCGCAGTCCTTCGAGCCGCGGAGAAGGACACCACCGAACTGTTCGATGCTATCGTTGCTGGGGAACCTAATATCACACCACAGCAGGCAACGTTTGTTATCGAAGATAAATACGGAACGGTAGAAAATCATAGTCAACCACTGCTCGATTACAATAGCACCATCGCCGTATACCAGGGTTGTGCCCTGCTGTCAGATGAATTTAAGAATCATGGTTTTGCTCTCTATATGCAATTCAATCAGGCAAAACTTCAATCCCAGTGCCAGTTTTTAAAAGATAACAAGTTGCTTAGCGCGACGACGACACAGCAGCAAGCTAAGCAAGCCTACCAAAAATTGATTGAGAATGGCCTCCGTCCCGAAGGACTACAGTTCTTGCCAGTCGGTGGCTCAATTAACTTATGGAATGCCATTAACACGACCTATTTCAATGCGTATGCCAAAACACCCGTTGATAACCCCGTCTGCAACAGCGACTTTATCACTGACGACATGGATCATGCGACTCAGGCTACCTTATTTTCGAGCAGTAATGGCATACCGCCAACTAAGGGCGTAAAAATCAACTGGCGTCCCCAATTAAAGGAGCATGCCGAACTCAGTTTGGTCTATCAGAATGATTTATGCTTCGCTAAAACGCTTAATCCGGGGCTACCATTTGACATTAACGTTAACACTGAACACAAAGCCGTCATACAGCAAAGCATTGAGCAGATTAAAGCCCAGGGAAATTTAAAACATAAACCAACCATTATCGTTCATGGGCAAGCCGATGGCTTAATTCCCGTTAACCATAGTTCACGCGCTTACGTTGGCCTGAATTACCTAAAAGAGGGACAGTATTCTAAGTTAAAGTATTATGAAATTGAAAATGCTCATCACTTTGATGCGTTCAATGCGTTACCGCAGCTACAATCTTCATATATCCCTCTACATTATTATTACGAACAGGCTTTAGAGCTTATGTGGCAGCACTTAACCAATGGCACTCCACTGCCACCAAGCCAACTGGTAAAAACCAACACCAGAAAAGTGATGGAAGGAAAGGTCGAAACTTTAACCGATAGCCATAGCCCAAATATATCAAGCGAACCTAAGCATCCAATTACCGTAGACGAAAAAAAGGTGATTATCCCATAGCGGGTAATCACCAAAGCTTACATAATAAAGTAAGCAGGGGTAGAATTTTATTATTCTATTAAATTGACCTGGAGTTGACTGGTATAAGACTGCAAACCAAAGTGACCGTAGGTAAAAGTATAACTAGCATCTTCATTCCAGATACGAGAAGAGTGAACGCCACCAACAGTGCAGCCACCGTAACAAACTACTTGGTCATACCAACTTTTTATCGAATAACTTTTAGCGGCAAAGTTCGAACCATAAATACTGTTTAAGAAAGGGCTACCAATTGACAGACCCCAGTATCCACACGTTGAATTATACACGTTATATGGGTAGTAGCCACAACTGTGCAAGCCTCGTAAAGCGCCAGCGATACCAACAAAATCATCAACAGCATTAGTCGCTGACAAATCCAGTACCTGATCAATCGCTAAAGTAACGCCCATCGAATGACCAATGATGTCTATTTTTCCTGAGCATGAATGACTTATCGCTGCACTGATAGCCTCACGAACCGGGGTTTCCTCGCTGCCATAATGGTTATTGCATGAAGCACAGCTGGTCCCCCAGTTTGGTCGAAAAATTTCATCGTCACTGTATCCCCGAGCGAGTAGCTCATGGTAGGTATTATCCCAGTCTGCACTGGAACCCGTATTACCATGAACCAGCACTACGGCATCTTTGCAGTCCGCCAAAGCTTCTCCCGTAATAAACAGCAGGCAAAATATTAAAAGCCAGTATTTCATTGTTATCTCCTTCTATAACAGCAGTTAAAATTCAGGAGCGACTCTAAAAAATTGAAAACAGACTAATCGCTAATATCAAACCAAGCAGGGGCACGACTACAGTAACAGCAGCCATCGCGCCATAGGCAGCTTGATGAGTTTCACCACAAATGGCTCGAATAGTCGTGACGACATAACCATTATGTGGAAGCGAGTCGAGTGCTCCCGACGAAATCGAAACAATTCGGTGTAACTCACTCGGAGCGACACCCAGTTCCGTATAATGAGGTGCCAGTATTGGCAAAGCGATAGCCTGCCCGCCTGATGCGGAGCCAGTCAGACCGGCGATCACACTGACCGCGACTGCAGCGCCAATCAGCTCATTTCCCGGCAGACTGGTCATCAACTCAACCGCGTAGGCAAACCCTTCCGATTGCTTAGCTATAGAGCCAAAGCCAACTACAGCAGCAGTGTTACCGATTGCCACTAATGCTCCAGTGGTGCCATGACTGATCGCAGTCTGCATGTTTCTAAAGTACTTCCAATTCATGGCAACAATCGATAGAACACCTGACAGCAGAGCAAGGATCAATGCGTATTGTTGTAGTGAGTCATGAAACAAAAACGATAACAGCAACACGATTGCAAGCGGAATAACGCCAGTAACCGGATGAGGAAGACTGCGCTCTTCGTTCACTGGATCATCGGCTCTAACATCAAACTCTTCTCCATGATTAACGGCTTTTTTGATCATTTTCGTCAGCCACCAATAGCCAAAAGTCGCCATAAACACAGCAACGACAAGGCTGACCTCCCATGCTGCAAAAGGTGAAGTCCCCAGATACTTAATCGGGATCCAGTTTTGAATTTCTGGCGATCCGGCCGAGGTCATGGTAAAGGTCACGGATCCAAAAGCTAGAGCCGCAGGAATAAAACGTCGAGGCAAGTTGGCGTCTTTGAACAAGCTCAGCGCCAGAGGGTAAACGGAGAATGCAGCGACAAATAGGCTCACACCACCATAAGTTAATAAGGCGCATGATAAAACTACGGCTAATACAGCGTGTTTCTTACCAATTTTACTGACAATCCAGTGAGCAATGCTATCGGCTGCTCCTGTATCTTCCATAAACTTTCCAAAAAGCGAGCCAAGCAAGAACATAAAAAACCAGGCAGCAACAAAAGAGGCAAAACCATCCATGTAGCTGGTAACAAACGAAACACCCGTTTCATCGGGGAAAATGTTTAAGCCACTAGTTAAAGCAACTAACAAAGCACAGACAGGGGCAGCAATGAACAAATTCACACCCCGCATAGCGGTATAAATCAATAAACCTAAGCCCAATACAAGACCGATGATACTAACCATTAACAGAGTACCTTCTTAAACAATTGGAAAATTAGGCGCTGTAAACAGCGCCTTTAGAGATTAATAGAAGCTATAGGTAGCTGACAGTGTGTAGGTTCTTGGATCACCATAGTAACCAGTAACCGTTCCTTCGACCCCAAGATCAGGGAAGAAGTAACCACCCGTACGGTATTCTTTATCGGTCAGGTTCCTACCGGATAATGTGAAACGCCAGTCACCTTGCGGGGTAATGTAGCTCACTGCCGCATCCACCAGAGTATAAGCATCTTGATCGACAGGTGAATCCAAATCAAAAATCTTCACGTCATCACGGTAAGCTGCGTTGGCATGGATATTCCAATAGGCACCAGAGTTCATTGGTACTTCATAGTTAAAGCCTAGATTAGCCGTTTTCTCAGGAGTATTAATGATATTAATCGTTTTCGGATCGATTGGGGCTCCTGATAAATCATAACCATCAAACTCTTCGTATTCGGCATCCAGAAACCCGAGGTTCATGAACAAGTTCAAGTTGTCCGTCGCCGCGAAAACAGTTTCAACTTCTAAGCCTTGAGCCTTCACGCGACCCGCATTCAGTATTCGACCGACAAAGGTTTCATTAACGCCGTCATTGTCCAAATCCACATTGGTGTTAGTTGTCACCTGTTTATCTTTATAATCCTGGTAGAAAGCAACCGCATTGAGTTGAAGTCGGTTATCAAGCCAACGACTCTTCATCCCCAGCTCAAACTGATCAACCGTTTCTTCTTTAAACGGTGTATCCGCGCCCGGATCAGCTGCCTGGTTAGCTCGCATATTAAAACCACCACTTTTAAAGCCCTGGTTATAACCGGCGTAATACATCAGGTCATCCGTTGCCTGATACTGCACACCGATATGCGGTGAAAAGTTATCAAAGGTGTCGCTGTTGTTAAAATTAGAACGTACCTGGAATGGATCTACTGTGGTGTCCGTGCCAAGAAAAGCCAGTACTTTCACGTAGGCACGTTTTTCATCACGGGTATAACGACCACCGAATGACATAGACCATTGCTCATCAAACTGATAACTCCCCTGACCGTATACTGCATGGCTTCTGGTATCTACAACACCAGAAGTTGTGGTTGAGAAGCCAATACCGCCTAAAAGCTCACTAAGAATCACATCGAACGAGCCCGCGGCTTCACCATCAAAGTAGTAATAACCAAAGACACCGGATAACTGATCACCTTGATAAGAGAACTGAAACTCTTGCGTCAGCTGCTCGTCATCATAACTCGCAGGCACATCCAGGTCAGCCACATTTAACTGATCAAAATCGATATCCGAAACAGTATAACCGTCACGTTGCGCCGTTACTGATTTGAAAGCCCATTCATCATTAAGGGCCCAGTCAATTGTGAGTGCCTCACCGCTGGTTATCACTTCGTTGTTCTCAGGGTCCATGTTCTGACGCGTATCATGAACATTATCCAAAGGCTCAAGGTTTGACACATTACTGGTCGTTAAACGGCCCCCACCTCGTGCATTAGAATCATCTTCAATACGATCCGCAACAAACTTAAAACGCAGATCATCTGAAGCCTGGTAGGTCAGGTTTAAGCGGCCAGCCAGTACATCTTTGTCGGAAAGTTCCTTTCCAGCATGAATACTATCGCCTACTACTTCACCAAAACCATCTCGGTTCAGACTGGCAAACGAATAGCCAAGCATCCACTGATCAGAGCCCAGGGTTGTCTGCCCGCCAAGCTTGAAATCTTTCTGCCCATAATTGCCAACAGCGGCTTGTGCTGTAAATTCAGTATTTGGTGTTAGCTCTTTAGTCACGTATTTAATTGCACCACCGATAGTGTTCTTACCGTACAGTGTTCCCTGTGGACCACGGAGTACCTCAACACGGTTAATATCAAGAATATCAAGAACCGCACCTTGCGGACGAGCTACGTATACGTCATCAATATAAACACCAACGCCCGGCTCAAACCCCCACAGCGGATCATTTTGCCCCACACCTCTGAGATAGGCGGTTAAAGTGGAGTTGGTACCACGACTGGCATTAAAGGTTGCATTAGGCACATAACTTTCTACGTCTGCAATATTCTGCACCCCAGACTGCTCTAGTTCGCTCTCCGAAAAGTTAGAAATAGATACGGGAACTTTCTGCGGGTCCTCAACGGTTCGACGAGCAGTAACCTCAATAACGCTAAGCCCCTTAGACTCCTCTTCTTCTTTTTTATCGTCAGCGTCTTCTGCTGCAAACAAGGAGTTAGCGAACAAAATCGACATCACAGAAAAGCTGAGCGCTGAATATTTAAACGTGGAGTTTTTAGCTTTCATTGTATCTCCTGATATTTTTTTAGTACTATCTAAGGCGTAATCACTTCTTCGACGCTAACTATATCCAACCTATAGGGGGCTTGGTACTATACCTTAGTACTATACATCCTATAGGTGGGAACAACTCAATTATATGATTTATAAGGACTCTAAGTGGTTATATCCGGCTGGCTTCTATTTACCATTGCGTTTGCGTATTTAAGTTTGTTGTTTGCCATTGCCCATTACGGGAACCGCAAAGTACACACCTTTAGTGAGCGCAGCAAAGCGGTTATTACCAGCTTATCGTTGGCTGTTTACTGCACTTCCTGGGCCTTTTTTGGGACCATCCAACAAGCGGCAGAAACGGGCTGGTGGTTTGCTCCCACCTATTTAGGGACTTTAATTTTCTTTGCTTTTGCCTGGCCTCTGGTACAAAAGCTGGTGTTGTCGTCTAAAAAACACAACAGTACCTCGATTTCTGACTTGTTGTCTTCACGCTATGGCAAATCACATGGCGTGGCGATTTTAGTAACTCTCATCGCACTGGTCGCAGTGATTCCTTATATTGCCATTCAGCTGAAGGCTACCAGCGACAGCTACGAGTTTATTACCCAAGGATTAGACGCAGACTTAACGGGAGCCAGCTCTTTTAATCTGGACTCTGCCTTTTACATTGCCCTGCTGATGGGAATCTTCACCATTTTATTCGGTACAAGAAAATCGGAACGCTACGAGCAGCACTCCGGAGTAATCCTGGCCGTCGCTTTCGAATCGTTGGTTAAACTGTTTGCTTTTATCGCTGTTGGGTTATTTATCTCAATATATACTTTTGAAGGGCTGGGGGACTTCACTAGCCGAATTATAGAGAACAATCAAACGAAACAGAGTACTTCAGCAGCACCGCTCTCTTATTGGACCCATGTGTTTCTTGGCGTATTGGCAATGTTTTGCCTACCCCGCCAATTTCATGTGCTGGCAGTAGAGCCAACCAACATAAAACAGGTTAATAGTGCCCGATGGCTATTTCCAGTTTACCTTTTTGCAATAAACTTTTTTATTCTGCCAATCGCCATCGCAGGCAACCAGTTTTTTGCCGATCAGTCGATTAACGCGGATCACTACATCCTCGCTTTTCCGATGATGGCCGAAAAGAGCACATTGACTATTTTAACCTTTATCGGTGGCTTATCCGCTGCCACCAGTATGGTTATCATCGCCACACTGGTTATCAGCACCATGCTAACCAACCACCTGATCATGCCGTTGCTTTTAAAAAACCAGCGCTACTCCAGCCGACGAGATCTAACCGGGTTGATTCTGTTAGTTCGTTCGGTGGTAATCATGCTGGTATTACTGATCGCATACAGCTATTACCGCTCGGTAGCTTCTTACACCGAGATTCCTTCTACAGGTTTACTGTCTTTTGCACTAGTAGCTCAATTTTCACCAGCCATAATTGGCGGTTTATATTGGAAAAAAGCCAACCACAAAGGAGCTATTGCAGGTCTGTCGGTTGGGGCCCTGCTTTGGTTCTATTGTTTGTTACTCCCCTCGCTGCACTCTATCGGCCTTGTAGAATCAAGCCTTGTCACCGAAGGACCTTTAGGGATCGAATGGTTAAAACCAACAGGATTGTTTGGTGAGCACAACTTTGATGTGTTTACTCATGGCGTATTTTGGAGCTTATTAACCAACTTATGTGTCTATTTTGTCATTTCAAAAAATACCTATTCAGGCATCATAGATAAAGCTCAGGCTAACTCGTTTATTAACGTAGCGATGGAAAACATCAGTCAGGAAGGCACCAAACTTTCCGAACACCTGTCGATTGCAGACCTGAAAGCTATCAGCCAACAATTTATCGGCATCAGAAAAACACAGCAGTTATTCCAGCAATACCAAAAGCATCATACCATCAACAAAGAACTATTTAGTCAGCCACTTGATCAGCAAATGGCACCACCAGAATTAATAAAGCTGATCGAACATACTTTAAGCGGTACCATCGGCAGTGCCACTGCACGCATGGTTCTCACTCGCTTTAGCCAAAAACAAAGCAAAGAGCTTGAACAGGTGGTTGAGTTTATTGAAGAGTCCTACCAGGCTCTGGAATTTAACCGTGAACTGTTACAGGCAGCGGTACAGAACCTGCCACACGGCATCAGTGTGATTGATCATAACCTCAATCTGGTAGTGTGGAACAAGCCTTATGTCAGCATGTTTAACTACCCTGATGAGTTAATGCAGATCGGTACACCAATTATCGAGCTCATTGAATACAATGCTAAACGAGAAGAAACCGATCATGAGGTTATTGAGCAGAAGGTGCGACGTCGACTGCAAACTCTTAAAAGCGGTCTCGCCCATAGTCATGAACGGACCGACAACTGGGGTAAAACATTAGTGGTTACCGGTAACCCTATGCCCGGCGGCGGCTTCGTAACCACCTTTGTGGATATCACCGAATATAAGGCGCAACAGGAATCACTCAAACAGCTCAATGAAAATCTCGAAGATCGCGTACAGGAGCGGACCCAGGACTTGGCCGAAGCTAACGATCAATTGGCCATAGCAAAAAAACAGGCGGAAAGTGCTAATCAAATTAAAACCCAGTTTTTAACCGCCTGTAGTCATGACTTGCTACAGCCCCTGAATGCTGCCAACCTGTTCGCATCATCTTTAGCACAGTTTAAGGAGCCGGAGTCCGTTGAACAGTCTATCAACAATATCCAAGCATCCATTTCTCAAGCGGAAACCTTAATTAATGACTTGCTAGAGATCGCCAAGCTTGATGGTCAGGCAATCGAGCCCAAACTAATGAACTTCGACCTAAACGATCTTCTAGGTGAGTTGGCTAGCGGTAACTCCATGCTGGCTAAAGACCAAGGAATTCAGCTTTCTTATGTACCCTGCAATGCCACGATAGCGAGTGACCCAAAACTTCTCAGACGCATACTGCAAAATTTATTAAATAATGCTATCCGCCATACACCAGATGGGAGAATCGTATTGGGTTGCCGATATCGTTCGGAAGGGATTGAAATACAGGTGTGTGACAATGGTGAAGGAATCTCTAAGGACAAACAAAGACAGATCTTTGACGAATTTCGGAGACTGCCCACCAATCAGAATGCCAAATATGCTGGACATGGTTTAGGCCTGGCGATTTGTCAAAAGCTCTCTAAACTCCTAAGACATCCTATGCGACTCAGCTCTGAACTGCATAAAGGCTCGATTTTTTCAATACTAGTGCCCTACGGCAGTGATGCAGAAAAAATAAGCCTGAACTCAAAGGAGACAACTCGACCAGGGGCCGACACGATAGATTTCCAGCAAAAAACGATAGTTTATGTGGATGATGACAAACAACAACTTGATGCAATGACAGACTTGCTACAACAATGGAACTGCCGAGTGTATTCATTCTCATCCTATCAAAGTCTGGAAGAGTCTTTTGCGAGTAGCAGCAAGGTCGACTTTATTATCACCGATTACCACCTGGAGTCAGGGAATACAGGACTCGATAGTATCAGATTCATTAACAACAGGTTGGACACAACGGTGCCATCGATGATTGTCAGCGCGGACAGCACTGCCAGTGCTATTGAAGAAATCAGGGGAAGTGGCTACCTGTTCCTGAAGAAACCACTAAAACCATTAAAGCTCTATAATCTACTGAAGAAACATCTTTAGGATCAAAAAAGGCCTTGATAAATCAAGGCCTTAAATTTGGTACCGGAGGGCGGACTCGAACCGCCACTCCCGTGAAGGAATCGGATTTTGAATCCGACGTGTCTACCAATTTCACCACTCCGGCAATATAACTTATTTTAACCAGCAACATGGGTTGCTAGCTACTGTAACGCTACGCGTTACCCGACGTGCACCGCTCCGCGGCACTCCCTACATCTGACTCACATGGCTGTGAGGAATGCAAAAGCTATATCTGGAATATAGTCTGCCTGTAGGTCGGCCTCTCTCGGACTCCTGTCCTCCGCGGCACTCGTACATCCTGTACATCGTCTACCAATTTCACCACTCCGGCATTAGCACTTTCAGCAACTTAGTTGTAGCCGAAAGTGCGAGGCATTATAAACCAATAAGCTGTTTTTGCAATACTCTCCCGTGGCTTTTTAGGCGGTTTCTTCCTCGTCTTTTATCAGGCTAAATACTTCTTCTACAGGAACATTAAAGTAATCAGCAATTTTTAGAGCGATAATGGTGGATGGTACAAATTTACCTACCTCGATTGTGCTAATCGTTTTACGTGACACCCCTATTGCCTCGGCTAGATCGCTCTGGCTCATACGGTGTTCGGCTCGAAATACTCGGATCCGATTATCAAGTTTGGGGTGCATAACTACTCCTCAAGCTCTTCGAGACCATCATCACGCGTTAAACAAAAGAAACTAATACTGACTGAAAGCACCGCTATAGCAAATAGCGAGGTAAAATAAAATCGGATATCTAAATCCAACAGCTCGAGTTGTGAGGACAAACCTAACAATATCGAAATGCTGAACGTTATGGCTATCCAGCCATTTTTAAAGCTACTCAGCATTGCTCCTGAAACAAACCCCTCAGGTTCTGAGTTTGCGATTAACTTCCCTGAAAGCTTCTGTTTTAAAGCAGGCCAAATAGCATATAGAGTAACTGACATAGTGATAACGACGCCGACCATTATAATCAGGTCGAGCACTTCATTGAGTGTTCCTTTTGGTGTTAGATCCTCAGCCAGGATTGCTAAATACGTCAAGCCACAAATTAGCATGCCCAATGCAACTCCCTTCTGCATTCTATCCACTGTCTCTGCACAATTCTTTTGATTCATACCTTTACTCCGTTAATTTTTAAACAATAAAAAGAGAGTGTCATTGCGACAACTAAACCACCCTTAATGACACCTATAGGTTACTCTAAGGTGATTTTTGGTTTCATGCAAGTGTTTTGTTAATCTATAAAAAAGCCCAGCACTCTGGCTGGGCTCGTTGCTTTAGGTAACTCTTTAATTTTAGGCGCTTTTCTTTTTTGCAGCGGCCTTTTCCTGCTTTATAAATAAATGAATTTGCTCTTCCAAAACCTTTAAAGGTACTGAGCCATTAGCCAATACCGCATCATGGAACTTACGAATATCAAAATCTTCACCAAGCTCCTTTTCAGCTTTTCGGCGTAACTCCCAAATCTTTAACTCGCCCAGCTTGTAGGACAGAGCCTGCGCAGGCCAACTGATATAGCGATCAATCTCAGTTCTTACGTTCAATGTCGATAAGGCGGTATTATTTTCCATCATTTTAATCGCTTTCTCGCGACTCCAACCTTTGGCATGCATACCGGTGTCGACTACCAAACGCATGGCGCGCCACATCTCGTACGTCAGACGACCAAAGTTACTATAAGGGTCTTCATAAAAACCCGCTTCTAAACCCAGTTTTTCGCTGTACAATCCCCAACCTTCGCCAAACGCCGAAATATAAGTATTCTGACGGAATTCAGGTAAATCGGTGAGCTCCTGGGCCAATGCTGTTTGCAAGTGATGGCCAGGAACCGCCTCATGCAGCGTTAACGCTTCCAGATTGTATAAAGGGCGTTTATCCAGCGCATAGGTATTGACCCAATACTCCCCGGCTCTGGCACTATCAATAGGAGCGCCGGAATAACGCCCAGTGGTATACTTTGGCGCAATTTCTTCAGGTACAGGTACTACACCATAGGGTTGGCGAGGCAACTTACCAAAAAACTTTGGCAACTGATGATCCATTTTCTTGGCCATATAAGCCGCTTCTTTCAGCAGCTCTTCGGGCGTTTCGGCATAAAACTGTTCATCGGTACGAAGGAAGTGTAAAAACTCTTCGAAGCTACCTTCAAACCCTGTCGTTTCAATAACCTCTTCCATCTCCTTGCGAATTCGAGCTACTTCTTTTAAACCGATTTCATGAATCTCATCAGGTGTTAAATCCAAAGTGGTATAGAGCTTAATCTGATTTTGATAGAAAGCTTCACCATCTGGGTAATCCGTTGCGGCTATGGTTTTCTTAGCCGCAGGTAGGTATTCGTTTTCGAAGAATTCCAGATAAGCTTGGTACTGAGAAACGACTTTTGAATTGATCACTTGAGCAGCTTCTTTTCGCAAAGCCGCTTGCTCGTTACTATTTATCGTTTTCGGCATCGAGCTCAATGGGCGATACCATACGGTCTCCTCGGCGTTATCCTTAATATAAACCTTTATACCATCAGTGTAACCATCCAGCACCGCTCTTGGCACTGTAAAGCCGCGCTCCATTCCCGCTCGCATGTTAGCAATATTCTGCTCAAAAAATGTCGGGATAGCACCTAAAAGAGCAATGTAATCCTTATAATCCTGAACCGTTCGGAAGCGGAAAGAATTGGCAAGGTTAGTGGTCTGAGCATGGAAGCCATATTCAGATGTTAACGGCATTTCATACGTTTTAAAATCTATTTCTGCCACGGACTGCTTCAGCTGAGTCATCATCATGTCATAGCTGATTTGTTCATCAGCAGAAAGATCATCACGATGGATCGCCTTCAGCTCTTTAATAAAAGCTAAGTATTGTTTTTTACGCTGCTGATATGCTTCAGGGCTCACATCCCGGAGCTTGCCTTTAGCTGACTCGTCGCCTTCACGCGCCGCCCATACTGGGTTTTGTGATTGCTTATATTCTTGGACGTCCTCGAAGAACTCACCTAACCACTGACTGTAATCTTCACCGGCGCTGGCATTAAAGCTACCAGCCAATAGTGCACCACAAACAATTATTTCTTTTATTAATTTCATAGGAAACCTACCTTAACTCACAATTCGTCATTTATAGCAATATTTAGGTAGGGTTAAAAGCTCAAGGTAGAAAAAGCTCCGCTCCTATATCGTAAGCGGATGTTTCAAGTGGTGGACTTCATAAGGTTTTGCTAGACTAGCGTCCATTACAGACAACTGAATACGACTATGAGTACCGAAGCTCAACCTTCTCTGATTACGACTCCCGCGCCGCTAACCAAAAAACTCGGCGCATGGCTTTATGACATGTTGATCAGCGTTGCGATATGGTTTCTATGGGGCCTCTTCACCTTTCCACTGATCCGCTGGTTTTATGGTGTCGAGGATATGCATGCACAAGGTGGTTGGGAAGGCAGCTTAGCTCACCAGATATACTCAGCTTTGCCAGTTTTATTGCTGCTGTTCTATTTTGTTGGCACCCACGTACGCTTTGGACAAACGGTTGGTATGAGTGCCTGGAAAATCATGTTGGTGCAGAATGACGGACGACCGGTGACCTTTAAGCAGGCACTACCGAGAACTCTTTTATCGGTGTTAGGAATCGGTATGCTGTTCAGCCCCTTTAACAAAAAGAACCTGGGTTGGCATGACATGTTGACGAATACTCGAGTGGTCGCACTACCTGATAAAGACAAAAACAAGAAAGGCTAACCCGCTTTTTTAAGCAAATACCATGCCGCAACTGCAAAAATCAGTGGCGGCATCATGGCTCCCAGAAAAGCCGGCACGCCAGCAACCAGGCTGACAGGACCAAACGAGCGCACCGCAAAGAAGTACACCATTCCAGTTAGCACCCCAACCAGAACTCGAGCTCCCATGGAGACACTGCGCATCGGGCCAAAGATAAAGGAGGCGGCCAGAATAATCATAACGGCTGTACTGATTGGCTGAAAAACCTTTTGCCAGAAAGCCAGATCATAACTCTTCGTATCCAAGCCATTGCCTGCTAAATACTGTCGATACTGATAGAGATTCACAATATTCATGTTTTCCGGCTCAACACGCAGCGCAGACAGGTTGTCCAGATTGATTGAGGTTTCCCATTGCTGATTACTGAACGGTATCCGGCTCACGACATTCGTCCCTAACCTGCTTTCCTCGTCTGAATTAGTTTCTACTTCAACGCCTAGCTGGGTCACGTCACCATTTTGCAAAGTCCACACCGCATCATTCAGGCGAGCCGTGTCAGCATGGATCAAGCGCGTAAGCTCATTAGCACGATTGAATTCATAAACCGTCACATCGCTCAGCTGCGACGAACCCATGACCTCGCCCACATGGACCATATGTGCCCCGTCTTTTAACCACAGTCCCTGATTACTGTCTACAAACTGTTCACCATAGAGCGCGCGATTCCGTATGTTTTCTGCCATCAGGGTCGTTTTTGGGGCAACATACTCCCCGAGGAATACCGAAAAAGCGATCAGCAATAAACCATAACTTAAAGCGGCGCCAATAATTTGCCAGGTGGTTTTCCCCGCTGCTCGCATCACGGTGAGTTCACTGTGTGAAGCCAGTATCCCCAAGCCGGCAATACTACCGATAAGGATAGCCATCGGGAAAAACTCATAAATATATTGGGGAGACAGTAGTAGCGCATAGGACAAACCATCCATGAAGGCATAGCTACCCTTGTCAAAATCACCACTTTCATCAATGAGCGCGAACAAGACGCGAATAATAGCTAACGTCACCAAGGTAATAATCGACGTTGCTAAGATGGTTTTGCCAATATAAAAACGCAAAATATTCATGATGATTGCCTCTGGGATTTCTTTTCTTTCCCATTTTTCTTAGTATTAGCGCGGCCGTGAGCATGCAGTAAGCGGAAACCAAACAGTGCCATCACCAAGTAAATCGGCGTAAAGCCTAACCAACCAGGAATTTTTTCCGCCTCAACCCACTTTCTAAAGACAACGATCAACACGATATAACCGATGTACACCATCAGTGCTGGTAACATCTTGGCAAACTTACCCTCTCTCGGTCGAACCCGACTTAAAGGAACGGCCAGTAGAAGCAAGAAAGGTACGGACAAAGGCACTGCAAGTCGCCAATGGAATTCCGCCCAGCTGGCTCCATCGGCAGTTGCTAATAACTCCATGGTCGGTGTCGCTGAAATTTTGCGGCGAGAGACGATGGAGCGCTCGGCTTCCAGCCTCGCGTAATAGTGTGCGAACTCGGTGATTTTACGCACGTTCTTATTGCCATCCAGCTCATACACATAACCATCATTCAACTGTAAAAAGTTTTTATCCAAGGCCTCATCATAATAGCGCTCAGCAGATTTAGCCGAAATGATCCGGGTAAAAGGACTGTTATCGGTTGGCAGTTCCGCCAGAAAAAAGTTACCTAAATGACTGGAGCTTTCTGAGGAATCTGCATAAACCACGCCCTCGCCTTCCTGAAAGATCTGAAAACGCCCAGGCTCCAACATACTCAATTCCAATTTGCTGGCATGCTCATCACGAATTTGGTAAGTGGTCTCGTTAGCCATCGGTGCTAACCACATGGATACAGCGCCACCACTCAGAGCAACAATTACGGAAATGGGCAGCAGTAAACTGATTAGTTTTTTCTCGCTGACGCCAACGGATCGTAACACCGCCATTTCGCTATCAACGTACAACCGGCTAAAGGCAAGCAGACAACCGAGAAAGAAAGCCAGCGGCAATAAAAACCCCAGTAAAACAGGCGAATATAACAAGACCATCTGCCACACCATGGTACCGGAAATATCACCGGACGCGGCCTGTGCCAAATACTTTACAATGCGCTGACTGATAAAAATAGCGAATAAAACCCCAAGAATTGCCAGGGTACTGGTAAAAACTTCGCGATTTAAATAACGACTTAGAATCAAGGTTTTCTCAGTATGTTAGCCCGCTTGAGAACTGGTATTTATGACAATATCAGTTAAACTATGGGCACGGTTTATGCCAATATCGGCATTATAAACGAAAATTAACAATTTGCAGGTGATCTATGGAATTCTTTGTAAAGAGTGGTAACCCAGAAAAACAAAAAACGGGTTGCTTAATCGTAGGTGTTTTTGAATCTCGTAAACTCTCTGCTCCAGCACAGCAGATCGACGATATTAGTGAAGGCTACATCAACGCTATCGTGAAACGCGGCGATATGGAAGGTAAGTTTGGACAAACTCTGTTGCTTCACAGTATTCCGGGCACCAGCTGTGATCGCGTATTGCTTGTGGGTTGCGGTAAAGAGCGTGAATTCGACGCAATTAAATACAAAGAGATTTGCGGGAAAGTCATCAAACTACTCAACGAAACAGGCGCTACCGACGCCATTAACACCCTGCCGTTACTGAACGTCAAGGGCCAGGAGCTCTATTCAAAAGTTCGTTTTGCTGTCGAAGCAGCGAACAACACCCTGTATCTGTTTGAACAATTGAAGAGTGAAAAATCAGAAACCCGTCGTCCATTGCGTAAAATGACGCTGTTCATTGAGTCGCGCGCCGACTTACAGGAATCAGAAAGTGCCATCAGACATGCCTGTGCCATTACGGCGGGTCAATCACTAACTCGTGATCTGGCGAACCTGCCAGGCAATATCTGTAACCCAACGTTTCTGGCAGAGACAGCTGAGCAGCTGAGCCAGGACTACTCATCGATCACGACCAATATTATTGATGAAGCCGAGCTTAAGGAAATGGGTGCAGGTGCTTTTGTTTCGGTTTCACAAGGCTCTGATCAGCCTGGTAAATTAATCTGCATGGAATACAACGGCGGCGATAAAGGCGATAAACCTATCGTTTTCGTGGGTAAAGGTATCACTTTCGACACTGGTGGTATTTCCTTAAAACCTGGCGCCAAAATGGACGAAATGAAATTTGATATGGGCGGTGCCGCTTCTGTCTTTGGTGCCATTAAGTCAGTAGCTGAAATGGGGCTGTCCATTAATGTTATCGGTGTTGTTGCCGCGGCAGAAAATATGCCAAGTGGTAAAGCCAGCCGTCCGGGTGATGTCGTAACATCATTATCAGGTCAAACGATTGAAATTCTGAACACTGATGCCGAAGGACGTTTAGTCTTGTGTGACGCTCTAACTTATATTGATAAGTATGATCCTGAGATTGTAATTGATATTGCGACACTGACTGGTGCCGTTATCGTTGCTCTGGGTCACGAAGCGTCAGGCGTGATGAGTAACAACAACTCTCTGGCAAACGAAATCGAGACAGCCAGTGACATGGCAACCGATCGCGTATGGCGTTTACCGTTGTGGGATGAATACCACCAGCAGCTTAAGAGTAATGTCGCCGACTTTACAAACTTAGGCGGTCAACCAGCAGGCACAATTACCGCCGGTTGCTTCTTGTCGAAGTTTACTAAGAAGTATCGCTGGGCCCATATTGATATCGCCGGTACAGCATGGAAAAGTGGCGCGGAAAAAGGAGCAACAGGTCGTCCAGTACCGCTGTTATCACAAATCATGTTGAACCGAGCGAAGTAATCATATGACGCAAGTCGGTTTTCACTTGTTAGAAAGTCAATCAGGCGAAGAAGCGTATCTTCGCCTGATTGGTAAGTGCGTTCAAAGTTTATACAAACAGGGACGCAAAGTTTATATCCATGCCAAAGATGAAGAGCAAGCTCACGCTGTCGACGAATGGCTCTGGACGCAAGAGCTTGATCAGTTTGTACCGCACAATTTAGTCGGTGAAGGCCCGAACAAAGCACCGCCTGTCCAAATTGGTATTGCCAGTTCCGAGCAACAACCTCCAGAAAACCAGCATGACTGCTTAATCAATCTCAGTGGTGAAGTACAACCATTTTTCAGCTACTTCCTCAAGTGCTTTGAAATCGTACCCAACCAGGAAAAAGATAAAGAACTCGCGCGGGAACGTTATAAATTCTACCGCGGCAGAGGTTATCCACTGGATCATAAAAAATACTAGGAACCACTTACCGTTACGTTCAATTTAAAAAGCTGAACAAACGGATGATACAGCAAACCTTACACAAAATTCATATGAATGGGTTCAACAGAAAGTTTGTATTCTTTTTTCAGGGGTGATATTACTTCTGGAAATAAAGACAAAAAAACGCCACACTATAGAAATATGATCTGGTTAGGAGCAACATGAAGGGCTTTACACGATACGCACTAAAAAATTTAAAAAGCACAGGCAGTGTTGCCCGTAGTTCTAAATTTTTAGCTAAAAACCTGGCAAAACAAATCCCTGCTGACGCAAAGACCGTTATTGAATTAGGTGCTGGAGATGGCATTATTACCAAACAGCTGCTGGAGTATATGCCACAGAATGCCACGCTAACTGCTTATGAAATTTCAGAACAGCTGTTACCGTTATTAAAACGCATCGATCACCGGAGGTTTAAACTCAAACACGCTTCGGCAATGGATATTGTTCAAGATTTTGCAATCGACAGCGTCGACTGTCTCGTATCCTGCCTGCCTTTGGCTTTATTTCCTCTGGAAATGAAGCATGAATTACTGAGCCATATCAAAGCAGTACTGAAACCCAACGGCACGTTTTTGCAGTACCAGTACTGGCTGAGCGACAAGGCTTTAATTCAAGAGTACTTCCCTCAACTGAAACTCAACTGGGTACCTCTAAACATTCCACCATCGTTTGTCTATACCGGAACCAAAGACAACAACCTTGAACCAAGAAAATAACTCAGAAAATCAGCAGGTTAGCTTTTCCACCCAGATAAAGTACTGGCTAACCATCGCTACAGGCTCGTCCAGCAGGGCAATCTTTTACGATAAATTCAGTGTCTGATATAGATATCTAGCGCACAGGCGTTATAATTCAAGGCTTTGTTACAGAAACTGCATAAGATCCGATAAAACCATGGAAAAAGCATACAACCCGCAAGCAATCGAGCAAGAAACCTACAAAAAGTGGGAAAGTAACGACTACTTTTCTCCTAAAGGCGGCGCCACTGAGAATAGCGACAGCTATTGCATCATGATTCCTCCGCCAAACGTCACTGGCAGCTTGCACATGGGACATGCTTTCCAGCATACGATCATGGACTCCCTGACCCGCTATCACCGCATGAAAGGTGACAACACCTTGTGGCAACCGGGCTCGGATCACGCCGGTATCGCGACACAGATGGTAGTCGAACGTCTTTTAGACCGCGAAGGTAAAAGCCGTCATGACCTTGGTCGTGAAGCCTTTATCGACAAGGTATGGGAGTGGAAAGAGCAATCTGGCGGTACCATCAGTCAGCAAATGCGCCGTATGGGCGACTCCTGTGACTGGTCGCGCGAAGCTTTCACCATGGATGACGACCTGTCTAACGCAGTTCTGGAGACATTTGTTCAGCTTTATGATGAAGGCTTGATTTACCGCGGCGATCGTTTGGTGAACTGGGATCCGAAATTATTAACCGCAGTGTCGGATCTGGAAGTTGAGTCACATGAAGAGAACGGTCACTTATGGCACATGCGCTACCCGCTTAGCGATGGTTCGGGCTATGTCATTATTGCTACGACCCGCCCAGAAACCATGCTCGGTGACAGTGCAGTTGCAGTTCACCCTGAAGACGAGCGTTATAAAGACTTAATCGGTAAAACCATCGACTTGCCACTGACCGGCCGCCAAATCCCGATTATCGCCGATGACTATGTAGAAAAGGACTTTGGTAGTGGTTGTGTCAAAATCACTCCTGCGCATGACTTCAATGACTATGAAATGGGTCAGCGTCATGATCTGGAAATGATCAATATCCTGACGCCAACAGCGCATGTCAATGATAATGCGCCAGAAACATATCGTGGCCTGGATCGCTACGAAGCGCGTAAGAAAATCGTAGAGGATTTTGAAACGCTCGGCTTAATGGAAAAAATTGAGCCGCATAAACTGAAAGTCCCACGCGGTGACCGTAGTGGCGTGGTTATTGAGCCATACTTAACGCCGCAGTGGTACGTGAAAATTGCCCCTCTTGCTGAGCCCGCATTAAAAGCAGTCAAAGATGGCGACATTAAGTTTGTGCCTGAGAACTGGTCAAACACTTATTATCACTGGATGGAAAACATTCAGGACTGGTGTATCAGCCGCCAGCTATGGTGGGGACACCAAATCCCAGCCTGGTACGATAACAGCGGCAAGGTTTATGTCGGTCGTAGCGAAGAAGAAGTTCGAGAAAAATATGACCTGGGTGATATCGAGCTGCGCCGTGATGAAGACGTCCTCGATACCTGGTTCTCTTCTGCTTTATGGCCGTTTGCCACACTTGGCTGGCCGGAAGAAACTCCTGAACTGGAAACGTTCTTACCCACAAGCGTGTTAGTTACCGGTTTTGACATCATTTTCTTCTGGGTTGCCAGAATGATCATGATGGGTCTTAAATTTACCGGCAAGATTCCATTCAAAGAAATCTATATCACTGGTCTTATCCGCGATGAGCAAGGCCAGAAAATGTCGAAGTCCAAGGGTAATGTACTCGATCCGATAGATATTATCGACGGCATTGATATTGAGTCATTAGTTGCCAAGCGTACGACCGGTATGATGAATCCGAAAGCCGCGGAAAAGATTGCCAAGCGTACTCGTAAGCAATTCCCTGAGGGTATCGAAGCCTATGGCACTGACGCAATGCGCTTTACTTTCTGTGCCATGGCGTCGACTTCACGCGACATCAACTTCGATCTTAATCGTGTCGAAGGTTATCGTAACTTCTGTAATAAAATCTGGAATGCAGCGCGTTATGTGCTGATGAATACTGAAGCTCAGGATACCGGATTAAGCAACGACTCCATGGAGTTTAGTCTGGCCGACCGCTGGATTAAAAGTGAGCTACAAAAAACGATTGTCGAGTTTGAAAAAGCTATCGAGACCTACCGTTTTGACTTAGCATCTAACGCCCTCTACGAATTTACCTGGAATACCTATTGTGACTGGTATTTAGAGTTATCTAAACCGGTTCTTTACAGCGATGAATATTCCGAAGAAGCAAAGCGTGGCACTCGCCATACTCTAGTGAATGTGCTTGAGTCACTAATGCGTTTATTACACCCGTTCATGCCATTTATCACCGAAGAAATCTGGCAGCGAGTAGCGCCACTGGCAGGAACCAGCAGCGAAGAGCGTCCAAGCGTTATGCTACAGGACTTCCCTCAGGTCAATGAAGCGCTAATTGATGATAAGGCAGAAGCCGATATTGAATGGCTGAAGAAAGTCATCGTCGGAGTGCGCAATATCCGTGGTGAAATGAATATTGCTCCGGGCAAGCCTTTAGATGTCATGTTTAGAAATGGCTCTGAGTCAGATAAAGCTCGACTGGAAGCTAATAAAACTTTCCTGTCAAAGCTGGCAAAATTAGAATCGACCCAATGGCTTGAGGCTGGCGAAGAAGCTCCTATGTCGGCGACAGCATTGGCTGGTGACATGGAGATACTGATCCCTATGGCTGGGTTGATTGATGTCGAACAGGAACTAGCTCGTTTGGATAAAGAGTCGGAGAAACTGGAAAAGGATCTACAACGTATCTCTGGTAAATTAAATAACCCTAACTTTACCGATAAGGCTCCAGAAGCTGTTGTTGAAAAAGAGCGAGGCAAACTTGCAGAAGTTGAGTCAACGATAAAGAAAATCGAAGAGCAACGTACTCAATTAAAGGCACTATAAGTGAGGAGAAATATGATGCGAAACACTCTACTGTTAGTTGGTTTAACCGCTGGCCTGTTACCGATTCAATCCGTCAGTGCAGAAGAAGAGTCATCGCATCATATTATCGTCACGACAAACCAAAGACAGATTGGCGAAGCCTGCCCTGAGCTCAAAGCTGGGCAGGTGTTACAGTTTGAATTTAAAGCCAAGCGTACAGTTGAATTTAACCTGCACTATCATCAGGGTGATAAAGTCAGCTACCCAATAGAGCGCCAAGAGTTAAAAACCTTAAAGCAAAGCTATACCGCTCCAATTGACCAAACCTACTGCTTGATGTGGGAAGGTCTTAAAGATGATACATTGGTCCAAGTCAAATACAGCATCAAGGATTAAACCGGTACGGTATAGTCCCTTTGTGAAAACAAGTCGACGCCACAGTCGAGTTCACTAATCCAGTCAAGAAACTGACTAACCACTTTCTTGCCTTTAAATGGCGCGCCGTGTTGAGGCACAATCATTTCCACGTCCAAATCACGAATCATATTAGCCCAAAGTTTGCAGGTTTTATTCGCCACCATATAGCGCTGGTGGAAGCCTTTCATATATTGAGTATGCTCTATAAAGCTTTCTACTGGCGCAAAATGCTCAGAGTCTTTTAACGACGCTCCCATATCACCACTGAATAATATTTTACTGACAGGATCATACACCTGAAAGTTACCCACCGAGTGTAAAAAGTGCGCTGGCACCATCACTAAATTGGCAGAACCTAATGACAGTATCTCCCCTCGATCATCCAGTGGTTTAATGCGTTTCCCAAGCTCGAGATGATCAATCTGTGAGAAGTACGATGAAGCAAAGTGGGGTAAAAATCGTTGCCACAGTTTTGAACAGACGACTTTTGCATCCGTTTGCATCATCCAGCGACCAATAGAAGCAATAATATCCGGATCCTGATGAGACGCGACGATATACTTCAGCCCTTGGCGCAGATCAATTAACTTGTTGAGCTCAATACTGAGTTTAGCAAACGTTAAATCACCTCCCGGATCAATTAATGCAGCTTTATCCCCGTTAACGATTAGAAATTGGTTGGCCTGAACCGCTTCGCCTGCCACCAGTTCATGAAAAGCGTAGCATTTATGGTGTCCATCATTATAGAGCTCAGTTGCTTTTGTCGAAAACATAAAATAGTCCCAGCTTTGTTTTGCTAGGACTATAAAGACTCCCATCGGTGATATATTGATTTAGATCAAGAGAGCTTGATGATTAGATACAAACTTCTTCTGCTGGTGAGCGCATATTATATTGAGTCGCCATAACACGACCATAAGCCCCGGCATTTTCGATTAAAACCAAATCTCCTTCCTTTGTTTCAGGAAATGGTATTTCAACGCCTAACTTATCGGTACTTTCACAAATCGGGCCAACGATTGTTGCGAGATGCTCCTTGCTTTCGTCCAGACGACTTAAGTTGACAATATTGTGGTAAGAGCCGTATAGCGCCGGACGCATCAGGGAGTTCATCCCAGTACTCAAGCCAACGTAATAATAGTTCTGCTTTTGTTTTACTTGAGTTACTCTCGATACTAACACCCCTGTATTGGCTGAAATATACCGCCCCGGTTCAATCCACAATTCATAGTGAGGGTACTCTGCCTTCACTTGCTGTAGAGTATTATCGATTTGGCTCATAGTTAACTCAGTCTGTTGTGCTCGCTCCTTGATACCAAAGCCTCCGCCCAGGTTTAAATACTTAACGCTTGGGAATATTGATGCGGTTTCAGCCAGTAACCGGGCATGCTCCGCCCAATGCTCGTTTGTCAAGATACCGCTACCTGCGTGGGCATGCAGGCCGACCACCTTGATATCATACTGCTCAATAATCGGCTTTAACTCTTCCAGCTCATAAATCGGAATACCAAACTTGGACGTTGCTCCCGCAGTACGGACATTCTCATGGTGTCCTTTACCAATATTCGGATCGACTCTTAAGAAAACTTCTTTACCACTGAATATTTCAGGCCATTCCTTGATTGGGTAAGTACTATCCAAAGTTAATCGAATGCCCTTTTCAAGAATCGTCTGATACTCCTGCCTTGCTGCAAAATTAGGCGTAAAGAAAATTCTCGATTTATCGATTGTCGGGAACAAGTTAAGAATATGCTCCACTTCTCCGCAAGAGACAGTTTCAAAGCCTATTTCATTATCGTAAGCAACCTGAAGTACGTCTGGATTATTATTCGACTTAACCGCAAAGAAAATTCGCTCGACAGCATCAATAGACTGCAGATTATGAATATTTTGTCTCACCGAATCGAGATGATAAATATAGGCGCTGTCCCGCTTAGCCAGACACATACTGATAGTCTCTTTGTTATCCTGCCACCATTTGCTGCCGGTATCAGCTTGCTCAACCTGCTTAAGCTCCTTAGCGGTCGGTCCCAATATTTCACTGTTAGGGTTATTGGTAATCAATAACTCATGAAGCGCCGTAATGACTTTATTACAATGTTCATCGTCAATGACAAAAGTCAGGTTCAAGTCTGAAGCCGCTTGCGATAACAGGTAGACTTTGTAGGTTTCAAAAATAGAAAATGCCGGTGCGATTTTATGCAGAATAGCGCGGACATTTTTCCCCACGATAGAGACGGCTGAGCAGTTTTTCATGATGTTAACACGACACATCCTTGATAAGTCTAGCGACAGATTTTTGATTTGCTTTTCTGAGACGACCTGAGTCAAGTTATCCAAACTCACCGTGATATTGGTTTCTGAGGTCGACACTAAATCAACCGAGACCTGGTGCTGTTTAAAGATAGAAAAAATATCGGCTAAGAAGCCTGGCTGTTGCCACATCCCCTGGCTCTCCATGGAGATCAGGGTAATATTTTCTTTAGCAGTAATCGCTTTTACCATACCCCAACGATTTTCTACGTCATTAATAATGGTGCCAGCAATACCGGGCTCGATAGTCGAACGAATATACAAAGGAATATTGCTGATTTGAGCTGGCCTGATGGCTCTTGGGTGCAAGATCTTGGCCCCGGCCGAGGCCATTTCCTGTGCTTCATCATAGTTGAGCTGTTTCAGTAAACGAGCGTTATTGACGTGATTGGGGTTAGCTGTAAAGATACCGGGCACATCGGTCCATATTTCAAGCCGCTCAGCTGCGATCTTTCCAGCAAAATACGCCGCTGAAGAATCTGATCCTCCTCGCCCTAACAGTACCGTTTCCTCTTCACTGGTACTGGCAATAAACCCCTGGGTAATCACAACCGGCGTTGCATTAATCGTCTGAATTAAAGCATCATCCTGCAAGAAGTCGCAGCTCGCACAAAGGTAGTCAACCCTATACTCTTCGTTAGCTACCAGAAAGTCTCGAGCGTCTAACCGATTAACCGGTTCTTCTAACTGTTGATTCAAATAGGTCTGCCCTATGGTAGTCGACCACAACTCACCTTGCGACATGACCAAAGCCCTGATGCGATCGCTTACCTCCCCCAACAAGTGAATACCGTCCAGCAAGCGCTTTAAATAGGCGTACTGCTCATCCAGTAACATTGCCGGCAACTCCATCTCCTGCAGCAATCGTTGGTGTAAACTCACCAGCTCCTGATAAGGCTCGTCATAATGACCGCTTTGCGCCAACGTGATAAGCGCTTCCAGCCGGTTTGATACAGAACTGACCGCCGAGTGAACAACAAACACTTTTTTACCCTTAGCTCGTTTTCGTTTGATGATAGCCGCGATCGTATTCCAGTTATCACGACTGGATACACTGGTTCCACCAAACTTAAGCACCTGCCAAGAGTTATTATTGCTCATTCCCACTTCCTCAAATCATTGTCATCATTATCGAATTTAGGCACAAAAAAACCCGCAGAGGATTTTCCTGTGCGGGTTTAATAAATGCGTATTTATCGTTTTATTTACCCACAGCAGTACAGGACGCGTTTTTTTAGCGCCTTCTTGCTGTGGATCTCTTTGTAATTAGCAACGATTAATACAGTATTCATAATTTCGAATATAATTTAAAACTGAAATTTGTCAAATATAAATTGGTTATTTACTTCTTTTCGCCTTAAAAAATGCTTTTAACTGCGATGAACACTGCTCCTTTAGTAATCCAGAAACAACATCGCAGCGATGATTAAAAGCATCATTATTCAGGACATTAAGCACACTACCGCCAGCTCCGGTTCTAGGATCTTCCGTGGCATATACTACACGCTCTACTCTGGCATGCACCAGCGCCATGGCACACATTGCGCACGGCTCCAAAGTTACGTAAAGCGTCGTACCAACCAAGCGATAATTCTCCAGACTCTTACCCGCCTCACGCAAAGCCACGACCTCTGCATGTGCTGTTGGGTCATTACCCAGTATTGGCTGATTAAACCCCTCCGCAATGATTTCGTCACCCTTCACCAAAACCGCACCCACAGGCACCTCGCCCTTCTCCTTAGCTATTTCAGCTAACTCAAAGGCTCGTTGCATATAGTGTTCGTCAAGTTCAGTGAAGTCGTTCATATCGATTATGTATTAACTAATGTCCCTAATTGATAATGTTCCTAGTTTAATGATTACCCTTTTCTTTACTCGTCTAAAGAAAAGGGAGAAAAGAAATGACGTCCCAGTCGTTTGATGCTTCGCATTTCCCTCTATTACTAAAATTATTACGCGTCGCAAAACGAAACCTCCTGTTTCGGCTTTGCTAAATCAGGCAATCCCTGCCTGATTTACGCTATAATTTTATCAATCTCGGCAAACTCCAAAGGGGAATCCGCTCAGCCTTTAGGCTAGATGCAATTCTTTAAAGCTCTAAACAGTTTTGTCCATTAGCGAGAAGAAACGTTAGATTTTTCTATTTTTGCTAGGCGGAAACTCGCGCAAAGAAAGAGTGTACCAAGAGTACATGACTGATTGAGCAAGTTTCTAACACCGCAAAAAATGAAAAAGATATGTTTATTCCGCTAATTATTCCCATTCGATCGTAGCTGGCGGCTTTGAGGATATATCATACGTAACACGAGATATACCATCGACCTCGTTAATAATACGACCCGATACATGCTCCAGGAAGTCATACGGTAAGTGCGCCCAACGCGCTGTCATAAAGTCGATAGTTTCAACCGCTCGTAGTGCAACCACATAATCATACTTACGGCCATCACCCATGACCCCCACCGAACGCACCGGCAAGAAGACCGTAAACGCCTGGCTGGTTTTATGGTATAGATCGTTTTTATACAGCTCTTCAATAAAGATGGCATCCGCTTTACGCAGCAAATCAGCGTACTCTTTCTTCACTTCACCCAGAATACGAACGCCCAGACCCGGTCCAGGGAAAGGGTGGCGATATAGCATGTCGTATGGCAAACCGAGCTCTAAACCGATCTTACGTACTTCGTCTTTAAATAGCTCACGTAATGGCTCAACCAGTTTCAGGTTCATTTTTTCGGGCAAACCACCTACATTGTGATGTGATTTAATCACGTGCGCCTTGCCAGTCTTAGCCCCAGCCGATTCAATCACATCGGGATAAATCGTGCCCTGAGCCAGCCATTTTGCATTAGTCAGTTTATGCGATTCCTCATCGAAGATATCAATGAAGACTTTACCGATTATCTTACGCTTCGCTTCCGGTTCATCGACACCTTTCAGCTCATCGAGGAAACGGTCTTCAGCGTCTATACGAACAATGTTCAAGCCAAAGTTATCACCGAACATGGTCATCACCTGATCGGCTTCGTTAAGTCGCAACAAGCCATTATCAACGAAAACACAGGTGAGCTGCTTTCCGATCGCGCGGTGTAATAACATCGCCGTTACCGATGAGTCGACACCGCCCGACAATCCCAGCACAACTTCGTCATCACCAACCTGTTCTTTGATCTGCTCAACGGCATCTTCAATAATATTTTCTGCTGTCCATAAACGCTCACAGCCACAAATCTCAGTAACGAAACGCTCCAGTATACGACCACCCTGCTTGGTGTGCGTGACCTCAGCGTGGAACTGGATACCATAAAATGGCTTTTCTTTGTGTGCCATAGCAGCGATAGGCGCATTATCACTCGATGCAATAACTTCAAAGCTTTCAGGCACTTCTAATACTTTATCACCATGACTCATCCAAACGTCCAATAGTGCCTTGCCGGATTGATTAAAGCGATCTTCAATACCATCTAGCAAAGCATTGTGCGTATTGATATAGACTTCGGCATAACCAAACTCTCGTTTCTCTGAGCCACCAACTTTGCCACCGAACTGATACGCCATGGTCTGCATGCCATAACAGATGCCAAGTACCGGAATACCTAACTCAAAAACCAACTCTGGTGCACGCGGTGTACCTTCTCCGGATACCGACTCAGGTCCACCAGAAAGGATGATACCTTGTGGATTAAACTCACGAATATAATCGTCGCTAACATCAAAAGGTACCAACTCACAGTAAACACCAATTTCACGAACACGACGCGCAATAAGCTGCGTGTACTGAGAGCCAAAGTCAAAAATCAATATACGATGATCATGAATATCTGTTTGCATATTCTTACCTTTCTCGGTTAGGTATCCAATCGACGCTTAGTACCCCAAACGCCTTATTAAAAAAATCAAAAAGCCGCAGTCTAATTTCTGCGGCTCAAAAACTTAGGACTAAGGAGTCCTTATTTTAACGCAGGTAAAATGTTTAAGATCGAGGAAAATTAAATTGAGTTTGCGGAGTTTGTTTATAACAAATGAGCAAAAACTCAATTTAATTTAACAAAGATATTAAGCACTTTAGCCAGTTATACGCGGTAGTTTGGTGCTTCCTTGGTGATAGAAACATCATGCACATGACTCTCACTCATGCCCGCATTCGTGACACGAACAAACTGAGCTTTGGTACGCATTTCTTCAATGTTCTTACAGCCAGTAAGTCCCATGCTTGAACGCAAACCGCCCATCATCTGATGCACAATACTCGTCATGTAACCTTTATAAGGAACACGACCTTCGATACCTTCAGGTACCAATTTGTCAGCCGCATTAGAGCTCTGGAAATAACGGTCTGCAGAGCTATTCTTTTGAGACATAGCTCCTAAAGAACCCATACCACGGTATGACTTATAGGAACGGCCCTGATATAGCTCGACTTCGCCCGGCGCTTCCTCGGTACCAGCCAGCATAGAGCCAACCATCACGCTGTAAGCACCAGCGGCTAATGATTTACACATATCACCTGAGAATCTAATACCGCCATCTGCGATGAATGGTATACCGCTACCTTCCAGCTCTTTAGCAACACTTGAGATTGCAGAAATCTGCGGAACACCGACGCCCGTTACAATACGCGTGGTACAAATCGAGCCAGGTCCAATACCGACTTTCACGCCATCGGCACCTGCATCTACCAATGCTCTGGCACCAGCGCCAGTGGCAACGTTACCGCCAATAACCTGCTTGTCCGGGTAATTGTCTTTAACCCACTTTACGCGGTCTAGAACACCTTGTGAGTGACCATGAGACGTATCGACCAGAATAATATCGACACCGGCTTCAACTATTGCAGAAACGCGATCCGGGGTTTCTGCACCAGTACCAACCGCGGCACCAACACGTAGATGGCCATAACGATCTTTGCAGGCATTTGGCTTGGTCTCGGCGTTATTAATATCTTTAACTGTGATTAGCCCTTTCAAATCAAACTTATCATTGACGACAAGTAGCTTCTCGATGCGGTTCGTATGCAACTTATCCAGGATTTCTTCCTGACTTGCACCTTCTTGCACCGTCACCAAACGCTCTTTTGGCGTCATCACTGATGAAACAGGTTGCCCATCTCGGGTTTCAAAACGGATATCACGGTTCGTTACGATACCGACTAACTGATCCCCCTCAACAACTGGCATTCCTGAGATTCCATGTTGCTGAGTCATTTGTTTCAGTTGGCCAACCGTAGTTTCAGGAGTTACCGTTATAGGATCGCTAACAATACCGCTCTCAAACTTTTTCACGCGGCGAACATGATTGGCCTGCTGCTCAATCGACATGTTTTTATGGATAAAGCCCATCCCACCTTCTTGCGCCAACGCAATTGCAAGACTTGATTCAGTCACAGTATCCATCGCGGCGGAAACAAGTGGAATATTTAGAGCGAACTCGCGGGTAATTTTAGTACGCAGGTCTGCATCCGCAGGCAGGACAGTCGAATGTCCAGGTACTAATAAAACATCGTCAAAGGTTAGAGCTTCCTCTATAATGCGCATAAGGTGTACCACGTATTATTTAGCGTCAGCACGACAGGCGCTGACTAGATGAAGCGCGTTATTATAACGTGCCTGCACCGCTCAGGTAAATAACTAATTCAGCGATTTAAGGCATGATACAACCGATTTTAAAACCTCAAGAGCCCACAGAACAGCGTAAAGTCTATTCGGTGACGGAAATAGCGCTAAAAGTCCGCCGTCAGCTGGAAAGTGAAATTGGGCAAATCTGGATTACAGGCGAAATTTCTAACCTGGCAACCCCTCGCTCCGGTCACTGGTATTTTACCTTGAAGGATGCTGATGCCCAACTGCGCTGTGCCATGTTCAAAAACCGTAACCGCAGTGTACGCTTCACCCCTGAAGACGGCCAGCAGGTGCTGCTGAGAGCCAAACTGAGCCTATACGAACCTCGCGGCGACTTACAGCTGATTGCAGAGTATATGGAGCCAGCGGGCGAAGGGGCGCTGCAAATCGCCTTTAATCGACTCAAGGAAAAACTTAATAGTGAAGGGCTGTTTGCCCCTGAACTCAAACGCCCAATTCCAAGCTTTCCTAATAAAATCGGCATTATCACCTCTCCCACGGGAGCAGCGATACGCGACGTATTAACCGTTCTAAAACGCCGCATGCCGCAAGTGCCAGTCATGATCTACCCCAGCCAGGTACAGGGTGATAAAGCAGCCAAGACCATTATCGAACAGCTACATATTGCGAATGAGCGTCAAGAATGCGACGTTTTGCTGGTTACCCGTGGCGGTGGTTCCTTAGAGGATATGTGGTGCTTTAATGATGAGCAGCTGGCCAGAGAAATCCGTAACAGTGACATCCCGGTGGTTTCAGCAGTCGGTCACGAGGTAGATACCTCTATCAGTGATCTGGTCGCCGATCTGAGAGCCCCGACACCCTCTGCGGCAGCCGAAATGATGGTCCCCAATCGCATGGATATACTTCATAAATTCCAGACCCTCGAACGGCGCATGCTAAACGAATTCCAGCACAGGCTCGAAGTTACTCATGCCAGGCTGGATAAACTAACCTCTCGCATCGTTCACCCTAAGCAGCGACTGGCGCAAAGTCAGACAGACCTGCAAAGGCTGAGCAAGCAGCTGAATGCCGCACAAAACCGTTATTTAGAGCAAAAAGACACTAGCCTGGAATCACTATCAGCCCGTCTGAAAAGTTATCAGCCACATAAACATCTGGAGCAATCTAAAGAAAGATTAAGTACAAGAGAAAAACAACTGCAGCAGGCAATGAAGCAGCAACTGAACCGCTCACAACAAACCTTCGCCCTGGCAGCGCAAAAACTCAATGATATCAGCCCCTTGGCGACGCTCAAGCGTGGTTACAGTATTACGCAGGATGAAAGCGGCAAAGCGCTAAAAACAGCTACAGAAGCGAAAAAAGCCAAGGTATTAGTAACGAGATTAGGTGAAGGTACAGTGAAGAGCAAAGTGATCGATAGTTAGTCGATCACTTCCTACCAAACTTTTTAATCGCGCGTTTTTTCTTTAAGCGTTGTCGACGTGTTAATTCACGACTCTTGTTTGCCTTATCGGCAAACGGGTTATCGCCTTCCTTGGTTTCCAGGCGGATTGGCGTTCCGATCAGGTTCAGTTTTTTTCGGAAGAAATTAATCAGGTAACGCTTATAACTTTCCTGCAATTTACTCACTTGTTTGCCATGCACCACAATAATCGGCGGGTTATGGCCTCCCGGGTGAGCATAGCGTAACTTAATACGACGCCCTTTAACCGCATGTGGCTGGTGCCGCTCGTACGCCTGCTCCAATAAACGAGTCAACTTAGATGACGTCATCTCCACTAATGCGCTTTTCCATGCCTCATCCACAGAGTCCCACAAATGACCCACGTTCGAGCCGTGTAGCGCAGAAATAAAGTGAATACGGGCAAAATCGACAAAGCCCAGGCGGCGATCGATTTCCAGCTTAACATCATCGCGATCTTCCTCGGTCATGCCATCCCATTTATTGATAGCGATCACCATGGAACGGCCAGCCTCGATAATATGGCTGATTAAGCTTAAGTCCTGATCGGTGATCGGCTCGCGTGCGTCCATCACCATAATCACCACATTAGCGTCGCCAATAGCCTGTAGTGTTTTTAAAACAGAAAACTTTTCGACCGCTTCTTTGACCTTACCGCGGCGTCGTACGCCGGCGGTGTCAATTAACGTATACGGCTTACCACGACGCTCCATCTCAATATAAATACTGTCACGCGTCGTTCCCGGCATATCAAAAACGACCACTCGTTCTTCACCGAGGAAACGGTTGATCAGGGTCGACTTACCAACATTTGGGCGTCCCACAACCGCCAGCTTAAGGCCCTGAGCCTCAAGCTCTTCAACACTTTGCTCTTCCTGTTCTTCCTGCGCCAGATTAAGTTCGCCCAGCACAGTATCAATTAACGTAGATACGCCTCGTCCATGCTCGGCAGCTATAGGCAGAATCGTCTGGTAGCCAAAACTATAGTACTCGGCTAAAGCAGCATCGGCATGAACGCCATCCACTTTGTTTACTAACAAAATCACTGGTTTCTTCTGACGTCTTAACTCTTCGGCAACATACTCATCAGCCGCAGTCATACCGGTCCGAGCATCAACCATAAATAAAACAATGTCGGCTTCTTCCACCGCCAGCAGCGACTGTTTCGCCATCAGGTCATCAATGCCTTCTTCATCACCCGCAATACCGCCGGTATCAATGATAATGAAAGGGTGCCCTTTTAATTTAGCCTGCCCATACTGTCGGTCACGAGTTAATCCAGGAAGATTAGCCACAAGGGCATCGCGCGACTTGGTCAGTCGATTAAACAGCGTTGATTTACCGACGTTGGGACGACCAACGAGCGCAATGACAGGAAGCATATCGTTTACTCTTCAGAATCTTCTTCAGCTTTGTTGATGACGTACATAAAACCAAAGCGGCTTGTCATAACTACTTCATCATCAGTTACAAGTGGCTTATGGGCAAAGCCATAATCATCCAGGTGATCACGGGCAACAAATTGCCCAGTGGATTTATCCATGAAGTGCACGTACCCCTCAAAATCGCCGACCACAATATAATCACCAAAATCGGCAGCAGCCGTTGGTCTACGGTAAAGCAGCCCTTCCTGCTTCCAGGATACATCACCCGTTGCACGGTTTATTGCTACAATCGTACCGTCATTTGTCACAGCGTAAACACGAAATGCATCAACCAGCAAATCTTTTACTGTCGAAAGTTCCTCTCGCCACAAATAACGCCCGGTGGTTAAATCCATGGCAATGGCATAGCCATTATAACCGGCAGCGTACAGAGTATCGCTGTACACCACAGGGGTCGCATCCACATCGACGATACGTGAGATTTCAGAGCTACCTCGAGGGGAGGAAATACGTTGTTCCCACAACATATCCCCGGACTCAAGGTTAAAGGCGGCCAGTTTACCGTTCGCAAAGCCAGTCAGCACAACACCGTTAGTTGCCAGTGGTGCCGAAGTACCACGAATGGTCAAATTAGGGATAACACGATCATAAAACCACTCCTGCTCACCATCAGTAATATCGAGTGCAAAAATACGTCCGTCCGATGTTCTCACCACGACCTTGGTGCCATCAATAGCCGGCTTAGCTAAGACTTCACTGGAAACGTCTGCCCGCCACAACTCACTGCCATCATCAACATTCAGCACAATGACCTGAGCTTTCTTGGAGCCCACGGCGACTAATCCGGCATTTGCCGTAATACCGCCAGACAAAGGTTGCTCCAGATTAACTTCCCACACAATATCGCCAGACTCACGATCGAATGCTGTAACCAGACCGGACACATCCGCCATGATGACATAATCGTTCCAGATAGCAGGCATTAAGTCGCTATACTTTTCTCCAACTCCATCTCCTACTGACTCAGACCAGCGCATATCAAGCTCAAACTGAGACTCGATATCCTCAAGCTCTGTTGGCACATTGATTTCCTCATCGGAACAGGCGACCAACAATGCACAGGCGGCGAGTGATGTTAAAAGTTTTGACTTAATGTTCAATATCATACTGTTATCCTATATTTAGAACGATTTTGTATTTTTGGTTATTTTTCGATCCCAAACTCAGACAAACGTAGCGCTAATAATGGATGAGGCGCCGCTTCTGAAGCATCACGCGCTTCAATAAATGCATTTTTAGCCGCTTCGTTATTGCCTTTGGCCAACAATGCCTCGCCTTTAATAAACAAGGCGCTGGACTTATAAGCTTCGTTACTGACACTATCCGCCAGCTGAATGGTTTCATCGTATTTTTCCTGAGCCAGAAGTACTCGACCCAATCGTATTTGCGCTACCGGAGCAAAGGTCTTGTTACCTTGGTCAACAACCCAGCGTAATTGTTCCGCTGCGGCATCTAAATTATTGTCTGAAACTTTGATTTCAGCGAGCTTTAACGCGGCTAGAGCGGCATAACTGGTCGCACTATGTTCTTGCTTAATAGCTTCTGCCTTTTCAACAAACTGGCTTTGCTCATCACTTCCCGCCTCGATGGTTTGCATCGCTTCGGCATACTGCTGGGAAGCGATTTCAGCCTGTGCTTGTTTATAATCTTTGTAATAGTCCCAACCGAAAATACCACCAAAGCCAATAATTGCCCCTAAGATAATGGCCTTGCCATTCTCTTTCCAAAACTCTTTGATCGCTTCAACCTGTTGTTCTTCTGTTTCATACTGAGCCATTGCTGGCCTCCTGACATCTTACGTTTTCTGTTAAATTAATGATTTCAGCGTCTCAACCAACTCTGACTGAGAAACTTGTAACTGCTCTTTTTGCTCGCGCAAGAATTTAATACCGATAGTGGCGTCCTGAACTTCCTGCTCACCCAGCACTAAAGCAATGCCCGCACCGCTTTTATCGGCACGTTTAAATTGCTTCTTGAAGTTACCGCCGCCAAAGTTATTGCGAATGCGCAGCTGCGGCATCTGGTCACGCAATGTCTCCGCGACCTGGATTGCGTTAACCTCTGCACTATCCCCTAACGCTACTAAATATACATCAGCGACGCTAGGCTTAATTGGCTCGATTTCTTCGATTAAGGCCACGATACGCTCAATCCCCATGGCAAAGCCACTGGCAGTCGTGGCGTGGCCACCAAGCTGCTCGGTCAAACCGTCGTAACGACCACCTGCACAAATCGTACCCTGCGCCCCTAATTTATCGGTAATCCACTCGAACACAGTCCGGTTATAATAATCCAGCCCCCGCACCAGATTGGTATTCACTTCATACTCAATACCGTTGGCCTCAAGAATACGACACAGTGTTTCAAAATGTGCTTCCGATTCTTCATCCAGATGCTCTGACATTTTCGGAGCATCTTTAACCAGCTTCTGCACTTCTGGGTTCTTGCTATCCAGAATGCGCAGCGGGTTGGTCCCCAGGCGACGTTGGCTGTCTTCATCCAGCTGATCTTTAATAGGCTCTAAGAAAGCTAACAATTTATCACGATAGGCAACTCGCGCTTCATTCGACCCCAGCGAGTTAATCTCGAGACGGACCGAATCAGCGAGCCCTAATTCCCGCCATAAGCGTGCTGTCATCAAAATCAATTCGGCGTCGATATCCGCGGTAGCGATCCCAAACGTTTCTACGCCCAGTTGGTGGAACTGACGATAACGTCCTTTTTGTGGACGCTCATGGCGAAACATGGGGCCCATATACCATAAACGCTGCTCCTGGTTATACAGCAGACCGTGCTCAATGCCTGCACGTACGGAACTGGCTGTACCCTCTGGTCGTAAACTCAAACTGTCGCCATTGCGATCCGCGAAGGTATACATCTCCTTTTCAACAATATCCGTCACTTCGCCAACGGCGCGCTTGAACAGTTCCGTTTTCTCCACGATGGGCGTACGGATCTCTGAATAGCCGTAACTGTCCATTAGACGACGTAAAGTCGACTCCAGTTTCTGCCAATATGGAGTTTGCCCCGGCAAAATGTCATTCATGCCGCGAATTGCTTGAATTTTTTGCGCCAAAATCAATCCCGATTCATTATGAGTGAATTTTTAGATAAGTGCGGAATTATAGCGAATTTGGCGAAAAACAGTAGTTATTTCGCCGGAAATTCGGTAAATACTGGATTTTTGATTAAATTTCTTCGACTGGAAGCTGCTCAGCGCCTTTCGTTTTTTCGTCCTTTTGTGCCAACTTCTCCGCAATTTGCTGACGAATCCGGGCCTCCAGCTCATCGACCAGGTCTTCGTTAGCAATTTTATGGCTTTTCTCACCGTCCTGATAGAGCATACTTTTCTTAAAGCCACCGGTCAGACCGACCGATACTTCCTTGGCTTCTCCCGGACCATTAACGACACAACCAATAACGGCCACATCCAAATGCTCATTAACATCTTCCAGGCGCTCTTCCAGGGCATTAACGGTCTTAATGACGTCAAACTGCTGGCGCGAGCATGATGGGCAGGCAATCAGGTTAATGCCACGTTGGCGCAGGCCTAAACTTTTTAGAATATCGTAACCAACTTTAACCTCTTCTACCGGATCGGCTGCCAGAGAAATACGGATAGTATCGCCGATACCTTCGGCTAACAACATACCCAAACCTACGGAAGACTTAACAGTTCCCGAGCGGAAGCTACCCGCCTCGGTAATCCCCAGATGTAGCGGATTATCGATTTCTTTAGCGAGAATACGATAGGCCGAAACCGTCATAAAAACATCAGAGGCTTTAAGACTGATCTTATAATCTTTAAAGTTGTGACGCTCCAGGATTTCGATATGACGATAAGCCGATTCAACCAAGGCTTCTGGTGTTGGCTCACCATACTTTTCCTGTAAATCTTTTTCCAGAGAACCGGCATTAACACCGATACGAATCGGAATATTACGTTCTTTAGCCGCATCGACCACAGCTTTGACGCGCTCTTCGGCACCGATATTACCCGGATTGATACGCAAGCAATCAACGCCATACTCGGCAACTTTCAGCGCAATACGGTAATCGAAGTGAATATCTGCCACCAGCGGCACTGGAGATTGCTTTTTAATCTCTTTAAATGCTTCCGCAGCCTTCATGGTCGGCACAGAAACGCGCACAATATCGGCGCCAGTCGCTGCCAAGGCTTGAATTTGCCTGACCGTGGCGTTGACATCGCAGGTATCCGTATTCGTCATACTTTGTACTGCAATCGGGGCGTCACCACCTACTGGAACATTACCGACCATGATTTGACGCGATTTGCGGCGTTGAATCCAGGATTGACCGTTCATACTCTTACTCACTGGTTGCTTGAAAAAGCAACATGTTAAATCAATTAGTTACAATAAAATGGGCTCTAGGGTATAACCAGGATTACAGAGGCTATTCGTCGCCCAAAGTTAACTTGGCTGCGCGGCTATCCGGGTAACCCGACAAATCAACCATTTCACCATTATAGGTTAATTGTACCGCTGATGCCTTACCCAACGTCAAGCGATATGGAGGTTGTCCTGATAATTGCAAGTCGGAACCAGCGGCTTTAATGCCTAACGCCAGCACCTTACCGGTTGAATCTTCGATTCTAACCCAGCAATCCCCCGTAAAACTCAAGACCAGGCTTTTGCTGGTAGCGACAGGATTTGAAGCAGGTTTGGCTACCGGTTCGGTCGTGCCCGTATCTACCGCCTGACTCGGCTGCTGTGTCAGGCTGCTCTCTCCAGAGTCAGCTGCTGTGGCTTCGTCGACAGTGCTATCCACCGTATTCGACTCACTCTCTGCCGCTACCTCATTGAGCTGCAACTCATTGCCTGACGTTGTCTCAGCACCTTGCGGCAATGTCAACTCCGACGATGTTTCACTATTTAAATCTAACCCGGTAGAACTGCTCTGTTCGGCATCAGGCTGCTGGCCTACAATTTTCTTCCACAGCCCCTTTTCAACAACGACATAATAAATAGCTGCCACAAGAACTAAAATAATAACCGCAGTAATCACCTTAAAAAACCAATTACTGGAGTTCATCGGCTTATCAAGCTCCACCCCCTGCAATTTAGGTGGTGGCGTGGTGAAGAGATTATTTTGTTTGCAATACTGTTGGAAGTTGGCAACGATATCGACTTCTTCGAGCTTTAACAGCTCGGCATAATTTTTAAGGTAGCCACGAAAGAAAGTAACCGGCAGATCACTTTCATAGTCATCTGCTTCTATCTGTTTTAGCACTGGCATGGTCAACTTTAAACGCGTTGAAACTTCATCAAGCGACAAACCTTTCTCTTTTCTTGTGCGCTTTAATAAAGCCCCTGGACCAAATCCATGCTCATCAGAGGTTTGTTGATTTTTTTCAGTCATGAAATTATCGGATCGTTAAGTATTCATTAGCTTGACCAGAATCAGGGAATAGCTGCATTAACTTTTCTCCGTAGCTTCTCATGTTGGTGCGATGGTTTAGTAATTTCGCGACCTTATACCCCAATAATAACGAATTAGCGGTGGGTCTACTTTTACCTTCAAAGCGATACAGGTAATCGGAAGCACGACGGGCATTCCCTCTTTCGTAGTGAGCCTTAGCCAGCCCATACAGCGCTTTCGTCAAACCAGGGTTCAGTGTCAGAGCTTTTTCGAAATACTCTGAAGCCTGTTCAAACTGTCCGTCACTGACACTACAAAAACCAGCATTCTCATAAGCTTCACCGACGGAGGTGTACTCTGGCTGCTCAATGGCTTCTAAAAAATACTCAATACCTCTCTGATACTCTTTTTTTGACTGGCATAAAAAGGCACCGTAAGCATTGAGGTAGTCAGGGTTATTGGGCGCTTCGTCCAGTGCCTCTTGATAATATTTATCAGCTTTATCGTATTCATAAACCGATTGATAGTAATAACCCAGTCCATATAACACATCAGGCAAGTCTGATTTATGTTCATAAGCTTTCATCAGATTTTGCTTGGCCCGCTCCATATAGCCGCTCTCAATATATTTCAACCCTAAGGCCAGCCGGGTCTGAGCTGCTTTGGTTGCGTTATACTCGCTTTTAGAAACCTCAATACGATCGTTCGTGGCCGCAGAGGTTTTTGTGCGTGTGGTCGTTTGACAGCCCACTAAAACCGTTGTAACAGCTAGCAAAATCCAATTTATTCGTTTCATTTATACCTACCTGCATAATCAAAAGCACAAGACTCTTAAAACTGTTAGTTACACCAAAGCCCTAACATCAATATCGTTTGAGAATTGTGTGCGCCTTTGTTGACGCTTTGTTTTATCATTAATTTTTCCCGCCAATTGACCACAAGCAGCGTCAATATCATCACCACGCGTTCGGCGGACCACAACCACAAAACCATTTTTATGCAAATAATCGCTAAATGCATCAATTGCTTTTGGTGTTGACGTTTCGTAATGCGACTGTGGAAACGGGTTGAATGGAATAAGATTAATCTTACAGGGGGTGTTTTTCAACACCTTAGCCAGTTCTTTTGCGTGTTCTAAGGTATCGTTAACATCTTTGAGCATAACATACTCAACCGTCACCTTACGCGCCGCGTTGGATTTGTCCATATAACGGTGGACGCTGGCCATAAACTCCTTGATTGGGTACTTTTTATTAATCGGTACCAATTCATCACGCAGTTCGTCGTTTGGGGCGTGCAATGAAATAGCTAAAGCTACATCAATATCATCACCCATGCGATCCAGCTGCGGGACCATACCTGAGGTACTAAGTGTTACTCGGCGCTTTGATAAACCGTAAGCAAAGTCATCCAGCATCAAGCCCATGGCATTAATTACTGGCTGATAGTTAGCCAGCGGCTCCCCCATGCCCATCATCACCACGTTAGTCACGGCGCGATCATCACTCTTATGTTTACCGTTCAGGTAACGCGCGGCATGCCACACCTGACCGATAATCTCAGCGGTGGATAAATTTCGGTTAAAGCCCTGATAGCCAGTGGAACAGAAGCTACACTCTAAGGCACAGCCAACTTGCGATGACACGCAAAGCGTTCCGCGATGGCGTTCTGGAATAAATACGGTTTCAATAGCCTGCCCACCGGGAATTTTCAATGCCCACTTAATGGTTCCATCGCTCGACTCCTGAACGCTCAAGACTTCAGGACCTTTAATTTCAGCGACTTCGGCAAGCTTTTGGCGGCTGGCTTTACTGATATTGGTCATTTCGTCGAAACTTTCGACACCAAACTGGTGAATCCACTTCATGACCTGTTGAGCACGAAATGGTTTTTCACCAAGCTCTACAAAGAACTCAACCATTTCGTCGCGTGTCAGGTTGAGTAGATTCGTTTTTTCTGGGTTACTCATTATGATTACCTTTTTGCGACTACAGGTTGGTATACGCAGCAACCTGTATAAATTTTACGCTATTCTAGGCGTTTCACACCTTAATAGCAAAGTTACTCTGTTATCATTCCGTACCATAGTGCGAAATGCAATTTAATAGTGTTCGTTAGACGACAGTCATAAACGAGCCTACCTTGGGTGCGACATCAATATGTAAACTCATTTTAAGTAGACTTTCTATCATCAACTTTGTATTTCGCCCGACGGCGAGTTACTTTCTCTTGAGTAGTCAAGAGAAAGTAACCAAAGAGAAGACTCCCCCTAAAGTTAGGTCCAAAGGACTTCCCGCAAGCGTCAACATTACTGTTCGAGCCGTCAAACGAAACCTCCCTGTTTCGTCTTGACTAAACTGGGCGGTCCTGCCCAACTTGCTCGGTAATATTGATGTTTGCGGCTAACTTTAAAGGGGGTCAAGTGCCTTACCATCAACACTTTCGCTACATATTAACGATTAAAACCACTATCACATTAAAAAATGCAGGCCAGGCCTGCATTTTTTAACTCACAGCCAGTAGCTGTAAAGTTATTATAAAACTTAGGGATTTTTCTTTAGTTCGAGGCAAAGCCTTTTGTGAGACTTGGAGTTAACAAGTCGTTAATGAAACTCGAACAAAAGGCTTTAACAAAGAAATTAAGAAAAATAACCAGTTTTATCGTGTACGAGGGCAAATCTCGTCTGAAGAGAAAAAGTAGCTAATCTCACGCTCGGCAGACTCAGGGCTATCAGAGCCGTGTGCAGCGTTTTCATCAACAGAAACCGCATAATCTGCACGGATAGTACCGCGTAGCGCTTCCTGTGGGTTCGTCGCACCCATGATTTCACGGTTTGCTTTGATGGCGTTTTCGCCTTCTAGAACCTGAACCATTACTGGGCCAGACGTCATGAAGTCTACCAATGCACCGAAGAAAGGACGCTCTTTGTGTTCTGCGTAGAAGCCTTCTGCTTTTTCGCGAGAAAGGTGAATCATTTTTGAAGCAACGATGCGAAGACCTGCACGCTCAAAACGAGTGTAAATCTCACCAATTACGTTTTTTGCTACAGCGTCTGGTTTTACAATAGAAAAAGTACGTTCAACAGCCATTTTAGACTCCCGTCAATAAAGTTAAATATCAATAAATTCAGTTCATTGCTAAATCGATGTTTAGCATGAGCCTGACACGCCAGACCCATAAAATTCTTTCCTATGCTAGGACTAACCCTAAGCATGGTACAAAAAGGGGGATAGCGTGAGCTAACCCCCTTAAAAATCGCGCGTATTATACTGAATGTGTATTATTTGGGCAATGACCCGGGCACCAAATATCGGCCTATTTATCCAGCGTCATCATCTTATCGATATACAATGGTGCTTCAGCGCTCAGATGTTGCTGGCTAAAAGCACTCGCTTCTGGGCTATAGCTACCAACGATTTCAACTTTCAGGCGATAAGTCCCGATGTCCAGAGGCTTGCCGTTTTGATCAATAAGCTCAACCTCATCACCAAAACGCTTAACCTCCCCTGGCTGAATATCTATCGTCTGCAGCGCCTGTGTGAACATTCTGTCCCGCGACCATTGCTGTACGAGCTGGTCATGCTCGTCATAGAGATAGATATCAAATGTCTGCCCCGATCTAAAGTCTAAGGATACGGTTCGTTCGGAGTGATTACGCAGCGTGATATACGCTTCAACCGTTGATTGCTGCCCACCAATGATTGGCTCTGAAGGAAACTGAGCAGTCAGCTCGAGGCCCTTGTGATTAGGTACTGTCATGCCGTCCACCTTAGCATGCTGCAACTCAAAAGCAACCGAACCCAGAATCGAGTCCTGGTTCCATCGAACCAGGCCAATTTGTGGTACAAACCAGGCAGATTCCAGCCCTTCATCAAAACAATATCCAGAAAAGCTCAGCTGTACCGCATCTTCAAACTGTCCTGCAGACGATGTTACCGTACCGCCCTTTTGTGCCAAAGTAGCACTATGAGTACACCCGCCAATCTGAACGTCATACTTTGTCCCGATGGTATCATCGAAGTCGACTAGCAATTGCTTACTGCCGTCGTCATTTTTCCAATACAGTTGCTGCCCGTCACTCGAGACCCAAAGCCACGCATTCTTCTTCCCTAAAAAATTAGAATACTGTTTCCAATGGGCCCCTTTTGCATCAATGATTGAACTGGTTATGGACGTATTATGGCTACTCTTGAACGACTGGTAGTCGTCGGGTGAGACCATAATATATGGCGCGGCCACCGCCATTTGTGAAGCTAACAATAAAGATGATACTACTGATAATCGAGTCGATATTTTCATAACTTTTCTCCTTAAAAATATGATGGTTGGCTTAAAGCCAATTCCATTATTTCTAAAGAGAACATTAAGACCAGTTAAGAAAATTTGTCACTTATGACAAAGAGGTTTCACCCTGAATTACCTTTACTTTTCATAAAGTTACAGCAAGTCATCAGTGCATTGAATTATGACATTTTCAGTAGTGTGATCGTGCTCACTGGTAGGCTGTAGGATCCTCAAACCCCTGCGACTCGAAGCCTTGTTTACGCAATAGACAGGAGTCACACTGACCACAGGCCTTTCCATCGTCCGTCGCATCGTAGCAGGAAACGGTCAGCCCATAATCAACGCCTAGCTCCATACCCTTTTTTATAATTTCAGCTTTGGTCATGTCGATAAGCGGTGCTTCGATATGCAGCTTATGACCTTCTACGCCAGCCTTGGTAGCCAGATTAGCCATTGACTCGAACGCTTTAATAAACTCCGGACGACAGTCAGGATACCCCGAATAATCCACCGCATTAACACCAACGAAGATATGGTGTGCCTCTAACACCTCAGCCCAGCCAAGTGCAATCGACAAGAAAACGGTATTACGGGCAGGAACGTAAGTCACGGGTATAGCGTCTTCCTGTTGTAATGCTTCGCCAACAGGTACATCAATCGAATGGTCGGTTAGTGCTGAACCACCGATCTCGGTCATATCCAGATTAACCTCGATATGTTTTTTCGCACCAAACTGCGTAGAGACTTTCTTTGCCGCTTTCAGCTCAGCTACCGTGCGCTGGCCATAGTTAAAACTCATGGTATAGCATTCAAAATCACGCTCCTGAGCAATTGCCAGAGCTGTGGTCGAATCTAAACCACCGGAAAGTAAAATTACCGCTCGTTTTACCATGGTTACTATACCTTTAATGTTTTAGAACAACGTAATTGAGAGTCCAGGCTTCAATTTTTGCCAATGCTTTCGCTTAATAGCGAGTTCCTTTCCTTGTTTGGCCAAGAAAAGGAACCAAAAGAAAGCCACCCTGATATTGGGGCCATTTAAACATGACTACCTGAATCATTTTAAAAATACTTTACGCACCAGAGTTTACAGCACGTCCATATGCTGAAAACTCTTATCAAAATCGTCCTGATTTTGATTGCTATATTTTTAAAACAATCCAGCCCAATATAAAGGGACTTAACACCGCTTTAACGCCTCTGCCCCATGTTTAGGAGCTTGCGCCAGTTAAAGGCTGATAAAACTCTATCAGGCGAGGCTTATTAATTTGCTCGGGTTTTATCCTAAACTGATTGGAAGCAGGGAAAATGCTCAGCCTGCGCGGCATTCAATTAATTCAAACACGGAGCTTACTAAAGTAAGTGAGTATTTTGAATTGATTAGAATAACAAAGCAGATGAGTATTTTAACAATTCCAATCAGACGCCTTGCTTCTCACCCCAGATGACTTTATGCAGCTGAACTTGCATTCTCACTCTCAGCTTATCCTTTAAAATCCATTCGGCCAAATCGGCGTACTCGACCTGACCATAACTGGGTGAAAACAATACCTCACAGCGCTCGGTTAAGTTGTATTTATCAATCGTCATTTTACACCAGTCATAATCCTTACGACTGCAGATAACAAACTTCACCTGGTCGGTGGGTTTGAGGAGATCGATATTCTTATACAAGTTACGCGACATCTCACCCGAGTCAGGTGTTTTCAGGTCCATCACCACCATCACGCGCTTATCAAGCACCGAAATATCATGAGCGCCGCCAGTTTCCGTGGAGACCTTATATCCCTTCTCACACAGCATCTCATAGAATTCGTAAGCGCGCTTCTGAGCCAACGGCTCGCCACCGGTCATGCATACATGCTGACAGTTATACTGCTCGATTTCAGCCAAAATATCGTCATACGTCATCCACTCGCCACCGCCGAAAGCATAATCGGTATCACAATAAGTGCAGCGTAAGGGACAACCGGTCAGGCGTACGAAAACGGTTGGCAAACCAACGGTTAAGCTCTCTCCCTGAAGCGAGTGGAATATCTCTGTAATTCGTAATTTACTCAAAATGGGCCTGAAAGAATGAGGAATGTCTAAAAATTGTGCGGATTGTAACAAAAAAGCTGTCTAAAGAGACAGCTTTTCGTGTTTTTTTAAGCGCTATCGCTTACAGCGAGCCAAGCTTTACTTTTGCCAGCTTGCCGGCTGTGGTATTAGGAAAAGCCTTAGCCAAGCTTTGATAAGTCTTCTTAGCAGCGGCCTTATCACCGCGAATTTCGTGTGTCTGAGCTAGCTTCAGCATCGCTTTATCTTTAATGCTGGTCTCGGGAAACTGCGCATAAACCGCCTCAAACTCAAATGCCGCTTTATCGTATTCTTTATCATTAAAATGTAATTGACCAAGAATATAGTGAGCATTCGATGCTAACGGATGTTTAGGATAATCTTTGACAAAACCTTTGAACGAGCTTTTAGCAAAGGCATACTTCTTGTCACTGAACTGTGAAAATGCCTTGTTGTAAGCAATTTGCTCTTCGCTCAGGTTTTCGTCAGATGAGGACTGAGAAGCACCGCTTTGCGCAGAGTCTTCTGCGCCTTCAAGCCCTGTCATCGACATGCCGCCCTGAGTCGCTTCCGTCAGTCGGCGATCAAGATCGGTATATAATTCTTTTTGCTGACGTTGCAGCTTCTTTATCTGATAGCCCTGCTCTTCGGTTTTACCACGAAGATAGCTAACCTCTTTCTGCAGCTGCATAACTTGGCGCATTAATTCGCCAACCAGCTGATTTTGTTGACTGGTCTCTTGCTGTCTTACCGCATCAACTGCTTTGCCATCGACCACTGGCGCCGCAGCATTACTCACAGCAGATGCTGTGAGTAATGAAAACGCGATTGTTTTAAATAATCTATAATTCATTATTGATATTTAATTTTTACGCGACGGTTTTCTTGCCATGCTTGCTCAGTGTGTCCTGGGTTAGCCGGCGACTCTTCACCAAAGCTGATCACTTCAATTTGACTGTCAGCAACACCATAAGTTCTCATTAATTGAGCAACTGATTTACCACGACGCTCACCTAGAGCCAAGTTGTACTCAGGAGTACCACGCTCGTCGGCATGACCTTCCAATACAACTTTCTTACCAGTCGCTTGGATGTGTTTCGCGTGAACTTCGATTAACTCCATATCACCACCACGGATAGCATCGCTATCGAAGTCGAAGTAAATCGTAGTATTTTCCAACAATGCAGCGATACGTTGTCTTTCTGCTTCTTCAGCCGCACGTTGACGTGCTAATGCTTCAGCTTCTGCATCAGAAGTATCATCTTGTTGAACGGTTGTGTCAGTAGTATCTTCTGCTGGCTCAGTTGTGCTACAGGCAGCTAATGTTGCAGCTGCAAACAAAGCCAATAGTAATTGTACCGAACGTTTCATTGTCATCCTCCAGGATTGTTATTTCACTGTTTTTTAAGTTTACAAAATAAATGGCGACCAGGCCGGCGCTTTAACCTCACCAACATTCGCTGGCAGTCTTGCTTTAAAGCGTCCATCCATTGATACCGCACTTAAAACTTTTTGCCGCCCGTCGACAGTAGAGAAAATAATCATGCTACTGTTAGGAGCGACTGACAACGATTCATCTAGACTCGTCTTAGTTAAGACAGTCAGGTTCCCCGTCTCGATGTCTTGTGCGGCCACATGGAAATTACCATTGTTCTGGTGAACCATCACAATAGTCTTTCCGTCCGGCGCAAACTCAGCCCCGGCATTATACCGTCCTTCGAAGGTTACCCTTTCTGCATCACCTCCTGCAAGCGAAACTCTATAAATTTGCGGTTTTCCTCCTCGATCTGAGGTGAATATCAAACTTTTGCCATCTGGATGCCACGAAGGTTCGGTATCAATCGAGTAATGTCTCGTCAATCTTTTCAGCCTTTTTGATGCTAAATCCATCACATACAGCTCTGGATTACCGTCTTTTGACAATACCATAGCCATTTTAGTGCCATCGGGCGACCAGGCCGGAGCACTGTTAAAGCCTTTGTAGCTGGCGACTAACTCACGCTCGCCTGTGGCAATCGTCTGAATATATATTTCCGACTTGCCATTCTCAAAGCTGACATAGGCCAACTGGTTTGCATCAGGAGACCAGGTTGGCGACATAATCGGCTTAGGCGAAGAGAAGACTAACGTCTGGTTAAAGCCATCGCTATCGGCGATATTCAACTGATAAGGCTTCGCTGCCAATCGATCGACCTGAACATAGGCAACCTGCGTCGCAAAAGCCCCTCGTTCGCCTGTCAACGCCTCATAAATCTCATCTGCCGCGATATGAGCACCCCAGCGGAAATTATCATTATTGATCAGCTTGGTCTTCAGCACCATCAGATGAAACGCCTGATCAACCAACGGATAACTTCCCGAAGGAATTTCTGACTCCATAACGGCTTTATCGTTATAAGGATCGATCAAGTCGTAAGAAACCATATACTTTCCCGGCGCCGTCTCTTTAACCGTGCCATACACGACTCCATCGACACCCAGTTCTTTCCAGGCATCCACATCCACTTCAGTAATGCTGGTTGGTGCCTGAGGCAGTTCCGACAACTCCTTAACCTTAAACTTACCGCTACGCTCCAGATCATCGGCAATGATCTTGGAAAAATCATGCGGCGGTTTCACCTGAACCTCAGACGAACTCTCAAATTTGAACGGTACCACCGCCACAGGTCGAGCATCATCCCGACCCTCGGTAATATAAATCTGGATTTCGGCGTGTGCCGCAAAGGCCGCCAAGCCCAACCACAATACCATCAATGTTTTACAAATTTGTTTCATAGAGTTATCACTCACTGTTGTTTTAATCTTTCAAAGTTGGATCAAACGTAAACCTTATACTGCGCAATTCTTTTATCACTTCGGGATTTTCCGAGTACGGTAAAGGCGCTGCCCGATTAATGGCCGAAATACCGGTCTGGCAGTAAGCCTCATCACCACCGACCACGATAGTATCTAATACCACGCCTCCCGGAGCTGTCTTAATGGTAATGGTGCAGCTGCCCGGCGTCGATGGCATATTCCATAAACGCGCCAGTTTGTCACGAATTCGAACTTTCAGCTCTTCCAGCTCCGTTAACGCCTGCGCTTTTTTCACATCACCTTCCATCGCATCATAGAATTCAGACTCCTGCGCCTCCAATTCTTTCTGTAAACGTTCAAGCTCTTCCTGACGTTTACGCTCTTCTTCCTCTTTGCGCTTACGCTCCGCTTCGGCTTTTTTGCGCTTCTCTTCCGCTAATTTTTTCTTGCGAGCCTCTTCCTCTTTACGTTTCCGCTCCGCTTCGGCTTTTTTGCGCTTCTCTTCTTCGAGACGCTTTCTCTCCGCCTCTTCTTTTTTCTTACGCTCTTCTTCCTTTTTCTTTTCCAGCGCAAGCTTCTTCTTACGCTCAAGCTCAGCCTGCTCTTTAGCTTTACGCTCTGCTTCGGCTTTTTCTCTGGCCTTCTGTTCAGCCAGCTCTTTCTCACGCTGGAGCTTTTTCAGGCGTTCCTGTTCTTTACGCTGCTTCTCCAGACGCTCCTGCTCCAGTTTTGCTTTATCCACCTTTGGCGGTGGCGGATTGTTTTTTGGCGCCTGCGCTATTCTTGCCTGAATCGGTGCGTCCACGTATTTATGCTCAGGAATATTGGGCTGCCAGATAAACTTCCATATCAGCACCATGATCAGCGCTAAATGCAGCACAATCGAAATAACAATGGGCAGAATGTTCTTTTTATTCGACAAAATGGTCACCTAGCAAAACAGTACCTAATTGGGTTGTTGCGTCATCAAACCGACGTTTTCTATCCCTGCAACCTGCCTTAATTGGTCCATCAATTCTACCACCTCACCATAAGGCACAGACTTATCACCATTGATCAAAATCGGCGCATTAGGTGTTTTATCCAATTCAAGCAATACCTTATCAAGTAACTCTTCACGACTCAGTGCTTCAGGACGGCCTTCGGCAGAACTGCCAATCTCCAGGTAATGCTGACCATGCGAATCAATCGACACAATAAAAGGTGTCGTTTCATCAGGCGACATTGGCTCGGCTTCCGCCGTGGGCAGGTCCACTTGAATACCCGCCGTAATCAATGGCGCCGTAATCATAAAAATGACCAGCAGCACCAGCATGACGTCAATGTAAGGAACCACATTGATTTCAGCGTTTAAGCGGCGTCTTTCTCTACGTACCAGTTGTGGCATAGCAATACCCTATCTTAACTGTGCGCTTTACGATGTAAAATTCCTGAAAATTCTTCAAGGAAGTTTTCGTATTGCGTTTCGATGCGCTGTAAGCGGTTAGTAAAGCGGTTATAGGCGATAACCGCCGGAATTGCTGCGAATAAGCCCATCGCCGTCGCAATCAAAGCTTCGGCAATACCTGGCGCGACCATCGCTAACGTCGCCTGCTTAACGCTACCAAGCGCAATAAAGGAGTTCATAATACCCCACACGGTACCAAACAGACCGATATAAGGGGTGACCGAGCCCACTGTGGCTAAGAATGACAGGTTTTGCTCGAGCTTTTCGACTTCACGGCTGTGCGCCACTCGCATCGCACGATGCGTACCATCCATCACTGCCTCGGGGTTGACGCCTTTTTGCTGACGCAAACGCATAAACTCGCGATAACCGGCGATAAACAGGGCTTCAAGACCACGCGCCACCTTATTACCGGCGGTTAACTCAGACGACAACTGGCTTAAGTCAACACCAGACCAGAAGCGGTCTTCAAACTTTTTGCTCTTACGTGCTGCCGTGTTGAGAACACCGGAACGCTGGAAAATCAATGCCCAGGACATCACAGAAATTAACAGCAATAACACCATGATTGCTTGTACTAAAAAACTGGCCTCTAAAAACAGACCAGCAATTGACATGTCATTCGCACCATTCACGTGCAATCTCCTCTTGTAAATACTTAGGCATAGGCGCAGGGATCATGGTAGTCATATCTACACAAGCCACTCGAATTATTGCCTTATTCACTAATTCTTCATTCTCAGTCGCCGAATCATCGGCAACCACCTTAACCACTTCCTGCTCAAAGATAACGCTCGCCTTTCTAACCGAGACGATACGAGTTTTGACCAGGAGCTTATCGTTAAACCGAGCAGGTTTCAGGTATTTTGCATCGACATGGGCCACAGCGAACGCTAAACCTTTATCGATCAAAACGTCCTGTTCCCACCCTAGGGAGCGCAACCATTCGGTTCGCCCTCGTTCGTAAAACTTCAAGTAATTCGCGTAATAAACCACGCCAGCCACATCGGTATCTTCGTAATAGACCCTAACTGGCCAAATAAATTCACGCTTATTCTTTAGCGCTTGTTGCTCTGTCATCGAATCACCACTATTGCGTGGAAAAATTTTGTTAATCGAGGCATTGGGGACGCTGTTTAGTCATCTAAACGAGTGACCCACAACAAAGAGTAACGAAATTTTAGCCGCAATCCTGTTATTATAACGTCTCACTCTATAAATAGTGTTAAAACTATCTCGAAAAAATTATTCTTATTGATCATTTATTCATTGAACAAATCGCCTGAGGAAGGAATGATCCCGAAATGTTCATACGCCAGCTTAGTCGCAATACGGCCACGCGGCGTACGCTGAATAAAGCCCTGCTGGATTAAAAATGGCTCCAGCACATCATCAATGGTATCGCGCTCTTCACCAATCGCTGCCGCCAAGGTATCCAGCCCAACCGGCCCACCACCGAACTTCTCGATAATAGTCAGTAATAACTTACGATCCATGGTATCGAAGCCTTTGGCGTCGACATCCAGCATATCTAACGCCCGATCAGCCACTTTATCGGTGATTAAGCCATCCGACTTAATCTCGGCATAGTCTCGAACCCGACGTAACAAACGGTTTGCAATCCGCGGCGTACCACGAGACCTTCGGGCGACTTCAAGCGCGCCTGACTCTTCCAAACGAAGCCCCAGAATCTGCGCCGAGCGCATGACGATACCCGTCAGATCTTTAATATTGTAGAACTCAAGGCGCTGCACGATTCCAAAGCGGTCACGCAGTGGCGAGGTCAAGAGTCCGGCACGGGTTGTCGCACCGACTAAGGTAAAGGGTGGAAGTTCAACCTTGATTGAACGAGCTGCAGGACCTTCACCGATCATAATATCCAGCTGATAATCCTCCATCGCCGGATACAGTACCTCCTCAACTTGAGGGCTTAAGCGATGGATTTCGTCGATAAACAAGACATCATTAGCTTCGAGATTGGTCAGCATCGCCGCTAAGTCACCGGCTTTTTCCAGCACGGGACCCGAGGTATGCTTAATACCAACGTTCATTTCATTAGCGATAATATTAGACAGGGTCGTCTTACCCAGGCCAGGAGGACCAAAAATCAAAACATGATCCAACGCTTCTTTGCGCATTTTAGCGGCTTGCAGAAAGATCTCCATCTGCTCACGAACTTTCTCCTGCCCCACATAGTCATCTAACGTGGTCGGGCGAATAGCACGATCAAACTGATCTTCGTCAGTCGTTTCGGTTGGATTTATTAATCGGTCATGCTCAATCATGGGCTACAAAGTGCCTATAGCACTAAATCTTATAATGCGGTTAAGTCTACCAAGGGTTATGCGGATATGGAACCACGAGTTATGCATTTCCACATTTGAACAGAATCCGCCTTTTTCCAGCCAATTTAAGGGGTTAGGAGAGATTAAATCGTCATTTAGCCATGTCATCCTGAACAATGCTCAAAACTTAAGGCACTGGATCCCGCGGTCGAGCCGCGGGATGACGCATCTAATTTAGATTTGAGTATTTTGACTTAAGCTATCGTGGGAAATAGGTAGGTGTTAATTAATAATAAGCTTTAGCAGTTATTTGACGACTAACTGTCATCCCGCGGCTCGACCGCGGGATCCAGAGTCTTTCTAAAGAAACCTAACCAGCCTCTTCCAGCTCTTCGTGCAGCATCAACCAATCTTCTTCCAGAGCCTCCAGACGCTGATTAACTTCGCCATACTCGGCGCTCAGTTCAGCCAGCTTGTCCTTGTTCGATTCTTCATACAGGCTCTGATCGGCCATCAGCTCATCCAGCTCCGCCTTGCGCTTCTGCTGTTTATCCAGCTCCAGCTCGACCTTTTTCAACTTATTCTTCAGCGGCTGCAAAGCCTTACGCTTCTCGGCGTCAATTCGACGCTGTTCTTTACGCGACACTTCCGGCTGGCCAGCAGAGGACGACTCAGACTCGCTACCCGAGTTATTAGAACGACGCTCCATCGATGACTGTTCCAGAGACCACTTGGCGTAATCATCCAGGTCACCATCGAATGGCTTAACCTTACCACCAGCTACCAGATGCAGTTCATCAGTGACCATACGCAGCATATGCTTATCGTGCGACACCAGCACCACTGCCCCTTCGAAACCCTGCAAAGCCACGGTCATGGCATGACGCATTTCCAGATCCAGGTGGTTGGTCGGCTCATCCAGCAGCAGCAGGTTGGGCTTTGAATAAACCAGTAACGCTAATACCAGACGGGCTTTCTCGCCACCCGAAAACGGTGATACCGGCTCCAGAGCCTTATCGCCATGAAAATCAAAGCCGCCTAAGAAATTACGTAGCTCTTGCTCGGTGGCATCGGGATATTCACGCTGAAAATGCTGAATCGGTGACATTTCTGGGTGTAACTGCTCGAGCTGATGCTGAGCGAAATAACCAATATGCAGATGCTTGGCTTCAACTCGCTCACCGCCCTGCAAGCCCAGCTCGCCCGCTAACACTTTAATCAAGGTCGATTTACCGGCGCCGTTTTTACCCAGCAGTCCAATCCGCGCGCCCGGTAACAAAGTAAAACCAACTTTGTTCAGAATCGTAACTGGGCCATTCTCGGTATCGTAGCCAGCGCTCACTTCTTTGAGCTGTAACAAAGGACTCGGCACATGCCCCAGTTCAGGGAAACTAAAATTAAACGGCGAATCGACATGCGCCGGAGAAATTTTCTCCATACGCTCCAACGCCTTAACCCGGCTCTGCGCCTGCTTGGCCTTACTCGCCTTGGCCTTAAAGCGATCGACATAAGACTGCATATGCGCAATCTCTTTCTGCTGTCGCTCAAAATTCGCCTGTTGTTGCGCCAGCTGCTCTGCACGCTGCACTTCAAAATCGGAATAGTTACCGCTATAAAGCTTAATATGCTGTTGCTCGATATGCGCCACGCGATTAATCACGCGATCGAGAAAATCCCTATCGTGTGAAATCAGTAAGACCGCGCCCTGATACGATTCCAGCCATTTCTCCAGCCACACCACCGCCTCGAAATCGAGGTGGTTGGTCGGCTCATCGAGTAATAACAGGTCGGAACGACACATCAGCGCCTGCGCCAGATTCAGACGCATACGCCAGCCGCCCGAGAAGCTGGAGACGGGCAGCTGCTCCTGCTCGGCAGTAAAACCCAGACCATGCATCAAGGCGCCCGCTCGCGCTCGCGCCGCATAGCCCTGAATCGAATCCAGCTGTTGATGCAGCTTACCGATGGCGTGTCCGTCTTCTTCCGCCTCAGCCTTCACCAAAGCCGCCTCAATCTCACACAGCTCGACATCGCCCTGAATCACATACTCCAGCGCCGAGTCTTCCACCGCCGGCGTTTCCTGACGCACGCTCGAAATCGTCACGTTCCCCGCCATCGAGAAATTGCCCGAGTCCTCCTCAAGCTCCCCACGGATCAAAGCGAACAACGACGACTTACCGGTACCATTAGCCCCGGTGACACCAACCTTATCTTTCGGGTTAATGATAAAACTCGCGTCTTCAAATAAAACTTTTTTACCACGGCGAAGCGCCATGTTCTCGAAAAACAGCATGGAATGTGTGATTAATAGAAGTTGCAGACATTATAAAGGTTAGTCATAGCAGTACAATCGGATTGTGAAAATAGCATGGTTCCCATTGCAAAAAAGCATTTCACCAACCTGTAAGATTTTGATAGCATTCGTGACTCAAAACCGTATCAGAAAATACTAAGGATTAGTAAATGAAATATATATTATTAATAATAACTATCGTCTTCAGCATTACATCTACCGCATCAGAATCTTTTAGAATTTTTATCTCTCCATCAGGTAGTGACCAAAACGAAGGATTCACCTATTTTCAACCAATAAAAACTCTCAAGCGTGCTCAAGAAGTTCTTAAATCATATAACCCAAACGAGCCGATTGAAATACATATTGACCCTGGCACATACTACTTCCAATCTGTTACTTGGGATTATTCAAATGGACACTCAATCACTTTTACTCCAACCTCATTTATTAAAGAAAGACCAGTTTTTGACGGAGGAGGATTAGACACCTGGTTTAAACTCAGAAAGAGTGGTGGCACAGCAAGCAAACTAAAATTTAGATATATCAAAGTACAAAATTATAATACTGCTATGTCATTTAATGGAAATAGGAATTATGTAAGCAGCTGGAACTCAGCGAATGAATTATATGGCATGTACTTTTATAGAATTGGGGGAAAATATAGTAACTCTGAATATTCTACTGCTGCCGTAAGATTCGTAAACTCTAGAAATAACTCTATAGTCAATTCTCATTTCGTGGATATATTAAACACCCCTGAATGGAGTTCTGCTATCCATGCAGTTTATATCGCGCACCACTCTTCAAATAATGAGGTTTTAAGAAACCGCTTCTTAAATATAAATGGTGACCCAATAAAAGTTAGAGATGAATCAAATTACAACTATATCGCAGACAATAGGTTTTATTCATCAGGAAAAGAAGCTTTCTACCAAGCCTGGTACTGTAATGCAGATGAAAGAGGTTGGAATCTTGATGGCAATAACGATGGTGGCTGCACATTAGAATCTGGCGAGTGCCCTTCCATAGGAAACGAATTCAGAAATAACGATTTATATGGTGGCTACAGTGGTGCTATTAATGTTTTTAGTGTAAGAGAAGATAATAACTATTGTGGCTCCCTTTCTGCTCCTAGGTTAAGAACATCTGGAAACGTAAAATACTATTAAAATCAGCTCAGGGTGCGTCGAAACGCACCCTGCTTTTACTGCATTTCCTTTAACACACTGACTTTGCTAGTATCACTTTAACAAACAAGGGATTAATGTCCGATAATATAATGTTATGCATAAGGTGGAAATGGAGCGACTGAAAGAAACCAATCAATCCCTAGGGCAGAAAATAGACCTCATCGTCAAATTGTTTTTTCTGGCTTGGGCCTTTGGGATACTCGGCTGGTGCCTGGCGCGTAGCCTCGATAAATCTGAGTGGCTAATTGCACATTCTCATGTCCTGGAAGAACACTTGGAGCTCTATGTTTTAATCATGTTTCAGGTTGTTCCTGTTACCTTCGCCATTCTAGGGGCATTTGCTCTTCGTAAGTCTACTCCTGCAAGGGCAGCTTTATTTTTCATTGCTTCAGTAGGATTATTTATTTGGTTGGGGTAAAGCTTGCTCCAACCCCACTATTTAATTATTTATGTAATCAATTGACACATAAAAATCATCCAGGCTGTTACTGGGGTAGATTACCGTAATGGCTTTATTGCTAGCGGAGTCATCACTTAAGGTATAGCTCCTGGCTTGGTTTTCTTCGTCCTTGATATTCATCAGCGTTGCAACGCCAGTATTGGTCAGGGTAAACCCTGATTTCTCGATCAACTTGTCGATTAATTGCTTTTCCGTAAACAACACATTACCTGATTTCCTAGCTTTAGTATCAACCACACAGGTTCTATTCTCATACGTCGAAACCCCGACATTAAGACCATTAATATCGGCTACTAAAACTTCTGGGTAGTCTTTGTCTGGCTTCCACTGTGATTTATCAAGCTTGTCAAAAACATCTTTCCCGCCTTTATTCTCATAGCAGTACTCCATAAATACATCCACAAACGTGGTTAGATAACGGTCGTTGTTTGTTTCTTGACTCTCACTTTGTTCAGAGGAATCACTACAAGCGGTCAACGGTAATATTAAAAAAATAATAACACGCAAAAACATAATACGGTTTATCCTGTTGTTAACAAACTGAATGCTTACCTACACACTGTTTAATGAAGCGATAATACAAGATTTGTCTGATTAACGACAATAAGCGTTAAACAAGCGTAGCTGGGATGATAAATGAAACAGCTCTTTCATGACAGGTTCATGATGTATTCTTCCCGAGTTCATTAACTTCTAATGTGCTAATCAGTCCTATCCCAGTTATAATGGTACGAAATCGCTTCCTCTTCTGCTGGAAATTTGTATGTCTGATGAAATAAATTATAAGAATAACCCTTTGAATGGCGTCGGTTTAAAAGCCTTAGTCACTGAATTAGTTGAACATTACGGTTTTGAGATTCTTCACGCTTATTTGAATCTTAATTGCTTTAAGACCAACCCCAGCATTGCTTCCAGTATCAAGTTTCTTAAGAAAACGGATTGGGCGCGAGAGAAAGTCGAGGCTTTTTATATGTACCAGTATAAGAGTTTACCGCCCGTCTCTTCCGAAGAGTTTCATATTCCCCCCAGAGATCGGATAGTACCGGACGATCAAAAGCCGGGTGAACCAGCCGAGTTAAGCCTGGAAGACGCTGAAAAACAGCGTGAGAAGCGAGAAAAGAAAGCGACTGAATACAGTAAAGGTGGCGGAGCCCGTCATAACAAAGGTAAAAACACTCGTGGTCAACACCACCAAGACTCTAGCAAGGGTCCAACGAAGAGTAACGACCCTTGGGCGCGATGGAGAAATAAATCAGAGGATTGAAATTACGTCGGTTGGAGTGAATAATTAATCCATCAGGGACAGAAATGAAAAAAATAGCTACCTCAACATTATTAACACTGCTCTTTATTTTTGTATTTTGCTTCTCGCTCGGTTTGGGTGCAAAAATAGGACACAGTCCTGCCGGACTGGATGGTGCATTAATGATTGCAACGTGGGGAGCAGGTATTGGACTGATAGCCTTTATAGCTTGGGGAGTCCCAGTCCACTTGTTTTTCATTTATAAAGGCATCAAAGGCTTTCACTGGTATTTTATTAGCGGCTTACTGCCAGGGTTTGTGATTATTTTTGTTTTCAACTTCTTTGGAAATGATTCAACCTTAGAAAAATTACTGCAATCAGTATCCCTTGGGCTAATTGGCTCGATAACGGCTACTGTATTCTATATTTTTGTGAGAGAGAAAAATGCAAAGAAGTAAACCAAAATCGAGCTAGAGAACACTAATTTTTTCCAGGTCTGGTATTCTTATAGTTAGGCTACTCATTAAACACAGCCAGCAGTGAGGTAATCAACTATGACGTATTTTCAGAATTTGGAGCAAATCGTCGCGTCCCTCGAGACTGATGAATCTACCCGAAACGATCCCATTAAGAGAACGTTTGTTTTCGATGGCGAGCACCTGACGGCTAATGTTGGTATTATTGCTGATAGCGGCAATGCACTTCATATTCAAAAAAACCATGATGAATTACTGGTCATTATTGAAGGCAACGTGGAGTTTAAGGTCGGCGATGAAACGAAGAGCGTAAAAAAAGGAGATCTTATATTCATCCCCAAGGATACACTCCACGGTCCCATCCTGAAGGAAGGGCAAAGTTTCGCCGCGCTTTCAGTTTTTGCTCCTCACTTTGATCGAATGAAGAATAACATTCAATGGGATAAAGATTCTTAAACACCGACTTAATGTATAGGTACGCCAATAAGGGGTTAGCACACCTATAATCGATATTTACTTGAATAGAAGACTAAGATTTATAAAAAGGAGCATGCATTGTTTGGTCCAAACCCAGATAACAAAGAGCCGATGAAGGGATTTCCCCAAGTCGGCTATTTAAAGAACTTTATAACACGCGAAAATATCATTGCTGGTGACTATACTTACTATGATGATCCCGATGGTCCGGAGCGCTTTGAAGAGAATGTGCTTTATCACTTCCCGTTTATTGGCGATAAACTCATAATCGGTAAATTCTGTGCCATTGCTAAAGACGTAACCTTCATCATGAATGGTGCCAACCATAAGATGTCTGGTTTCTCGACCTACCCTTTCCAGATTTTTGGTAACGGTTGGGAGAAAGTGATGCCCGAGGAAGGCGAGTTGCCTTTTAAAGGCGATACCGAAATCGGTAATGATGTATGGATTGGCTATGACGCAACCATTATGCCCGGCGTTAAGATTGGCGATGGCGCAATCATCGCCAGTAAGTCGGTAGTCACTACCGATGTTCCGGCTTACAGTATTTATGGTGGTAATCCAGCAGTTCACATTAAAGATCGATTTGAGCCATCAGTCGTTGACGACTTGCTGCAAATAGCTTGGTGGGACTGGTCACCAGAAAAGATTACCAAAAACTTGGAAGCTATTGTTGGGAGCGATCTCGTTGCGCTTAAAAAAGTGAAATAATGCTAAGAAACTTACTTAAAAGGTTAAGTAAATGGGGCTAGATACAGTAGAGTTCATTCTGGATATTGAAGCAGAATATAGAATCTCGATTCCTGATAGTGATGCAGAGGGTCTTGGTATTTTAGAAGAATTAGCCAAATACATAGCTAATAAAACAAATAAGGCTCAGTATAAGGATAAACCTGATGCTGTAATGGAGACCTTGGTAACTTTATTATCAACGCGCTATGAAATCCCTATTGAGCAAATAAAACCTAACTCACACCTGATACGGAACTTAGGTCTAGACTAAAAATTTAAATTAAACAAAATTTTTATGGCATATTATCAAGTACTCATTCACGGGGCCGACTTCATACTCAATTTAGATGGTAAAAGTAATGAGAAAGGTGGGTTTTATACCACTAAAATAGTAAGAGCAGATAACCATGAAGAAGCAGAGTCAAAAGGCATTGAGCTAATACGGTCAGACAAAAATCTAAATGATGTTTCTGTACACCAGGAAGGAAACGAACCCAAACTGTCTGTAGAAGAGTTAGCCACTATTTCCTGGTCCCGGTACTTTAGGTACAAACCGGGCACTGGCTATGTATTCTATACTGGAGATGATGAGTAGATATCATATTAACCAGCTATCTACAGCGACTAGTGATATGATGTGGTAAATACTTTTAGAGAACATCCTTGCAAATGAAATTACTCGTTAGAAATCTAGCTCGCTCAACCACTGAAGATCAAGTCAAAGCGCTGTTTGAAGAATATGGTACGGTCCAATGGTGTAACTTGATCATGGACAAAGCCACTGGCGGCTCTAAAGGTTTTGGTTTTGTCGAGATGCCAAAGCCCGGTGAAGCCAAAGCAGCAGTTAAGAACCTGAATGCTCGTGAAGTTGATGGTAATAAGATCCGCGTTAAAAAAGCGGAAAGTAAGTGACTATCCACCTCCGGGGATAAGAAAATCAAAAAACAATAATCATTAATAATATTGTCGCTGCTACCTTAGGTTTTGAACTGTTAGTATCAATATCGCTTGTCCATATGTTACTCTAGAATCATGCAAATTGAGAATGCCTACCCCAAAGATGCTAGCGAACTGGCTTATTTAATTAACTTAGCAGGTGAAGGAATTCCTGAGTACTTATGGTCAGGAATGGCAGAAGGCGCCGAGCCCCCTCTCGAAATAGGCGCACAGCGAGCCGCTCGCGAAGAAGGGGGATTCAGTTATAAAAATGCCCGAGTTATCAGAGACAAATCCGGGCTACTGGGGATGATCATTTCTTACCAACTCGACGATCCTTATATTCTCGACGATATAGATGACTACCCTGAGATTGTTAAGCCACTAGTAAAGCTCGAGTCAAAAGCCCCCGGAAGCTGGTATATCAATGCAGTAGCAACAAAGGAAAATCACCGCGGGAAAGGCATCGCTAAGGCACTGCTAAGCGAGGCCGAATCAAAGGCGAAAGCTCAGGGTGTTAAACAAATGAGTCTGATTGTTGCTTCTGAAAATACAGTGGCAAGGAAACTGTATACTAAACTCGGCTACCAAACCACAACGTCACTTCCAGTCGTCGATTATCCCGGTGCAATTCATGGCGGTGACTGGGAACTCATGATAAAACAACTATCCTGACGTTCAGAAACTACTATCCCAATAAGCTTCCATAGAACAGGCCTTATATAATTGCCTACACCCCAAAAAATACTTTTAGTTTTTTGATAGGATCAATTTATTGGTTAATTATATTCGGGAAGTATATGAAAGCCTCATTACCTCTGCGAAACATTGCCTTGCTAATTCTCGGCAGTATTATCCTGAGTGGCTGTTTGGGCTATTATGATCGTCATCCCCATCCGAGATCAGGTCCTCATCCTAAACATTCACCACATATCCCTGAAGGTCATATGCCACCACCTGGTAAATGTCGCATCTGGTTTCCGGATAGACCTCCAGGTCATCAACCTCCTCCCGGAAATTGCTACGAATTAGAACATCAAGTTCCTCCGGAAGCGATACTGGCACATGGTTAACGGTTTTTGCTGTTAACCGAGGTAATCTATGATACAAAGATTACGGATTAACAAGCGACAAGGAGCCTTTCATGAGTCAAGACGTAAAAACCCGTACCAACCCTACCGTTGATGGTTTCTTTTATAAATCCAAGCAGTGGCAACAAGAACTCGAGCAACTAAGAGCAATCGCTTTAAGCTGCGAGTTAACCGAAGAACTAAAGTGGGCCAAACCCTGCTATACCCACAACGACAACAACATCATTATTCTGCAGGGCTTTAAAAACTTCTGTGCACTGTTATTTACCCAAGGCTCACTTTTAAAAGATCCTGAAGGCGTCTTAGAAAAGCCTGGTGAGAACACACAGGCCGCCCGTCGTATGACCTTTACCAGCCCCGAAGAAGTATCCAGCATGGAGCCAACGATTAAGGCATACATCGAAGAAGCTATCAAAGTTAATCAGTCAGGAGCAAAAGTCGACTTTAAAAAAGAACCGGGGCCAGTTCCTCAGGAGTTAGAACAAAAATTCCATGAAATGCCGGCTCTGAGGGACGCTTTTGAAGCCCTAACCCCCGGCCGTCAACGAAGTTATATCCTCCACTTATCTTCAGCCAAACAATCTCAGACACGTTTTTCAAGAATAGAAAAATGTATGCCGAAGATCTTCGAAGGTAAGGGGTTTAATGAACAGTAAAGTTCATGAACCATCCAGATGATGAAGTACGTTAAACAAGGAGTTCTGACCGATGCTAAAAATACACGTCACCAGTGTGCCGGTAGATGATCAGGATAAAGCCTTACGATTTTATACTCAGGTACTGGGCTTTATCAAAAAGACTGATATTCCGATGGGGGAGCATAGGTGGTTAACTGTTGTCTCACCTGATGAACAAAATGGAATTGAATTATTACTCGAACCAACAGCCTTCCCTCCATCGCAAACCTATCAGCAGGAACTAAAAGATGCTGGGATCCCCTGGACTTCATTTCAGGTAAATGACCTGCAAAGCGAGTATAAGCGCCTCGCCAAGTTAGATGTTGAATTCATTGCCGATCCTAAGGAAATAGGCACAGTTAAGCTCGCCACCTTTGATGATACCTGTGGTAACTATATCCAGCTGATTCAAATGTTGTAGTGCTGTATAGAGCCATTAAAGCCAAGTCTATTCACCTGGCTTAATAGCACTCTTAAGTTCCTCAGGATCAGCTGTTGTGATCACCAGCTCACGTTTTTGCTCCTGGATTTTAAGAGTTATAGCTTTTTCTTCACGGCCGATATAGCCGGTCTGCTTAATCCCTATTCGGTAACCATACCCTAAAAAGTCGGCCGCAGGATTACCATCATAGTCTCTGACCGACTGAATGGACTCTAATAGGAATTGACGTTTACCGATCACGCCTAAACTCATGGTCAAAGACTCATCATCAACGCGAGTAATCATTTTTAGTCGTGAGACATAAAAGGTAAGTAGCGCAGTCGCAATAAAAATAATCAATGCCCAGTGTGTCGGTACGGAGTTCTCATCAACAGGCCGTCCCAGAAATTCCTGAGCAATATAAATATAGCCAAATAAGCCGGTCACAACTAGCAGTAGAGCCACAATTGCCCAAATCATTTTAGGCGGCATAATGGCTTGGATTTCAGTATATCGGTAGTCTTTTGAAGCCATGTTTATCCAGATTCGTTTTTTTCGTGACTAGTTTAGGGGAATGTTTAGGTAGGCTCAAGCATTGCTAAATCTGGCAAAATTGTCGACCAGTTCACAAGGTGCTAGACTGACCGAGCATGATTCATATAAGAACGATAGGACTTTCATGAAAATATTAATGAAAACTCGTGTATGGGGGCTTCTCGCCATATTGGTTGCAGCTTTCAACCTGCAGGCAGCAGATAGCAGAATCACTCAAGACGAGGCAGAGCTTTGGGCTGAGATGTTTAATAAGTCTTCCAAAAAGCCTCACAAGAAGAAATTAAAACCACATGCGATTAGTGGCGTTTGGGTTGGTTACTATGATTATCATGGGAACAGCTCGCAGCCTGACATCGCTTTTTCCATGCTCGTTAAGCAGCCTAACGATTCACAATTTGGTATTGTCTTTCTAGAGCCGAATACTGCTCGAGATGCCAAGCATTTTGCTCGAGTCGCGCAGGCTTTAAAGCCAAAGATTCATGATAACCGGACCATTAGCTTCATCAAGCAGTATCAAGACGGTGCGGCCCCAATCCGCTATACTCTGAACCTGTTTAAAGACAACACCGTTATGTATGGCACCTGGCAAATTGGTCAAAAAGCCAGCGGCAATGCTTTTTTTATTAAAACATCGCTTAAAGAATTAAAAGCGATTCGAAAAAGTTTTAAGTAGATTAATCTTTAACTTCTTTTAACTCTTTTTTGGCTTGCTCCGATCCTCGAGCGGCAGCTTCCTGCAGCCAAGCCTGATATTTACTGTTATCAGGCTTCACTCCTAAACCTTTTTTGTACATCCGTGCCACTTTGACCTGCGCTTCGAGATCTCCAAGCTCAGCTGCCTTTAAATACCAACGAAAAGATTCCTGCATGTTTTGCGGAATACCAAAACCGCTTTCATACATGTTACCTAGATTGTAGGTCGCAAAAACGTTATCCATTTCAGCAGCTTTTAACCACAGTCGACGGGCTTCAACCAGGTTCGTTTCAACACCTTTGCCTTCATAGTACATGTTAGCCAATTCATTCATGGCATCATCACTATTTTGCTCGATGGCTTTTTCAAACCAGTAAATAGCTTTCTGATAATCGACCGAAGTTCCCTCGCCAGCATAAAAGTTGTAACCGACATTGTACTGCGCATCAACATGTCCGTTTTCCGCCGCTTTCAAGTAATATTCATGTGCAAGCTTATCGTCTTCTTCCTGACCACGACCATTATCGATCATCCAGCCCGAGTTATATAACCCCACAGATAATCCCGCTTCTCCTGCTTCAATAAACCATTGCAACGCTTTTTTATCGTTCTGTGGTAGCCCCTTTCCTTCAAAGTAAGCAACACCCAACTTATTCATGGCATCAGTGCTACCTAAATCCGCGGCCCTAAATAGCCAGTTAATCGCGCGTTCCTGACTTTTCTCGTAAACATCGCCTTCCTGATAGGACATGGCAATATTATAGGCTGCATCTGGATGTCCCTGATTAGCGGCCATTTTGTACAGCTCAGCGGCTCTAAAGTAATCCTGTTCCACCAGCTCACCCGAGTCGTAAAGGTAAGCCAAATTAAACTGTGCCTGAGCATTGCCATTAAAGGCGGCCTTGGAATACCAGTACACGACTTTCTTGGCATCTTGCTCAACTCCATCACCATTCTGGTACATGCTTCCCAAGTTATTCTGAGCAATCGCAACGCCCTGCTCTGCAGACTTCAAATACCACTGCCTTGCTTTAGCATTATCAGCCTTTATACCCAGTCCCATATCAAACATATAGCCGACATAAAACTGCGCACTGGATTCATTTTCCTGCGCTAAAGGATAAAAGTACTTAAAGGCTTTCTCATAATTTTCCGAACGGTAGAACTCATAGCCTTTATCAAACCGCTCATCAGGGGTAAGCGTTGTCTCGTGTTTGACCTTAGCGTTCATCATGGCCAACAGTTCAGCCACGCTCATATTCGGGTCAATGTCCTCTTGTGTGATAACCGCGACAGGCTCTCCCATTGCCTCAACCTCTTCCTGCGACAAGCGCTTGCCCGTCACAGTCACCGCCTCCTCAGAAGCCAGGCTGATGCAGGGCAAGAGCGCAAGCAGGCTGAGAGCTGTTACCACAGACACTTTCATAGGCTAAGCCGCTAGTTGTCTCAAGGCCAGGCGAATCAGTTCTTCGCTCTTCAGGCCATCGGACTCTACCTGCGAAATGGCCTTACTCGCTTGCTGTGGCTTGTAGCCAAGCGCCACCAGTGCACTCACGGCTTCCTGAGTCACATCGCCGGCTCTTGACACCGTAGCGGTAGTTTCACCGGCTGTCTCGGCTGAGCTTGGCAAGCCAGAAACAGACCATCCTTTCAGCCTGTCCGACATTTCGACCAGCAAACGCTCAGCCGTTTTCTTACCAACGCCCGGCAGCTTGACTAAACGATCAACATTGCCATCGTGCACCGTCATCACAAATTCATCCGCTTCCATGCCCGACAAAATGGCCAGGGCAAGTTTGGGGCCAACGCCATTCACTTTAATCAACTCACGGAATAAGATTTTGTCCTTGTTACTGATAAACCCGTACAGTGCATGTAAGTTTTCAGAAATCGACAAGTGAGTGGCGACTATCGTTTCAGTACCCTCTTCCGGCAACTGATAGAAAGTTGTCATGGGAACCTGTATTTCATAGCCAACGCCAGCGCTGGTTTCGATAATGATAAATGGCGGTGTTTTTTCTATTAATGTGCCACGAATTCGACCAATCAACGTAATCGTCCTCTTGCTATTGTTTTTGCCCCCTTCAGTTGTGCCAGCCCCTGGCTGGTATTGGCATGACACAAGGCTACGGCTAAAGCATCAGCCGCGTCCGCCTGTGGACTTGAAGGCAGTTTTAAAATCATTTTCACCATGTGTTGCACCTGAGTCTTATCCGCGCCGCCAGTCCCTACCACAGACTGTTTAACTTTACGTGCCGGATACTCCGCGACAGGTAAAGCGTAATGGCCGGCTCCGACAATGGCCGCACCACGCGCCTGCCCCAGCTTCAGCGCCGAATCTGCATTTTTCGACATAAATACCGACTCGATGGCAAACTCATCAGGTTTAAACTCAAGGATTAACTCACAGACACTATCAAAAATTTGCTTTAATTTCAGATCCAGCGAACCCTCTTTAATGCGAATACAGCCGCTGGTAATGTAACGCGGTTTATTTGCAGGGATATCACCACCCACTTCGATAATACCGAAGCCAGTAATTCTTGAACCGGGATCTATTCCTAAAATTATCGGCATTAATAAGCCACTAAAGCAAAGTTATTGTTTGAAAGTTATCATACCATGACTGGAAAATATTGCTGCGAGGAATTAAAGGTGGGGAGCCTCTGGAGAACTTAAACCAGGAAATACAGCTTCTATGGGTTACGGCTACGCCTAACCCATCCTATAAACTAGGATTACTTAAAGATCACACAAATCAATTGAGTGCAGGTGAGGCGCGCCAAAAGTTTTATAAAAAGCCGAGTTTTCTTATTTGAACAGAACACTTAGCCAAAAACGCTCTAGACGATGCTGAGACGCGGCAAATTTCCTTTTCCGTTTATGAGTTTACACATAGTAAATGATGAAATGAAAAAGGAAATTTAACAATGTATCAGCAAGTATAGACGTTTTTACAGGTTGTCGTAGGATTCCGCAGGGATGTCAGCATTCGTATAAACATTCTGCGTATCATCCAGCTCTTCCAGGCGATCAACCAATCGAACCACTTTCGTTCCTTCAGACACATCCAACTCTGCCTGGGTCGAAGGTAGCATAGTTACTTCGGCATTTTCCGCTTCAAAGCCTGCTTCTTTCAGCGCGTCTTTAACGTCGAGGAAGTCTTCTGGAGCCGTTAATACTTCGAACGAACCATCATCGTGTGCAATAAAGTCTTCCGCACCCGACTCCAGTGCCGCTTCCATCAGTTCGTCTTCATTGAAGTTATCACCAAATACAAACTGACCTTTCTTATCAAACAGATACGCTACCGAGCCACTGGTGCCCAAGTTGCCGCCATGTTTAGTGAAAGCATGACGCACTTCACCAACAGTACGGTTTTTGTTATCCGTCATACACTCAACGAGAATGGCAACACCACCGGGACCGTAACCTTCGTAGTTAAGCTCCTCGTAGTTATCACCGTCAGCATTACCGGTACCACGGTCAACGGCTTTTTCGATGGTGTCTTTCTTCATGTTGGCGCCAAGCGCTTTATCCATTGCTGCGCGTAGACGAGGATTATCATTTGGGTCACCGCCGCCTTCACGTGCTGCAACCACAAGCTCACGAATGATTTTAGTAAATATTTTTCCGCGTTTTGCGTCTTGGGCTGCTTTTCTGTGTTTGATGTTTGCCCATTTGGAATGTCCCGCCATAATACTACCTCTTTTCTTTAGAAAACTTTCATAGCTTTCTCATATCTGGCTAACCAACCTCAACGGTTAGCCGTCATTCCCACCAAGGCGGGAATGACAAATGAAATTTACCTACTTTACCTTAAGACTCTTTCTTTTTAATGTCGATGCCTAGCTCATCCAACAACTTGTTTTCGATAGTGCTCGGTGCCTGAGTTAGCGGACAGCTTGCTGTGGTCGTTTTCGGGAAGGCAATAACATCACGGATCGAATCGGCACCCACCATTAGCATGACTAAACGATCCAGGCCGAATGCCAAACCACCGTGCGGAGGGCAACCGAATTTCAAAGCGTCTAATAAGAAACCAAACTTTTCACGCTGCTCGGTTTCTTCGATACCCAGGATGCCAAACACCACTTCCTGCATCGCTTCGTCATGGATACGAACCGAGCCTCCACCAACTTCGCTACCGTTCAATACCATATCATAGGCTTTTGACAAAGTTCCTGTCGGATCGGCCTTTACTGCCGCTGCGTCATTGTCCGTTGGCGCCGTAAACGGATGGTGCAATGCATGGATTTCACCGTCAATTTCCTCGAACATTGGGAAATCAACGACCCACAACGGCTTCCACTCATCTTTAATCAGCCCCAGATCTTCTGCTGTTTTTAAGCGCAACGCGCCCATGGCATCGGCAACCACCATGCTCTTATCCGAACCAAAGAAGATGATATCACCCTCTTCGGCACCGACTGTCTCAACCACCTTAAGCGCGACGTCTTCACCCAGGAACTTCAGTACCGGGCTTTGAATACCTTCGGCACCCGCGCCGTTGACCTTCATCCAGGCCAAGCCTTTCGCGCCGTACACACCAACATACTTGGTGTACTCGTCAATTTGTTTACGGCTGAACTGGGCACCGCCAGGTACTCGTAAAGCGGCTACGCGGCTCTTGTCATCGTTTGCCGGGCCAGCAAATACCTTAAATTCAACATCTTTCACTAACTCGTCGACAGTCACCAGCTCAGTATCCATACGTAAATCCGGTTTGTCAGAGCCATAACGCTCCATCGCTTCGGCGTAGCTCATGCGTGGGAACTCTGGTAACTCAATACCTTTCAGCTCACTGAACAAATGGCGAACCAGACCTTCCATCAGGTTCATGATTTCTTCCTGGTTCATGAACGACATCTCGATATCCAGCTGCGTAAACTCTGGCTGACGATCGGCGCGGAGATCTTCATCACGGAAGCACTTAACGATCTGATAATAGCGATCAAAGCCTGACATCATCAGCAGCTGTTTAAACAGCTGTGGCGACTGAGGCAGCGCGTAGAAAGAACCTTTGTGCACCCGGCTTGGCACTAAATAGTCACGAGCACCTTCCGGCGTCGCCTTGGTTAGAATCGGTGTTTCCACGTCAATAAACCCGTGCTCATCCATATAGCGACGCATGGCACTGGTCACTTTATGGCGAAAAATAATGTTATTCGCCATCTCAGGGCGGCGTAAATCCAGATAGCGATACTTTAAACGCTGCTCTTCTGAAGCTTCCAAGTTCTCGTCAATCGGAATTGCTGGTGGCTTGGCACGGTTTAAAATATCAATATCCTGTGCCAACACCTCGATTTCACCAGAAGCCATGTTTTTATTGACCATGTCTTCAGGACGGGCGCGCACCTGGCCTTTGACCTGAACCACAAACTCACTGCGTAATTGCTCGGCTAAACTGAAAAGCTCTTTAAAATCAGGATCAACCACTACCTGGATCACACCCGTGCGATCGCGCAGTTGTAAAAAGATGAGTCCGCCTAAGTCACGGCGACGATGAACCCATCCTGACAAAGTAACCGTTTGATTTTCTTCATTTTTCGTTAATTCACCACAGTAGTGGTTACGCATTTCAGTTGCCATAGTTTTCGTTTCTGCCTAACGATTGATTAAAAAACGGGGGCACATCGTCACTCAGGCCCCGAAAAGACGCCATATAGTACGTGAGACAAGGATTTGTCGCAAGTTACAAAGCATATCTGCCGCTCTTCAAACTGTATATTTTTTGTCACAAAAGCGTCTTATCCATGCAATTCGATTGTCATATTTGCCGAAGATAATGCCACTTATGAACACACTATGTCATCTGGCTGTAACGAACGAGGTGAAACGATGATTGATAGCAAAGAGGTGGTAGAGCAATTTCTGCCGAAGCTGGAGAAATCACCCAAACTTCAATCTGGCGCGACCCGGCTGCTAGCTAAATTGTTTCACCAGCAAGAAATTAATGACTTCATTGAACAGAATTATCACATGTCGCATGTGGACTTTCTGGAAACAGTGAACCAACGCTTGGGACTGAGCTACACCGTTTCAAATGCCTGTCTTGAGAATATTCCAGTTTCCGGCAGAGTGGTCATCATTGCGAATCACCCCCTGGGTTCGCTTGATGGTCTCGCTCTCCTGGCCCTTATTCACTCGGTTCGTAAGGACGTCCAAATTGTGGTGAATGATCTGCTATGGTCGATGTCACCGTTGCGTCCTTTCTTCCTGCCGATTAATAATATGAATAAGGCAGAAGGAAACCCGAAGCAGAAATTGCAAAATATTCAACAGGCACTGGAAGCCGACGAAGCAGTGATATTTTTTCCGGCTGGCGAAGTCTCTCGGCTGTCGTTTAAAGGGATCCGCGACGGCAAATGGCGCTCGGGCTTCCTCAAAATGGCGAAACAAACGAAATCCCCTATTCTGCCCATCCATGTCGGCGGCAAAAATTCACGATTCTTTTACGGCTTTTCTTTAATCGCCAAACCCTTAAGCACACTGTTTCTGGTACGTGAAATGTTTAAAAATGTCTCTTTAACCCTGCCCATTAAAATTGGCAAACTGATTCCATTCTCTTCATTCAGTGGCGTACTGCCAGCGAGCAAAGAAAGCATTGGTCGCTTTAAACAGCACGTTTATGGACTGAAACATGAGCGTGAGGAGCTGTTCGAAACAGAGCGTGCCATCGCCCACCCGGAGAACCGAAAAGTACTGATTGAGGAGTTGGGTAAGTGCCAGCACCTTGGTGAAACTGCCGATGGTAAAATCATTTATCTGCTAGAAGATACCACTGATTCGGCCTTACTACGTGAAATCGGTCGCCTACGCGAAGTGGCCTTCCGCGCAGTAGGAGAAGGGACTGGCAACCGCCGTGATATGGATAAATTCGATTACTATTACAAACACATCGTGCTATGGGATTCGAGTGACATGGAGGTTGTTGGTAGTTATCGAATTGCCGACATTAATAAGTTCGATAAAGAACAGACACTCTACTCCGAAACTTTGTTCAGTTACGAAGACAGTTTACAAAAGAAGTTTCCTACATCGATGGAATTAGGACGCAGCTTCATACAGCCCCAATACTGGGGCAAACGTAGCCTCGATTATTTGTGGTTCGGTATTGGTGCTTACATTCGCCAGAACCCTCATATCCGCTATCTTTTTGGCTCTGTCAGTTTGAGCAATGACTACCCTGCTTTCGCCAAAGACATGCTGGTGTACTATTTCAGCCGATACCATGGTGCGGCTATTAATTTGGTTCGCTCCTTTAATTCCTATCGCATCAAACCAGTACAGAAAGCCAGGCTGGAGCGCCTCTTTAACCAGCTGGAGCAACCGGAGGCGTTTAAGGTGCTGAAAAAGGAGTTAGCTGCAATGGATGTCACGGTTCCTACATTATTTAAACAATACAGTGATTTATGCGAAGACGGCGGTGTAACCTTCTATGACTTTGGTGTTGATCCAGACTTTGGCGACTGCATCGACAGTGTGGTTTGGGTGGACTTACTAAAACTTAAGGAAAAAAAGCGTAAGCGCTATATCGATTAATAATATAACCAGCTTCTCCCCTCGTAACTTCGCCTGCATGCACTTTCTGTATCGCAGGCTTTTCTTTTATCGGCGATAGCGTTATAACAAAAGTGTAACCATTGAGGATGGAGCATGTAATGAGTCCTACACCGATTAATTATGTCGAGTTTCCTGCCAGTAACTTAGGGGCTACAAAATCGTTTTTTGAGAAGGCCTTTAACTGGAAGTTTACCGACTACGGTCCTGAGTACACAGCGTTCAGCCATTCGGGGCTTAACGGTGGATTTTTCCAGTCAGACTTGAAGGCACACACAGATAACGGCAGCGCGTTAATCGTGTTGTACAGCGACAACCTGGAAGCGACACAAAGCATAGTCGAGCAGTACGGCGGAACCGTGACCAAACCCATTTTTTCGTTCCCCGGTGGACGCCGCTTCCACTTCACCGAACCGAGTGGAAACGAGCTGGCCATTTGGTCTGATACATAAGGGCTTAAATCTGGGAGCGTAATTCGACCGTATTGCCTTCCGGATCCTGAATATAAATCGACTGCCCATAGCCCTGGGCACCATAGCGCTTATCAAACTTTCCGACCTTGATACCATGAGCAGTCAGGTGCTGCTTAACAGACTCTTCCGATATAGGTTCTAATTGTAAACAAAAGTGATCCAGGTTATTGTCTTTATCCGAGGGCGGGCCACCCCCCTTTCTTCCTATCTGACCATCGACAGTCACAATATCAATTAAAGCACTGCCAGCGCGTAACTGGATTAATCCCAGCTCCTTTGAAGTTTCTCGCTCGACCTCACAGCCTAAAATATCACGGTAAAAGTGCAGCATTTGTGCAAGCTTCGAGGTACGCAAAACAATGTGATCGATTCCGGCAACCTTAAACATAAATAATCCTCATCGTGTTATGCTTATAGATTACAAACAGACAGCGGTTGTGACCAGCTAAAACTGATGAAATATGTTAACCGTGATGTTAGTTATTTTGTATCAACAATTCTTCCAGGATCCGGTAATACAAATGACATAAGCGATTTAATTCAGACAGCGCCACTCGCTCATTGGCCTGATGAATCGTCTTATTGCAAGGTCCAAGTTCAATCACCTGACTGGCCAGCTGCTTAATATAACGGCCATCGGAAATACCGCCAGCCGTGGTTAAGCGTGTTTTCAGCTGGCTTTGCTGCTGAATCACTTTCTGTACCGTTTTCCTTAATTTTCCACGACGGGTGATATAAGGCTGTGCCTCATGTTCCCATTCAAACTCGGCATCCAGACCATATTTCTGTGCTTTTCTCTCCACGTAACCTTTGATTTTTTCAAAGGAATTACGCGGTGAATAACGGAAGTTAAACACCATTTCCAGCGTTGCCGGTGTGACATTCATGGCGCCACTTTCTGAATAAACTTTGACTAACTGGAAACTGGTAGAGGGAAAATAGCGGCTCGGTATATCCCAGCGTTTATTGGCCAACTTATGAATCAGTTTCGAAGAGTAATGAATAGGGTTATTTAACTGCTCTGGGTAGCCCACATGCCCCTGCTTACCTTTGATTGTGATCGTACCATTGATCGAACCACGACGACCAATTCGAATCGAATCGCCCAGCTGCTTATCCGTCGTGGGTTCGCCGACAATCGCATAATCGATTCGCTCGCCACGCTCGGACAAGGTGTTTACGATGTGCTGGGTGCCGTCAACCGCTTCACCTTCCTCATCACTGGTTAACATGAAGCCAATGCTGCCTTGATGATGCGGATAGCGTTTTACAAACAGCTCAGCCGCCACCACCATGGCGGCCAGACTCCCTTTCATATCAGAAGCGCCGCGCCCATAAATATATCCATCTTTGACTATCGGATTAAATGGCTCGGTGTTCCATTGTGCATTTTGTCCCGGTGGCACTACATCGGTATGACCAGAAAAAACTACCACCGGTTGCTCAGCTTTACCATGACCGCGCGCCGCCCATAAATTGGTGACAGAGCCTTTGTTTAAATACTCCGTCGAAAAACCAATTGCTTCAAGCCGCTTTGCGAGCAGTTCGGTACAACCAGCGTCGTCTGGGGTTATAGAAGCTTTGCGAATCAACGCCTGAACCAACTCTAAAAGACTGCTTTGGTATTGAGTCTGCTCAATTGAGGCAATGGCATAGGGTAGGTCGGGAAGACCCTTAAACGATTTAAACATACATATCCTCTTTCTTTTTGCCTGTTATACCCACCCACGATGACGAGCCGACGACACTTGTATGACAGTTTTATGTTACTTATAAGAATCAACAAGTTATAAAAATCAGTGGGCGCTTTATATTGCTTCAGACTTGTATTACAGTATTTACTTACCTAACCACTTGTCCCGAAAGAATAAAGCCATGAAAAAACTATTCGCTCTATCATTGTTTATCGCCTGTGCCTCACTCTTCTGGAGCGCCCAAACGAAAGCATTACCCACTCTGTTGCATAATATCAATGGCTATACCTTTCAGGACGGTGAGTTAAAGCAGTTCAACAGTATCTTATTCGAGGATGGTGTTATTGTGGCCGTTGGCTCTCACCAAGAGCTAGCTAAGAAAAATGGCTTCAGCATATCCATGGACGGTAAAGGCAAAACGCTATTACCCGGATTAATTGACGCCCATGGTCATTTATTAGGCTTAGGGCTGGATCTCATGCGCGTTAACCTGCGTGGTATTTCTTCAGAACAGGAAACCGTCGATAAAGTCGCGCATTATGCTGAAAATAACCCAGATTCTCGCTGGGTATTGGGTCGTGGTTGGAACCAGGTTCTATGGCTTAATAAAGAATTCCCCAGCAAATCTTCGCTTGATAAAGTCATAGCTGAGAAACCCGTCTGGCTGAGAAGAATTGACGGACATGCTGGCTGGGCCAATTCAAAAGCCTTGAAGCTGGCAGGCATTGATAAAGATACTCCGGATCCTGAAGGCGGCAAGATTATTCGCGATGAAAGCGGTAATGCTACCGGTGTTCTCGTTGATGCAGCAATGAGTTTGGTGGAAAACAAGATCCCACCGCTCAATAAAGACGAACGGGTAGCAGCACTAAAGCTCGCTTTTAATCACCTGATCAAACTAGGCATTACCTCAGTCCATGACGCCGGTATTGACTTTGAAACCTATAAGTTGATGCTTGAGTTATCACAGAATAATCGAATTCCGCTTCGCGTCTATTCCATGATCAGTGGAGCCGATCCGCGACTGGAGACCATGCTCAAGCTGGGGAAAGTTAATCGTCCTTTCCTAAAAATTCAGTCGGTAAAACTCTATTCTGACGGTGCGTTAGGCAGTCGCGGCGCTGCTCTACTCGAGCCTTACTCTGACGAGCCGGACAATAAAGGCTTACTACTAACGACTCCCCAAAAGCTTGCCGACTATTTATCGCTAATTACTCGATATGGCTTCCAAACCAATATCCACGCCATCGGCGATGCCGCCAACCGCCTGGTATTGGAGCAACTATCCAAACTAAAGGATGAACAGTCAGCACAGCTGCTGCGCCACCGGATCGAGCATGCACAGGTCGTCGTACCGCAAGAGATCCCCATTTTCGCTGAGCTTGGCGTTATTGCTTCGATGCAGCCTACGCATGCGACCAGTGACATGAATATGGCTGGTGACCGCCTTGGTCAAGAGCGCCTGGAAGGGGCTTATGCCTGGCGCACGTTTTTAGAGCATGGGGTTACCATAGCGTCGGGCTCTGACTTCCCAGTTGAAAAGGCCAACCCTTTTCTAGGACTGCATGCAGCAGTAACGCGCCAAGACAGCGACAACCAGCCACAAAGTGGCTGGATTCCAGAGCAGAGACTCACAGTCGGTGAAGCCCTGAAAAGCTTTACCATTGACGCGGCTTATGCTGGATTTTGGGAAGAGCAGATTGGCTCTCTTGAAGCGGGCAAACGTGCCGACTTTATCCTGATCAACCAAGACATATTCAGCATTTCACCAAAACAAATCAAGAACGTCCAAGTTTTAGAAACCTGGATTGATGGTAAGCGAGTCAATTAATTAAAGAACGCGATGACAAAAGGTCAACAATCCTAACTGTTGCACTTTTCAGGCTTATTGACCTTTTTTCATTTTCTCATACTCGCTTCGTTTGATACGTTTTACTGGCGGGTGGATCCAGTAAGTATCAACACCTACATGTGATTTTTTATTGGCCTTTTCTATCAAAGCCATTTTTTCATAATCCACAATATAGACATAATCATCAGCAGAACTACTGTCCACCACATAATCACGCTCTGACATGGTATTACAACCAATCAGCCCAACTAATGCGGCTGCAGCAAAAGCTGTTTTAATGGCGATAGTCATACAACCTCCTGATAAAACAAAGGAAATTACAAACTTATCCCAACCACGCTGCCCTTACGAGCAACCACCATTGTACAAAATTTAGACAGAAAAATCTCTTAAATCATGCCGGTAAGCCTAACTCTCTGCTTTTTAGGGAAATTAATACTTGGTACAATAAACGACTATTTAGTCTAAACAATAATCAGGGATACCAATGCGTAGTAGCCAATACCTACTTTCGACTTTAAAAGAAGACCCTAGTGATGCCGAATTAGTGAGCCATAAACTGATGCTAAGAGCGGGCATGATCCGCAAAATAGCGTCAGGTCTTTATACTTGGCTCCCCACAGGATTACGCGTCTTACGCAAAGTCGAAACCATTGTTCGTGAAGAAATGAACAAAGCAGGCTCAGTGGAGATGTTGATGCCTTCCGTTCAACCTTCAGAGTTATGGGAAGAATCAGGCCGCTGGGATGAGTTTGGTCCAGAACTACTGCGTTTCCATGACCGTCATAATCGTGATTTCTGTTTAGGCCCGACGCACGAAGAAATTATTACGGCTGTAATTCGTGACGAATTGAACAGCTACAAGCAGCTACCGGCCAATTTTTATCAAATTCAGACCAAGTTCCGCGACGAAGTACGTCCTCGTTTCGGCGTCATGCGCTCGCGCGAATTTCTAATGAAAGATGCTTATTCATTCCACATTGATGAAGAATCGCTGGATCAAACCTATCAGATTATGCATCAGGCTTATTGCAACATTTTCGATCGCATCGGCCTCGACTATCGTCCTGTATTGGCGGACCCTGGTGCCATTGGTGGCAGTAGCTCACACGAATTCCATGTACTGGCAGAGTCCGGCGAAGACGCTATCGCTTTCAGCACAGAGAGCGATTATGCTGCCAATATCGAGAAAGCTGAAAGCTTAGCGCCAGCAAGCGAAGCACCACCACCAAGCCAGGAGTTAAAAAAAGTAGCCACACCGAACTGCCGTACGGTAAAAGAAGCCGCGGACGTAATGGGTCTTGAGACCAGCCAAGTCTTAAAAACGCTATTCGTCAGAGGTGTGAGCGAAGAACAACCTATCGTTGCATTATGTCTACGTGGCGATCATGAACTGAACGAAGTTAAAGCTGGTAAACATGCATTGGTTGCCGAGCCGGTTGAACTGGTCAGTGATGACGTTGTTCAATCGACGGCGGGTAGTCCTCCGGGATCATGCGGGCCTCAGGACTTAAGCATACCCGTAATCGTTGATCGCGATGCAGCTATATTGAGCGATTTTGCCTGTGGAGCCAACGAAGACGGTTTTCACTTCACTGGCTTTAACTGGAAACGCGACGCCGATTTCAGTGACATTTATGATTTACGCAATATCGTTGCCGGTGACAAGAGCCCGGATGGCAAAGGCATTCTGGAAATTAAGCGAGGTATTGAAGTTGGCCATATTTTCCAGCTGGGTGATAAATATTCAAAAACCATGAACTGCACCGTCCTCGATCAGAACGGTAAAGCTAAACCACTATCCATGGGTTGTTATGGCATTGGCGTAACTCGCATCGTAGCGGCGGCCATTGAGCAAAATCACGATGAACATGGTATCATCTGGCCGGAAGCTATCGCGCCATTCAAAGTTGCGATTATTCCAATGAATATGCACAAGTCTGAAAATGTTCAGCAAGTTGCCGAAGCGCTTTACCAAAGACTGGAATCTCTGGGCATAGAAACCTTATTCCTCGATCAAAAAGAAAGTCCGGGTGTGATGTTTGCCAATACCGAGTTAGTGGGTATTCCCCATCGCCTGGTAGTCAGTGATCGTGGCCTGAAAAACAATACCATTGAATACAAAAATCGTGATAACAGTTCAAAAGCGGATCTTGAAGTTGAAAATGTTGTCGACTATATTCAAAAGATAATCGCATCATAATTAAAAATTAAACGGACTATGCTACGTAACATACTGTTTATTACGACAATGTTGGTTTGGGGTAGCTGTGCCATGGCGCAGGAGCGCCCCGATCAGGCTTTTTCTATGCAGCTAAAAGAACTGATGGAACAGGAAAACCACTTCGTAGATCGTTACGATGCCGCAGTTTGGATGAAGGACATGGAAGGGCGCCTGAAACGACGAGCCCCTCATATTCCGCCTGAAGAGCGGTTAAAGATCCTGACCTTAGTCCATCGCTATGCCAATAAAGCGGGCGTTGATCCACAGCTGGTACTCGCAGTCATTGAAGTAGAAAGTAACTTTGACAGATACGCTCTGTCGGTAGCCAATGCCCGTGGCCTGATGCAGGTCATGCCCTTCTGGAAGGACGAAATCGGCCACCCCGATGACTCTTTATTCAATATGGAAACCAATATTCGCTATGGCTGCAATATTCTGAAGCTGTATATCGATATGGAAAAAAACAACCTGACTTATGCTTTAGGGCGCTATAACGGCTCTAGAGGTCGCGCCAAATATCCAAATAAAGTTTATGCTGCATTACGTAAGCGCTGGGCGCTTTAAGTGTGAGCTATGGCTACTGACAGTAAGGTTTTAAACGAAGATACTAGCGAAACGTCGGCTGCACTCATCCTTTCTGGCGGCGGCGCACGGGCGGCTTATCAGGCTGGCGTTCTGAAAGCGGTTAATACCATTTTAGAGCAGCCCAAGCGCTCACCTTTTAGCATTATTACAGGAACCTCAGCTGGCGCTATCAATGCAGCTGCTGTTGCCAGCAACAACCACCAGTTTGATTATGGTGCCAGACGGCTCGAAGAGATCTGGGGTAACTTTAAGCCAAACCACGTCTATCAAACCGGCTTATCGACTCTTATCAGGAATGCCCTGCGCTGGTCATGGAATGCATTCTGGCCGGCCAAGGAAACAAAACGACCGCTATCTCTGCTCGATAACAGCCCTCTGCGGGAGCTGCTGCAAAACGTCATTCGCTTTGACGATATCGAAAAAAACAAACAGGCCGGTTTGCTGCGTGCAGTCTGTACCACCTGTTACAACTACAGTTCAGGCAACTCGGTAAGCTTTTTTCAGGGACAGCCCGAGTTAGTCGAATGGAAGCGCTTTAGGCGATTCGGCTACTCAGCAGAACTCACAGTCGATCATTTACTCGCTTCTTCTGCAATTCCAATGATTTTCCCATCGCAACAAATCGATAATGCACACTTTGGTGATGGCTCTTTGCGCTTTTTGGCTCCCCTCAGCCCCGCTCTACACTTAGGAGCGGATAAGCTATTCGTTGTTACCGTTGAGCCGCTAAGAGATGAGCCAGAGCACCGTTCAACAATACCAACTATCGGTGATATTGGCGGCCATTTATTCGATAGCATCTTCATCGACAGTCTCGAAAGCGACATTGAACGAATGATGCGTGTAAATTCACTACTGGCCCACATTCCTGAGTCCGACCTAATACGTGAGCAGTTGCCGCTAAAACCAGTTGATGCTTTTATCATTTCGCCAAGCATCGAGCCGGCAGAGCTGGCAGGACAATACTTCAAAAACCTTCCGCGTGGATTGCGATTCTTCTTCAAACGCATCGGCGTTGACGGCAAAGACGGTAACGATATTTTAAGTTATTTGCTATTCGATAAAGATTTTACCCAGCATTTGATCGAACTCGGGTATAATGATGCCATGCAACAGGAAAAAAATATCCGTACCTTCTTCGAGTAACGTCAACAATGAGCCGTTTCACTGACTACTTTGCGCTTTATGATCCTGTCGCGGCCCCGTTCATGCACCAAATGCTGGCACAATACGACAAGACGAAGCCACTTCAAGGCATAACCATCGTACACAACGTGCCCCTGACCCTGACGACCCTTCTCAAAATAGCCTGTCTTGATGCTGCTGGTGCTGATGTGACCGTTACCAACCCTTCTTTCATGCATAAAGCTCCCAAAACTATCGAGGTTCTTCAGCAAGAAGGGCTCCGCTATCAGCCATTGGCAGATATTGGTGGCAGTTTTGACCTGCTACTCGACTGCGGTGCAGAGCTTATAGAGCAATGTCATGCTAGTCAGGGAATCGTCGAGCTGACGCGAACCGGCGCGATGCGTTACGAAGCCTATCAAGATGCTCATGTCCCAATAGTTTCTGTGGATAACACACGCCTTAAATCACTGGAGACCTGTCTAGGTACTGGCGAAGGTGTTTATCGAGCCATAATGAAGCTGGCGAAAAAACAGCTTCATAATAAAAAATTACTCATATTTGGTTTCGGTAAAGTTGGCACGGGCATTGCCTATTATTTCTCTAAAATAACCCAGGACATTACGGTGGTTGATATGCTCCCAGAACGTTTGCAGCGTATAGAGAAGCGCGGCTACCAGGCTGTATCTGCTGAACTGCCTCAGCAAGTGGAGGCTGCTATAAAACAGGCCGATATAATCGTTACGGCAACGGGCATCAAAGATCTTATCAGTAACAGTTACGCTCCAGCCTGGTTTAAAGGAAAAATCCTTGCCAATGCAGGCGCAGAAGACGAGTTCGGTTTTAACTTTAAAGAATCAGAGGTTCTCGCAGCCAAAAAGCCAGTTAATTTCGCGCTGAAAGAACCCACCTTGATGCGATTCCTTGACCCCATTTTTTACGCTCATAATCTCGCGATTGAAGATGTGCTGAATGATACTACGGCTGGGTTTAGACCATTAAATCAAGAAACGGATAAGTCGATTGTAGAGCAATGGGCAAAGCACCACGGCTGGTCTTTGGATGAATTAGATAGAATTTTTTAGATAGTCAGCAAGGTGCTCAGTATAAATTGCGCGGACCTCATCCTGATAACTGATAAGCACCACGTTAGAGCGTTGCCAGCTCGGCACACCAGTCTCTTGAAAGTAATTTTTAAGACTGGTGGTTTGCGTAGAGTTGGGCTTTCGAAAGCGCTCTCCTCCCTGCCGCAGCGACACGGTCAACACCCTCCCCACCAGCTCCGGATAGCGCTGCTGTAACCAGCGAGCAGGCAGTAAAACCTTATCACTTAATCGTAAATCCTGCTGTCCCTCCCAGGTGGTAGGTGTAAAATCTAGCGCTTGTTGCCGCCCACTATCCCATAACAGGAACCCTGTATGGCGGCGAAAGACACCACCTTGCCACTCAATGGCCGGTTGGCTGTCACTCTCTGACTGCAACATTTGCTGAGTCAGTTGCTGCAACACCTTGCGACTCGGCATCGTCAGTCCAAGCTGACTCAGCCAATAACGCAACACATTATGCTGCCTCGGCGGAGAAAGCGCCCCCAGAACCTCCAGACTCAGCCCCTTCCCCTGCTCATAACAGGCTGCTAAATCCTGCTGAGCTTGCTCCTCAATAACTTGTTGCGTATCTGCCTGTAACTCGCTGACACGATACAATGTCTCCCGCAATTGTGGCCACTCCTGCTCCAGCAAAGGGATCACTTTTTGCCTTAAAAAATTGCGGCGGTGTTTGGTGTCCTCGTTAGAAGGATCCTCGACGAAAGCTAAGCCATACGCTGCACAGTAATTCAAAATATCCTGCTTGCTCAGCGCCAGAAACGGTCTCGCATGAACACCTTCGGCAAACGCTATTGTGAGCGGCATGGCCGACAATCCTTTTGGTCCAGCGCCACGAAACAGCTGCAACAGCAGGGTTTCAACCTGATCGTCTTTATGGTGAGCGGTTAATAAACACAGCTGTTGGTCGGTAATAAACTGAGCCAGAGCATCGTAGCGAGCTCGTCGTGCTTCATTTTCCAGGCTGGCAGCATCGGCATTTACAGTGACATCAATAGCTTTGAAAGGAATCCCCCAGCGCTGACAAATATCTCGATTAAACTGCGCCCACTCTGATGACTCAGGTTGCAACTGATGATTAATATAAACAGCAAGAATATGCTCTGAATCGACTTGCTTCGACAGTGCATGCAGCAACGCGATGGAATCGGCTCCACCACTTAAAGCAACGACAAAGTGACTATTTTTCTGCGGAGGGAATTGAGCCAGAAACTGAGTAATAGCTGCAGCTGCTGGCTCTTGATTAGGCATGGTTAGTAACTAGCCTTCAGTAACTTCACCGAAAGCCATCAGCTTGTCATAACGCTTATCCAACAACTTGTCAGTAGCCAGGCTTTCCAGACTTTCCATATCTTTAATCAACTGAGCCTTTAAATTCTTACCCATCTCAACATAATTACGATGAGCGCCGCCCAATGGTTCTTGGACGATATTATCGATCAAACCAAGCTCTTTGATTCGCTCAGCCGTAATTCCCATGGCCTGCGCTGCTTCTTCCGCTTTTTCTGCGCTCTTCCAAAGGATCGATGCACAACCTTCCGGAGAAATTACTGAATAAGTCGAATACTGCAACATGTTCACTTTATCGCCGACACCGATCGCCAAAGCACCGCCAGAGCCACCTTCGCCGATAACGGTTGCAATGATCGGCGTTTTTAACGTCGCCATCACCTTTAAGTTACGGGCAATCGCTTCACTCTGACCACGCTCCTCGGCGCCAACACCTGGAAAAGCGCCCGGAGTATCGATAAAAGTGAATACTGGCAACTCGAAACGTTCCGCCATTTCCATCAGACGCTTCGCTTTACGATAGCCTTCTGGACGAGACATACCGAAGTTGTGCTTGATTTTAGCTTTAGTGTCGCGGCCTTTCTGATGACCAATAACCATACAGGCCTTGCCATCCAAACGGGCCAGACCACCAACAATCGAAGCATCATCTGAAAAAGCACGATCGCCAGCCAGCTCTTCAAAGTCGTCAAACACATGTTCAATATAATCACGTGTATAAGGACGCTGAGGATGACGCGCTAACTGTGCTACTTGCCAGGCCGACAGATCAGAAAAGATCTTCTTCGTTAAGTCCTTAGACTTCTTTTGCAAGCGTTCGATTTCTTCACTGATGTTAATTTCCGTGTCTTCACCGGTTAAACGTAATTCATCAATTTGCGCCTCAAGCTCTGCGATTGGACGCTCAAAATCTAAAAAGTTTAAACTCATGCCTATTCAACTGATTTATTTATGGCGTAATTCTCTTATTTTAACCTGAAACCATGGCGTTATAAAAGCTAACTTTGTCCTCCATGGGTACTGGTCTAAACTGTCGACTAATTCTACTTTCCAAGCTCGACCACCTCGGTATCCGGGAAATAGCGGTAGTGTCCGACAATCTTAAAGTCAAACAACATATCGTCGAGGCGCGGCCCAAGGCCAATATTATGCACTATCTTGAATCGATGACTGCCCTCAGCCGAACGATTGGTGACAATGCCGATATGCGGCAGACCATTGGGTAAGCGCCAACTGACAATATCACCCGGCTGGTAATCTTCCGCCTTATGGGTAATGGCTAACGATTTACCATGGCGCTCAAAAAACCGTTCCAGATTCGGTACGCGGCGGTGGTCAATATTGGTATCGGTTCGACTTAAGCCCCAATTATCCGGGTAGCTGTCAAAGTTAGCCTTCATATCCTCATGCACTCGCTGTTGCAAATCAATTCCCAGCTGCCGATAACTGCGGATCACTACATCAGTGCAAACGCCAATTCCCACTGGCACATCGCCCATGGGGTAATCAATCTTTCGGTAAGATCCATCATACACAACGACATGCTCAGTCCTCTCAAGAGCAGCGTTAACCAATGCTTCAGGTTTTGCCGCTACGGGCCCAGCGACCATCACAGCCAAACTTAACAAAAGCACTTTTAATGTCTGTCGAGTTTTCACAACCATAGCCATCCTTAAAATGAGTAACTCTTTGAAAATAGGACTATTGAAACAGTTATCGGTTCCACTCATAAAGGGAGTGTTTTCATTTAGTTCCGAATTTGGCTAGTTTGCCACACACTTAATGCTAATATAGCGTTTATGAAGACTTTGAAGACAGCAACCAGTAACATGGAAACTTTCCAGAAAGCACGACTCGCTCGCGACTCTCGCTATGATGGGAAATTTTTTATTGCGGTAAAAACCACCAATATTTACTGCCGTCCAATCTGTCCGGCAAGTCCACCGAAAGAAAATAATGTTGTTTATTTTCTAAGTGCCGCACAGGCTCAAGAAGCAGGCTTTCGTCCTTGTTTACGTTGTCGTCCGGAATCCGCACCTCAGTCCTCCGCTTGGCTCGGTAATCAGGCGGTGTTACTCAAAGCCATGCAGCGCATTCAGTCAGGAGCTCTTAATCAGCATAGCCTGGAGAGCTTCAGCGAGTCACTTGGTATCAGCAGTCGTTATTTGCGTAAGCTCTTTCAGCAACACCTGGGCATGTCGCCGCAAAGCTTTGCAAACCACCACCGGCTAATGCTGGCAAAACAGCTGCTGCATCAAACCACACTGCCAATTACCGATATCGCTTTAAGCTCGGGCTTTAACAGCGTGCGACGTTTCAACGACAGCTTTAAACAAACCATGAAACTATCTCCTTCACAGCTAAGAAAAAGTAAACCACCTCAGGGTAGCAATGATATGTCGATCGAGTTGAAGCTATCGTATCGTCCCCCTTTTAACTGGCCGCAGATGCAGCAGTTCCTCAAGCAGCGCGAACTCCCCTTAATCGAACAGATCAGCGAAAATAGTTACAGTCGAACGTTTACTATTGCAGATACCCTGGGCTGGTTTGAGGCGACTCATGTTCCCGACGAGCACAGTTTCAAGCTGCATATCCGTCTGCAAGACACCTCACAATTGATGTCAGTCATCGCGCACATCAAGAAGGTTTTGGATCTGGACAGTGATATTGCCACGATCGAACACCACCTGGCTAAAGATAAGCGACTTGGAGCTGTTCTGACACCCGGCTTACGGCTACCAGCCTGCTGGAATACCTTTGAAGCCGGTATTAAAGCCATTCTGGGCCAACAGGTTTCCGTTAAAGCGGCCTACGGCCATACGCACCAACTAATTGAGAAACTTGGCAGTGACTATGATAAACATTTCAAAGTATTCCCGACTGCTCAGCAAATAGCGCAAGCCGACTTAAGCTTTCTTAAAATGCCCGGGCAACGCAAGCAAACGCTAAAAGACTTCGCCTGTTGGTATCTCGAAAAAGAGCAAAGCGAACAAGAGATAGAGCTTAGCGAAATTCTCAATATAAAAGGTATCGGCCCCTGGAGTTATGAATATATTAAGCTACGTAGCGGCGGCGATCCCGATGCCTTCCCTGAAAAAGATTTAGGCGTTATCAAAGCGCTGGAGAAATACCATATGACCGACACTAACCTTTGGAGCCCCTGGCGCAGTTACGCCACACTTCATTTATGGAACAGTCTATAGGTAGCCCATGACAACTTATTACCAACAAATGACATGCCCCTTCGGTACTGTGCATCTATATGCCACGGAGCACCATCTTAAAGCTTTACTATTTAAGCCATGGCATGCAGTAGCAACGAGCGAACCTACTCACTCAACGAACTCTGTGCTCGAAAGAACCAAACAACAGCTAAGAGAATATTTCGAAGGACAGAGGCAAACATTCGATATTCCTCTGGACTCAAACGGCACAGAGTTTCAGAAAATCGTGTGGCAAACACTGATGAAAATTCCTTTTGGTAAAACCTGGAACTATGGTCAACTGGCCCAAGCCATTGGTAATAAAAACGCCAGCCGAGCAGTCGGGGCAGCCAATGGCAAAAACCCTATTTCGATAATTGTTCCTTGTCATCGTGTGATAGGTGCAAACGGCAAACTGACTGGATACGCAGGCGGACTCAAAGCTAAAGAGTGGTTGCTCAAACACGAAGGTGTGCTATAAATATAGAAAATATCAGGGAGGTTACAAAATGGAAATGGTCTCAACAGTTATTGCTGCTGTATTTGCCATTGGGCTTATGTGCTTCGAGCCTGTGGCCATTTTTGCAAAAGCAAAAGCAGTTCGTTTTCTTGAAGCATTCGCCAAGAGCCCACTGTATCATTTCACCGAACAAACCTTGCGCCTTATCGCTGGTGCAGCCCTCGTAACAGCATCACCCCGTATGTTCTATAGCGATCTCTTTGGCATTTTTGGCTGGGTAATTATTATTACTTCACTGATGCTGATCGGTTTTCCATGGCGATGGCATCGTCACTTTGCCCAGAAAGTCATTCCGACCGTGGTTAGATTTATTCATATTTACGGTATCTTATGCTTTTCCCTGGGAAGTTTCATCCTCTACAGTTTACTCTCACCCTCTTGGTAACCGACTGATTTATATAGACTGTCGCCTAAGTGTCAGGTGACATCCGTCCTACTGTCCGTATCGTGTCGTGGTATACTCAACCATGTATTTTAATAATACAGGCTCACTCGATAGTCACAACACAGTTATAAGGTTCAGGAAAGACATGATTGTAAGAAAACTACGATTACGCAATGGATGGTCACAGGAACAACTCGCTGAAATGACAGGACTAAGCGTCCGCACTATACAGCGAATTGAACGTGGCAAACCAGCCAGTCTAGAAAGCCAGAAAGCTCTGGCTGCTGTGTTTGAAGTGGATATCGCTACCTTTCAAACTCCTGAGACAACCCAAAATACTCAGGAGCCACAAAACAAGGAGCCTGTAATGAATACAATCGACAAAGCTGAAGTCAAAGAACGACCTGTAGAAAGAGTTACAGATGAGGAGGCAGACGCTATGGAATACGTTAAAGGCATTAAAGACTTTTATGGACACCTAATGTTTTTCATTACCTTTACCGTGATTTTCATCTTCACCGGAAAAATAACCGAAATGATTATCCCATGGGGCGCATGGGCTCTAGGGATAGCTTTCCACGGACTACAAGCCTTCGAAGTCATAAACATCCTCAATATCAACTGGGAAAAAAAGATGGTGGAGAAAAGGCTAAAGAAAAAGCTTTAAGGTCGATTAGCCCCCTGTGGGTAATCCGGGTGACATCTAACTTCAAAAGTTAAATATTGGACTTAACAGCCCAACCTACTCTTGTTATGTTGATATAGTAACAAGTAATGTAACACTGTCTAATCAACCACATTAACACCTGGAGGATAGTGGCTTATCTCAAACCGAATCCCGTCAGGGTCTTTCATAAAAAGAGCAGTCACTCCTCCCAAATCCTGTATTTCAGGAGCTTCAAAACCTGCTTCTCTCATGGCTCTTTGAATGGATACAACATTCTCTTTTGTCGGAGCACTAAATCCTAGGTGATTCATACCAGCCCCATACCGTTCATACTGAGAAGTGTTTGGTTCAGCTTGTCGAAACTGGAAATAAAACCCCTTCCCGTCAGTCCAAATGTGATCTCGTTCTTTGTTAAAACCTACTAACGGCAGCAAGGTATCGTAATAAGGCATGCTATTTTCTAGTGACGACACGAGAATCGTAATATGATCAACTTTCATAGGGCTAATGTCCCTAAACTCTTATTAAGGTATAAACATAATATTGAGGTAACTCTTATAAATGCAAGCATGACATTTTTGACTAACAACTCTATGATTGACTAATACAACGTAATCCGTCGTATTTTGGAGGATGTTATCCGCCCACACCACATCGCCTGGAGTGTTTGTTTAATCCCTATCATAGCAGCGCATGGGGCATTTTTCCTTGGGCTTTGGGAAGGAGTGGCAAGGGAGTGTGTGCCCTACTTCGAGGGATGTACCTCTATCAGCCGTGCCGCTCGTGAAGGAAATGCCATATTTCTATTTCGCGGGCTGATGATGCCGACAGCGGCCTTATTAGTGCTATTCTGGTTTCTGCAAAGTATTTGGTTAAAACAAACGACCAAAAAACCTCATCCCACGACTTTTATATTAGGAACTATTGGCGCAGTATTCTTAGTCCTCTATGTAGATTTCCTCGGCACCGAAGGTGAAGCCTACCAACTTTTGCGCCGCTACGGCACCACCCTCTACTTCGCTTTAACCATTCTGGCGCAGATGTTCAGTATTCGAAGCCTACAGCAAAGAACTGATGAGCTGGATACAAAAATCTATCGGTATTTAAAACTACAATTCTTCTTGATGGTGCTTTATTGGTGCTTAGGCATAACCAATGTTGTGATTAAAGCCACTGGCGTGAGCTGGGCTGATCAGGCAGAAAATATTATCGAATGGCACTTTGCTCTGTACATGTCTCTCTATTTTGGATTAACCGCCATGATGTGGAAACGAAGCAAGTTTAACTGGCAGTTCTACAGCAAAGATTAAAATACAAAGAAAAGCCACATCGCTATAACAGCTAAAAAGTTAATGGTAAAAACCAAACCCCTTAGACGAACGTTGTTGGTTAGAATCTGTATAAAACTATGCAGAAGACGACCACCAACAAAAACCCACGCCAGCCAAACCTGAGCTGGCTCTACTACACTCCCCTGAGTAACCAGCAATACACACACTACATAGAAAAATAACGGCCACTCAAACTGATTTGAAAGATTCGCACTAACTCGTGGCTCAACCTCAGCCCAAGCCTCTTTCTTCGACTGAATAAAACCCCACACCGTAGGCGCACGCACCACTGTTAATAAAACGTATAACAACGCCACCCACAAAACGTGAGTCAGCATAGGAAGTAGTAATAAATTTGAGTTCATAATAACACCATTTAGTTTCCTTACATGTTTCTTCTAGTACGCCTATATTTTATGAATAAAGCAATAGGTATGACAATATGACGTAAAGAATAACGCTGACCAAAGCAGCTGACAAAAGATTATAGAAAAATACCGACACCATAATAGTTACATCAGTTATCACCGTATCTAACTCAATAATTAAAGCAGCTGCGGTGCCTATAACGTATAGAATAGCTACGATTTTCCAGTACCACTCTGTCCACTTTTTGAATCTTTTATTCAATTACTTCGTGACCTTGTCTTTCAATGAAATAATTACTTATGGCACCTTATTAGTGCTGATATTTAATTACAACTGTTTTTAAATGACTCAAGGGGATTTTCTGCAAGCATCCAGCGCTAAAGGCTAGCACCAAACTGCCCCTTATATTGAGCGGAAAAGCGAACTTGTTATAGCAATTCAAAACAGGACGTTTTGAATAGTGAAATACAGATAAGTGACCGCGAAGGAATCCCTTTAGGGAGATGATTTTGATAAAGGTTTTCAGCACAGGGACGTGCTGTAAACCTTGGTGCGTTAAATATTTTGTGTATATCGAAGGGAGTCATGCTCGCATGACCTCAATCTCGGGGTGTCGTTTCTTTTCGCCCTTTTCTTTGGACAAGCAAAGAAAAGGGTACAAACAAGCTCAGTTAAGGACTGGCTACCGCTGAATGACAGAAGAGGATTAATACTCCACCCTCGCCTCTACACACCCAGGAAGATGCTTCAAAGCGAACACCAACGAATCCGCTGGCTGCACAGCCCACTCGGGCGCTAGTTTATAATCGGCGGCGAGTTTAGCTTGTTGATATTGTAGGTTAATAACCACTGGGCAGGCGCCATCTTTATGTTGATTCAGCTTTTCGTTCAACTCGATTATGGTATCAGGCCCAATGATCGTATCGGACATGGTAATAACAATTTTTTTACAATATTGTTCTCGCGCCTGTTCGAACGACAAAACGCTATTTGCACTCACGCTGACACCACCGGAATAATCATCGTGACGAGCTTCGCCATCGATTACCACCACGCTATCCTTGGTTAAGATCTCACGGTATTTTTCATAGGTTTCGGCGTATACCGTGACATCACAGCGTCCTGATTTATCATCGATGGTTAGAATTCCCATTTTATCACCGCGCTTGGTCGTCATCACACGCATCGCAATAATAAGACCAACGACACGAGCCGAACGACCACGGCCGGTTGGCTGTAAATCGCGCAGGCGAGTGATGGTCATCTGCCGAATTTCAGGCACGTAGCGATCGATAGGGTGACCGGTCAGATACAGACCGAGGGTGTCTTTCTCGCCCTGCAGCACCTGTTCGTCAGTCCAAGGCCTCACTTTAACGTATTGGTGCTGCTCTGACGCTGTGGTCGCAACCACACTGCCAAACAAATCGTCTTGGCCCACTGCCTGACTCTTATTAAACTGCTCTGCCGCTTTAATCGCTTCGTCCAGCGACGCCATCAGGGTAGCCCGGTTTGGGCCAAGCTGATCGAGCGCACCAGCACGGATCAATGATTCTAAAACACGACGGTTGGCCTTTTTTAAATCGACCCGGCTACAGAAGTCGAACAGGTCATCATACGGACCGTTTGCTTCGCGCTCGCTAACAATGCTTTCGATCGCCCCTTCACCGACACCTTTAATCGCGCCAATGCCGTATACGATTCGACCCTCTTCATCAACCGAGAATCGGTACTCACCTTTGTTTACGTCGGGTGGCGTAATCGTAATGCCCTGCATTTCGGCATCTTCGACATAGGTCACTACCTTGTCAGTGTTATCCATATCGGACGACATAACTGCCGCCATAAACGAGGCTGGATGGTGCGTCTTCAACCATGCCGTCTGGTAGGCGACTAAGGCATAAGCGGCCGAGTGCGATTTGTTAAAGCCATAACCCGCGAACTTTTCTACCAGATCGAAAATCTTCATAGCAAGATCGCCATCAACGCCATTTTTCTCGGCACCTTCTTTAAAGATGTTTCGTTGGCGCTCCATCTCTTCGATTTTCTTCTTACCCATAGCACGACGAAGCAAATCCGCACCGCCGAGCGAGTAACCCGCCAGCACCTGAGCGATCTGCATCACCTGCTCCTGGTACAGAATAATGCCGTAAGTCGGGTCAAGAATCTCTTTCAGCCATTCGTGCTGATAATCTGGGTGTGGATAGGAGACCTTATCCAGACCATGCTTACGACGGATAAAGTCATCAACCATGCCAGACTGTAACGGTCCGGGACGGAACAGCGCCACCAGTGCGATAATATCTTCGAAGCGGTTCGGTTTAAGCCGCTTAATCAGGTCTTTCATACCACGGGATTCCAGCTGGAATACGGCCGTAGTATTAGCTTCTTGCAATAACTTAAATACTTCCGGATCTTCGGTATCAATCTTAGTGATATCAACCGGTTGTTCACCTTTTCTTTCTAAGATGCCGTTAGCAGTATCCAGTGCCCAGTCGATGATGGTAAGCGTTCGCAAACCCAGAAAGTCAAACTTCACCAGGCCAGCGCTTTCGACATCATCCTTATCGAACTGAGTGACAACATTGCCACCGGTTTCGTCGCAATAGAGCGGCGCAAACTCTTCCAGATCACCAGGAGCGATTACTACACCTCCGGCGTGCTTACCGGCGTTACGCGTTACACCTTCCAGCTTACGCGCTAAGTCCCAGACCTCACGAAAGTCTTCATCTTCTTCATACAGACGTGGTAATTCAGGCTCTTCTTCATACGCCTTTTCCAACGTCATGCCCACTTCAAACGGAATCAGCTTAGCGATCTTATCGACAAAACCATAAGGGTGGCTGAGTACACGCCCGACATCACGAATTACCGCTTTCGCCGCCATGGTACCGAAGGTAATAATCTGCGATACGCTGTTCCGGCCATAACGATCGGCTACGTAATCAATCACCCGATCACGTCCTTCCATACAGAAGTCGACGTCAAAATCAGGCATCGAGACCCGTTCTGGGTTCAAGAATCGCTCAAAGAGCAAGTCAAACTCGAGTGGATCAAGATCAGTAATTTTCATGGCGTAAGCCACTAATGAACCTGCACCAGAACCCCGCCCTGGTCCCACAGGCACACCGTTATCTTTTGACCACTGAATAAAGTCACCAACGATTAAAAAGTAACCGGGGAACCCCATCGAGTTAATAACGTCGAGCTCAATTTGTAGCCGCTCGTCGTACGGCTTACGAATTTCTGCAAAATTGTCCGCATTGCGATCATAAAGGTGGTCCAGACGCTTCTCCAACCCCTCTTTTGAGACATGCTCAAAGTACTGCTCAATGGTCATGCCTTCGGGGATTGGGAATTCCGGCAGGAAATATTCGCCTAAACGCAAATCCATGTTACAACGCTTGGCAATTTCGACCGTATTCTCAATCGCCTCAGGAATATCGTCAAACAACTCGATCATTTCCTCGTCCGAGCGTAAATATTGCTGATCGGAGTAATCTCGCGGACGTCGCGGATCGGCCAGGACTCGGCCCTGGTTAATGCATACTCGGGCTTCGTGCGCATCAAAGTCATCTTGACTCAGGAAACGTACATCATTCGTTGCGACAACCGGTGTGCTCGAGCCTTGCGCCAGACCTATCACCTGATGAATATATTCATTTTCCTGAGGTCGGCCAGTCCGTTGTAATTCGAGATAAAAACGATTGGAAAAATGATGGTTCCAGAAACCTAAATATTCGGCGGCCTTACCCATTTTGCCAGCGAGGACCGCTTTACCAATATCACCATCCTTACCACCGGACAGAATGATCAGATCACCATTTAATTCGGCCAACCATTCCTTTTTGACCATTGGCAGCCCACGGTGCTGGTTTTTCAGGTAAGCGCGAGAAATTAGATACTTAAGGTTCAGGTAACCATCCTGGCTCATGCATAAGGCGGTCACGCGGAAGAAATTCTCTTCTTCGTCCGGATTTTGAACCAGTAAGTCAGCACCTGCTATCGGTTTAATCCCCATTTTCATGGCAGTAGAATAAAACTTTACCAAACCGCACATGTTCATCTGATCGGTCATGGCGACGGCAGGGATTTCACGTTCGGCACACTCGCCCAGCAGTGACTTAACCCTGACCAGGCTATCCACCATGGAATATTCGGTATGAAGTTTTAAATGGACAAAACGAGGTGCCATAATTAATTCGTATCGTTAGTCTTCGTTATTGTTGATATCGACCCATTATAAATAGGTCCAGAATGCATTGCAGTAAGATTATTCAGTATTGAGTCTCAAAGCTCTAACTGTTGCTGAATCGGTGCATACGACTTGCGGTGTATGTCCGTGATACCCAGCTTCATAATGGCCTCACGGTGCTGCTTTGTTGGATAGCCTTTATGCTTGGCGAAGCCATAACCGGGATACTTGCCTTCCATCGCCTTCATCTCATTATCTCGGGCAACCTTGGCTAATATCGAAGCTGCACTAATCGCCGGCTCCTTGCTATCACCTTTGATGATAGCTTCCATAGCACAGTCTAGCTCAGGACAGTGGTTGCCATCAATCAATGCCAACTCCGGCTGGTGCGACAAAGTTTCCACACTACGCTTCATGGCGAGTAAACTCGCCTGCAGGATATTAATCTGGTCAATCTCTTCGACATCGGCCCGCGAAATGGACCAGGACAGTGCTTTTTCCTTAATTTCCTCAGCCAACGCTTCTCGGCGTTTCTCCGTTAACTTTTTAGAGTCCGCCAACCCTTCTATCGGCTGCTCAGGATCGAGGATAACGGCAGCTGCCACTACCGGACCAGCCAAAGGACCACGCCCAACCTCATCCACACCTGCCACTAACAGTGGGCGTTGTTCTATTGTATCAACCATCGGTTAATGCCTCAGTTTGTCGAATACCATTTTCCGACCACCAGTGCTCAATCGAATCAGCCGCATAGACGTTAGCATTTTTGCTTAAGGTCTGGTGCCACTTGGTAAACTCTGCTTCGACTTCCTGCCAGCGTTGACTGCGGTTATTGTCATGGTCACCAATCCAGGCACGCACCTCGGCAAACAGATTATCGGCCGTACAATCATCCTGGATTAATTCCGGCAAAAGATCTTTTTTCGACAACAAGTTAGGAATAGCAAAGGTATCAATGGTCAGTAATTTCTTAAAAATGTTGTAGCTTAAAGCACCAACCTTGTAGGCTACCACGGTAGGTCGTTTTATCAACATCGCTTCCAGCGTCGCGGTGCCGGACGCCATCACAATATAATCGGCAGCAGCCATAGCCACTCTCGACTGTCCATCAATCAACTTAATATCAGGCACAGAGCCGTGTTTCTCAACGGCTTCCGCCAGCTGCATTCTAAACTGCTCCTCACGCTTTTCGTTCGCCATCGGCGCGATAAAGGTGATTTCCGGATAAAATTTCTTTAACAGAAATGCCATCTCAATAAAGTCCGGTCCCAGTAGCTTCATTTCAGAAGCACGACTTCCGGGCATCAAGCATACCATCTGCTGCATTGGAGTAATGTTTAATGACTCTCGAGCTTCATCCTTATCACTCTGCATTGGGGTCTCATCCGCTAATGTATGGCCCACACAGAAATTATCAATGGCGTGCCGCTGATATATGTCCTGTTCGAATGGGAACAGACACAGCATTAGATCCACCGCTTTTTTGATCTTATAAATACGTTTTGGTCGCCAGGCCCAAACTGACGGGCTGACGTAATGTACGGTTTTAATACCCTGAGCTTTCAGTTTCTGCTCTAAACCGATATTAAACTCTGGCGCGTCAATACCGATAAACAGGTCTGGCTTAGTATCCACCCAATAGCGAGCAAGATCTGCACGCATTTTTAGCAATCCAGGCAGTTTTTTTAGTATAGGAACTAACCCCATGACCGATAGAGTTTCCATCGGATACAGACTGGCACAGCCCTGCTCTTGCATTAATGGACCACCGACACCTTCAAACATGGCATTTGGGTATTTTTTCTTCAGTTCAGAAATTAATCCGGCACCTAAAATATCGCCGGAGGCTTCTCCGGCGACAATAGCAATTCGTTGAATAGATTTTACTGGCAACATGGCGCTTTTATTATCTTAAAATTCCGCGCTCAACCGATTGAAGGAACTCAATCAAGAAGTCGACGTTTGGGTCCTCGAGCTGCGACATTTCCGCAATCGCCTCATCCATTTTTAACGATTTGCGATAGAGGAAACGATAAGCTTTTTTCAACGCGCTGATAGTATCGGAGTTAAACCCGCGACGCTTTAAACCTTCTGAGTTGAGGCCAAAAGGCGCATTTTCTGCGACCAACACGAATGGCGGTATATCCTTGCTAATCGAACAATCCATACCAACAAAGGCGTGAGAACCAATTTTACAAAACTGATGGATCTTGGCAAAACCTGACAAGATCACAAAATCACCCACCTCAACGTGACCCGCCAGAGTCGCGTTATTAGACATGATGGTGTTATCCCCCAGCAGGCAGTCGTGGGCGATATGGGTATATGCCATAAACCAACCGGCGTCCCCAATTCGAGTTTCACCCCGATCCTGTATCGTGCCGCGATGAACAGTACAGCATTCACGGAAAACATTCCCATCACCAATAATGGTTTTGGTTGGTTCTCCAGCGTATTTCTTGTCCTGATTTTCTACACCAATCGACGAAAACTGGAAAAAACGGTTGTCCTTACCAATTTCCGTATGGTCACCAATGACAACGTGAGGACCAACCACAGTACCCTCATCAATACTGGTGTTAGCCCCAACGATAGAATATGGACCAATTTCAACGTTGTCCGCAATGTCTGCGGTTGAGTCAATAATGGCGGTTTGATGAATCACACTATGTCCTTTCGAGCACACATTAATTCAGCTGAGCAAACGACTTTGCCATCCACACTAGCTTTTGCACTGAACTTCCACATGTCACGTTTACGTCTTATAACTTCAACTTCCATTAGAAGCTGATCACCCGGTTCAACCGGCTTTTTAAAGCGAGCATTATCAATACCTACAAAGTAATATAAAGAGTCATCGCTTGGCAAATCTTCTGTCGTTTTAAATGCCAGAATACCCGTCGCCTGCGCCAACGCCTCCAACATCAAAACACCCGGAAATACGGGTCTATGAGGGAAATGTCCAGGGAAAAATGGCTCATTAACCGTCACATTTTTAATGGCGGTTAGGCGTTCCCCCGGCGTATAGTCTAATACGCGATCAATTAATAAAAATGGATAGCGATGAGGCAGGTGCTTCATTACCTCGTAGATATCCATACTGTTCATTTCATTTGAGCTATTATCGTTACTCATTGTCTGTTTCTCTATTTTGTTTCAGTTGAAGCATTTCTTTCTCTAGCTGCTTCATTTTACGCCACATGTCATCCAATTGGCGAAAGCGGATCGCACTTTTCTGCCAGCTTTTATTATCCTGATGCGTGGTTCCAGAGGAATAGGCACCAGGCTTTGTAATAGACTTATTAACAAAGGTTGTCGCTGTAATATGAGCATTATCACATACGGATAAATGACCTAAAATACTCACTCGTCCAGCAATAGTACAATGCTTGCCTATATTTGCGCTACCAGCAATCGCTGTACAACCGGCAATCGCCGTGTAATCGCCGATCTTCACATTATGGGCCACATGGATATGATTATCCAGCTTAACCCCTTGACCGATTATGGTATCTTCCATCGCCCCGCGATCAATCGCAGTATGGGAGCCAATTTCAACGCCGTCACCAATAACAACACCGCCAACTTGAGGAATCTTTACCCACTGGCCCTTTTCGTTAGCATAACCAAAGCCATCGGAACCGATCACAACGCTGGCATGAAGGATACAATCAGCACCCAAAGTTACGTTATGATAAAGCACCGTATTGGGATAAATTCTGGTACTTTCACCGATACAACAGTTTTCACCAATAGAAACGCCGCTCTCAATCACAGCACCGTCTTTTATTGCAGTACCGGAACCAATGACGGCATTAGGCCCGATATAGACTTTATCCCCTAGCTCTACATCAGTAGCGATCACCGCTGATTGATGAATGCCAGGCTGCGGATACGGCGTAGTATCAAACAATTGTGAGACCTTGGCAAAGCCCAGATAAGGATCGCGCATTATGAGCAAGTTACCAGAAAGGCTATCGGCAATGTCTGGCGTCACAATCAAGGCTGATGCCTGGCTCGACAAGGCTTTGGTCACGTATTTCGCCTGATTGATAAAACTGATATGATTTTTTTCGGCCTTATCTAACGGCGAAACCGCAGTAATGGTTAACTGCGGTTCTCCTCTTAGCTCAGCATTGATGGCTGATGCTATCTCTTGAAGCGTTTTTTGCAAAACCACTCCTTAACGAAATTGATTATTTCGATAGTTCTTGTAGTACCTGTTCAGATACGTCTTGAACACCAGGACCAATGTAAGGTACAGCACGACGATCCACTAATAAGTCATACCCACCGCGCTTTGCAACAGCATCTACCGCTTGCTGTAATTTCTTGCCCAGCTTTTTCATTTCTTCCTGAGTACGGCGTTTGAAGTCTTCTTTGTAAGCTTCTTCTTTTAACTTAAAGTCTGAAGAGCGCTTTTTCAAATCACGCTCCGTTGTTGTACGTTGAGTTGCAGACATCGTTTTCGCGTTACTCATATAGTTAGTACGATCTTCTTCGAGTTTTTTAAACTCGCGCTCTAACTGACCTTTTCTTCCTTTAAACTCTTTACTTAGTGTCTGCTGTATAGCTTCTCTTTCTGGTGTTTTAGTCATGATGTAATTTGTATCAATAACTCCTACTTTTGTTTCAGCGCTTGCCATCGTAGGAAGCATCAAAAGACTGACTAAAAATGCAAATACTATCTTTTTCAAAATCTTTCTCCAATTAAATTAAAATGTTTTACCAATGTTGAATGTAAAGGTTTCAGTGTCATCATATGGCTGACTTTTTATTGGGCGTGATATACTGAATTGTAATGGTGCCAGTGGTGAGTACCACTGCAACGAAATACCGTATGACGACCTATAATCCTTATATTCTGAGAAATCAGGCACAGTACTTAATGCACTATTTGGATGTATATCTAAATTTTCAAATCTATTAACGTCAAACTCAGTATCCCATACATTACCGACATCCACAAAGAAACTCGTTCGTACATTTGAGTTATCTTCTACAAATGGCGTTGGAAATATTAACTCAAATGCATTCAAAAATTTAGCATTTCCGCCAATAGAATAACGACTTACAGCAATCTGGTCATACTCTTCAGGTAAATAAACTGTAGTACTACCGGAGCCAGGGATGGAACCCGGAACCGATACAGAGCTTCTTATGCGCTGAATATCTCTTGGACCCACGGTATTCGGCTCAAAGCCGCGCAACGAGCCACTACCTCCTGCATAAAAGTTCGTAAAATATGGTAACGATGGTGTGTCGCCTAAACCATCACCATACGCCATACTTCCCCGTATAGAAAAGATCCAGTCATTTTCTTCGTTGATCGGAAAGTAATAATTATAGTCATAGGTGGCTTTATAGTACTCGAGGTCACCAATTTCAGTTCCTACCTCCAAGCGCCAGCTATGATCAACACCCTTAGATGGGAATATTGCACGGTTAAGACTATTATATCGAAAACCAGCATTAGCTGAGACAATGTCAAAATCAATCTCTGAGTCCACTCGAGCGTCAGCCCCTAACAAACTGAAAAAGTCGATTACTCGCTGTGAACTGGTCACCGGGGATGTGAGTGAATTTTTAGACACCCTCGCCCCAAGACTGAAGTTGGAAAACTCTCCAGTTGGAAAATACATAGTAGAGCCCAGTGCCAATGTATCGAGACTTTGCGCAATCAAGTTCAGCTTACTATAGTCGGTCTCACTATAATTAAGAGACGTATTTAAACCAATACCATTCTGTGTAAAGTAGTTATCCGTATAGCTGATATTAGCACTTTTCACAGCCTTATTTGTACTGAGCCCGATGGAAGCTGAGTTACCTGTTCCCATAAAGTTCTGGTGCGAAAGTTCACCATTTACGCTGAGTCCATAGAAGTCGTTATAACCTAAACCACCTGATATTTGTGCAGCATTACGCTCTTTCACGGTGAAGTTAACGTCAGCGCGATCAGTCTCGCCTTCTTTCTTTACGGTATCGACTTTAACTTCTTCAATAAAAGGTAATCTTTGTAGTCTGAGTTTACTCCGCTCAACCAGAGCAGAAGACAGAGCCCCACCTTCTGTAACACGTGACTCCCGTCGAAGCACATTTTCATCGGTGGTAACATTACCCTTAAATGATACATTATCAACGTAATAACGCTCTCCAGGATTAACCATAACGCTTAACTTAGCTTCGGCGGTATCCTCCAGTACTTCAGGGATGGTTCTTACTTCAGCAAAAGCATATCCATACAACCCTAATAGCTGCTTGATTTGCTCTTCAGCAAAGGTCATTGCTGCCGCTGAATAGACATCACCACTTTGCAAAGGAATCAAACGACGAATAGCTTCTTCATTAATCGTAAAGTCACCTAAGATATCTATTTCAGAGACATTATAAATGTCACCTTCACTCATACCCAGTGTAATATAAATATCTTCTGCATTTTCAGAAAGTGAAATTTCGGTAGAGTCGATCGAAAACTTCAGATAGCCCCTATCCTTATAATACGAAGTTAACGTCTCAAGATCTTTTTCTAAAGTCACACTAGAGTACTTATTGTCATCGGTAATAAACGTAAAAAGACCGCCCGTGCTTAACTCAAACTGAGAAATTAACTCTTCGTCTGAATAAACATTATTACCAATTAAGTTAAACTCTTTAATACGAGCCGAACCACCTTCTTTAATATTGATTCGTAACTGGACACGGTTTCGTGACAACTCAACAATTTTCTTTTCGACATCAAGATGATAGTGACCATTTGAGAAATACTGATTGGAAATTTCCTGCTCGATTTTATCCAGGACGAAGCTGTCCAACACCTCACCTTTGGCAATGCCAGCACCTCTCATGCCTTCTTCGAGCTGCTCGGTCTTAAGAACCTTATTACCTTCAATAATAATGTCAGAAATAATCGGACGCTCAACAACGATAACTTTTAACGTTGAACCGTCTTTTTCCAGTTTTACAAAGTCAAAATTACCCGTACGATAAACGGCACGAATAACCGATGGCGCACGCGCATCATCGATCGTCTCGCCAACACGGATCGGTAGGTCGGTAAAGAAGGTTCCCAGGGATACACGTTGCAACCCTTCAACTTGGATATCCTGTACTTCAAATGGCTCTATGGCCTGAGCTTTGGAAAATAATCCCGCTAAAACTAATGCAGTTACCGTTTTTCTTATCAAATGCATCTAATTATCTCTATTGGTTTAATCGGTCTATATCAAAAAATAGCGCTACAGCCATTAACGTCAGCAGTAATATGATGCCAACTCGCATCCCAAGTTCCATAATTCTTTCAGAAACTGGCTTACCGCGGATCAACTCGGCCAGATAATACATCAGATGCCCGCCGTCGAGCATAGGAATTGGCAATAGATTAACAAAGCCCAAGTTGACGCTTATCATAGCGAGATAAAGCAAGAATGCAACCATTCCAGCCTGCGCTGTCTGCCCCGCCCCTTGTGCGATTCCGACAGGCCCACCCACATTTTTAATTGATAACTTACCTGTCACCAATTTACCCAGAAAGCTACTGATCCGCTCGACCATTTGCCAGGTTTCCTGAGAGCCTTTTCCCAGCGCCTCAAAAAAGCCGTACTGGATGGTGTTATAACCGATAAAAGCAGCGCCAACGCCTAACACGCCCTGAGTCTCTGTTCCCGGTCTTAAGTCGGGTGTTGCGGTCACCTCTATCAGCGAGTCATCTCGCTCAATTGTCATCTGTAACGGCTGCTGTGGGTTCGCAGCAATAATATCGCCCATATCGCTCCAGTATTTGATAGGCTCACCATCTATACTGACAAAACGATCGCCAACTTTAAGACCCGCTCGCTCTGCGGCACTATCCTTGGCCACAACGCCAATTTCAGCTGGGCCATCGACACGTCCAAACTCCAGCCCTAACGCTTTAAATAAATCCTTCTGCTCATCTGGCTCTTGCCATTGACTAATATCAAGGGTCACCGTCTGCGTCGAGTCCTGTCCTACAGGCTTAACCAGCACGTCCAGTTGAGTATCATCACCAATATGATCCAGAAAGGCGAACAGGCTGTCCTGAGTACTTTTTACCGGTTTACCGCCAACGTCGATAATTTCACTTTTACCCGGGAAGTTAGCGCTTGCCGCCGGTGTTTCCGGGTACACTTCTGTGACAAAAGGCTTACCGACAGAAATACCCAACATAAAGACAAAAGCATATACCAGAATAGCCAACAAGAAGTTCGCCATGGGTCCAGCAAGCACGATGAGAATGCGCTTCCACACCGGCTGGCGGTTAAAGGCATAAGGCAAATCTTCATCACTGACCTTTCCTTCCCGCTCATCGACAAACTTAACGTAACCACCCAGTGGGATTGGTGCGATACAGAATTCTGTTCCATGTTTATTAAAACGACTCCAAAGCGGTTTGCCAAAACCAACCGAGAAGCGCAGGGCCTTTACACCCAGTTTTTTAGCAACCCAATAGTGCCCCCACTCGTGGAAAGTCACGAGTACGCCCAGTAGGACTAATAAGCCAAAAATACTCCAAATTGCAGTGGTCACGCGTTAGTCTCTCACTTAATTACGGTTAAATGGTGTTTGTTGAACTAAATGTTGAGCAAACTCTCTGGCTTCTTTATCGGCAGCCAACACTGATTCTAAGTTTAATGCTTCAGCATACTCGGTTGAGGTTAATGTTTGCTGAATCACCTGCGCGATCTGTGTAAAAGCGATTTGTTCGTTCAAAAACGCCTCAACCGCTACTTCGTTTGCCGCATTGAGCCTTGCCGGTGCATTCCCCCCCTGCTTCATCACCTGACTCGCCAGTGCGAGGCAAGGGTAACGTTCTTTGCTGGGACGATCAAAAGTCAGTTGCGAAATTTCCATGAAATCCAGCGGCGCCACGCCTGCATCAATCCGCTCCGGGAACGCCAAAGCATGAGCAATCGGTGTCCGCATATCTGGATTCCCCATCTGTGCCAACACCGAGCCATCGTTATAACGCACCATAGAGTGAATAATACTTTGCGGATGAAGCACCACTTCAACCTGCTGCGGCATAACATCAAACAACCAGCAGGCCTCGATCAACTCCAACCCCTTATTCATCATGGTCGCTGAGTCCACCGAGATTTTACGTCCCATATCCCAGTTCGGGTGCGCACAGGCTTCGTCCGGCGTAATCGCTGCAAACTCCGACAGGTCTTTCTTTAAAAAAGGGCCGCCCGAACCAGTCAAGACAATATTATGCACACCGCAGTGCTCAATACCTTGTTCCACAAAATGCTCTGGCAAGCACTGAAATATCGCATTATGCTCACTATCGATCGGTAACAGTGTAGCGCCATGGGATTTCACAGCATCCATAAATAAAGCCCCGGACATGACTAAGGCTTCTTTATTCGCCAAAAGTACTTTCTTGCCTGCTTCAGCTGCAGCCAGTGTTGGTAACAAGCCTGCCGCTCCAACAATCGCCGCCATAACCGTATCGACGGTTTCATGGCTGGCAACAAACTCGAGACTGTCAGCACCGTGTAAGACCTGAGTATTGAGCTTCTTATACGCGATGAAAGACTCCAGCTCCTGAGCTAACTCGGAATCGGGCATCACGGCATAGTCCGGCTCAAACTCCCGACATTGCAGCTTTAGCTGCTCCAAATTACGATTTGCCGTTAACGCAAAGACTCGATATTTATCGGGATGACGTCGAATGACATCCAGAGTATTGGTGCCGATAGACCCTGTCGCCCCTAAAATACAGACGCTTTCAACAGATTGCTGGTTGGAGTTACTCATAAAATCACTCTGTACCTTTATCCCAGCAACTCTAGCCACAGCACACCAACGACAAAGAAAGGCGCTACTGACAAGGTGCTGTCTAAACGATCCAGCAGTCCACCGTGTCCGGGTAAAATATTACTGCTGTCTTTAATTTCAGCGCGTCGCTTCAACATACTCTCAAACAAATCGCCAATAACCGACATCGCAACCATTAAGACAACAAAGATAATCAATTGTGCCCACTCGAAGTGCAAATTTAACAGCAGCGATACCGTTACTCCTAAAGCGACGGCCAATACCAGCCCCCCGATAACACCTTCCCAGGTTTTATTCGGACTGACGATTGGAGCTAACTTGCGCTTTCCGAAATTCTTCCCGGCGAAATAAGCGCCAACATCGGCTCCCCATATCACCACAAGCATTAACAGCAACATCCAGGCACCCAGATAATAATCCTGAGAGATATGGAAACTGCGAATAACCACGATAGCCAGCCAGGCGGCCGCTAAAATGGCCACTCCGAGCAACGCCCTCATCCAGGGCCCACGAAACAGCATTCGGGTTGCTCTGGGGTATAACAAAACTAAAGCTGTCGCCAGCACCCAGACCAGAAGCGCTACAATCAGAAGCTTAAAGGGATAGATTAGGTACCACTGTTGCGGCAGCTGAGCATCGACAAAAAACTCCAGCGCATGAAGCTGGTACCATAATCCGCCTACCGCCACTAATACAGCCGCAATAAAGCCACTTCGTACGACCAGGTTAGTTTGCAATAAACGCGACCACTCCCAGCCCAAAATGCCGAAAACCGGCAATAAAATCACTGAAAAGAGCTTTAGATTGGGTATAAATAATAAACATGCTACCAAAGGTAACAATAAAACAGCAGTGATAACTCGTTGTTTTAGCACTGGCCTAATCTCCTTGTTCTGCTGTCGTTACCTGCTCACCGGTTTGACCAAAGCGGCGCTGGCGCTGATTATAGTCAGCAATAGCTTGTTGCAAAGCATCACCGTCAAAGTCTGGCCACAGCATAGGACTAAAATATAATTCTGAATAAGCGGCCTGCCACAACAGGAAATTACTAATGCGTTGCTCACCACCGGTACGAATTAACAAATCAGGATCTGGCCCGCCGCCTGTTACCAGGTGAGCGGCAATGCCCTCTTCGGTTATTTCCTGCCCTTGAGCCGCTAACTGCTGTGCAGCCTGTACCATATCCCAACGACCACCGTAATTCGCAGCAATCTGTAAGTAAAGCCCATCATTATCCTGGGTCAATGCTTCGGCTTTATCAATGGCTTTACGTAACGTTTTATCAAAACCATCTTTATCACCAACCACGGTCAGTTTGACATTGTTCTTATTCAGCTTTTTCGATTCATTCTTAAGGCTGGTCGCGAACAGTTCCATTAAGAAGCTAACTTCATCCTGTGGCCTGTTCCAGTTTTCACTACTGAAAGCGAATAAGGTCAAGTACTTAACGCCTAGCTCTCCACACACTTCCGCCATCTCACGCGCTCGCTCCATGCCCGCCTTATGACCAAACACACGTTTTTTACCGCGTGCTTGAGCCCAGCGGCCGTTACCATCCATAATAATCGCGATATGGTGAGGGATCTTCTGCTCTGACACTCAAATTACCTTATCAATCTATTAATGTTCCATTATATATGAAAACGCCGTGAACAATTCACGGCGCCACAAGTCGCAAAGACAAATGCAAGGCATTAAATCTCTAGTAATTCTTGCTCTTTTTCTTCCAGAAACTCTTCAACTTTCGCCACTTTAGCGTCGGTTATCTTCTGAATTTGCTCTTCCGCACGACGTAATTCATCTTCAGTGATTTCTTTCTCTTTTTCTAACTCTTTCAACGAGTTATTAGAGTCACGACGAATATTTCGAATCGCTACTTTAGCATTTTCCGCTTCACTGCGAACCACTTTAATCAACTCTTTACGACGCTCTTCGTTCAGTGGCGGCATAGTAATACGGATCACTTGACCAGCAACATTCGGCGTGAGACCCAGATCAGACTTCAAAATCGCCTTCTCTGTATCCTGAATAGCACCCTTATCAAAAATCTGAAGGACTAATGTACGACCTTCCTGTACGCTAATACTGGCGACCTGATTAATAGGTGTTTCCGCGCCATAATAAGGAACCGTAATATGCTCAAGCAAGCTAGGATGTGCGCGGCCTGTGCGAACTTTTGCAAGATCGTGCCTGAAAGACTCAATGGTCTTATCCATACGCTGGTCGGCATCTTTTTGAATGTCATTAATCACAGAGTTATCTCCTACAATTGCTTGTTATAATCTTAATCAGGCTATTATGCCTAAATAAACGCTTGATTCAACGATAAAAGCAGGCAAAGAGTAGCTATTATGGATGGATCAGCGTGCCTTCATCTTTACCCAACACAGCATTTTCCAGAGATCCAGGTTGAGTCATGTCGAATACTCGAATGTTTTTGTTGTGGTCTCGAGCCAGGCAAAATGCCGTTAAATCCATTACTGCCAGCTCTTTATCTAAGGCTTCTTTATAACTCAAACGATCATACTTAACCGCAGACTTATCCTGAGAAGGGTCTGCTGAATATACACCGTCGACCTTAGTCGCTTTCAAAATCAGTTCAGCGTCGATTTCAATACCACGCAAACAAGCCGCCGTATCCGTTGTAAAGAAAGGGTTGCCCGTACCAGCACAAAAAATTACAACACGCCCTTTTTCCAACGTATTGATGGCACCACGACGGGAAAAGCCCTGACAGACACCGTCGATAGGCATCGCCGACAGCACCTTGGCTGGCTGCTCGATACGCTCGAATGCGTCTTGCAGAGCTAAAGAATTCATCACAGTCGCCAGCATGCCCATGTGATCACCGGTCACACGGTTCATGCCAGCTTCCGATAATTTCTGGCCACGGTAAATATTACCGCCACCAATCACCACGCCGACTTGTACACCTTGCTCACATAACGATTTGATTTCACTAGCGATTCTTTCCAGAACCTGAGGATCGATACCGAACGCCTCACGCCCCATCAAAGCTTCACCACTCAATTTCAATAAAATACGCTTGTAAGCAAAATCGGCCATGGTTTTTCCTTCTTGTTAGTTAGTAATGCCTTATCAGCAAATTACTTCTTCATTTGAGCAGCTACTTCAGACGCAAAATCGTCTTCTTTCTTCTCAATACCTTCGCCCACTTCAAAGCGAGTGTAAGAAACAACTTTAGCGCCTTTCTCTTTTAGAAGCTGACCAACTGTAGTTGAAGGATCTTTAACAAAGTTTTGACCTTCCAGCGTGATCTCATTAACGAACTTCTTGATACGGCCAACCATCATTTTCTCAACGATATCTTCTGGCTTACCTTCCATATCAGGCTGTGCTTTAATGATTTCTTTCTCTTTATTGATCACGTCAGGATCAACGTCGTCAGCAGTATTGAACTGAGGGTTGCTTGCCGCTACGTGCATAGCAACGTCACGAGCTAACTCTTCGTCGCCGCCTTCTAGAGAAACTAGAACACCGATTCGACCACCGTGTACGTAAGCACCTAATGTATTACCATCAACTTTGGCAACGCGACGAACCGTGATGTTCTCACCAATTTTCGCAACCAGGTTAGCACGCGCTTCTTCAACAGACTCGCCAGAAGGCATCGCTGTAGCATTCAACGCTTCAACGTCAGCTGTGCCGTTCTCAAGAGCAACGTCAACTACTTCAGAAGAGAACTTCTTGAAGCTGTCATCACGCGCAACGAAGTCAGTTTCAGAGTTAACTTCAACCAATACGCCTGTGTCACCCGATGATTTTGCAAGAATAACGCCTTCTGCAGCCACACGACCTGCTTTCTTCGCAGCTTTCGCCTGGCCAGACTTACGCATATTATCAATTGCCGTTTCGATGTTACCGTCAGCTTCAACCAACGCTTTTTTACATTCCATCATGCCAGCGCCAGTGCGCTCACGTAATTCTTTAACTAATGCAGCAGTAATTGCCATGATAGTATCTCCGATAGATTACTCTGCTGGTCAGGTTCAGCAGAAAACTTAATTAGAAAAGTCTACACCTAAGTGTTTAAACCTTTATGAAGCTTTATAGCTTACTGAATATAAAGGCTTTTCAAATGTCTTTTCAAAAAAGGGGGCCGCGCCCCCTTCATATACTCGACAGGGTCAACGATTACTCTTCGCCAGCCTCTTCAACAAACTCGTCGCTGTCAGCAACTGTGTTGCTTTGCTTACCGTCAAGTACCGCGTCCGCTACTGCACCGCAGTACAAGCGAATTGCGCGAATCGCATCATCATTACCAGGGATGATGTAATCAACGCCTTTCGGATTAGAGTTTGTATCAACAACAGAAACTACAGGGATTCCCATTTTGTTAGCTTCTGCAATTGCAATGCTTTCATGTTCAGCATCAATCACAAACAATACGTCTGGAAGACCGCCCATGTTCTTAATACCGCCAATTGACAGCTCAAGCTTTTCCATCTCACGAGTACGCATCAACGCTTCTTTCTTCGTCAAACGATCAAACGTGCCGTCTTCAGACTGTTTTTCCAAGTCTTTCAAACGGTTAATAGAACCACGGATCGTTTTGTAGTTAGTCAACATACCGCCTAACCAACGCTTATCAACGAAGAACTGACCACAACGAGTCGCTTCTTCTTTAACGATATCCGCAGCAGCACGCTTCGTACCAACGAAAAGGATTTTACCTTTGTTAGAAGCAATTTTACCTAAGTAATTCAACGCATCGTTGAACATAGGTACTGTTTCTTCGAGGTTGATGATATGGATCTTGTTACGCGCACCAAAGATGTATGGACGCATTTGAGGGTTCCAGAAGCGAGTTTTGTGACCGAAGTGCACGCCCGCCTGTAGCATGTCACGCATACTAACTTTAGACATAATAAATTCTCTCTTAAATTAGGGTTAAGCCTCCGCAAATCCCATTTCCCGACCCCAACCAGTGTCTTAATAAAAAGTCTTCTGGCGGAGCACCCCGGCAAATGTGCCGATCTGCGTGTGTTTTAAGTAAATAATCGTATTTGCAGCCCAATAAATAAACGTCTTTAAACGCACTTTCGAGCCACGGCGCGCTTTATACCATTTTTCAGGGTATAAGGCAATGTTTTTGGGTGATTTAGGTGGTTATTCGTCATTCCCGAGAAGTCGGGAATCTCGCTCTATTTTGCTTGTCATTGCGCCTACGAGCCTGTAACCCATTCTTGTCATTCCGGCCTACGAGCCGGAATCTAGAGACTTTTATTCCCCTAGCTCCATTATTTCGCCTTTCAGCGAGTTACTTTTCTTACGTGGATAAGAAAAGTAACCAAAAGAAGTCCACCCTACATTGAGATTATGCTACGCATAACTACCTTCGGATCATAAAATCACTTAACGCACCGTGAAATACAGTCCTTCCATGGCCTGGATTTCACTATTTGAATCATCCACGATTCAAATTGCTATGACTTTATTAATCCTCAGCTCAATGTAAAGGGGGGCTGGAGCAAGCCTGCACTTTAAGCAACAAAACCTCAACTTACGGACCAGCTCAGAGTTGAGTAACTTGTAATAAAAGACTAATGATAATAAAGTCTTACGAATGCACTCTCATAAGAAAATATTATACATTAGGAGAGATATTTGGATTCTCATGAAAGAAATTGCGACTGTGTTATCTGCAAGAGCAAAGTCGATGCTCAGCTTCCAAAATCCTTGGTAGATGAAATATTGAGTGGAAAAGTTACGTTTTTCACTGGAGCAGGTATCAGTACAGAGTCGCCTAAGGTGCTAAACATCAACTTCTACCAAGAAGTTGCAAGAGAAATCAACGCATCTGACAAGGATTGGAGTTTTCCTAAATTGATGCAAGAATTTTGTAAACAACCTAATGGGCGCATTAGACTACTACAAATGATACGTTCTAGGTTTAGGACTATAGACTCATTCCCTGAGTTACAGAATATGGCGACATCGTTCCACAAAGAACTCGGTACGCTTTTCCCTATCAAGAATATTGTTACAACAAACTGGGATACATACTTTGAAGATTACACTCACGCCACACCTTTTGTCCTTGATAGTGATCTTGCTTTTTGGGAGGTTGCCGAAAGACGCGTGCTTAAAATTCATGGTTCCATAGACAATCTATCAACAATAGTTGCTACTGAAGATGATTACTCAAAATGTGCTCAACGCTTAAATGAAAAACTCATTGGAGGAATGTTAAAGACTATATTAGCAACCCAAACAGTTATCTTTATCGGCTACTCAATGCGAGATCGGGACTTTCAAGACCTATATAACTTGGTCAAAACTCAAATGGATCTATTACACCGCCAAGCATATGTAGTAACACCTTTTGAAGAAGAGGCTAAACGCTTTGAAAAAGCGGGGCTCATACCAATTTTAACTGACGGAACTTATTTCTTAGAGTTAGTTAAGAATGAAGCTGTGAAGCTAGATCATTTTTTACCAGACTCATCATATGTTTTTTCGTCATATATGCTTAAAGACTTTGAAGCTGAGCACTCTAATATTAATAAAAACGTTTGCAACACAGAGTGTCCAGAAATTATATATTCGGCTTGCTATCAAGATGGGGTAATACATGCACTTCAGAGAATACAAAAAAATAAATATTCAGGTGAGTATTCACACTCTTGTCGGTTAGTGGCCTTAATTGAGCAGTATGAAAAAATACAATCGGACAAAAGAAAAGAAAAAAACTACTCTGGTGTTGCATACATAGAGGGCTACATCCGAGGGTTAATATATCACTTAAGTAACTTCGTTGAAGATGATGAGTTAAGAATTCCAAAATACTTTGCTTTTGGTGCTAAAAATGACTTATATACCTTTGAAGATTTTAATGCATTTGTTAACTCTAATCCTCAAGCACATAAAACTTCGTTCAAAAAAGCAAAAAAATATCTCGACTCATTAAATGATCCTGACAATATAGTAATTCATCACCCTCCATGGCTTTAATGTACAACAATAAACGTAAGGCGTGTTACATACACACAATTTGTCACTCAGAAAATCAATATCCACCTGAACTATGAAAATGAAATCACTCGAACTTAAAATCCCACCAGTTGCTCTGGTCATTATCGTTGCTGCTGGTATGTGGGGCGTGTCTCGCCTGACTCCAAGTTGGAGCTTTGATTTTCAGGGTGCGACGTGGTTAGCAATGGGTATCGGTTTAGTTGGTTGCTGTATTGCGGCTCTTGGCGTTTGGGAATTCGGCAGAGCTGGTACCACGGTTGATCCGCGTGTACCTGACAAATCAGAAAAGCTGGTTGTGAGTGGCGTCTATAAATTCAGCCGTAATCCAATGTATTTAGGGTTTCTTCTGATACTGTGTGCCTGGAGTTTAAAGCTAAACAGTCCGCTGAGTTTGCTGTTACTTCCCTTCTTCGTTCTTTACATGAACCGTTTCCAAATCATTCCTGAAGAACGGTGGATGCTAGATAAATTTGACGAGTCATACGAAAAGTACTGCACACAGGTTCGACGATGGATTTGATGTACTGCTGGCCAGGGCCCTACCTAAATAAATAATTAACAAAGGAAAAATATGAACTTAATCACCAAGTTTAGAATAAAGAGAGCTATTAGGAGGTTTATTTTAAGGTTGCCAACACTTTTAACTAAAGACTATGGCAAGAGAAAGCATTACACACCAAAACAAATCAAAGCGACTTTAGATCGCCATAGTCTTCGCTCAACACATGTGTTATACGCCTACGCTATTTTTGCTCATCACGATAGCTTCTACCAGCATCTTACTGATTCAGAGCTTGATACTAGTGTAAACAACTATGACATGATGAGGGAAAAAGTCGCTGAACAGTATTTTAATGGTGATACGACCTTCGATGCATCCAGCCTTGATACGTCCATCAATACCACCTCAGATCTATCTGACGTTGCTGGCGGAGAAAATATAGATGTAGGCTCTGGTAATTCTGATTCATAATTATAAGCCCAATGATGGCCTTGATAAGGAATAAAGACAATGTACATCCCTGAACATTTTAAAGAAAACGACACTCAAAAACTCCAACAGTATATTCGAGACTATAGCTTCGGGCTGCTGATCATCGCAGACGAAAATGGCGTTGAAGCAAATCATGTCCCCTTTCATCTTGAGTGCGCAGAGGGAGAGTCTCTCGGCACTTTACAATGTCATGTCTCACGCAAAAACACCGTATGGCAGCGCTCAATTGAAGGTAAACGGGTTCTTGCTGTATTTCAGGGGCCTAACGCTTATGTATCACCGTCATGGTATCCAACCAAGGCGGAAACCGGACGAGTCGTGCCAACCTGGAATTATTTAGCTATCCATGCGGAAGGGAACGCTCGGGCTATTGAAGATCCGGCATGGTTACATCGTCACCTCCAACAACTGACAGAGCAGCAGGAGTCGGGAATGGACGAGCCATGGTCAGTGGAAGATGCGCCAACGGATTACACTGACCGTCTGGCACGAGCTATTGTCGGTATAGAGATCAAAATCGACGTTCTAACTGGTAAGTTAAAAGCGAGTCAAAATCTGCCCGAGAGAAATAGAGCTGGAGTAAAGGCTGGCCTGGAGGAAGTCGAAGAACCCCATAAACGAGCGATGTCTGAGTTTATCGACTAGCAACAATTCGTAACAAAACCTAGCCATCGACTTCTTGCAACTATCGACCATTAAAACTAAGGTTAAAGGACAGGATAATAATTTAGGGAAAATCTTATGCCGATACCCTGGAAAAAGTGGGCAATTCAATATTTAGTAATGGCGATTGTATTTTTCGCACTTTTTGCTGGAGTGCAATACCTCAAAGGTAGAGGCCTCGAATACTCCGTGGAGTTCGGTATCTTGTGGGCATTGATTACCTCGACGATATTCCTTGCGACCAGAGCCTATTACTTTAAGAAAAATATTGCTTGCCAAGTATGTAACGATTTGCCAGCTGAAGAGGAAAGCTAGTTAAAATAAATGAAATATAGGTAGACAGCGGTCAATAAACCCTATACTCTGGTTACCAGCTAGAAAGAAGTCTCTATTTTCATCCTACATTTCATTGTAATTAGTATTAATTCATGTCCTGCAGTTTCTAAATATCAGTCTCCATTTACAGCTATTCAAGCCTCTTGAAGGCACCATTATTTTTAAGTTACAGGATATTATTATGTCTAATACAATTACAGGAACCGTTAAGTGGTTCAACGAGTCGAAAGGTTTTGGTTTTATCGAGCAACAAGACGGCCCTGACGTTTTCGCGCATTACAGTTCGATTAGTAGCTCAGGCTTCAAAACTTTGGCGGAAGGTCAAAAGGTTGAATTTACGGTTACTGACGGCCAAAAAGGCCCACAGGCTGAGAATATTGTAGCGCTTTAATTACTAGCATACTCTATTCAAGGGGCAAGTCTTTCGAGGCTTGCCTTTTTTATGGCTGAGTAAAACTGTTTGGCTATAATTCCCCTCTAAACACCTTCCCTTTTTAGATTTCCAAACCGTACCTTTGGTACAAAAACAGCAACTAGTCCCACAATCATCATGATGATAACCAGCAAGCCGGGTATCGATAATATCCAGCTCCCCTGTATTGATTCAGGGAACACAATGACACCTGGTCCTTCAAAGAATGAGGTTGTGGCAATATACAATGGAAACGACATGCGCCATAAATGCCTGGCGGTTTTATGCTTACCTTTAACGCCTCCGTTTTTCATCATTAACAGATCAAGTAACAAGGCGAATCCTGCTACACCAGCAAAGGCAAAGTATGGCGCTGATGAAAAACCATCGAATTTGCCATCGGCACTGTTTTTTGCTTCAACCCCGTAGTAAACAGCAGCTATCGCAACGCCAAGAGCGATAAGAGACAAAGCATGTGAGAACCATCGATACTGTGTTATTCGCTGCCCGACGCTGAGCCAAGCGGTTAGTACAAAGTACGATGTTAAAACACCCACCAACAAACTGATCATGACATTACGCTCAACCGCTAACCATACTCCTGCACCAGCCATAATAAGCATAGTGACGACAAATACCGTTCCACTCCTACGGTGAACTATTTTCCCTTTGCGAGCGAACATCGCCAAAAAGCCACTCAAGATAGCTATAACGCCGCTAGAAAAGTGGATCAGTGAAACCACAGAAAGCTCCATACCCTACTCCTTTATTATTTGATGTAGTTATACTAGCAACGGTAGTTATATTTTAGTTTGAGTAGATGTAAGGAAATATTATTTCCTCTGTCCTGCTAGCAAGGCTAGTTTTGAGCAGGTTCCAAGTCGGCCATAATACCCCTTAAAGTTACAGTTTTATTCAGTAAATTGTCGAAAATTAGATGCCCCGCTCGACTACTAGATGACACTCATATTTTCAGGAGCTAGACAATGGCACATGTTATTCACTCAATTAACGTCACGGCAGGAGGTTTATGTCACCACTTAGATAGTGTGGTGGATGATGCTCATCATCAATACGCTCTTAACTTAACGCAATCAGCTGATGCTTTGTTACTAGGAAAAAATACTTTCAATCTATTTATGGAGTTTTGGCCAAATGCAATCCATAATCCTGACTTGCCTGATAATACCGTAGCTTTAGCGCAAGCATTTGATCGTATCCCCAAGCTCATCGTTTCACGCAAAGCCATTAATTTAAACTGGAGTAACACCTACCAAATATCAGGCCCCGGCCTTACTCAACTGAGAAATAGACTGGAAAAGATAACTGGAACTGTGGTAATTTTCGGAAGTCCCAGCTTAGCCTCCTGTCTATTGAAAGAAGGTTTAATAAATGAGATTCAGATATTAGCCCAGCCGCTTATTGGTGCTAAAGGGCCTCGAGCATTTTCTGGACTCAAAGAGCAGGTGAAATTGGAACTTCTAGATACAAGTCCAATGCCCTCGGGTTCTATTTTATTACAATATCAAGTGCTGTAGTTGAAATTGATGCATGAGAACTTTGTATGAAGGGCTTGGCTAGAATGACTCTTAAAAAAGGAACAAACGATGAAAACCATACTAATAACTATTCTATTAGCATCAGGTTTAGCTGCATACGCTGAAACACCCTCTCGATTAATTGGAACGTGGAAGTCTAACGAGGCCTTAACTTTAAAGAGCATGGAATCAACCAAAGGTATTCCCGAGAAAAGCCGAGAGTTTTTCAGAAACGATTTCTTTGGGAAATTGGTCGTCGAAGTAAAAAGAGAAAATTTTTCTTCTTATTTTGCAGGAAAGGCAGTCGAGTCCAACACAAAGTACGAAGCTAAAAAAATAGACGACAATAACTTTATAATAAAGTCATATGATGAGATCACACAAGACTATACTGAGCTGAAAATAACTTTTATTGAAGACTGTTATTACACATTAGTCTCTAAGTGGCAGTTTAGAGAATATTTCTGTAAACAATAAATTAAAAAGGAATTCTAATGAAAAAATCAAAATTTGGAACAATAGGAATTATTTTAGGCGCTTTGGCGCTGGTACTGGCACTGGTCCATTTCTGGAGCGGTCCCTTCTCACCACAACCAACGTTAGAAACCACAATTGCGGAAAAAGCGGCGTCCATCAGGAACGCGACGGTTAACGCTTTAACGGGCAAAGAAATCGAAAAAGGAAAGCTATGTTGCTGATTGGGATTTAGATAAGGTTGCGGATGTGTTAATCGCTGTTTTGGGAGCGCTTGCCTTAATATTAGGAGTCGTTTCTTTTGCTAATAAAGGGCAAAATCGCATAGCAGGTGGAGCCGCAGCTTTAGACATCAGTGCGATAGCGTTTCAATTTATTGCCATGTACGCTATGGCGTTACTGGTTGTATTATTAATTGCTGCCGCTCTTTCTGGACTCGGTTTTGGCTGAATATGAAAACAGTATCGGACAAAGTAGCCTGGTATAATCAAGTCGAGACAAGGCAGTGGAAACGTTTATTGCATGCGATTGAAATATCCCTGATTTCTGTAATAGCGATAGCAGTGATTATAGTCATGTACCTTTATGGTGATGGCACTAAACTGCAACCAATATTAATCCTCTTCACAGCGGCGCAAGCCATTACATCAGGCCTGTTAGTACCTATTTTTTACAAAGAAAGCTTTAAACGTTGGCATCTGCAGCTAATCACGTTAGGCTTAGGTTCTGGCGTCGCCGTTTCTGCAATAGCAGCTCTTTCCATACTTAGCTTGCAACTCAACTGACAACAGAGTCCCAGCCCTACTCATATGAAAAAAAGTGACAAGAGAACAGAAAAACTGATTATCGAAACACTAACCGAAGCTTGTCACATTCTTTCTGACTCTGTACAAGGTTTCGAATGGTTAACACACATTGTTGACTATAAATCTTTCCCTGAATCGTTAAAGATCGTTTGTATCTTTGATACTCAAAACTCGCTCTCTAAGGCCATTCAGGAACATCAGGATAGCTTTCTACGATCACTCATTGTCGACAAACTCAGAGATATTAAGGTTCCTATAAAAAATAGTCGACAGCAGATTACTTTTGATACCGAGGAGGCCTGCGAGCAACAGCATGGCGGTAACTGGTCCCGTCGCTTTGAGTCAATCTGAGGTTATCGATATACTCTACAACAACTGCGTTATATAAGATCAGGACAAAAGCATGATTAGAAATGCTTCACCAGAAGATGCCAGCATTATCGCCAACATCTACAATTATTATATCCAAAATACGATAGTTACCTTTGAGACTGAGCAGGTGCCACCTTCCGATATTGCCGCCCGTATTCAAGACACAATACAGCAAGGTTTGCCCTATCTGGTATATGAAGAAAACGGTCATATTATCGGATATGCCTACGCCAGCAAATGGAAAGGCCGTTGCGCTTATCGCTTTTCAGTAGAAGTATCCGTTTATCTCTCACACCGCTCCCTGAGCAAAGGGCTCGGGACCGAGCTTTACCGGAAATTGTTCACTAAATTACAAAACTCGGGTTACCATGCAGCAATGGGTGGTATATCATTACCCAACCCTGCCAGTATCGCCTTACACGAGAAGATGGGTATGGAACAGGTCGCTCACTTTAAAGAAGTTGGTTTTAAATTCAATAAGTGGGTTGATGTTGGCTATTGGCAAAAGGTATTGAATTAATATTCGCAAGGAAGGTATATGTCTCTAACAGTTTTAATCATTGGTTGTTTTCTGCAATTTATGTTTGCGGGCTTTCAATTTATGTTTGTAGTATTTAGTGCTTCAGGCGCTGTAACTACCCATACAATTAAAGGCTTAAAGCTAAAGCTACTAAATGCGTCGGTGTTTATACTGCCTTTATCCAGTGCCGCAGTTATCACTCTACTGATTATTTTTTATAATAATGACTCACCTTATTTATCAAACTGGTGGCACGCCCTGCCTGTTGCTCTATCTATTTTGTATCTGATTTACGTTACGGCTTTAACTAAAGGCGAACCAACAGCAGGATTAAGAAAGCCACCTCAGTAGATGGCTTTGTTTTAAGCATTCTCTCTTTCTGCGATCAACTGCTCATCAATTTTCTTCGCAGCCTTAAAAGCAGGCCTCTTAGCCAATCGAGCTGCATATTCTTCAAACCCTGGGCGCTTATCAATACTACCAAACTCTAGTCCCCAGCCAACATGTGAACCGACATAAACATCAGCGGCTGTAAATTTTTCACCAGCGATATATGGCGTGCTCTGCAATTTCTCCGAAAGAACGTCTAAAACGCGCTCATAGTTCCCATAACCAACCATTCGCTCCTGCTCCTCTTTTACCGATACGTTCAAAGAACGATTAACGATGGCAGCTTCCAATGGGCCGGCGCTGAAAAAGAGCCAGCGATAGTAGTCAGCACGATCATCCAACGCAGGAGCTAACTGAGTCTCAGGGAAAGCATCGGCTAAATAAGCACAGATAGCGGCGCATTCGGTAACAACTTTGCCATCATGAACAATGGCCGGAACTTTACCCATTGGATTGATTTTTAAATACTCGGCGGCCTTCATTGAAGAGCCATACTCTAGAATTTCCTGTCGATATTCAACGCTGACTTCTTCAAGCATCCAGCGTGCAATTTGGGCCCGTGATTGAGGGTTGGTGTAGAAGATAAGGTTACAGTCCGTAGAGGTTGTCACTGGCATGCGAGCTCCTTGTAAATTAATAAAACAACTCATGTACTTTACACGAGAGCATCATCAAAAAGCCACCCGCAAAGGTGGCTTTTATTAACGGTGTCTAATTGTGTTTAGTTAAGGTCGAAACGATCCAGCTGCATCACTTTTGCCCATGCACTGACAAAGTCATTCACAAACTTTCCTTTAGCATCATCAGCTGCATAAGCTTCAGCCACAGCTCGCAATTCAGAGTTTGAACCGAAAATCAGATCTACCGGTGTCGCAGTCCATTTTAGTTTACCCGTTTTACGGTCATGCCCCTGATAAACACCATCAGTATCCGACTTGGACCATTTGGTATCCATGCTTAATAAATTAACAAAGAAGTCATTACTAAGCTCTCCAGGCTTATCCGTAAAGACTCCATGAGCTGCACCACCAGTATTTGCGTCAAGCGTGCGCATACCGCCAACCAGAACCGTCATTTCCGGCACAGTCAGTGTCAACAAGTTCGCTCTTTCTACCAACATTTCAGCAGGGCCTAGTCGGCTGTCTTTATGAAAGTAGTTACGGAAGCCATCGGCTTTTGGTTCCAGCACCGCAAATGACTCAACATCGGTTTGCTCCTGCGTAGCATCAGCACGTCCTGGCTCGAAGGGTACCGTGACGTCATAACCTGCATCTTGCGCTGCTTTCTCAATCGCCGCCGCACCACCAAGCACGATAACGTCCGCCAGAGATACCTGCTTACCACCCGATAAGTCGTCGTTAAAGTCCTGTTGTATTGATTCGAGCTTCGCTAAAACCCGTGATAATTCTTTCGGATTATTTACAGCCCAACTCTTTTGTGGCTCTAAACGGATACGTGCACCATTGGCACCACCACGCATATCGGTACCTCGGTATGAAGCAGCTGCAGCCCAGGCGGTTCGTACCAATTCAGGAATCGATAATCCCGAATTCAGAATTATTCCTTTTAGATCTTCAATGTCACCTCTATCAATTAGCTGATAATCCACTTCAGGGATCGGATCTTGCCACATCAAGACTTCATCCGGCACATTATTGCCAACGTAACGGGCACGAGGCCCCATGTCACGGTGAGTCAGCTTAAACCAAGCTTTAGCAAAAGCCAGCTCAAACTCTTCAGGGTTTTCCTGGAATCGCTTTGCGATCTTGCGATATTCAGGATCGACCTTAAGTGATAAGTCTGTAGTGAACATAATCGGGGCGTGACGCTTACCCTCAATATGTGCGTCGGGCACTAAGTTCTTGCCTTCGTCATTAGCTGGGACCCATTGTGTAGCGCCTGCCGGACTTTTCGTCTGTACCCATTCAAAACCAAACAGGTTGTCCAGATATTGTGTGGTAAAAGCTGTGGGATTCACCGACCAGGCCCCTTCCAGACCACTGGTAACCGTATCTTCGGCATTGCCTTTGCCGCACTTGTTTTTCCAGCCAAACCCTTGTTCTTCAACGCCGGCAGCAGCTGGCTCAGGTCCAACACAATCATCCGGTTTATGGGCACCATGTGCTTTACCAAAAGTATGCCCGCCAGCAATCAATGCCACCGTTTCTTCGTCATTCATTGCCATCTGACCAAAGGCTGTACGAATATCTTTCGCTGCTAATAATGGATCAGGCTTACCGTCCGGTCCTTCAGGATTAACATAAATTAAACCCATCTGTGTCGCACCAAACGGCTTTTTCAATTTACGGTCTTTGCGGTCACCATGAAAGCGATCCGCTGCCAGCCATTCGTTCTCAGGGCCCCAGAAAACTGTATCTGGTTCCCAGTCGTCTTCTCGTCCACCGGCAAAGCCAAAAGTTTTAAAACCCATGGACTCCAGTGCCACATTACCGGCGAGAACCATCAGGTCAGCCCATGAAATTTTACGGCCATATTTTTGTTTCACTGGCCACAGTAAACGCCTTGCCTTATCCAGGCTGACGTTATCCGGCCAACTGTTCAGTGGCTCAAAACGCTGCTGACCGCCACCAGCACCACCGCGACCGTCTGAAACTCGATAGGTGCCTGCACTATGCCACGCCATGCGAATAAAAAAAGGTCCATAGTGACCATAATCTGCCGGCCACCATTCTTGTGAGGTCGTCATTAAGGTTTCAAGCTCTTTCTTAACTTCATCAAGATCTAGCTTTTTAAATTCTTGGGCATAGTTAAAATCATTACCGTAGGGATTAGATTCTGGGGTGTGCTGACGTAGAGGCTCAAGATTCAATTTCTCTGGCCACCAATTGTGACCTGTCATGCTTTGTTCCTCAGCATTAGCAGTACTTATCATCGCTACGGGCGATAATGTCACCGCTAAAGACACGAGGAATGAGATTGTTTGTTTACGCATATAGTTGACTCCTTTGATTTATCACCCAAAGTACTTATCAAGTATAGCGCTAAGCCGTTGACTCCTAGATTTTTATATACTATAGACTACATAGAATCTCTTAATCAATAAAACTAATGCAAAAAAGGACTCATATCAAGACTTATTATCCTTGGTAGTTATAGCTCCCCCAGGTCTGTAGAACGCTTGCGTAAAGAGCAAGAGCAAATAAGATGAGCCTTGTTTAAAAAGGTATCAGCCTATATCCTCAGTAAGAATTGTTAAAATGGAAAAAGACCGACCAAAGTCTTGAGGAGTGAACCTTGGAACCACAGTTCTGGCATGACAAATGGCACGACAGAGAAATTGGCTTTCATGAAGGCAAGGCTAATGCTCTGCTGGTTAAACATTTCCCATCCCTGCGCTTAAACCCGGGATCCAGGGTGTTTGTCCCACTATGCGGCAAAACTCATGACATACACTGGCTATTGTCGAAAGGCTGTCATGTTATCGGTGTTGAATTAAGTGAAACGGCAATCAAGGAGCTTTTTGATGAGTTAAACTTGAAACCGAAGATAACAAGCCTGGATAACCTGACGCTCTACCAAGCTGAAAGGGTCAATATTTTTGTAGGTGACATTTTCGAGTTAACCCCGGAGCAGCTGGGCGATATAGATGCTATTTATGACAGAGCAGCCCTGGTTGCTCTGCCAGGAGAATTGAGACAACGCTATACTGCTCAGCTCGAAAAATTAACTCACAAAGCACCACAGCTTGTCATTACTTTTGAATATGACCAAAATGCCATGAGTGGCCCGCCTTTTGCGATTAGCGAACCAATGCTCAAGAGCTACTATGATAATAGTTACGCTGTAAAACACTTGGAAACTGAATCGGTCGAAGGTGGATTAAAAGGCCAGGCTGCAGCTGATGAAGCCATATGGTTGCTAAGTCCTCATAACTAAATCACGCGATGAAAAATGCTATTACTGGATATCATAAAGACGAGCATAATGACTGGGTTGCAGAATTAGCCTGTGGACATTTCCAACATGTTCGTCACAAGCCCCCTTTTATTAATCGCCCCTGGGTAGAGTCAGAGCAAGGCAGAAATCAAATGTTGGGCGAGAAGCTAAATTGCGTAAAATGTGATGAAGACGCTCCCAGGGATTCTGGCTAATACATAGTTTGTACTTTGTTACAGTGAGAAACCTTAAGCACTCCAATCGCCGTTTTGAGTTTGATAACCTATTTTTACTCTTGAAGCGCACTAAGGGCTCAAGGAATGAAACGGTTTATAAGAATTTTATCATTGCTGCTAATCGCTTTGATGATCACCTTAACTTTGCTGCTGATCACACCGGTTGAGGAAGCCCCGTTGGTTGGCACTGATAATATCAATACCTATGTGTTTACTGGTTCAAGCCTGCACGATGAATTGAAGTACCTGGTAGTGTCGGGCTTAACCAGCTTTGAAGCGATTCGTAGCGCTACTTACATTCCAGCTACGTTTGCCAACAGAACAGAGGATTTAGGCAGCATAGAGCCGGGTAAGAAAGCCGACTTGGTATTGCTCAATTCAAACCCTCTCGGTGACATAGAAAATACTCAGGATATTGAAGCCGTATTTCTGGACGGCCGATTGTTTGATAAGACCGGGCTGGAGCAACTCGAAGAGTATACCGAAGAAATGGCTGACAGCTATCGCTTAAATCTGAAACTGTTATATGAACTATTTTCGAGTCCACTGATGCGCAAACAGATGGCTGATTGATGATTGTGACCGGATACCAATATCAACAATGCCCTACTAATGTGTCAGAAATAACTTATAATGACATTACTTTTATTTATCTAGACTAGAATTATGAGCCAATTACCCAACTGTCCTCAGTGCGACTCCAGCTACACTTACGAAGATCAAAATATGTATGTTTGTCCTGAGTGTGGTCACGAATGGTCACAGAATGCAGCAGACAACGCCTCTGAAGAGCCTTCAATTAAAGATTCCAACGGTAACGTATTGCAAGATGGCGATACCATTACGGTTATTAAAGACCTTAAGATTAAAGGTTCCTCTCAGGTAGTAAAAGTTGGAACCAAAGTTAAAAATATTCGTCTGGTTGATGGTGACCACGATATTGACTGTAAAATTCCAGGGATTGGAGCCATGAAACTGAAGTCTGAGTTTGTGAAAAAAGTATAACGTTTCTCGCAAATAATCTGTCCTTGGAAGGACGCTTAATATCCTAGTGATGGTTGTCGACCATCACTAGGAACCTACTCTAGTTTAGATCAAACAAACTATCATCAAAACTTTGGTTATAGAGTACATCCGCTTTCATTTCAAAGCCTATATCGCCACTTTCTAAATACTGAGTAACGCTGATGGCCATGGGTAGTTGACTATCAGGCTGCACCCAAACTTCGGTCTTGATGCTCTCCTGCTCAATTAAATACCCCGTCAGCTCTGTACCTGAAATATTTTTAGTCCCGATTGGCTCTGCACTTTCTGGATCAACATTAAGAATGAGTTTGCGCCAGTATAAAGGATCTTCCTGAACGCTTTGTGCAGTAGCATTCGGCTCGAAAGAAAATGGAACACTCTCGCCAGAAGCAGGTAATTTCATAACTCCCCTTCCTTCCCCAATATTCATAATATTAATGAATGAAGGAGTTTGCGTGTTATCTAAAGAGTAACTTTCCATTCGTAACTCTCCACTTGATCGGTAATAAACCCTGATGTCCATCAAATGCATACCAGCATTGGTCATGGTGGCTTCATAGAAAAAATTACTGACCTGTTTTAACTTTGAAGCCATGCTCGCGAAAGATACCTGCGGTGAGGCGCTGAATAAAAACAGTACCAGTGCAAAGCTGGCCGCAGCCCCCATAGAGCCCACGATTTTCAGCGGCGACTTGATAAAGTTACTCTTAAACCACTGCCCTAGCTTCTGCCCCGGGGATATTTCATTTGTACGCCCTGCCTCAGCTTCTATAGCATTAATCAGGTTCAACTGTACTTGCTCTGTATTTTGTTCCGATGCTTGTTGACGCTGCATGGTTTGTACCATCTCATCCAAACGTTGCTCAGTTTTAGATTTCATGCTTATCTCCTGAATGTTGTTGATTGACGATTAACTCAGCCAACTTTTGTCTGGTTCTATTAACTATAATGCCTACGTTGCTAACGGTGATGCCTAGTTGATCGGCAATTTCCTGGTAAGTAAACTCTTCAACAAAACGCAACACAAATACCTCAGACTCTCTTGCTGTAACATGGGTTAAGGCTTTACGCAGCTGGTGTAGATCCTGCTGCAGAGACACCTGTTTTTCTGGTAAATCAGCGTCTGTATTTTCAGAAGTACTTAAATTAATATCGGATATACTGTTTTCAGAAAGGCGGCACTTTTTACGCAATAAATCCAGACTTGTCGAAGCAGCCATTGTGGTTAAATAAGCGGGCCAGTTTTTTACTTTGTCGAACGCCTTAGGTGCTTTCTTAAACAGCTTCATATAAACATCCTGCACCACATCTTCGGCATGATGACTATCGCCCAAAATTCGGTACGCTGTAGAAAAAACCTGCCGTCCATATTGGTTTGCTAATGTAGCAATGTTCCGCTTTTGTCGTTTGTTCAACTAACTTCTCCTTTAGTGACCTCACTAATACTGACGAAGCCAAAGACTCTTTTCTTACATAATTTCCGTTAAAACCTTTCCATGGTAACTGATAGCTCTTTTCAAAAATGGTATAAAGAGGGGTAATACCCAATAATATGAAGCAATTACATTATGCCTCAACCATTTCACCTAGCAATCCCAGTACATGACCTGGCTCAGGCTCGCAAGTTTTATGGAGAATTACTTGGATTTAACGAAGGACGTTCCAGTGAGCACTGGATTGATTATGACTGCTTCGGGCATCAGCTGGTGGTTCATCTTGATAAGGCCATGGAAATCAAAGCTTCAAATAAATCAGCCGTTGATGGCCATGGTGTGCCAATCCCCCACTTCGGTGTCGTTCTGGACATGGAATCATGGAAGCAGCTGGCTGAACATTTAAAGCAGAACAATATAGCCTTTGTTATTGAGCCTTATATTCGCTTTGCTGGTAAACCCGGCGAACAGGCAACCATGTTTTTCAATGACCCTTCAGGCAATGCTCTGGAGTTTAAAGGCTTTAGTCGTATGGATGATCTATTTAAAAGCTAGCCGAGATGCTTATAAAACAATAACTCGTTATACTGAAATTAGTCGTTGAATCCTAAAGGAGGTTTAGTATGGAAATTGAAACTCACGGTTTACACGTCGGTATCGAGCGTCACGATAATAATTTCTTTTTAAGCTTAAAAGCCAAGGGCAAACTAACTCACGAAGACTATCAGACCATGATGCCAATGATCGACTCCGCATTACAGTCTGTGGTCAATCCAGAAGTTGATGCATTAATAGATGCTACCGAGTTTGAAGGCTGGGAAGCAAGAGCTGCCTGGGATGACCTCAAACTCGGTTTAAAGCATGGCAGTAAATTCCGTAAGATAGCAATATACGGTAATAAAGATTGGCAACAAACTATTGCCAAAATTGGCAACTGGTTTACTTCAGGCGAAGTGAAGTTCTTTAAAGATATTAAACAGGCCTTAAACTGGTTGAATAAAGACAGATAAACGCTACGAAGGTGCACTATGAGTTACAAACAACCCGAAGGAAACCATGGCAAGACTTACGTTGGGGCTCTTTTAGGTATTGGTGTCGGCGTCGGCGCTTTTTTTGGTATCATTTTTGACAATTTACCTCTCGGTGTTGGTTTAGGTGTTGTTTTTGGCATAATTATAGGGATCGTGCTGGAGACCAAGAACAAAAATGCTCCCAAAAGCGATTAACCGGTCTCTACCAAGCCATGATCAACAGTTAGACATAAGTCGCGATCATGGTCTCTTAGTTAAGGTAAGCTAGTCCAATGCATACAGCGAAGAACTAAGGAGCCTCTTATGACTCGTTTAACGTCAGTTGTTATAGCTATTCTTGCCTCTACTTTGTTGGCCTCCTGCGACAAAGATGACGCCGATTCAAAGCAGACGCAATCAGCCACCCAGAACCAGATGACTTCCCAGTCAGTCACGACCAAGAAAACACCAAAAGACACGGCTTGTGACAACGCCTTAAAAGGCAGTGTGACATTTATTATTTGTGATAATGCCACTATTACTGAGCTCGATAACACCATCAATGAAGTCTACCAACAGGCTCTTAGTCAAACGGACACTGCAGGTAAGTCTATGCTCAGGGAAGCTCAGCGCGGCTGGATACAAGAGCGTGACGAGTGTTGGAAAAGCAAAAATAAAGTTCAATGCGTTGAAAATACCTATCGCCAACGCATCGCCGAACTGCAAGTACGCTATCAACTGGTCGATTCGCACGGTCCATTCCAGTTCACTTGTGAGAGTGACCCTGCCGATACATTTAACATCACCTTCTTCCAGACCGAACCGGCAACGCTGATTGCTGAGCGAGGCGATCAGTCTTCCCTGATGTACAGCGTCCCCAGCGCCAGCGGGGCCAAATATCGAGGCCGGAATGAAATTTTCTGGGAACACCAGGGGGAAGCGAAGATTCAATGGGGCTATCAGGCACCCGAGCTCACCTGTAGAAAACATGAGCCTTAACCATTAACCCATGCTATCTGGTTCTTTTCTTCTCCCTATCAGGTTTCCCTTGCTCGCTACAATTCGTTAGAATAGACGCCTATTTAACCAGCTGAAGAACCATTCTTCGGCTGGCAACTTGTTTAACAATAACCAGGCGACCTATGGGCATCCAGATAAAGACTCCTGAAGAAATAGAAAAAATGCGAATTGCTGGCCGTTTAGCGGCTGAAGTTCTCGAAATGATAGGTGAGCACATTAAAAAAGGTGTCTCCACAGAAGAGCTCGACAACATCTGTCACGAATATATCGTACACAAGCAAGGCGGCTACCCCGCGACCTTGTACTATGGCGGTTCGCCCTATCCTGTAGACTTAGATGATGAAGGAAACCCTACTCAGGCACTGACTGGTGGCGGCTATCCAAAATCCATCTGCACTTCGGTTAACGATGTGGTCTGCCACGGAATCCCAAACAAGAAGCCTCTACGCAATGGTGATATTCTGAACATTGACGTCACTGTCATTAAAGACGGTTATCACGGTGATACCAGTAAGATGTTTGTGGTTGGAGAGCCGACGCCACAGGCCAAGAAACTAATCCAGACCACTCAGCAAAGCCTCTACAAGGCCATCAAAATGGTTAAGCCAGGTGCCCGACTGGGCGATATTGGTTACGCTATTCAGAAATTTGCCGAAGGCAAAGGGTATTCCATTGTCAGAGAATATTGCGGACACGGCATCGGTGCTAAGTTCCACGAAGAACCACAGGTAACTCACTACGGACGCCCTGGTACTGGCGTGGAGCTGAAAGAAGGCATGACGTTTACTATTGAGCCAATGGTGAACGCCGGTAAACGCCACGTCAAACACAATAAAAAAGACGGCTGGACAGTGCTGACAAAAGATAAGTCACTCTCTGCACAGTGGGAGCATACGTTACTGGTCACTGCCGACGGCGTTGAAGTATTGACCAAGCGTCAAGAAGAATCATTCTAAAGCAGGATTACTGAGTGGCGAGTCCTGATAAATATAACTACCTTCCGAAAGCAGCCGAGCTGGTCAAAAAAAGCCAGTCGGCCGAAGGTGTCGAGCGGTTAAAAGTATATAAAAACTACCTGCAAGCCGGCCTCGACGCACTGACCAAGCAGTTCCAGAAAGGCACCAGTATTATTCAATTGCTGCGCGCACGGAGTGCCTTGATGGATCATATCCTTGCTACCAGCTGGTCACAGTTTGCCGTCAATAGCTATTCCGCCTTGATTGCAGTAGGCGGGTATGGGCGTGAAGAGCTACAGCCCTTTTCCGACATCGACATCCTAGTGTTACTGAATGAAGACAGCAACGATGAAAGCTCTCAAAGTCAAAATTTAGAGCTAGAAGCGTGGCTCGCTTTCCTATGGGATATTGGTCTCGAAGTTGGTCACAGTGTTCGCACCATTGCTCACTGTGAAGCTTTGGCTTTAGAGGATATCTCCGTAGCCACCAATCTGATCGAATCTCGCTTTATCTGTGGTAACCGCCGTCTGTTAAGAAGTCTTAACGAGCGCATTAAGCAGCCCAGCTTCTGGCCTTCTGAGAAATTCTTTCAGGCCAAAGTTGATGAGCAGGTAGCCAGACACATTAAGTTTAAAGAGACCTCTTTCAATCTTGAACCGAATATCAAGTCAAACCCTGGTGGCTTACGCGACCTTCAGGTTATTCAATGGATCACCCTAAAGCATTTTAAAAGCAGCAGTCTACACGATCTCATCAAATACGGCGTTTTCACCCGCCGCGAATATCGAAGTTTACTTAACGGTCAGCAGTTTTTGCATCGCGTGCGCTTTGCGCTGCATGTGCTCACCGGTAAACGGGAAGACCGGCTGCTGTTCGAACATCAGAAAAAAGTCGCCGAGTGGCTCGGTTTTGAAGACCATGATAACAAGCTCGCTGTGGAGCACCTGATGCAGCGATATTATCGTGCAGTCATGATCATTCGTAACCTCAATGAACTATTCCTCCAGATTTTTGAGCAAGAGTATCTCAAACTAGGTCAGGATGCCGACTTTATCGATTTGGACGAAGACTTTTACTTACACAACCAGCGTATTGGGATTAAAGAGCCGGATCTGTTTTTGCGCAAACCGCATGCGCTGATCAAGATTTTTCGTCATATCGCTCTCAACCCTGAAATTATTCAGATCGAAGCCAAAACCATGCGCAAGATCCGCTCCAGTCAGCAGATGGTTAATCGCCAATATCGTCGCGATCCGATCAACATCAGTTACTTCAAAGAGTTTTTGTCGACCAAGCAGATCACCAGCCGGGGTTTTGCGCTGATGAAGCGCACCAATATCTTAGGCGCCATGATTCCTAAATTTGCCCAAATTGAAGGGCAAATGCAGTTTGATCTGTTTCATGCTTATACAGTGGATGAGCATACGCTATTTTTACTGCGCTATATTATCCGCTATAACAAATCAGAATTTCATCACGAGTTCCCGTTATGCCGCAAGATTATGAAAACGCTGGTGGATCCCACGCCATTGTATCTTGCCGCTATTTTCCATGACATCGGCAAAGGTCGTGGCGGCGATCACTCAGAACTGGGCGCTGTCGATGCCTTAGAGTACTGCAATTCCATCGGTCTGGAAAAACATATTGCCGAACTGGTGTCCTGGTTAGTAAAAAATCACCTGATCATGTCACTGGTAGCGCAGCGAAAAGATATTAGTGATCCCGATGTCATCGAAAGTTTTGCCAGTAAAATCCCATCCATTCTGCATTTAGAGCTGTTATACGTTCTAACGGTTTCAGATATTCGCGCAACGAATCCAACACTGTGGAACTCCTGGAAAGAGTCCCTGCTGAAGGAATTATTTCTGGCGACCAAACACTATCTGACTCAGTCGACGCCACGCGCCAATCAGAACGAAATGATGGAAGATACCCGCCAGCAGGTATTGGAACAATTTACCAAAACCGGCGATTCAATCGAGCCAGTCAGAGAGTTGCTGACAGAACTGGGGAATGACTATTTATTACGTTATCACCCAGAGCAAATCATCTGGCAAACAGAGCAACTGCTATCACAGCCAGAATTGCCTTACGTCGCGATCAAAAATCATCGCTCCCAGGCCGGTACCGAAGTCTTTATTGCAGTCGAAGATCAGCCGGACTTATTCGCCGCCATCACGGCTCTGCTTAGCCAAAACCATCTCAATATTCAGGCGGCAACCTTATTCACATCACCTAAAGGCTTGTGTCTGGACACCTTTATCGTATTAGATGAGCAAGGCCACCCGCTATCTTATGAACAACGAATTCAAGAAATTCAAGACAACCTGATCGATGGATTATCCGATATGGAAGGCCGTGCCGGCTCTGTCAGCCGTGCCGTGCCGACTCGTCTCAAATACTTTACTGTAAAAACCCGGATCAAATTCATCAACGACAACACCAGCCCGTTTACCACACTCGAAATAACGGCGCTTGATCGGCCAGCCCTGTTAGCAAATATTGGTCAGGCATTCCGCGACTGTGATATCGAAGTGCACTCGGCAAAAATCGTTACTTTAGGTGAGCGCGTTGAAGATACCTTTACCATCAGTGATCGAGACAATAAACCGATCACCGACGAAAAACGAATAGAAAACATTAAGCATCATCTTGAGCAAGCAATTAATGCTTAACATTATTTGAGGAAATATTATGTCTTTGCAAAACACCATTGAGCAAGCATTTGAAAATAGAGCAACCTTATCACCAACGACAGCTGTAGCAGAGATTAAAGACGCTGTCAGTGAGGCACTTAATCTACTAGACTCAGGTAAAGCCCGTGTTGCCGAAAAGCAAGGTGACGAGTGGGTCGTAAATCAGTGGCTGAAAAAGGCGGTCTTACTATCTTTCCGCCTTAATGACAACAAAGTCATCGACACAGGCTTAGCACAGTTTTACGACAAGGTACCCATGAAGTACCAGGGTATGACTGAAGAAGAGTTTAAGTCAGGCGGTACCCGTGTCGTGCCTCATGCCATTGCCCGCCATGGCTCGTACATTGCCAAGAATGTGGTATTAATGCCAAGTTATACCAATATCGGCGCTTACATTGACGAAGGCGCCATGATTGACACTTGGGCCACGGTCGGCTCCTGTGCGCAAATTGGTAAAAACGTTCATCTCTCTGGCGGCGCAGGCATTGGCGGCGTTTTAGAACCACTACAGGCTGGCCCAACGATCATCGAAGATAACTGCTTTATTGGCGCACGCTCGGAAGTCGTTGAAGGCGTGGTTGTCGAAGAAGGCTCGGTATTATCAATGGGAGTATTTATCAGCCAAAGTACTAAAATCTACAACCGTTTGACTGACGAAGTCAGTTACGGTCGTGTACCAGCGGGGTCGGTAGTAGTCCCAGGCAGTCTGCCATCATCGTGCGGGAAATACAGCCTGAGCTGTGCCGTCATCGTCAAGCAGGTTGACGCTAAAACCCGTGCAAAAACCAGCGTCAATGAATTATTGCGCATGGATAAAGAATAAATCAGGTTAAGAGAGAAGTATCATGGTAAAAATCTACGGAATTCCTAACTGCGACACCGTCCGAAAAGCAGTAAAGTGGCTAGAAGTGAACGACATTGAGCATGAGTTTATTGACTATCGCAAGAATCCTTTGGAGCGCTCTGTCCTTGAGAGCTGGGATACAGCCATTGGTTGGGAGAAACTGTTGAACAAACGTAGTACCGCCTGGCGCCCATTAGATCAATCAGTTAAAGATAATATCGATCGCGACTCTGCAATTGACTTGATGCAGGAAAAAGTCACTCTTATTAAACGCCCCGTTCTGGTCAAAGATAACGAAGTACACTTAAGCTTTAAACCTGAACAATACGCAAGCATTTTTAACTAACTAGAAGAAAGCCACTATGATCACCGATGTTCTGGATCTAGCCAAAAACCTGATTAATCGCGAGTCTGTTACTCCGACAGATGCGGGTTGTCAGAAACTCATGATGGAAATGTTGACTCACTATGGATTCGACAACGAAATCATGGACTTTGAGGATACGCAAAACTTTTGGTCGGTACGCAAGGGAGCATCGGCAGGTCCAGTCTTTGTTTTTGCCGGTCATACCGATGTGGTGCCAGCGGGCAACCCCGGTGATTGGCATACCCCGCCTTTTGAAGCTACTGAAAAAGAAGGTTATCTGTTTGGCCGTGGTGCTGCCGATATGAAAGGTAGCCTGGCTGCTATGGTAGTCGCCACAGAGCGGTTTGTTAAAGACTACCCTGACCATAAGGGTTCTATCGCCTACCTTATCACCAGTGATGAGGAAGGGCCGTTTATTAACGGTACCGTTCGTGTGGTAGAAGAGTTAATGAGTCGCCAACAACCGCTGGATTATTGCATTGTTGGGGAGCCATCAAGCACAGCGCAACTAGGTGATGTGATTAAGAATGGCCGTCGTGGTTCATTAACGGGGTTCCTTAAGATAAGGGGACAGCAAGGTCATGTCGCCTACCCGCACTTAGCCGACAACGCTATCCACAAGTCGTATCAGGCACTGCATGAGCTCGCCGAGACTCACTGGGATCATGGTAACGACTTCTTTCCACCAACCAGCTTTCAGATTGCAATCGAACAGTCTGGTACGGCGACCAACGTTATCCCAGGCGAGAAATATGTCGAGTTCAACTTTCGCTATTCTACCGAGTCAACAGCTGAAGGATTAAAACAACAGGTCATCGATATTCTGGATAAGCATAAATTAGACTATCAGTTGGACTGGAAACTTAATGGTGAACCATTCATAACGGAGCAAGGAGCATTACTGGAAGCATCCAAACAGGCAGTTCTGGATGTTTGCAAAATCGATAGCCAGGCCCTAACCAGTGGCGGGACGTCCGATGGTCGATTCATTGCTAAAACTGGGGCCGAAGTAGTCGAAATAGGTCCAGTTAACAAAACCATCCACCAAATTAATGAGTGCGTCAACATTGACGATCTCTACGCTTTAGTCGACATTTACTATGGTGTGTTAAAGCGTTTACTGACAGACTAACGGCAAAATTTAGTATGACAATCACTAACTCTATGATGACACCAGAACAACTCATCGGCCTCAACCAGGATCATTTGCTGCATATTGAAAACAACAGCGAACTACTGGGTCAAAAATTTCAATGCCATCACGAAGTTCTGATCCCATTAGCCAAGTTAATACGTCAATCTGAAATTGATGGCATTCCGCTGCGGGTGGTGAGCAGTTATCGCAGCTTTGAGCGGCAGGCAGAGATTTGGAACTACAAATTTAACAACGACGTCGAGCTCAATTTACGTGATGGCACTAAGGTCAACTCATTTGAGTTATCCCCCAAAGAGCGCATAAAAGCCATTCTGCACTACTCAGCCATACCGGGTACCAGTCGTCATCACTGGGGCACAGATTTTGATATCTTTGACGCCTCAGCTGTCGCTCAGGGATATGACGTTAAGCTGGTTGAAGAAGAGTTTGCTACCGGCGGGCCCTGTTCACAACTGGACGAGTGGCTGGACTTCAATCTGGAAACATTCGGCTTTTTCCGTCCTTATCGTGAAGATAAAGGTGGCGTTGCCTGTGAGCCCTGGCATATCAGTTACCGCCCAATCGCAGATAAAGCGCTCGAAGAATTTCCCTTAGAATTGCTGAAACAGGTCTTGAGTGAAAAGAATATTGGTGGTAAAGATGAGTTATGCTCTCGTCTCGAGAGCTTGACCAGAAAGTACGTGTATACTATCTGTAACGATTAAAGGAGCTTGCCATGTGGAAAGCCATTTTAGTGACATTACTCATCTTCGCCATTATCGGTGCCACCCTGTTTGTACTGAAACGGAACAATAAATTTAAGGTTCCTAAAGGCGTCAAACCACAGCCTTATAAAAACGATGAGGATGATTATTAACTTATTTTTCTAAAAACTTTTTAAAGATAGCCTTTGCTTCATCACTACTGAGCAACTCGGAGAAACTTCTAGCCTCACGCTCTATCGCTTTAATCACCAGACCAGAGTTTGAGCGGAGTAGCTGTCGACTAACCCGTAATGCATGCACTGGCTTTTTCGCCAGCTTCTCAGCCTTCTCCTGTGCCACAGCCATATAGTGGCTCGGATCAACAACATCGTTGATAATGCCCAGCTCTTTAGCTTTTTCGCCATCAAAAGGCTCCGCTAACAGCAACAGTTCAGCCGCTCGAGCATAACCCAGTTGGCGAGGCAGCAGGTAACTTGAACCCGCCTCGGGACACAAGCCCAAATCAACGAACGGTAAACTAAAATAAGTATCTTCGGTGGCATAAACCAGATCACAATGCAGTAATAAGGTCGTACCGATACCTACGGCAGGCCCGGAAACTGCGGCAACCATGGGTTTATCAAAATTCGCCAACTCGTGCAGGAATGTTAGAATGGGCGAGCCTTCCTCAAGAACCGGCTGTTGTAAAAAGTCAGCAATATCATTACCAGCACAAAAACAGCCTTCACTGCCTTTAAATAAAGCGACTCGAACTTCATCATTACGCTTCGCACTCGCCAGCTCATAACTCAGGGCACGATACATATCCGTCGTTAACGCATTCTTTTTATCTTTACGCTGGAATTCGATATGCAGTACGTGATTGATAATTTCTGTAGTGACAAGCTTGGACATCGAACTTATTCCTTCTTCTCGGTTGAGCGTAAAAGATAACATATCCAAGACGATAGGTTCATCAAAAAATTGGGCCGCAAGAATGCAGCCCAACCCATTGAAGTTATTTTTCCTGATTAAAACCGCCGCCGAAATCCCCTTCCATCTGCGCCGCAATGTACGCCAGTACAACGTAAGCTGCTGTATTCTGGTTCAAATGCTCAGGGTTTATTTTGTCTAACGTGTCATTAGGTGTGTGGTGGTAGTCGAAGTAATCAGTGCCATCTTGTCGAAGTGAAAATACGGAAATCCCCATCTTACGCAGCGGAATCAAATCAGGACCTCCGCCAGCTTCATTGTTCCCATACTCAATCCCTAGAGGCTTAAGAATTTCTGCAATTTTCTCGACTACTGGCAACGCATCTGGCTTCACTTTCGAATCGATACGCCAAATTGGACCAGCGCCGAAGTCCGACTCTGCAGCGGTAATAATATGATTCAGTTCACCTTTGTAAGCCTGTGCGTAGGCCTTGCCGCCGACTAAGCCCTGCTCTTCATTAGCAAACATAATCACTCGAATAGAGCGCTTTGGACGCTGTGGTAAACGAGCGATTAACTCTGCTGCTGCCGTGGTAATAGCGATACCAGCACCATCATCAATAGCTCCGGTTCCCAAATCCCATGAATCCAAATGACCGCCGATAATGACGTATTCCTCCGGTTTCTCGCTTCCTGTGATTTCGCCAATCACATTATGGCTGGTGTATTCGCCGCCCTGCTTCGCACCAATAGTCATTTTCACAGAAACAGGTTTGCCGCGACATAGCATGTTTTCCAGTAAATCCGCATCTGGCGCTGATAAGGCTGCTGCTGGGATCTTGTTAACGTCTTCCTCGTAACGCATCAAGCCCGTATGTGCCATACGATCACTATCAGTACCGATTGAACGAATAAGAATACCCACAGCGCCCTTTTTGGCAGCCTCTGAAGCGCCTGTAGTACGAGCCGAAACTGCTGGACCATAGCCGGAGCCGTCCTTCGCCCGTTTCATGCGTTTATTAATAAATACAATTTTTCCCTTTGCCGATCCTTCAGGCGATTTTTTCAGCGCTTCGAGACTCTCAAACTCGATAATTTCTGCACTTAAACCATCGTCTGGCGTAGCAACACTAAAACCCAGGGCAGTAATCACCAGTGGCTGAGGGTATGGCGCAACAACTTCAGCAGTTTCGATGCCTCGCTTCCAGGTGGGGAACGTCACTGGCTCGGTCCATACTTTATCAAAACCTAGCGACTTTAATTTCGCCACACCCCATTTTACGGCGGCAGCATCTCCAGGGCTTCCCGCCATGCGCGGCCCCACTTCAGTAGTCAAAGATTCAACAATCTCATAACCTCTAGACGTTTTCAGTGCTTCATCACGCAGCTCGGCAGCAGTAGCCAAATCGGTTTCGCTAATAAAAGGTGTTTCAGCGGCAATTGCTGAGTTATTAAATATTGGCGTAGCAATAACAACCACCACCAACATCAGGGATTTTAATGTCATAGTGACCCCTTAAATTTATATAAACAACAGTTAATGTTAGTCCCAGTTCTTTGTTATTCCTGGTATCCCCGCTGAAGATAAACACAGGTCATCTTGTCATTGACAGCAATCGGCAGCAAAGGCTAGAGTAAACCAATGACCATAGCGAGGAAAAATGCATGTCTACCATATACGATTGCTCTGCGGTTTTAAATAACGGGCAGGAAATTTCCCTCAGTGACTACCAGGGAAAAGTGTTACTGATTGTTAATACAGCCAGTGCCTGCGGATTCACTCCGCAATACGAAGGATTGGAGAAGCTGTATCAACAATTCAAAGGTCAGGGACTGGAAGTATTGGCGTTTCCCTGTAACCAGTTTGGCAAACAGGAATCGGGTACTGACGAAGAAATAAAAGACTTCTGCGATCTGAACTTTCATATTTCATTTCCGCTGTTTCAGAAGATTGAAGTCAATGGCGATAATACCCACCCCATCTACCAGCGACTGAAAGCAGAGGCTCCGGGTATTCTGGGTTCTAAAAAAATCAAATGGAACTTTACCAAGTTTCTGGTCGATCAAAACGGTAAAGTCATTAAGCGTTACGGCTCGGTCACCAAGCCGGAAGAACTGCAGGATGAGATTAAGGAATTGCTGTAATGCCTGAGTTAAAAGATAAAGTCATTATTATTACGGGAGCCAGTCGCGGTATTGGCCGTGCTATGGCACTGACTTTTGCTAAAGAAGGTGCAATCATCGTCATCGCTGCAAAGTCAGATAAGCCACACCCCAAATTACCCGGCACCATACATACGGTGGCTGAAGAAGTTGAGCAGGCAGGCGGAAAAGCCATACCGGTAGCACTCGATGTTCGGAAAGAGTTGGCAGTCAAAAAGCTTTGTGACGAGATAGGACAGGAATTTGGCCGTATTGATGCCATTATTAATAACGCCGGAGCGATTAGTCTCACCAGTGTCGAAGACACATCTCCCAAGCGCTATGACTTAATGCAACAAATTAACTCCAGAGCCGTTTATTGCTTTGGACACTATGCGCTACCTTATTTAAAGCAGTCAAAGAACCCGCACATCCTTAACCTCTCACCGCCAGTGAACCTGAGAGAAGAATGGCTAAAAGACTTTAGCCCTTATACTCTGTCTAAATATGGTATGAGTATTTTAAGCAAAGGCATGGCTGCCGAGTTTAAGGAATACGGTATTGCGGTCAATACACTTTGGCCAAAAACGTACATCGCAACAGCCGCGATTGAATTTGCCGTCGGCGATAAAGAAACTTTAAACTATGCGCGCAAACCGCAAATCATGGCAGATGCAGCCCAAGTTATTCTGACTCACCCGAGTAAGGATTACACGGGGCTATGGTTAATCGATGAAGAAGTTCTCAAGGCCGGCCGCATCACAGATTTTAGTCAATACGCTTATAACCCTGACTTCGAAGATAAAATCAAACTGGATTTGTTTTTAGATTAATTGGCATGTAGCTTGGAGAGCGAGCTCATCAAATGACTAAGCTTTCCAACTCAACCATGTTTTTCTACCTGCTGGTTAAATTTTCGGTGTCAATCTCCGCACCATCCGCCTTATCGTTATCATTAGCCTCTGGCAGGACAGCCAGTTCAGGTTTGTTTTGATAGACAGTCCTAACACCACCTGCTTCAGGGATATTAGAGCGATCAGAAAAGTGCGATTTAATCCTAAAAATTGAGGCGCGATCTTCTACTTCCACATAAGATTGGTGGACGTATTTAGCATAAATATAACGCTCATTATCTGCGGGGTAAGGTTTATTCTCAAGTACCGAATCAGCATAATCCTTTAAGTCATCTGGAACATTATAGTCACGGCCAGCAGGTAGAGTGGCAAAAGGGACGCCTGCAAGCGTTGCTTTACGATGCATTAAATGTAAATAAACATTGGACAATTCTTTTTGTACGCTTTTGGTTCCATACAGCCAAGTGCTACCATTATGATGCTTTTCTGAAAGTGTGTAGCCAAGTTGTTCATACTCCGTTTTGATCACTTCCAGCTCAGAAGAAGTAAGATGCTCAACAATCTCTAGGTCATAATAACTTCTATCAAATGTTTTGATCTTAACAATTAAATTTTCAACCTCGGAATCCTCTTTTTCATTACTGTAACCACCTCCAATATCCGAATGTACTCCAATAAACGTCTGCTGCTTTAAACGCCCACTATCTTTAGGTTCGAGACTCGTTAGCGGGAAGTTCTCGCGGATCTCGTCTCTGGCTACCAGCTGTTCAATGTATTCAGCAGAAGAACCACTTAAATGAAAGTTAAACGGCTTAACAAATTCTTCAAAGTAGGGTACCTCAATTTCCATGCCGTCTAAAGGGTTGGCCACTTCTCGTTTTGTGCCCTTGTACTTTTTAACCTTATAGCGATTAATATTATCGCCAGCGCCATCCTTAACGCCAGTGTCATCCTCATAACCCGCTAGCCCCTTATAACTTAAAGCAAACGAGGCTACCGTATCGAATAGCCCGACAAAGCCTACCTTCACATCAGGGCCTGCCGCTCGATCATGCAGCTCATTGACAAAGTGTCTCGCCTGAGCCGCGCCGCGGCTAAAACCAAAAACATCGACAATAAACTCTTTCGCGCAGGGCGTTTCATCAAAAAACTCTGCGACTTCCTTAATCGCCTCATGTGTCCGCTCAATACCTCCTCGCCCCATCGACAAACCCGCCAACTCATTTCCTGCGCGATCTACGGTTCCCACACCATTTTATATTTAATAATTTGCTTTTCATCATCTTTGTTTTCATACCACTCTGATAACTTCGCAATATTAGAGGCTTTACATTTCGCCATATCGTTAATTTTATTATTACCCGTGCCATCAAAAAAGACACCAACGCGCAATACCCAAGGGCATGTGCTGGGTAAGCGATTGGGGCTTTGTCGCTTTTTATTCATAACCTAACTCCTTGTTTTGTGGTGCCCCTGGATACCAGCGGTCATACACCTCCAGTGATGTCGAGTAACCGCCAAGCTCTTCCACTCGCTTCCGGTGTGCAATGCAATCCAGTTCATAGTCTTCACCTTCTTTAAAGTGGCGATAGCGCGTCACTTCTTCGTCAGTTTTATAACCCTGTCCTTCGGCTAAAATCATCACCTCTTTCTGCGATTTCGGTGATGGGGTATCAGCTAACTTAATCCAGACTTTATGGTTCGGACGAAAATCGATAATAAAGTAAGACTTATCAATTCCATATTTATTCTTGGGCCAAGGGGGATTGATCAGTAATTGATTGATGATCTGCTTATCCGGTAGTTCAACCTTGGCTTTCATACGCGCCATTTTTTGCCATGAATACCATTGCAGCTCAATAAACTCCTGTGGTGCAGGCGTATCATTGGGTACTGAACCAGTTCTGCGCGAACCGTTAATATTGCCACCGCCACAACCTACTACCCCAGTTGAAGGCGCGTACCATTGACCATCGACAATGATTTTTTCTAAAATAATACTCGCCTCTGCATTACTGTTTGAACCAAAGTTAAAGTGGCTACCATTCGCTTTTGGCCCTAGCTCAGAACAAGCAGATACCGCTAACAGACTTAATACCACTATTAATAGTTTTCTCATTCGTTTTCTAACTCCTTGTTTTGTGGTGCGCCCGAATACCAGCGGTCATAGACTTCCAGTGAAGCTGAATAACCGCCTAACCTTTCTGTTTCTTTCCTGTATGAAACACAATCCAACTCATAATCCTTACCCTCCTTAAAGTGACGATAACGGGTCACTTCTTCATTGATTTTATAACCCTGTCCTTCGGCTAAAATCATCACCTGCTCCTGAGAATCTGGATGGGCGGTATCGGCCAGTTTTATCCAGACTTTATGGTTCGGACGAAAATCGATAATAAAGTAAGATTTATCAATTCCATATTTATTCTTAGGCCAAGGAGGATTGAGTAGTAACTGGTTTATCATTTTTTTATCTGGTAACTCAATTTTGACCTTCATCCGAGCTTTTTCCTTCCATGAATACCATTGCAACTCAATAGTTTCCTGTGGCGCAGGTGTACTTTTAGAGACGGAGACGGAGCCAGTACCAAGCGCGTGATTACCTCCGCTACAACCGTATGTTCCTGTAGAAGGCGCGTACCAGTGACCATCCACAACAACCTTTTCAAGAATAATACTTGTTTCAGAGCGGTTTCCTGCACCAAAATTAAAATGACTACCATCCGCTTTTGGCCCTAACTCTGAACAAGCAGAGACCGACAAAATGACCGTCATAATCAACACAAAAGAAAATATCAACAGGGAGAACTTATGTTTGGGGCTATCCATATTTCAATGCTCTTACTTATTTCCTGAGTTTCAACAATGACCCATAAATACTTATAAGCTAAATAGAAGTAAGCCTAGCGATATAAAGACTCGGTTTTAATTTTGAGAGTAACGACTTTCTTTTATAAGATACGTGAAGAGCTTCACAGAACAAACTAAGATTTATTTGAAAATGCCTATTGATGTAACTACTGCAAGTGACTGAAATCACTAAAACTTGACGTGATTCCACTTCAACAATGTTGTTGCTCTTATGTTCCCAAAAAATTGTTTCTTAGAGTAAAGATTCAATAAGCTGCATGACTACTTGTGATATTTCATCATAAAAGAAAAGTGCAGCGATTATCATAGCGAGCACTACCATAACGCCAAACCTGCTACCTGAGTCCCGCTCAACCACAGGCAAGTTATCATACCCTGAAGGTTGTGGGGTATCTTCATATGGAATATCACGAGGCTCAATACCCAGTTGTTCAGTCTCACCCTCTGACAAAGTACCGTCACTGAAATTCTCAACGACTTCTTTTACCGCATTAACTTCTGGTGTTTCAGCAGACAAATAGATGTAACTAATTTCGTTGCGTGTACTTTCGTAACCGACTTCGATAGCCGTTTCTCCACGCTTCCAGTAATAAGCTCCCTGCTGGCGATTTTGTCCATAATCGTTACCCAAAATTCGCGTAAGTTCCTCAAAACTTCCGTCCAGAGTTACACCATCAATAACCGGACCAATTTTTTTGTTAGTCGCCACGGTATGATTAACTAGGGTGATTCCACTAACAACAAAATCTCGAGGTTGATTAACCACCGCTGACTTTGGTGACAACTGTTTAACAAACTCCACTTCTAAGGCACAATCATAAAGTTCAAGGCTACCCAGTGTTGCACCACTTCCTTTATAAATGATCACTGAGTCCCATGCGACACCATGATGGCTAAAAAAGTGCTGAACGTTCTGACTGGAAGCTGACTGCCCAATGAGAGAGAGATAATCAATTGAACTCATAATATTACAACAAACTGTCCTTATGGTATTTTCCGTCTTATCAATTTATCAACTAAGGAGCTGTAATTTCTGCAACAGCAAATGCCAGTGCATTATCTCGCTCGTCACTGATACTGACATGAATGATATCAATATGATGTTGATGTGCCCATGCTTTAGCCGCTCCTTCTAATGTCACCTCAGGCTTCCCTAGGGTAGAGCGGAGGATTACCAACTGTTTAAAGTCGATGCCCTTTTGCATTCCCGTACCCAACGCTTTACTGATGGCCTCTTTTGCAGCAAATCGCTTGGCCAGATACGCCTGCTTATTTTTTCTCTGATGGTACTCTTCCAGCTCCGCCGCAGACAGGATCCGATGAGCAAACTTGTCGCCATGGCGCTGAAATGAGCGATCAATTCGCTCCAGACTCACGATATCAGTGCCTACGCCGAATATGGCCATTGGCGCGCTTCCAGCATCAGTTGTTTCATGTCTGCGACTGCTTTATCCAGACCACTAAACAGCGCACGTCCAATAATGGCATGACCAATATTAAGCTCGATAATTTCCTTGATCGCGGCAATTGGCTGAACGTTATGATAGTGAAGTCCGTGACCAGCATTGACATGAATACCTTGGCCCACAGCATGCGCCACGCCACGACGAACTTTTTCTAACTCCAATGCACGCTGAGTTTCGGTTTCAGCATCGGCGTAATGCCCTGTGTGCAACTCTATCAGTGGCGCTCCAACTCGCGCAGCAGAGTCAATTTGAGCTTCATCAGCATCAATAAATAATGACACCTGAATGCCTGCATCCGCCATTCGCTGACAGGCATCTTTAATTTTACTCTCCTGCCCCTTAACATCTAAACCACCCTCTGTGGTCAACTCTTCCCTTTTTTCAGGGACAAGGCAGACATAAGTCGGTTTAATACGCTCAGCAATAGCGAGCATCTCTTCCGTAACCGCCATTTCAAGATTCATTCGCGTCTGAATCGTATTAGCCAACAGTTCCACATCTCTGTCAGTAATATGACGACGATCTTCTCGTAGGTGAACCGTAATACCGTCTGCGCCATGCTGTTCGGCCGTGAATGCAGCCTGCACCGGATCCGGGTAATTAGTGCCTCGAGCATTTCGTACCGTTGCGATGTGGTCGATATTAACACCTAATAAAATTGGATTTTTCATCGGTTTATCCATAACAAATTATCTAGACGAAAGGGTATGAAACCTAGGTTTGAATAGCAAGTGTTTGTTGCAAAAGCTTACGGCTATTGAGATCTTTAAAACCAACCAAGGGATCTATCATGCTACGGCATATTTTACGGGCCGCAGCTAAACTGCCTGAATGTTGCCACTGACGATTAGCAATCGACAGAATATGTTTACCGGTTATTTTTAAAGCTTCCTTAGGAGCCTGAATAGCCGGGACAAATCCTTGCTCTGGGAGAAAGCCATAATCTAAAGCTTCCTCGATAGTATCACCATGGATGTCACTGAACCAGTCAATACCATAACCCAGTTCATCTAATAGCTCCAACTCAAACTCGCGCAATACGACAGCGGCGGACGGCTCTGAACCGAGCCGATATAACGACTTTTGGTATACTACAAAAGTATCCGGATGGGGATCCCACTGGGTTAACAACTTTAGCAATAACTCATTCATATACAGACCGGATAAACTGGAAATGCCACTAAGCGTGATACTGGAACCTGAAGCTTCAACCTGGTTTAAGGTTTTCAGCTCACTGCGCCCAGCCCAATTCAGTGTCAGTGGCTGGAAAGGTTGTAAAAGTGCCCGCCTGTTATTCTTCTTACTCCCCCTGACACCACGCGCAAGCACGCTGCATCGCCCATCTTCCAGGGTAAAGAGTTCCAAAATAAGACTGGACTCTTTAAAGGGCCTGGAGTGAAGAACAAAAGCCTGTGACAGCTCATTCTGGCTCATCAGTAGTCGTTATAGCCCAAAGATTTTAATGCTCGCTCATCATCAGCCCAACCATCTTTGACTTTGACCCAAAGCTCTAAAAATACTTTGCAGTCAAACAGCTCTTCCATTTCAATCCGTGCATCACGACCGATTTGCTTTAGACGCTGACCTTTCTTGCCAATGATAATCGCTTTCTGCCCCGGGCGCTCGACCAATATCAATCCACTGATCATTAAGATACCCTTTTCATTGAATTTGAACTGCTCAATTTCAACGGTGGAAGAATAAGGAATTTCTTCACCTAAAGAGCGCATGAGTTTTTCGCGTATCAGTTCCGCTGCCATAAAGCGCTCGCTACGATCGGTAATATAGTCCTCGGGGTAAAACAAATCTCCTTCTGGTAACCACTGCTTTAACGTTTTGGTTAACTCATCCAGATTCTGTCCCTTTAAAGCGGAGCCAGGAAAAACCGCATCAAACTCACACTTGTCAGTGATATGAGCAATGTGTGGCAGTAGTGACTCTTTGTCTGTCACCTTATCAATCTTATTTACAAACAGAATTTTTTTACCCTTCGCCTGCTTTAGTTTTTCCAGAACCAGTTCGTCATCCTCAGTCCACTGGGTACCGTCTACCACGAATAACAGGACATCGACATCGGTCATGGAACTTGATGCAGCCCGATTCATATAACGATTAATACTGCGATCTTCTTTACTATGAAGCCCCGGAGTGTCAACAAACAGGATTTGCGCTTCATCGTCGGTATATATTCCTAAAACTCGGTGACGTGTCGTTTGTGGTTTACGAGAAGTGATACTGACTTTTTGACCAAGAATGTGGTTCATCAAAGTCGACTTTCCCACATTAGGTCGACCTAAGACGGCAACGTAACCGCAACGGAATGGTTGCTCTGTCTGATTATCGGAAGGTTGGTTCATGTCAAAACTCAATTTAAGAAGCGAGGTGTTGTTGTAATTGCCCTAAAGCTTTCTCGGCTGCTAATTGCTCAGCATTACGGCGACTGCTGCCTTTACCCAGTGTTTTTATTGACTTTTCGGAGATGAAACAGACCACCTCGAACGTTTGCTCATGTGGCTCACCGGAAACACTCAATAACTCGTACTCGGGTAATGACAATCGGCGAGATTGTAACAGTTCCTGCAAACGAGTTTTGGCATCTTTCTGCGCATCAGCAGGATTCATCTCTGTTAGCCGATCACCATAAAGTTGTAGTATCAACTGATTAGTCTGCTCAAAGCCAGCATCCAGATAGACTGCCCCAATGACGGCCTCAAAAGCATCCGCCAAAATAGAAGCTCGACGGAAACCTCCACTCTTCAGCTCACCTTCACCCAGCGTAATATAGTCTCCTAAATCGATCTCTTTTGCGATAACAGCTAAGGTTTTACCCTTGACTAAACTGGAGCGCATGCGACTCAACTGACCTTCATCAACTTTCGGAAATTTAGCGAAAAGTGCTTTAGCAATCACCATCCCAAGGACAGCGTCACCTAAAAACTCTAAACGTTCGTTATGGTTATTCGATGCACTACGATGCGTTAGCGCTTTCGTTATTAGTTGTTGGTCAGAAAACTGATAGCCGAGATGTCGGCAAAAGCGTTCGATTTGTTGTTGTCGATGACTCATCTCAGCTTGATAACTATTAATTTAAAGGTTCTTCGTGTTTAAACTCAAGTAAGGCATTAATATTGCCAAATAGAGCTATGCGGCTTTCATACTCCACGTAAAGTGCCCTGCCACCTGTAATTTCTTTCAGTTCGACATCATCTACTTTTATAATCTCAATATTATTCACACTGAAACGACCAGAAATTAAGCGGTGGATTTCAGACTTACTGGAGCTTGAATTGGTCTCCTGTGCTACGGACTCTATCGAGCTTTTAATGCTAAAAAACTCCATGTAAGCAGGCACCAATTTTATCGCTAAGTACATAAAAAATAGAACGATAGACATAATGATAAGCCAGCCCGCTGCTGTCATACCACCCTGATACTGTCGATTCATGACTTTCTTATTAAGCTTATTTTGACCGAACATATTCCCCATTCTCCTCAAAAATACAAACTTATGTGCTTTTTCAGGTACTTAGCAACTACTCTATAGCACCAGCTCTACTAAAGGATATACCTTTTGGTAAATGTTTTCCAAATAAAACTGGCTCATCCGTGAAGCTGATATAAATCCATTTATAAGCCGCTTTACCGATAATCCCTTCTTCATGGATAAAGCCCCAGACTCTCGAATCAGCGCTACCGTCTCGATTATCCCCCATAGCGAAGTATTTTCCTTCCGGAACAACCTCTGTCCAACGTTTGTTTAGACTGTTCCCGCGGTTGCTTTGGATACCATCATTAAGGTAGATAACCTCATGGGTTTTGCCGTTTATCGTCTCCTGATATGTATTAAACAGCTCCCCCTGAGGTACCAAGTCTTCCACTTTATCCGAAACAAATTGTGGCTTGATAGTAATTGGATCACACGATTGACCGTCAACATCTACCGCATTCTGGCATTGCGGGATAATGGTTAGGGCTCCCTGGTCCCACTCAAGACGATCGCCTGGCACACCAATCAACCGCTTGATGTACGCCTGCTGTGGCTCATGGGGTGGATGAAACACAATAACGTCACCGCGCTGCGGCTCTCCGACGTCAATAATTTTTGTATTAAACGCAGGTAAACGAATACCATAAGCAAACTTATTGACCAAAATGAAATCGCCATCATAAAGGCCGGGGTTCATACTCCCGGATGGAATACGATATGGCTCATAAAGAAATGATCTCAAAACCAGCACTACGAAAATAATCGGGAAAAAAGAACGACAAATATCAATAACCGCCGGATATTTCTCGCGCCCTTTCTCATCCAGTTGCACTTTTCCCGCTTCTGCTCGTTTCTTCTGCCACCAGAACTTATCTAACAATGTCACCGCGCCGGTAACTAGCGCAGCCACACCAAGGTAAAACCCAAAGTCATAATAAATACTCGGCATTATTTATCCTTACCTACGTTTAACACCGCTAAAAACGCTTCCTGTGGAATTTCAACCTTTCCAACTTGCTTCATACGTTTTTTACCAGCTTTTTGTTTTTCTAATAATTTACGTTTTCGAGAAACATCACCACCATAACATTTCGCCAACACATTTTTACGTAGTGCTTTAACCGTTGAGCGCGCGATAATATGGTTGCCAATCGCCGCCTGTATCGCCACTTCAAACATCTGACGAGGAATAATTTCTTTCATTGCCTCAACTAACTCACGGCCTCGGTATGGCGCCTGATCTTTATGCACAATTAACGCGAGTGCATCGACTCGATCACCATTAATAAGAATGTCTAAACGCACCAAATCATCCGCGTTATATCGTTTAAACTGATAATCCAAAGAGGCATAACCACGACTGACCGACTTCAAGCGATCAAAGAAATCCAATACCACTTCATTCATTGGCATTTCGTAGGTGAGAGAGACCTGGTTACCCGCATACTGCATACGGGTTTGCACACCACGTTTCTCAACACACAAAGTAATCACGCCACCGAGATGTTCCTGTGGTACCAGAATGTTCGCTTCACAAATTGGTTCGCGAATTTCTGCAATATTAGAAAGCGGTGGCAGTTTTGATGGGTTATCAACATAAACAACCTCATCATCGGTGTTCAACACTTCGTATATAACCGTTGGTGCCGTGGTAATCAGATCCAGATTATACTCACGCTCCAACCGTTCCTGGATAATTTCCATATGCAACATGCCAAGGAAACCACAGCGGAAACCAAAACCAAGAGCCGTTGAGTTTTCAGGCTCGAAGAACAATGATGCATCATTCAAGCTGAGTTTTGATAAAGCATCACGGAATGATTCATAGTCATCGGAACTGACCGGAAATAAGCCCGCGTAAACCTGCGGTGTTACTTTCTTAAACCCTGGTAGCGGTTCTTCTGCTGCAGCCTTTGCTAAAGTAATAGTATCACCAACAGGCGCACCCTGAATATCTTTAATACCGGCGATAACAAAGCCCACTTCGCCCGCTCTTAAGGTTCCAGTATCTTCACGCTTTGGTGTAAAAATACCGACATGGTCAACCACGTGCGACTTTGCCGTCGACATAATCTTCATTTTATCGCCTGAGTTAATGGAACCCTGCATTACCCGAACTAATGACACCACGCCCAGGTAGTTATCAAACCAGGAGTCGACAATCAATGCCTGTAGCGGTGCATCCGGATCGCCGGATGCCGGCGGGATGTCACTGACAATTTTCTCCAGCAACTCCTCAATCCCAATACCCGTCTTAGCGCTGCACTGGACCGCATCCATAGCTTCAATACCCACAATGTCTTCAATTTCCTGCATCACACGTAAAGGATCTGCCGCAGGCAAATCAATTTTATTCAGTACTGGGACGACTTCAAGATCCTGCTCAATCGCGGTATAGCAATTAGCTAAAGTTTGAGCCTCCACGCCTTGCGCGGCATCCACCACCAACAAAGCCCCTTCACAGGCGGCTAAAGAGCGAGAAACTTCGTATGAGAAGTCAACATGGCCAGGCGTATCAATAAAGTTCAACTGATAAGTGTGGCCATCTCTGGCCTTATAATTCAACGTTACACTCTGGGCCTTAATGGTAATACCGCGCTCACGCTCAAGGTCCATGGAGTCCAGGACCTGCTCAGCCATTTCACGCTCGGTTAAACCACCACAGTGCTGAATCAATCGATCGGATAGAGTCGACTTACCATGATCGATGTGAGCAATGATTGAGAAGTTACGAATATAATCGGTATATGCCATATATGTTCCGCTAAAACCCTTGTTTCTTACGCCAGCACTTATTACTAATAAATTGATTTATAAGTAATAATTTCTTTTCCTGTCAGTATTCTTAGATTAAGAGCCAGCTGAAATGTAAGTGTAATGAAATTAGTTAGAGACTAAGCGGCCTATTTTAGCTGAATCCATGAAAAAGGCCAGCTAAGTTAGAGCTGGCCTTGTTTTCTAAGCGATTAATCTAACTCAATAACGAGGAAGTCGCTACCTACTCCCTGCCTGACGATAAGAACAGCAACTTTTCCTTCATCCGGTAACGAGGATACCGCTGACTGGAAGTCTCGCATATTCCGGATCGTCGTACGGTGTAGTTTTTGAATGATATCACCCTGACGTAAACCTGCTCGAGCAGCCGGACTATCACGCTGAACTTCGCGGATAATAACGCCTTTATCGATCCCCGTAGCCTCTTTCAAGTCTGGCGTTAATGCGGTCACTGCCAGCCCAAGCTCTTTCTTACCCGCAGCGCTGCCGCCATTCGAAACAAACTGACCGTTAGCGTCACTTAAAGTCACTTCGACTGTTTCTTTATCGCCGTTACGGATAATCGTTAAATCAACTTCTTGCCCAGCCGGCATCTGCCCGATATAGAAAGGCAGATCCTGAGCTTTACGAACAGGTTTGCCATCGACCTCGATCACCACATCGCCAACTTTAATGCCCGCCTTATCAGCCGCCATATCCGGCAATACCCGGGTCACCAGCGCGCCACTGACATCGTCCAGTCCGAAGGCATCAGCTTTATCCTGATCGATCGGCCCAAAGGTAACGCCCAGGAAACCACGGTTCACTTTACCATCTTTCAGCAGCTGCTTACGTACATTGTCGGCCAGGTCGATAGGAATCGAGAATGACAGGCCGCTACTGATCATGGGATTAAAGATCATAGAATTAATGCCAACCACTTCGCCATCCAAGTTAATCAGAGGCCCACCAGAATTGCCACGGTTAATGGCCACATCGGTTTGTACAAAGGGAACATATTGCGAGCCCACTTCACCACGACCTTTAGCACTGACGATACCAGCCGTCACCGTTTGCTCAAGATTAAACGGCGCACCGAAAGCAAGCACCCACTGACCAACTTTCAGATCACGGGTATTCCCTAGCTTGAGGGCTTTCAAGTCCAACTCGTCACTGTCGATTTTCAGCAGCGCGACATCGGTGCTGGCATCACTCCCGATAATCTCGGCATCAAACTCACGCCCATTATATAACTTAACCACCGGAGTTTCGGCATCAGCTATAACGTGATGGTTCGTTAAAATATAACCATCTTCGTCGACGATAAAACCTGAACCACCGCCGCGGCCAACCACCCGCCCCCAGCGTTTAACTTCGACCTTAATACTGACTACGCTCGGCTGAACTTCTTCTACAAGCTGCGTAAAGTCAGGAAACGATTTTGCCTCAAGACTTGAGGACAGGAGTGTCATCCAGATAATGACAGTTAATGATAAAAAACGCTTCAACATAATGATGTTATCTCCACAATCACGATTTTTATAACTATAACCCTTTGAATAAAAAGCTCTATGAAGGTTCCCACGAGTTCGCCAAGATCTAGTCATCAGATGTTACGATTTGTGTCACCTCTATTGGCCTCTTTACAATCTTTATAAGCTTTGGCTCCAGTCTCTGTTGGTTATTACGACGTTTAACCAACCATCGTACCAATAGGAAGCCTACCGTTAAACCCAGTATAGCGCTAATGATTGAGCCTAGCTCAGTGAGTTCAGGGAGTAATAATGAAGACAGGCCAATGGCAAGCATGAGACAGATTAACGGAAGTAAATAGACTGCCAGCGATGCCTTCAGCACTAAACCTTCTGGAATACCCACTTCGACCTCATCATTGATATGGGCATTCAAACTATTTTTTAAAGGTGTCACAAACACTTTATGAGAGAACGCTTTATTCACAATGCCGCTACCGCAGGTTGAGCTGACCTGACAACTCGAACAGCCTGTCTTGCTCTGAGTTTGTACCCAGGCAGTGTCGCCTTCCACCGCAATAACTTGTCCGATCTCAGTAAACATAAATGTTGCCTCAAGTCAGCTCAGTATAACCATAAAAAAACCCACCTTTCGATGGGTTTATTCTAGCGCGAAATTGTCTTTTAACCTACTCAAAGAGGGCAGCGTTGAGTAGAGCGCTCCATTATCTGCCTTATAGGCTTGTTATTACTCTTGCGACTCTTCAGGTTGCTCCTTTACAGTATTCTGCTTTTCTGCTGCTCTCATCGGTACCTGGACCGGTATCACTTTCTGATTACTGACCACAGTGACGGTCGGCAAACTGCTCATTCCGGTAATTTGACGAGTTAGAGCTTCATGCTTTAAAAACATGTCGTGCATTCTCTGCAATTCCTGACGATCAACATTTGAAGCAATCGCCGGTTTGGTATTATTCACGCTATCGACGCTAACTTCTGAATCATTGGCTGTTGAAGCCAGCGGCTGGTTACTCACGACGTTCGTTTGCGTATTGGAAACATTGAATAAAGCGACCAGGGCGACTGATGCCGCGATAGCAAAGCCCCCCACCTGCTTCCAGACACGGCCAGGGAACGGAATCACGTTACTGCCGTCAACCTTCTCTGGAAGTTCATGCGACGGCTCAGCGGCTACAGCCTGACTGACTTTAGCCGAAATATCCAAGTCCAGATGCTGCGCTTCTTCGCGCATCACCTGACCAATCATGTGGTAACGAGCCCAAACGGACATGGATTCACTGCCCTGCTCCAGGCTAGCCTCGCACAAATCGTCATCCTGATGGGACGGTGCTTGCCCGTCAACCCAGGCAGATAACAGTTCTTTATCAAAACGCTTTGTATCGCTCATTACCTTCTAACCTCTGTTGTGCTTTGCCTTCAAGACAGCCAGATCTTAAATCTGGCAAAGCATCGCAAACCATTGACTTTATCGTTATTCAATATTTTTCTGTAAACTTGCTTTACACTACTTACTACCAATTGACTGGGGTTCTAGTAAAAAGTTCACGTTTTTTGTAAAAAAGTTTGTCTGTTCAGGTTGTTTTAAGTCAGACAATTTTTTTACGAACGCCACCCCTGCTCCAATAAAGGAGCAATTTTCTGATCAATCGCATCCCGAGCCCTAAAAATGCGAGAGCGCACGGTCCCCACCGGGCAGTCCATTGATTCGGCGATTTCTTCATAGCTCAAACCATCAATTTCACGCAGCATAATGGCAGTACGCAAATCTTCCGGTAGCTCATCAATCGTCTTGTATATTAAGTCCTTTATCTCATCTCGAAACATCAGGCGCTCAGGAGTCCCCCCATCACGCAAGGCGTCACCGCCCTCATATTGCTCTGCCTCCGTAGAATCAATATCGCTGCCAGGTGGGCGCCGGCCCTGAGAGACCAGAAAGTTCTTCGCTGTATTGATGGCAATACGATATAGCCAGGTATAAAAAGCACTGTCGCCACGAAAATTCGGCAACGCTCGGTATGCCTTAATAAATGCTTCCTGTGAGATATCCATGACTTCGTCCTGATCTCTCACAAATCGAGAAATTAAATTCATGATCCGTTGCTGGTACTTTACGACCAACATATCGAAGGCTTTTTTATCGCCTTGCTGGACACGTTTAACTAACTCTGAGTCTACATCAGCCTCAGACATATTGTCCTCTACTTAGTTGTGCACTTCTCATTGTTTGTCCCCGTTCTTGTTATATTTGCAGGGCAAATAATCATATTGTATCTATTGTTTTAATGCCTTGTTGTATAGAAAAAACTAACCGAAAACAAGTGACTATGGTAAAGTCCGCATTACGTTACTGGATATTGTGCTAGGAAACGCAACAAGTTTCCACTAGCTAATGATAAACACTGACCTGGTTAACACCAGAAAAGTTCCCGATAAGTACCAAATTCGATGCAAAACTCTACGCAATCACCGATTCATTCAACCGATGTTTTAGTCATTGGAAGTGGCGCTGCCGGTCTGTCAGTGGCCCTGCGCCTGGCTCATAAAGGTAAAATCACGGTACTCAGTAAGGCTGAAGTTACCGAAGGCTCGACTTTTTATGCCCAAGGTGGTATTGCTGCTGTGCTGGACGAGAATGATTCGGTCGACTCTCATGTGCAAGATACGCTGATTGCGGGCGCGGGGCTGTGCAACGAAGAGGCCGTGCGCTATACCGTAGAGCACTCACGAGAAGCCATCGAGTGGTTGATTGAGCGTGGGGTTGCTTTCAGTAAAGAGGATGAGCAATATCACCTGACGCGTGAAGGTGGCCATAGCCAACGCCGCATTATTCATTCAGATGACGCCACGGGCAAGGCCGTTTCCACCACCTTAGTTTCCGCCGTTCAGGCTGAATCCAATATCCATATTCTGGAAAACTACATTGCAGTGGACTTAATCACTGGCGATAAAGTCGGTCTTGAGCATCAGCGCTGCCAAGGTGCTTACGTGCTCAATCTGGAGAAAGACAGAGTAGAAACCGTGCGGGCCCGTTTCGTCGTACTCGCCACCGGCGGCGCCAGTAAGGTTTACCTGTATACGTCAAATCCGGATGTCGCCAGTGGCGATGGTATTGCCATGGCCTGGCGTGCAGGCTGCAGTGTCGCCAATCTGGAATTTAATCAGTTCCACCCGACCTGCCTTTTTCACCCGCAGGCACGTAGTTTCTTAATCACCGAAGCATTACGCGGTGAAGGCGCCCTGTTACGCCGCCCCAACGGCGAACGTTTTATGCCGGAATACGATGAACGGGCAGAATTAGCACCGCGCGATATCGTGGCACGCACCATTGACCACGAAGTCAAGAAATACGGCTTCGATTGCGTTTATCTGGATATTTCGCACAAAGAACCAGAGTTCGTCAAAAGTCACTTCCCAACCATCTATCAACAGTGTCTACAGTACGGTATTGATATCACAACCGATCCGATCCCAGTGGTACCCGCCGCACACTACACATGCGGTGGTGTTCGCGTGGACACTCACAGCCGAACCGATGTTGATGGCCTTTATGCGGTGGGAGAAGTGGCCTGTACCGGATTGCATGGTGCCAACCGCATGGCGAGTAACTCCCTGCTCGAATGCCTGGTCTACGCACAGTCGGCAGCGCAGGATATTGAAGCACAATGGGATACCATCATAGAACCAGCACCTTTGCCACCCTGGGATGAGAGCCAGGTCACCGATTCTGATGAAGAAGTGGTCCTGACCCACAACTGGCATGAGCTACGACAATTGATGTGGGACTACGTCGGCATTGTCCGCACCGATAAGCGGCTGCAGCGAGCCATGCGTCGTATCGAGCTGTTGCAACAGGAAATTCATGAATACTACTCAAACTTTAAAGTCAGTAATGATTTAATTGAGCTGAGAAACCTGGTGCTGGTAGCAGAGCTTATCGTTAAGTGCGCCATGCAGCGTCAGGAAAGTCGAGGGCTGCACTTTACACTCGACTACCCTGAGCAAAGCAAAACAGCCGAAGATTCCGTTTTGAACCCTGAATAAACACTACTCAGCCTTATAAAACTTGAGCGTACGGGATAACTGGCGGAACTCGGACTCCTTCATGGCATCCCTGAACAATATCAGCTGGCGTACCCGGTTAGGCTTGGAGGGATCGAGCTCACGGAATTTCAGGCTAACCCATAACGGCCAGTTAACCGAGTCTTTCTTGACCTCTATCGCCACCTTCAGATCGCGCTCAATAATAAACCACTTGCCTTCAAAGAAGACTATTTCAGTAATATCTTCATACAGGCCGTCCAATATTTTCAACTGCCAACCACCGAGCAGTAGCGTCCCCGGTATACCGAGCACAGCAAAAATCCACTGCTGCTGGATCAGAGCAGTAACCACAAACAGCAGCAGAAAAGCACTCCAGACAAGAGCAAAAACAATACGGCTGGTTTTGGGCTTGTGTAGCTCTATTCTAAAATTCATCAGTGATTCAGTTGATCGTCGACAAATTGGCGGATGGAACCCACCAATTCGGCAAATCTTTCTTTCGGCGTTTCAAAGCCCATAATCCAGGCATATAAGTCTGGATCCGTTTCCTCTAAAAATTCACTATAGTGCGCGATATCCTGCTCACTAAAATACTCGGCCTGCTTTTCCAGATAAGGCAATAGCACTACATCCAGCTCTAACATGCCGCGTCGGCTGGCCCACTGGAGTTTTTTAAGTTGTTGCTCTGTCACGTTTCACTCTTTTTAGCATAAAATTATTTCAGTTAATTATAGCCTTAACACTGCAAAACCGCTAAGTTTAAGAGTAAAATCATCGCAGAAACCGATTTGGATCTCGTATTAACCCATACGACTGTAGACAATAAGGGCTTTATGAATTTCACCAATCAAGATGCAACCCAGCATATTCCTCAACTCCAAAACATTGCCTGCGAGCTTGGAAACTACGGCATTATTCAAGTCTCGGGCGAAGACAGCCTGAAATTACTTCAGGGACAGCTGACTTGTGACATGAATGATGTCAACGACGAGCAGGCCAGTCTCGGCGGTCTATGTAACGTCAAAGGCCGTTTGCACAGTGTGTTTTACGTCATGAAATTTGAGCAGCACTATTTAATGCTTTTGCCAAAAGATACCCTGCAGCATAGCCTCGATACACTGTCCAAGTACGCGGCATTTTTCCAAACCGAACTGGTCGATGCCAGCAAGGATTATGAACTTTGGGGGCATACCCAAAAAGCTCAGGGCAATAACGTAACCGACATGGAAGTCCTTTCCGTGACTAACCATAACGGCATTTACGACATTCACCTGAATAGCCTGTTCAACGCCTCAATCCTTATCAGCCGAAAAGATCGCGCAGGCGAACTGGTTGAAATGCTAACAGGGACTACGCTCGCTGATAAAAATGCTTGGGATTATATTGAGCTACAAGCTCACCTGCCAATATTCAGCTCAACCTCCATTGAAAAACACCTACCGGCCAATATTGGTCTACCTCAGGTTGGCGGTGTTAGCTTTGATAAGGGCTGTTATACCGGGCAGGAAATCGTTGCCCGTATGCACTACCGCGGCAAACTGAAAATACACTCGGTGTTAACCTCCACCGACTCCTCGGTTGAGCTGGCAGAATTAACCAAAGTTTATAACAGCAATGATAAGAAAGTGGGGGAGCTGATCCGCACCACGGTCTTTGACGGAAAAACCTATTGCTTGATTAGCCTGAATGACAGTGCATTAGAAGAGGAGCTGGTCATTGGCGATGACAAAATTAACATCAAGCTCTTGTCGTAGCCCCTTTAGATAAAAGAAGCGCTGTAACGAACAGCGCTTTCTTTCATATCGACTACTTTTCAACTGCGAGACGAGCAGCCGTCAACAATAACTCAGGCTCGATACGCACTTTATAATTGGGGTTGGCGTACTGGAACTGAATCACGCCTTCTCTATCCAGTATAAAAACCGCAGGTACCGGCAAGGTACTCTTGTCATCCCCGGCCAGACGCGCCGTTTTACCACCTATCGACTCAATTTTTTCACGGTACTCATTAGGTATATGAAAAGCCAGGCCAAACTTTCTGGTTGCTTCCAGCTGAAAATCAGACACTAGCTGGTAGTCCAGCGCCCGCTCTTTACTGGTTTTGGCCAACGCACTTGGCGTATCCGGACTAATCGCCAGTAACTGGTATCCCATGGCTCGCAAATCGCCTTCAACCTCCTGAATCTGGCTGAGCTGAGCATTACAGAACGGGCACCATCCACCTCGATAGAAAAGCAATATGGTGGGCTGTTTTGATACTTTCTCCAACAGTTTGAATGGCGTCCCTTCGCTATCAAATAGAATGATATCCGGTGCTTTCTGACCAATTAGCAGTGGCGCAACGTCATTCGGATCATCGACAACTTGAGTACGATCAATAGCAGTCACAGTCATGGTTGCCATAACCAGGGCGATAGTGACAAAAAATTTCAACAGGTATTGCATAAATAAACGACTCCATTATTAAAGTTAATAATTAGAGACGGCTTACGAGAAATTGTTACAAAGAAAAGTGTGGCTTAGGGACTCTCAAACTCATCATTCATTAACCACACCATAAAAGCCCCAAACCCAACTAACAAAACGCTTAACAGCAGCAGGCTCGATTGATCGAGGCCATTCAGATAACCGAGGAAATTGTCAGGCCACAGTAACAAAAAGCCAATACTGCCTGTAACAATACCCAGTAGTGTAAATAGCCCCAGGATCATTGAGCGTTGCTTAAACCGCTTTTCAATTCGCTGCATCACACGCTCGACAAACTCTGGCGAGACTAAAGTCTGGTGATAAGCGAGTAATTTTTCAATCATCATAAACTCCTTACCTCTACTGAGGGGTTAATGTTAATGGTGGTTTCTGTTGCACGATGGATGTCAGCTTATCTTTGCCGCGCTTGATGTGGGACTTAACGGTCCCCAGAGCGAAACCGGTGATATCTGCAATTTCCTGATGTGACATACCCGCAGAATAAGACAAGGTAATCGTAACTCTCTCAGCCAACGATAACTGCTTCATCAGTTTCTCAGCCATAATGTCAGCTTCCATTGCTTTATCAGTGCTTTCATCTAATGTGTGAGAATCGTCCTCATAAACTTCTGTAGACTGGCTCCCTGCATGCTTTAAAAACTGACGGTAAGCGATGGTATGCAGCCATGAGCTGAAACTTCCCTTTCCCTGAAAGGTCGATATCTTCTGATACGCCAGCCAGAAGGTCTCCTGAGCAATATCATCAGCCAAAAAATAATCCCCGGCAGTTAACCGGCGACAAAACTGGCGAATGGCCGACTGGTAGCGCTGTACCAGCTCAGCAAAGGCTTCCTGATCGTTAACCGTCACCACTCGGGTGATCAGCTGACCATCGGAACTATGACTGCTCATTACATTAGTCTTTATATCGGTTCATTTTCCAGACAATTAAAAACCCAATACCGATGAAACCCGGCAGTAAGGCAATGATTTTAAATGCCTCACTGACATCAGGATCTGAAAACAATAAGCCAGCAACAAAACTGGCAACGCCTATTGATAATAGCACTATGCCTCGTCGTAAGTCCTTAACTCTTGGTGGCTGAACATTACTGATCTGCTCCAACAGCTCTGGAGTTAACGGATTACCGCTATCAATCGACTTTTGAATGGTATCCAGAATAATACGTTTATTTTTATGGCTTAAATAGAAAAAGCCGATGAGCACTATCGTCGTGCAAATAAATAACGTTACAGGAACAACTATTGCGGTCATATAAAACCCCTCATCAATTTACTTTGCTTCATAGTTATTTATATAGAGGGGCTATCGCGTTGAATTAGATGCACCCAATACAAAAAAGCCGGCATTTGCCGGCTTTGTCTTTCTTACTCTATGCTGTAGCCTAAGCTTTCTGGCTATTTATCCACGTTTTAATTTTCTTTTCCAGGATATTCAGCGGTAGCGCACCATCTTTAAGAACCTGATAGTGGAATTCGCGAATATCGAACTTGTCACCCAGCTCGTTCTCAGCCAAAGTTCTTAGCTCGCGTATTTTCAACTGACCAATTTTATAAGCCAACGCCTGACTTGGAATGGCCATAAAACGTTCGGCTTCAGATACGCGGCGCGCTTCAGCTGCTGCTGAGTTCTTCTCCATATAATCCAAAACTTCCTGGCGTGTCCAACCTTTCGCATGAAGACCAGTATCGACAACCAGGCGAATGGCACGCCATAATTCCGCACTTAAAGCACCGTAGTACTGGTAAGGATCGGTATAAACACCCATCTCTTTACCCAGTGATTCAGAATACAGCCCCCAGCCTTCGATATAGGCCGTTGTTCCACCAAAACGACGGAAGTTAGGGATATCTTCCAGCTCTTGTTGCGTTGAAATCTGGAAGTGGTGTCCCGGAACCGCTTCATGTAAATAAAGTGACTCCACAGTCCATGTCGGGCGTGCACTCAAGTCATAAGTGTTGACATAGAAAATCCCCGGACGCGAACCATCTGGCGCAGGTCGCTGATATGAAGCTGACGAAGACGACTCCTCACGGAAAGCTTCGACAGGACGAATTTCAAACTGTGCCTCTGGGATCACTTTGAACAAATCTGGAGCAGTTTTATCTAACTTGGTACGCAGATCTTCATAGGCCTGTAGCATGTCTTCTTTAGATTCAAAAATAAATTGCGGGTCATTCTTGGTAAACTCGAAAAACTCCTGCAAAGTACCTTCAAAGCCAACCTCATCCATCACGCCCTGCATTTCTTTGTGGATACGCGCAACTTCGTCCAAACCAATCTGGTGAATCTCGTCTGGTGTTAAATCGGTACTGGTGGTTTGTTTAACCTTGAATGCATACCATTCTTTACCGTTCGGCAAAGCAACCATACCAGCCGTATCACGGGCAGCAGGAATATACTCATCCTTAATAAAGTCATGCATCTTGGTGTACATTGGGACTACCATGGTTTTGATGGTTTTAACGTACTCAGCGGTTAAACGCTGTTTCTCTTTTGGCGAGAAGTCTTCTGGCATGTTTTTGATCGGTGTATAGAACAGGCTTTGCTCTACATCATCAACCATATGGGCTTTTAGCTGCGGAACCACTTTTACCATCAGAGCCTTCGGCTGCACTACCCCATTGTCCATACCTGTGCGCATATTTTTAATAAGCACGTCAACGCCAGAATAGGCCTGTTCCAGACGACTTAACCAATTTTCGTAATCTTTAACGGTATTGAATGGCTGTGCACTTTGGCCTGAACCCAACATGGCGAAAAAATTGAAGGGGTTATAGAACTGCTGAATCGGCTGCATATAATCAGGGAACTTTTCGCCCTCAATTTCAGCCTGCCGCTCATTCTTGAAGATCTGGTAACTGAGTAAGTCCTGTCCTTCCAGTTGAGACTCGTCGATTTGACCAATTTTCTGTAAGTACTTTTTGCTGAAAGCCAGTGATTCAGCGCGCCCCTTTTCCGTGCCAAAGTCGCCCAAACGATCGTTGTAGCGATGATCACCCATAAAGGTCGCGTTTAAGGGATTCAACTTTAAATTTTCTTCCCAATAGGCCTCATAGATGGCATTGGCTTTTTCAGCTTCTGACAACTGCTGTTCCTGGCTTTTCGCTACAGGCTTCTCAGCCGCGGTTTGCTCCACCTTTGCTTTTGGTTGAGCGTCTGGCTTCTTAGCCTCTTCACCGTTACAAGCAGTTAACACTACTGTTAAAGCAACGGCTGAGAGCTGAAACGTTTTGGATTTCATAGGGACTCCTCTAACGAAAGTATTCATTAAATATTATGTAAACAAGGCCGCATGAACGGCTTATAATTGATTAAAATCAACTATACCTTTGGCTAAATCACAAGACAAAGCAAACTCGTAACAAAGTGTTGCATACGCACAGCAATAGATTCCACCCACAGCAAGCATCATGACAAATCTTTACATTAACTATTAATAGTTATATATCAGCATGTTACAGAACCATAACTGCATAATTTTCACTGTCCATACCACCTTGTACCTTGCAAGCAGGCATAATAGGGCTTTACTCAAAAACGCTTATTCAAGCACGCAAGGCATCATCCGTTATGCAAAAATCTTCCTACAGTAAGCAGGACCTGCTGGATTGTGGTCATGGCAAATTATTTGGCGAAGGAAATGCACGACTCCCTCTTCCTAACATGTTGATGATGGACCGTATCACCAACATTCAGGAAACCGGTGGCGAATATGATAAAGGGCAAATTGTTGCTGAACTCGACATTAAGCCTGACTTATGGTTTTTCGACTGTCATTTTGAGGGTGATCCGGTTATGCCAGGTTGCCTGGGCGTTGATGCGCTTTGGCAACTCGCGGGCTTTTTCTTACCCTGGAAAGGCTTCCCCGGAAAAGGTCGTGCACTAGGCTCTGGCGAAATAAAATTTACTGGGCAGGTATTGCCGACATCCAAGCTCGTAACCTATATAATTGATATTAAGCGAGTCATTACTAGAAAGTTAAAGCTGGTTATCGCCGACGGCAAAATGCTGGTGGATGGCAAAGAAATCTATACCACAAAAGATTTGCGTGTAGGTTTGTTCCAGTCTACAGACAACTTCTAGTAAAACACTATACAATACAGAAAACTTTCAATAAGCGAGTGTTATTGTGAAAAGAGTAGTAGTGACAGGCATGGGCATCGTATCCTGCCTTGGAAATAATGTCGAAGACGTTAAACAATCATTAGTGGAAGGGAAATCCGGCATAAAAAAAGTGGAAGCCTATGAAGAGCATGGGTTACGCAGCCATTTAGCCGGAAAACCAGACATAGATACTTCCGAGCATATTGACCGTAAAAAACTGCGCTTCATGGGCGATGGCGCGGCCTATGCCTATATTTCAATGCAGCAGGCGATTGACGATGCGAGGCTAAATGACGACCAGGTTTCCAACTACCGCACAGGCCTTATCATGGGCTCAGGCGGCGGTTCACAGAGCACGCAGGTCGAGGCTATTGATATAGCCAAAAAACGCGGTGCCAAACGCATTGGGCCATACGCTGTTCCGAAAACCATGGGCAGCACCACCTCTGCCTGTCTGGCGACACCTTTTAAAATTAAAGGCATCAACTACTCCATCACCTCAGCCTGTGCGACCAGTGCGCACTGTATCGGTAATGCCTATGAGCAAATCGCCCTGGGTAAACAGGACATTATGTTCGCTGGCGGCGGTGAAGAAGAAGATTGGCGTTTAACAGTATTATTCGATGCTATGGGCGCTCTATCGAGCAAATATAATGACAGCCCAGAAACGGCTTCGCGTCCATATGACGCAACCCGTGATGGGTTTGTGATTTCGTCGGGGGGTGGCTGTCTGGTTCTTGAAGAGTACGAACATGCCAAGGCCCGTGGTGCAAAAATCTATGCTGAAATTACCGGCTACGGCGCAACATCGGATGGTTATGATATGGTCGCGCCATCTGGTGAAGGTGCGGTGCGCTGCATGAAACAAGCATTAGCGAATACTTCAAATCCCGTTGACTACATCAATACTCACGGCACCAGTACACCGGTTGGTGATACGGCCGAATTAGAAGCCATCAAAGAAGTGTTCCCAGAAAAAGTACCTTATATTGCCTCGACTAAGTCCTTAGCAGGTCATTCATTAGGTGCAACCGGTGTCCACGAAGCCATTTATTCGTTAATCATGATGCAGAATAACTTCATCGCAGCCTCAGCGAATATCAAAGAGCTTGATGAGAAAGCAGCAGCTCTACCGATTGTTCAGCAGAGGATGGATGATACAGAAGTTAAAAGCTTCTTATCCAACAGCTTTGGGTTCGGCGGTACTAACTGTTCGCTTTTATTCGAAAAAGTCTAGTACGACTAATAGTCAAAACAAAAGCCCACACTTTGCGGGCTTTTTTGTATCAATGTTCGATCAACTGATAGCTCTCACCACTCGGTAGCGTTAACCCGAACTCATCACCTTCTCGCCGTAATTGGTAGATGGCAAAGCCACTCTCGCCACTGCGAGGTCTTAAGCCTAAATAACGATCATGCTCTGCATCAAACAATAAATTCACCGTATGGCTTTCTTCGTTATTTAACTGTTCTATTTTGACGGTTACAGAACTGGAATCCATAACCGTTAATGCAACCGTTTCACTTTCATTAACCAGTTTTGTAAATGATACAGTAGGTTCTTTAAGTTCATCTGTCGGCAGCTGAGCAATATCTCCAGAAAATAATGAGTTTTCAATTAATCTCCACACAGGGACTCGCCAGCCCATATTGTTATTAAGTAGCAGTACAACTTTGATATCTGTATCGGGATAAATAACCATCTGAGTTTCATACATAGGAGCCCCACCACCTTTCCAGTAACGCTTTTGCCCATTGCTTTCATCAATATGCCAGCCATAACCCTGATCGCCGATATAGCGGGTAAACATTTTTTGGCGGGACTCGGCTGATAGTAGACGATCCGATTGCAATGACTCCAGCCAATGAAGCACGTCATTGACATCAGCAGCTACTCCTCTAGCACCCGCCACCGACCACCACATTTCATTAATGTAGTCCGGCCCATCGGACATCACCATGGGCTGGCTGACTAAGGGATGATCTCGGTACCCTGTTGCAATATCCGAGCTGCGAGCAGCTCGCATGATGCGGGCATTTTCCATACCCGACGCCTTAAGAACCCACTGCTCCATAGAGTCTCGCCACGAGATTTCCGATATTATTTCCAGCACCGCGGCCACCAAGCTATAACACATATTACAGTATCGTCGCTTAATTCCAGACATAGAATCTCTATCAAGGTCATTCACCTGTTTTAGAAACTCATTAATATCTTTTTGGCGCACCTTTTTATTCGGTACCAGACCTGACGTATGGGTTAACAGATGATGAAGTGTAATCGGAATTTTATCAGAGTGTAGACTGGGCACGTAGTCGCTGATGGACGCATTAAGTTCTACCTTCCCCTGCTCCTCTAATAACAGAATCCCTGCAGCCAACATGGGTTTCGTCATTGAAAGCAAAGGGAACTTTGTATCAATGGTGTTAGATGTTCTGGTCTTTACGTTAGCATACCCGTAAGCTTCCTGCAGCAGCACCTGGTCTTTTGCTTTAATGCTAACAACACCAGAAAAACCGAAAGCTTCTAAGACTTGTAAAGACTGTGATAATTCTTCGATTTCTTGCTTCTGCTCAGCCTCAGAATGAGCGGTATAGCCCAATAGCAATAAGACTAAACCAATAGATAAGCATACTCTTAGCATCTTAGCTCCTTTAATTAAATAATAACCTTAACTTAATAGAGAAGTGAAACATTAACTTTAGATGCAAAGAAAAAAGTTATTAAAAGGAACCGTTATTTTTTATACTTATCAATCTTCTGTAACTTCTCCATAAATTCGTCTTTGTCCAAAACGCTTTTATACTCCAAGTTATACTTACTATGGAAATTAATACTCAAGGTCACCTTGTCATCGGTCAAATCAACGTTGTAACCATCCAGATCTGAATAAGCGTTAATACCTTTGAAATGATGCTTATTTCCACGTTTCTCACCCAACTCAATAATTTTCTGATATGCGCGCAAAGCCATTCGGATATCAATTTCGGAAGACATAAAAACTCCTAAAGGTTCATTAACCGCATCGTATCGAATTAAAGCGATTAAGCATAGATTGTTTTACGAAAAGGAAGTGGTAATAGAAATGTTCAAGAGCAAGATTCCCGCACCACGGGCCCTTCCGCTGATCGCCTTCACGGGAATGACAGAATGATTAAAGAGCTTAGTTTAACGATAAACGCAGAGTTTTCGCTTCTAACGAGGCGCGGACGTTTCGAGGAATAGTTGGCTTCTGGCTAAAAACTAAGGTTTTTACGCTTAAACGAGGCCTGAAGCAATTTATCTCGCAGAATTTACTCTAGTAACTGAGCAAGATAAATTGCTTTATAACGAAGTATAAGCGTAAAAAAGATAGTTGTTTACTCAGGACGCATATGTGGGAACAACAGTACGTCTCGAATACTTGGTGAATCGGTTAGCAGCATCACCAGACGGTCAATACCGATACCCTCACCGGCCGTTGGCGGTAAGCCATACTCCAGGGCACGAATATAATCAGCATCATAATGCATCGCTTCGTCATCACCGGCATCTTTTGCTTCAACCTGGGCTTTGAAGCGCTCAGCCTGATCTTCAGCGTCATTCAACTCAGAGAAGCCGTTCGCCAGCTCACGCCCACCGGCAAAGAATTCAAAGCGGTCAGTAACGAATGGATTGTCATCGTTACGACGAGCCAACGGTGATACCTCAGCCGGATAAGCCGTAATGAACGTTGGTTGAATCAATTTATGCTCAGCGACCTCTTCGAAAATCTCAATCTGGATCTTGCCCAGCCCCCAGCTGTCTTCAACTTTGACATTACATGCTTTAGCCACTTTCTTCGCAGACTCTAGATCGTTCAACTGCTCAACCTTGACTTCCGGTAGGTATTTCAGAATCGCTTCCAACACCGTCATACGCGTAAATGGCTTACCAAAATCATAGGTTGCACCGCTACTTTCAAATACCGTTTTACCTAACACTGACTCAACCGTATAACGCAGCATCTCTTCGGTTAAATCCATAAGATCGTGATAATCCGCATATCCCCAGTAAAACTCCAGCATGGTGAATTCTGGGTTGTGGCGCGTCGACAACCCTTCATTACGGAAGTTACGGTTAATCTCAAACACCTTCTCAAGACCACCAACAACCAGACGCTTTAGGTACAGCTCAGGAGCAACCCGTAAGAATAACGGCATATCCAGAGCATTATGATGCGTTTCGAATGGTTTGGCTGTGGCACCACCCGGAATCACATGCATCATTGGCGTTTCAACTTCCAAGAAGTCGCGAGTTTCCAGGAAGTCGCGAATTGCTTTAACCACTTTTGAGCGCGCGATAAAGGTTGCACGAGACTCTTCATTTACAATCAGATCAACGTAACGCTGACGGTAACGCGTTTCCTGATCGGATAAGCCCCCCCATTTGTCCGGCAATGGACGCAAGGATTTAGTCAATAAGCGGATATCCGATGCCTTAACCGACAACTCACCCTTATTGGTTTTAAACACAGTACCTTCAATGCCCACGATATCGCCGATATCCCAGGTTTTAAAATCATTATAAACGTCTTCGCCAACCTGATCTTTACGCACGTAAGACTGGATTCGACCCGACATATCTTGAATGGTGATAAAGCTCGCTTTGCCCATCTTACGGAACAGCATGATACGACCAGCAACCTTCACCTTCTTACCGATTTCCTCCAGCTCAGGCTTTTCTTTATCGCCATACTCGATAGCGATTTCAGCAGCCAGGGAATCACGACGGAAGTCGTTCGGAAAGGCAATCCCCTGTTTTCGTTTCTCCGCCAACTTCTCTTTACGCATGGTAATTTGTTCGTTGACGTCGACGACCGGGGTTTCTTGATTGCTCATTTTTTCTCTTCACCTCAAGTTAATTACTTAATCATTAAAACAAGTACCGCTTAACGGTACGAAAACTCACATCATTTTTCTGTGAATATATATAACCTCTAATGCTGGATTAGAGAGTACTGCTAAATATTAGCAATAATTTCATTATAACCGTCACGAGCGAAGCAAAGACAAGGCATATTGTAAGCGAGCATTTGCAGCTACAATATAACGCAGTATTTGCAAGCGCAGTAGGTTATACGCCGGCCTTTAGAGATGCCTCTATGAAGCTATCGAGATCACCATCCAGCACCGCCTGCGTATTACTCGACTCGTGGCTGGTACGCAAATCTTTAATCCTCGACTGATCGAGAACATAAGAGCGGATCTGACTACCCCAGCCGATATCCGACTTGGATTCTTCCAGGGCTTGCTGCTCTTCGCGCTGCTTTTGCATCTCCAGCTCATAGAGCTTGGCCTTCATCATTTTCATCGCTTCGGCACGGTTTTTGTGCTGCGAGCGATCATTCTGACACTGCACCACTATGCCCGTTGGAATATGGGTCAGTCGTATCGCAGAGTCGGTTTTGTTGACGTGCTGACCACCGGCACCACTGGCACGGTAGGTGTCCACGCGTAAATCTGCTGGGTTCACTTCGATATCAATATCATCGTCGACTTCCGGATAAACGAACACGGAAGCAAAGGACGTATGCCTACGGTTACCTGAGTCGAAAGGCGATTTTCGCACCAGACGGTGAACGCCAGTTTCCGTACGCAGCCAACCGTAGGCATACTCGCCATCGACTTTAATGGTCGCACTCTTAATGCCTGCCACATCGCCTTCGGACTCTTCAGTGACCTCGACCTTGAAACCACGACTCTCAGCCCAGCGTAAATACATACGCAATAACATGCTCGCCCAGTCCTGCGCCTCGGTTCCACCTGAACCTGCCTGAATATCGAGATAGGCATTACTGTCATCCATATCACCGGAGAACATGCGGCGGAATTCCAGTTTTGCCAGCATCTTTTCGAGACCGGTCAGCTCGGACTCGATCATCTCAACACTATCACCATCCTCTTCCTCGACCGCAATCTCCAGCAGATCCGAGTTATCGGCAACACCTTGCTCTAGCTCAATAATCGTCTCGACGACAGCTTCCAGTTTCGCTCTTTCCTGACCTAAAGCCTGTGCACGCTCCTGATCGTTCCACACGTCAGGCTGTTCAAGCTCTTTAGTAACTTCTTCTAAACGCTCTTTCTTGGCGTCGAAGTCAAAGATACCCCCTAAGCGTCTCAACACGCTCAGACATATCTTTTAGATGTTCTCTTATTGGATTAACTTCTAACATATTACCCCAGTTACGGCCGAATCCCGGCTATTTAACGCTCTTTTTGCGCAAAAGGGGCATATTTTAACCAATCGCGGGGCTACTTCATAGCCATAAACAAAGGCATCGGGACAAAATTAGTCGAAATGTTATAGATATTTTAATATTGAGGTTGGCGTTAAGGGTTATTAGCTCAGCACTGAGTCGGCAAACTATGGAGTTTAGCCCCAGAAAGGATATAACCTATAGCTTAAAATTCATAGGCTATAGCTTAGGCTAGGCAAATCTCAAGCTTTTGAAAGGAGTTTACTTCAGTAAATGACTTGAAAAAACTTGAGATTTAACACCACCTAAGTAACGACTATGATTTTTAAGAGCGTTTAGGTGTCCAGGCCCACACCATCTGGCAAGCGATAGGCTCTTTGGTTTCATCATCGGTGACCGAAACCGCTACTTCAACCTCCCCCTTTTCCAGCGTCAGAATATCGTTAATTTGCGCTTCCGTCAGATGAGCTTTAGCGACTAAGTCCCCTTTTGCACGCTTTAAGAAGTCCACTTTTAATGTCTTGATTACTGGCACCTTATCATCAGGCACATTCATCCCAACCAGCATACCAGTCGCGGTTTCGGCAATCAGAGCCATGCCGGCAGCATGTACGGTTCCAATGTGGTTTTGTACTTTTTTACGGTTTCTTAGTCGAAACTCAGACTCAGTCTTCGTTAATTTTAATACCTCAACTTTAGCCGTACCCACCAGCTTAACGGTACGCCGCAATACAAAATTTAATGCTGGCAACCTTAAGCTATTGGGAAGTCTTTCGATTTTAGCAACCAAACTGGCTAATCGGTTGTTTTTACTCATGGCAAATCATTCCCACCCTTAGTTATTGAATATGCAAAGCAACTGGACTGACCAGGTAATAATTACACATAGAGATAGATGTGTAAAAAGATATTTCAAAAAGGTTTTTTGCGTTTCATTTATGCTAATGTTTTGCTAAGCAAATAATAAAAGGAACTACAGTGAATAAAATAACCCTTGTCAGTCTCAGTATTGCGCTGGCTCTTGCAGGATGTGCAGACGATCAAACAGAGACTCAAACCCCACAACCGGTGCAAAAAGCAGAGTCAGTGGTCAAACAAGAACAGACCATGACCGCAGAGGAAGCCTCGAAAAAATTAAACCAGCTGTTTGCACAGAACTTCCAGGAAAATTTAAAGCTTAACCCCATTCAGGCGACAGCTATCGGCGATAACCGTTATAACGATCAGCTGCCTAACTTTTTATCTCCTGAATATCGCCAAACAATGCATGACTTCACGGTCAGATGGCTGGATAAAATTAAACAGATCGATCGTGAACTCTTAACAGGCCAGGATCGGGTCAGCTATGACGTCTTTATTTATCAATCTAAACTGACACTCGAAGGAGAGCAGTTTCCTCAGCACCTTATTCCGTTAAACCAGTCGAATAACTTAACCAGCTTTTTTGCTCAGCTAGGCTCAGGCCAGAGTTTACAGCCTTTCAACACGGTGGAAGATTATGACAATTGGCTCAAACGGGTCGATGATGGTGTTGTTCTTATGGATCAAATCATTGCCAATATGAATCAGGGCATTGAGCAAAATGTCGTTCAACCCAGAGCGCTAATGGAAAAAGTGATACCACAGATCAAAGCCCATGTGGTTGAAGAGCCAACTCAAAGTATATTCTACAAACCCATCGAGAACCTGCCTGAAGACTTTTCCGAAGAAGATAAGAAGCGTTTAACCGCAGCTTATAAAAAAACCATTACTGAAAAGTTGGTACCAGTTTATAAACGCCTGCATGACTTTGTCCAAAATGACTATCTGGAGCATGCACGTGACAGCTTCGGCTTGAGTGAGCAGCCCAACGGTAAAGCCTGGTATAATTATCAGCTAAAGACCTTTACCACGACCGACTTAACCGCCGATGAAATTCACCAGTTTGGCTTAGCCGAAGTCGCACGCATTCGCAGTGAAATGAAAAAAGTCATGGCACAGGAAGGCTTCAAGGGCACCCTTGATGAGTGGTTTACCTACGTGCAGACAAATCCTGAGTTCTACTATGACAACGAAGAGGACTTATTGCAGGGATATCGCGACCTACAGATAAAAGTAAACAAGCTTCTTCCCAAAATGTTTGATGTCCAACCGAAAAGTGACTATGAAGTTAGAGCGGTTGAAGCATTCCGTGCAGAGTCAGCCTCAGGTGCTTCTTATATGCCAGGTAGTCCCGATGGTTCTCGCCCGGGTGTTTTCTACGTCAACACCTTTAACCTCAAAGGCCAGCCTAAATTTGGCATGGAAACCTTATCCATTCACGAAGCGGCTCCAGGCCATCACTTCCAACTTTCACTACAGCAGGAAGTCGAAGGCCTGCCAATGTTCAGACGTTTTGGCGGTTTAAGCGTATTCACCGAAGGCTGGGCACTGTATGCGGAATCCATCGGTAAAGAAATGGGGATGTTCACCGACCCAATGCAATATTACGGCCGCCTCAGTGATGAAATGCTGCGAGCCATGCGTCTGGTAGTCGATACTGGACTACACGCTAAAGGCTGGTCTCGTCAAAAAGCTATTGATTACATGATGGAAAACTCCTCGATGGCAGATACCGATGTCATCTCTGAAGTAGAACGTTATATCGCCTGGCCAGGTCAGGCGGTTTCATACAAAGTGGGGCAGCGTGAAATCAGCCGCTTGAGAGCAGAGGCTGAAGAAAAGCTCGGCGAGCAATTTGATATTCGTGAGTTCCACAGTGAAATATTGCTCGACGGAGCCATGCCTATGCCAGTACTTAAAACTAAGCTCCAGGAATGGATTGACTCAAAGCTAGGCGAAGCCTGATTATCGTCTAACAAAAAAGGAGCTTCGGCTCCTTTTTTGTTTCTTTTACCACCGCTATTAAGTCAATGAGAAAGCCCAATTGTCAGATTAACTGATATGACATCATCAGTTAATGTATAGTCACTTGATGTGACCTGCAACACTAAGGGGTAGTTTTCATCACCCGTGACTAGCTGACAACCGAGCTTTATTTTTGTTTCACACTCAATTCCTTTGAATGCCACTTGAATCATTTCGCGCTCACTCCAGAGGTTCTTATCCTTTTGTCGCATGACTGCTATAGACACATTTTCCATAGTGATTTTATTTGGCGACTTGAGCAATTTGGCCTGAGAACTATCAACAAACCAAGTCGCTCCTTGCCCATAAACCAAATATTGGTATTTACCATTACGCTTAGTGAGATGTAATGCGGTGTTTTCATCAATGCCAATACCCAAAGAACTCTGGGTATCCAATAGCAACCTCGACAATCTAACCAGGCGCTCACGCTCTGAAAAATGCGTATCAAAAACACCAAGGTTGACCAGGCCTAAGCCGCCCCTCGGATTGTAAGTTAAGCTATTGGCTTGCAAACCTTTGGGGCAAGAAGATTCTTCCGTGCAGCTAGCAGCTGGAGGAACGAGCACTGGCATAGCCCCCTCGTAGCCTCCTCGTAGTGACCCGCCATTAGAGATCATTGGCAGTTTATTACCGTCTTCATGATTTCCACTTTGTACTGCAGTACCGGCGCTGGTTCCCATAATCAGCAACTTTCCAGCTTCGAACTGCTTTTTGATCAGCCCATAATAAGGTGAGAACTCACGTAAGTTCGTTGCATCTTTAACAAACGACTGCAAGGTTAAGGTTTGATCCCCACCATTAATAAATAAAGCATCGGCTGAAAGGATAAGCTCATTGAGTAACTCCGGCTTATGACAAAAGACATGCTGGTATTGACTCAATAATGGATAGACTCTACTGCGAAAATATTGCTGCTGACTCTGCGCTCTTATCACCTCGATATCTTCACAACGCAAATTTTCCGAAAGGCTAACCTCAAGAAATGCAGGCTCTAATGGTAGCCAGGCCGTTTCAATCTGCTCATTGGCAAATAGATGAAGGTAGAAGCTCACTGCATCAAATAGATCAGAAGAGGATGAAGTTAAAATTAAAACTCTTGCCTTGTCCTTCCCCTTGGCTTCGGCAATAACTTGGCTCAAATGTTGAGCTTTTTGAATAATCCTAACAGTATCCTCATCGGAATAATTTAAATAAGCTTTTTCTGTTAATGCCTTTCCCTCCTTTGACTCCAATGGTGCCTGTAAACTTTGTTCTATAAATTGGCTTTGTCTTTGATTAAGCTCCGACAAAAACTTCTCGAAGCCTTTTTGACCACCCTCTTTCAATCGGTTCATTCTTGAATAAAAGGTATCAATATCAACTGGCTCATTGCCATATTTCTTTAGATACCTATCCAGATGACTGGACAGTTCATCAAGCATGCTTTTGTCTGGGAAAAGATGGTAACTATCCTTACCCACCTCTTTTATCGTGTCGCTTGTGACAACCAGTTCTTTAGTAGTTCTAAGCAAAGGCTTCATTAACTCAGATTTTCTCAATGGTTGTAAGCAATGAGTCTTTACATAACTACTACAAACCTTAAGGCCGCCTCCAATCAGTACCATCTGTGGGCTGAGTTGGGTAATACCGTTTTTATCGACACCTTGACTTTTATCCTTAGAAACTGCTTGCAAACTAAAGGACATCAGTATTAGCAGGAGTATACGGGTCATCGAGTAACTCCTTGTTCAAACTTACCCTGACACTTCACTTCGCCTGAAAGGATCATAGTTCTACCTCGGCTAAAAACACTTTCAATTACAAGCCGCTCTTTATCCAGCAAGACTATATCCGCATCATAGCCAACTTTAAGACGGCCTTTTCTTTTCATTTTCAAAATGTCAGCAGGATTACTCGTTATAACCGCTAATGCTTTTTCAAGTTCTATGTCTTCTATCAGAACGGCATCTCTAATCTCATCAAATAAAGAGGTTTCTTTGCCAATTTCTAGTTGAGCCAAGTTTCCGGATTCATCAAAACTTGGCAAGCTGGCGTGGCCATCTGAACTAAAAGTAATATGACTTAGATTAGCTTCCTTATCGATAACCTGTTTTAAAGCCCTGCTACACTTTAACTCGCCTTCTTTTAAAAACTCAGGTGTAGTGCTTGTGGTCAGGTCAATATACCCCCCCCGGGCAACATAGTTTATACCAGCATCAAACAGTGCTTGATTGCGGTTCATGTGAGTGGGTAAAAATTGTGTGATCGGAATGTCGGTATTGTCGACAACTTCATTAATCACTTTCAGGTTCTCGGGGCCATCCCCAACATGAATACTAACGATGCCACTTTTCCCTGACAACATACCACCGACACGACTGTCAGACGCTAACCTGGCTAATTCGTTATAGCTCAACTGTGAGCCTCTATGATCGGCAATCGCCACTTCACCGACACCGATACATTCCTCAATTAGCATGATATCCGACTGGACACTGGCAGTAAGAGTGGTCGCTGGTAAATGATACGACCCTGAATAAAAGTAACAACTCAAACCCAGTTCATTCAGCTCTTTTGTTTTCGCAATCAGATTGGTGAGTGTTCTTGAAACTGCGTCCGTCCCTAAAGCACCCACCAAAGTTGTAATTCCAGCTTTGGTTAAATCGGTTAGATTCACTTCAGGCGTCCTAGTAGTAAAGCCACCTTCACCCCCGCCTCCTGTTATGTGAACCAGACTATCAATAAAGCCCGGTACCGCTAATTGGCCTGTTGCATCAATCATTTCAACGAAAGAATGATCACATTCAATATTGTCTTCGATGGCAATAATCGACTGTGAATCTATCATAATATCTTTGACGCCAATATATTTCGGATCGTGAACAGTTGCGTTCTTAATGAGTTTCAGCATGTTAAAAACCTATCGCTACAGCCACAACAATAAATGTCATCGCTATCAGCATCATAATTAATAAAAATTTCCAGATGACTTTTACCCACTCTAGCCAGTCCACTTTTGCAACACCTAAAGTCCCCATTAAAGAAGCGGAAGTAGGTACTATAATATTGGTTAGACCGTCGCCTAATTGGAATACCAGCACTGCAGTTTGCCTTGAAATGCCAACTAAGTCAGAAATAGGAGCCATTAATGGCATCGTTAAGGCTGCTTGGCCAGAGCCAGAGGTAACGAAGACATTAAAAATAGACTGAAACCAATACATCAAGATTCCGGAACTATAACTGGAGAAGCCAGCCATGCTGTTGGCAGCACTATTGAGAATTGTATTCAAGGTTGAATCTTTTGCTGGATCGGCACCGCCAAGAATTAATAAGACACCTTGCGCAAAGCCAACGATAAGTGCAGCAGGCAAAAGCTCTTTTGCACCCTGAGTAAATTGAGTCGCAAGATCGTTTGCGTTCAGTCCATCCAACTTAAAGATAAGAGTAATAATGGCGGAGCTTAACCCTATGGCGAAAAATTGAGTCGCAATTTCAGCAATATAATAGCCGTGAACCGATACTCCCCAAATAACCCAAACCATTCCAAGCAATAGATTAATTAAAACCAGCCAATCGCCAAGTCCCAGTTTCTGTCCATCGACCTTGATTAAATCAATATCATCAACAAGTACGCGACTCGACTTGCTATAAACAGTGGCAAACACCATTAGCACCAGTGTAAAAATAGCCCACATGATAAATCGAAATCCGGCCCCACTGAGTAGCGGAACCTGTGCCAAGCCCTGAGCAATTCCTATATTAAAAGGGTTCATCCAAGAAGTTGCAAAACCAACTTGGGTCGCCACATAAGTACACAGCACCACAACCATACCGTTATAGCCTTTACTTTTCATAACCGGCATAAGAATCATTGCAAATGCGATGGCTTCTTCCCCCATTCCAAAAACAGCTCCACCCAACGAGAAAACGAAACACAGTAAAGGAATGATCAATAACTCTTTTTGGTTGTTACGAGATAATAACTTTAGTAATGCACGATTGATGGTGCTAGGCGCCATGATAATACCGAATGCCCCACCAATGATGAGCAAAAAAGCAATAATAGCCACCGCACCACTTGAGCGATCTCCGGTAGTGATTCCTTCATAAGCAATATTTAGGAAGCCAGGCCTATCACCTGATGAAAATAAAACCGCTCCTTGCGTCTGCGGCTCTCCTGATGGATCGCGGTTATATTCAAATGAGCCAGGTTTCAGTACCTGTTTTTCAACAATTGTGTCGCCTTGCTGGTAGGAAACAGTATTTAATTCGAAACTGCCCAAGGGAATAAAATAAGTTAACAACCAGGCAAAAGCTGCAACACCCAATACCAAAATCAAGGTATTCGGCACGCTTATAGTTTTTTGATTTGACATAGTGAATCACAGGCTCCGAAGAGCCTGTGCCTTAGCGCTAAAAGTTATAGGTATACTTCAGTTGATAGAAGCGTCCATAAGTATCATGATTAAAATGATCGACATTGGCGCTTGTGCCATAAGCAACAGGGGCTTCCTCATCCAACAAATTATCGATACCTAATCTTAGGTATGAATTTCCAGTAAGATCGTAGCCAACCGTAAAGTTCCACTTAACCCACGAAGGTACTTCCCTTTCTCTTGATATACCAAAATCAGTCAGTTGCTGCTCATCATAACCTTCGAGATCATCATCATAACTTGAAATATAGTTACCGGTTACTGAACCGAACCAATCATCACCTGACCAACGTAGTCTCGCTCGCAGAATTAGCTCAGGATAACGAAACGTTCCCTCAAGTGACTCAACTTCAGATTGCTTGGACAACTGTTTATTAAAATCAAGCAGGTAAGTCCCATCTAGCAATAAGCTCAACTCTCCTGAGTCAATATCGAAGTATTGTGTGTAGGCTAAATCGATCCCTTCAACTTCTTGCACCCCTAAGTTTTCAAGTTGTAAGTGAACTTCATCAATGGGGTCTCCGATATTGCCATTCCGAGTTTCAATACCAATTTGCTGATTAGCAGAATCTAGTCCATCGGTCGCCACCACTGGGATCTGTCCCTCTAAGGCAAGACGGAACAAGCGCTCAGAGTCAATACCCACAATGTTGTCATATTCAAATGACCAATAATCGATAGCTAATGTACTATCATTGGCAAAGCTAAAAACAAAACCCACGTCATAGGATGTTGACTCTTCCGCTTTAAGGTTTTCATTGCCATAAACTTCGGTTAAGAAACCATCTCGGCCACCAAAACCACCACAAAAGTTATTTAAAAACTCATCCGTACACTCCAATGAATCAGAGCCAAGGGTAGTGCCTGCTCCAACCTGTGCTAAAGAAGGAGCCCGGAAGGAAGTATTCCAAGAGCCTCTCATCAAGAAGCTATCAGATGGACGATAGGTAAAGCCAACTTTTGGATTAAAGTCCCCACCAAAATCTGAGTAGTGATCATATCGACCAGCCAATTGCAGATTAAATGTATCAGTCAGTGGAACACGATACTCGGCATAAGCGGCCCATATATCACGAGAAGCAGATGCTGCCGTAGAGCCAAATCCATAAACAGGAACTTCAAAGTTATTATTCGGATCAGCAGTTGCTAACGCAGCTGGCTTATCAGAAATTTCCTCACGGCGTACTTCTAAACCATATGCAGCTTTAACCCAATCACTACCCAACTCAAACCAGTCACCGGTAACATTAAAGTCCACTGCATACAGTTTCGACTCACCATTTCTTGGCACTCGTTCATTAATGATATCCAAAGCTTGCTGATTTCCTGACTGCCCACCAAACGGATTAAAGTACAATCCATTATTAGCTGGGGTACAACCAACAGTACCATCTGCACATAGCTCCCCGAACAAAGCAGCTTCAAACTTAGCAACATTGATAATACCCTTTTCTGCCAACTGTTCGGACTCACTGACAGAAATATTTGCAGCAAGGTCCCACTCCCAGCCTTTCTCAGTCACTCCTTCCAAGCCGGATACAAAACGGTAACTTGTAGATTCATTAGTGATCGTTCTTGGCTGGCGGAATCGCCCCCACATCAACAATTCACTTTCTGGCGGAACACCTAAATCATTCCATAAATCTTCATAGCGCTGGCGTAAATTTGACGGCATATTGGGATGATCAAAAGACACCGCCACACCACTGAAAGGTGCTCCAGTGGAATTAGCGCGTCCCTCCGTTCGAGAGACAAATACCTCATTAAACCAAGTCAAACCATCATCAAAGTAATGGTTAGAAGCAAAACCAATCGATTCAGATTCAAATTCAGGATAGGTTGGTAAGTACTGATTCTGATTGTATTCGCAATACTCCCCGAATGAAGAGTTAGGGAAACCTGGACGACCATCATATCGGATATCATCCGGGCAAGAGGATTCCACATAATCAATGTCATCAAAATACTGCGTATTAAAACTTGGCCAGATACCTTGCTGACTTCGATCAAAACTATATCGCGTCTGCTGTCGGTCTTTGTCGTATAGCGCATTCTTACGATAAATATCAAAAAATGCTGTGATATCAGAGCTATCAAAGTCTGCAGACCAAACACCATTTAAATTAGTTTTAGACTCATCGGAAGAAGTGTCCGAATCCCCATAACTGACAGAAATTTGCGAGCCGCCATCCCCTTTTTTCAAAATAAGGTTAACAACACCAGCAACAGCATCAGCACCATAAATAGCCGACGCCCCAGTTGGCAGTACTTCAACTCGCTTGATGGCAGCTAATGGAATAGAATTAATATCGACAAAATTTTGCGAATTATAAGCGAAGGAACTGGCTGCTACTCTACGACCATTAATCAACACCAAAGTGGATGCGGTTCCAAGCCCTCTCAATGAAACTGCCGAGCTACCGGCGGGAGAGTCAGCCTGTAAAGCTCCTGAATTGTGAGTACTAAATGAACCATCGCCGCCATGCGTTACTGCGAGTTCTTTTAGTAGTGAGTCCAAGTTGGTTGCCGTGGAAGATTCGATATCTTCCTCATCAATAACCTGTACGGGCGACTCGCCCTCAAGATCAATACTTTTAATTCGACTCCCCGTAACAACCACTGACTCGGCTTCATCCTGTTCTGCTGCTGCAGCTGTATCTGGATGTAGTAATAACGTGACAGATAAAGCCACTAGAGAATATTTGAATAAACGAATACTCATACATAACCCCTGCCCATAAGGACACTATTATTTGAAATAATTAGAAAAACGTTAGTTAGAACAACTAACGGAGGTTATTCGTCAAACCACTCGCTGAGGTAGTAATCAGAGAAGCTATAATCAGCTAAATTGTAGGCTTTTTTTAGCATGGCTCCTCCAAGAAAATTAACTAATGAGTTCGATTAAAATATTTTATATCATATGAAAAAGTTAGCTGTCAAATACGCATTATGTGCCGCCCAACTTTATACTTTTTACCAAACAACCATAAGCCACTTCGTCCTGCCAGCGACCGTCAAACTTAAAGTGCTCTTTGAAATAACCTTCACGCACCATGCCGAAATGTTCCATCAGTTTCCATGATGCTACATTCCTTGGTTCGCAGTAAGCAACTATTTTATGACACGGCCAATCCCGAACAATAAGCTCTAACATTGCTTTAATTGCTTCAGTTCCATACCCTTTGCCTTGATAGTTACGATTGAACTTATAACCGATTTCAATTTGCTCATGATATTTGCTGGTATAGCGAAATCCGATATCACCGATCAGTTTATCTTCAGATTTCAGCACCACCGCAGCGCCCATCCAGCGCCCTTCTTCACCGGTCCATTCTCCAAAATGTTTTAAGAAAATATCATGGGCTTCCTTCTTAGTTGAAACCGGCATGATATATTTCATGACCTCCGGATCCATCGCGTACTCACAGTAATCCTCAAAGTCAGACTTTTCCAATGGACGCAATAATAGTCGTCCAGTATCCACTGTTTCCTTCACTTTTCTCTCCACTAATTCAGTTGTTCAAAACGTTTCAGCATTGGGAAATACAATGCAGTTTTAATGGGCCTGTCATCGATCGTCTGCATTAACTCACGATAATTTTCCAGTTGGGGACGATAACGCTGAACTTCCGAGGCAATAAAATTATCCACGTCATCGCCTAAGTGCGCTCCTGACTTGTAATCAATGATCCAACGCACGCCCTGTTCATCAACAAAAGTTCTATCAATAATATAGGTTCTATACTCATCATCAACTCGGCCTGTTAACGCCATTTCACAGCGCGCCTCTTGATGAGCTTTTAGAATCCACTGCGCCGTCTCATCCTCCAACACATTCAGCAAACCTTGCTGCAATCGCTCTGTAGCATAATTGGCGCTTTCTTCATCATAGCTGCTGGCTAATAGTTGATGGTAAGTTTTACTGACAAACTGCTCAACACTCTGTTTAGATATCGACCATTGACCATTAGCCGCGAGCTCTAATTGTCGATGCATCAGAATGCCGATAGTCTTAGCCACATCGGTGGCCCAATCAAACTCCAGCTCCTGCAACTCAGTTTTGGCGGTATCAAAACTTAAACTCTGCAGTGGTTTATCATAGGGCTGGTACTGCCAACCGGCTTTCAGTCTGCTCCAGCCCTGCCTATACATTTCACTCTGTTGATGCGCTGGTTTTATACCCTGCTCCGCGAAACGCATAAAAGCAGATTGGATGTGATTATCGTACAAAGGTGCTATCAAACTCAGCAGACAGTCACTATCAAACTTTGATAGTTTCCACTCTTCCTGCCTGGTATCCCAACGGGTTTTGCCACTACCACTCAGATACAGACGTTTTTTAGCTCGAGTGGCCGCCACGTACAACAGGCGGGCACTTTCCAGACGGTCTTTTTCTTTGGCAAACCGACTGACCAGTTTATACAGCGACTCCAGCTCGCCAGCCTGATCGACAGGGGCCAACAAATACTGGCTCCGTTCATCGCCTGCCGGGAACTCTTCCCACACCATCAGGGATTTGTCATTCATCCCACTTTTCTTATCCAGCTTAGGCAAGAAAACGGTATCAAACTCCAAACCTTTCGACTTATGCATGGTCATGATGGAGACACGACAATTCTCTTCTCTCGTCGGTGGCGCAAATAATTTTGCCAGCGCGTCCTCTAACAGCTGATAGTCGGTAATCGCAGAATGTTGCTCAAAGTCTGAGATGAAATCCAGCGCAGTATACAGCTGCTCCAGTTCATCGTCGTTAAGTGCCAGCGGACCACCCAGCTGTAACCACAGAGCTTCGAGCTGCATGGCGAAAGGTTGCTGGTAAAGATATTCAAGATGCCGCAGCACAATCGGAGCCTGTCGCTGTAAGCACAGCTTTGCATCTGGGGAGAGGCCGTCAACTTGCGAAAAACCTTCTAGAGTTTGCGATAAATCATCGCCGAAATGATCTTCAAGCACAGTTATGTCGGCCAAACTCAATCCAAACCATGGCGTTTTAAATAGTGCGACCCAGGCCACTTTATCCAGTGGATGCAGCAAGACCCTGAGCAGAGTAAGCAAATCTAAAACTGGTTGCTTCTGCTCCAGCTGCTCAAACTCTTCTGCAACATAGGCAATGGAGCACTGTTTTAGTGCCTCGATAATCTGCTCACCATGATTACGAGCTCTCACCAGCACCGCGATATCCTGCTCCGGATAATCCGTTAAACACTGCTCGATCCTGCTGGCGATACCTTCGGCTTCGAACTCATCGGCCGGTCGTTCGCTGTCAAAAAAGAGATTAAAATCAACTTCATCACCATGGTTTTCGCTTTGAGTGGAGTCAGCTTTAGCCAGAGAAACCGCACCCAATACCGGATCGTCATAGTCGGGAAAGATAGTGGCAAAACTCTTATTGACCCAATCGACGATGGTTTCGCTGGAGCGAAAGTTACTGGTTAACTGCAAAAACTCCAGAGCAATATCGCCAATGCCTTTCTCCCGAGCCTGAATAAATAAGCCGACGTTAGCTTCGCGGAAGCGGTAAATGGACTGCATGGGATCACCGACCACAAACAGGGTGCGCCCATCATCCGGCTGCCAGCCTGCGGTCAACTGCTCAATCAGTTGAAACTGGCTGAAGGACGTATCCTGAAACTCGTCTACCAGAATGTGAGAAATAGCATAGTCCAATTTTAAGGCCAACTCACTCGGTTGATGAATTTGTCCCAGTGCACGACTGGCAGCCATGGCAATTTCGGTATAGTCGACCTCGCCACTGTTTTTAAATTCGACTTTCAAACTCGCTGATGCTACCTGCATCAAGGCGGTTAAGGATTCGATAACCTGCCACTGATCCTCTTGGAAATAAAGATCGGGAAAAGTTGCAACCGCTGACAGTTTTTCATCCAAAAAAACAGTGGCTTTCAATTCATTAAACAATTCTTTGGACTGTTCTTTACGCGTCTTAATCAGCTGTTTTTCATCTTTGGTTTCGGCAATTTTTTGCGCTGGCAATGGCGCATTGGCACGAAGCTTATTTTGTTTTGTTAAACAGAATGCCGTCAGAAGTTTCCACTCAGCCACTGCATCTACAGAAATCTCAGGCCACTCGGTTAATTGCTTTAGCCCAGCTAACTCGTGATTATCCTCAAAGTAATCCGCGGCAAAGATGATATCGCCTAACAGCTGTTGCTTTTGCTCTGCGGTAAAGGCCGAGTCGAGTTGCTTTAACTGCACCAACAGCAAATCGGTAAAACCCTGCTCTAACACGGCTCTTTCATTGGTGCCTTCCGCTTGCAGGCGTAACCACTGATCGCGCTTAGCTAATTGCTGAGCTAATAAATCCTGCAGGTACTGCATCTTATTATCGGTGTGCGCTAACACTCGGTGAACATGTTCCGCCCAGGGCTCATTGGTTCGCACACCGTCAATTACCGTTTTCGCGGCCTGCTGATACAACTGCATCGGATTATCAGTAGGACTTAGCTGGCCACCGAAATTAGCCAACACCGGCATCTGGTTCGCCAAAGAGGCACAGAGTGAATCAAACGTTTTAATCTGCAATCGCTGTGGACTACTTAATAAGCCCCAGTTCAAATGGCGATCACGCTCGAGAACCTCATTGGCTAATTGCCAGGTCAATATTTTATGCTCTTCTTCCGGTTTATCCTCCAACGCCGCCTGCAGCGACTCAATGATCCGGTTCTGCATTTCTCTGGCCGCTTTACGTGTAAAGGTAATCGCGACGATCTCTTCCGGATTTTCAACCACACTCAACAGCTTGAGTACCCGCTGAGTTAACAGCTCGGTTTTACCCGAGCCGGCCGGCGCCTGCACAATATAAGAGCCCTGATGATTGATCGCCTCACGGCGCGCCTGCTGATCACGAATCATGCCGCTCTCCCTGCTCATTTGTCTCTATGACTTCTTTGTGCCGTTGATTGATACGACAGGCGGCACTGAAATCACAATAGTCGCAACTGCGAGGATTCACGATCGCCTGCCCCTGTTTAATCTCCTGCCCGACCTGCTCTAACTGCACCCGCCAGCTATCGATAAGTTCCGACATCGGCGTTTTTATCGCGCTGCGTTTACTCAGTGCTAAATTTTCAATGGTATCGGCCAGTCCCTGATAACGAACGTCTTTGGCATTGATATTGAAAAAGCTGACGCCAGCGACCGGATTGTCATGCTGATTAATCGCATATAAAGCGAGCTGCGGCTCTTCTGGCGGCTCACTGAGTAAAGACTGCCGAGTTGGGTTACCGGTTTTGTAATCAATGATCAAAAAACCGTCTTCCACCTGATCAATGCGGTCAACCTGCAAATTAAATACCAGTTCGGCGACTTCGATAGTTTGACGCTGCTCATGATGCAAAGGAGTAAAAGGTAAACGTTTACTGTCGATCACCAACGCTTGTGTTAGTTGCGTTAATAAACGCTCTTTCTCGTTATTAAAAAATGATTCAATTTGTAGATAATAAAAATCGTCTTTAAACTCAACCAGCACCTGTTCCAGAATGGGTTGAATCATACTTTGCAGCTCATGCGCCTCACGCTTGTGTACGGCTTCGCTGGAACCTTGCTGCTTCCAGAAACGCTCCAACACTTTATGCACAATTTGTCCGCGCTCCATAGCGTTTAAGCCCTGCTCAGCTTCTTCAAACGCCTTCGTTTTTAGACGGTAGCCTAAATAGGCTTTGAACGGACAATTAATCTGATCTTTAAAAAAGCCGGTACCGCCTTTAATGGTACGATCCGTCAACGGCAGGCCGGCGTCATCTTGATACGACTCAACGGCTGGAAACTGAACCTGTTGTATAAAGGTCGGCGCCAGAGATGCATTGGATTCCACTTCCTGGTGCTGATAAGACATCAGTAACGGACTCGGCATCAGTTCGCTGTCTCCTTCAAACAAAGGGTAGGACAAAGTGACCTGAGGACTGGAACTCAGCAAACTATCCAGCAGCTGCTGCGCATAATCCAGTTCGCGCTGGCTGGAACTGCCAGGCATCTGGTGTTGTTTTAATAGTTGCTTATCGATAAACGGATTAGGGTTAGGCTTTGCCGGTAACACCTGGTACGTGGCTCCGGTTAGCCATGCCCGATCAAACTCCAGACCGAGAGTTTCCAGCATCCCCATGATTTGAATCGGTGCTTTTGGCTGCTCCTGATGGAACTGTTTATCGGCTACCACCAGCTGTAACAGCTCCAACAGTTGACTAAAATTAATCTCTGCTTTGTGGAACAGCTGATGGGAGCGCAAACCATTAAAGCAGTCGAGAAATGTCTGTTGAATTTGGTACTCGCGACTGCTCAGGGAGCGATAACCTGGCCACTGCAATGTCTGTAACAAGGTTGGCAGAAGCTGCATCCAGTCACCGATCATTTTCTGTGAACTGATGTGCTCACGCCCCGTGCGCAAAGACTCGACAAGCTCGCTTAACCTCCCATTATCATCACGCTGCGCAAAATCTTCGATAGAAAAGCGCTCTTTATGCTGTGCTCGGATATCTCGCTCCAGAGCGGCTCGAAGTCTTACCGTTTCACCCGACTTTCCCCAATAAGGGCTCATCAGCAACTGGCGAAATACTCCCTGTTCAACACTGCCATTAATAAAAGAAAGTAAGTTTAGTGCGGTTTGAACCAGTGGCTGTTTAGACAATGGTTCGCCTAATGAAAAATCGTAAATCCCCTGAGTTGGAATATCGTCTACCTGAAAGCACGGAGTTAATTCCTGCCATAACAGACGCTCCAATAATGGCTTATGTTTTTCCAGCTCGGGAACGACAATAGCGAACTTATAACCTGGATTGTCTGGGTAGTTAGCTTCGATGGACTGCTTCGCGCTCAATATGGCCTGGCGAAATTCTTCACGACGGCTGTTAAAACGCAGTACCTGCGGCTTGGTTCTATTCGTATTTCTCTGGAGCCACTGTAGCTCACAGTGTTCACTCATCCGTTCGAACAGCTGTTGCTGTTGCGGCGTTACCTGTTCAAAGCCAGCCAGATAAATATGTTGTGGCAACATACCTTGCAGCAAAGAAAAATGCTCAGCCAGCCAATTCATACTGGAGGCGCTATCCAGCCAATGATTTTCCTGTAAACGACTGGCAAAGGACTGGCTCCACTCGGAAAACGCCTGTTGGTCCTTATCCCAGACGGCAGCGGACGTTATATCAAGTTGCCACTGTTGATACTGCTGCCAGGCCTGCCATGCTTTTTTGGCCGTAGCAGGAATTTGTAGCAGGAAGTTATTCCAACTGGACTCTTCAACAATATCCTGCCATAGATAGGAACTTTGCTGCTCGCTCAAAATATAAGGCAGCGGCTCACTTTCAGCCGGCCACCGCTCCGCTAGCAAACTCCATAGCAAGGAATTCCAAGCGGTCCACGGCATAACGTTCAGACTCGACCAGACACGATTACCCTGTCTGGCCTGATGCTGGTTAAATTCTTCTCGAATATGGCGCGATAAACGCTGACTGCCCGTAATAACGACGCTGGTTTCCGGATCGATCGCTTCTAATTGGTAACTGGATTCCATGAATGATTATCTTGTTATTGTGCTTATTGGCAATTGACGATCAGGCGCCCGCGATGTTTGTTATCGATCAATTCTTCGAAATACGGTGAAACGTCTTTCAGGGCAATTTCTTTGCTTAAAATTTTATCAAAGTCCGGTAAAGGACTCTTTTTTCCAAACTCATACCAAAGCTGTTCACGTAACGGCATCGGGCAATTCGTCGAACTCACACCGAGCAAACTCACACCTCTTAAAATCAACGGTAGCACTGTTGCCTGTAGCTTTGGACTTTGAGCAAGACCAATGCAGGCAATATTACCCCATAAATCAATATTGGCCATTAACCGACTTAAGGTTTCTCCACCGATATTATCGATCAGTCCCCCATAAACACCCTTGGCTAAGGGCTTATCGCTTAATTCAAGTTCGCTCAGGTTTTTCACTTCTGTCGCGCCCAAATCTTTCAAGTAATCATGCATAGAAGACTGACTGGTAATGGCGACAGTGTCATAGCCTTTTTTACTTAATAGATTAACCGCAAAACTGCCGACACCACCGCTGGCACCCGTCACAACAATGGGTCCCTGATCCGGTGTTTGCCCGTTGACCTCCATGCGGTGAATCGCTAAAGCGGCTGTAAAACCAGCGGTACCAATAATCATGGCATCTCGAGATGAGTATTGTTCTGGTTGCTTCATGACAAACTGACTATCGACTCGCGCGTATTGCGCCAGGCCACCATCAAAGCTTTCCCCAAGTCCACTGCCATTGACAATAACGGTATCGCCTTCTTTAAGACCTGGCCCCGTGGTTTCAACTACAGTACCGGCTAAATCGATCCCCGCATTCAAAGGAAAGGACTTTAAAATTGCCCCCCGTCCACTGGCGGCCAGGGCGTCTTTATAATTAATGCTGGAATAATCGACCTTAATCAGGGTGTCCCCCTTACTCAGTTCATCAGTTTCCATTTCGACTAATTGGTGATGAATTTGTGGCTCATTAAAAACACGGCAGGCTAAGAATGACACGGTGACTCCTTACTCTGATCTAATCGCACGTCATTCCCGCGAAGGCGGGAGTGAAGAATAAAAATAAACTGCTCCAGTCTAACGAATGACGTGCCTAAAAGTTAAATTAATTCTAGCTTTTGTTACTTTGGGTTCTTTCGGAACTTGATGCAGCCAATATTGCTGAGTCGTTCCTTGCATCACCAATAGACTACCAGAAGTCAGTAGCATTTTGTGTCTCAATTTTGGATTCTTTTTGTGCTTTAAGTGAAAAGCTCGGGTGGCCCCCAGGCTAACGGAGGCAATCACTGGCTTTGGCCCTAACTCCGCCTCGTCATCAGCGTGCCAGCCCATACTGTCCTCGCCATGACGATATAAATTGCATAACACACTATTGAAATCACAACCTAAAGTCGTTTCCAACTTCTTTTTTATCGACAATAAAGGCTCAAACCACGGCTCCGGGTGATGCACTTTACCTGAATACCGATACCTCGCTTCTGGATCGCCGTACCAGGCGATTAAACGTGGGACTTTTCGCTGCCGCCCTGCAATCCATAAAGACTCCTCCTGCCAGTCAACCATGGAATACAAAACGTTATAAAAATCAGTGACTTGACTAGAATCATAAAACTGGTTTTGGAACCTTATTTCCGCACCTTCGGGCTCACCAACATCGTCACTCGGTAGCGAGACCTTTTCCAGTCCGCTCGATAGATTTAAATCAAACTGCTGCATAATTAACACTTTACCGAAACCTTAAAGACAGTGGAAGCTGTGCAAAATTCATACAAAGCTGGGCGAAAATGTCCGATTTTCCTTGCTTTCAGCCGCTTCATCGCTAAACTAATCGGGTCTGTTTTGGGCTTAAATTGCATTGATACTCAGCCCGGGACCTAATAACTATAAGTTCAATAGTTCGATTTTTTAAGTATTCATTCACAAATTCGATAGGAGTCTGCCGACAATGACGGCTCAGAGTAATACAACGAATTCTGGAAATGAGAAGACTTTCCTGGGGCACCCGAGAGGTCTAATCATTTTATTCTTTACGGAGATGTGGGAACGTTTCTCATACTACGGTATGCGTGGCCTTCTAATCATCTATCTTACGCAGCATTTCTTATTTTCCGATGAGAAATCAACCATCCTATACGGAGCTTACACGGCCCTTGTATATGTAATGACCATTATTGGTGGTTCATTAGCCGATAGATACCTGGGTACCAGAAAAGCGGTAACCTTTGGTGCCATTTTATTGGTCATGGGACACATCGGGATGGCCTTTGAAGGCAGCGGCTCCAAAGAACTAATGACCTACTCGGATCAGGAGTATCAACTAACCCTTGATGGGCGTGGTGGCGATGCTCGACAGATCATCAAAACTGAAAAAGGTCAGAGTTATGTCAAATTTGGTAATCAAACTTTAGAAATCGGCAATGCTGCAGCTCTCGGTTTACCAAGCAAGCTGGGCGGCTTCGATTACGAAATTGTTAATGGTGATAAAGAGCTTCAGAGCAAAAATAAAACCGTTAAAACCTTAACCTACAATGGTGAAGAATATCAGCTGGTTGAGCAGGGCGAAAGTGATAAGAAGACGCTAACCATAGAAAAGGATGGCGTCAAAGGCACCGTGGTTAAAAGCGATAATCGCGCCATGACCTTCGGCACCAATCCGACACTTTATCTGTCAGCGTCTTATCAGCTGGGACCTCAGGTACCGACTAAGATCAACGGTTTTGACTATACCTTAGTAGATAGCGAAACTCAGGGAGCGACCGAAATTCGCACCATCCAGTATGCAGGTAATGAATATACCCTGACCAAAACAGGTAATGGCGGAGAAGCGACCTACTTAATGGAAGGGGATAAAGGTGAGTCTGAAGTTCAACTGAAAGCACCTCATGACCTTAAAATTTCTTCAGGTGAAGCGCTAGGCCTACCAGCAGTTATTGAAGGTGATGAGTATCAGAACCGTATTGAGCGTCAAGAAATGTACGTAAACATCCTGTACTTATCGCTGGCCTTAATTATTGCAGGTGTTGGCTTCCTGAAAGCAAACATTTCCACGATTGTTGGTTCATTATACGGTTTCGGCGATACTCGCCGTGATTCGGGCTTCACTCTGTTCTACATGGGTATTAACCTTGGTTCGCTATTATCGTCTCTGACTTGCGGTATTATCGGTATCGTCTGGGGCTGGGCTTACGGCTTCGGTTTAGCTGGCATTGGTATGGTGCTCGGTCTGGTGATCTTTATCTGGAAAAGTGAATGGTTGGAAGGTAAAGCGGAACCACCAAATCCTGCCAAGCTTAAAGAGAAAGTATTCGCTTTCCTTAATTATGAGTGGATGTGCTACCTGATTGGTGTCGGTATTATCGCTATCTCCATGTTCTTCGTCATGAATGCAGAAATCATGGGTGATATCTTCGGCTTCCTTGGTATTGGCATGTTCCTTATTCTGGTGGCTTACGCCATTATTAAACTGGAAGGCGATGAACGCCACCGTATGTTTGCTGCGATTTACTTTATTCTGGCACAGATCCCATTCTGGGCACTGTTCGAGCAGGCTGGTTCTTCATTGAACCTGTTCACAGATCGCCTGGTTGACCGTAGTATGATGGGCTGGATCGTTCCAGCGCCAGTATTCCAGTCATTGAATGCAGGCTATATCATTATCTTCGCACCAATTCTTGCGTGGCTGTGGAGCTTCCTGGCTAAGCGCAAGCTGAACCCACCAACGCCAGTAAAATTTGCTTTTGGTGTTTTCCTTTGTGGTTTCGGTTTCTTAGCGCTTGTTGGCGGTATCGAAGCATCAGGTGAAGTGGGATACACAGCCGTATACTTTATTTTTCTGATTTATTTATTGCACACCCTTGGTGAGCTGATGGTTTCTCCGGTTGGTCTTTCAGCGGTAACTAAGCTGGCCCCAGCGCAGGCTGTAGGTATGACCATGGGTGCCTGGTTCCTGTACAGTGGCCTGTCAAACTTCCTGGCCGGTGTTATTGCGAAAACTACTGGTGCAGAAACTATTGGTGGTCAATTAACAGATGTTGCAGCGGCAAAAGCGACTTACGCCGACGTTTATACTAACGTGAGCTATGTTGCGATGGGAATAGCGCTGTTTATGTTAATAATCTCGCCATTGATTAAGAAGCTAATGGAAGGTGCCGAATAATCACTACTAGTTATAAAAAAAACCAGCCTTCGGGCTGGTTTTTTTATGCTTAAAGCTATTGTCTTACTAAGCGAGTATTTAGCTCAGAATGGCCCTCGACATTACTCCGCCATGGATTGATATCCAAGCCACCCCGTCGCGTATAACGTGCATAAACCGTCAGTTCCTGTGGCTGACAGATATCCATAATATCGGTAAAGATACGCTCCACACACTGCTCATGGAATTCATTATGATTGCGGAAGGAAATAAAATAGCGCAGTAGAGATTCGTGATCGATCTGCTGGCCTTTATAACGCACCAGCACCGTAGCCCAGTCCGGTTGAGAGGTGATCAAGCAATTGCTTTTCAGTAAATCACTTCGCAAATACTCTTCAACGGCTTTATCATGCGTTTTAAGTAAGCTGGCGTCGTAATCATAGTAATCGACCTCAATATCCAACTCATCAATTAATACCGTTTCTGTCTCGATCACTGGGACACTTTTCTGATAATAAGCTAACCGATAAAGGTTCACGCTGACCTCACCACCGGCGGCTTGTGACAGATCCTTCTGCAGCCGATGCTGCACTTCTTGCCAGGTATCAAAACGTGTCTGATTATATGAGTTCAAATACAGTTTAAAAGACTTCGACTCGATAATGTTCGCAGTATCATAAGGAAACTCGAATACACCGATAGCCACCTGCGGCTTACCTTTACCATTAAGCCAGGACAGTTCATAACCATTCCAGAACTCACTGCCATGAAACGGCAGACCTTTTTTTAAACCGAGCTCATCTCTTTTAAGCTGTCGCGCGACAGGGAACAGTAAGCTCGCATCGTACTGCTGCGGGTAAGACACCTCCTTACCTAAAGGAATAGTTTTGTCTGTCATAAACCTACTCTCCTACTTTATCCGAAAGTAAACCGTGATCTCTTCTCGATCGTGATACAAATGCTTAGCCTGCCAATGATATTTTAATTCTTCCTCTTCCAGGCGCTCACAAATCAAGCCAATACAATCAGCGACTTCCTGGAACCGCTTTTTCATAGGCAGTTTCAGGTTGAATATGGCGTGTTTAGCATGAGAACCTTCCAGCCAGGTCGCCATCAGATTAGCCACCAACGATGGTTTTTCGACCATATCGCAAACCACAACATCAACCGATTTTTCTGGCAGCCAGCTAAAAGCATTTTCCTTAAAATGCTCCACCTGTTCCGTTGCCATCAGCTTTTTATCCATAGGGCCATTATCAATGGCCGCAACTTGCAGCCCACGCTCAACTAATTGATACGTCCAACCACCGGGAGCCGCACCTAAATCGGCCGAGGTATTACCCAGTCTAAAAACCTGATGCTGCTGTTTTCGTGACATCAAGGTCTGGATCGCTTCGTCCAATTTCAAAGTCGAACGACTCGGTGCCTGTTTAGGTGCTTTTAGACGCAAAATACCGCCTTTTTGTGCGCTCGAGCGCTCCACCGGTGAATAGCCGACCAGGCAGTTATCGTTAGCGATAAACAATACATGCAAGCGGAACTCACTGTCATCATGAATCAGTCCCTGCTTTTCCAGCGCTATCGTCAATGGCGTTGAAAACTTTTTACAGAATTTGGATAACTCGCGTCCCTCATTACTATCCAAATGCTCAACCAGTACACTGTGTGCCATTGCGACATCGGTACAGACATCAATAATAGGGCTAATGCGATCATCCAGTGACATCTTTTCCAATTCAGCTTTTGCCCAAAACCACTGTCTGGCAAAAACGATGTCGTCCAGATCGAGGATTTCAAAAAACTGCTCCGCACTCTGTTCATCGAATAGAAAAAAGCGCACATAACCTGAATCGGTCTGAGCGTTAGCATAACCAGCTAATTCACAGGCATTTGCAATCGCCTGTACTTCTGCAGCACAATCCGATTCAAAGCCGGGACGACAAAAAAAGACGAAAGGAGCTTGTTGCATATAAAGAGTCTTAATTTAGACCAGTGAAAGATTCAGCGATCTTAACACACACATCCCCTCATTGATTAGGGATTTACCTTATGCAGTGCTAGAATATGCCCACTTTCCATGGCTAACATAAACCGGTGACATGGCCCATTACAGCAAAGAACAAATCTCAGATCTAAAAAAAGACCTGATGGTCGAAACAACCCTCAACGGCTTCCCGATGAGTTTCGATACCACCTGGGGAATTTTTTCCCCAAAAACGATAGATGATGGCTCCATCATGTTACTGAAGTATCTCGACGTACAACCGGATGACAAGTGCCTTGATCTGGGGTGTGGTTACGGCGCTTTAGGATTAACCATAGCAAAGATGGCCCCTCAGGGTGAAGTAATCTTGGTGGATAAGGATTATGTAGCCGTTGATTACGCCCAGCGCAATGCTCGTAAAAACCAGTTGAATAATGCGAGAGCCAGACTCAGTAATGGTTTTTCAGAAGTGCCGGAAAAAGACTTTAATGTCATGGTATCGAATATTCCGGCGAAAGTAGGTAATGAGCTGTTATATATATTCCTGCACGACGCCTATAAACGCCTGGCTCCTGGCGGCCGTCTCTACGTGGTGACTATCACTGGTCTGAGGGATTTTATGAAGCGCGCTTTTAAAGAAGTTTTTGGTAACTATAAAAAGCATAAGCAAGGACCTGCCTACACCGTGGCCAGCGCGGTTAAAGAAGAGTAACTGTCATATAGCCTGTTTATTTTCTAAACAGGCTTCACACTGTCATCTTACCGTCAAAAAGTTTTCACATTTCCTGTGGATAACTTTGGGGAAAAATTGCTTAAACCTTCGCATAAGCTATAAAACATGGTGCACCCCAACAAACTGTTCACTTTTTATACAATTTTTACGTTTTCTTTTTACTTTCAATAGGTTAACATCTTATCTATAGACTAAAAACCGCCTGTTTACTTCTTAAACGGGGGCAATCCCTTATAACATAAGCCTTATATGGCGATTGTGGATTTCTAATGATTATTTTGTCATGTAGCAAAATACACTAAGCGAAAATATCAAGTCATTTTTGCACTTTTTACACAGGTGAGCATTTACTTACTACATACCCTCTGCCGCTAAGCAAAAAACCAATACCCGATCAAAATTGCAGCAACCATTCCAGCCAAATCCGCAAAAAGACCACAGCCTAATGCATGGCGAATTTTCTTAATGCCGACAGCACCAAAATAAACCGTTAAGACATAGAAAGTCGTTTCTGTACTTCCCTGAATCGTCGCCACCATGTAACCGGCAAGAGAATCCACTCCCTGAGACTCCATTGTTTCCAGCATCATGGCCCTCGCTCCACTGCCACTAAATGGCTTCATCAACGCCGTCGGCAAAGCTTCAACAAAGCGCGTATCCAGCCCCAGACCTGAGAATAGCCAACTTAAGCCTGAGGCGAATGCATCCAGTGCACCGGAAGCTCGTAGTGCGCCGATCGCAGTCAACATGGCAACAAGGTATGGGATAATAGTTACAGCGACTTTAAAGCCTTCTTTAGCCCCTTCCACAAACTCTTCATACACTGCCAGCTTGCGTCGCCAACCATGAAGCAATATCAACACAATGGCAGCCATTAACAAAAAGTTTCCCAGCGCAGAGCTGACTTCAGACATTTTCCCAGCGGGCAGCAAGAATAAAGCCGTGACCAAACCACCGATAGTTGCGGCAAATACCAAGAAATACAAACCAACCACGCGATTAATGATCGACAGCTTTTGTACCCAGGCAACAGCTAATAAACCAAAAAAGGTCGAAGCACTGGTGGCTAATAAGATAGGCAGGAAAATAGCCGCCGGATCCGAGGCTCCCATCTGCGCCCGGTACAACATGATAGTGATCGGAATAATGGTCACTGCCGAGGTATTCAGCACCAAAAACAGTATTTGTGCATTCGTGGCGGTCGATTTGTTCGGATTTAATTCCTGGAGCTGCTCCATGGCCCGAATCCCCATCGGGGTTGCCGCATTGTCGAGGCCCAGCATGTTGGCAGCCATGTTCATACTGATACTGCCCAGCGCTGGATGGCCCTTAGGAACTTCTGGCATCAACTTGGTAAAAAGAGGAGCCAATAAGCGAGCCAACTTGTTTACCAGGCCGCTCTGCTCAGCTATTCGCAATAACCCTAACCAGAAAGCCAGGACACCGATCAAACCAATCGCAATAGTGACACTGAGCTTGGCCATATCGAACAGAGATTTTACCAGGTCGGGAAACGCGGCCTGATTCCCACCCACCAACCAGTCAAAGGTTGCCAGGGCAAAGGCAATGACAAAAAAGAACAACCAGATAATATTCAGCATAGGGTTATGACTTATCGTTTATTATGAATTCGGGCGCCCACCAGCATAATCTACTGCATTCGGTCATCATCGGCAATTTCCCGGCTCGCTCCGCCCTTACTAACTGAGGAACTCATCTGCCTTACAGTCTTGACCTTTGCCACCCCCAGTGATTTCGTTAAAAACGGGACTCTAACTGTATATTTTTCTTTATATATTCGTCACTTAAATTTTTGAGCCTGCAAATTCCGATAAAGTGACTAAATCCAAGTTATCTTCATGTATAATAGCGTCAGTTTTCATCTTGTTCAGCAATTTTTAGTGTGTAGCCATGACAGATAAACGCAACAAACTCGAGTTTAACAAATTACAAAAACGCCTGCGCCGTAATGTGGGAAAAGCCATTATGGACTTTTCCATGATCGAGGATGGCGATAAGGTGATGGTCTGTCTTTCTGGCGGCAAGGACTCTTATACCCTGCTGGATATCTTGATGAACCTGCAGAAAAGCGCTCCGGTCAAATTTGAGCTGGTCGCCGTCAACCTCGACCAAAAACAACCCGGTTTCCCGGAAGACGTTCTGCCAAACTATTTATCCTCCATTGACATTCCTTTTGAGATCATCGAAGAAGACACCTACAGCGTGGTGAAGCGCGTCATTCCAGAAGGCAAGACCACCTGCGGCCTCTGCTCTCGTTTGCGTCGAGGCATTATTTATGGCTGGGCTGAACGTAACGGCATCACCAAGATTGCACTGGGGCACCACCGCGATGACATGATCGAAACTCTGTTCCTGAACATGTTCTTTGGCGGGGCCATGAAATCCATGCCACCGAAGCTGAAAAGTGACGACGGCAAACACATTGTGATCCGCCCGCTAGCTTACTGCAAAGAGAAAGATATCGCTCAATTCGCCAAAGCCAAAGCCTTCCCAATTATTCCTTGCAACCTTTGTGGATCGCAGGAAAACCTGCAGCGCCAGAACATCAAGATGATGCTACAAGACTGGGATCGCAAATACCCTGGACGCGTTGAAACGATTTTTAAGGCGATGAGTAATGTTGCCCCATCCCACCTGGCCGATACGGATCTGTATGATTTTCAGGGCTTATCGCAGGATGCTTTTTCGCAAAAAGCAGGCGGTGATACTTTGTTCGACGCACCCGACTTACCGCAACCGCCTGTCGAGCAGGATGATGAAGAGGTAACCGAGCCTTCGAATAACAGCATTCAGTTTGTAAATATCGGCTAGATATGAAACAGATTTAGAAAAACTATTCGCCAATTGCTGCGTCCTTGTTAAGATGGTCCGATGAGCTAATTACCATTAAAGACTATGAAAGCAAACCCTGCTGAAACACTTGAACAGTTTGAACAAGACTACCCTGTAATACTGCCGATCCGTGTTGCATGGGGCGAAATGGACGCCTTTCAACACGTTAATAATGTCAGTTACCTGCGCTACTTTGAAAGTGCTCGTATCGCATATATGGAGGCAATGCACATGGAAGCCGACATCAAGAAATCGCCAGTCGGCCCTATTTTGGGCGATATCTACTGCCGTTATCGTCGACCTGTTTTTTATCCGGATACTTTACATATCGGCACTAAAGTCAGTGAAATTGATGAGTTTGGCTTTGTGATGGAGTATCAGGCCTTCAGTGAAAAGCAAAAGACGGTCACCACCTTGGGCTACTGCAAAATTGTCATGCTGGACTACCGTACAGGTCAAAAAGTCACAGTCAAAGGCGATATACTGGACAAAATTCTGAAACTGCAACCAGAGCTACTGACCTCTTAATCCGTTACCTGTATTACTTTGCAACCAGCCCGCCCATAACCTTAATATAAACAATAGGTTATATTTTTTTACAGCACGCGGCTGGTTGTACAGTTCTCGCTTTAGAGAAATATTCTGTAACGATTCGGCAAACTCCCACCCTTCCACTCCCCTCCATTTCTGGTAGTATGTTGTGCTAGAAAAATTCTAATTTCACGATAACTACACAGGTGTTCTATGAAAAAACTGATCGTAAGCTCAGTGTGCTTAGCAGTTTTGGCAGCTTGTAATTCTGACAACAATCAGGATAAGGCTCCAACAGAAACAGCAGCGCAAAGCAATGAGCAACAAGTTGTAAAAGCTGACAAAAAAGTTGAACAGAAAAAAGAAGCCAAGCAGCAACTCGTTTCCGGGATCGATACTGAGTATTTTGATAACTCAGTGCGTCCACAGGATGACTTATTCCGCCACGTTAATGGTAAGTGGCTTAAAGAGTTTGAAATCCCAGCGGATAAATCAAACTATGGTTCTTTCACGAAATTGGCAGAGCAAGCTAAGAAAGATGTGCGCGCCATCATTGAAGAAGCTGCACAAACTAAAGCGGAAAAAGGATCTGAAGAGCAACAGGTGGGGGATCTTTTCGAAAGCTACATGAACACTGCGCAGCTTGAAGAGCTTGGTACCAAGCCTCTTCAGCCAGAGCTGGAGCGTATTGATGCGATTGAAAACTTGTCCGATCTGTCGGAATACATTGCTTACGCACAAATGGTCTCAACCTCACCATTCAGCACTTATGTTTATGTTGATGCGAAACAACCAGATACTTACATCACTCAGATGAGTCAAAGTGGTCTGGGTTTACCAAGCCGTGATTCTTACTTGAAAGAAGATGAAAAGAGTCAAAAAATCCGTGACCAATATGTTGAGCATATCGCCAAAATGTTCGCACTTGCCGGTGTCGAAGGCGGTGAAGAAAAAGCAGCCGAGGTCATGGGGCTTGAAACCAGCATCGCGCAAAAACACTGGCCGAAAGAAAAGCTACGTAACCCCGTTGCTCGTTATAATAAATTGAGCTTCGCGGATCTGCAAAACACGCTTTCAAATATCGACTGGGCACGCTGGCAGGAAAACTCAATGCTGGAAGGTGTTGACAATGTCATCGTTGGTCAGCCGGACTACTTCGCTGCCTTAAACGACATGTTAAAAGAAGTGCCGCTGGAAGACTGGAAAACTTACTTCAAATGGCACGCGATTACAAATAGCGCCAGCTTCCTGACCAAAGAAATGGACGATGAAAACTTCCGTTTCTACAAAGGTGTGCTAAGTGGTGTTGAAGAGCAGGAACCTCGTTGGAAACGCGGTGTTAACGTCATCAACGGCACGCTAGGCGAAGTTGTTGGTAAAATTTACGTCAAAAAGCACTTCAAACCAGAAGCCAAAGAGCGCATGGTTGAACTGGTTGAAAATTTACGTCGAGCCTATGCCCAGGGCATTAAAGAGCTTGACTGGATGAGTGAAGATACCAAGAAACAGGCGCTTGATAAACTCAGCAAGTTTACACCTAAAATCGGCTACCCTGATAAGTGGAAAGATTACTCCGATCTGGAAATTAAAGACGACGATCTATACGGTAACATGAAGCGTGCAGCTTTGGTTCAAGTTAAGAAAAACCGTGAAAAACTGGGCCAGCCAATTGATCGTACCGAATGGTTTATGACGCCACAAACGGTTAACGCTTATTACAATCCAGTCATGAATGAAATCGTGTTCCCTGCGGCAATCCTACAACCTCCTTTCTTTAACATGGAAGCGGACGATGCTGTAAACTATGGCGGTATCGGTGCTGTGATCGGTCACGAAATGGGTCACGGTTTCGACGACTCAGGTGCACAATACGATGGTGACGGTAAATTACGTAACTGGTGGACTGAAGACGATTTAAAAGAATTCACCAAGCGTACCGATAAGCTCGTTGCTCAGTACAGCGATTTCACCGTATTAGACGGAGTACACGTCAATGGCGAATTTACTCAGGGCGAAAATATCGGTGATCTGGGTGGTTTAACGATTGCTTACAAGGCATACCAACTGTCGAAAGAAGGTAAAGAAGCGCCTGTGATCGACGGTCTAACTGGCGATCAGCGTGTATTTTTTGGTTGGGCACAGGTATGGCGTCGTAAGTATCGTGATGAAGAACTACGTAAGCGTATCGACACTGACCCACACTCGCCAAGCGAATTCCGTGCGAATGGTACAGTACGTAACATGCCTGAGTTCTACGAAGCATTTGACGTAGAGCCAACGGATGAGATGTACCTGGCGCCTGAAAAGCGCGTTAAAATCTGGTAATCATCAGATAAACCAAAAAGCCAGAGCAATGCTCTGGCTTTTTTATGCCTGACATACTAAGCCGTTAATTTTTCACGAGCTTCCTTCGCTGCTTCTACGAGATTTTGAAGAGCCGGTCTCACCTGCTCCCAAGTTCTCGTTTTCAGCCCACAGTCAGGATTAACCCACAACTGCTCAAGCGGAATGTAGTTAGCCGCTTGTATTAATAGCTTTTCCACTTCCTCTGTGGTTGGAATTCTTGGTGAATGAATATCATAAACACCAGGCCCAATCTCATTCGGGTACTTAAAGTCATTAAAGGTTTGTAGCAACTCCATATCCGAACGAGACGATTCAATGGTAATCACATCGGCGTCCAGACGGGCAATTGAGTCAATGACCTCATTAAACTCGGAATAACACATATGAGTATGGATCTGAGTAGTATCTTTGACGCCTGCAGTCGCTAAACGAAATGCATTCACAGACCACTCAAGGTAAGCAGCTTGCTCACTTTTACGTAAGGGCAGCAACTCTCGGAACGCAGGCTCATCCACTTGAATGACATCAATACCGTTGGCCTCTAAGTCTATGACTTCATCTCTTAACGCTAAAGCAACTTGATCCGCAATCTGATAAGCAGGTAAATCTTCGCGCTCAAATGACCAGGCCAGAATCGTCGTCGGTCCGGTTAACATCCCCTTCACTTTTTTCTCAGACAATGACTGCGCATACTTGGACCACTCAACGGTGATCGGCTGTTTACGCCATACGTCGCCGTAAATAATGGGCGGCTTTACGCAGCGACTACCATAACTTTGTACCCAGCCAAACTGAGTAAAGGCAAAGCCATTTAACTGCTCACCAAAATACTCGACCATATCATTACGCTCGGCCTCACCATGTACCAGAACATCCAGACCGATAGACTCCTGTTCCTCGATTGCCTGTCTGATTTCTTGCTGGATGGCTTGTGTATATTCGGCTTGATTAATCTGCTGAGATTTATAGCTTTTTCGCGCCTGACGAATAGTATCCGTTTGTGGGAATGAACCAATCGTTGTCGTCGCTAACAGGGGGAAATTAAAATGATTTTTCTGTGCAACTTTTCGCTGCTCAAATTCCGACGCTCGTTGGCGCTGGATATCCGTAATATTGGCTAGTCGCTGCTGCACTTTTCGGTTATTAACGACTTCTGACTCCGCACGAGACGCCACTGCTTTGTCGCTGAGCTCCAAAGCCTCTTTTATGGCAGTTTCTCCCTGGTTTATAGCAGCCGTTAAATGCGCAATTTCTGTTACCTTTTGCTCAGCGAAGGCTAACCATTGCTTCAACTCGTCATCCAACTTTTGCTCGCTATTCAGGTCAACAGGACTATGCAGCAAAGAGCAACTGCTACCGAGCCATAAGTTATCACCATAATGTTGCTTAACATCCTGCAATGTTGCCAGACTGCGGCGTAGCTCGTTCCGCCAAATATTACGACCATTAACGATGCCAACTGATAATACTTTCGAGCTTGGCCAGTATTCTTTTACCAGTTTCAATTGCGCAGCACCATCAGCGATGACATCCAGATGTAAACCATCAACGGGCAATTCAGCAATACGGTCAAACTTGTCGTCGATACGACCAAAGTAAGTGGTCAGTAGTAGCTGAATGTCGGTATCGGCAGCGAGCTCAGTGTAGGACTGAGTAATAGCATTGAGCCAGGCATCATCCAGATCCAGGGCCAGGATCGGCTCTTCAATCTGTACCCACTGAATGCCCTGCTGATTGAGATAATCCAGTATCGACTGATAGGCTTTAACTAGACCTGGCAGTAATGACAACTTATCAAACTCAGCGCTGTCACGCTCCTTGCCTAAAAATAAATAGGTTACCGGCCCGATTAACTGCATCTTCAAGTGCTTGGATAGTGTTTTTGCCTGCTCAATTTGTGGCTGCAATAAAGCCGTGTTAAGACCAAACTGCTGTTCCTTTTTAAATTCAGGAACAATGTAGTGGTAATTGGTATTAAACCACTTAGTCATTTCGCTGGGTTGGACCTGACTTCCGCTTGGAGCCGAACCACGGGCAATACGAAAATAATTATCCAATAAGTTATCTGCCAGCCCTTGTTCGAAACGCTCAGGCGTAACCTCCAGTAAGATGGAGGTGTCTAACACCTGATCATAAAAAGAAAAGTCACCGACCGTAAGCCAATCAATTCCTTTGTCCTTGGCCGACTGCCAATTAGTTTGGCGGATTTTTGCTGCAACTTGCTGCAGTTCGGTTTGCGAAATGTCTTTACGCCAGTACTTTTCCAGTGCGAATTTCAGTTCTCGTTTGGCTCCTATCCGAGGAAGCCCTAAAACATGTGATTGTGCCATCGTTATTTCCTAAGCTGTTGTTAACCATAAAAGCGCATTACCACTGAATGCGGTTTATTCAATTCATAACTACCATGCGCTAAAGATGTTTAGACGTCTAAATGGCCATTATGGTTATATTGATGGCGAAATCAAGCCTATTTGTAAACTAATTTCAAGCTGCAAAAGTAAACAAATTAACTCTCCATAAAAAACCATATAATTCAATCAATTAGGTTGATAACTGATTCGATAAATTTTGCCGAAGCCATCGTCAGAAACTAATAGAGAGCCGTCTGGTAACTGAATAACGTCATTAGGACGTCCTTTGACTTCACCGTCAACCAGCCAGCCAGTAATAAAATCGTCCTGGGATATCACTTGATTACCCTTTAAGGTCAGGCGCACCACCTTATAACCGACCTTGGTACTACGATTCCAGGAACCGTGTTGCGTAACAAAGATGGAATTCTGATATTCCTCAGGAAACATATCACCGGTATAGAAGGCCATTCCAAGAGGTGCCACATGAGCCTGAAACTCCCATGCTGGCGGTGTGAACTCGCGCTCCCCTAATTTTTCGCCAAAAGCGGGATCCATAAAGTCTTCACCATGCACGTATGGGAAACCGAAAAACTCCCCGGCCCTGGTGACTCTATTCAACTCACATGCAGGTTCATCATCACCCAGCCAATCTCGCCCATTATCAGTAAACCATAACTCACCGGTTTGTGGGTGCCAGTCAAAACCCACACTGTTACGTACACCTGTTGCAATAAACTCATGCTTTTTTGTTTCGAGATCGACAGCGATAATAGTCCCAAAGCGCTGATCATCTTCATCGCACACATTGCAGGGCACGCCGATAGGGATATAGAGTCGGCCATCAGGACCAAATTTTATGTATTTCCAGCCATGGTGACTCTTATCAGGTAAGTCGTCGTACACCACTTCCGGTTCTGGTGACTCTTTGTAGTGCTTGTCGATTGCTTTAAAACGCAAAACCTTATCCACTTCCGCAACGTATAAATCGCCCTGATGATAAGTAACAGCACTAGGCATATAGAGGTCATCAATAATGGTGTAAACCTTATCTGCTTTAAAGTCACCATCGGTGTCTTCCACAGCATACACCTTGCCAGCTTTTCGGGTACCAGCATAAATGACTCCCGAGTCAGATAAAGCCATTTGCCTCGCCCCTTCAACGTCTGGGGCAAAAACGTCAATCGTAAAGTTTTCAGGGACTTCAGCAGCCTGTAACGTACTGAAGAGCAAGATTCCTAATACAGTAATTAACTTCATAAACCGCTCCGTAAATTTGAACTTTCTACAGAATAAAACGTTCATTTGCTCAATATCAAATACCACGTCAAAGTTATGCCATAAAAAAAGCGGCTCGAAGGCCGCTTTCTTAAGTATCACTGATTACTTTAAATGCTCTTCAAAATAATCAGTGATGGTATTAAAGACATGGGTTCGTGTCTTCTGCCCCCAGATAGAGTGTTTACTGCCCGGGTAGTTCATCATATCGAACGGCTTATTAGCATCCTGCAAGGCTTTAAATAATTTAGTACTATTGGTGAATAAAACATTATCATCCGCCATGCCATGAATGATCATTAAGTCCCCCTCTAAGCCCTCCAAATAGGGAAAGACATTACTCTGCTCGTAACCGTCTTTATTATCTTCGGGGTGAGCCAGGTAACGCTCGGTATAGTGAGTATCATACAGGTACCAGTCGGTCACGGGTGCGACTGAAACGCCGGCTTTAAACACGTCGGGCTTCTTAAACATACTCATGATGGTCATGTAACCACCGTAAGACCACCCGAACATGCCAATGCGCTCAGAGTCTACATATGGTAGTGATTTTAAGAAATCGACACCTTTCACCTGATCCTGAACTTCGACATCGCCCAATTTTCGATAAATCGGATCTTCAAATGCTTTACCTCGATTCCAGGAGCCACGGTTATCCAGTGAGAAAATAACGAAACCGCGATCCGCCATCATATGATGCCAGTAAGTGTTTCTAGCGCCCCAGACATTTTGTACACGCTGTGCGTGAGGCCCACCGTAAACATCAACAATGACGGGATAGGTTTTACCAGCTTCCATATTCGTTGGCTTATACAGGCGGTAATACATCTCCTGACCATCATCAGCTTTGATCTTGCCAAATTCAGGTTTAGACGCTGACTGGTAGTAAGGATAGTAAGGGTGCTCGGCATCCAGTTTATTTTCTTCCAGCCAGGTCACCAGCTTACCGTTGGCTTGGCGCAAACTGACCTGTGGTGGCTGCTCAACCGAAGAGAAATAATCGACAAATAGCTGCATATTTTTAGCGAAACTAACGTCATGGACGCCTGCTTTTGTGGTAACTTTTTCAATGTCACCAGAGCCATTCATCGGTACAGAATACAGGTGTTGCTGTAGTGGACTGTCTTTATTAGCATCAAAGTAAATCAGCCCCGACTCTTCATCAACGCCGTAAACTTTATTCACAACCCAGTCACCGGCGGTAAGTTGATTAATAAGCTCGCCTTTGAGGTCATACAGATAAATGTGTCGGAAACCACTACGCTCAGAGGTCCAGACAAAAGCATTATGTCGCTTTAGAAAGTGCAAGTCTTTGGTCAGATTAATCCAGGTCTCTGCCGTTTCAGTTAACACCTCATGCGACTTTCCGGTTTCTGCGTCGGCGAACATCAGCTTCAAAGTTTTTTGATCGCGACTCTGCCACTGGAATGACACTCGCTTCGAGTCGCTCAACCATTTCACCCGAGGAATATAAATATCTTTCTCTTCACCAATGTCAACCCAGGTTGTTTTACCGCTGGTCAAATCGAGTACACCCAGCTTGATGGTCACATTGTTGGTGCCGGTGCTCGGATAACGTTGTTCAAATACCGTAAAATCTTCGGCATTAATTTCGTAACGCTTTTCAACGTTGACCGGCGACTCATCAACTTTCAAATAAGCCAGCTTTTTACTGTTCGGCGACCACCAATAACCGGTCAGACGCCCCATTTCTTCCTGAGCCACAAATTCTGCCATACCATTTTTGATGGTTCCCTCACCATCAAATGTCAGCTGACGCTCTTCGCCGCTTTCAGTATCAACAATAAAGATATCCTGCTCGCGGATGAAAGAAACACTTTTGCCATCCGGAGAAAGCTTAACGTCTGTTTCGTAAGTTGCAGTTTGCGTAAGCTGCTTCGTCGCTTCGTCTGCCGGCTTGGTCAGGTCATGGACAAAAATATCACCACCTAAAGGGAATAACAGAGTTTCACCATCATCACCCCAATAGTAATTAATAATCCCCTTAGCGAATAAGCGCATACGCTCTCGACGTGCCTTTTCTTCATCTGAAAGCTTTTCCTCGCCCGGCATTAAATCCGCGGAGTCAACCAACATCCGAGACTGTTGGTCAGCCAAGTTATATTCCCACAAATCCAAGCGCTCCTGTTCCTCTTCTTTTCCCTTCAGGAACGTCACTCGGCGACCATCTGGAGATAATTTAACCGAACTTGGTTCTGGCCCTGTAAGAGCCGGATCGGCATAAATTCTCTCAACCGTTAGCCTTTCTTCATTTTTATCAGCCTGTGCTGTCATTACTCCTGCTCCTGCAGTCGCCAGAAGAACCCCGTTCAGCAGGGTCTTAACATAACTCATAACCTAATATTCCCCATATTTTCTGGATAATGCATCATAGAATTTACGCTGCAAACAATCAATCGTGTTATGGTACCAATCATGGCTAGTCACGGCTTATTTTTTACTGCATAATCCAAACTTTACGTCGGTTCGAGAGTCACTATGCACATTGTATCCGGTCGCTGGCAGCTAGGATTAATTCTGTCCCTTACTACCGTATTCCTTTGGGGGCTGCTTCCCATTGCACTAAAGGGCATACTTCTACAAATGGATGCGGTTACCGTAACCTGGTACCGATTTGCCGTTGCTGCCATTTTTCTGTTGTTTTATATGGTCGTACGAAGACGAGTGCCCAACTTAAAAGTTCTCAAAGGAATCACGTTGATACTTATCCTGGTGGCGATACTCGGCTTATGTGCTAACTACGTATTCTATCTTTTCGGGGTCGACACGATTACCCCCAGTAGTGCCCAGGTCATGATCCAGACTGCCCCCATGTTCATGCTTCTGGGCGGTCTGATAATCTTTAAGGAAAGTTTCAATAAATGGCAGTGGCTCGGCTTTATCTGCTTTGTCATTGGCTTGATTCTGTTTTTTAATATGCGGTTCAGTGAGATAATGGAAAACCTTGATGGCGCCTATACCGTTGGTCTCTTCTGGATGCTTCTTGCCGCTATAACCTGGGCAGGATATGCCCTAGCACAGAAACAGCTACTCAACACCTACAGCTCCAACCAAATCATGTTCATTATTTATATCTCCAGTGTATTTATTTTGATGCCCTGGAGCGAGCCATCTCAAGTGCTGCCTTTGGATACACTGGGCTGGGGCTTATTGATTTTCTGCTGCTTGAACACCATTGTAGCCTATGGTTCATTCGCCGAAGCCTTAGCCCACTGGGAGGCCTCTCGAGTCAGTGCTATTTTAGCCTTAACACCACTAGTCACCATCCTCAGCATGAAAGTTGTCGCTCACTTCTACCCGGACTACCTGCCTTCGGAGCCGCTAAATGCTTTGAGCATTGTCGGTTCGATCATGGTGGTTTTGGGATCTGCAACAACGGCATTAGCGGGAAAAAGGAAGTCCAAAATAGTTAAGCAATCACCATCGCCGCAAATATAGAGAAGAATAGGATGGGTCAGGCATAGCTATAACCGGGCCTGTCCCATTGGGTGCACCAGTAACTTAGAAAGTCGATGGACTGCGCTTAAAAAGCGAACCTGCCCTATAACCTAAACGTCCTAACCAATATCAGCTCCCTCATGGTGGTTGTGGGATCTGCAACAACAGACTTAAAAGAAATTAGAAGCCCAGGGTAATTACAAACTTAACGTCATCATCACTGTAGGCTTCATCAAATCAACCGGTACAAAAAAGGCTTCCCATAGGAAGCCTTTTAAATAACAAGAGCGCTTATCTCGTAGCGATAAAGTCATCAATCTTTACCTTAAGATTATTAACCCAGCGAGGGTAACTACGATGGATATTCTTGCCATCATAGTCCAGGTTCACACTATCGACGTAAATAATACTATAGCTCTTCATGTTATATGGGATTTTGACGATAGCAGTATGCGCACGTAACTTCAGGGTGCCTCGAATTAAACCTGGTTTTAGTGGCGTCATTTCCCAGCCAAGAGACTGTCCCGCACGTAATATACTTAGCTTTACATCTTCAAGTGTTTCGCCATTATCAACTAAGTACTCAATATTGTGATCATGTAAATTAGTTAAAGGACGACTGGTATTGCAAGCACTTAAAAAACCAACTAAAAACAAAGACAGAATAATGATTCTCATCGTATTTTCCTTTTATCGTTTATTATTAACATAACAAAAAGCCCCCAAAAGGAGGCTTTAGAAAATCCAAATTAATTTTAGACCAAACTAAAAGTGAAGATTTTCTTTAGAGCGAGGATGCACCACGCGCAAATGCGGAGCGTATATGAAATACGTGAGCACTTGAGTCCTAGCTCTTTAGATAAAACTCTACACTTTTAAGAAAGATGTTTTCTTACTTTTTCTTGCGCTGAGGAGGAAGGTCAGTACAAACACCTTCATAAACCTCTGCCGCGAAAGTCACAGACTCAGACAATGTTGGGTGAGCGTGAATGGTTAAACCAATATCTTCAGCATCACAGCCCATTTCAATCGCCAGACCAACTTCTGCGATCAACTCACCAGCGTTAACCCCAACGATAGCGCCACCGATCACACGATTGTTTTTCTTATCGAATAACAACTTAGTGAAGCCTTCTTTACGATTAACGCCAATCGCACGACCTGATGCTGCCCATGGGAATTTGCCCACGCCGTAATCAACGCCTTGTTCTTTCGCTTCTTTCTCGGTTAGACCAACCCATGCGACTTCTGGATCAGTATAAGCAACCGATGGGATCGTTAATGGGTCAAAATAATGCTTCTTACCAGAAATTACTTCAGCAGCAACGTGCGATTCGGCCGTTGCTTTGTGTGCTAACATAGGTTGACCAACGATGTCACCGATAGCGTAAATGTGTGGAACGTTAGTACGCATTTGCTTATCGGTTTCGATAAAGCCGCGATCCGTTACTTTAACACCCGCTTTATCAGCGTCGATCAAATCACCATTCGGACGACGACCTACCGCAGATAAGATCATGTCAAACTTCTGAGGCTTTTCTGGCGCATTCTTACCTTCAAACGTAACATACAAGCCATCTTTCTTAGCTTCTACTTTAGTCACGCTGGTTTCCATCAAGATATTTTCGTATTTACCTTTGATGAACTTCTCTAGGACTTTAACTACATCTTTGTCAGCAGCAGGGATTAACTGATCAGCCATTTCAACAACAGTAATTTTCGCACCTAGTGCACGATATACTGTCGCCATCTCAAGACCGATGATGCCGCCGCCGATAACCAACATATGCTTTGGAATATCACGAAGCTCAAGCGCGCCGGTTGAGTCAACGATACGATCATCTTCTGGCAAGAACGGAAGATCAACCACACGTGAACCCGCAGCAATAATAGCATTGTCGAACGTGACTTTTTGCTTTTTACCATCGTGCTCAACTTCAATTTCATTAGCACCAGTAAATTTGCCGTAACCCTGGACCGTTTTAACTTTACGGCCTTTCGCCATACCAGCCAAACCGCCAGTTAACTGCTTGATAACACCATCTTTATAGTCACGGATTTTATCGATATCAAACTTTGGTTTACCAAAGCTAACACCATGAGCAGACATTTCTTCTGCTTCATCAATCACTTTTGCTGTGTGCAATAATGCTTTTGATGGGATACAACCCACGTTTAAGCAGACACCACCTAACGTGTCGTACTTTTCAATTAAAATCACATCCATGCCTAAATCAGCAGCACGGAATGCAGCGTTATAGCCCCCTGGGCCACTACCTAAAACGACGACTTGAGCGTGTAAATTACTCATGAGTTCCTCTTTTCTATCTGAATTTAGAGTATCAACTCTAAGCGCTTATTTTGCGCGTATTTTACCTAACTTGACCGAAAAATCATCAAACAATTCAATATAACGCCAATTGCGCTATAGGATTGTTCGGCGAATGTCAGCCAACATCTTACCCAGGTGTACTATAAAGCGTGCAGCCACGGCACCGTCAATCACACGATGGTCATAAGACAATGACATTGGCAACATCATGCGTGGCTCGAAATCTTTACCATTCCACACCGGCTTAACCTGGTTACGTGACAGGCCAAGAATAGCAACGTCAGGCCAATTAACAATTGGCGTAAACGAGGTACCACCGATACCACCTAACGAAGAAATGGTCATCGAACTACCCTGCATATCTTTAGCCGTCAGCTTCTTATCACGCGCTTTTTCCGACATTTCACCCAGTTCAGTAGCCAACTCATACACTGACTTCTTGTCCACGTCACGAATCACCGGTACGACCAAGCCATCTGGCGTGTCTACCGCAACACCAATATTAAAATACTTCTTCAATATTAATGTTTCGCCATCTGCCGCTAATGAAGAGTTAAATGTTGGGAACGCTTTCAGGCTCGCCACTAATGCTTTCATGATGAACGCAAGCGGTGTTAAACGTACACCCTCCTTTGCCGCTTCTTCCTTCATCGATTTACGGAAGTTATCCAGTTCAGTAATATCAGCCTCATCATGCTGCGTAACGTGTGGAATCAAATTCCAATTACGCTGCAAGGTGACACTGCTGATTTTCTGAATACGTGACAGTGACTTTTCTTCCACTTCGCCAAACTTCGAAAAATCGATTTCAGGCAGATCTGCAGGCGCAGCACCACCCGTATTCGCCGTAGCCTTTGGACGAGATAATTCAAACTTGATAAACGACTGAACATCTTCTTTTAAGATACGATTCTTACGTCCCGTACCTTTGACTTTCGACAAGTCTGCGCCAAACTCTCGTGCCAGACGACGTACCGCAGGACTGGCGTGAATCACCTCACCTTCGCGGCGTTCATATGGCTCGACTGCGACCGGAGCAGGTTTATATTCTGATTTCGGCATTGGCGTGTCTTTTACCGCCGGCTCTTTATCTTCGACCTCTTGCTCTGGCTGAGCAGACTCAGTTGGAGCTTCCTCTGCAGAGTCACCTTCCGCAACCGTCATAGTACCGATTTGGTCGCCCTGGCTGACTTTATCGCCAACCTTCACGCTCATCGATTCAATGGTACCGGCGAAAGGAGACGGCACTTCCATCGTAGCTTTTTCCGTTTCAAGCACGATCAGGCTATCGTCCTTATCGACGTCATCGCCCTCTTTAACGCTAACTTCAATGACATCAACGCCATCTGAATCCCCCAGATCCGGAATGATTATCGGCTCAGAACGCGAACCACCCGCGTCTGCTTTTGGCTCCGGCTGAGCATCTTCAGCACTATCTTCGCTGGCAGTCGACTCGCTCTTTTCTTCTTCAGTTGACGCTGACTCAGTAGACGTTGATGACGCTTCCAGCTTTAGGATTAAATCACCTTCCGATACTTTATCGCCGACTTTCAGCTCGATAGACTTAACCACACCCGCATCGCTGGATGGTACTTCCATTGTCGCTTTATCGGTTTCAAGCACAATCAAGCTATCATCAACGCTAATTTCATCACCAACGTTGGCCAAAACTTCAATGACATCAACCCCACTGGCATCGCCAATATCGGGGACTTTTACCTCAGTTAAATTTGCCAAGGGAACCTCCTCCAATTATAGGGTTGCTGGATCAGCTTTATCAGCGTCGATGTTGTAACGCTTAATTGCTTTAGTAACTTCTTTAACGTCAATCTCACCCTCGTCCGCCAACGCCTTAAGCGCTGCAACGACGATATAGTAACGATCAACTTCAAAGAATCGGCGTAAATTTTCACGGCTGTCTGAACGACCGAAACCATCCGTACCAAGCACCGTATAACTCATCGGTACGAAGTTACGAATTTGATCAGCATATGACTTCATGTGGTCAGTTGCTGCAATCGCCGGGCCCTTTTGCTTCTCCAGACATTTCTCAACATAAGACTTTTTCGCTTTCTTATCTGGATGTAACATGTTTTCACGCTCAACCTCCATACCGTCGCGACGGAGCTCAGTAAAGCTTGGTACTGACCAGATATCAGATAATACACCAAAGTCGTCTTCAAGAAGTTCAGCCGCATGCTCGACTTCACGCAGAATCGAACCAGAACCCATTAACTGGACACGTGGTGCTTTCTTGCGCGATTTATTCGCTTTCAGCTGATACATACCTTTGATAATGCCTTCTTCAGCACCTTCCGGCATCTCAGGATGTACGTAATTCTCGTTCAATGTCGAAATGTAATAGAAGACGTTCTCCTGATCCTTATACATACGACGCATACCTTCACGCACAATCACCGCAACCTCATAGGCGTAGGTTGGATCGTAACTGATACAGTTTGGAATTGTCGCTGAAATAAGATGATTATGACCATCCTGGTGTTGCAACCCTTCCCCGTTCAGGGTCGTACGGCCAGAAGTCGCACCGATCAGGAATCCTCGTGCCTGCATATCGCCAGCAGCCCATGCCAAATCGCCGATACGTTGGAAACCAAACATGGAGTAGAAAATATAGAATGGAATCATCGGCAAGTTATTGCTCGAATAACTGGTAGCCGCTGCAATCCATGACGACATAGCACCCGCTTCATTAATACCTTCTTCGAGGATTTGGCCTTTCTTATCTTCACGGTAATACATGATTTGATCCGAATCGACCGGATCATATAGCTGCCCGACTGAGGAATAGATACCAATTTGACGGAACATACCTTCCATACCAAAAGTACGCGCTTCATCAGGAATAATTGGTACGATTCGTTCTTTCAGACTTTTATCTTTCAGTAACACATTAAGGCCACGTACAAAGGCCATGGTGGTAGATATTTCACGCTCACCACTCGACTTCAACAAAGCATCGAATGCATCAAGCGACGGTATGTCTAAGCTTTTAGATTCAGCACGACGCGTCGGCAAATGACCACCAAGTTTTTCACGGCGCTCTTGAAGGTACTTAATCTCATCGCTGTCTTCACCGGGATGATAGAAAGGTACTTCTTCCAGCTTCTCATCAGGAATCGGAACGTTAAAACGATCGCGGAAATGCTTTAACGCTTCCAAGTTCATTTTCTTAACCTGGTGCGCAGCATTTTTACCTTCACCCGATGCGCCCATACCGTAACCTTTAACGGTTTTGGCCAAGATAACGGTTGGCTGACCTTCAGTGTTTACCGCTTTGTGGTAAGCAGCATAGACTTTATGCGGATCGTGACCACCACGGTTCAAGCGCCAGATGTCCTCATCCGACATATTGGCAACCATTTCTTTCAGCTTTGGATCTTTACCGAAGAAATGTTCGCGAGTATAAGCACCACCTTTGGCTTTACAGTTCTGGTACTCACCATCCACGGTGTCTTCCATCACTTTGCGCAAACGACCTTCAGTATCACGTGCCAGTAACGGATCCCAGTAACGGCCCCAAATCACTTTCAATACATTCCAGCCAGAGCCACGGAACTCACCTTCCAGCTCCTGAATGATTTTGCCGTTACCGCGAACCGGGCCATCAAGACGCTGTAAGTTACAGTTAATCACGAAAATCAGGTTATCCAGCTTTTCACGACCAGCAAGACTGATCGCACCGAGTGACTCAGGCTCGTCCATCTCACCATCGCCTAAGAAGGCCCAGACTTTACGCCCCTTAGTGTCTGCCAAACCGCGATTTTCCAGATACTTTAAGAAACGCGCCTGATAGATGGCCTGAATAGGGCCTAACCCCATCGATACTGTTGGGAACTGCCAGAACTCGGGCATCAACCATGGGTGCGGATAAGAGGATAAACCTTTACCGTCTACTTCCTGACGGAAATTGCTTAACTGCTCTTCTTTTAAACGCCCTTCCAAAAAGGCGCGGGCATAAATACCAGGAGACGAGTGACCCTGGTAATAAATCAAATCGCCCTTATCTTCGTTATTACCCTTAAAGAAGTGGTTAAAGCCGACATCGTAAAGGGTCGCGCTTGACGCAAAACTTGATAAGTGGCCGCCCAACTCTAATTCTTTGTTCGACGCCTGCAGAACAATCGCAATCGCATTCCAGCGAATAATCGCACGTAAACGACGTTCCATTTCCTGATCACCAGGCATATGCGCTTCTTGCGATGGAGGAATCGTATTGAGATAAGCAGTGGTTAAATCGAATGGCAAATTAGCACCGGCACGACGTGCCTTAGCTACCAGTTTCTCCAGTAAGAAGTGTGCTCTTTCGACACCTTCTTCTGCCATCACTGCATCCAGCGCGTCGATCCATTCCTGCGTTTCTATCGGATCAACATCTGCTGCAGATGCATTTTGTTTTAAATCATTTTCAGACATATTTATCGCCCTATGACAGCCGCACGACTATTTAACATGCGTTAACTATATTCATTACTGATCACAAAGCCAACATCTTAGTCAAAAAGTGCTTAAAAAGATACTCTTTCGCGTAAAAACCGGCCAAACCAGGCAACTGGTCTGACCTAAAAAACACCCAGCAAATAATTAACACAAGTTAAATATAATCAAACAAAAGTCCAGCCGAGTAATGAAGCAACGGCGATCACCGCAAATAAAATCACACCGGCTCGCTGCGATACGCCGATGGCACAGTGATTCTCGCCAGCTACTTTTTCATAGCTTTCAGCATGAGCACCCATGCTTGCCGCTGCCGCATTGAGCAGTAAATCTTTTCCCGATACATCGAGGTCAAAGTACTGCTTTTTAATCGCATCAATGCCGTGAGCCATATCCCCAGCTAATAAATACGATAAGGTAGAAATACGACAGGCAATCCATTCCATAACATAAAACACTTTTTTACCAGCCACTCCCAGCCGTGATTCCTGCTGCTGCCACAACAACATTCGATACAGTAGCGCACCAGCCGGACCTAACAGTACAAACCAGATAGCCACACTAAAATACTGACTCTCGACGTTATAAAAAATACTCGAAGTGACCTGTTTGACCATTTCCGCTTCATCATTGGCCTCTTTGCCAGTATAGGTTTTAGCATATTCGTACGCTGCCTGCGGATCATCATGCTCCAGCGCGCTAAAGTAACCACTGAGTTGTTTGCTTGGTAGCTGAGGGCCAAAGGCGTGAACCAGGATCAGTACCATTAGCGCCAGTACAATGAGTGAGGCAATAAAGCCGTCATCAAACAACTTGAACAGGATAAATATCACAATAGCTGGAATAAAGATTTCCACGCTGTCACGTAACCAGCCCTGATACCAGGACTTGTCCCCAAAAGTCTTATTTAACCCCCTCGAATAACTGAAGTACCAGTTGTCACTACTCAGTTTGTCCCGAGTAGCCGACTGGTTGCTGTGATAGTACCGCTCAATCAAGATCGCTATTACCAATGCCAATAGTGCCATTTTGTTTGCCCTTAATCGTTAATTGGTGATGCACCCATCGTTATACCATACTCTCTATCAGCCCCTTTACCTTCAGAGCCGTCCGGCCAGATTAACTATCGTGGTTTACCGGCTAATGTCTTGCGAAAGTAATCCCAGTCGAAGGCAGGTCCTGGATCCGTTTTACGCCCCGGGGCAATATCCGAATGTCCTGTAATCCTTTCTTTCGTTATTGCAGGATACGCAGACATGATCAGCCGTGTCAATTTCGCCAGCACTTCATATTGCTGTGGTTCATAAGGAATATCATCGGCGCCTTCTAACTCAATACCAATAGAAAAATCATTACACTTATCTCGTCCCTGAAACGATGATAGCCCCGCATGCCAGGCTCGCTTATGCAAAGGAACATACTGCACCAGCCCACCATCGCGGCGGATCAGAAGATGGCTGGAAACGCGAATGCCAGCAATCTCTTTGAAAAACTCATGTTCTTGCGGGTTCAGTCGACCAGCAAAAAGCTGATCGATATAAGGCCCTCCAAACTGTTTAGGTGGCAAACTGATGTTGTGGATCACCAGCAAATCAATCTCAGAGCCCTCGCGATCGTCGTAGTGAGTACAGTCCGACTGCCTCGCCTGTTCAACCAACCCGGTGTGTAAATTTATACAAAATTCCTGGCCTGCTACCGCCATACTATTCCTAAACTAGCTATTTGTGATTACAATACCACACATTGTAAACGGAAAGCCCCCATTGCGGTATAAGCGACAAGAGCAATTATGATTGATATTCCTTATCAGAAACAACTTAAGCAAGACATCGACTTCCAAGTAAGCCGAGCTCTGGAAGAAGACTTAAATGGTACGGATGGCGTTGATGTCACGGCAGAACTCATTGCCGCCGATAAAGTCGCTAAAGGCCGCTTAATTACCCGGGAAAACGCAGTAGTTTGCGGTATTGACTGGTTTAACGCCGTTTTTTCCAAGCTCGATCCAAGCATGTCTGTAAAGTGGCACTGTCAGGATGGCGATAAAATGGCAGCCAACGATACCTTGTGCGAAATAGAGGGTAATGCACGTAACATTCTTACTGCTGAACGTAGTGCCATGAACTTTTTGCAAACACTGTCAGGCACTGCAACAACTACAGCCCGCTACGTCAGTGAGCTAAGGGGCACTCATTGCAAACTGCTAGACACCCGTAAAACCATCCCTATGATGCGCTTAGCCCAAAAGTATGCCGTATACTGTGGTGGCGGCAAAAACCATCGTATGGGACTGCACGATGCCTTCCTGATTAAAGAAAACCACATTATGTCTATGGGCTCGATAAAAAATGCAGTAGCGGCAGCCAGACGTAACCATCCCGATCTGTTAGTGGAAGTTGAAGTTGAGACCTTCTCACAACTGGATAAGGCACTGGATGCTGGAGCCGACGTCATCATGCTGGATAATTTCAGTACTGACGATATGCGCACAGGCGTGGCAATCAATCACATGCATTCACACACGGCTAAGATTGAAGCGTCCGGCAACGTCACCCTGGAAACCTTAAGCGACATCGCCAAGACCGGAGTCGATTATATTTCTGTTGGCGCTTTAACCAAAAACGTAAAAGCCATCGACTTATCGCTTCGACTGGAAATGTAGGCAGAGTCAGCCAATCAGGGATTGGCTCACCATTAGCAAACAGCCAGTTCAAAGCTTAAGTCTGACGCAGCTGGCTGCACATCGTCTCCAACGTGCTCCATGAAGCGGATGCTGAAATAGTGCTTTGAACCACTGACTTCTGGAAAGTACTCCGAGTCACGCGGAAGCCGCAGACGTAAAAGCTGCGGGTTGTTCTTATTCGACAAGCTGCTTTGGTATACTCCTTGATGACAGGTGACCTTGTCAAAATCTCCATTTTCGCGAAACAATCGTAACAGTATTTTAATGCACTGTGCCAACCCTTCGAGATGAGTAAACCATTCGCTCAGACTTTGCTGACGATACTGGAAAGGTTTACTTAGGAACTGATGAAGTTCAGGCAAGTCAAAGCTACAGGTACCGCCAGGCATGCGAATACGATTTTTGAGCATATCAATAAAGCGATCTGCGCGTAACTTAGCACCAAACTTACCCTGGTAACGCCCAAGCCAGGTTAACAGCTGTTCCAGTTGCTCTAAAAATCGTTGTAGCTTTAAGTCATCAATATAGGGGCTTTCTTTTAACTGCAGAAAGTGTAGGCGCTGGGCTTCCAGCTCCTTGATCAGCTCGCCCTTGATATCACCACGGTCAAGACAGTCCAATATTTCCCACAGGTTGCGCAGAGCAGCCACATGACACATTTTAGAGTCTTGCTCACGCAAATGTAGTTGTATGGAGAAGAGCTGCTCCAGGCGCAAGTAAGTACGGACCTGCTCGCTCAAGGGATGTTCATACAGTATGGACTCACCCGAATCGCTCATGGGCTTTAGCTCCTTGCTAAATCACGGTACTCGTTGTCTAGCTTTATAACTTGTTGTTTTAATGATTGCAAATCAGCATCATTGGTAATGACGTCATCGGCAATAGCTAAACGTTCTTCTCGGCCAGCCTGACTCGATATCAACGCCTTAGCCTGCTCTACAGAACTGTCATCACGCTGCATCAGGCGCTCCAGCTGAATGTCTTCTGAGGCATCAATGACCACAACACGGTCATACTGCTCCGCTTCCGGCGTGTTATAAATAGTTTCGTAGTAGAGCGGGATGGCACTGATGGTATAAAGCGCCTGGTTTTTCGCAGCCTCCGCACGCCAAGCTGTCATCTGCTGACGAATCAAAGGATGTAACAGCTGATTCAGCCATTTAAGCTTGTCATCGTCCGTAAACACGATATTGCGTAATGCTCGCCGATCCAGCGTTCCATCGGCCTGCAAAACCTCCTCGCCAAACTTCTCCGTGATCGCCAACAGGCCTTGAGAGCCAATAGCCACTACATCCCGCGCCACCTGATCCGCATCCAAGACAGGCACGCCAAGTTCTTCAAAATAACGGCTAACTGCGGACTTACCGCTGGCCACGCCACCGGTTAAAGCAATATGAAGAGTCATAACTGTTTACAAGCTTTATGGTGCTAATAGGTCTAAATAAAACTGGGTCAACGGCTGCCCCCAGATTAACGTAACCCACCCCGCAATGGCCAAGAAGGGACCAAAAGGAATGGTATGGTCTCTGCCGCGCTTGCTCACGATCATGCTGATAATGCCCAAAACCGCGCCCGTTACCGTCGACAGAATGATTACCAGAGGCAACATTTTAAAACCCACGAAAGCCCCGATAGCTGCCAACAGTTTAAAGTCACCATGGCCCATACCTTCTTTCCCGGTCACCAACTTAAACAGCCAGTAAATTGACCAGAGAATCAAGTAACCACACAGAGCACCGATGACTGCCGAGCGCAAATCAGGTGCAAAGTTTGGCTGAAAGGTTTCTGGATTTAAAAATAAAGGAACAGTTAACCCCACCCAAACCAAAGGGAGCGTCAATTGATCGGGTAAGATCTTATGATCGTAATCGATAAAGCTGCCGATGATTAAAGTCGAGGTAAAAATGACAGCAAATACCGTTAGCCAGGTAAAACCGAAAGCCCAAGCACAGATAGCAAAAGTACTTGCGGTCAGCAATTCAACAAAGGGATAGCGGATAGAAATTTTCGTTTTGCAGGAGCTACACTTTCCTCCTAACAACAGCCAGCTCAATACCGGAATATTTTCCAGTGCTGTGATCTGATGGCCACACTTGGGACAAGCCGAACGTGGAGAAACCAGATTAAATTTCTCAGGCAGCTCCTCCGCCGGGCAGCTCACCTTGCAACCAGCTTCAGTTAGGATTTCCGTTGCTGTGCCCTTCCATTCACGATTAAGCACTATTGGAAGTCGGTATATCACTACATTATAAAAACTGCCAAACAACAAGCCCAGTACAAAAACAAAACCTGCCAGTAACGGCAGGTTAGTAGAGAGTAATTCAATCATACTTTATTTTCTTGATATTAATCTTTCTTAGAATGCATCACCCAACTTAAAGATTGGCAGGTACATAGCAACAATAATGGTACCGACTAAGCCACCAATAAAGACGATTACAAAGGGTTCAATTAACGAGCTTAAACCATCAACCGCATCATCCACTTCCGCTTCATAGATATCTGCCACTTTGGATAACATGGTATCTACCGCACCGGATTCCTCACCGATTGCCACCATTTGGTTTACCATATTTGGGAAAACACCCGTTGATGTCATCGCCATATTAATCTGAAGACCACTGGTCACATCATCCTTAATTTTCATAATAGCTTTTTTATAGACGGTATTACCTGAGGCTCCAGCAGCAGAATCTAAAGCATCAACCAAAGGGACACCTGCCGCAAATGTGGTCGCTAAGGTACGGGCATAACGGGCCACGGCCGCCTTTTGTACCAGCGGTCCGAAAATTGGAAACTTGAGCAAAAACCGATCCTTTGCTTCTCTAAATTTTTCTGAGCGCTTATTAGCCTGAACAAAGCCAACAACAATGGCTATCAGGATACCTAAATAAATATACCAGTTAGCCTGCATGCTCTCAGATGCACTTACTACCACTGCGGTCAACGCCGGTAAGTCAGCCCCAGCCCCCTGGAACAAGTCCTTAAACATGGGGACAACATAAATCAGCAATACAGCTGTTACCGCAATTGACACAACGATAACTGCAGCAGGATACATCATCGCCTTTTTAATTTTAGACTTTAAGGCTTCTGTTTTTTCTTTATAAGTCGCGATACGATCCAGCATTTGCTCTAAAGTACCGGATTGCTCACCGGCATGAATCAGGTCACAAACCAACTCATCAAAGTACTTGGGATGATTACGAAGTGCCGATGCAAAAGGGCTCCCTGATTCAACGTCTTCTTTTATTTCTTGGACCAGATCTTGTACACTGGCGTTTTCGTGGCCTTTACCAATAATATCGAAAGACTGTACCAAAGGCACACCCGCTTTCATCATGGTCGCCAACTGCCGTAAAAATACGGCAATATCAACAGGCTTGATTGGCTTCTTGCCAGAACCAAACGAAAACAGCTCAGCATTCACCGTTTTTGGTGTAATACCCTGTTTTCGAAGCTGCATTTTTACTGCATCAGCACTCTCTGCTGGCATAGAGCCAGAAACCTTCTGACCTTGCTTATTAACCCCTTTATACTGAAAATTTTTCTGTTTCTTTTGTTTCGCAGCTGCCCCACGCTTTTTAACTGCTGTAGCCATGTTTGTTCACCTTTAACAACGATTAAAGCTAATATAGCAAAATTCTGTTTGAAAGTGCCAGATCCTACAAAAGTAACCACCACTCGAATTACTCTTGAGTGACTCGATTAACTTCTTCCAGACTTGTTGCACCCAGTTTAATTTTATTAAGACCAGCTCGCCTTAGGTCGGGAATATTTTCTTTTTTCGCCTGATCGGCAATGTCAATCGCATTACCGCCCTGCATAATAATTCTTCCTGTTTCTTCCGACACTGGCATGACCTGGAATAAACCTACTCGACCTTTATAACCTAATGTACACTTATCGCAACCAACAGGTTCATAAACTGTGAGGTCGTTCAGTTCTTCTTTAGTAAAGCCTTCTTCCAACAATGCCTCTTCTGGCAACTCAGAAGATTTCTTACAATGCTCACAAAGCCGTCTTGCCAGACGCTGCGCCACAACCAGGTTCACGGTAGTCGCAATATTAAATGGCGCCACACCCATATTCACCAAACGTGTTAATGTTTCTGGAGCCGAGTTGGTATGCAGTGTCGATAATACCAAGTGACCTGTTTGCGATGCTTTAATCGCAATTTCAGCAGTTTCCAGATCTCGAATCTCACCAACCAGTACGATATCCGGATCCTGACGCAAGAAGGCTCTAAGTGCTGAAGCAAAAGTTAAGCCAGCCTTTAAGTTAACATTAACCTGATTGACGCCAGGCAGGTTAATCTCTACCGGGTCTTCCGCTGTCGAAATATTCTTATGCTCATCATTCAGAATATTAACACCGGTGTAAAGCGTTACCGTTTTACCAGAACCCGTTGGGCCGGTAACCAGGACCATGCCCTGTGGTTTACCAATGGCATCCATAAAGTACTTCTTTTGCTGCGCTTCAAAACCTAAAGCATCGACACCCAACATGGCACTGGAAGGATCCAGAATACGCATTACAATTTTCTCACCGAACAACGTCGGCAAGGTATTCACACGAAAATCAATGGCTTTTGTACGAGACAGTTTCAGTTTGACACGGCCATCCTGTGGAACACGGCGTTCAGAAATGTCTAGGTTAGATAGAACCTTTAGACGTGCTGAAATTCTCGCCGAGAGCTGAATCGGCGGGCTAGCCACTTCATGCAACATACCATCAATACGGAAACGTACTCGGTATTTCTTCTCATAAGGTTCAAAGTGTAAATCCGACGCCCCCTTACGAATGGCATCCACTAACATTTTTTTTACGAACTTTACTACCGGCGCATCATCCTTTTCCGCCCCCTCATCAATATCAGCACCTTGATCACCTTCAATAGCATCCAGATCAATGTTATCCAGATCAGCATCATCAAAGTCTGAAAGTGACTCGCTTTCCTTTTCATCAATTAACTTATCGACGAGGGTATCAAGCCTGGATGGCTCAACCAAAACCGCTTCAATAGAGCAATTAGTCTGGAAACGAATTTCTTCCAAGCTTTTAAGATTTGTCGCGTCAGAAACCCCAATAAATAATCGAGTGCCACGTTTAAATAACGGTATAGCACGATGCTTACGCATCATATTTAAATCGATAATGTCTTTAGGTAAGTTTTCGACATTAAGAGCAGAAACATCAAAATAAGGAGCACCGAAATTTATCCCCTGTGCTTTAACTGCATCTTTACCTTCAACCCAACCAGCATTCACAAGCCAATCAATTAAACCAACTTTCTCTTCTTTCGCCCGCTCGATAGCCTCTTTTACTTTTTCTTTTTCAATAAGGCCTTCAGCGACCAGCATATGTGCTAAGCCCGTTAAACCAGTTTCTACTAGTGCCATGTTTTCATTCAATCCGCTATTTGTTTATATATACACTTAAATATACTTTATTAAAACGTCACAAATGTCAATTGCTGGAGTAGCTCTCTCGTAAATAACCTTTTGATTCCATATGCTTGTAAAAGTTATCTAGCCATCGCTGTGTTGGCTTATGAGTCCTGTAATTGTAATCTAATTTAGAAGCAGTCTCGAATGCTCTCTTTATCTGGCCTGTATTCTCGTAGGCGTATATCAAAGTCCTATAGTAATCAAGCTTAGGGGTTGTCTTAATTGCCTGCTCCGCCCATTTAATGTAGGGTTTGCTTAACTCAGCCTTATCATTTCGAATACCTATCTGAGACAAACTTGCATTGTAAATATAGTTATAAGTGTTCTCCCATCCAAAATAAACGGACACGCCTCTTAAAGCCTCAATATTCCGGTTCTTCTGATTCAAGAAATTTGTAAAAGTGTTTAATGATTTTATGTTCAACGAAAAAGCTAAAGTAGCCGCCACTAAGAACAATATACCAGTCGCAGGCAATAGGCTGGTTTTTTTCAGTGAAATTATCGTGTCATTCGTTTCACTATGAACAAAAAGGTAACTAAATATATATAACAGCGTTAATGTAATCAGGTGTAATGCAGATTGGTAGAATGGCATTTCAACCATACTATGTAAAATAATTGGAAATAATAGTCCTATAGCTGCAACAGTTTTAAAAGATTTGCTCAATAAATGTCTAAACAGGATAAAAACCATTCCTAATAACCCCAGAATGGATACTAACCCACCCTCCACTCCCCACAATAGTATTTCATTATGAGGATGAATCAAATTCTTATGTTGGCTTGCTTCCGGTAAACTACCAAGCTGAAACAAAACTGCAAACTTTTCTGTGTAAACGGACTCAAAGCTACCAAGGCCATGCCCAAAAATAGGCGCATCCATTATTGCGTACAAGCACGTTAAATACATTCCAATTCGTTCCCCTCCCGAAGCTAATTCTTTTTCTACTCTTCCGATAGAGCTTAGCAATATAAGAGAGATAATTAGGCTGGCAATACCAAAAAGAAGCCAAATTATTGTTTTCTTTTTGTCTTGGTGTAATGCATACGGTAATACGAGTAACACACCTATAATTGAGCCGATATAACTGACTCGAGAATTTGAAAATACAAGAGTAAACACAGCAATTAACACGAAGAACAAATGCAAAAAATTAGTGATTTTTTGTAACTTTACTCTTTGGAAATTATATTTCGTGAGACTGAATAAGCTGAGAGATAAACCAGTTGCCAAAAAACTACCAAAAACATTTTTTTGGTTAAATACACCTGTTGCCCCAGGATCGAGCAGTAGAGCATTATTTGTATGGTTAACCATTACCGCGTGGAATGTTTCAAGAAAACCCCAGAGCACTTGAATGAAAATTGATGCCATTAGAAAAACAATAAGCCACCAAGGCTCCTTCCTGATTATGTCTATTTGGATGACTGCTAAAGAGAAAATCCAAATTGTGATTAAGCCTAATGGCAGAAGAATACCTTCTCTAATGAAATTTTTATCTCCAAAAATAAATGGGACTAGAATAACCAGTAGAGCGATACTGCCTTTTACCCAAAATGGTGGCAACACTATACTTTTAGTATAGTGAATATGGCACAACGCTAGCGCCACTACTACACTTACAAACAGCCACGAATAATTATTCTGTTGGAGCCCTAAACCAACGACACCAAACGCTTGCGACCATATATGTGTAATAAAAAGAAAGAATAATCCAAATACTATAAACGTTATTTTATTTAGTTTTATCATTGGGTACCTGATAAAAGTCTTAGTTAAGTTAAAAAAAAAGCGAGCAGATGCTCGCTTTTCCTTGCTCTTGATTACTGATTATCGGCAATTAGCAGGCAAGTATTCTGACTCAACACCACCAGCATTAGTACAGTTCCAACCACCAATTTGATCAGGGTTAGCATTTGTAACTGCTGCACCAGTAGATGTTACAGGAGTTAAAAGTACCGCTTGGCCATCAGCACCTGTACCAATATTTTGAGAAGTAACAGTGATAACACCAGTAGCAACCTGTAGATCAGCTACATATTGTGAACCAGAGCTACAACCAGCACTAGCTGTGGTAGCTGGAAGCTCATTGTTTGACGCGGCATATTCCGAAATCGATGTTTTACAAGCACCAGCCGTAGCCATTACTTCTGACATTTTAGAACGCTTAATATAATCTTGGTAAGCTGGGATAGCTACTGCAGCCAAGATACCGACGATCGCTACAACGATCATTAATTCAATCAGGGTAAAACCCGCTTGTTTTTTAGTTTGCATGAGACTCTCTCCTATCATAATTTTGCAAAAAAGTTTTCAAGGATTTATTCTGTCTAACTTGCGTCAAGAAATCTTGTGTTCCCTCAGCTTTGTCACCAAATGCTTTTTATGCACAAGCAAGAAAACGCAAATCAGCGCCAGAACAAATTCTATAAATCAATATAACTTTCCGATTAAAAGATAGCAACTATCTATTGTAAAATTTTTCGACAGGCAATTAAAACAATGACTTAATTCACATTTGTATGCACAGCCGCATCGCTAACCCACCTAAAACTGTTCATTTATCAACCGACTCAACCTTTTACTGACAAAATTTGTCACTCAAGACAAGAAAAACCCGTATTCGATTTCTGTTTACTCGTTAAACCAACGAATACAAACTTTAACCTCCTGTTTTATTTGACTTTCTTATCATAAAGACTATGTAAGTTATAATTGAATTAACAGCAATGCCAAGCGAGGGAATGTCTCAACTCGATTTTTTACACGAGTGCGGGTATGCTACGCTGCAATTTAGTAAGCCAAAACAGATTAACTTATGTCTGAAACCATGATAGTAAAATGTCCAACCTGTTCTCAGTCTGTGGCCTGGACCGACAGTAACGATTTCAAACCGTTTTGCAGCAAACGTTGTAAATTAATTGATTTAGGGGAGTGGGCCAGTGAAGGTCATAAAATTGCCGGACAGGAACTCGATCCTCAAACCATAGAAGAACTTTCTAAAAACGAACGTTAGGCAACGATAAGTTCGATAATCGAGTGATTTGCTTCAGGAAAATCAAAAGACGACAACTGCTGTAGTGGGCACCAGGTAAGCGGCTGCCCTTCCTTTCCTTTAGGAACTCCAAGGAAATCATGCACAGTACAGACTTCCAGCCGCACGGCTTTATCTGGATAGGTGTGCTCAATAGTAGTCAGCGGCTTGATCTGCAAGGGGGATATATCCAGCTCTTCGAAACACTCTCTTTCAAGTGCACTGTCTACGGACTCTTCCGGCTCTATCTTACCGCCCGGAAACTCCCACAGGCCACCCTGGTGCTGGTGTTTTGCTCTTTTAGCAATTAAAACGCGGTCGGCGATAATAATTACCGCCACCGCGACTCTAACCGTTTCCATCTTTTGTTATTAAGACGCTTTTCCGTGGCAGTGCTTAAACTTCTTGCCTGAACCACACGGGCAGGGCTCGTTACGACCAACCTTAGGTTGTTCACGGACAAAGGTTTCAGCCTGACGCTGGGTTTGACTTTCCTGATCTGCAGGCATAGCTGAGGCTGATTCATGTTGCATGTTCATTTGTGATGCATCCTGTTGTGGACGCTCCATTGCCTCGACCTCTTCCGGCAGACGGAATTTTACTTTGGACAATACAGTAACCACATCGTGCTTTAAGTTATCCAATAGGCCCGAGAACAACTCAAATGCTTCACGCTTATACTCCTGCTTCGGGTTTTTCTGCGCATAACTGCGCAGATGGATACTCTGGCGAAGATGGTCCATATTACCCAGGTGCTCCTTCCAGTGCATATCCAGATGCTGCAACATCACCTGCTTTTCCAGCTGGCGCATCATCTTAGGCTCAGGCAATAAGCCTTCTTTCTCGTCATAAGCCTTCTGGATTTCCTGATAAACTTTTTCACGCAACTCTTCTTCGGCAAACTTGTCATCTTCATCCAGCCATTGCTGCACCGGTAGTTCAATAGCAAAGTCTTGCTCGAGTCGCTGTTCCAGGCCTTTAATATCCCACATTTCTTCGATTGATTGCGGCGGTACATACTGACTGATAACATCCTGCACCACATCATAACGCATGTCTTCGATAGTTTCCTGAATATCATCAGACTCCATCAACTCGTTACGTTGCTCATAGATCACACGACGCTGGTCGTTTGCGACATCATCATATTCAAGTAAGTTCTTACGCATATCGAAGTTACGCTGCTCGACTTTACGCTGCGCATTTTCAATCGCACGGGAGACCATTTTGTGCTCAAGCGCTTCGCCCTCTTCCCAACCAAGACGCTGCATCATCATACCCAGTCGATCAGACGCAAAAATCCGCATCAAATCGTCTTCCAACGATAGGTAGAAACGGCTCAGACCAGGATCGCCCTGACGGCCAGAACGACCTCGTAACTGGTTATCAATACGACGAGACTCGTGACGCTCGGTACCAATAATGGCTAAGCCGCCAGCCTCAAGTACTTGATCATGGCGTTTTTGCCACTCTTCTTTAACCTTAGCAACTTTCTCTTCAGATGGGTTTTCGCCTAGCGCCGCGATGTCCGCCTGCAAGTTACCACCCAACACAATATCGGTACCACGACCGGCCATATTGGTCGCAATCGTGACGGTCCCTGGACGACCAGCTTGCGCAATAATGTCGGCTTCTTTAGCGTGGAATTTTGCGTTCAAGACCTGGTGCTTAATTTTAGCTTTTTTCAGCGCATTAGCGATCAGCTCTGACGACTCGATAGAAACGGTGCCGACCAATATAGGCTGACCTTTTTCCTGCAACTCTTTAATCTGTTCGATAATGGCTGCGTACTTTTCTTCTTTACTTAAGTAAATCAGATCCGGTAAGTCCTGACGCTGCATTGGGCGGTTTGTTGGAATGACCACCACTTCCAAACCGTAGATCATGTGCAGCTCAGTCGCTTCAGTATCTGCGGTACCCGTCATACCGGATAATTTATTGTACAGTCGGAAATAGTTCTGGAAGGTAATCGACGCCAAAGTCTGGTTTTCGTTCTGAATATTAACGCCTTCTTTAGCTTCTACCGCCTGATGCAAACCATCAGACCAGCGACGGCCCGGCATGGTACGTCCGGTATGCTCATCGACGATAACCACTTCGTTATCCTTGACCACATAGTCAACGTCCTTCTTAAACAAGGTATGAGCACGAAGGCCAGCATTAACATGATGCAACAGCATAATGCTGGCTGGACTGTATAAACTCTGTCCATCAGGTAATAAACCATTACTACGTAGTAGCTCTTCTACTCGTTCCTGGCCACGCTCAGTTAAGTTGGCAGACTTACCTTTCTCATCTATCGTATAATCACCAGTATCTTCTTCGCCCTCTTCCGACTCTTTGTCTTGAAGTTGCAGCTGCGGGATTAACTGGTTAATGGCACGGTACATTTCGGAGCTATCTTCTGCCTGCCCCGAAATAATCAATGGGGTTCTCGCTTCGTCGATCAGGATCGAGTCAACCTCATCAATAACGGCAAAGTTCAGCTCACGCTGCACACGTTGCTCTTTCTCAAAAGCCATATTATCGCGCAGATAATCAAAGCCGTACTCGTTGTTGGTACCGTAGGTAATATCGGCAGCGTAAGCATCCTGTTTTTGTTCGTGTGACTGGCCGGATAAGATCACACCAACCGACATGCCGAGGAAGTCATAAACTGGGGCCATCCACTCAGCATCACGTTGCGCCAGGTAATCGTTAACTGTAATAACGTGAACGCCTTCGCCAGCAAGGGCATTAAGATACACAGGAAGCGTCGCGACTAGCGTTTTACCTTCACCGGTACGCATCTCCGCGATTTTCCCCTGATGTAGCGTAATACCACCAATAAGCTGCACATCAAAATGGCGCATACCAAGTGTACGTTTACTGGCTTCGCGAACCACGGCAAAAGCTTCTGGCAGCAAGTCATCCAAACTCTCCCCGCTTTCAAGACGTTGCTTGAACTCCGCGGTTTTGCCCTTGATCTCGTCATCACTCAAAGACTCAAAGTTTGCTTCAAGCTGGTTAATGCTATCTACCAGCTTACTCATGCGTTTGATAGTTCGTTGATTTCGACTGCCGAATATTTTGCTAAGGAAACTCATGCTATTGGTTCTTTTATTAAGTTACAAAGTTGCCACTCGATATGCTCCGACACTTTATAGACCCCTCAAAGGTCAGCTGGCAGCAACTTAGAGAATTATCATTAAGCACTCGATTGTACCGATATTCTAGTAGCTGTAAACGCCTGATTCGGTTTTTTCGAGCAGTATTCTCATCAGATGGGGTCATACACTCAGTATTTCAACATTATTTTTTATTATGTCAGCCACAGGTCATTTATATCACAGACCGACACAAAAAAGCCGGGCTTCCGCCCGGCTTTTCATTGTTATTATTTGCTCAAACTTATTGCTTCAGATAACCCCAAGGGTTAACCCGCTTACCATTTCGAGTGACCTCATAATGTACATGTGGCCCCGTAGAGCGGCCTGTACTGCCCACCTTAGCAATAACCTCACCTTTCTCGACTAGATCACCTTTTTTAACCAGTACCGTTTTATTATGTCCGTAACGCGTGGTGTAACCATCACCGTGACTGATTTCAACGAAAATACCGTAGCCAGATTTACGCTCGACCGTAGTAACCACTCCTGCCGCTGTCGCCACGACGTCAGAGCCGGCAAGTGCTGAAAAGTCGATACCGGCATGCCATGCACGTTTCCCCGTGAAAGGATCCGCCCGATAGCCGTAAGGCGAAGATAACCACCCCGTATTCACCGGACGGCCTGAAATTTTTTGCTCTGCGCTGATATTTTTGTCTAATAACAGAGACTCCAGCGCAAATAGCTGTTGCTCTTTCGCTTCAATTGAACTCTGGATGTTATCCAGAGAAGAAGCTACGTCATGGTACGTCGCTTTATCAGCAGATACATCCTCGTTTGGCCCGCCCATCGCAGGCGCTTCCCCAAAGCCAAACTCGTCTTTAATGCCTGCCTCTGAAGCCAAACGGGCGCCGGCAGCATCAAGACGCAGAATGTGGGCCTGCATGGAAGCTAAACGGCTGGACAATGCCTGAACTTTATCTTCGGATAGACGCTTGGCTCTTTCGAGCTCTTGCTTTTGCTGCGCAAGCTCAACTTGCCATTTCTGGATCGCAGACTCGCTGACCAGATCCTGTTGTAAAGCCCACTTGGTGGTATAAAACGTGGCACCAATAATGGCCATCACACTGATCACACTCAGTATGCAGGTCACTATAAGTTTTTGCCTTCCTAACTCCACTGCCTTGATTCCTTTCTGATCACTTTTAATAATCGTAATTCGCATAATCAACCAAAAGTCATTCAAGTCATCACGATGTTTACTGTTTTACGCAGCAAACGGTCCTGTTTAGGATGACAAATTCTACTCTGCCGGCTTACAATAGTAGACCGACCCAAACTTAGCCCAGAAATATGAGCTTATGAAGCGTCCTTCCCGAGCCAAGTCCGTGGCTGACATACTCGACAAACCCGAAGGTTTGTTACGCGGGCTATTGAAACAGTCCAACAGCCTGCAATCCATCAACGAAAGTGTACAACGCCTTCTTCCTGAAGAACTCAAAGGCCGGTGCGTAGTTTCTGAATACAACCAGTCCAGCCTTGTCATTACCGCGGAAAGCGCGGTGTGGAGTACACGACTTCGCTATATTTCATCTGAACTCCTGGCCAATTTACGTAAAAATGGCCACTACTCATTAGCTAATATTCAGATAAAAACGAAGCCAAGTCAATTTTGAATGTAAAATAATCGACGCTAACCTACGCTTTTTATTATTATTTAACTGTAAATTATACTGACAGCGCAGGGTTCATTATGTATGAAATTGGCGCGGCTTTCGCGTCTTCATAAGTCGCTAATTCCCAGGTTGACTCGTCAGCCATCAAGGTCCTGATCAACTGGTTATTCAGGGCGTGGCCTGATTTATAACCAACAAACGAACCGATCAAGCTGTGGCCCAATAGGAACAGATCGCCAATCGCATCCAAAATTTTATGTTTTACGAACTCATCATCATAGCGTAAGCCATCTTCGTTTAGGACGCGGAAATCATCCATCACAATGGCGTTATCCTGGCTGCCGCCAAGTGCCAGATTGTTCGCTCGCAAAAACTCGATATCCTTCATAAAACCGAAGGTACGCGCCCGACTGACCTCTTTAACGAAAGACGTAGTCGAGAAATCAATAACCGACGTTTGACTGCTTTTCTTAAACACCGGGTGATCAAAGTCAATAGTAAAAGCCACTTTAAAACCATCAAAAGGCTCAAAAGTCGCTTTTTTATCACCGTCTTCCACGGTCACTTTTTTCTTGATCTTAATAAATTTCTTCGGTGCATTCTGCTCGGTCACGCCGGCAGATTGCAATAAGAACACGAATGGGCTCGCACTACCGTCCATAATCGGAACTTCGGGTGCCGAGACATCGATATAAGCATTATCTAAGCCTAAACCTGCCATCGCCGACAATAAATGTTCGACCGTGGAGATACGCACTCCGTCTTTGACCAAACAGGTCGAAAGCGTAGTATCACCAACATTTTCAGGTTTAGCATCAATTTCTACAATAGGGTCCAGATCAACGCGACGGAACACAATCCCTGTATCCACTGGAGCTGGTCGTAGGGTTAAATACACTTTATCTCCAGTGTGTAAACCTACGCCAGTGGCGCGAATGGTTGTTTTCAACGTACGTTGTCTTATCATTCAGTGTTCTCCAACTTCTTGAAAAATCAAGAACTTAAGGTGGAAGATAGTCAAATTTTAGCGCATATTACCACAATATTTCTATTGTTTGAACAATTTTTGAACATTTTTTGAACAATTGTTTGAATTCTGGGGTTGTTGTTCTTTAGTAAAGTATCTCTGCTGACAGCTATTTTTTGGTCCAGCCAGGCATCAAAAGTGATTAATAGTCTATCTTATTAACACTTTTTATAACAATGCTGGGCAAAAAAATCGTCTCAGCCCTGTGGGTTGTGGCTAAAATGCCGCCACTCTTTGTTGTGAGTTATTGATTCAGAATGACTAAATCTAAATACCTCACGCCGTGATTGACATCATTTTAGATACAACAGAGACGCTTTACTAAAGAACAACAACCCCTAAATTCCATTCAAATTAACAGTTCATCCCTAATTTTCCTATTGACTCCCTTAATCGGCACTGAATGCAGAGCAAGGTGAGCTAAGGAGGCTCGAAGGGATGGCCTCCTCCACTCTATGAACGCCAGATCGATTTTTAGTTTCATTCCATCAGAACATAACACCTCTAACGTTCCTGCCATAACTTCCTGTCTGTTCTAAAATGTTCATTATCCTCTTTTTAGTCCGCCTGCTTTCTCAAAAATGCCGGAATGTCGAGGAAGTTATCAACGTCGCTCCCAACCGCCACTTTCTGAGTAGAGTTATCTGGTGACTCCTCAACGCCTGCTTGCTTACGCGCTGCTGGTGGCACATCGAGTTTATTGAAATCCACTTCACCGCTTGGCTTACGAATCTCTTTTTCTTTGTTGTCGCTGACCAGACGCATGCCAGCTTCCTGACCCAGGCCAGTGGCAACAACCGTAACTCGCATTTCGTCACCCATCGAATCGTCAATAGCCGTTCCGACGACCACAATGGCGTCTTCATGAGCAATCTCTTCAATCACTTCACAAACTTCAGAGAACTCATCAATGGTGAACTCTTCGTTCGCCGTGACATTGACCAGAATACCACGAGCTCCTGCCAGGTCCACATCTTCTAACAGTGGACTCGCAATCGCCATATCGGCAGCAACCTGAGCACGTCCTTCGCCTGAGGCAATACCTGTCCCCATCATGGCCTGACCTTGTTCAGCCATCACCGTACGTACGTCGGCAAAGTCGACGTTGATAAGGCCTGGGCAGGTAATCAATTCAGCAATACCTTGAACCGCACCATGCAGTACTGAGTTTGCCGATGCAAAAGCTTCGGTCAAACGTAGGCCAGCGAACTGTGAAACCAGCTTATCGTTTGGAATGATAATTAATGAATCTACGACATTACGCAATTCATCAATACCATTTTCCGCCAGTTTCATACGCTTTTTGCGTTCAAATTTAAATGGCTTAGTGACCACGGCAACGGTCAAGATCCCCATCTCTTTAGCAATTTCAGCAATCACTGGTGCTGCACCGGTACCGGTACCGCCGCCCATACCTGCTGTAATGAACACCATGTCCGAGCCTTGCAGCACCTCCATCAGGCGTTCACGATCTTCTAGTGCCGCCTGGCGACCAACATCAGGGTTGGCACCAGCACCAAGACCACGGGTAATGTTCTGTCCAATCTGGATAGATGTTTTTGCACTGGACGAATCCAATGCCTGCGCATCCGTATTGGCACAAATGAATTCCACACCATCGATGTTGGCTTTAACCATGTGCTCAACGGCATTACCGCCGCCGCCACCCACACCGATGACTTTGATCACTGCACTATTCTGGCAGCTATCGACAAGTTCAAACATATTAGGCATAACTATATCCCCTTCGATTGTTTAGCCAATTTTTCACTTAAGCTTAAGTCGTTTGCCTTAAGTGATTTCTCCACTTTAATCGTTAATACGCTCACGATTAAAATCCACTGAACCAGCTTTTCATGCGCTCCCAGAGCCCATTAAAGCCGGTTACATTTCTTTCACGATGATGACCCAGATCCTGTTTACCGTAGATCAAGAGGCCAACGCCCGTGGCATAAATCGGATTACGCACCACATCCACTAAACCTTTAATGTGCTGTGGCAATCCCTGACGAACTGGCATGTGGAACACTTCCTCCGCCAATTCCATTAACCCTTCCATCTTCGAGCCGCCACCGGTGATGACCATGCCCGAAGCAATTAAATTTTCGAAACCGCTGCGGCGAATTTCGGCATGAACCAACTCGAATAATTCGCTGTAACGTGGCTCTACAACTTCCGCCAGAATCTGGCGAGAAACACGACGTGGCTGACGCTCGCCGACACCTGGTACTTCAATCGTTTCGTCCAGGTTGGTTAACTGACGTAAAGCGCAGGCGTATTTCACTTTGATATCTTCGGCATGCTGCGTCGGCGTTCGAAGCGCCACCGCAATATCATTGGTCACCTGATCGCCGGCGATTGGAATAACCGCCGTATGACGGATTGCGCCGCCAGTGAATATCGCGATATCCGTGGTTCCGCCACCGATATCGATCAAGCACACGCCCAACTCTTTTTCGTCTTCGGTTAGTACCGAGTAACTGGACGCCAGCTGCTCTAAGATAACGTCTTCCGTTTCCAGTCCACAGCGCGCTACACACTTAGTTATGTTTTGCGCCGCACTGACCGCACCAGTGACCATGTGTACTTTGGCTTCCAGACGAACCCCGGACATACCAACCGGCTCTCGAATGCCTTCCTGATTGTCGATGACAAATTCTTGTGGCAAAACATGCATAATTTTTTGATCGGCCGGGATGGCAACAGCTTTAGCTGCATCAATCACCCGATCCACATCGCTCTGTGTCACTTCATTATCTTTAATTGCCACGATGCCGTGCGAATTAAGACTCTTGATGTGGCTGCCAGCAATACCGGTATACACCGAATGAATCTGACAACCAGCCATTAACTCAGCTTCTTCCACCGCACGCTGAATGGAGGCAACAGTAGATTCAATATTTACCACCACGCCTTTTTTCAGGCCACGCGAAGGGTGCGAGCCGATACCAATAATGTCGACAGTATCGTCAGCCCCGACCTCGCCAACAATGGCCACGACCTTGGACGTACCGATATCGAGCCCCACAATTAATCGTTTATCTGATGATCTTGACATAGCCTTATCTACTGCCTCCGTCACTTGTCACTGACGTTTTATTCTCTAACCATTGCGCTGCCATACCGTTTTGATATCGCAAATCTACATATGCCAAAGTGGCATCTTTTTGTTGCTTCACGCTGTCGATGTACTGCAGGAAACGTTCAATTCGCTCCTCCACATGCACATTACCTAACCTCACTTCCAAGCCATCGGTCAGCACGATATCTATCGCCCCACGTTGGCTTAACTGCATTTTTTCTATCACCATATTTTTCTGCAACAACTGCTCCTGATAGAGCTGTAATAATTCCGTTAAATCCTTTGCCATCTTGTCTGGTCCTTCTAATTGCACCCATTCAGCTTGCGGCATTTCGACCGGGTAAAACACTTCGCCCTGCTGTGAAACCACGCCAGCCTCTCCCCAATAAGCTATTGGCTGATGCTCCTGCACCATCACCTGTAACGTATCCGGCCAAACTTTTCGTAGCTGCGCCGCCTTAATCCAGGGCAGTTGCAGTAACTGTTCTTCCACCTGCTGCATATCCATGGTGAAAAAGCCGCGATCCTCGATCGAACGCAACACCTCATAGACACCTACAGCGTTGGTAAACTGCTGCTTTCGCAATTCAACTTTATTGATGGGGAAAACATTGTCCGTATTAATACTGAACAGCCAGATCCCACCAAACACTAAAGCACCGGCAACCGTGGCACCCGCCAGTAAACCAGCCGTCCACTTCAACGACTTTTTAAAGCCGCTGTAAGAACGTTCCTGCTTATCGCTACGGGTTGCCATCTTAGCCATACTTACTTCACCTCTCCGTTAGCAGACAGTGCCGTTGTTCTATCAAAACTGGTGTCCAAAACCTTTAACACCAATTGCTCAAAGTTAAAGCCTTTTACTTTTGCTGCTTTTGGCACCAACGATGTCTGTGTCATGCCTGGCACTGTATTCACTTCCAGTAGCAGCCAGTCACCGCTATTGCTGTCACGCATAAAATCTACGCGCCCCCAGCCACTACAACCCAATGCATTAAACGCCTTTTCACTTAAGCCGGCCAAGCACAGCTCCTCATCCGCAGACAGACCGCTTGGACAGTGATACTGAGTGTCACTGCTGTTGTACTTCGCCTTAAAGTCGTAAAACGTATGCGGCGTTTCCACGCGAATACTGGGCAGAGCCTTGCCGTTTAAAATGGCTACTGTGTATTCCTCACCGTGGATCCATTGCTCGAGCATAATCTCTCGATCAAACTGCTGTGCTGCGGTTACTGCCTGTTGCAGACGCTCTACGGTATCCGCCTTCGCCATGCCCACACTGGAGCCTTCGTGGATCGGCTTGACCATAACGCAGCCATTCAATTCTGCTAACAGTGCTTTCGCATCAGCTGCCGACAGTTCACCGGTTGACACCATCTTGTGTTTGGCTACCGGTAATCCCTGTGCACTCCATAGCAACTTGGTGCGCAACTTATCCATAGCGATAGCTGACGCCATGACGCCACTGCCGGTGTATGGGATCTGGTGCAGTTCCAGAAAGCCCTGGATAACTCCATCTTCACCACCACGACCGTGCAGAGCATTCCATACCCGATCGAAGCCTTGCTCTGTAATTGCCGATAAACCATCGACTTTTGGATCTACTTTGTGTGCATCCACACCAGCATTGATTAACGCCTGATACACAGTCTCCCCCGACACCAGCGAGATCTCTCGCTCAGCCGAGTAGCCGCCATATACCACAGCGACCTTGCCATAATCTGTCGGGGAGCGAACGGCCATTACTTTTGCTCCTTATTCATGAGTTGCTTAAAGTCCAACCCAACCTGTACCCAGGATGGTGCCAGGCCGCCCACATTCCCCGCACCTTGCGTTACCAGGACGTCGCCGTCTTCTAACAAGTGCGATAACGCTTCCGGCAGCTCTTCAGGGGTTTCTACAAAAATCGGTTCGATCTTGCCGCGCTGGCGAATACTGCGACACAGTGAGCGGCTGTCAGCGCCCGGTACTGGCTCCTCGCCTGCCGGGTACACCTCGAGCATCACCAACTCATCCACCTCACTCAACACGGCACAGAAATCTTCATACAGATCACGCGTACGGCTGTAACGATGTGGCTGATACACCATTACCAGACGGCGTTCCGGCCAACTTTTACGTAATGCCTTAATGGTCGCACTCACTTCGCTTGGATGATGGCCATAATCATCAATCAGAGTGATCGTTTTACCGTTCACGGTAAAATCACCGTACATCTGGAAGCGACGACCAATGCCTTCAAAGTTCGACAAGGCTGTCTGGATCGCTTTATCACTGACACCATCGTCTGTCGCCACGGCGATCGCCGCCAGAGCATTCTGCACATTGTGTTTGCCCGGTAAATTCAGCTCGATATCCAGCTCACCGACACAATCACGCCGCACCACTTTGAAATAACTCTTAGTACCGCGCTGCTCATAATCAATCGCTCTTACATCCGCTCTTTGACTGAAGCCATAGGTCACCGTCGGACGTGAAATTCTTGACGCCAGTTCCTGGATCGTTTCATCGTCAATGCACATCACAGCCAGACCATAAAACGGCAGATTGTGCAGGAAATCGATAAAATTATTTTCCAGGTTCTTAAAGTCACCGCCGTAAGTGTCCATATGATCCGCTTCAATATTGGTCACCACCGACACCATCGGTTGCAGGTGTAAGAACGAAGCATCGCTTTCATCGGCTTCCGCAATAAAGTAACGACTTTTACCTAATTTGGCGTTAGAGCCCGCGCTATTAAGCAAGCCTCCAATCACGAAGGTTGGGTCGTAACCGCCTTCTGCATAAATACTGGCCAATAAACTGGTGGTGGTCGTTTTACCGTGCGTTCCCGCAACAGCGATTCCGTGTCGGAAACGCATCAACTCAGCTAACATTTCAGCTCGGCGCACGATCGGCACGCGACGCTCTTTAGCCGCTTCGATCTCCGGGTTATGCTCTGGAATAGCAGTCGAACAAACCACCACATCCACATCCAGGATATTGTTACCCCGATGCCCCAGGAATATTTCTGCCCCCAGATCTTGTAGTCGCTGTGTAACGTGACTCTGGCGTAAATCCGAACCACTCACCTTATACCCCAGGTTCAATAATACTTCGGCAATACCGCTCATACCGGCACCGCCGATACCAATAAAATGAATTCGCTTAATTCGGCGCATCTCAGGGATAGTCTGCTGTAGGTTATCTTGACTCATTCACATCCTCCGACGCCGTGCTCTTGGTTGTCGCCACCTTTGCCTCTTCTTTAATTTCAAAATCACCAATCGCCGCCCGCTTACAATAGTCTGCTACTTGCTGTGTTGCGTAAGGCTTCGCTAATTGTTTCGCCGTCACAGCCATCTCAATCAGGTGCGCTTTATCATTGGCCAATGACGTTGTCTGATGCGCTAATTGTTGCTCATCCAGATCATGCTGCTGAATAATTACCGCCGCTCCCTGATCAGCCAGGTAGCGTGCATTGTGTGTCTGATGATCATCCACAGCGTGCGGGTAAGGAACGAAGATGGCAGCACACCCAGCCATCGCCACTTCAGCAACAGTCAGGGCACCTGCTCGGCAAATGACCAGATCCGCCCACTCATACGCCGCAGCCATATCATCAATAAACTCAGTAACATCATGCGACACTAACTGGTTTTTAATTTGCTTATAGCGCGCCGCAACATCACCTAAATTACCGCGGCCACACTGGTGGCGAACATTCAGGGTTAAATCATCATTAATAATATCCAGCATCGCTGGCACTTTCTGATTCAAAATCATGGCACCACGACTACCGCCAACGACCAGAATATTGATGGTACCGCTATCGCGTTGAATACGTTGTTCCGCATCCGCGATGGCTATTAAATCGGTTCGCACCGGATTACCCACCGTTGCTACTTTATCGACTTCAACAAACGCTCCCGGATAAGCCTGCAAGGTGATATTGCTTAGACGGTTCAGGTAACGGTTAGTCATGCCGGCAATCGCATTTTGCTCATGCAGAACCAGCGGTACGCCACACAGCTTCGCCGCAATACCGCCAGGTCCACTGGCAAAACCGCCCATTCCCAGCGCCACATCCGGTTTCACTTTCTTAATCACTTTACGCGCCATCATGACGCTTTTTAATAATTGGAACGGCGCCTTAATCAGAGAAGCCAAACCTTTCTTTCGAATACCTTTCACAGGCAGCAGCGTCATACGAATGCCATGCTTCGGCACCAGCTCCTCTTCCATACCACCTTCAGAGCCTAACCAATGCAACTTCCAACCTTGTTGCTGCAGTTCTTTCCCCACTGCCAGTGCCGGGAAAATGTGTCCACCGGTCCCACCAGCCATGAGTAAAATGGTTTTATTAACGGAGTCACTCATCATGACCTCCTTGACTCTTTTTGTGATAACCACTTTTAGCACGTGAAAAGGCATGCTCTTTGCGGCGCACTTCAAAATCGACACGTAGTAATACCGCCATTGCCACACAGCTGACAATGAGCGAATTACCGCCGTAACTGATAAATGGCAACGTCAGCCCTTTGGTTGGCAACGATCCGCTGGCCACACCGATATTAATTAAAGCCTGAAGGCTCAACCAGAAACCGATACCGTATGACATATAAGCGGCAAAATATTGTTCCATTTTCAGAGCGCGACGCCCAATACTGAGCGTTTTGCAGAAAATAATCGCGAACATGGTAATGACCAGCAACACGCCAACAAAACCGAACTCCTCCGCAAATACTGCAAAGACAAAGTCGGTGTGCGCCTCAGGCAAATATGACAGCTTTTGTACACTGTTACCTAAACCAACTCCGAACCAGTCTCCGCGGCCAAAGGCAATCAGTGACTGTACTAATTGATAGCCACTGCCAAATTGATCGGCCCACGGATCAAGGAAGCTGGTTAGCCGCTTCATGCGATACGGCTCCTGCCATGCCACCAGTCCCATCACGATTCCAACAAAACCGGTCAGGGTAATAAACTGCCACAGTCGCGCGCCAGCGAGGAACATCATTGCCAGTGCTGTTGCCACAATAACGGCAGAAGTACCGAAATCCGGTTGCAACAATAAGAAGGCGACAACCAGGCCAATCACCACCAGCGGCTTGATAAAGCCCCTGATCTGAGTCTGTAGTTCATCACTGCGGCGTACTAAATAGCCAGCAAGATAAATCACTAAAAAGAACTTCATCAACTCGGCTGGCTGCAGAGTGAATGGACCGACACCAATCCAGCGCTTACTACCGTTGACCTCACGCCCAACGATAAGTACCACCACCAGCAACACAATGCCAAAAACCAGTAGCTTCGGGCCATTTTCCTGCCAAAAGCGCGTATCCAGCTGTAGTGCTAAAGCTGCTGCTACAATCGCGATTGATAGATAAATACTGTGACGGATCAGGAAATAGAATTCATTACCCTTCATATGGTCTTCGGCATACGGCATGGAACTCGATGCCACCATCACCACCCCAATCGCCAACAGAGTAATCACAGGACCGAGCAACCAGGGATCCAGACGTGTTCTCGGATCCGAAAGCTTCAGCTGTTCGACGAAGTCGTTAAGACGCAATACTTTGATGATGCTCGTCATATCGCCTCCACCAACTGTTCAAACAGCTCGCCACGCTCGATATAGTTTTTAAACATATCAAGGCTGGCACAGGCTGGAGATAATAAAACACAATCGCCGTTTTGACTTGAAGCAACCGCCTGCTCTACCGCCTGAGGTAAATTCTCAACCAACAACGAACGATCCTGTGCCAGTTTGGAAATCTCGAGTCCATCCTTGCCAAAGCAAATTAGCGTTTTCACGTGCTTTTCAATACTATCGGCCAGGCTCGATAAGTCCGCGCCTTTAGCATCACCACCTGCAATGAGTACCACCTTTCGATCAAACTGCGGGGTAAAGCTGTTAATCGCTGCAACCGTTGCCCCCACGTTGGTCGCCTTCGAATCATTAATAAAGGTCACGCCGTTTTTAACGGCCACCAGCTGACTACGATGTGGCATACCACGATACTGCTTGGCACACTCAATCATATCCTGATTCATAGTGATGCCCGCCGCTTCAAGAAGCGCAAACGCTGCCGCAACATTCAACGCATTGTGCGCCCCCTGTAGCTGCAGATCTGCCAAGTCGAGAATAGCCTGACGATTGCCGAATAAAACACCTTGCTGCAGGTCAACCTGCCAATCACAACGAGAGGCAAAACCAAACGACGTCACCTTAGCCTTGACCGCAGCACCCGGCTGAGTCATTTCATCTTCCGCGTTTTCGATAATCGCTTCGGCATGATTAAAGATTCGCTGCTTCGCTTCCACGTAAGCTTTGTAATCGACGTAACGATCCAGATGATCTTCACTAACGTTTAATATTGTCGCGGCGACTGGATTAAGCGAGTAAGTGGTCTCCAACTGGAAACTCGACAACTCAAGCACAACCACACCCCCAGCTTCTGACTGCTGCAACAAATCCAATGCTGGTTGGCCGATATTACCGCCAACTAATGCCCTGATGCCGCTTGCTTCAATCAGTTTGCCGACTAACTCTGTAACGGTGCTTTTTCCGTTAGAGCCTGTAATCGCAATCACCGGTAACCGGTTAACCTGGGCAAACAACTCAATATCGCCAACCACTTCGACGCCAAACTCTTTCGCCTGGGCAATGTCTGGATGCGTTACCGCAATTCCCGGACTCACCACCAGCTGGTCGTAACCCAGCATCTGCTGACCATTCCAGGGCAGTAAAGCATCAGGATCGAGCTTCGCCAGCTCAGCAGCACCCGACGCCTGCTCACGCGAATCCATGACCTTAAATGACTGATTGTTGGCGGCTAAATAACGCGCAACCGACAGCCCGGTTTGACCTAACCCGAGTATTAAGCGGCTTTTATGTTCAGTTGCGTGTGGTTGCATCAGCGTTTAAAACCTTTATTAACGTATCTTCAAGGTCGCTAAACCAATCAATACTAAAATGAGTGAAATAATCCAAAAGCGCACAATGACGCGAGGCTCTGGCCAACCTTTTAATTCATAGTGATGGTGCAGTGGCGCCATTTTGAATATGCGCTTCCCGGTTAACTTATAGGAGCCCACCTGTAGCATCACCGAGACGGTCTCGATGACAAAGACACCGCCCATAATGAATAGCACCAGCTCCTGGCGAACCAGAACAGCGATGGTTCCGAGTGCTGCGCCTAAGCCCAGAGCACCGACATCGCCCATAAAGACCTGGGCCGGATAAGTGTTAAACCATAGGAAACCTAAGCCTGCACCCACAATCGCCGCGCAGAAGATCACCAGCTCACCCACCCCATTGATATATGGAATCGACAAATATTCAGAAAACACCTGGTTACCAGTCAGGTAAGCGAAAATACCTAAACCACCGGCCACTAAAACCGTCGGCAGAATTGCCAATCCATCCAGACCATCCGTTAAGTTGACCGCATTACTGGTCCCCACAATCACAAAGTAGGTCATGAAGATAAACATTAACCCCAGCTGAGGCATGACATCTTTAACAAACGGGATCAGTAATTGCGTTTCTTGCGGACTTGCAGTGTAGAACAGGTAAATCGCGATACCAGCGCCAATCAGCGACTGCCATAAATATTTCCAACGTGCGATAAGCCCTTTCGGATCTTTGCGCACTAGTTTGATGTAGTCATCAGCCAGGCCAACCAGGCCGAAGCCAACGATGGCGATTAGACAAACCCAAAGGTAACGGTTTTCCAGTTCGCCCCAAAGCAAGCAGGCCAGGACAATGGCAACAATAATCAAAGCCCCTCCCATAGTTGGGGTACCGCTTTTACTCAAGTGAGACTGTGGACCATCATCGCGAACCGTCTGACCAATCTGGTAGCTACTTAAACGACGGATCATCGGTGGTCCCACCAATAACGAAATACCTAATGCCGTTAACACGCTCAAAATCGAACGGAACGTCAAATATTGGAAGACATTAAAGCCTGAATAAAACTCTGATAAATATTCTGCCAACCAGGTTAGCATGGTTAACCTCCCCTCACTTTTGTCAATTTCGGCTCCTGTAACGCCTGTACTACCTGTTCCATGCGAGCACTGCGCGAGCCTTTAATTAAAATTATTTGTTTTGAATGTAATTGTTGTTTTAGCGCATGAATTAACGCATCTTTATCCGCAAACCACTCACCATTTTCCCCAAATGCAGCAAGCGAATGTTTGACGTCATCGCCAATGACGTACAACTTTGCAACGCCCTTGTCTTTAGCATACAGGCCAATGTCATGATGATATTGAGCGCTCTCTTGTCCCAACTCTTTCATATCACCAAACACAAAAATATGTTCGCCGTCGTGAGCTGTCAGCACATCGATTGCCGCCTTAACAGCCCCAACGCTGGCGTTATAAGTATCATCAATCAACAAAGAACCTTCCAGTCCAGCGATATGATTTAAACGCCCTTTCACTTCGCCAGCTTCTTCCAGACCTTGCTTGATAAGCTCCAGATCCACATCGAGCTGACTGCAAACTGCTGCCGCGACCAATGCATTGGATACGTTATGTTCACCCGCCAGCTGTAGCGAAATACTGACTGTATCTTTGCTGGTTAAACTTCTTTTGACCAAATCAAATGCCGCCTTACCTACTGAATTCAGGTGCACATTATTGGCACGAAAGTGGGCATCATTATGGCGAGATACTGTAATTTTGTGACAGTCAATAAACGCTTCCTGCCACTGCGAGGCAAACTCGCAGTCCAAATTAATAATGGCCGTACCGTTATGGTTTAATGCCTCGTATATTTCAGCCTTAGCCTCGGCCACGCCTTCAATCGAACCGAACCCTTCAATATGCGCTGGCTCAACGTTATTGATCACGCTGACATCCGGCTTGGCAATACTGGCGCAATAGGCAATTTCGCCTTTATGGTTTGCGCCCATTTCAATCACTGCATATTCATCGTCTTCGGTCAGCCGTAATAAGGTCAACGGCACACCAATGTGATTATTAAAATTACCCTGAGTCGCTAAAACCTGCCCCTTTAAGCGCAAAATTGATGCAACTAACTCTTTAACCGTGGTTTTGCCCGCACTGCCAGTTATGCCCACCACTTTCGGGTTAACTTCCTGACGCACGAAACGCGCCAGCTGGCCTAACGCCTTTTCGGTATCCTCTACCATGATCTGCGGCAGCTCGCTGTCCACCGGCTTACTTACCATCAGCGCTGTAGCGCCCTGGTTCTTGGCGGTAGTAGTGAATTCATGGGCATCGAAGTTTTCACCGACTAAAGCCACGAATAAGGCACCAGTGCAATCTTCGCGGCTATCGGTCATGACGCGTTCAATCGTTAAGTCGTCACCAACCAACTTGCCGGCACAAAAATCTGCAATCGCCGATAGCTTCAATGGAATCATGCGGCCCCCTCGATTAACGTCGTGACAGACTCGAGATCGCTATAATGGACTTTCTCGGTACCGATCACCTGATAGTCTTCATGACCTTTTCCTGCCACCAAAATCATGTCATCAGGATCGGCCTGCTCTAACGCATACTTGATCGCTTCATAGCGGCTACTGATGTAGGGTATTTCTTCATTTTTCAGACCCTTACGGATCATACCGACAATAGCCTCGCGCGCTTCGGTGCGCGGATTATCGTCGGTGATAATAACGTGATCGGCATTAGCTTCAGTCACCTGCCCCATGATCGGGCGCTTGGTATTATCACGATCACCGCCGCATCCAAAGATCGCCCACACCTGTCCATTGGAGCAATGTGCACGCAAGGCCTTCAATGCTTTCTCCAGCGCATCTGGCGTATGCGCATAATCTACCACCACGGTTGGCTTCCCGGTTGCACTGAACTTTTGCATTCTACCCGGTACCGCATGAGCCGAATTGAGGGCTACGATCCACTTATGGCTATCGCCCAGCATCACACCCAGAGCCCCGGCTACCGCCATCAGATTCGACAGATTAAACTGCCCCAGCAAACTCGAATGTAACTTAGCGTTGCCCCATGGCGTATGTAAGTCTGCTTTTAAGCCTTGCAAACTCAAATCCGTGTGCTGACTGGTAATCCAATCACCCTCGTGAACAACAGGCTCCTCAGCTTGCTGGCTGAATGCAATTTTTTTGCATTTAATCGTCTCGTCCTGTAGCAAACGCCGACCATATTCATCATCCGCATTAATGACTGCAGCTTTTAAATCCTTATTAAGAAATAGCTGACGTTTGGCCTGAAAATACGATTCCATATCGCCGTGATAATCGAGATGATCCACCGAAAGGTTGGTAAAGACCGCCACGGTAAACTCAACAGCATTTACCCGTCCCTGCAACAAGCCATGCGACGATACCTCCATCGTCATATAATGATTTTTTTGCTGCAAATACTCCGCACAGATGCGCTGTAACGATACTGCGTCAGGCGTTGTATTTTGTGTCGCCTGCAATGCTGAAGGGTTGCCATTACCAATGGTACTCAACATCAATGTTGGGTAGCGCAGAAATTCCAGCGCCTGTGCTAACAGGTAACAGCAGCTGGTTTTACCGTTGGTTCCGGTAATTCCTGTCACCGACATTTTACGTGTCGGATTGCCATAAAAACGTGCAGCGATAGTGCCGCTGGCTTGAATTAAACCGTTGATGGCAATCAACGGCACGCCGTTATAGACGCTAACAATAACATCTTGCTCAGAGCCAACTTCAACGAACTCTTCCAGTCCGTCTCTTTCTACGACCACAACGGTTGCACCAGACTCCACGGCTTGCGTTAAATAACTACGACCATCCGCCTGATGCCCAGGATAAGCGATAAATAAAGAACCCTCGCTTACCGCACGGCTATCGAGGCATACGCCACCGACCTCTAGCTCGGCTAAATCACCCAGCTGCTCTTTTTTAACAAAGCCTTTCAGCACTCGAGATAAAGCCTTAGGTTTGAAGTCCTGGAATTTAGTCATGAGCGACACCTCCAGTCACAGCGCCCGTCGCCGTTGCTACCGCAGGACGGTTAACCTCGCCATCAGGAGTAACGTTCATCAGATGCAATGCAGTATCCGCCACTTTCGAGAATACAGGTGCCGAAACAGTACCTCCGTAATAGCTGTCACCAGCCGGTTCATCCACCATCACCACAATGGCGAACTTGGGATCGGTTGCCGGCACCAAGCCGGCAAAATAAGTCACATACTCATCGCCGTAACCACCACGAACCGCTTTCCTCGAGGTGCCGGTTTTACCTGCTACCCGGTAGCCATCGACCCGGGCACGCGTACCAGTACCGCCGTCCTGAGTCACCTGCTCCATCATGTTAACCACCGATGAAGCAATCTCAGGCTGAATCACGCGTTCACCTTCAATCTCTTCGACTTCAGAGCGTTTTAACAAGGTAGGGGTGCGCTTAATGCCGCCCGAACCTAGAATCGAATAGGCTTGAGCCAACTGAATCGGCGTAACCATGAAACCGTAACCGTACGACCAGGTCGCTTTTTCGAAATCGCTCCAATTATTGCGCGGCGCCAAACGACCATCTGCTTCACCCTGGATACCAAGTCCAGTTTCAACACCAAAACCTACGGCATAAAGCGTGCTTAAGAATTCTTCATCCGTTAACTCCAGTGCAATCTTAGAAACGCCCATATTGCTCGATTTTTTAATGATGCCATCTAACGTCAAAACACCGTAGTTACGGTGGTCCTTAACGTAGGCATAATCCAGATACATGCGACCCGGCGAAGTATCAATCTTTGAGTTCACATCAAACTTGCCGCTGGTTAGTCCGCCGATCACTGTTAATGGTTTCACCGTCGAGCCCGGTTCGAACATGTCAGTAATCGAGCGATTACGAGTCAGCTCCGGCAGACGGCTGTCAGAACGGTTCGGGTTAAAGGATGGTTGGCTCGCCATCGCCAGCACCTCACCAGTATGCACGTCCATCACCACTACCGAACCCCCTTTAGCGCCATTCGACAGAACCGCACTTTTCAACTCTTTATAAGCAGCAGCCTGAATACGAGAGTCAATACTCAGTTGCAGATCGTTACCCTGCTCAGCCTGAGCCAGAACACCGCGCTCCTCAACCACGCGCCGGTACAGATCCACGACCACTTTTTCTTTACCCGGTTTACCCGTCAAGAAACTATCGAATGCTTTTTCAACGCCCTCCAGGCCTTTATCATCGACACCAGTAAAGCCAACAACATGCGCCGTCACTTCGGCGCTCGGATAATAACGACGGTATTCCGTTTTAAAGTTAACCCCATGAATATCCAATCGCTTAATATACAGCGATACATTAGGATCAACCTGACGTTCCAACCACACAAAGCGGCGCTCAGAACGCTTCTTAACCCACTGATTTAATTCTTTTTTATCGCGCTTCAGTGCTGCGGCAAACGCTTGCCACTCTTCACTTTGCAGAATATCCGGCTGTTTGAGTAGTGTTTCAATATCCAGCCATACCGATTCTGTCGGCACCGAACGAGCCAGCTCGACACCATTACGGTCCATAATCAAACCACGGTGGCTGGAAATACCTTTCACACGGACCGAACGCGACTCGCCAGCTTTAGTTAAATCTTCGGCTGTCACCACCTGCAAGTAAGCAGCACGGCCAATCAAAGCTGCAAAACCGCACAACAGTGCGCCAAGCATGACGTAGAAACGCCATGTACACAGCGGTACTGTTTTTACTTTACGGTTGCGAACTTTCTTCATCGCGCTTTACGTTCCTCTACTCTTTACTTCTAAGAGCTGGTTTCATGATGATCTCGTCATCACTTTCTGTATGTTTCATCTGCAGTTTATCTTCAGCTAACTGCTCAACTCTGCTGTGCTCCGACAGAGCGCTTTGCTCCAGTCGCAGCTTTTGCCATTGCAAATCCAGTGCTGTCTGTTCGTCCTGCAACTGCTTAAAAGCAATGGTTGCCTGACGGTTCTGGTGTGTCTGGTAAGCAACAATAATGGCAGAAACCACTACCACGACTCCTAATAACAACACTCCAAAGCGTCTAACTAAAACCGCTGCTAAGCTGTAAAAAGGCCATAAGCTATTGGTCTCTCTGGCCTTTTTTTTGCTCATGCGATTTTCTCCGCAATACGCATCACCGCGCTACGTGCGCGGACATTTCGAGCTAACTCTTCATCACCAGCCTTGGTGAACTTACCGACTTTTTTCATTCGTCGATTAATCATGTCCTCCGTTACCGGCAACCCAGGCGGAAAATCTTGCCCCTTCTCCTGCTTCTGAATAAAGCGTTTCACCATCCGGTCTTCTAACGAATGGAAACTAATCGCCACAATGCGACCACCAATTTTTAAGCACTCAAGAGACTGCTCCAGTGTGCGTGACAAATCATCCAGTTCGCTGTTAACGGCAATACGAATTGCCTGAAAACAGCGAGTCGCCGGGTGCTTATGCTTTTCCCAGCGGGGATGCGCCTCTTTTATCATTTCCGCCAGTTGTAATGTGCGGGTTATTGGCGCTCGTTGTCGCTTCTCAATGATCGCTCTTGCGATTCGCTTGGCGTAACGCTCTTCGCCATAAGTTTTAAAAGCCCAAACCATGTCATCTTCGCTGGTTTCGGCAATCCAGTCGGCAGCGGTTTGACCGCAACTGGTATCCATGCGCATGTCCAAAGGACCATCCTGCATGAAACTGAATCCTCGCTCTGCTTGATCTAGCTGTGGCGATGACACACCGAGATCCATCAACACACCATCGATCTGACCAAACAACTTACGCTCTCTCACTTCTTGTTCTAACAGAGCAAAACTGCCGTGAATGATCTCAAACCGTGAGTCTTCCTGCTCTAATGCTTGGCCCTTTTCAATCGCCTGAGGGTCTTTATCAAAAGCCATCAGGCGACCTTCTTCTGATAGTGCAGCAAGGACTGCCCTGCTATGGCCGCCTCGACCAAAGGTGCAGTCAATGTAAGTACCATCAGGGTTGATCACTAGAGCCTCCACTGCCTCATCTAGTAGAACCGAATCGTGCGCCTTGTCTTTCATAACTAAAACGCCAGGTCCGGTAAATTCTCTGTATCAAGTGGACCTTCACCTAACGCTGCCACATCTTCTTCAATCTTCTTGTGCCAGTTGGTTTCATTCCAGATCTGAAAGGTTTTACCCTGGCCAGCAAGCAGCACTTCCTTTTCTAGCTGCGCGTATTCACGCAGTACAGGAGGTAGAAGAATACGTCCGTTGCCATCGATTTCATGCTCAGAGGCATGACCGAGTAGCATACGTTTAATACGACGTTGGTTAGGATCGGTATTGGAAAAAGTGTCTAGGGTTGCTTCGAGTTGCTCCCATTGGGGTAGTGGGAAAAGCAGTAAACACGGGTCAAACAGGTCAATCGTCACCACAATTTGGTTAGCGCAAGCATCATGAAAACGCGAACGGTACTTCGCCGGAATGGCGATACGACCTTTCGCGTCCATATTGATTGCTGTTGCGCCTCTAAACATTGGCTTCTAATGACCCCATTTAACTCGATGTATGAAATAACGATTCAACTTAACCGCGGAGAGGGTTTAGAAAGCGGTTTGCTGGGAGAGAGCTCAACCAACTGCTTTCTAAACTCCCAATTCCACTGAAATCAGGTCTCGATATCTCACTTCTTACAACGCTCAGTAGTCGTTTGATCGTCACTGATCCTTTACGATCCACTTTGCGACACTTTTCTCCACTTATCTACACTATATGAAGTTTGCTTGATTTTTGCAAGGCAAATTTGCAAGTAAAATGTGAAAAATGTCCTTATTTGACAAACACTTAGCGCCCGTTAGTTGGCACTAACAAACACCTGAAAATAAAAATCAAGTTTTTCATCAAATTAGCGTTATAAGTTAGAAATTACTTTAAGTTAAGGTGTGAATTAAAAGATAAAAATATCAATAAAAGTACTGTTTCGAGCCTAAAAAGCCCTGTTATTAGTCTAAAATTTTACAATCTGGTGTTTTCTACACAATCGAACAACACCGCTTATTATCCTATAACTAAGCGTCATATGGTAGTGGTTTATCCCTCTGGTATTTCGTTTCCATGTTGCATACACTGGCTTAATCCAGCTTTATCATGAAACGACTAAGCCTATGAATTATCAAGAAATTTTTGAGAAGATCAGTGACGAGCTAAAGGACTTCGAACAAATTGGTCAGGTAGCGGCCTATATTCCTGCCCTGGCCAAGGCAAACCCAAATAGTTTTGGCATGTATTTAGTTACTGAAGAAGGTCATGAATACGCTCACGGTGACACCGACACCCCTTTTTCCATACAGAGCATATCCAAGGTTCTTTCGCTGGTCTACGCCTTTAAGTTAGTCGGTACTGACTTATGGAAGCGAGTTGGCGTCGAACCGTCAGGTAGCCCTTTCAACTCCCTGGTGCAGTTAGAATACGAACAGGGGATTCCACGTAACCCTCTAATTAATGCAGGTGCCATCGTCATTTGCGATATCTTGCTCAGTCACCTGAACGAGCCTTACGATAACTTTATAGCCTTCGTTCGTGAGCTGGCCGGTAACTCCGGTATCGACTACAGCAGTAAAACCGCCGAATCCGAAAAAGCCTGCGGTTTTAAAAATAATGCTCACATTAACCTGATGAAGTCTTTTGGTAATATCGAAAATGATGTTGAAGAGGTACTGGATTTCTATTTCCACCTCTGCTCCATCGAAATGTCCTGCAAAGATCTTGCGCAAACCTTTATGTTTCTCGCCAGAAGCGGCAAAAACCCGCTTAACGGTAAGCAAGTACTCAGTGCCCGAGAAACCAAACGGATTAATGCCATTATGCTACTGTGTGGTTTTTATGATGAGGCTGGCGAGTTTGCTTTTAAGGTGGGCTTACCCGGAAAAAGTGGCGTCGGCGGCGGTATCGTTGCGATTTACCCTGATCAATACAGTATTGCCGTCTGGAGTCCTGGACTCAACAGTAAAGGTAACTCCAGCAAAGGTATTAAGGCGCTGGAAATTTTCACCACCATCACCCAATCCAACGTTTTCGGGCCCTCTCCCATCTTTGACGAACTTGAATACGAATAAAAACTTAAAGTAGCAATGGACAATCTCTTACAAAAGCTTCATCTTTTACGACTATATCCGAGCGATCAATTATAGTTAAATAACAATCGAACCAACGGATGGTTCCACTCTTCAGGAAGAAGAGTGAGGAAATGTTCTCAGGAAGGGAGCAGCTCAGGACGAGGACTCAAGGAAAGAGTATCTTAATGGAAGAGAATCGCTCAGGAAGAGCGTGTTGATGAAAAGGGGACCTGCACAGGACGTGCAGCCCCCTTCAACACTTAGAGCAATAACCCAAAACGGACAAACGGAAAAGGAATTTAATTTATATAACAACTCTCTCTTATCACTACCCCAATCTGAAGCAGCTGATATAGAAACATCATAATTAACAATAGGTTTGAATAGTCTATTCTTAAATCAGTTACCTTCAGTGCAGCAGCCAGCGCACAGACTACCCCTGACTACCCCTAAGTTTTGCGCTGGCTGTTTTTTTATCTCATAAACACCCTGTCGTTTTGCCAAAACCAGCAAGCTGAGGCAAACTAAGCGCATCATAAAAAACACAGAAAACTCATGGGCACAAATCGACAACTCGAACACAGCGACCACCAAAGAAAAACCACTACACATCCTATTCGGCTACTCGCCCATAACATCACCGTCCCCATGAACGTCGGCAGTTTATTCCGCATCAGCGATGCTCTTGGCGTAGAGAAAATTTATCTTTCCGGCGATACGCCAACACCACCCAGTAATAAAATCAGAAAAACCTCACGCAGTACCGAAAAGTACGTTGATTACGAAGCTGTAGATAACCACATCGAATTAATAAAAGAATTAACAAAACAAAACTACAGTATTATTGCATTAGAAATCACCAGCGACAGTATTCCACTGCAAGAACTAAAGTTAGAAAAAGACACCAAGGTATGTTTAATACTCGGCTCGGAAAATACAGGCGTCAGCAAAGACTTACTCGCACTAGCCGACATCACCACGCATATTCCAATGTTAGGAAATAACTCATCAATGAATGTCGCAACCGCTTGTGGGATAGCGGTTTATGAATTGAGTAAAAATTTATGAGCGAGGCTGCTGGTAAGTATCAATATCAATAACAGCCCCAATTTCCCCTAAAAATTTAACGGTTTCAGTATCGAAGCCAATTGCAGGCATTGAAGTTTTATCATCAGTAGAAAAACTCAGTACAACTTCTAGCCTTGGTATTAGTTTGAATCTATTTATTGCTTCTAAAAGCTTATCTTTCTTATAAATTAATTGAGCTACTATCTCAGATGACATTTCAAAAACGTCAATGTAATCTTCAATTAAATTTTCTGTTAAAAAATCCAAGAAGTCTTTCTGATCATATATCCTTTTGTCGATTTTCCTTTATAACTCACCTTAGTGGGTTCAATGCCTAAAAGCTTAGTAACTTCTTCGGGAACAAACTCATCTCCACCTAAGGCAAAATATACTCTACACTGATGTTTTCTAGGCACTTTTCGTTTTACTATTTTGTTTCGATTAAATATTGATGCCATGTTAGCACACCGAAAAACTAAAGGCATAAAACTACAAAGTTATAGCCTTGGAAATCACCAATGAAAACATTCCACTACAAGAATTACAATTAGAAATGAGTCAAAAGATTTTCTAACCCTCGGCTAGGAAAACACCGGGATTATCGAAGAATTACTGCAACAACCAACTTCAGCAGCCACATTCCTAAAGGGATTCTTTTCAGTCACTTATTCGTCTTAGCTAAATTAGTCTATCCCCCAAGGAGATTCCCTGCGATCACCAACCAATTTACGCTATAACTTCTCCTCACTCGGCTAACTTTAAGGGGAGCTGTAAAAGCACAAGCCTGCGCCAGTATCCCCTTATATTGAGCTGAGCGAAATGAAAGGCATAGCAATTTGAATTTGTGACCAACGGAAATACCCTTGGTAGATGATTCAAATAGTGAAAAACAGGCCAGGGATGGGCTGTATTTCACGGTGCGTTAAATGATTTGAATGAAGTGAAGGAAGTTATTTGAAAAATAACCTCAATATCGGGGTGCGGTTCTTTTTGCCTTCTTTTTCCCCTAAAGGGACTCCCGGTGGTCGCTTACTAGCATAAAAAGTATCTCACTATAAAAGTGAAAGAAATACCCAAAACAGACCTAGGTTTAAAAAAGACTCAATTGTTGGGTTACGCCTAACCCAACCTACGACTATAATTGTAGAGATTGCTTCGGCATGCGCCTCGCAATGACAAGAATAGGAAAAGATCCCCGCTTTCCCCTAAAGGGATTCCCTTTGGTCACGCGAGAGGGATGACGAAATTGATGAAAGCTAGCCGATAAGCCGCTTCTCTTGTGAAAAGTGCGTCTTGGACAGTCATTCAACGAATGACTTTACAGCAACCTAAACGAGCTCTCCATGCCGTAGAAATTCCCTTCGGTCACCTAAACAAGGGAAAAGACTAGAAATAAAGAAAAGCTGGCCGATAAGCCGGATTCTGTCGTGGACAGTCATTCGTCTAGGCCATCAATCGCTCGATGGCTCCAGCAACCTACCCGGTTCCAACGCGAGCCACGCCATACGGAACCCTATTTGGTCTTGCTTCGGGTGGGGTTTACCATGCCGCTTACTGTTGCCAGAAGCGCGGTGCGCTCTTACCGCACCATTTCAACCTTACCTGCTCCGAAGAACATCGGCGGTATATTTTCTGCTGCACTTTCCGTCAGCTTACGCCGCCCAGGCGTTATCTGGCACCCTGCTCTGTGAAGTCCGGACTTTCCTCCCCTCATGCCCTAAGGCACGAGCAGCGACTGTCTGGCCAGCTTTGCAGCAAGTTTAGTCCTCGCACAAAAAAAGGCAAGGAAAATTTGCCTCTTCTTGTCTCTCTATACAGGTTTGTAATTATTTCTCGAGGATGTTTTCCTCAAACCACTCCCTGAACATCCGCTTTTCATAGTAAAAGCCTTCACTGTATCGTTTCCATGTTTTCTCATGGTAAAGATAGTTCATGTCCTTAATTTTCGCTTCCCCCTCTTTTAAGACTTTACCCGTACTGTTGGTCAACTTGTAGGTAAAAGTCATCCGGGGAAAATAAATATCCTTCATGATACGTATCTCATTCACTCTTGCCAGCAAAACATGTCCGGCCAAGTCGAGATCTCTTATGTCGATGGCTAATGTCTGCCCATCCGGTAACTCTCCGCCGTACTCTTTAAAGAATTTATCAAAGCTTTCACGAACACGCTTATGGAAAGGTCCTTTGGGTTCCATCGCTGGGCGCACATCACGATAATCATTAAAGTCACCCCACGTCACCTGGATTGCCGACACCCCTTTTGCCTTCTTCGTATCATCACTAGCACTGATGGCTGGCGCCAAAGCCAACATTGAGGTAGCAAGAATACTTGTTAATACAAACTTTAAGTTACGCATATAACCTCCGATTAGTTATCTTTTTGCTCCAGCGCCCACTGATATAGCTCTTTCTTTTTAACACCTGTAATTTGCGCTGCGAGCTTAGCGGCTTTATTTGGCGGTAACTCACTCAGTAAGCTGCTCATCACCGCTTTAGCCTCAGAACTCAAACCAACACTGGCAGAAGCATTGCCTTCTACCATGAGTACAAACTCGCCTTTCTGTTGGTTGGAATCCGTTAACATGGTCTCTATTACTATAGACGTGTCAGCCGAGATGATTGTTTCAAAGTTTTTGGTTAATTCCCTGGCGATAACGATAGGCCTATCGCCTAAAACTTCCAGCAAATCCTTCAAACTGTCAACAATTCGGTGCGAAGATTCATAAAATACCAATGTTTCCTTATGCTCACTGAACGCTTGAAAGCGAGCTTGTCTGGCTCGGCTTTTAGCGGGCAAAAACCCCCAGAAGCTAAAGCTGTCGGTAGCCAGACCGGCAACCGATAAAGCGCTGATAATAGCGCTGGCGCCGGGAATCGGACTGACTTGGTACCCCTTGGCTCGCAGCGCTCTAACCAGCTTAAACCCCGGATCACTAATCAACGGCGTTCCGGCATCAGAAATTAATCCGATAGACTTGCCCTGCTCCAGTTTGTCAGTTATTTGTTGTATCCGCGCTTCTTCATTATGTTCATGTAATGACATCATGGGCGTTTTAATGGCGTAATGCTCCATCAGGCGCTGACTATGTCGCGTATCTTCAGCGCATATTAAGTCAACCTGCTGTAATGTCTTAACAGCGCGGTAAGTGATATCCTCGATATTGCCGATTGGCGTAGCAACGACATAGAGTACCCCAGCACTGGCGGAAACTTCTTGCTGTGTCTCAAAATTAGTCTTGTTAGAATCTGTCAAATGTGTCATGGGTTCTTTGCCTTGTTAAGCGCTTACGCATAAAATAGTGGGGCTGTTATTCTTTCATAAAACGCCCCTGCTGGAGAATATTTTTCTGTCCAGCGCGGTGGATGGCGCAGTTAATAGCCGGTCTATTAATGCAACTGATAACAATGCTGGGCTGGAAAATAATCCCAGCCCTGTGGGTAGCGGTTAAAATCACGCTACTCTTTGTTCTGAGCCGATTCATTTAGAATAACTAAATTTTGCTATCTCACGCCTCGACTGGCGTGATTTTAAACACAACAGGGGTGATTTATGAAAGAACAACAGCCCCTGTAATTATTTCTTGAGAATGGAATTATGACAAAAAAGTCTTTTAACAAGAACCTGTTATTAGCAATTAGCGGGGTTTTACTGACAGCCTGTGTCACGACCCAGACTAATCGAACTAATACCGATCACAGTATCAGAGATCGTGTGGCTCAGCCTCCTGAGTATTACCTGAGCCAGGCAGAGAAGCAACAAGGAACTGCACAAGCCCCACTAAAACTGAAGGCGGCGATTGCGTATAAAGAACAAGGCGCCGATGCTGAATCCTATGCCTTATTGCGCTCATTCCAGCCAACAGAGCTGCCGCTTGAAGAGCGTGACGCTTATTACCTGTTGTTTGGCGAAGTGGCTTTAACTCAGGACAAGCCATTTGAAGCAATTCGTTCATTACAATCAATCGGCAACCCACAGCAACACAGTCCAGCATGGCAGGCTCACTACGCTATCCAGTTAGCTGACAGTCTGGCAGCCAATAACCGGCTGGCTGATGCCGCCGTCACCCGCCTGCAGGCAGAATCACAATATAATGATCGACGCATTGCCGAGCAGCAGCGTGAAAAAGCCTGGCAAGAGCTAATCAACTCACCGCTGGGAGCGATCGAAATAAAACGAAACCGAGCAGCAGACCACCAGGTACTTGGCTGGCTGGATATGGCAGTTATCTATCATCGTTACGCACGGAGCGCCTCCAGCATGTCAGCCGCTATGGATGAATGGTCACAAATTTACCCAGAACATCCGGCCAGCAGTTATATCGATATGAGCCAAATCGGCTCAATCGACTTTGCTGTGACGACACCCCAAAAGGTAGGCCTTTTCGTCCCGATTACGGGTAAGCTGGCTCCTGTAGGCCAACTGATCCGCGATGGGTTCATGTCGGGTTACTACCAGCAGGCTAACATTGCCGAATCGGCGGATGTGGTGGTTTACGATACCCATGGCATTGATATGCAAACGCTGTATCAGCAGGCATTCGAGGATGGCGTAGATTTTATTGTCGGACCATTGCTTAAATCGAATATAGATGAGCTGGTGGCTCAATCCAACCTACCGATTCCAACGCTCGCCTTGAATCGTCTGGACTCAAGCTATGTTCCTAATAATTTTTTCCAGTTCGGGCTACCCATTGAGGATGAAGCACGACAGATAGCCCGTCATGCAATTCGACAAGGACAAAGTCGTGCTTTCGTCATTAATGCCGACACCTCGCTTGGTAAGCGCGCCATCACAGCATTTACCGAAGAATTTGAGCAAATGGGTGGGTTTATTGTAAAAACCGCTAACATTTCCCATAACCAGAATGTCAAAGCGGCGGTGATGGCGATGCTGGGGGCCGATCAGGCAGAAAAGCGAGCGAAAGATTTACAGAACCTGCTCAATGTTCCTGTCGAAGCCAGCGGCCAGGGCTCTGCCACAGCCGACTTTATTTTTATGGTCTCTAAAGTGGACAGGGCGCGAATTATTAAGCCGTACCTGAACTACTATTACGCTTACGATCTGCCTGTATACGCTACCTCCGCCATTTACACCGGCAGTACCAATCCAACTCGCGATAACGACCTGGATGGCATATCCTTTACTGATGCGCCATGGATGCTGGGCAGTACCGAAGACATTCAGGATAGTCGTCTACGTATGCGCCAGCTGGTGCCAAATTCAACAAACAGCTTAGCCCGTTTCTTTGCACTCGGTCATGATGCTTTCCGAATTATTCCAGAGCTGCCAGAGTTTGCGCAGAACCCAGGCCATCAAGTTAACGGCTTATCCGGGGATTTAACCATGGATTCATACGGCAGATTTATTCGTCAGTTGTCCTGGGGCTTGTTCCGTAGTGGGAAAGTAATTCCTGTAAATCAGTAAGTTGGGGGAACTTTAATTACCCGACAGGTCAAAACAATCAAGGAAGATTATGTTATCACGTCGCAAGGGCGATAAAGTTGAGCGTTATGTTGAAAAATATTTAACACAACAAAAGTTACGTTTAGTCGAACGTAACTTCAGCTCAAGATACGGTGAAATCGACCTCATCATGGAAGATGGAGACACGCTGGTTTTTATCGAGGTCAGGTTTCGAGCAAACACGAATCACGGTAGTGGTGCCGAGACTGTCGATTACCGAAAGCAACAGAAAATTATTAAAACGGCACAATTTTTTCTGCAGCAACAAAAAAAATATCAACAACTGAATTGTCGTTTTGACGTAGTTTCCGTAACATTAGGGCACAAATCCCTGTCAGCCGATTGGCTTAAAAATGCCTTTCAACTGTCCGGCTGGTAAAGAACAACTAGGCTATCATGATAGAACGTATACGCGATATATTTACTGAAAGTATTCAAACCAAAATTGCTGCTGCAGATTCGCTCCCCGAATCCATTCAAAAAGCGGGACAACTGATGGTCAATAGCCTACTACAGGGCAATAAGATACTGAGTTGTGGTAACGGTGGTTCTGCCGGCGATGCACAGCACTTTTCTTCAGAGATGCTGAACCGTTTTGAGCGTGAGCGTCCGAGTCTGCCAGCCATAGCTTTAACCACAGATACCGGCACTTTAACGTCGATTTCCAACGATTACAGTTATAATGATATCTTTGCCAAACAACTACGGGCATTGGGCCAACCGGGAGATATACTTTTAGCCATCTCCACCAGTGGTAATTCACGTAATGTGATCAATGCCATGGAAACTGCGCTCAGTAAGGATATGCTTATCGTCGCCCTCACGGGCAAAGATGGTGGCGAAATGGCCGGGCTGGTTGGCCAGAACGATGTGGAAATCCGTGTTCCCTCCAATTCTACCGCCCGCATTCAGGAAGTTCATTTAGTCGTCATTCACGCATTGTGTGATTTTATTGATAACTCTTTATTTGGTACCGAGGCTTAATCCCATGACTATTCAACAACTCTTACGCGCTTCTACTATTGCTATGGCAGCGCTGTTTCTATTACCCGCTTGTACCACATTCGGCACGGTAGCCGAGGATAGCAGTATCGAAAGTCGTGTTTTAACCTTAACGGATGCGATTGAAGCGAAAAACAAGCCCTCCTTTATTGGAGTCGAAAGCCATAACCTGTACGTTTTAATCTATGGTCAGGTACCAAGCCAGGCAGTAAAAAACCAGGTTTCGAATGAAATCCGTGGCATTCCTGAAATTCGTAAAGTATTTAACGAGCTGCGCGTTGCCGATCCAAACAAGGTCAGCACCATGTCAGACACCTGGATCACGACCAAGGTAAAATCCAGCCTGGCCGCGGAAAAAGGTTTGGACTCGAAGCGAATAAAAGTAACGACAGAAGCTGGCGAAGTGTTTTTGATGGGACTGGTTACGCGCGAAGAAGGTGATAAAGCGGCGTTGGTTGCACGCAATATCTCAGGTGTTAAAAAGGTCGTTAAAATATTCGAGTACATCAACTAATCAATCAGTTGATCAAAAAAGCCCAGCAACTGCTGGGCTTTTTTATATCCCAACGACAATCACTGGCAGATATTGGTATTGGTCATGCTGACCACTTCCCGAACCTTGAATTGTCCGTCATAGTCACTGGCAAAGCCATCGGTTGCCTTCCCTATTTTATCACCTCTAAAAGACACATATACCGGTTGATACGGTTTACCCACCATGCCCGTATAACGCTCGGACAGCTGGGACATTACCCCTTCATTACCGACAACCCAGTACTCGATTTTTTCGCCACAGGGCTGGAATGAATTTACTTCATGGCCGTAGATATAACTGCCACTCACAACGTCCTCTGATGGCGACTCTACTGAACGTGTTTCGGTGGTTTTGCAGGATTGAACGATCAACGCGGCACCGAGGATCAAAGACAATTTAATAACCGTTCTTTTCATAATGAGCACCTTTATTTAATGACCGTTTCCGGATTCACTGGCGAACCATAACGGGTATGTATACGCACGTGGACATGATCGGTAATACCATTCTTATAACGATTAGTTAAGGTTTTTGCTTTACCAATAATGCTGGTTCCAGCTTGCACTACCTGATTAACAATATTCACCGCTGGCTCAATGTACCAGACCCAGCATTTAGTACCGTCGCTCGCTTCAATTTCCACACCCTGTAAGACATTAGCATCAACACCTGACGCATAGGGTCTGGAAATCCTCACAACTTTACCAGAAACCGGTGCTTCGATGCTCTGGTTAGGTTGTGAAATATAATCAGCACCGTCGTGGGTACGGCGTCCTCTGGATGCACCATAATGCCCTTCACCATAGGCATCTGCGGTACGAATAGCTTTACCTGTTGGATTACTATAGCGCACTGGCCATAGATTCTTTATGGTCTTACCATAAGGAGAGACAATACCATCAGGTTGACGCATAAGAGAAGATTGATAATAGTTAATGGCGCCCTGAGTATTTGGACCGTAGATACCATCTACCGTTAAGGCAGGTCGAGAGCGGAGACGCTGATTCAATACGTACTGAACCACCTTTACATCACGACGATTATTGGATGAGTTCTCCCCAACAGCATTTCTTAGCATATTAATTCCTTATTCCCTGAATACAATGTGTCCCACTGATTGTATTCAAATTATAAGAAAATGCTAAGATAAATTTAAGAAATGAGATGCAGTTCTTACTAAGAAGAAAGTCGCCTGCTATTTGACGACTTTTAGATTTGGTCGACCTTTAGGTGGAGTCGGCGGTTCGTCGTCCGGTCCATCTCCGTTGTCATGATTGTCAGGACCCTGTGGTGGCTCTTGATTATCGTCATCACCGTACATATTTGGTGAGAACATAATGCCCTGATCATTTTCTCGTGCATAAACAGCAACGATGGAATTCATCGGAATATAAACATTTAATGATTTACCCGAAAAGCGCGCACTGAAGCTTAAATAGTCGTGGTTAAGTTCAAAGTTAGCCACAGCCTCGGGCGCTATATTAAGGACAATTTTACCATCATTGGCAAATTGCTGAGGAACATCAACATCCGGGTACGAGCAATCGACCAAAACCTGCGGGGTCCAATCATTATCGACCATCCACTCGTAGTAGGCGATCAAGAGGTAGGGCTGTAATGGCGTTGCATTCGCCATTACATTAACCCAAGTTTCATTTCGCGTTCTTCTTCCGTCAAGCTGACCTTGAAAGATTCACGCTCAAAGATACGTTCCATATATTCGTGAATAGCTTTACTGCCACGGCCACTGATCTCAATACCGAGTTTATCAGCACGCCACAACAAAGGAGCAATCACACAATCAACCAATGAGAACTCATCACTCATAAAGTAAGGGTTACTCGCAAAAACGGGCGACAGGGCCAAGATGCTTTCTTGAAGCTCTTTACGTGCCTTTTTGGCTTTTGCTTCCGTTCCATTGACGATGATTTCATATTGACTGTACCACTCCTTTTCGATGCGATGCATCATCAAGCGGCTACGACCACGAGTCACCGGATAGACTGGCATCAAAGGTGGGTGCGGGAAACGCTCATCCAGATACTCCATGACAATGCTTGCCTCATAGAGCACCAGATCTCGGTCAATCAGAGTCGGCACCGAACCATAAGGATTCAAATCCAACAAATCTTCCGGAACCTTGTCTGAAGTCACCTCGACAACTTCATAGTTAACACCCTTCTCCGCCAATACGATACGCGCCTGGTGGCTGTATACATCATTACCCGAATAAAGTGTCATTACCGAACGTTTGGCAACTACGGCCATACTTTTTCTCCTAAACAATTTGAGCCTCAAGTAACTTGAGGCTCATCAATACCAAGTTACTTCTTCTTAATGTCTTTCCAGAACTCTTTCTTCAAGAAGTAAGCTAACACCAATAAGATAAGCAAGAACAACATGACCCAGAGGCCAATTGCTTTACTCTTGAGCTTTACGGGGTTAGCGGTATAAGCCATGAATGCAACAAGATCACGAACCGCATGGTCATACTCTTCTGGCGTCATTTCACCTTCTTCAACGATAGTGAACATTTTGCCTTCACGAGATAAACGAGCAATTTCCAGCTGCGCATCGTGAATTTCTTCCTCGATCAGCGCAACCCCTTCTTCAGCTTTCGCTACCGCTTCTGCTGATGATTCAGGATCTTTAATTGCAGCTTTAAGCTCGTCCATACGAGCTTTACCCATAGAAATCACTTCTTCAGCGGCTAATAGCTCATCACTCTTAACCTGCAAGCCCTGTAAGTCTGCTAAAATGTGCGGCATACCAACACCAGGGAAAACGGTGTTGTTGACGTCAAAAGGACGCGACTTATCGATATAGAAGGCTCTCAGGTAATTGTATAACCAATCGTTACCACGAACGCGAGCTGCCAGCGACAGGTCTAGTGGGTTCACACCAAACCATTTCTTGGCTAGATCCGGGTCCATAGCCTTATCCATGGTATCACCTAACTTGCCTTCACCCAGAATCAGCTGCTCAGCTTCTTCTTCCGTCAAGTCCAGGTCTTGCGCAATACGTGAATAACGCACGTATTGCATTGAGTGACAACCCTGGCAGTAATTAGCGTATAGTTTAGCGCCGTTTTGTAACGAGGCCTTATCACTATAGTTAATATTCGCTTTCTGGTTTGGATGCGTGGTGCCACCACCCGCAGCTAACGCTGCAACGGGTAGCAGGAATAAAATAGCTGAAATTAACTTTTTCATTTGTCTGTTACCCTCTCTGGTACTGGCTTAGTTTTCTCGAACTTCGGTAAGAACCAAAGCGCGACGAAGAAGAAGAAATAGTACACAGTACAAATTCTTCCTAACCATTTGGTGAATTCAGTGACTGGAATCACACCTAGAACACCCAGGATAACGAAAGCAATCACAAATACTGCTAACAATAGCTTGAATGACAAACCACGGTAGCGAATTGATTTTACTTTCTGGCGATCAAGCCAAGGCAATAGGAATAAAATCACAATAGCCGCCGCCATCACTAAGAAGCCACCAAACGGATCCGGTACAGCACGCAGCATGGTATAGAACGGTGTAAAGTACCAGACCGGTGCGATGTGCGCTGGAGTCTTCAATGGGTTCGCTGGTTCAAAGTTTGGACGCTCTAAGAAGTAGCCGCCAAAGTCTGGTGCGAAAAATACAATCGCTAGGAAGATCATCAAGAATACCACCACACCCACAATATCTTTCACCGTGTAGTAAGGATGGAAAGGAATACCGTCTAGAGGAATACCATTCTCATCTTTCTTCTCTTTGATTTCGACACCATCAGGGTTATTCGAACCGACTTTATGTAGCGCAACAATGTGTAGGAACACCATAGCAACCAAGGCTAATGGTACTGCTACCACGTGCAATGCGAAGAAGCGATTCAATGTTGCCAGTGATAACGTAAAGTCACCGCGGATCCACTCAACCAGATCACCGCCAACCACTGGGATAGTACTGAACAGGTTAACAATGACCTGCGCTCCCCAGAACGACATCTGGCCCCATGGTAGCAAGTAACCCATGAAGGCTTCTGCCATCAGCAGCACAAAGATAATCATACCGAAGATCCATACCAGCTCACGCGGCTTCTTGTATGAGCCGTAGATGATGCCACGGAACATGTGCAGATAAACCACCACGAAAAAGGCTGAAGCACCTGTCGAGTGTAGATAACGGATAATCCAACCCATGTCGACATCACGCATGATATATTCGACCGAAGCAAATGGCTCGCTTGGGCTGTAGAACATCGTTAACCAAATACCAGTTAATAGCTGGTTAACTAAAACTAGAAGGGCTAAAGAACCAAAGAAATACCAGAAGTTAAAGTTCTTTGGGGCGTAGTATTCTGCCAGGTGCTCATTCCAAACTTTAGTCGCAGGGAAACGTGCGTCCAGCCATGTCATAAAGCTTTTTAACATCAGGCACCTCCGTCTTCACCGACAATGATCGTTTTCGATGCAGTGTCGATTATATAAGGTGGAACTTCCAAGTTCGCGTTCGCCGGTACACCTGAGTAAACACGTCCAGCCAAATCAAACTTAGAACCGTGACATGGGCAATAGAAGCCACCAAGCCACTCATTTTCCAATGACCCTGGGTCCGCAAACAGTTTTGGCGAACAACCCAGGTGAGTACAGATCCCGATCGCAACAAAAATCTCAGGATCGACAGAACGGTATTCGTTCTTACAGTACTCAGGCTGCTGTTCAGCTTCTGAAGCTGGGTCTGCAACAAACTCTTCACTTTTTGTAATGCTGCTCAACATTTTTTTGTCACGGCGGATAATCCATACCGGCTTACCGCGCCACTCAACAGTAATCTGCTGACCAACTTCTAACTTGCTATATTCTTGCTCTACTGGAGCACCGGCTGACTGTGCTTTCGCACTCGGTGCCCAGGAACGTACAAAAGGTACAGCCGCACCAATCACACCAACCGCGCCTACTGCTGAAGTAGCGCCGATTAGGAGATTCCTGCGTCCTTTGTTAACGCCCTGATTACTCATTCGAATAGTCTCCCCACGAAGAAAACCCACCTGCCGAAATAGCAGATGGAGCTAAATCAATATTGATAATAAGCTGCCTGAACCGCGAGCATACAAATTACGGTCTCAGCGGCAGGTTACTGGGCGCATATCTTATAGGAAACGTAGGGTTATTACAATGTGGTCGGACCAGAAGACGGTAAATGTAGGGAGAAAAAGCGGCTGAAAAAATATTAATTAACTCAAAAAGTTATCCACTTCAAACAAAAACACCCGCCATTGAGACGGGTGTTTCTTGATATGGTATATACCAGACTTGGTATATCGTCCAAAAATCTCTTAACGCTTAGAGAACTGAGGACGCTTACGCGCTTTGTGAAGACCAATTTTCTTACGCTCAACAGCACGAGCATCACGCGTTACATAACCCGCTTGACGTAGTGGCGTACGAAGTTCTTCATCATATTCCATCAATGCACGAGTGATACCGTGGCGGATTGCACCCGCCTGACCTGTACCACCGCCACCAGAAACAGTGACGTATACATCGAATTTATCTGTTAGTTCAGTCAACTCTAGTGGTTGACGAACGACCATGCGTGACGTCTCACGACCAAAGTATTGGTCTAAGCTCTTTTGGTTTACAGTGATGTCACCGTTACCAGGACGCAAGAATACGCGAGCTGTTGAGCTTTTACGACGACCTGTACCGTAGTATTGTTCAGCCATGATTTCCTACCTTAAATATCTAATTTAATAGGTTGCTGAGCTTCATGCTTGTGCTCAGAGCCTGCGTAAACTTTCAATTTGCGGAACATATCACGACCTAATGGATTCTTAGGTAACATACCTTTAACCGCCTTCTCAATAATCATTTCAGGCTTCTCAGCTTGAAGTTTACTGAAGTTAGTCTCTTTGATACCGCCAGGGTATCCAGAGTGACGGTAGTATTTCTTATCTTCCGCTTTGTTACCGGTCACGGTAACTTTCTCAGCGTTAATCACAACGATGTAATCACCAGTGTCAACGTGAGGTGTATATTCAGCTTTGTGCTTGCCTTTCAAACGGCGAGCAACTTCAGTCGCCAGGCGACCTAATGTTTTGCCTGCTGCATCGACGACATACCAGTCGCGCTTAACAGTTTCCGGCTTTGCATTAAATGTTTTCATATTCGTTAAGCTCCAAAAGCCATTTGCACCCGCGAATAGAGCCTTCGGCTACATATAAAAGCCTTTTAGCGACCCTAAAAAAAGAGCGCAAATCATACAGAACCCGCCCCTATATTACAAGTGGCAGGCCGAGGATTTACCAAATTTATGTTTCGTCTTGGGCAAATTTACGATTTTTAAAACAAATCCTGTCAAAAAGACTTTATTTACGGGGCTTTTAACGCTATAAATAAAACTGCGTTGGGAGAGTCAATTTTGCATTGCTCGCCAAGACAAGAAGGTATTTTAACAGTCAAACAACCCAAGAGGCAAAGGAAAAATGGCAAATAATACAACTCGCAAGATCACCGCAGTCAAAAAGAAGTTCACCAAAACCCAAATCCTTAATGAAATCGCCGGGCAGACAGGCTTAACCAAGAAAGATGTTGGTGCGGTACTTGACGAGCTAGGAATTGTAATCGAACGTCATATCAAGAAGCGTTCTGTTGGTGAGTTCACCCTGCCAGGATTATTAAAAATCAGCACCGTGAAAAAACCTGCGGTCAAGGCTCGTAAAGGGATTAACCCATTCACTGGTGAGGAGACAACATTTAAAGCTAAACCAGCATCAACAGCCGTTAAAGTACGCCCATTAAAAAAGCTGAAAGATATGGCCTCATAAGCTGTAAGCTTCAAGACTTAAATACACGAAAAGCCGGCTCAAGCCGGTTTTTTCGTATCACCGCAGCATTTTATTGTCGGTACGAATAACACCTGCTATGATCCGCACGACTGGAAATTATGTCTAATTAAAAGTGCTAAAAGGAGTTCATGATGAACAAAACACTTGGAAAATCTATTTTAACCCTCTCTCTTTTAACTGCAGCAGCCGCATCAAATGCTGATGAATCTTTTTATGCTGGCGTAGGTGTTGGCCACGCTAATCTCGACGGCTGCGACGCCGTCACTCTTCCTTGCGATGACAGCAGCACGGTTGGCAAAGGGGTAATCGGTTACAACTTTCATAAAAACTTTGGCCTGGAGTTCAGCTATAACAACCTGGGAAAAGCTTATGCGCTTAACGAGTCCAATGGCTTTAACGCCAGTTTAGACACTGATGCGTTTGCCTTGTCAGCTGTCGGTCGCATGGATATTACTGAAAACTTTGGAGTTTATGGTAAGGTCGGCGCTTCCAGCTGGGAATCCGATCTCATTCTTCGCCAGGATGATGCGCGCAGTGATTTTGAAGATGATGGCACAGACCTTACCTATGGTGCAGGCTTAACCTGGACTTTCAATAGAAACTACCACCTGAGTGTTGAATGGCAGAGATATCAGGTCGAGTATGATAACTTCTCAAGCATGTTTGGCGATGATAGTGACGCTGACGTATTTTCAGTACTCTATACCATCAGCTTTTAAACTATCCGCATTAAAGCCAGCACCTTGCTGGCTTTTTTCTTTGCAATATACGCAGTGAGCTATGCCAAATGCTCCAGACTTAAATAGTCCTGACTCTGCATCTCCTGTAACCGGCTCAAGGTACGTTTAAATTCAAAAGCGAGCCCTTTGCCTATATAAAGCGCTTCCATCGCTACTTCGGCCGAAATAATCAACGTTACATGGCGCTCATAAAACTCATCGATCAAGGCAATGAAGCGACGTGTAGCATCATTGAGCGAGTCATCCATTTGCGGCACCTGCCCCACAAATACGGTATGATAGCCACGAGAGAGCTCAATATAATCAGCGGCGGAGCGTTCAGTTTTACAGATTGCGTCAAAAGTGAACCAGATAATATTTTCTGACCAGCGCACCGTGTCGATTAAGCGTCCTTCGACTTTCAGCTTACGGTGAGCCTCACCTTGTTCACCCGCCAGCTGCTCAAAGTACTGCTCCATATTCTGATCGGCAGCAGTATCCAGGGGATAGTGATAGATTTCTGCCTGCTCCAGAGTTCTTAAGCGATAATCGACCCCACCATCAACATTCATCACCTCGCAGTGCTTCTGGATCTGCTCAATTGCAGGCAGGAAGCGCTCGCGCTGCAAGCCGTTCCAGTACAAGCGTTCAGGTGGAATATTAGAAGTTGCAACCAATACCACGTGGCGTTTAAACAGTTCTTCAAACAGACCACCTAAAATCATGGCGTCAGTAATATCAGTAACGAAAAACTCGTCAAAGCAAATGATTTTTGCCCGCTCTGCGAGCTGATCGGCTATCGTCACCAGCGGATTTTTCTCACCAGCCAGGGCTTTTAATTCATGATGTACTTCATGCATAAAGCGGTGAAAATGTAACCGAACTTTGGCTTTCAGCGGTAAGGCATTAAAGAAGGTATCCATCAAATAGGTTTTACCGCGGCCGACGCCGCCCCACATATAAAGCCCCTTGACCGGTTGACTATCGCCTGATAACCAGCGCGATAGTTTTTGCATAAAGCCACTCGCTGGACGAGCATCCAGCAGATCATCATAGACGCGTTGTAAGCCATTAACGGCTTCTTCCTGCGCAGGATCACGCGAAAAGCCATCAGCCAAGTCCTGTTGATACTGTTCTAGAGGCGTCATGTTTTACAGTGCTTCAGGTAAGTTAGGCGTTAACGACTCGATCAGATTTTCTCGCAACTCAACCAAACGGCCATGGAAGAAGTGACCTGCTTCGGACATTTTAATTAACTCCGGCTGCGGCTCCAGTTGCTCTATCCAGCCAAATACGGCATCAGGATCAACGACCTCATCAGCGTCTCCCATTACCACCAACCAAGGACAATCAGGAATAACAAAGTCATTAAAACTAAAACGGTTTACTGGCGGTGCAATAGAAATCAATTGACTCGCATCCTGTTCTTTTGCCTGTAAAGCTGCAATCCAGGAGCCGAAACTGAAACCAGCCAACCACAAAGGTCGATCTGGATATTCCTGACGAGCCCACTCGATAACTTTGATCAAATCCTGCTGTTCGCCACGCCCCTCGTCATACTCACCTTCCGAGCGTCCAACACCACGAAAATTAAAGCGAACGGAAGGAATGCCAAGACTGGCAATGGTTCGAGATACGGTATAAATCACTTTATTGGTCATAGCCCCGCCATGAACCGGATGCGGGTGGCAACATACCGCAACAGCATTACGCTCATCACCTTCGGGCTGATCAAGCGAGGCTTCAATTGAGCCCACAGCACCTGAAATTAAAAACTTATCGTTACTCAAAACTATCTACACAACAAAAGACTGGTGGCAGATATTTTCTCATGTTTTTAACGGTCATGGAACATCAAGCAGGCTTGACCATAAAAACCCATGATACTGTAGCAGCACCATGGGTTTAGACATTGAGCATGTAAGCGCTACTTGTCTTTCTCTTTAAGTGGCTTATCCCTTTCATTCAATAATTTTGTACGTTCCCTGGCAGCTTCTCGTCGAGCTTTGGCAGCAGCGTTACGTGCTTCACGCTCTTGCTCCCGAGCTTTCTGCATACGCTCACGCTTCACTTCATCCCGCTGTTGGTGGTATTCACGTTCTTCTTCCATGCGCTCTTTCATCATGTCGGACCGTTCTTCAGCAACCTCCTTTCGAGCCTCGGCAGCAGCTTTACGCTCATCCATCTGTTTTTGGTGCCACTCTTCTCCCTGCTGCACTTGTTGTACCTGCCTGGCTTCTTCTTTAGCGGCTTTGGCACGCTCACGAGATTTTTCGGCTCGTTCCCTTGCCTGCTGCATAGCTTTTCTATTTTCATGCTGCTCTATCTTCTTCTCAACTTCAAGCTGGCCTTTGCCCTCAGCGGCTGAGACAGAGATTGAATATACCAGCCCAAAACATAGCACTAGAAGTAACTGAACTCTCATCGCAAAACTCCTTGTTATTTGGGGTTACCAGGCTATCCAGAATAAATAACAACTTTGCAGGTAACCACCGAATACAGCAAGGAACAGCCATATTTTACAGTTTTGACTGCTCTCCCAAAGGTTTGTAATCTTTAACTTTCAATGAGTAGCTCCATTCCTGAGCGAAGTCTCTTTGCCATTTAAAATTAATCGTGGCAACGATCAACATGGTTATCAAAGCGCCTAGACTGGCTAATGCCATATCCTTGTGTGCGTCCCAAATATCCCCCTGCGTCCCAAGGTATGCAATGCCTAAGTCACCACCGAAATATTCTGCCGCCCCCCATTCGATTAACTCGAATATCATTGAGGTCGACATGGTGAGATCGAGGGGCAGGAAATACCCCCAAAAGCCCTGAACGTTACCGACTCGGATGAAGACTTCCCGAATTGGATAGGCTAATAATAAACCATACAGAAAATGGACCAGTCGGTCGAAGTGATTACGCTCCCAGCCAAACCAGCTATTCAGCTCACTCCCAAACAGTGTTTTGGTCCACAGGTTATAAGGCACCTCTGCGTAGGTATAGTGTGAACCAATCTCGTGCAGACATAAAAAGATAAAGATGCAGCCATACGAAGTTTTCGATAAGGGAAAAAACTTATGAGTCACCGCTAACCCAATAACAAACACCACCGTTAATACATTTTCTAACGCCCAGTCTGCGCGATCATACGGATTAATCGCACAAAGAATAAACACAATGCTAAACAGTACGCCTAGCACAATTAAAAAACGCGTATTATGAGTCATTATTCTACTCGAATTTTACCTTACCTTTTGTGTATCATAAGCGTAAAGTAAGAAAGTCTGCAATCCGTCGGTGCTTTAGCGCCTGATGGAGGGTCATACTCAGTAGCAAAAGGAAATATTGAATGTCACCAGTTCTTATCATTCTTCTCATCATCATTGCCGCCGTCGCTGCTTTCTTTATTGGTCGTTGGCACGGACTTAAAACAGGCACCAAAGAATTAACCCAGGAGCTCGAGTCAAAAGACGAAGAGCTGAGCCAGCTCAAAAGTGGTGTCGATGAGCACTTCAATGAAACGGCCCGTTTGTTCTCGAACCTGACCGAGGAATACAAGACGCTGTATCAACATCTGGCGACTGGTGCCAATAAACTTTCCGGGAACGATTTTAAATTAAAACTATCTGCACCCGTAGGCTCAGAGTCCCTGCCTTCTGAAGCCAGTGCGGCCGAGGTAGTTGATGCCGAAGAAGAACTGGCCAGGCAGGAAATACCGAGCACTACCAAAACAACGACGGCACAAGAAAACTATCAAGAAGAAGTATTTATCGACAATTCAACTGAGCCTGACATGGAGACAGAGCAGGTAAAGCCGCAAGACGTAGCTGAGAGTGACAAACCCGACATTGATATCGAAGTCACTCCCCCGAAAGACTGGGCCGATGATGACATGGACGATGACTATCATCCGAACGAATCGCCCTCAAAAGAGTCACAGTTTACGGATCTGGCAAGCGAAGATACTGAGAAACCGAAAACTTCCAGTTATGAGCCAGAGGAAAAAGAAGAAGAAAGCTCTGAAAAAAACACCAAAGCTAGCACCAGCTAGCGGAACCTATATAGTTGAGACAAGAATGAAAGTACTGGAATTCCTTGGTTTTATTATTAAATACCTGCTGATTGGACTGGGTATTGCTGCATTATTTATTGTATTTATGCCGGAAAAATTCTCGCAGCGAACTCAGCCGACTCAATCAGTCAACACAAATATTGAAAGCCTGACTCACCAAGTACGTGGCAGCGGTTTTGCCGATATGCTGGAGTCGGTGCGACCTGCCGTGGTCAGCATAAAAGCTCGTTCCCAGGCTTTTCCGTTGAACAGTGAAATCTGTGGCTCCAGTTTGCAAGCTCTACCCCCCGATACCAACGCCTGCGCCTTCCTGAATAATGGTTCGGGCGTTTTTATCGATGACCAGGGGCATATTGTTACCAATGCGCATGTGCTGGATAAGGCGGCAACCATCATCGTCGAGTTAAACCAGGGACAACAGCTACAGGCAACGACCATAGGTGTGGATGTTGAGTCCGATATCGCTCTTTTAAAGGTCGATATCGAATCCCCCCATTATCTCGAACTGCCAAAAAGCGATAACAGCCGCGTCGGCGACTGGGTTTTTGCCATTGGCACTCCCAATATGGCGTTCAACCAGACCGTTACGCAGGGTATCATCAGCGCCAAATTCTTTTCCCGCGTGTCACACTATATTCAAACCGATGCTGCGCTTAGACCAGGTAATTCTGGCGGCGCCTTAGTCAACGCAAAGGGTGAGCTGATTGGTATCACGTCACTCAGCACACAAACTGAGCAAGGCGACAAGCTATACCAAAGCTACGCCATCGTAGCCAATAACGTGGCTCATGTTGTAAAGCAAATAAAGCAACATGGCGAGGTACGCCGAGGCTGGCTTGGCTTAGACGGTGACATGACTATAAACGTTGACTCAATTGCCGCAGAGTTAACGCTAACACCACTACAAAAGCAACAGCTTCAGCAGCGTATTAATCAGCTCCCTTACGGCAAAGGGATTGTGGTGACTGGCATTAACCCTCAAGGTCCGGCAGAGAAAGCCGGGTTACAACCGCTTGATATTATTACCACGGTCAACGATAAACCAATTTATAACTCTGCCGATCTGATCTCCGCCATCTGGAACTTACCACCCCAAAGCAAAATCACCGTTGAATTTATGCGCAACGGCGAACAACATAGCCAACAGGTCGTTCTAGGGCAACGGAGTTAATTTCTTCACACTTTCGGTAATGTTGCCGAAAGTGTGCTTACCCTCACCACTCTCTTGTTGATATTTACCTTGAGTTTATCTATGATTTCGTAAAACAGAGTGACCAGCCATCAAGGAATGATTCGACATGGATAACCCATTAGCGAAGCAAACAGATTTAACCGACTTCAGAAGCCCCATAAACTCCAATCAGAAAGCATTTCTGGGTAAAGAGCTCAAAATTTCGCACAAGGCTGAGCAAACGATTAAGCAGTTACCACATCATGAGCAGCTTAAACTGCATAATAAGCTCAACACGCTGGTAACAGATATCGTTAACCACAAACTACACAGCAACAAACATATCTACTTCGAGCTACCACACTCCTTTTTGAAGTTTTCAGTGGGTCAAGCAAGCGCTCCTTATATTGGTACTATCACCCATGCAAAAGTTATCAAGAAACTCAGGCCCCTAAAACCAAAGGCGGCTAAAAAAAGTCACCCTCTAAACTGTGGCATTCGTACCGCCAGAGGACTTGCCAAAGAAATCGTCAACACCCACTACGAATTTGAAAAAATTATCAAACCCAATATCTACACCGCCGAAGAACTGGTCGATATGCAGGTCAGGCGAATGCGGGAACATGTGAAAAGTTGGCAAATAGCTGGGCAAACAAGTACACAGTGGGCCGATGTATGCTTTGGTGCAAAGCCAGGCTTTCTAAATATTGGTACTGGTGATGAAATTATTGCTTTGTCTGCAATATTCCCGATCTCCGAACGAACAAAAATTATGCACAAGAGCTATTTTAGCGCCATGAGGCAGACCAGCATCAAAAAGATACTCCATAGATATGCTGTGATTTTTGGGTATCCTGACACAAATGATAAAAAGCTACAGAAATCCCTCAGTAATACTAACCCATACAAAAAGGATAATATAAAAGAGTACTCGATCAGCAACATAAGATTTAATTCAGACGTCGTTATAAAAATAGATAATGAGTTGAATATTCATAAGTTTTATCGAAATGGAGAATATGCTTTTGTTGATTGTTCGAACTCTATATAAAAGGCAGATTAAAAATATGAGAAATATAATTGCGAGTTTATTGTTGCTACTGGTGTTTGGGTGTAATTCAACCTCTTTAGAGCAAAAATCTAAAAAAAGGTCGATTCTACAGCAAGCCGATACTTATGCCGATAGCTATGAGGTGGACTTGCTCAAATCGAGTACCTTAATGGTAAAACATAATAGTCAAGTCAGTGAGGCTTTTATTCTAAGTCCGAATACTAAATGGATTTCATACCTTCAGTTTAATAGCTCGCCATACCAGCAATTTGTAAATCTATTGAGCCACAATGACGCTTTACTCTACGCTGATGCAAAAAAGAAGTTGAAAGTAGATAACAAAGTCTATTTTGCTGAAGACTGTACCTCAATAGCAAACCTGCTAAAGCAAATTAAAGATACCGAGCTACCTTCTTACAATAAAAAGTATTTTTCTATGAAATTAGATACCCCCACTTATATTTATCAATATAAAACAGGCCTAGAAGGCATAGAGCAAAGACAGCTAAGAGTAATGCTTGAAGATCATCCCGTTGTTGATCTTTACTCAGATATAAAAAAAGCAATAAAAAACTGCCCTCACCCCAAAGCACCACCAAAGCTGTGATACAAAAAAAGGCGTTAACCACAACAGTTAACGCCTTTTCTTTTTCCGCTAAAACCGTTTAACCAACGCGTTTAATCGAGGCACCAAGGCTTTGCAGTTTTTCTTCGATGGTTTCGTAACCACGATCAATGTGGTAAATACGATCAACCAATGTTTCACCACCAGCGACCAGACCAGACAACACCAGACTGGCAGATGCGCGAAGATCAGTCGCCATCACCTGAGCACCGGAAAGCTTTTCCACGCCTCGACAAATTGCCGTATTACCTTCAATGGCGATATCCGCACCCATACGCTGCATTTCCAGGACATGCATAAAACGATTTTCAAAAATCGTCTCGGTAATGGTTCCAGTCCCTTCTGCTACTGCGTTTAGTGCACAAAACTGAGCCTGCATATCCGTTGGGAAAGCTGGATAAGGTGCAGTCTTGATATTCACCGCTTTAGGTCGCTGACCTTTCATGTCCAGTTCAATCCAGTCGTCGCCACACTCGATTTCAGCTCCCGCCTCTTCCAGCTTTTTCAGAACGGCATCCAATAATAAAGGATCCGTGTTTTTACACAGAATACGTCCCCGGGTCAGTGCTGCAGCCACCAAATAGGTTCCCGTTTCAATGCGGTCCGGCTGAACATTATGTTGACCACCGTGCAAACGCTCGACACCCTCAATAGTGATCTCCGAGGTGCCGGCACCCGATACTTTAGCGCCCATGTTATTCAGGAAGTTGGCCAAATCGACCACTTCCGGTTCGCGCGCAGCATTTTCAATTACCGAGGTTCCATCGGCTAAAGCAGCTGCCATCATCAGGTTTTCCGTGGCACCGACACTGACCGTATCCATGACGATCTTAGCGCCCTTCAAACGACCATCGACTTTCGCTTTCACATAGCCGCCTTCCACTTCGATATCGGCACCCATTTCGCGCATACCGTCGATGTGCAGATTGACTGGACGCGCACCAATAGCACAGCCCCCAGGTAGCGACACCTCAGCCTGACCATAGCGAGAGACCAGAGGCCCGAGCACCAGAATGGAAGCACGCATGGTTTTAACCAAGTCATAAGGCGCTTCGTGACTGTGGATATTAGAGGCATCAATTTCAACATTGAATTTGTCGTCAATGGTCAGTTGAGCACCCAAACGCCCCAACAGCTCTAACGTGGTTGTTACGTCATTAAGGTGCGGCAGGTTACCGATAGAGGTCACGCCATCAACCAATAAGCTGGCCATTAAAATTGGGAGCGCCGCATTTTTTGCGCCGGAAATTTTCACTGAACCATCGAGTGGACCAGCATCTTTGATCAATAGTTTATCCATCAATACGCCTTACGTTCTTAAATTGATGCTTTAGCTAAGAGCAACTCTTCAGCCTCAGACTCGCTTACACAAATAACTTTGCCTTTTCCCACTCAGCAGGAGTGTATGCTTTGATACTCAAAGCATGAATCTCACCGCTGGCGATGTGCTCGTTCACCGCGGCGTAAACCATCTGCTGCTTTTTCACTGGGCGCAGTCCTTCAAACTGTTCACTGACAACAATAACCTGATAATGGCTACCGTCACCATCAACGCGTAATTCGGTGGTCTCTATCTCTTGCTCAATAAGGTTTTTGATCTCTTCTATCATTAGGAAAATCTTCGTTTGCTGATAAATGACTGATTAACTCACAGTATGATGTCAAACTTTGGCTAATTAAAGCCAGAATCAAGGCAGCGAGTTATCAAATATGACTGTAAAGTGGCAGGATTTTACCGTAAATAGCTCGAATAAACACCTTTCAATCGCTATTTTCCTTCAAGACCCAATACCATCTGTCGCAAAATTCGGATTTATAGTGCATCTTTTGCTCTAAAATAACTACTAATCAACCAGTTAGCGGGGCCTATAGCAGCGACTCTTGATGACAACCTGGTACCAACCTAGTACAATAGCGCGCTCGATTTTACGGATTCCGGGCCGTTGTTTTAGCAAAGCTTCGTTACAGTTTGTCGCTATAAACTAATATCTTACAGGCCCTATAATAGTACTAAGAACAATCCACTAAGGTTCTCATGATAGAAAATATTGCGTATATCGTTATCGGTATTACTCTTTTAATGTGGAGCGCAGATCGTTTTACGGATGGCGCAGCAGCAATAGCCCGCAACTTAGGAGTTTCTCGCCTGATCGTTGGTTTAACCATCGTCGCTATCGGTTCATCAGCACCAGAAATCTTCGTTTCAATTCTCGACTCCTTTAAAACCTGTACTCCAGAGAACCCGGACTGTGGCCCCGAGGTCGCCATCGGTAATGCGCTTGGCTCGAACATCACCAATATTGCATTGGTTCTGGGTATTACCGCACTGGTGCGCCCTCTAATGATTCACTCGGGACTACTCAGACGTGAAATTCCTATTCTATTCTTATCCGCAATCGCCGCATTTCTGTTTTTCCTCGATTTACGCCTGAGTCACTGGGAAGGGTTCATACTGTTAACGGGGTTGGTGCTTTATTTTTTCTGGCTTGTCCGAATGGGTATACAGTCACGTAAAGACCATGATCCCATGGTTGATGAGCTGATTGAGGAATTGCCGGAAGGGATGCCAACAGGCAAAGCTGTCTTCTGGGTTCTTTTAGGATTAGTGTTACTGGTTGGAAGTTCAAAACTTCTCATTGTAGGAGCCAGCGGTATTGCACTGACCTTCGGCGTGTCAGAAACCGTCATTGGCTTAACTATCGTAGCCCTCGGTACCAGCTTACCAGAGCTTGGAGCCTCGGTTGCCAGTGTGCTTAAAAATGAACATGAAATAGCCATTGGTAATGTCATTGGCTCAAACATTTTCAATCTGCTCGGCGTATTAGGTATTCCAGCAGCAATTGCAGCGCCAGCAATAGAAAGCAAGATCCTGTATATCGACTATCCGCTCATGCTGGGCTTGATTATAGCGATGGCAGTCATGTCCTATGGCTTCCGCGGCGCAGGTAAAATCAACCGCATTGAAGGCGCTATTTTAGTTGCTGTCTTCCTGGGGTATTATATAGTTCGGTTCTTCGTACTCTAATGACGAGCAAGAACTCTCAAAAAATCAGATACAAAGCAGGCAGTTAGGGAGCATACTTTGAGTCAACAGCCAGACAAGCAGCAATTTTTAGCCAGCGCTGAGCGTGTCATAACCATCGAAAGTGATGCTGTTAAGCAATTAAAATCACAGCTTAATGATGATTTCGTCACCGCCTGCCAGCGGTTGCTGGATTGTCAGGGGAAAGTGGTTGTTATCGGTATGGGTAAGTCCGGGCATATTGGCGGTAAGATGGCCGCTACTCTTGCCAGCACAGGAACACCTGCTTTTTTCGTACACCCGGCTGAAGCCAGTCACGGTGATCTGGGCATGATCGAAGAGCGGGACGTGGTGATAGCACTCTCCAACTCAGGGGAAACTCACGAAGTCACTTCCTTAATTCCGGTCATTAAGCGGCGCAACATCCCTTTAATCAGCATTACCAGCAACCCGAGCTCCAGTTTAGCAAAAGCGAGTATGGTCCACTTAACGGTTAAAGTCTCTCAGGAGGCATGCCCTCACAACCTGGCACCAACAGCATCCACCACTGCGGTTCTGGCGCTGGGCGATGCCATTGCGGTCACCCTGCTTGAAGCGAAAGGGTTTACGCCAGACGACTTTGCCTTATCGCACCCCGGCGGTAGCCTGGGTAAGCGCCTCTTATTGCAGGTCGAAGATTTAATGCATACTGCGGAAAACTTTCCAACGGTGACGCCAGGTACTCCGATAAAAGATGCCTTACTCGAAATGACAGACAAGCGTCTGGGTATGACAGCAGTACTGGATGCCAATCAAAACTTACTCGGCATTTTCACTGATGGTGATTTACGCCGTGCGTTCGAAAAAGGTGTTGATGTTAACGCAATTATCGAGCAGGTCATGACCAGGGGCGGCAAAACCATTACTGCCGATGCCCTCGCCGTCGATGCCTTTGGACTGATGGAGCAAAACAGTATCACCTGTCTTATCGTGGTCGGTGATGACAACAAGCCTCTCGGCGCCGTCCATATGCATGACTTATTAAAAGCGGGGGTCGTGTAATGATCACGCCACACTATTCGGAAGAACTTCTGAGCAAAGCACGTCGCATCAAGTTACTCATTTGCGATGTTGATGGCGTACTCAGCAATGGGCAGGTTATTATCGGCAACCATGGCGAAGAACTGAAAACCTTCAATATTAAGGATGGCTTCGGCCTGAAGAGCCTCATGAAACATGGCATCGAAGTAGCTATTATCACTGGCCGTAACTCTGAGATTGTCGCAAAGCGTTGTCAGGAATTATCCATTAAACATTATTACCAGGGCCAGCAAGATAAGATTGCTGCTTATGACGAGCTCTGTGAAAAACTTTCCATTCAGCCATCCCAAGTGTGCCATGTTGGCGACGATCTGCCCGACTTACCATTAATGCGTCGTTCAGGCCTTGGTGTTACAGTAGCAGATGGGCATTGGTTTGTTCGTGAGCATGCCGACTGGGTCACCCCAAGCCATGGTGGTTTTGGTGCCGTGCGAGAAATTACGGACATGATTCTGGAGAGTCAGTCAGCTCTGAAACAACTTCATCGGGAGTATTATTAATGACCTTTTTGAAAGGCCGCCAAATTTTATGGTTGTTAGTGCCCGGTACTTTCGTGGTGGCTTTTCTCTGGGATAAATCGGTCGAACAAAAACCTGATTTTGTTACCACCAGCAATAACCCGGATTATTATCTGGTTAACACCTCGACCCTTGAATTCGATGAAAACGGTATACCCACAAGAAAGTTTACCAGTAGCAAAACATCTCATTTCAAAGACATCATGCAAACCCGTATGGAGCAGCCTCACTTTGAAATGCTCTCTCCTGAGCAACGATGGCAGGTAACTGCAAATAAAGCCATTAATAATGAACTCAGTGAGCAATTGGCACTAGACGGTGCGGTAGTGATTGAACTGGAATCCAAGAGTTCACGACCTCCAATTACTCTCTCCATGCCACAACTGAAAATTGATTTTACAACCCAGACCGCTTTTACTGAGTCTGAGGTTGAGTTAAACAACACGATCTTTCGGCAAACGGCCAAAGGCATGACAGCCGACTTGAAAGAAAATATCATTAAATTTAAATCTCAGGTTGTCTCTGAAGAATTATGAAAACATTTATAACCTCACTTATTGGATTCCTGGTTTTGTACAGTCCTTTAACTTCAATCCAGGCAGACGAGTTCGAAAAATCCAAACTTCGTTCGGGAAATTCTTATATTGATGCTTCACAAGAACCTCCAATTATTGTTCATGAAAATAATGTGATTTATGAGCATGGCCAGCTAACCATCCACGCCGATAAATTAATCAAGCAAGGTGAGGATGCGGGAACCATTACTGCCGAAGGCAGCCCGGTCAAGATTCATCATGTTAACGAGCTGGGTGAAACCACCGATATTGAAGCGCCAAGCATCAGTTACCAACAACAGACGGGCGAGCTCGCAGCCGATGGCACGATCCAAATCATACAAAAGTCAAAAGGTGACGAGCTCACTCTGATCGGTAATAAATTACGCGCTAATCAACGTATCAGCAAAGGTTTTAGTTTTGTACTGACTGGCAACCCGACTCAGTTTACTCTGCAACAACCGAACCAAACGGCAATTAAAGCTGTCGCCGATACCCTCCGCTCTAACGGTAAAGATCGCAAGACTCAACTCGTTGGTTCAGTACAACTCAGTCAGGGCTCATCCAATACCTCTGCCGCCATGCTCACATACGATGGAGCGACCAAACGCATTTCTGCCAATCAAAGTGAAGATGGCTCACAACAAGTGGTCACCGAGTTTTATTGGCAGGAAGAGCCAACAACGGACAAAACAGAAACTGAAAAGGCTCTTGAAGAGTCAGAGCAGAAAAACGAAACAGAGACGTCAGACAATAATACTTCCTCAGAAGCACCAAAACAGGATGAGGACAGACAGTAACATGAGCTCACTAAAGGCCTTAAACTTAGCCAAAAGCTATAAAACTCGAAAAGTTGTCGAAAGTGTTTCGCTGGAGGTTGAACAAGGCTCCATTGTTGGCCTGCTAGGCCCGAATGGTGCGGGTAAGACCACCTCGTTTTACATGATCGTTGGTTTAGTCCCCTCTGATGCCGGAAAGATTCTTCTGGCAGATGAAGATATCACTGGTAACGCCATGCATACCCGTGCCCAGAAAGGAATTGGTTACCTGCCGCAGGAAGCATCAATCTTTCGCAAGCTTTCGGTACAGGACAATATTATGTCCATCCTGCAGTTACGCAAAGATTTAACGGATCAGGAGCGTGAAGAAAAGCTGGATGATCTGTTGGCAGAATTCCATATTGAGCATATTCGCTTAAGTCTGGGCATGAGCTTATCAGGCGGTGAGCGTCGTCGTGTGGAAATTGCGCGTGCTCTGGCAAACGACCCCAAATTCATTCTGCTGGATGAACCTTTCGCCGGTGTCGATCCCATTTCGGTCATTGAAATTAAAAGTATCATCATGCAACTGAAAGAACGCGGCCTTGGCGTTTTGATCACAGATCATAATGTCCGCGAAACCTTAGACGTTTGTGAGCGAGCCTACATCGTCGACAGCGGCAACATCATTGCTGATGGAGACACCGACACAATTCTTGAAAATCCGATCGTAAGACAGCGCTACTTGGGAGAACACTTTAAAATGTAATCCTCGTTCTTCTGATGGAGCGTTCAATGGCCTGGACTCTGTTATAAGCTGCTGATTTAGAATATGAAACGCCATGACTTTCAGCGGATAGTGATAACTAAGACAAAACAGAGATATTTCATAAAAAATTACCTCGCTCCCATTGAAAACCGAATGCTAATCCCAAAATCAATAATAAGCCTTGCAAGATTCTCAATCTCAAGGTAACTTGTAATTAAAGGGTCATAAAAGGAATCGATTAGCTTAGTGGTAAAGACAAAACGCCTGACATCTAAAGCCCTCCTCTCTTGGTTCGATTCTAAGCCTAAGAGCCTGATAAAGCATTTTGCTTATACTCAATTACATCAATTCATAACACCCTTTTTCTTACTCAGTAATCTCCAACCGTTTAAAGGAGGTGAAGCATCAAGATATTCCCATTTATACTATCAACTCAACCATTTCGGTTACACAACTCAATTATTACGCGTGGCCCCTTCGCACGTGATCCAAGGTAACTCCCCCCAACGAAAAAAGAGTTACCGATCTATACATTAAATTTATTATAGAAGGATTATTTATTATGCAAATCAATCTAACAGGTCGTCATTTAGAAATTACAGAACCTCTAAAACAATTCGTCGATGAAAAATTCTCAAAATTAGAACGACATTTCGACCATATCAATAACGTTTATGTGATCTTAAGCGTAGAAAAGATTCGCCAGATTGCTGAAGCAACCGTCCATGTCAATGGTGCTGAGATTTTTGCTAACAGTGAATCTGAAGATATGTATGCTGCGATTGATTTATTGATTGATAAATTAGACAGACAAGTGATCAAACACAAAGAAAAGATGAAACGTCACTAGGGTCTGTGGGTCACTCTGAGAACACCTCAGTTGTGTCTAAAATCTCGTCAACCGAGATGTAGGGTGTTAATATTGAGCCTATCACGACTTTGTTTTCTAAGCCGCATTAGCACCCGCCCCCATGCAGCCGTAAGCCAAATGCTTACAACAGTGAGTGACCATATGGTAGCCTCAACCCGGAGGGTTGGGGCTATTTTTCCGTCAAGGTGGTTATACAAAATATAAATATAAATTATTATTAATCACTGATAACGTCTGTCTGGACAAAACAACTCTCAGTAGAGATATTTATGAGTGACCAACAACCCCAACCGATGCACATATTAGACACTATTGCCCCCGAGCGTTGCCAACTCGGGTTACAGGCCTCGAGCCGAAAGAAAGCCTTACAAGTACTCGCCAACATATTCAGCCAGAGTACGGAAAAGCTCGATTCGTTTGAAATTCTTCAGGCCTTAACCGAGCGCGAACAATTAGGCACCACAGCCATTGGGCATGGCATTGCCCTCCCCCATGGACGGCTTGAGAACTGTGAACAACCAATCGCAATCCTCGCCACACTGGATACACCCGTCGACTTTTTTGCCTCGGATAAAGAGGACGTCGATATCATGTTTGCACTATTGATCCCACAAGATCTCGATTTTAGGATGTTGGAAGGTATTACTCTGATCAAGGCCATTTTTGATAATAAAACGCTTTGTGCACAAATAAGAAACGCTCACAATAACGAAGCATTATTTGATATCATTGAACGAGCATTTAAAGAATACAGCGAAAAGGATAAAGCTTAGTGAAACTCGTCATTATTAGTGGGCGTTCGGGATCAGGAAAATCCGTCGTTCTCAAGGCACTGGAAGATGCCGGTTATTATTGTATTGATAATTTACCGCTTAGCCTGACCACCAACGTTATCAACGATCACCTGTTAAAGAATGAAAAAATCGCCATTGGTGTCGATGCGAGAAACCCATCGGCTCTGGCTGACTTTTCTCATCAGATGGAACAAATCAAAATTGCGGCCCCGCAGGCCAGCATTTTATTTATTGATGCCGACGAAAACGTGTTACTGAAACGCTTCAGTGAGACTCGCCGCCGCCACCCATTGACCAAAGAAGGTTATTCTCTACGTGATGCCATTAATCAGGAAAACACCTTACTGGCTCCGATACGGGCTTCTGCCGATCTCGTTATCAATACGTCCGAGTTAACCCCACACGAGTTGCGAGAACGGGTCAGAGAGCGCGTAACGCAAAAGTCAGCGCAACAGATGGATATTCGTCTGGTTTCATTTGGCTTTAAACACGGAGCGCCTAAGGATGCAGATTTTGTATTCGATGTTCGTTGCTTACCTAACCCCTACTGGGTTGAAGAGTTAAGAGACCTGACTGGTAAAGATGCTAAAATCATCGAGTACCTCTCCTCCAGCTCGCTGGTCATGGAATATACCTGGCAGTTGAAGGTCTTTCTAACGACCTGGATCCCAGAGTTCAGCAAACAGGACCGTAGCTATTTTACCTGTGCCATAGGCTGTACTGGTGGTCGCCACCGTTCGGTTTATATGGTTGAAACGTTGGGACACTATCTCCACCAGCATTATCCGAATATTACTGTGGAGCACAGCCGACTTAACAAAATGTAAAACTTATCTAAGCCATAGAGTCGGTATTAGAACAGGCTGGATATGGTTTATGACCTGGGTTAGAATAAGCAATAAAATCAACTACTAACAGGAGTAGCTATGGCTGATAATCCAAACAATCAGACTCGTCAAGAGCAGCTGCAGCTACTAAACTCCGCACTTGATAGTGGCCACCTGATCCCTGTTCGTAACCTGCTGGAAGAACTCCATTCGGCAGATATCGCACACCTGTTAGAATCGACTCCACCTCGAGTACGTAACGTTATCTGGCAACTGCTTGATAGAGAACGTGAAGGTGACGTTCTACAGCACCTGAATGATGAAATTCGTCAGAATTTTATTGAAAACATGCAACCGCAAGAGCTGGCTAATGCGCTGGCTGATCTGGATACGGACGATGTGGTTGATATTTTAGGTGACCTATCGCATAACGTCAGCAACCAGGTGCTACGCTTACTGGACGAACAGAATCGGGCTCTGATCGAGCATGCCCTAACCTACCCGGAAGACACCGCTGGTGGGTTAATGAATATTGATACCATCATGATTCGTCCCAGGGTATCGGTTGAAGTCGTGCTACGTTATTTACGTATTCGAGGCAACATGCCGCCCAATACAGACCACCTGTATGTAGTGAATTCGCGCGATGTACTGATTGGTTCAGTTCCCATCAGTGCGATTCTGACCTGCGATCCAGAAACTTCAATTACCCAGATTGTAGACGAAGAGATGTTCACCATTCCGGCAGAGATGAAAGACACAGAAGTGGCGCAGATCTTCGAACGTCATGATCTGGTGTCAGCCCCCGTGCTGGATAACGAAGGGCGATTATTAGGCCGTATCACCATTGATGACGTGGTTGATGTTATCCGTGAAGAAGCCGATCACTCCTTAATGTCGATGGCTGGTCTGGATGAGCTGGAAGATACTTTTGGTCCGGTGATGGAAACCGCTCGTAAGCGCGCTATCTGGCTAGGCATCAACCTCATTACGGTTATTTTAGCCGCACTGGTGATCGGTTTATTCGAAGAAACCATCGGCAAAGTGACCTTATTAGCCGTGTTATTACCAATTGTCCCCAGCATGGGCGGAATTGCCGGTACCCAGACACTGACGCTGGTCATCAGGGGCATGTCCCTGGGGCATATCAGTGACGGTAACCAATCCTACTTATTGAAAAAAGAATTAGCCGTGAGCGTTATTAACGGTATTTTATGGGCCGTCATTATTTCCAGCCTGGTGTACGCTTTCTCCGTCTATCGCGAGTCCGGTGTCAACCATATGCACCTCGCCATCACGGTTGGTGGCGCCATGCTGTTCAACCTGATAACCGGCGTTCTCAGTGGCGCCAGTATTCCTTTAGTCTTAAAGAAACTCAATATCGATCCTGCCATTGCCGGCGGTGTAGTCCTGACTACCGTCACCGACGTCGCAGGCTTCTTTGCCCTGCTGGGCTTAGCCGCTTATTTCTTTGGATAAAGCACTATATCATCAGCGCCATGAAAGGGCATTGTAAATAGAATTTATACCTTTAAGCTGCAATCGTCATCTTCTCCAGCGCGACGGAGCCGGTTAAGATACTCGAACGCCGATCCACATCGTCGCCAATCGCAACAATGGACTGTAGCATCTGCTCTAAGTTTCCAGCTATCGTAATTTCCTGCACATAATGCTGAATTTCGCCGTTCTCGAACCAGAAACCACTGGCGCCGCGAGAATAATTACCTGTCACAATATTAACGCCCTGCCCCATCACTTCGGTCACCAGCAAACCGGTACCCAATTCTTTAAGTATCGAGTCCAGACTCTGTTTAGCAGATTCAATAGTGATATTATGAATGCCGCCAGCATTGCCTGTCGTTTCCATTCCGAGGCGACGCGCCGAGTATCCACTTAAGAAATACCCATCCAGAACACCGCCATTAACAATAGTACGTTGCTGAGTAGCAACGCCATCACTGTCATAGTTAGCACTGCCCAGACCTTTCAACAGGAAAGGCTCTTCAACGATGCTGATGGATGACGGTAAAATCTGCTCACCTAATTTATCCAACATAAAAGAAGAGCGTTGGTACAAAGCTCCGCCCTTCAGTGCGCCCAGCAAGTGTGACCATAAGCCTCTGGCGACCTCTGGGCTAAACACCACCGGAAACTGTCCTGAGCGGCAACTGCCCTGTGTTAACTTTTTCTCAATACGGTCGGCCGCCATCTGCCCCACTCGCTCAGGCTGCAATAAATCACTAAAGTCTCTGCCCAGAGTGTAATAACCGTCTCGCAGCATTCCCTTATCGGTTTCACCAATCAGAACATTCGACAAACTATAGCGAGTAGTCTGGTTTAAGCCACGAAAACCATGGCTGTTGGCATAAGACGACAGGGAGCGGTGACTGTAAAAATTAGCCCCTTCAGACTGCTTAATATGGTTATGTTTTAGAGCAGATGACTCCGCGTTCTGAGCAACCTGTAGCATCTCCTCAAGGCTCAAATCAAACGGATGATCTAACGATAAGTCTTTAAACTCTGTGGCCATTCTATCTGCGGCGACCAGGCCCGCATAAGGATCTGGCTCGGTATACCGGGCAATGCTACAAGCGGCTTCCAGCCCCTTAAGCGCTGCACTCTCGGTTAAGTCATTAATGGATACCGTCCCTTTTCGCTGTTTAAAGTAAACATTAATCCCTAAGTGACTGTCCTGATTAAACTCCAGCGTTTCCAACAGGCCATTTCTTACCTCAAGGCTGTTACCGATGGTGTTATAGCTCCATACCTCGGCCTGCTCCGCACCCAGTCTGGTTGCTTCGCTCAGCACGCTATCGGCTATAGCCTGCATCAAATCAGAGGTGGTTGACTGCTGTTTGGCAATTTGATTCAAGGTTAATTGTTTATTTTCAACTGGCGACAAAAGTAGCTCCGATAGTTTCTGACAAATAACTTCCCATGCCGCACCATAATATACGGCTCAGCATGCAATTAAAGTTGCTAAAAAACTGCTTTTCAATAGGCGTTACGCTACCACAAATTGGCTGAAAGCGTTATCATAAAAGCAAAGTTTCTGTCGCAACAGCATTATGATTGAGAATTACGAAGATAGTGACGAATTTTCTCATGAAAAGTCGAAGTCACAAATCAAGAAAGAACTCCTTGAGCTGACCGCTCTGGGAGAAAAACTGTCTCAACTCAGCCCTCAACAATGGGAAACTCTGCCGGTATCCAATACCTTCCTTAACGCGCTAAAAGAAGTGCCCAAAATCAATCATCACACAGGATTAAAACGCCACATTAAATTCCTTGGGAAGTTACTTCGCAATGAGGATGTGGATGCTATTGAGCAGCAGCTCGTGTTGAACAACCAGCAGCATACGCTCGAAGTTCAGCGCGAAAAGTTATGTGAGCATTGGCGCGATCGACTGTTACAGGAAGGCGATCAGGCCACTTTTGAACTGCTGCAGGTTGCCCCAAACCTGGAACGCCAGCATTTAAGACAACTTGTTCGCAATGCCACAAAAGAAAAATCACTCAACAAGCCTCCTAAATACCAAAGAGAATTATTTCGCTACTTAAGAGACTTTGCCGAATTTAAGGACGATTAACCGGACTGAGTACCACCGACGGTGAGCTGATCCACTTTCAGGGTTGGCTGCCCCACACACACCGGAACGCTCTGGCCATCCTTGCCACAGATCCCAATTCCCGGATCGAGTTGGCTATCGTTGCCGACCATACTGACGTGCTTCAAAACCTCGGGGCCATTGCCCGCAAGAGTCGCCCCCTTAATAGGAGCAGTCAATTTGCCATCTTCGATCAAATAAGCTTCACTCGCACTAAAGACAAAATTACCCGAAGTGATATCAACCTGACCGCCAGCAAAATTTGGCGCATAAATGCCTTTCTTCACACTGCGAATGATCTCTTCCGGCTCAGACTGTCCCGACATCATTAACGTATTGGTCATGCGCGGCATCGGTAAATGTGCATAAGATTCCCGACGCCCATTACCGGTCGGCGCCTGCCCCATCAGGTGAGCATTATGCTTGTCCTGCATATAGCCTTTCAAAACACCATTCTCAATCAGCACGTTCGACTGAGTGAGCGTTCCTTCATCATCCACATTAAGCGAGCCTCTCTGGTTCTGCAATGTACCGTCATCCACCACAGTACACAGCTCAGAAGCCACCTTCTCGCCTAGACGATTGGCATAGGCTGAAGACCCTTTGCGGTTAAAGTCACCTTCCAGACCATGCCCTACGGCTTCATGCAACAAAACCCCGGGCCAACCATTGCCAAGAACCACCGGCATGGTTCCTGCTGGCGCTTCCACCGCTTCTAAATTGATCAGCGCCTGTTTGACAGCTTGCTCAGCTAGCTGCTCCAGCTCCAGATTAATTAAGTGGTTCCAATTATAGCGCCCACCCATGCCGGCACTGCCACGCTCACGGCGGCTTTCATGCTCCGCCACCACTGTCACATTCAAACGGATCATGGGGCGGATGTCCGCCGCTAAAGTACCATCAATGCCCGCCACCATCATATGCTCATCCGCGGCTGACAAACTGACAATAACCTGCTTCACTTTATCATCCAGTTGGCGTGCTTTTGCATCCAACTGACGTAACAGCGCAATTTTATGCGACGGCTCAACATCGCCTAAGGTTTTCTCTGGCAGGTAAAGACTGCTATCACGAATTGTCTGGTTATAATTCACGGTCTTAGATTGTCCCGCTCGGCTGATACTCGCCGCCGCAGTTAAGGCGTTATCTAAAGCCGTCTGTTCAAATTGGTTGGCATAAGCAAAGCCTGTTTTTTCGCCATCAATACTGCGAATGCCCAGTCCTTTATTTAAATTAAAGCTGGCATCTTTGACCAGCCCATCCTCTAGCTGCCAATACTCCATCACCACTTCCTGCAGAAAAATATCGGCATAATCCTGCTGATAATGGTTTAACGCTTCTACCGCTTTTTGTACTGCATTAACCGAAAGATCGGATTCTTTAAATAAGTGCTGCTCAACACGCCCAAGAATGTTAGTCATTAAATACCTTATAGTTTTCGATGCGTATGGACAGGAAAACGCTTTTTAATGGCCGTAATCTGCCCAACATTTAATTCGTAATTTAAATAGCCGACCTCATCATCCATTGTCGCTAAAACGTCTCCCCAGGGCCCCACAAACATACTGTGCCCATAGGTCTTTCGCTTGTTATCGTGCAATCCCGTCTGATTAGCTGCAGCTACGAAGCACAGGTTTTCAACCGCTCTGGCTTGCAATAATAGCTCCCAGTGTACCTTACCCGTTTGCAGGGTAAACGCCGACGGCGCTAATATCACATCCACATTCTGCTCTTGATAAAGGCGATACAGCTCAGGGAAGCGCAAGTCATAGCAGACAGATAAACCAAACTTAATACCCTTATAATCAAATGTCTCACACTTATCGCCGGCTAAAGTATTCGCCGACTCCGAATACACTTCATCGTCCTTAACGGCGACATCAAACATATGAATTTTGTCATAATGCGTGATGACCTCACCTTGTGGATCATAAACATAGCAACGGGCATAAGGCCTATCCTTAACCCCTGATGCTACGGCCAATGTTCCACCGATGACAGTTACCTGATGGTCCTGAGCAACTTTTTTCATCCAACGCTGAACCTTACCATCACCAGGCTGTTCAACAAAATCCAGCTTCTGCCCATTATATTTTTCCATGAGAGCGAAAGTTTCCGGTAACACCACCATTTCCGCCCCATCGCGTACCGAAGCCTGGATCAGTTCTTGTGCCTGTTGCAGGTTGTCTTCGATAACGCTCGAAGACGATAACTGTATCAGCCCAATGGTAATACAACGAGAGTCACTCATTATTATCCTCCAGCTTGCTCGGCGATTCAGTCGCAGGTTGAGACTTTTCTTCTACTGGCTGCTGAGGCTTGTTTTCCACTTCCGACTCGGGAACTTTTACTTCCTTCGACTTTTTGCTCAGCTCAACCACTGCGGGGTTTGCCAGATCGCCCGAAACCTTATATTCAATACTCACCACAACATCCATTACCGGCTCGAAGATCTTATTGACAATCAGCATAATCAAGCCGGTCGTCGGCTCAATAGCCCAACCTGCCAATACTGGTAAACTGGCTCCCAGCTTTGGCACCACCGTAACATTTTGATCGACCGTCTGCTTAACTAAATCCGTCGAACCTTTGATCCTGACATCTGCAGCCGTGCCGTCGATAAAAACGTCATCACTGTGTACAACGCCATTTTCGATGGTAAAAGCGCCATGCATTTTGTCATAGAAGAAACCGTCTTCAAACAGGTCACTAAAATCCAGCGAGAGGCGCCGCCGAATACTTTGTAACGAGAACAAACTAAAAACTCGAGCCTGTCGATCGCTGAGCTCTTTTACCGCTCCCTCTTCTGTATCTAAGCTAATTTTGCCGTCGAGTTTATCCAGACTGATATCGTGAAACCCACCCGGCCAGGATAAAGCAATACTACCAACAGCTTTGGTAGCTTTTAATCCATCCCCATAACCCCAGCGCTTCAATAAAGCTCCAGTGTCATCGGTCGTAAAACGAATATTAACGGCGCTCTGGTTCCCCTGCCAGAGTCCCTCCAGGTAAGCGTCCAGTTGCCCTTCGATCTGGCTATCGCCTTTCAGCATGACGCCGCCATTTTGCAGCCTCGAGATCAAAGTCAGTTGGCCCGTATCAATGCCATTGATTTGACAACTCAGACACTCTAGCTGCCATTTATCCAGAGCTTCTTTACCTAGCTCAATCTCAGACTCAGCAAGGCGAGAAAAGGGCTGCAGCTCAATATCCAACCGATTAATCGTGACGTGTTTACGTCCATCCGGGAATAGTGTCAAACTGCCGTGACCTTCTCTTGCAGTAACGTTAAATCGGACGCTGTCGTCATCCAATAACGAGTCAGTAAGCGTCACATCATGAAGCGACTGACCGGCAACGGTAAATAAAGCTGCTTTAACGGCGATGTGATCGATCCACTTTGGCCAATAAAAATCCCCTTCTTTTTTAACCTGTAAACTGTTAATCCATTCATAGCTGTGGATCTCAGGGAAGAAGCCCTCGATGGCTACCCCCCGTTGTGGCACCGTTATTGAGCTGGTCGCCAATTCGCCCATCGCAATAACGCCATTAATATCCTGCGGCGTGTCTACACCAAAATCCAGTTGCGCGGAAATGGTGTCCCGGTAAATAGTCCTGGAGTGGATGCGACCATTGGTTTTATAGAGTGTGGTTAGAAAAGAGGTTGCATTATCCTTTGTTTTACTGAGCCAGGATGGCCCGTCGATCAAGGTCCCCTGAAGGTCGCTGCGCACAATCATTGATACCGCCCCCTCAGCATCCTTCCGATAATGCAGGTTGACCGGACTTTGCCCCTCTACCTTTATCGGCAACTGAACTTCAAAAGATGCCATTGCCTTCGCCAGATCAAACATCGACTGGGCATTGATGTTCACCAAATCATCATTCTTGGTATAGTCATCAACCGTAATGTCCAAATCAATAGGACTCTGCCATAACTGAGCTTTGAGTTCCTGCGAATAAGCCCCGCGTTCGGTGTAGTACAAGTTTCCTTGCAAGCGCTCCAGACCAAGTGGGTAAGAACTGAGGGTCAGGTTCTGCCCCTTAAAGTTAACCTCACCGTTGAGGTGTATCTCATCACTGTCATCACTTAAGGCAATCTTTAGATCCAGATTATGATCCAGTTTTCCGGTAAAACGAAGCTGTAACAGCTCTTCACCCAGCCACTGTTGTAATGGGGAAGCTAAAAATAAGTTGCGGTAAGGTTGGTACTCAACCTGATTATCAACCTGAAGCGTTAAGATTGATCCCTTGGTAAATAAAGACTCAATAACACCGTCCACCTGGCCAATATCCACTCCCAGAACCCTTCCCTGTGTAGCCTGGAGCAACAGTCTGTTATTTTCAAAATGAACATTCGCGGATAACCCCGCAACTTTAGGCCACTCACTATCAAACTTAAACTGACTATCCGAAACCTTCGCCTGAATATCAAACTGTCCATCATGCTGCTCATAAGGAAAGTTCTCAATATTGCCCCGCCAGATTAATTTAGCAAAATCGACGGTTCCTCCTACCAATGCTTGGTCCAAAAAGGATAGCGCGTCCTCTTTCATCCTGTTCCGTGGCCAATAACTTTCCAACGCGGCGATATTAATCTCTCGTGCTTCGGCATATAGCGATACCTCAACATCGTCCTCAGTTACTTCAATGTTGCCGTTGGCGAGAACATGAGTGTCAGGATTATCCAGCGTAAACTGGTTGATACTGATAAAAGGCTTTTCTTTAAAACTAACCCAGGCGTCCACCAACAGAGTATCTACCGGGATGTCATTCTTAAACACACCAGGCCAGTGAATGGTTGAATCTTCTGCATTTGCTATAACCGACCAACCATCTTGATATTTATGTAAACGCACTCGTTTTAAAGCAATACCCGGCGAATGCTCTGTTGCCTGAACACTAAAATCGGTCACGGCAGCGCTGCCGCCGATCGGTACCAGTTGTTTGGCACTTTGCCTTGCCTCGATATCTAATGAAACCAAATCCCCTTCCGGGCTGAGCGCGCTCAATTGCTGACGCAACTCTTTCGGCAAAAAAGGAATAGATAATGACGTGAAGTAACCGATAGGCGTATTTTCTGCTTCTAATCGCCATAAGGTATTATCCGCGTCCGCACCGTCTCTGATAACTTTAAAATAACTATTGTATTGTTTTAAGTCGCCAGACTCGGAGCGTTCGACGACATGAAACTTATCGCTGGAAAAAATCGTACGCTGCCCTTCATGCAGGTAATTAATTTCTGCATCTAACTGAGCGACTTGAGACTCTACGCTATCGGCCTGAAACAGGAGACGACCAGAAACTGGAAAGTCATCTTCATAACTGAGCCAAAACTCCGTATCCGCAAGCTCCACAGGGATACCCTGCGGTAGTTCAAAAAACTGACTACTATCGACCAGATCAAAATCCCGCAGCAGTCCATAAATAGTTACAGCACTGTGATCAGAAAACGGCATTCCCTCTGACTCAGCAATAAGTTTCCCCTGCGATGCAAACTCACTCTGGAAATCGACGACTAACTGCCGATGCTGATCCCGCTTCCTGAAACTGAGCTGTGCAACCTGAACCTTCTTCTTCTGCTGCTTCTTTTTAAGGTTTAAGGAAAGGTTTCTAATCTGAACCCGTTCCTGATTAATGACTTCTGGATAACGTTTTAGGAGCAGCTCGATATTAAAAGAGTAGTTATTACCAGTGACTAACTTTTGGGATAGATCAATATCAAGATTAACTGAGTTTAATTCAATTTTTTCGGTAACCAGATAACCTTTGAAAAGGCTTTCCCAAAAGTTAACAACGAACAGACCTTTGCCCGCAGAAAGCTCAACCGTTCCTTTTTCATTACGCCACTCAGCATCCTGCAAGAAAATAGTAGGCTTAAACTTAGACCAGTCAACGTCTAATTGAGTGTAATTAAAATTACCGCCTAATTCGGCTTCGACTAAAGCCGTCATTCGCGACCTGTCTTCAGTCCAATAAGGCAGCGAGAGTTTTAATAAGGAAAGGAATACAACAAAAATGATGACAAGGATCGATACCAACCAAAGAAACTTGGTTACAGCGCGTCTGAAAAATCTAACGAAGGACTTTGCCATCAAATGCCCGGCTACATTAATACAACATCAAACTGCTCTGGCGAATATAAACTTTCGACTTGCAGTTTAATAGGCTTATCAATTTCAACTTCGAGATCGCCAAGACTATTGGCTTCCTCATCCAATAAACAATCCACCACTTCCTGACTTGCCAGAACTAAAAATTTTTGTACGTCATAAGTCCTCGCAGATCGGCTCAGTTCACGAAAGATTTCGTAACAGACAGTCACTGCCGTTTTAACATAACCGCGACCATTACACTGTTGGCATGGTTCACAAAGCAAACGCTCCAAGCTCTCTCTTGAACGTTTACGTGTCATTTCGACCAGACCTAAAGTCGACACTTCCGTTATTTGAGTTTTGACATGATCCTTTTCAAGAAGTTTCTCTAATGTACGAAGCACTTGTCGTTTATGCTCCTCATCTTTCATATCGATAAAGTCGACAATGATGATGCCGCCCAGGTTGCGTAAACGCAGTTGTCGCGCTAACGCCGTAGCAGCCTCAAGGTTAGTTCGGAAAATCGTTTCTTCCAGATTTTTATGCCCAACAAACGCGCCGGTATTAACGTCCACAGTGGTCATGGCTTCGGTTTGATCGATGATCAGGTAGCCACCAGACTTGAGCTGAACTTTGCGTTCCAGAGCTTTTTTGATTTCCTCTTCCACATTGTATAAATCAAAAATAGGCCGCTCGCCCTGATACAGTTCAATACGGCTTTCCATCTCCGGCAAAAACTCCTGGACGAAAGTTCGGATCCGGGACAAGGCTTTGTCATCATCAATCCGCACCCGTTCCACATCATCTTCAAAAATATCCCGCATGATGCGAAGCTCCAGCCCTAAGTCTTCATGAACCAGCCCGGGCGCTTTCACTTTTTTTGATTTATCGGTTATACCATTCCATAGCTTCGCCAGAAACAATGCATCACGCACCAGTTCTTTTTCAGTCGCCCCTTCGGCTGCCGTACGAATGATAAAACCGTTATCCAGTTCCTCATGCTCCTCGAGCAACTCCTTCAGGCGAACTCGCTCATCCTGATTATCAATACGTTGCGAAACGCCGACGTGTTCCGTATCCGGCATTAACACCAAATAGCGCGAGGGGATCGTAATATGAGTGGTAAGACGTGCGCCTTTGCTGCTGATGGGATCCTTGATCACCTGAACAATAATTTTCTGCCCTTCGTGCAGTACCGAAGTGATGTCTGTTTCCTGAGCCTGCTGTTTATCTAAAAGCTGTGAGCCCTCTATCGCCTGCTTACTGCCTTCGGCCTTATCGGTAACGATATCCGCCAGGTGCAAAAAAGCAGCTTTATCATGACCAATGTCGACAAAGGCCGCCTGCATCCCGGGCATAACGCGTTTCACCACGCCCTTATAAATATTACCAACAATACCTCGATTTTCCGTCCGCTCTAAATGAACTTCCTGCAATACCCCATTTTCGACGATAGAGGCCCGCGTTTCCTGCGGGGTAATATTAATTAGAATTTCATCACGCATACCTGTTATCCTTATCCTAACGCATAGCGAATGCCTGCCTGTTCCAACAGCAAACGAGTTTCATAGATCGGCAGTCCAACTACATTGGTATAACTCCCACGAATGGTTTCAACTAAAGCACCACCAAGCCCCTGTATAGCATAGCCGCCTGCTTTCCCTAAAGGTTCTTGCGTCTGACAATAGCGTTCGATTAACTGCTCACTTAACGTAGCGAAAGTTACCTCTGTTTCTACTGTGGTTTGCCACTGCTGCTGTGACGTTGCGATCACCACGCTGGAAAGTACAGTATGCGGCTGGCCACTCAGCCGTTGCAACAGCTCCACGGCATGCTCCAGATCATGGGGCTTCCCCAGCGGCTCACCATCATGAACCACAGTGGTATCAGCGGTCAGTACTGGGAGCTCCTCCCGATGAGCACCGCTTTGTAGTGCAGATAACGCTTTGCCCAGAGCTACACGGGTTACATATTCCCGCGGGCTCTCACCCGTCAACACAGACTCATCAAAGTGATTCGCAACTTGAATAAAGTTAACACCTAGCTGGAGTAACAGCTCCTGGCGACGAGATGAACCCGATGCTAAATAAATAGAGTCGTACGTCTTCGACATCATTAAGCCACCCTGAAATAACGACGTAAATCACGCAACAGAATAAAAAGCCAGGGCCATAACAACATATTGACCATAGCTGAGAACCAATAGGACAGAACACTTTCCGGGCTACCCGTTATGCGTGATAGCCACAGAACCAGAGCCAGATAGATCAAACTAAGGCCACCCATGGTTAATGCCTGTTTCCATATCGGGTAAATCCGGATGCGCTGGAAGTTCAATTGTAAAATAAAAACCAGAATACACAGGCTGAAGCTGTGTAGGCCTAATACAGTCCCCAGCAGTGCATCAAAAACCAGCCCCCAGATAAATGCCCATAACAAACCAATTCGGTGCGGTAGTGCCACCACCCAATACGCTAATACCAGAAATAACCAGTCCGGTCTGAAAGGTTGCCACGATTGTGGTAAAGGAATCACTGTTAAAATAAGCGCAATCAGCAAGCTCAAAACAATAAGCCAGGTTCCGCGCTTTTGTTCATTCTGCATCAGAAGCTCCCGTTTCAGATTCGGTGGCTTGCGAGTTTTGTTCGTTTAAGGGTTCGTTTGGCGACTCGCCCTCAATCGTCTTGGGATCGTGATACGGCCACAGCAGCAACACATGATTCGCCCGATTAATATTCGCCGTTGGTTCAGCCAATATTTCCGCATAAGGTTGCGCACTCTGCCTCACCACAGAGACCACCTTGGCCACGGGATAGCCATCTGGGAATTTTTGTCCAAGACCTGAGCTCAATAGGATATCGCCTTCTTTAATGTCAATCGTATTCGGCAGGTGACGTAAATACAGCATGCGGCCATTACCCTGAGCAATCGCCCGCACGCCATTACGGTCAATTCGGACCGGGATAGCATGCTTTTGATCATTCAACAAAATCATGCGTGAGGTTGAGGTCGACACCTCAACCACCTGCCCCATAATGCCCTCAGCATCGACCACAGGCTGTCCCACGAAAACGCCATCAAAGCTGCCTTTATTTAGCAGCAACTCATTAGCAAACATGCTGCTATCGATGTTCAGAACTTCAGCAATCACACGTTTACCGCGCAAAGTTCGGGACGATCCCAACAAAGAGCGCAGTCGCGCATTTTCAGACTCGAGACCGATTAAACGTTGATTTTGCGCTTTCAGGATCAGCAGCTCATCTTTGAGTCGACGGTTTTCATTAATCAGATCATTGCGACTGACAATATTATTATCAGCCCAGGCTGCCACTTCATTCGGGAGATTCGCTAAAAAATAAATGGGGGCTAGAACAGTGGAAACACCTTTACGGGCACTGCTCAAATAATCGTATCGATAATCAAGCACCATCAAAATAGCAGCCAACACCAGACTCAGTATTAGCTGCAATACCAGCGACGGTCCTTGAGTAAATATATTTTTAATGGTCTACTCCTCAGTAAGAAGTATCTCTCACACGATAAGTCCTCATGACAGGACTTTAGTTTAGCAATTTATTGCCTGTAGATACAAAAATCGGGCCCTATAAGTGCCCGATTTTAATGGACTTTTTACAGTCGACTAGTCGTCTGAGAACAAGTCTCCACCGTGCTCGTCGATAGTTTCCAGAACCTTACCGCCACCTCGTGCGACACAGGTCAATGGATCTTCGGCAACAATAACAGGTAACCCGGTTTCTTCCATCAATAGACGATCAACGTCTCGAATCAAAGCACCACCACCAGTTATTACCATACCGCGCTCGGAGATATCGGCCGCTAACTCAGGAGGCGACTGCTCCAGGACCGTTTTAACCGCGCGGACAATTCCATGCAGAGGATTTTGCAGTGCTTCGAGGATTTCATTGCTGTTAATTGTGAAACTGCGCGGAATACCTTCAGCCAGATTACGGCCACGTACATCCAGTTCACGCACTTCAGTACCCGGATAAGCCGTACCAATTTCATGCTTAATACGCTCAGCCGTCGCTTCACCGATAATGGTGCCGTAGTTGCGGCGGATGTATTCAATAATCGCCTCATCAAAACGGTCACCACCGATGCGGACCGAATCCGAATAGACCACACCATTCAATGACAAAATCGCAATCTCAGTAGTACCACCACCGATATCGACTACCATCGAACCACGCGCTTCATTAACAGGAAGACCGGCACCGACAGCCGCAGCAACCGGCTCTTCGATCAAGAAAACGTCGCGAGCACCGGCACCCAATGCAGATTCTTTAATCGCACGACGCTCAACCTGAGTTGAACCGCAAGGAACACAGACCAGCACTCGTGGGCTCGGACGGAAAAACGTATTGTCATGGACCTTACGGATAAAGTGCTGAAGCATTTTTTCAGTCACTTCAAAATCAGCGATAACGCCGTCTTTCATTGGACGGATAGCGACGATGCTTCCCGGTGTTCTACCCAACATCTTTTTCGCAGCTTCACCAACAGCGGCAATTGATTTCGCGCCACCAGAACGATCTTGACGGATGGCGACTACTGAAGGCTCATCGAGCACAATCCCTTGGTCTCGGACATAAATAAGAGTATTGGCTGTACCTAAATCAATCGATAGGTCAGTTGAAAAAAGGCCACGTAATTTATTAAACATCGAAGGAGGTTTCCCGCTTTAAACTTGTTTTAGTTAAAGTTCACTTAAAATAATTGTCAATCAAAAAGGGCTAAACGCCAATGGCGACAAGGCTTGTGAGAATATTCTCAATCGCGTTACTCTAACAATACTCGCTAGACTCGGCAAGCTTAAAAACCTTGGATGCCAGATTATTTTCACAGATTGTCGATTTTATGCTGCTTCTGTCTTAAAGCCTATAACAACAGACCCAGATCAGGCATTAAAGTTCAGCTTTTCGTCCCACTGTGACTCTCGCAAGCCCGGCATAGTCCTTAATCGTTGCCACTAGCTGAAAACCGCTTTGCTCCAGGATCTGTCGTACGGGTTTGCCCTGTTCAAAACCATGTTCAAAAACCAGCCAGCCGCCTGGTTTAAGGTATATCACCGCCTGCTCGGTGATATATCGAATATCGGACAGCCCATGATCCTCGGCCACCAAGGCAGACTGTGGCTCATAGCTTAAATCATGCAAATGCGGATCATTGTCGGCGATATAAGGTGGGTTACTGACGATCATATCCAGCTCACCATGTGACCAGTCATCCAGCCAATGCCCCTGCTGGCAGACCATATTATTAAGCTGGTACTTTTTACGATTATGCTCAGCCACCGCCAAGGCTTGCTCGCTGAAATCAACCGCCCAAACCCGAGCCCCGGGTCGCTCGCTGGCAATAGCCATCGCAATCGCTCCGGTTCCGGTTCCCAGATCCACCACCTTAACGGCTCCATCCACAGGCAGCTGTTCTAAGGCATACTCGATCACATGTTCCGTTTCCGGGCGCGGAATTAGCGTGGCCGCAGATACTTTCAGAGTAAAAGTCCAGAAGTCTTGCTGACCAAGAATATAAGCTACCGGCTCGCCGTCGACGCGGCGCTTTATTAAAGCCTGAAACTGCGCAAATGAAGATTGACTTAAGATGTGATCCGGCCAGGTCTTGAGCCAGGTACGATTTTTATCCAGCAGATAAGCCAATAACAGCTCAGCATCCAGCTTAGCACTATCGCTGGCAGCCAGTTGTTTGACGGCCCAGTCGATAGCGCTGGCAATGGTATGACTCAAGGGTAAATTCCGCTTAGTCGGCCTGTCCAGACAGGGCCGCTAACTGATCGGCCTGATGCTCTTGAATTAACGGCTCGACGATTTGATCGATATCGCCTTCCATGATTTCGTCCAACTTATACAGGGTTAAGTTGATGCGATGATCGGTCATACGGCCTTGTGGATAATTGTAAGTGCGAATTCTATCCGAGCGATCACCGGTTCCGACCAGGTTTCGGCGCATCTCGGTTTGCTCAGACTGTTGCTTCGCTTCCTCGGCCGCCTGCAAACGTGACTGCAACACGGACATGGCTTTAGCACGGTTTTTATGCTGTGAGCGCTCATCCTGACACTCAACCACCACACCCGTCGGCAAGTGAGTAATACGAATGGCCGAATCGGTTTTGTTAACGTGCTGACCACCGGCACCTGAGGCGCGGAACGTATCCACTTTCAAGTCCGCTGGGTTAATATCAATGGCATCGACTTCATCCGCTTCCGGCATCACCGCTACGGTACAGGCCGAAGTATGAATACGCCCTTGCGATTCGGTCTCAGGAACACGCTGCACTCGGTGCGCCCCGGATTCGAACTTGAGGCGTGAATACACACCATCACCGATAACCCGTAAAATAATTTCTTTATAACCGCCGTGCTCGCCCTGGCTCTCACTGATGATTTCAGTCTGCCAGCGCTGTTTTTCGGCGTATTTGCTGTACATACGGAATAAGTCACCCGCAAAAATAGCCGCCTCATCGCCACCCGTACCGGCACGTATTTCAAGGAAAGTATTTTTATCGTCGTTAGGATCGCGCGGCAGTAGTAATTTCTGTAAGTCCACTTCCAGCGTTTCAATCTGCTCTTTTGCGCCCTTTAATTCTTCCTGAGCCATTTCACGCATATCCGGATCATCGTCTTTCAACATTTCCTCGGCACTTTCTAAATTCTCCACAGCTTCCTGGTACTGCTGAAACGCCTTAACGACTTCCTCTAATTGAGAGTACTCTTTGGAAAGATCGCGGAATTTATTTTGATCCGAAATAATCTCAGGATCACCAAGCAAAGCTTCTAACTCTTCGTGGCGATCAACCAAACCTTCTAATTTTTGACTGACAGAATCCTGCAACATGCTGCTAATTTATTCCCGTAGACTAATAACGATAATTGATAATACCAAACCCGGTTAATCGTCGGACGACTTATCCAGCTGAAACAGCTGTCGAGTAATCTGATGGCGATCCCACTCGTCATCCTCTTCTCGTAACCATACCATAGGTTGGTGTAAAAACTTCTTGGTCAGACGATGCGTGAAATGCTCTAAGGCTTCATCGACATCACCGCCATTTTTTAGTTGTGCTTTGACCCGCTCCAGCTCAGCTTGGGCGACCTCATTAAACACTTGCTGTAACTCACGCACTGTATCATGTTTCTGGCGACCTGCATGCCACTTTTGGAAATCTTCAACGAATTCCTTCAGTATTCCCTGCGCTTCCTGCGCCGCTTCCTGACGCGCCTGTAAGTTTTCCTGAATCACGCCTTCCAGATCATCAACCGTATAGAGATAAACATCATCAAGATTGGCCACCGAGCTTTCGATATCGCGCGGCACCGCCAAATCGACCATAAACATGCTCTTACGACGACGTTCCTTAACAGCGGACTCAACCATCCCCTTACCAATAATTGGCAACATACTGCCAGTTGAGCTGATCACAATATCTGCCTGCGCTAAATAGTGCGGTATGGCTTCCAGCCCCACAGCCTTCCCCTCAAACTCACTCGCCAGATGCTGCGCATTAGCCAGGGTCCGGTTAGCCATGACCATACTGTGCACACCGCTCTGCTCTAAATGCCGTGCCGCCAGTTCAATGGTTTCACCAGCTCCGACAAAAAGGACGGTCAGCTTAGAAAAGTCGGCGAAAATATGCCGCGCTAAACTAACCGCGGCATAAGCCACGGACACAGGATTAGAGCCGATTTCCGTTTCATGGCGCACTCGTTTCGCCGCCGAGAACGTCTTCTGGAACAGGCGCTCCATGACTTGCTCAACCGTACCGGCGCGCTTTGCCTTTTGATAACAGGCCTTAAGCTGCCCCAGGATTTGCGGTTCGCCCAGAACCATCGAGTCCAGACCACTCGCAACCTGCATTAAATGGCTGACAGCATCAAGATCCTGATGACAGTAAATCGCTTCGTCCAGATCTTGAGCTAACGCTTTCTTTGTCTTGAGCCATTCCAGTAAGCCAGCTTTCAGCTCTTCGGCCGACTTCGACTCGTTAGACACATAAAACTCAACCCGGTTACAAGTCGATAACAGAGCCACCTCGGAATCGTCGATGGTCTCTTTCAATTCAGCCATCACTTCACCCAACTCATGATCGGCGAAAGCCGCCTTCTCACGCACGGCGAGAGAAGCTGTTTTGTGGTTTATTCCTAAAGCAATCAAAGACATAAGCTAGGCTATACGGTCACTCACGAAAGATACGACAAATCAAAGACATGTAATTGGCGCGAATTATAACACCGCTTAGAGTTGTCCGCTAATCTTAAAAAAACGTCAAAACTTCATTTTTTCACTGTACTGTATAAATTTTCTTGATACTCTTGTGGAGTGCTTTCACAAAATTTTTATAGGAATCTATTAGAATAGACGGAATGAAGAAGCTTTCCTCAATTAAAATCCTTGCCGTTTCAGCCTGCTATATATTACTAACCTCTTGTGCTACCACACAACCGCAGGTCACAGAAACGCCTCCGGAATCCAGCGCCGAACAGCAGCAGGAGCACCCTTCTGTTGCCCAGTTTTCCGCCGAGGATCGCGGTCAACTCTACTTCAGTATTCTATTAGCAGATATCGCCAATAAACAGCAGCTATACGACGTTGCACAAAGCAACTTCTTCTATGCTGCGGAGCAGACTGGCAGCCAGGTGCTCTCGGCCAAAGCCGCCATGGTCGCCTTGATCGAACGGGATTATGCTAACTCCATGGACGCAGTGAAACTGTGGCTCGACGCATCACCCGACGATGCCAATGCCTATAAGGTAGCCATAATCGCCACCTTGGCCCAGGGCCATACCAGCTCGGCGAAAGAATACCTTCAGCAATTACTCCCCCTGCTGCCGCAGAACGATGATGAAAAGCTTTACGAACTTATTCGCCTGGCCAGTTTTCAGGATGACGCTGACTTTATTCCCTTTTACAGCACCGTTAATAAACCACTCAGCTCGCCCTATATCGCCACGGCTGAAGCCTATTTGCGTTTAAAGTCCGAGCACCCCAAGAAGCAGTACGAGCGCATTCAGTCACTCCTGAGTTTCACCTTAAAACAAAAGCCGAATTTTCTGTCGGCAATTGAACTGAAAGGTGAAGCGTTCGCTTTGAACTCTAAACAGGAGCGCACTCAGTACCTGTTACAGGTGTTACGCCATAACAACCTTAGCACCGAGCAAACTTATAAAATCGGCGAACTGCTCTATACCCAACGCGATTATGGCAACGCTCTCATCGCCTTTAAACGAGTGCTGGAAAAACGCCCCAACGATACCCAGACTCAGTTTTTAACCGCCAGTAGTCATTACGCATTAGAGCACTACCAAAAGGCCAGTAATATCTTCTGGTCTTTGGCACAGCAATCGTTCAAAAAAGAAATTACCAGTTACTATTGCGCCGACTCAGCAGCCCGAACTGAGGATCTGGTGAAAGCTTATACCTGCTACGAGATGGTTCCTGTAGGTCGCTTCTACATGACGGCACGTACCGAGCTGGCACAGCTTTATGCTGAGCATGGCAAAATGGAGCAGGCGCTCAAGAGCCTGCAACGGGCTCAGCGCAGAGTAGGTCTGGACGATCGTCAGCGTCTGCTCGAATTTGAAATCAACCTATTGACCCAGACCGGTGATTATCAGCAGGCCGAGCGCCGAATCCAATCAGCACTTCAAGTCAGTCCGGACAAACCTTTCCTGTTCTATCTGAAACTCCAGCTGTTAAACCAAACCCAATCGGTAGCTGAATTCCGCCAGTCCATTCTCGCACTACGCGACGGCGTCAAGGATCAACAGTTACAAAACGACATCATTTTAATAGGCGCTAATTTCCTGCAAGGCCGCAATAGCCACCTAATGGCCTACCAGCTTCTTGAAAAGGCCTCCGCTCAACAGCCCGACAACGTTGAGCTGCTGTACAGCAAAGCGCTCGCAGCCGAACCGCTGGAATATTACAGTTCGATGGAAAAAGATTTACGCCGTGTAATAAAGCTCGACCCAGATCATGTTCATGCCAAAAACTCCCTTGGCTATACCCTGGCGGATTTAAACCGCTCCCTACAGGAAGCCAAAGCGTTGATCGAAAGCGCCTACCATCATGAACCGGATAATGTCGCGATACAAGATTCCATGGGCTGGGTGAACTATCGTCTCGGGAATTTCAAAAAAGCCCTAAAATACCTTGAGATGGCTTATCAGCAGGAGTCATCGCCGGAAATTGCCTCACACCTGGGCGAAGTCCTGTGGGTCATGAACAAGCACCAGCAAGCCATCAAAGTATGGCAAAAAGCCTTGCGCCTGTCCCCAAACAACCAGTATATTTTGCGCACCTTACGTCGATTCCCAAAGGCTAACCTGCTGGATACTTAAGATCAGCGGGTTACAATATCTCGATACATTGAATAACAAAAAGCTGGAGCTCCATGCGATTCACAACAACCAAAATAATTGCTAGCGCACTACTGTCCCTGCTCGCCCTCACGGCCTGTGAAACCACACCCGTCAAACAGGAAACCACGGTGTGGGATGATCCGCGCTGGCAAAAACATTACCAACTGCTGAAAACGTTCGAGCAATACCAGCTTAAAGGGCGGATCGGCATTACCCACCCGGAAGACAGCTTCTCATCCAACTTCTTATGGCAACAGCGTCAACAGGATAACTTCACCTTCCGCATGTATGGCGCTTTCGGTCAGACCTATCTGATTTTAAAGGTCGGCCCCAATCTCAGTACCCTGGATACCGGCGACGACGAACACTATCAAGGCGTTGATGCGCGAAATCTATTGTACGGCGTATCCGGATGGGATATTCCGGTGAGCCTGATGCAGGACTGGATTAAAGGCCTGCCAACCGGGATCAATAAAAGCAATCTACTGATCAATGCTGACGGCACCCTGCAGCAAATCAAATACCTCGACTACACCGTCGACTTTATTCGCTACGACGAGGCCGAGTGGGAGCGTGATAATAAGACCATCACCTTAAAAATGCCGGACAAAATTAAAATCGTTCAGGGGCAGAATAAAATCATTCTGTCTGTCCGCTCCTGGGACATAGAGCCTGCGCAGGAGTAAACCATGACTTTCGAGCATACCACCGGCTTTACCAACGACGATGGTTACAGCTACTGGCCAGCACCAGCAAAGCTGAATCTGGAATTACGCATTCTGGGGCGACGCGATGACGGCTATCATGAGCTGCAAACCCTGTTCCAGCTATTGGATATCGGTGACGAGATCTGGATCAAGCCGAACGACAGCGGCATAATCACTCTGGATAGCGCTTACGACGAAGTGCCAAGCGACGATAACCTAATCATCAAAGCCGCGCGCGCCCTGGCGCCCTACAAAAAAGATTCCGACGGTGCCGATATCCACTTGCACAAACACCTGCCCTCCGGTGCCGGTCTCGGTGGCGGCAGTTCCGATGCGGCCACAACCCTGATAGCATTCAACCGATTATGGTCGTTAAACCTGGATAACGAAACACTGTGTGATATTGGCGCCAAACTGGGTGCGGATGTACCGGTTTTTGTGAATGGTAAAACGGCATGGGCGGAAGGCATTGGCGAAATTTTGAGCGCAACATCGGTACCGGAAAAATGGTATTTAATTGTCTATCCTGATGTAAAAATAAACACTTCGAAAATTTTTTCACATCAAGCGTTGACAAGAGACAATAAACCCATTAAATTACGCGCCACTCGCACAGAGGCAAGTTTAGAACTTGGTTACAACGCCTTTGAGCCTCTTGTGGCAGAGCTTTATCCAGAGGTTGGGGAAGCCCTTGACTTTCTTAACAAATTTGGAAAAGCAACGCTCACAGGAACTGGAAGTTGTGTGTTCTTAACCTTTGACAATGAGCGAGAAGTCCGTAAAATAGCGGCACTGTGCAAGCAGCGCTGGCTAACCTTAACAGCACGAGGTATCGACACCTCACCGCTCGTTTAAGGTGCTATATTGCAGGGGTATCGCCAAGCGGTAAGGCAGCGGCTTTTGATGCCGCCATTCGTTGGTTCAAATCCAGCTACCCCTGCCATTTTCTTTTTTTAAACATCAATTTCTCTGCTTGTGAATTTGGGGCAAAACACAGGGCTTTCCGATGTCAGACTTAATGCTTTTCAGTGGTAACGCCACTCCTGATCTCGCCAAACGTATTTCCGATTATTTAAAAGTTCCTTTAGGTAAAACTAACACCTCTCGCTTTAGCGATGGCGAATGTAATGTTGAGATCCTTGAGAACGTTCGCGGTAAAGACGTTTTTATCATTCAATCAACCTGTGCGCCAACCAATGACAATTTAATGGAATTGGTGATTATGGCTGACGCGTTAAAGCGCGCTTCAGCTAAGCGTATTACAGCGGTTGTTCCGTATTTTGGTTACGCTCGCCAGGACCGCCGTGTCCGCTCAGCGCGTGTTCCAATCAGTGCTAAAGTTGTCGCCAACATGATCAGTGGCGTTGGTTTTGACCGCGTATTAACGGTTGACCTGCACGCTGACCAGATTCAGGGCTTCTTTAACATCCCAGTAGATAACGTCTACGCCACGCCAGTATTACTTGATCACATCAGATCGCAAGCAGGCAAAAACCTAATGGTGGTTTCTCCTGACGTAGGCGGTGTGGTTCGTGCTCGCGCGATTGCTAAGCGTTTAGACGATGCTGACCTTTCGATTATCGATAAGCGTCGCCCACGCGCAAACGAAGTTGGTGTGATGAACATTATCGGTGACGTTACCGGCCGTGACTGTGTCATCGTTGATGATATGGTTGATACTGCTGGCACCCTTTGTCAGGCGGCACAAGCGCTGAAAGATAACGGCGCCAACAGCGTATCAGCTTACGCTACGCACCCGGTATTATCGGGCAAAGCAATCGACAACCTGAACAACTCTGCTCTGGATGCATTGGTTATTACCAACACCATCCCGCTGAGCGAAGAAGCTCAAGCCTGTGATCGCATCGAAATCTTAGACTTGGCACCATTATTGGGCGAGTCAATTCGCCGTGTTAACACGGAAGAGTCGATTTCGACGATGTTCCTGGACTAAGTTTTAAACTAGACCTGAGACCACATCGAACGATTCAAAATCCCGCGCCAGTCGCGGGATTTTTTTATGTCCAGCTCCATTAATGAGCCTATCCTGAGGACAAATCCAACCACAGCATGCCCTTTCAAAACCAATACATCCAAGATGCTTAACATCTCTAACAAACCCTTTACGGTGTTATACACATGTATCGGGCGTACTTCCCCATAAAAGTTAGCCTCATGTTTCAAAATTATAGTGTAAATCGGTAAGTGACCGTAGGAAATCCCTTTGGGAGACAGCCCGATTTAGCAAAAACGAAACAGGGAAGTTTCGTGGTGACTGCAGGGAATGCCCGTGGTGCGGCACGTTAGTAATTTTGGAGTATGAGGGAAGCGCATGCGCCTAACTTTTGGGGCGAGTTTTTTGATTCATTTTTTGCTCGTACAAACGACCAAAGGAAGTCCCTTTAGGGAAAATGAATATATAGAATTCCTTCCATTAACTTTAATGGCAATTAAACAGCCAAGCCGCAGGAGATAGCACTTAACTACCCCTACACCTCCTGTTTAACCTTAAACCCACCCTAAAACCCCCAAAAAACCTGAATTTATCCCTAAATAAACTGGCTTATTGGGTTGGGATCAAGGTATAATTCGCGTCCGATTTTTCTCGGGCTCGGCTTGGTCGCAAAGTCTGGCCTTACTATTTACTCAACTTGTGGAGATAACACAATGAGCGATTTTACACTGAATGCTGAATTACGCAGCGATATAGGGAAAGGTGCGAGCCGCCGCCTACGTCGTCTTGCGGACAAAATCCCTGCCGTAGTATACGGTGGTAACGAAGAAGCAAAGTCAATCACTTTGCACCACGATGAAATCAACAACATGTTGGATGATGAAGCAGCATACTCTTCAATCATCAACTTAGTCATCGACGGCGAAACTGAAGAAGTTCTTATCAAAGACCTTCAGCGTCACCCGTTCAAACTAAAACTAATGCACGTTGACTTTAAACGAATCGTCCGTGGTGAAAACATGGAAGCAAACGTTCCATTGCACTTCATCAACGAAGATAAAGCGCCTGGTACAAAAGAAGGCGGCGTAATGTCTCACCAGTTAACGACGGTTGAGATCTCTTGTCGTCCACGTAACTTGCCTGAGTATATCGAAGTTGACTTGAGCGAGATGAACATCGGTGATTCTGTGCACTTGAGCGAAATCACGTTGCCAGAAGGCGTTGAGCTAGTTGCCTTCATGCACGGTGATGTTGAAGAAAATGACCTATCTGTTGTTAACATGGTACCGCCAGTTGTCGAAGAAGAACCTGAAGAAGACGCTGACGAAGTTGATGAAACTGATGTTCCAGCTAGCGAACAGAAAGGTGACGAAGGCGACGACGCAGAAGAAAAGAACGAAGAGTAATTCTTCGTTCACTCTGAACGCCTTCAGTTAGACAATGTCTAGCATCAAGTTAATTGTGGGCCTGGCCAATCCAGGCTCACAATATCAAGATACCCGTCATAACGCTGGTGCCTGGTATGTCGAAGAACTGGCACGAGCTTATAATATCCCCTTCAAAGTCGAAAGTAAGTTCCATGGCCTATTCGCCAAAGGCTTAATTGGCTCTGAAGAAATCAAATTACTGATCCCAACCACCTTTATGAACGTCAGTGGCAAAGCCATTCAGGCCGTCGCTAACTTTTATAAAATCGCTCCCGAAGAAATCCTCGTCGCACACGATGAACTGGATATCGACCCGGGTACGTTAAAGCTGAAAAAAGGTGGCGGCCACGGCGGTCATAACGGCCTGCGTGATACCATCAGCAAGTTGGGTAACAACAAAGAATTTATGCGTTTACGCGTCGGCATCGGCCACCCAGGACACAAGAGTCAGGTTACTGGCTACGTCCTCAGTAAACCCAGCCCCGACGATCGTAATGCTATCAATTTAGCGATTGATGAAGCCGTACGCGAAACCCCGACGCTGTTAAACGGCGACTGGGATAAAGCCGTACACAGACTGCATAGCGTGAAAGCTGGCGCTCAATAAACCGAATCAATAGTAGAGAGAAGTAACATGGCACTAAATTGTGGAATCGTGGGCTTGCCCAATGTAGGAAAATCGACCCTGTTCAATGCACTGACAGATGCAGGCATTGACGCTGCCAACTACCCTTTCTGTACCATTGAACCGAATACGGGCGTTGTACCGATCCCGGATCCACGTATCGACGAAATTTCGAAAATCGCCAACCCACAGAAAGTGCTACACGCAACCATGGAGTTCGTGGATATCGCAGGTCTTGTGGCGGGCGCATCGAAAGGTGAAGGTCTGGGCAACAAGTTCCTGGCCAACATTCGTGAAACACATGCTATCGCCCACGTGGTGCGCTGCTTCGCTAACGACGACGTGGTGCACGTTGCCGGTAAGGTCGACCCAATCGCCGATATCGAAACGATTAACACCGAGTTAGCGCTGGCTGATCTGGAAGCGGTCGAAAAACGTATTATTAAAACAGCCAAGGTCGCCAAGAGCGGCGATAAAGACGCCAAAGCCGAGCTTGCGCTGCTGGAGAAGGCCAAAGAGTGCCTCGACGAAGGTAAAGCCCTGCGTAGCATGGATTTGGACAAAGACGAGCGCAAACTGATGCGCAAGTTCCAGCTTATTACCATTAAGCCGACCATGTACATCGCTAACGTCAGCGAAGACGGTTTCGAAGATAATCCTCTTCTAGACAAGGTTCGTGAATTCGCAGCTTCTGAGCACGCCGAAGTGGTGCCTATCTGCGCCTCTATCGAATCGGAAATCGCCGCGCTGGACGACGAAGACAAGGTCGACTTCCTGAATGACTTAGGCTTAGAAGAGCCGGGCCTGAACCGCGTTATCCGCGCTGGTTACAACCTGCTCGACCTGCAAACCTACTTCACCGCTGGCGAGAAAGAAGTTCGCGCATGGCAGGTTAAAGTCGGCGCTACCGCACCACAGGCCGCTGGCGTCATCCACACAGACTTCGAAAAAGGCTTTATCCGTGCCGAAGTGGTTTCTTACGACGACTACATTGGTCATAACGGTGAAGCAGGTGCTAAAGAAGCCGGTAAATGGCGTCTGGAAGGTAAAGATTACATCGTCCAGGACGGCGACGTCATGCACTTCCGCTTCAACGTCTAACGAATCGGAAAAAAGGCGCATATTTTCGCTCGAAAGGCTTGACATAAAGCCCCGAAATCACGAAAATACGCGCCACTGAATTAAGGCTATGTAGCTCAGCTGGTTAGAGCACAGCATTCATAATGCTGGGGTCGGTGGTTCAAGTCCACCCATAGCTACCATATATATCAAAGGGTTACGTCATTTTTGCGTAGCCCTTTTTTATTGCCTGCAAAACGTAAGTCCACCGTAAGTCCAACGTGGATGAATAAAAAGTCCATTTATTTATACTTATCTCTGCTCAAAACGACCAAAAACAGTTTAGATAATATGTTATTTTAAGCCTGAAAAAAGTGAGGCTGATTATTTAAATTTAAACTTATGGACTACCGAAGATTACTAACAGAGTTAACCATATGAAAGAGGAGAGAATATAGGCACCTTCTTGAGGAATATCAGAAGTACAATATATTAAATTAGAATTAATCATTAAAATACTTTTCTAAATATAGACTAAATTGTTTAATGTCTAAAAAATTATAGATTAGAATCTTATTTAAAAGTCTATCAAGAATTTTCAACGGTTCTGGGAAGATATAAAATTTTCGATCAATAATAGCTATAAGTAGTGCTAGCGTTCTTTCGGGTGTGAAATCTTTGGGTTTATACTTGAAGCATATGCTGCAACAAACATTTATGAAGTTAATAACCTCATCACTTATTTTTAATTCAGAAAAATTATAATATTTTGAAGTATTATTAATTTTATTATATTCATCTAATAGAACGATATACATTGTAGTGGTCAACAAAACCCGGACACCTTTTTAGCTAATTTCTCGGCTTTTGCCGGTGGTAGACCATCATTAAATTGATGCGGTCGCTCCCAGTTGTAATAATTCATCAGGAAGTAACTGACATCAC
>NZ_JACNML010000003.1 GCF_020005365.1 Kangiella shandongensis | reverse complement strand
CGCTTTCTGTAATGTGCTTGACGGCCTGAATTTTAAATTCTTCGGTATATCGCTTGGATGACATTTCATTCTCCTCTTTAGCTTCATTGTATAGCTAAAAAGTGTCTAGGAATATCGGGGCGATTCAATGCTAGCTGATGGTTCTCCTATTAAGCCCTCTAAGAGACAGAGGGCTTTTTATTTCTTACTAAGGAGCTGAAGACAGTTAGTTAGTTTTTAAAGGCTTAACCGTTATGAGCATTAGTGGTAGCAGGGTTAGGTTTAAGAACAGGGCGACAGCCATGGCGAAACCCGTGAGTAAGCCGAAGTAAATCGATGGGATAAATTCTGATAAGGCCAGGATGGCAAAGCCAACAATAACGGTGACGCCGGTATAGTAAATGGCTTTACCAATGCTGCCGTGGCAGCGTTTCATGGTAGCTAAGTAGTCATTATCTTTAATAAATTCAGCTTTAAAGCGATGCACGTAGTGAATCGAGTTGTCCACGGCAATACCAATGACAATGGCGGCGATGGTAATGGTCATCATATCCATCGGAACGCCCATCCAACCCATAATGCCAAGAACCAAGGCGGCTGATAAGGCGTTAGGAATTGTCGCCAGGATTGCCAGTACAAAAGAGCGGAACAGGATAATGAACATTAATAAAATCGCCAGATAAACGGCACCAATGGTCATGATCTGTGAGTCGAACAGGCTTTCCAGCATGTTGTTATATAGCACCAACATTCCAGTGAAGTGAACTCTGTCCTGCTCAATACCGGCTTCGTTGACGATATACTGATTAATGGTATCGATAAGCTCTGCACGCTTCAGGTCGTGGTTGGTTTCTTCGACACGAATATTGATTCGAATCTGATCGCCATCTTCTGACAGATAAGGTGTCATTAAAGTACTTTTGACGTTATCTGGTGATTTCTGGTGTGCCAGGCTCAGTGTGACCTCGTCTGGATAAGTACCGCCATTCATGTTTTTCAGAACTTTGGCGTAGGTTGCGATAGACTGAACTTTCCCTGTCACTGACAAGCTATCAATATAATCATGAACTTTCTCGACTTGTTGCAGTTTACTTGATGTAAACCAATAGCCTGGATCATAAATTGCGCTATCGAACTCATCACCAAATTCATCCGCGAATTCATCGTCAGCAATAATAGATTCTTCTTCGCCTTTATCAATGACGATATCGAGTGGAGTTGTTCCCCCTAACTTGGTATCAATGACCGTCATGCCCTGATAAATTTCTGTGCTGGGTTTAAAGTAGTCAATAAAACGGTTTTCTACCTTTAGTTGAGTAATGCCGTAGACGCTAAAGGCTATCATGGCAACCGCTAACAAAAAGATCAGTGGTTTAAAGTTCACGCTGAAGCTATAAATCCAGTTAGTGATTTTATAAGTAATACTTTTGCCGCTGGTGTGCGTATCTTTCTTCAGTAACTGAATAAAGCTTGGGAAAATAATAAAAGTAGTAACGAAACCGATAACAATACCAATGGTCATAATCCAGCCGAAGTCAATAACCGGACGGATACCGCTAATAAGCAATGAGACGAATGCAACGATTGTCGTCAAGGCGGTATAGAAGCAAGGCCAGAACATGGTGCGTACGGTGGTTGAAACACGCAGTTTTAAATCTGAGCTGGGGTTGGCAGAAATATAGTCACGGTAATAAACGGCCAGGTGTACGTTCAGCGCCAGAATAACGATCAGCAGGATCGACGGGAAGTTGGAGGATATGACGGTAATTCGCCAATCCAGAAAACTCAGTAATCCAGCCAGCATAAGGACTGACACGATGCAGGAGAACAGAGGCAACACCACCCAGCGTAGTTTGCCAAAGAAGACGAACAGGGCAATCATGATGAAGAGGATAATGCCAATCCCGAACACGGTAATGTCGTGCTGGATAAAGGTCAGCATATCATTGGTAATCATGGAGATACCGCCAAGGTGCATAGTGGCAATATCACGGTAGTCGTCCATGATGGTTCTGACTTCTTCAATAATGCTGCTGGTTCGATCAGAAACTAGTTTGCTGTAGGTGTCGAACTCAGCTTCCAGCTGCGATAGCTTTGCTTGCTCGTCTTTAGAAAGAGAGCCTTTGGTGGCTTTTTGCTTTCTTAAGTCGTCACGAGCATTGAGTAATTCAAAATACTTTTTATCTCGCTCAAAATTGATTTGAATGGCGCTGGTGTCGCCATCTTCACCAACTAACAGGTTCTTATAGATGGGGCTGGAGGTAAACTCCTGCAAAGCTTTCTGTTTATTGACCCCATTGCTTGTGAGGGTCGGAATCTCACCATCTAACGCATCGTCTAAGGTTATGCCCTGAAGCAGCGGCACATTTAAAATGCTGTTAATGGTGGATACGGTTTGTATTTCTTTTAGTTCACTGGTTAGTTTTTGCAGCCCGTCAATTGACTCGTTACTCATTAATCCTTTATTGGGCTGCCAGGTAATGATCAGAAAGTCATCCGAGCCATACTGTTTGTTGACTTGGCGGTAGTAAGAGAGCGACTTGTCATTTTCCAGTACCAATGACTCGCCGGATGCATCGAGCCTGAATTTAGGAAGCTGACTGGCAGCCAATAGCGTCAACAGAATGACGACAATTAAACTGATAAGAGGATGATTCAATATAAGCTTTTGATAAAGGTTAAAGAAAAAGTTCTCTTTTGGTTTTGTCATCGTTGTTCCTAATATGATTGAGTGTCAGCCGGTGGCGTATAAAGTTGCGGCATGGCCCTGACGCTTTTGACGATATTGTCTTTAATCTGCAAGATTTCCATGGGATAACCATAAAGGCGCAAACAGGTGCCCGACTGCGGTATGGTTTCTAAATACTCTGTAATCAGTCCGTTAAGTGTTTTAGGACCTTCTGTTGGTAAGTTCCAGTCTAGAATTTTATTTAAATCGCGGACGGTCACGGTAGCATCGATCAAATAAGCATCGTCGCCATCTTTCTGGATATCACGATTAATGCTGGACATTTCAGTGGTAAAGTCACCAACGATTTCTTCGAGGATATCATCCAGCGTAACTAATCCCTCGATGTCACCGTATTCATCAACAACCAGGCCAACTCTGTCGCGCTTGTGCTGAAACTTCATTAACTGGGTGTGTAATGGCGTACCTTCCGGAACATAGTAAATTGGATCGAGAAACTTCACAATGTCCTCAGGGACGCTGGACTCCATCTCCAGTACACGACCAAAGTTTCGGGCGTGTAAAAAACCTTCAACGCCATCAATCTCACTACGGAAGACCAGCAGTCGCGTGTGGATACTGTTACGGACCTGTTCGCGAATGTAATCAATGTCGTCGTTCAGATCGATACCAATAATTTCATTACGTGGCACCATAATGTCATCCACTGACACCGTTTCCAGATCGAGGATACTCAGCAACATTTTCTGGTGACGGCGCGGAATCATGGCGCCAGCCTCATTGACTACGGTTCTTAACTCTTCCTGACTTAGATGATCTTCCTGATCCGGATCGGCATTGACGCCAAATAGTTTCAGCAGGTTATTAGCGAGGAAACTGATAAGCTTTACAGCGGGGTGGAAGATACTGGATAAAGCCTTAAGGATCGGTGCGGCGAAAAAAGATATTTTTTCAGGGTATAAGGCAGCGAGGGTTTTTGGGGTGACTTCGGCAAAAATCAGAATAACTACCGTTAGCATCAAGGTTGCGGCAAAAATACCGCCTTCACCCCAGAAGCGAATCGCAATAACGGTGGCAATAGCCGAGGCCAGAATATTAACGATATTATTACCAAGTAATATCAGGCCTAATAATTTATCAGGGCGTTTCAGCATGTTATAGACTCTTTTCGCACTTTTATCACCATTGCGTGCTCGGTGCTTTAATCGGTAACGATTGAGTGACATCATGCCGGTTTCTGAACTTGAAAAAAAACTGGATAACAAGATCAGTAACGCCAATATTAAGAAAAGGACTCCCGTCGACAGTGATTCCAAAATTAACCCCGTATCATTATTATACTATGTACTGTAAGACCAGCTTGGTGCCGATAAATCCTAAACTTAAAATAACGAAGGCGATAATACACAGTCTGGCAAACCGAATACCACTCAACTTTGACGTCTTATAACCGATGTAAAATGTACAGAAGCTGAACCAGGCTAAAACGGACAGGATAATTTTGTGTAGCGGTTGGTTTTCTACCACGGTTTCTGGTAACCCAAAGACCAGTGCAAAAGCCACACCAAGGCTGATAATCCCTGATAAAACTAATGCTGACAGGAAGTGCTCCATTTCCAATAAGGGTGGTAATAATGGATGGATATCACCGGGCTTGTGGCGAAGCTTGTCATGGAGTACCAAAACCAGAATACTTTGTAGGGTTGCCGCAAGCAATAAGCTAAAGCCGATAATAGCCAGCCAAACGTGAATAATACCCAGTGTATTACCGTCGAAGTTAGCGATTTCGGGTTCTTCGGGGAAAATGGTCAGTAAGCTGGCTATACCTGCAATCACTGCAGTGTATAACATTAAATGTGGAGTCTGCTTGCTGAAGCGATAAACCGCCACCAGCAATACTAAGATTAAAGTAACCAGTGAAACTAAATTTAGCAGTGACAGATTTTGGCCACCGTTGCTGGACCGCTCAATCAATAGATAGACCGTGAAAAGATGACAGGCGGCAGGAATGAAAGGCAACCATTTGCCCCACTCGGGGACCTGCTTCTCAGGGTGTTTTAGACGACGCACCAGAAACAGGGCCAGGCCAAGGTAAGTGAGTCCGGTTAAAACTTGAAAGTAGAGTGTCACTGTTTTAGTTATAACTATAAGTTGATTCTAGGGCTTATTTTAGAGGAAAACCGCGCGTTAACAAGCGGTTCTAGGGCCTGATTATCTTTTTTGATTGAATTTTGTTAAATCCAAATATGTTTTGAAGGAGGGGTGGAGATTATTGCATGGTTATTTTGTGATAATAGGAAGTAACAGGAGCAAGACATATTCTGGTAGACGCTACTGACAAAATAGTGGCACAAAGCCCTTGTTTATCCGTTATAATGCCCCATAATCTTAAAATTCGTTAAATTTCGAGTGAGTTTTAAAAATCTTGGCACAAGTCAATTATAATAAACACAGCTTTCTTGAACTTAATTAGTGAGACTGAAACCGCATGTTTGATAGTTTAAGTGATCGCCTCTCAGGTGCGTTAAAAAGCCTGACCGGTAAAGGGAAAATTAGTGAAGATAATATTAAGGAAACTCTCCGCGAAGTGCGCATGGCACTGCTGGAAGCTGATGTTGCGCTGCCCGTTGTAAAAGAGTTTATCGGGGCGGTTAAAGCGCGTGCTGTTGGTACGGAAGTTGGCAAAGCTCTGGACCCTGGTCAGGCCTTCATCAAAATCGTTAATGATGAAATGGTTAAAGCCATGGGGGCTGAGAATGATGCGCTTGAACTGGGGGCTAAGCCTCCGGTCGTTATTTTGCTGGCAGGCTTACAGGGTGCGGGTAAAACCACGAGTGCCGGTAAACTGTCTCATCTCCTGATTAATCGCGAAAAAAAATCAGTGATGGTTGCCAGTGCCGACGTTTACCGTCCGGCCGCAATTAAACAGCTGGAAACGGTTGCTGGCGAAGTTGGTGCCACTTTCTTCCCGAGTAGCACCGACCAAAAGCCAGTCGATATTGCCAAAACCGCGATTGAAGAAGCGCGTAAGCAGTTTATGGACGTCATTATCATCGATACCGCGGGCCGTCTGGCGGTTGATGAAGCCATGATGAGTGAAATCAGTGAATTGCAGACAGCTGTTGAGCCGACTGAAACGTTATTTGTGGTCGACTCCATGACTGGTCAGGACGCGGCGAACACTGCTAAAGCCTTCAATGATGCACTGGACTTAACCGGTGTTATCTTGACCAAGGCTGACGGTGATGCACGTGGTGGTGCTGCTTTATCTATTCGTCAAATTACGGGTAAGCCGATTAAGTTTATCGGTATGGGCGAAAAGCTGGATCAGCTGGAGCCGTTCCATCCGGATCGTGTCGCGTCACGTATCCTCGGTATGGGCGACGTTCTCAGCTTGATTGAGGAAGTTGAGCGCAAGGTCGATAAGAAGAAAGCCGAAAAAGTTGCGAAGAAGATCATGAAAGGTAAAGGCTTTGACCTGCATGACTTCCGCGAGCAGTTATTACAAATGTCCAATATGGGCGGTATGGCAGGGTTGATGGATAAATTGCCGGGAATGGGGCAAATTCCGGAAGCTGCCAAGCAGAAAGTGATGAACGATAAATCGACTGGTCGCATGATTGCCATGATTAACTCGATGACGCCTAAAGAGCGTGCTCGCCCTGAATTAATTAAAGGATCGCGCAAAAAACGTATTGCGCTGGGGTCTGGCATGCAGATTCAGGACGTCAATCGCATGTTGAAGCAGTTCAATCAAATGCAAAAGATGATGAAGAAGATGAAAGGCAAGGGCGGCATGATGAAAATGATGCGCGGCATGCAGGGAATGAACCCTCCAGGTGGTGGTGGAATGGGAGGTATGCCTCCTTTTGGTCGAAAATAGGTTGTACTCAGCTTGAGTTTCGTTAGAATCGGGCGGACTTTCATTCGAAAAACTTGGAGAATTACATGAAATTAGTTGGATTGTTCGCAGCAGGTGCACTGTTAGCAATGTCTTCAATGACAACCACTGCTGCAGAAGGTGAAGCCGCTCAGAAAACACCGCCACCCAATATGGAAGCGATGATGACGCAAATGATGAAGCAGCAAGCAAAACAACAGGTTAAGCAAACTTGCTCTAATAAAGAGATGTTATCTTGTATGGGATTTGAAGCGTCGAACTGCGAAGAAACCATGACAAAAATGATGGATGATGTACTAAAACAATGCATTACGCCAAATATGCAGAAGCTAATGGCGGCAAAAAATATGAGTCCAGAAGAGCGTGAAGCTTTGAATAAGACGATTGAAAGCTGCGCGAACAAAACGTCAGATAAACATGGTTTTGATACTGAGAAAGCAAAAAGCTGTTCTAAACAGGCTCAAAGCGCTGAATAAGTCGTTATCTTATTTGCAAAAGGCGGTTAAGTTTACTTAGCCGCTTTTTTTGTGGTTGTAGTCCCCTTAAAGGCCTTGCTTTCGCTGTGCTAGAATAGTGCTTCCGGTGCGGAACTATCAGTATTTTGTGCTATTTTCCCACCACAAAGAGGTTTTAGCCCATAAAAGTCTTAATTTTTAAGGTAAAACCGTTTCCAAAAGGGTGTGATTTCATGTAAAATTCGCGCTCTTAAAAATTTGTAAGCCTTAAAAGCGCCTATAAAGGGGGCTTTGGGGTGTTTTGTATTTAAACGTAGAGGATATAAACGTATGGTTAGCATCCGTTTAGCACGTGGTGGTTCAAAAAAGCGTCCTTTTTACCACTTAGTCGTTGCTGATATTCGCGCACGTCGCGATGGCCGTTTCATTGAGCGTGTTGGTTTCTTTAACCCGGTAGCTCGTGGTAACGAAGAGCGTCTACGTGTTGACAGCGAACGCGTTCAGCACTGGATCGAGCAAGGCGCTAAAACTTCTGAGCGTGTAGCTGCTTTGTTAAAAGAAGCTGCTAAAGCTTAATAAGTTTTTGATTTAGTTAAGAATATTTGATTCAGATGTCGGAAGCTTTTGACCCCATTATCGTTGGTAAGTTAAATGGCGCGTATGGCATCAAAGGGTGGGTTAAGGTTTATTCTCATACCTCACCTAAAGAAAACATTCTTAACTATAAACCGTGGTATTTAAAGCTTAACGGCCAGTGGCAGGAAGTTGCTGTTTTAAATGGTCGTGAGCAGGGCAAAACGATAGTTGCTCAGCTTGAAGGTTGTGATGATCGAAACATGGCCGAAAGTTACCACGGCATAGACATTGCGATTGCAAAGTCGCAGCTGCCAGAGCTGGAGCAGGGCGAGTATTATTGGCGTGAACTGATTGGTTTGAACGTCGTTAATCAGTCTGGTGAGCAGTTGGGGCAGATTAAAAAGTTGATGGAAACTGGTGCCAACGACGTATTGATTGTGAAAACACCGAAAGGTGCGGAGCTGTTAATACCTTATGTACCAGATTACAGTATCATCAATGTTGACTTGCAGGCGGGTATTATGACCGTCGACTGGGAGTCTGACTATTAACACTGATGGAGTTCATTTAATGAATATCCACATTATCAGCTTATTTCCGCAGATGTTTGATGCGGTGTGTGAGCAGGGTGTCGTCGGACGAGCAGTCAAGCAGGGCAAGGTGAATGTTGCGGTAACGAATCCTCGGGATTTTACTCAGGATAAGCATCGCACCGTTGATGATAGACCTTATGGTGGTGGTCCGGGCATGTTGATGATGACAGCGCCATTAACCGAAGCGATAAGGTATGCTGAGAGCTCGATGGCAATCAGTAATGATGCTCAACCCGTGTATAAGGTATATTTATCACCGCAGGGGCAGCGTTTAGACCATCAGCTGGTGAAAACATTAGCGCAAAAGCAAAATTTGCTTTTGGTTGCTGGCCGCTATGAAGGAATTGATGAGCGAGTCATCGAGTCAGAAATTGACTTGGAAGTCTCTCTCGGTGATTTTGTTCTTAGTGGTGGAGAAATCGCAGCGATGGCTGTGATGGATTCAGTTGTTCGAACCTTGCCAGGCGTTCTGGGACATCAGGACTCGGCGGAGCAGGATTCGTTTGCGGAGGGTTTATTGGACCACCCGCATTACACAAGACCTGAAGTTTACGAAGGTCAACAGGTCCCGCCCATATTGCTAACTGGCGACCACGAAAAAATTCGTCGCTGGAGGCTGAAGCAATCTCTGGGGAGAACCTGGTTACGACGCAAGGATTTGTTGGAGCAAACCGAATTGAACGATGAGCAACAGCAACTTCTGCAAGAATTTATTGAAGAATATAGCGCTAGCAGCTAGTTCTTCTCGACGATTAATTTTGACAGAGCAAACGCTCAAATGAGGAGCAAACAGCCATGAGTAACATCATCCAACAGCTAGAAGCTGAACAAATGAATAAAGACGTACCAGAGTTTGGTGCGGGTGACACAGTTGTTGTCCAAGTTAAAGTAAAAGAAGGTAACCGTGAACGTCTACAGGCGTTTGAAGGCGTTGTTATCGCAAAGCGTAACCGCGGTCTTAACTCTGCTTTTACCGTTCGTAAAATTTCTTCTGGTGTTGGCGTTGAGCGTACGTTCCAGACATACAGCCCACTAGTAGACAGCATCAGCGTTAAGCGTCGTGGTGATGTTCGCAAAGCGAAAATCTACTACTTGCGTGAGCGTAGTGGTAAATCAGCACGTATTAAAGCAAGACTTGACGTTAAAAAGTAAGCTTTTCTTACTGCATAAAAAAGCAGCCGCAAGGCTGCTTTTTTATTGTCTTGAGTTTTTATTCTAATGAAAAGCTCACTAAAGCAGTGCCACTGGCGCCCACACTGTCAGTGATCTGTATCATTCCGGCATAATTGCCAGCTTTCCAGTTATCGTTGTCGTTATTTAAACGATCGATAAACATGCTGTAAACACCGTTGGACCCGCCCTGGAACCAGTCGGCACCACAGTCCACATCACACTTGATCGCTGAAGTGCCGCCCGCTGGTACAAACGAGTTGTTATAAGTAAATTGGCTTGAGCTTAAACCAGAGACCGGCTCCCCATTTTTGCTGACCAGAATACGAATGGGAAAAGGGTTGTGGTTAGATGATGAAGCTGCGTCAAAAGTATGTGCATCAGCAGCATCAGAGTTACACTGCACAGGCGCCGATTCACACGTGTCGGTATGAGCTATAACCTCTACGTCCAGAGTGTTGCCCAGCTCAGAAACCTCGTCAGCAATATCATCCAACTCATTGCTGATGGCTGTTTGACCGTTGAGTAATGCCTGAACATCGACTGCTAGCCCGGAAACTTGAGCTTTGACTTCGTCGATCTCTTCAGTGAGTGTTTCGACAACGCCCTGGAAGGGTTTTCCGGGAGGTGTTCCTGGGGCTGCAAGAACAGTTGAGGTAGAAGATAATAAAATAACGGATGAAATAACGGATAATTTCATAATAAACTCCTTTTTTGTGTTAAGTCCTTAAATCCACACTGTGATAATATCAATTTTGCATTGCTAGTATAAGGTATTAGTGTGAACTGTTTAAAAATTAATCAATTTTGTTGAGGCTTTTAGGTGAATTCTGTATTAATCGAGCGGTTTTGTGATCATGTCTGGATGGAACAGGGGCTCTCTGATGCCACTTTGGCCAGCTACCGCAGCGATTTGAAGCTCTTTGCTCAGTGGTTAAATAAGGAGAATAGCGAGTTGCAGCATTGTAACCTGGCGACACTTCAGCGTTATATGGCCCATCGCTACCAGCAAAAGTACAGCAATCGTTCGACTGCCAGATTCTTATCCTCTGCACGTAAATTCTACCAATATTTGTTACAGACGAATCAGATCAAAGTGGATCCGACGCAACAGATTGAAACTCCTAAAGTACAGCCACCGGTTCCTAAAACTTTGAGTGAGGAGGACGTTGAGTCTTTATTGGCACAGCCGGATCCGGATACAGCCCTGGGCTTGCGCGATAAAGCCATGCTGGAATTATTGTACAGCAGTGGTCTACGCATAACCGAGCTGATCAGTATGGAGGTTAATCAAATCGGCTTTGTGCAAGGTGTGATGCGAGTTGTCGGTAAAGGGAACAAGGAGCGCCTGGTGCCGATTGGGGAAGAAGCGCTGATGTCGATACAGGCTTATATACAGTATGGTCGGCCTGAGTTAGCGACAGAAACGCCTAATGATTGGCTTTTTTTGAGCACCAGGGGCAGCAAAATGACTCGGCAGACCTTTTGGTACCGCATTAAGCATTATGCCAAAACAGCGGGGATCAGTACGGATTTGTCTCCACACACCTTGCGCCATGCTTTTGCTACTCATTTGCTGAATCATGGCGCTGATCTGCGGACTTTACAGATGCTGTTAGGCCATAGCGACCTGTCTACCACCCAAATATATACTTATGTCGCCAGAGAGCGCCTGAAGCAGCTTCACAGCGAGCACCATCCTCGAGGCTAGTCGTTGTAAATCTTTGTAAATCAACTTACTTTTTGTGATGTTGCGCGGCTAGAATGAATGCTATGGGATGGAAGTAGTTCGTATTATCTGTTGCACGACTACTTGCAATGTATGAATTTCTTTAAGAAGAAAATGGTGTTATGCAAACATTTACGAAGTTTTTATTATTGAGTGTTCTTGGGACATTGTTCATGGCTGACTCACAAGCTGCGACTTTGAAAAAGGCCGATAATACTCAAGCACAGCTGCAGGATGGCAAGGTTTTAAACCCTGAGCAGATTCAACGACTGCTGCAAGGTAAATTCCCATCGGCGAAAATTCAGCATGTAGCCATGTCAGAAATTGATGGTCTATACTCTTTTATGCTTCAAGGCGATTTGTACTATATTTCTGATAACGGTAAGTATTTGATTAAGGGTCAGGTGCTGGATATTTCCACATCGAAAGTGAAAAATGTATCGTCGGAGCGTCTGTCTGAAATCCAGAAGCTGGAGTCGCCAATGCGTATGGCTGCTATTAGCGAGCTGGATGAAAGCGATATGGTGGTCTATAAGGCGCCAAATGAAAAGCATGTCGTTACGATATTCACTGATGTTGACTGTGGCTTTTGTCAGAAGTTGCACCGTGAGCGTCAAAACTACCTCGATCTTGGGATTACCTTACGTTATTTGGCATTCCCTCGTGCTGGTTTGAAGTCAAAATCGGCAGCAAAATTACAAGGGATCTGGTGTGCTGCGGATCAGCAAACGGCTATGACGGAAGCAAAAGTACAGCATAAGTACCGTTCGGGTAGCTGTAAAACACCATTTAAAGAGCATATGGCTTTAGTTCGACAGTTTGGCCTTAACGGCACGCCGGGCATTATTCTAGAAAACGGCGATCTGATTGGCGGCTACCTGCCTGCTGAAGTACTCAGTAAACGTCTAAACCAGATTTCAGCCGACCAGGCTAATACTGAAAAAGTCGCTAATAAATAAGGCTTTTACGGGTATAAAATCGCCAGTACTTGTCGACCTTCACTGGCTAAGACGGTGAAGGTACGACAGGCGGCTCCAGTTGACATGATCTCTAAGGGGGCGCCCATCATTTGCGCGGCCTCAATAAGCTCCCACTCAAGTAGCTCCATATGCTCCCCGGTACCCAGCAATACTGCTTCGTATTGCTCTATCTTTAGCTCCTCAAGCAAACTTTTGTCGATGTCCTGAATATTTTGTGGTAGCGACTGTTGATGAAGAGTCTCCAATGTGACCATGACAGGGTGTTGGTACTGTTCGTCATTAATCGTAATCGTGCCGGGCTCGTAGGATCGAACTTGATATTGGCCTGTCGATTTATCTAATGAAATATCCATGGAATTTGCCGTGAATTTTATGGATGAACACTTTGCAGCTCGTACGAATTTCCAGTATAACGAACTCCAACTATGAGTGTAACCGATTATATCTGATATGCCTTTGAATATACGCCGTCGAGAAGCTTCTGAAATATTGCCGTTGACCGAGTCGAGTCTGCTTAACCGGGTTTATGCTAACCGTGGAGTCTCTGCAAAAGAAGAGCTGCAATATGCGTTGTCTGAGCTTGAGCCTTATCATAGTTTAAAAGGGATAGAGCAGGCCGTATCCTTATTGTGGGGTAGTTTAGAGCGCAATGAAAAAGTTTTGATCGTCGGTGACTTTGATGCTGATGGTGCCACCAGCAGTGCTTTGGCGAAGTTGGTACTAACTCGGTTGGGAATGCAGGTTGAGTATCTGGTGCCTAACCGTTTCGATTATGGTTACGGCCTATCGCCCGAGTTGGTTGAAGTGGCGAAAGAGCGTCAGCCAGCGCTTATCATTACGGTGGATAATGGCATTTCCAGTATCGCTGGTGTTAAAGCGGCGAAGGAGGCGGGAATTAAGGTGTTAGTGACCGATCACCATCTGGCCGGTGACGAGTTGCCTCAGGCTGACGCGATAGTGAACCCCAACCAGCCTGGAGATGAATTTCCGAGCAAGAACCTGGCCGGTGTCGGGGTTATTTTCTACGTCTTATTGGCTTTTCGAGCTTATTTACGCGATAACGGCTGGTTTGAGCTTAACGGAAACAAGCCGCTGAATTTAGCACACTACCTGGATCTGGTTGCACTTGGCACCGTCGCCGATGTAGTGCCGCTGGATAAAAATAACCGTATTTTAGTCCATCATGGGCTGAAGCTGATTCGAGCCATGAAATGCCGTCCGGGCATAATAGAGCTCCTGAGAATGGCGAAAAGGGATCCGGTGAAAATTAAATCCAGTGATCTGGGCTTTGCCGTAGGCCCTCGCTTGAACGCAGCCGGCCGTCTGGACGATATGGGGCTGGGAATAGAGTGCTTATTGACAGACTCAGCGCATCGGGCGCAGGAGCTGGCACAGGTACTGCATAGCCTGAATGTGGATCGTCAGCAGGTTGAGCAGGAAATGCAGGATGAGGCTTTAGCTCAGCTGGAGACGATGGAATTTGATAGCGATAAAAGACATTCCCTGTGTCTGTACGAGCCCCACTGGCACCAGGGAGTGGTGGGTTTGGTGGCTTCTCGACTGAAAGAGCGTAGCTACCGTCCCTGTATTGTCTTTGCTAACGCTGACGATGGTACCATCAAAGGCTCGGGCCGCTCGGTGAAGGAAGTCCATATTCGCGATGCGCTGGCATTGGTGGATGCTAGAAACCCCGATTTAATTGATAAGTTTGGTGGGCATGCCATGGCGGCAGGCCTGTCGATAGCGAAACAAAAGTTTAACGAGTTTCAGCAAGCCTTTGAGCAGGCGGTGCAAACCGTACTGGGTAACCAGGTTCTGGAAGATGTTGTTGAGACTGATGGTGCGCTACAGGCTGACGAATATCATTTGGGGAGTGCTCAGCTGTTAGCGCAGGCAGGGCCTTTCGGACAGGGCTTTGTTGAGCCGGCTTTTGATGACGAGTTTGAAGTCCTGAATCAAAGGATCATTGGTGAAAATCATTTAAAATTAACGCTGAAAAAGGACGGCTGCTCTCAGCCGATTTCGGCAATAGCCTTTAGGATCGACCCACAGGAATGGTCACAACCTGCTACAGCGATTCGAGCGGTATTCAGGCCGGACATCAACGACTACTATCAGGCAGAATTACAGCTGATTATTACGCACCTTGAAGCAATTTAAGCGAGCGGCCTATGAGTTATTCCGCTCTGGGATAGCTGCATCACAGGCATCGGGATCGCCGGTCCACTTGGTTTGGGTGACGGTTCCCCTGTCGTTGTAACCGATTTGAACGGTACAGTGCAGGCTTTCTCTGCCACCGAACAACGTGGTGCCGATACTACCGAAAACATGACTCCCGAAGCCCCCGACACCGATGTTAAATGATGGACGATTTCTGATCTCTCGGGTATTCCATTCCGCATATTTTTTGCCGTTGATTTCTCTATCAGCGGTCGGAACCCCCCAGCTTTGAATAACCGTATCAATGTCGGCTCCCTGCCATGCCGATAGTTTCGATTCGACTTCTGCTGGTTTGATACTGGCGCAGCCGGCGGTGAGCCCTGCTGTAAGAGTCAGCGCGCTGCAGAGTTTCAACTTGGTCATAGTGCCTCCTTTCGGTACATTATTGACGGGTATTAACTCGATTATTAGCCATAAATTAACAGAAATGTAGGGTATTGTCGTTAAAATTTGTAAAACTAATGGGTGGTTATCACCTTGTACTTGTTACATTTTTTCGGTATGACTACAATGACCTGGTTGTTTAATTCTTTCAATAAGGGGAGCACCACAATGTCAACAACAGCTGCTAAGTTAGCAGAGTCAGCGGGCATCAATACAGAACAAATGTCCAGCTGGGCTGCTGCTGCGATGGAATATGCAAAAATTTACCTACCAAAATTAGCCGTTGCCATAATCATTTTAATCGTTGGTTGGATCTTGATTAAAGTATTACTGGGTGGCATGAAAAAGTTGTTTAAGGCAAAAGATTTTGATGTCACGTTAGAGAGTTTCTTGCTGAGTTTTACCAGCATCTTACTGAAGATCATTCTGTTAATTACCGTGATTAGTACTATGGGCGTGCAGATGACGACCTTCGTTGCGTTGTTGGGTGCTGCCGGTTTAGCCGTTGGTATGGCGTTATCAGGTACGTTACAAAACTTTGCCGGCGGGGTCATGTTGTTGATTTTCCGTCCATACAAAGTCGGAGACTTTATTGAAGCGCAGGGCCATTCGGGCACGGTAAAAGAAATTCAAATCTTTAACACTATTCTGAAAACCCCAGATAATAAGATTATCATTATTCCAAACGCTCCTATCTCGAAAGACTCGATGATTAATTACAGTATGGAAGCGACTCGTCGCGTTGATTTCCTGCTGGGTATTGGTTACGACGATGATATTGATCAGGCGAAGAAAGTGATTATGGATGTCATCACTGCCGATGAGCGTGTCCATAAAGATCCTGAGCCTTTTATCGCGGTTAAAGAGCTAGCTGATAGTTCAGTTAACTTTGCGGTTCGTGTCTGGGTTGATAGTGGTGATTACTGGGGCGTTTATTTTGATAACCTGGAAGCGGTTAAGAAAGCGCTGGATGCCAAAGGTATCTCGATCCCATACCCACAGACGGATGTTCATTTACATCGTATAGAACAATCATCGTAGGATTCTCGATTATTTTGTTCTATGGAAGGCGCCACTGGCGCCTTTTTCATGGAAAGGATATTAATTTGGTGTTGAAAAGAGGTGATTCTAATGCTTAATATCTGTACAATTGGCGCCCGTTTTCGCTGAGCTCTGGTTGCTCAGCACTGTGCTTATAAAACGTTGGATAGGATGTGTAGAGTATTATGCAGGTACATTTAAGTGCTTTAGGTTGCCGTTTGAACGAGGCCGAATTACAGAATTGGGCGACGTCATTCCAGAAAGTCGGTTATTCCCTTGCCGCATCAGCCGATGCTGCGGACTTAATTGTACTGAATACCTGTGCAGTAACTGCAGAAGCTGCGCGAAAATCACGCCAGACAGTGCGACGCTTTCACCGAAGTAACCCCGAAGCACGTATGGTGGTGACTGGCTGTTATGCGTCCTTAGAACCAGAAAAGCTCGAACAAATTATGGGCGTTGATTTGGTCGTGGATAACGCTGATAAAGACGTTTTGGTCGATAAGGTAAAAGACGTGCTGGATATGCCGGTCATGCCGGAGTTTGCGACTGAGCCGGGCGAGAGTGCACTGTTTGCACGTAACCGTGAACGCGCCTTTATTAAAATCCAGGATGGATGCCGATACCGTTGTACTTACTGTATTGTCACCGTTGCCCGGGGCGAAGAAAAAAGTCGCTCGATCGATGATCTGGTCGATGAAGTGAATCAGCTGCATGCCGAAGGTGTTCAGGAGATCGTTCTCGCCGGCGTTCACGTTGGTGGTTATGGTTCGGATATCGACTCCAGCCTTTATGAATTAGTGCAAAATATCCTTGAGCGCACGGACATGCCGCGCATTCGCTTTGCCTCGGTCGAGCCGTGGGACTTGGGTGAGAATTTCTTTGAGTTGTTTGCCAACCCGAGATTGATGGCACATATGCACCTGCCCATCCAAAGTGGAGCAGATAGCGTCCTTCGCCGCATGTCTCGTCGATGCCGCACCGAAGACTTTGCTCAGCTGGTTCATGATGCCAGAACTCAGGTGCCGGGCTTTAACGTTACGACGGATGTGATCGTTGGCTTTCCCGGCGAATCGGACGACGAGTTTGAACAGACTATGGAATACATCGAACAGCTGGGTTTTGGACATATCCATATTTTTACATACTCTGATCGTGAAGGGACTAAAGCGGCGCGCTTGCCGAACAAGATCGCTAAAGATGTTAAAAAAGAACGCAGCCGTCGTTTACACGAGCTTGCTGCTGAGCTGAAAGCTAAAGAACTGAAGGCCCAGATAGGTCAAACGGTCCCGGTGTTATGGGAAAGTTCGAACCAGCAGGTGAGTGACGATACTCGGCGTTACTTTGGATACACACCTAACTATCATAAAGTCGCAGTAGATGTTCCGCTGGGGCACAGCCCCGAGCGCTGTATCTTGGCGACAGAGCTAAAAGCAGTCGATGAAGAGCAGGGCATTTTAGTTGGGGAGATCATCGAAGATATTCCAGTATCGTCCGCTCAGCAAAGCGAAATACAGATTACCCAGCTTTAATCACTTTCCACGGGGCTGCTCGTGTCTTCCAGGTAGGGACGAGCAGCTTCGTTGATCGCTTTAAGCTCACTTATTAATTCTTGATGTAAGTCCTCAAGCAGGTTGTACTGCTGCTTTTTCAGTTTGCTTTCGTACTGATTACTCAGGCGTTTTAGACGGGGTGTGCCGACGTAGCAGCTGGCACCATGCAGTTTATGGATATGCTGTAACAACTCATCAAAGTCCTGCGCCTGGTAGCAAGCATGAATGACCCGTCCGGTTTCATGATTAGACTCGACCATCATTTTCAGCATATCTTTAGCCAGATCGGCTTTGCCGTTTGCCAGTTTTAAACTTAGCTCCCAGTCCAACGTTTGCTCAGTATCTTCATCGGATGATTCTTGCTCTTGCGGAGCGGTCGTCAGGGTGCTGTCGGCCTGAGTCCACTTCAGAAGCACGTTAACAAGATCCTGTTCAGATACTGGTTTAGTCATGTAGTCATCCATGCCTGAGTCCAGCAACATCTCTCGCTCGTTCGCCATCGCATGGGCGGTTAAGGCGATAACCGGGGTACTCTGGTTGGTGGCATTAGCGCGGATGGTGCGAGTTGCCTCGAGGCCATTCATTTCAGGCATTTGAATATCCATCAGGATGGCGTCGTAGACTTTGTCTTTCGTTAGTGCTACAGCCTGCATGCCGCTATCGGCGGTATCAACTTTTATCCCCAAGTCTTCGAGCAGGGTTGTCACCAGGCGTAAGTTAGCCGGATTGTCGTCCACGGCCAGCACATAGCTACCTTTCAATTCATTCGCTTTTGCGTGGGTTACCGGTTCAGGTTTGGCTTTAGACTTTTCGGTTTTATTGGAACGTAACAGCTCAATTAATGAATTGTACAGAGCGCGGTAGGTGATAGGTTTTTCCATGGCACGGGCGACACCCAGAGCAGATAAATGCTCTAAGAAATCGACATCCCCGGATGTACTGAAGGTTATAACTGGACAGCCCAACTGGCTGTTGACCTTATTACAGATATGCTCAAGACGTTGGATACGTCGCCTGAAGCGCTGACCGCCAATAATAATCAAATCGACATTCTTTCCGCTCTGTGCGTAGAGATCGACCTCTGTCATCAAATCATCAATTTTCTCAAAACTTCGCACCTGCATCTGCCAGTCTTCCAGCATCTGCGTTAACGACAGTCGTGTCGCAGGATGTGGATCGAAAACAAGGACGGATTTTGAAGCTAGGAATTCGCCTGTTAAGCCATCCTCTGGTAATGATTCCGCGCGCTCGCACTGCAAGGTAAACCAGAAGGTTGAACCGCCGCCTTCCGAACTTTCCACGCCGATATTACCGCCCATTTTCTCAACCAGAGATTTCGAGATAACTAGACCCAGACCGGTGCCACCAAACTCGCGAGTCGTGCTACTGTCAGCCTGACTGAAGGCTTTAAACAAGTTGTTCTGTTGTTCTTTAGTGAGACCGATACCAGAGTCTTTAACCTGTATTTTGAGTTTAAGACCTTTCTTACCTTCTGACTCAACTTCGGCATACAGCTCAACACTACCAGACTTGGTAAACTTCACAGCATTGTTGAGTAAGTTGGTAATGATCTGCTTGATTCGAATCGGATCGCCCAGCAATGCTTTCGGTACGTCGGAGTAAATCAGTGATACCAGCTCAATACCTTTCTGTGAGGCATTCGGGCCGAGGATTTTAAAGACATCATCGACGCACTCACGTAGATCGAACGGATAACGTTCAAACGACATCTTACCCGCTTCGATTTTCGAGTAGTCGAGAATATCGTCAATAATGGATAACAGACCGGAAGCCGAACGTTTAATATCAAACAGGAAGTCTTTCTGTTTATTGTTCAGCTCTGTTTTCAGTAGTAAATCGGTAAAACCGATAACACCGTTCATTGGCGTACGGATTTCATGACTCATGTTTGCCAGGAATTCGGTTTTAATGCGGCTGGCTTCGATAGCCTGGCGGCGTGCAATATCCAGCTCAAGGTTGTTTACTTCGAGCGTCTCCAGCGTCTCACGTAGATCTTCAGTGGCCTGATCGACCGCTTGCTGCATCTCTTCCTGGTTATGCTCCATGCTTTCAGCCATAAGGTTGATGCCGTCTTGTAACGTTTTTAATTCAGCACTGGCATCGGAGCTGATTCGGGTATCCAGTTTACCATCCTTAATTTTATCGACACCCTTAGCCATGCTGACGATAGGTTCGGTAACGCTGGTGGACATGCGGCGAGCCAGGAAGCCGCCGATTAATAAGCCGATTAAGCTGATGAGGATGGTGGTGATGATGGTGCTGTAGCGGCTCAGCATGGAGAAGTCCTGAGACATTAATACCGCGACGTAGCCCAAGATCTCGGTGTTGTTCTTGACGTTGGTGCGCCAGGATTCATGGTCTTCCGGAAACTTCGAAAGAATAGGAGCATGGAAGAGCATACCATTGTCGCGTTTTTCCATGCGGGCAAAGCGCATCAAGTTGGTCTGAGCGCCGATCTGAGCCAAGTCATGAGGACTTTCGATGTTCATTTGTGACAGATATTCTGCCGCTCCAACTGACGTCAGGACTCGATTGTTTTGATCATAAATGGCAACCGCGAGCAACTCTTTATCATTATCTCGGGCTGCCTGAGCCATTTCCTGCAGAGTGCTGTTATCGAGCGTAATAATGCCGTATTCACTGGCTAGAGCTAGATGGGTAGCGATGGTTTTACCACGGGAAATCAGTGAGTCTTCGCTGTCCTGAATATGGTTATTAATAAAAAAAGAGCCCAATAATAAGCAAACCAATAACGTTGGCGTGAGCGCTAACGTTAGAATGCGTCGACTGATTCCCCAGTTTCTCATGGTGTTTGATTATTCCCGTTAACCATCGTTTTATGAATAAATTCTAAGGCTTCTACTTTTTGCATCAGGCCTCCAACTGTCAGTTCTTCATAACCCAGTAAACGGGCAACTTTGCGATTAATACTGACGGCAAAGCTAGTAGGGAACTGGTAAGGCTCTTGCAGTGTGCCGCTCAATATTTGGTGATACAGTTGGGCTGCCTGTTCGCCAATATCATGCGGTTGGGTAAACAATGTTAGCATTGCTCCCTCTTTTAGTACACTTTGCGAGTGTGCTATCACAATAATTCGCTGTCGGTAGGCGTTGACCAGTACCGATTTCCGGACTTTACCCGGTCTGAAAACGCAGTCACTTTCCATGACGATAACCGAGCAGCAATTCTTGAGCTGTTTCATGGTGTCGCGCCCCTTGAGCTTCGGGTCGACCATCACCGGGCGGTAAAACAAATCGTAGAACTTTGACAGTTCTTCAAACCGCTGGATATTGTATTTTGTTTTCGGCGAAATGAAGCTGCCAATTTGAGCCTGATAGACATTTAAGCTTTTGGCTAGCTGCACGAAACGGACTGTGGGCTGGGCGTGGGTTATGGCGTAAACGTTGTTTCTGGAATTCTGCTTCAGTGACTTAAATAACGACTTATTAAGCATTAAGGCCAGAACGGGAGCTGATAACTCCAGCTCCTCAATTTTTCGATAAGACTGGTTCCCGATAACAATAATGAGATCGGGTTTATTCGATTCCAGCTGTTGCTGCCAATTATTTTGCCGCTCCCAGAAAATCAGCGTGTCATCGACTTTCATATTGTGCTGGCTAAGCAGAGACTGCTTAAATGAATACAGTAGCTCGCGTTCCTGAGGCGTTGAGAAGGCACTGAGTACGTTCACTCTGACTACTTCGGGTTCGCTGGAGTGCTCTGCGCTGGCCGTTTGAAGCAATAAAGTACTGCTTAAAAGGACTAAGGACAGTATAAAGATTGACAGTGCTGTGGGTCGAACTGGATTCAAGTCGGAATTCTCCAAGCTTTTTGGTGGCAAAATCGTTATACTACGTGGTCTTTTAGCCTAATCTACCTTGCTTCAATGGCAGTGGCAAGGTCGAGTTAGTTAAGGTTATGATTTTAACGCAATTTTAGTGGAAAAGTGATCAGGATATATGAATCTATTTGTATTTGATATTGAGACCATTCCCGACGTTGAAGCAGGGCGCTTGCTGAATGAATTTAAGGGATTAAGTGATGAAGATGTGGTGTCGGCGATGGAGCACCTGCGTGTCCAACAATCGGGAACCACTTTCCAACCATTGTATTTGCATAAGGTCGTGGCGATTTCGGCAGTATTTCGTCATGGCGATAAAGTCAAAGTCTGGTCGCTGGGTGAAGAAGATGCTGATGAAAAGGAAATCGTACAGCGCTTTTTTGATGGCATCGAACGCTTTGCACCAACCATTGTATCCTGGAACGGTTCAGGTTTTGATTTACCGGTGCTGCACTACCGGGCGATGAAGAATAATGTCGTTGCGCAGAAATATTGGGATACCGGCGAAATCGATAACCAGTTTAAGTGGAATAACTACATTAGCCGTTACCATAATCGCCATATCGACCTGATGGATCTGCTGGCGCTGTATAACCCGCGAGCTAATGCGCCGCTGGATAAAGTTGCTTCGATGCTGGGTTATCCCGGAAAAATGGGCATGAGCGGCGCCAAGGTATGGGAAACCTATAACGAAGGCAATTTAAAGGCAATTCGCGATTACTGCGAAACCGACGTATTGAATACTTACCTGGTGTATCTGCGCTTTGAAGTGATGCGAGGCAATATGACTGTCGAAGAGCTGGAGTCGGAAGAAGCTTTCCTGAAACAGTATCTTGAGCAGGAAAACCAGGAACACTTTAATGAATTTTTAAGCGCCTGGAAAGGTGATGAATAGTTTTTGCTGATATTCAGCATTATTTTTTAGCGATTTTAATAAGAGACCGATTGTAGATGGCACGTAGACGACGTAGAAAGGCTTTGCCGAAAGATCCTGTTCGCGCAGAGATCCACGCTTTTTCACACGAAGGGCGAGGTATTGCTTCCGTAGAAGGCAAAACTGTATTTGTAGATAACGCACTGTTAGGCGAAGATGTTTCGTTTGTTTATACCGCAAAACGTGGCAAGTTTGATGAAGGTGTGGCTGAGGACATTCACGTTGCTTCAGAAGACAGAGTCACGCCACCGTGTGAACATGCGGATATTTGTGGCGGTTGTAGTTTGCAGCATATGAGCAACCCAGCGCAGATTGCTCATAAGCAGTCGGTACTGGTCGAACAGCTCAAGCATTTTGGGCAATATGATTTAGATAAAGATGACTATGATTTAGTCGAGCCCATGCAGGCCGACGTACTTGGTTATCGTCGTAAAGCTCGTCTAGGCGTCAAGTTTGTGCCTAAAAAAGGCGGGGCGCTGGTTGGATTCCGTGAGAAACGTAGCAGCTTCCTGGCGACTATTGATTCGTGTGTGGTGTTAGACCCAAGAGTGGGTCAATTAATCACACCTCTGAAGAAGATGATTTCAGAGCTGGATACCAATAACAAAACCGCTCAGCTGGAAGTCGCCATGGGCGATGATCAAGTTGCGCTTGTTGTGCGTCACCTTGAGCCGCTCAGTGAGAAAGATCACGACATGTGGGTTGAGTTTGGTAAAGAGCATGGGCTTTACATTTACCTGCAACCGAAAGGCCCTAAAACGGTTCATAAGATTTACGGCCCAGATGAAAGAGACTGGCTAAGCTATAAACTGGATGATTACGGTGTTGAGTTACTGTTTCACCCAATGGACTTTACTCAGGTCAATGCCAGCATTAATCAGAAAATGGTTAAGCGTGCTATCGACTGGTTAGAGCCGAGCAAAGATGACCGAGTACTCGACTTATTCTGTGGCCTGGGCAACTTCACCATTCCTCTGGCGACCCAAGTGCAAAACGTCGTAGGCGTCGAAGGTAGCGAAGAAATGGTCGAGCGTGGTGGTATGAACGCCAAGCACAATAATCTCGATAACGTGAAATTCTACGCCACTGACTTACAAGCTGACTTTACGCAAGAAGAGTGGGCACAAGAAGGTTTTAACAAAGTCCTGATTGATCCACCACGCAGTGGTGCACTCGATGTAGTGCAAAACATTGCACGTTTTAATCCCGAGCGCATTGTGTATGTTTCCTGTAACCCTGCGACGCTGGCACGTGATAGTGGCGAGCTAAAGGAAAGAGGCTATAAGTTAGTGAAAGCGGGAGTGATGGATATGTTTCCTCACACAGCACACACCGAATCAATCGCACTATTCCAGAAGGTCTAGTTTTAAATAGTCTTTTTCATCCAATACTACGTTATAAGTCTTATTTGAGGTGCTCACGTACAACTCGTACGCTCCGCGCCTCAAAAAGTCTTATGCCTTGTCTTGAATGAAAAATCCTGCTTTAAAACCATGTCGAAAATGTAATTGCTTGAACTTAAGTATTTTATTTCATTCTTGACGGTGAGGAAGAAGGGGGCACTGTTTTGGCGCGCCTAAAGCAATTTTATATCCCTTTCAGCAAGTTTCGTCATCCTGTGGCTTGAGAGCTACTGAGTCAGCTAAGTCGTGTCTGCCCCGCTGGGTACAGCAAGTCATTATTGTTTATTGTTGGGGTTCATTTTTCACTTCGTCCTACGTTTAGTATATTGTTTTCGTTTCTAATTTCTTTTTCCAGTACTCTTTTATTTCAGGTGTATTACTTAATGAGATGAGTACTTCTACTGATTTTTGATGCCCTGCTTCAGCGGCTTTTTCCAAATATGAAACACCTTCTATAAAATTTTTCTCGGTATACTTCCCTACCATTAAATATCTTCCTAGATTATACATTGCAGAGATGTTTCCCTTATCAGCTGCATCCCTAAGCAGTTCTAATCCTTTTTCCTCTTCTCCACTTTCTAGTAATAGGATAGATAAATTAGCTTCAGCCTCCGGTATCCCACAATCAATGGCCCTTTTATAGTTTTCAATAGCTGATTTAAGCTCTGAGTAGTGATAGATAATCCCAAGCTTCAAAGCAGAATAACAGTACCCCTTACTTAAGGACTTTTCAAAATGCTTAATCGCTTTATTCAGTTGGCCAGTTTCTTTCCAATAAATCATGCCAAGATTATGTAAAGCTTGCCCTGTTTCTTTTAACCCTATTGATTTTTTCAGAAGCTCAAGTGATTTTTTTATGTCCTTCTTAACATAATTGCCTTGAAAATAAGCCCACCCAACATTAGACAGTGCAACGGGATCATTCATTTTTTCTAGAGTTGACCAATAACTGATATCCCAATCTACTTCTACTCCTTTTATGTAGTAGTAAGACAGTCTACTAAGTGCTGGCTGGTACCCTCTTTTGAAGGCTTTTAACAGAAGGTTCGCAATTTGTTTCTCGCTTAACTCAACCTCGTCACTCTTTTCCCCTATTAATGCCATGATATATAAAGCCACAGGAAAACTTCCGGAAATATCTTTATATAACTCATAAGCTTTTACGTAATATTGATTGTTATTTTGCCCGGCTTTGAAATAACTATTTGCGATATCAAGCTTAGCATTTAGAATTCCTTTATTCACAAAACGCTCAAGCAAGTCAACCTGCTCCTCTAAAGAATAAGAGCTTAAGCTGTCTACAGTTAAGTAATACTCAGCAATATAACCATCTCTCTCATTAAGCGAGAGCTTGAATAGCTCTTTTTCTCTAGTTCTTTCATCACTATCCAGGGCTTTATTTATCTTAAGTGCAAAAAGTGGGGTTGGCTCACTTTCTAAGACAAGAGTTGGTTCATCATAAGTTTGAAAGGAAAAATATAATTCTGCTTCCGCTGTGCAGATATTGTGGGTGAGCATTAAAGCGATAAAGGGGAATATTATTTTCTTAATATTAGCCATAGATTAATTTTCCGTATTACCCATAAAAGTCAGCCTTATCATTAAAAATTATAGTATAAATTGGGCATGGTAGCCTAATTTAGTCAAAACGAGTAGGTGACTGAAAGGAATCCCTTTAGGGGAAGTCGAGTTTGACGGCGCGTGAGTAACTTTGATGAGCGAGGGGAGTGCGGAGCACCTAACGTCATGGGGTGCCTTTCTTTTGGTTACTTTTCTTGGGCAAGCAAGAAAAGTGACATTAAATACAATATCTTTAATGTAGCGAACGCAGGGTACATCAAAGCGCATCAAAGTATTAACAAATGAATGTATTTTTCCCCTATTAATTACATATAAAAGCTATAGATTACTATTACTAAAAAGAGTGAGAATAAACTAACACGCATTAACCAAAGCCATTTATATGAACGGCTATTACTTGAGAAGGGACTAGGGAATAATATGAGAACCCAGAATTTCAAAATGGCTCCGGGGTGTAACATCAAGGTAAAGAAGCCCGGACTTCCAAGCTTTTCGAAATAGTCGGGCTTTTCCTCTTCTATGGCGGAAAAGAGAACTCTCTCGAATATAAGCACAACTATTACGAGAGTAAAAATTAGAATTGTCATCATTTCCCTTAGGTATAACAGTATTTATCTTACTATAACGACTGAAATCGATGTATGCGCCACTAGGCGGCTAGCATTAGACTTGAAAAAATGATCCATAAAACGTGGCACATGCGAAGCCATTACAACTAAGTCAGCACCCATGGCCTCTCCAGTATCAGCCAACGCATCATCAAGTTCGACTGCCGGATCATTGCTATGAACCGTTTTATGGTCAAACTGTATACCATGCTCCGCTGATTGTTTTTCGGCGTATTGTGCCAGTTTTTCCTTGTATTCATCTTCATTATGAGCGGCTTCGCTTGGTGGAGATGCACTTACTCCGACAAGACATACGCTTGCTGAATAGAGCTTACCAATATCCGCGGCCACTTTAATTGCTTTCTCCAGAGTGGATTCATGTTCTAAATCCACCGGAACCATAATTTTTGTGTACATAATGTTATCCCTTCAATATGAGTTGCACCGTTTAAGGCATTAACAACAGGCTAACATTTTATAAAAAAATTTTCTTTGTAAGCCTTTATGGTTATTTGCTTACCACGCGAACCAGTGGCTATAAGTTGTGTTGAACGGGCGAAGTTCAGCGAATTCTCTTGTGACCTAAGTCATCCCGCGGTAAGCGACCGAAGGAAGTGCCCTTGGTACCGCGGGATGACAGAGCTTATTACAGTAAATTTAGTGAAAACTAACCCAAATCAAACCGATCCGCATTCATCACCTTACTCCAGGCCGCAACAAAGTCGTGAACAAACTTTTCTTTGTTGTCATCCTGGGCATAGACTTCGGCGTAGGCTCGCAGAATAGAGTTGGAGCCGAATACCAGATCGACGCGTGTGGCCGTCCACTTAACCCTGTCGGTTTTTCGATCACGAATTTCGTATAAGTTATTACCCGTAGGTTCCCATTTGTAGTTCATGTCCGTTAGGTTAACAAAGAAGTCGTTGGATAAGACGCCTTCGTTATCAGTGAATACTCCGTGCTTGCTGCCACCATGATTGGTGCCTAGTACTCGCATGCCGCCAACGAGAACCGTCATTTCTGGCGCGCTAAGTCCTAAAAGCTGGGTTTTATCGAGCAATAGCTCTTCGGCGTTGACAGCATAATCTTTCTTCAACCAGTTGCGGTAGCCGTCGTGAATCGGTTCGAGAGGTTCGAAAGATTCGACATCCGTCATATCGTCGGTGGCATCGCCGCGCCCAGGTGAGAAGGGTACTGTGATATTAATACCAGCAGCCTTTGCGGCTTGTTCGATACCAACATTACCCGCCAGTACGATAACATCGGCAATGCTGGCGCCAGTTTCGGAGGCTATGGGTTCTAATACCGATAGCACTTTAGATAAACGTTGCGGCTCGTTACCTTCCCAGTCTTTTTGTGGTGTTAAGCGAATTCGTGAGCCATTGGCGCCGCCACGCTTATCGGAATCTCGGTAAGTTCTAGCGCTGTCCCATGCAGTTGAAACCATGTCGCTGATCGTCAGGTTACTAGCGGCTAGTTTGTCTTTTACGGCTTGGACATCATAGTCGGTGCTCCCAGCTGGGACAGGATCCTGCCATAGCAGATCTTCTTTCGGCACGTCAGGCCCTATGTATCGAGCTTTAGGCCCCATATCTCGGTGGGTTAGCTTAAACCAGGCACGGGCAAATACTTCTGCCAGATATTCCGGATCTTTGTAAAAGCGCTCAGAAATTTTGCGATATTCCGGATCCACTTTCATCGCCATATCGGCGTCTGTCATGATCGGATTCTTACGAACTGAACTATCTTCGGCATCTACTGGTTTATCATCTTCCTTAATGTCCACGGGTTCCCATTGCCAAGCGCCAGCAGGACTTTTGACCGATTCCCATTCGTGGTTTAACAGCATCTCAAAATAACCGTTGTCCCATTTGGTTGGCTCTTTGGTCCATGCGCCTTCGAGGCCACTGGTTACGGCGTCATTACCAATTCCGCGTGTGGACTTATTGAGCCAGCCAAATCCCTGAGCTTCTAGCGGAGCCGCCTCTGGCTCAGGCCCGAGTTTATCGGCATCGCCATTACCATGAGCTTTACCCACGGTGTGGCCACCGGCTGTTAATGCTACGGTTTCTTCGTCGTTCATGGCCATGCGCTTAAAGGTTTCTCGCACGTCCTGAGCGGTTTTAAGTGGATCAGGTTTGCCATCAACACCTTCGGGGTTGACGTAGATTAAGCCCATCATCACCGCAGCGAGAGGGTTTTCCAGCTCTCGATCGCCCGAATAGCGACTGTTTTTATTATCGCTGGGCGCGAGCCATTCTTTTTCAGAACCCCAGTAGGTATCTTTTTCTGGATGCCAGATATCTTCACGGCCGAATCCGAAACCAAAAGTTTTTAAGCCCATAGACTCGTAGGCAATTGTTCCGGCATAACTAATTAAGTCGGCCCAGCTTAACTTGTTGCCATATTTCTTTTTGATAGGCCACAACAGTCGGCGAGCCTTATCCAGATTGCCGTTATCCGGCCATGAATTCAGAGGAGCGAACCGCTGGTTACCTGTTCCGGCGCCACCACGACCATCGGCAATACGGTAAGAACCTGCAGCATGCCAGGTAAGCCGTATCATCAAACCACCATAATGCCCCCAGTCGGCAGGCCACCAGTCCTGGCTGTCGGTCATTAATGCGGTTAAATCTTTTTTTAGAGCGTCAAAATCAAGTTTCTTAACTTCCTTCTGGTAATTAAAGTCTTCGCCGAGAGGATTGGTTTTTGTGTCATGTTGGTGAAGAATGTCTAGGTTCAGAGACTTCGGCCACCACTCCATATTCGACTGACTGCTTTCTGTAGCAGCACCATGCATCACGGGACATTTACTGTTAGACATGCTTGATCTCCTATATCGTTCTAAGAAGGGTTGTGAGAACAACCTGCAACTGTTAATCCATACTATTGGTCATTTACGGTAATTTGTATAATCCTTTCTCTATACTGCAACAATTGATTTTTTCTATCAACCACAAGGCGGTGTGTTGAGATGTTCGGCTGGTTTTGTGTAGTAGTCAAACCTTTAAGCTATCATTTGTTCTGGAGACTCAATGACAAACTCTAATCATGATAAATTCTGAACTATCCTTCTCCTTTCCAATAAATTTTTATACTGCTACTATGTTTTATTCATGGATTTTAAAGACACCTTTACTTAACACGCTAGTCTTTCAATTGGTAAACAATAAAGATTTATTGGTATGAAACGGAAAGAACACGATATATTCGAGATTGTTGAATCGAGTCAGTTTGATTTCGAGCAGTGGTTAACGCTGAATCATTTATCTCTACCGGATAAGGGGAAGAAAAAGCTGAAGAAGGCTGTCGATCTCGCCGACAAGAATGCCTCGATAACGCCGGTGATCCGTTTGAATACCTTAGCAGCTGGACTTGAGTTGGCGGAGGTTCTGACGCATTTCAATGCGGATAACGATACCTTAACAGCGGCAACGTTATTGCCTGCGGTTATCAGTGAGCAGCTTGATGATGAGGTACTGAATAAACACTTTGGTAAAGGGATTGCTGAGCTGGTTCGCGGTGCAGGACAGATGGAGGCGATGCGTAGCTTGCAGCAGTCCTCTGGCGCAGAGAATGATGAACACCAGGTAGAAAGCCTACGCAAGATGCTGTTGGCGATGGTTAACGATGCGCGGGTGGTGCTACTGAAGCTGGCGGATCGTGTGGTGACGCTACGCCATATTAAGGATGCCAGTGATGAGCTACAGTATTTATTTGCTAAGGAAACCAAGGACATTTTCGCGCCACTGGCCAATCGCCTTGGTATCGGTCAGTTAAAGTGGGAACTGGAAGATCTGGCGTTTCGTTATCTTGAGCCGGGTGCCTATAAAAAGATTGCCAAAAGCTTACGTGAAAAGCGGGTTGCCCGTGAGCAATACATTGTTGACGTTATCGACCTTTTAAATAAGAAGCTAGAAGCTGAATCGATTCGTGGTGAGGTCACCGGGCGAGTTAAGCATATTTATTCGATCTGGAAGAAGATGACTCGCAAGAAAGTCAGCTTCGAAGAAATTTACGATGTTCGTGCGGTTAGAATCCTGGTCGATAAGGTTCAGGACTGTTATGCCACTTTAGGTGTGGTCCATGGCAGCTGGCAGCACATCCCTAAAGAGTTTGATGACTATATCGCGACGCCGAAACAGAATGGCTACCGGTCGATTCACACGGCGGTCGTGGGGCCGGAAGGTAAGGTACTGGAGATCCAAATCCGTACTCACCAGATGCATGAAGAAGCGGAAAAGGGTATTGCTGCGCACTGGGCTTATAAGGAAGGCGCGAATCTGGCTAAAGTGGGCGTCGATGAAAAAATCGCCTGGATGCGTCAGTTACTCGAGTGGCAAAGTGAGCTGGCGGATATCAGTGCTGATGATTTGATGCACGAGTTTCAAACATCGGTATCCGACGATCGGATTTTTGTCTTTACACCGCAAGGTAAGGTGATTGATTTGCCATCGGGCAGTACACCGATCGATTTTGCTTATCGTATTCATACTTCGGTTGGGCATCGCTGTATCGGTGCTAAGGTTAAGGGACGGATCGTTCCTTTGACGCATCAGCTTGAAACGGGTGATGTGGTCGAGATTATGACCAAGAAAGAGGAGCTACCGAGTCGCGACTGGTTAATTTCATATAACGGTTATATTGGTAGTTCCAGAACGCGCAGTAAGATTAATCAGTTTTTTAATAAATTGGACCGCGAAGACAATGTTAACGAAGGACGGATTTTGCTGGAACGGGAGTTGAGCCGCAATGAATTATCCGATGTTGATCATCGTGAGTTAGCGCAGCGTTTACACCTGGCTAGCCAGCAAGAGCTGTACATTAAAATTGGTACCGGTGACTTAGGGATAATGCAGGTCCTTAACCGGGCCAAGGAACAAAAAGAAGATAAAAAGCCAAAAGAAGATATCAAACCAGTCTTACGTAAAAAGTCGAAGCGTAAGTCAATGGGGGATATTTCGGTATCGGGCGTTGGCGATCTGCTGACACAGATCGGCAAGTGCTGTAAGCCGGTACCGGGAGAAGCGATTGTTGGCTATATTACGCGTGGCCGGGGGATCGTTATCCATCGAAAAAATTGTACTCATATCAAAAAGGCGCAGCAAGATCGTCCAGAGCGTTTGATTCCAGTCAGTTGGGAAGGCGAGGCCAGCAATGCTTATGCCGTTGATCTGAGAATTGTTGCACTGGATAGAAAGTCATTACTGAAAGACGTGACGACGGTGTTGGCCAACGAACATGCCAGCATTACGGATCTCTCCACACGACGTGATAATGAGCAGGTTGAGCTATGGCTGGAAGTAGAGCTCGGACAGGTGGATGATTTAAATCGAGTCATGACTCTGTTAAAACAGTTGCCTAATGTGTTTAGCGTTAATAGACGAGCCAGTTAACTTATGAACCAACAAGAATCGTTACACCATACCCAGCGCCTGTTGAGTATTATGCAAGCCCTGCGGGATCCGGATAACGGCTGTCCCTGGGATCGACAGCAAACTTTTCAAACCATTGTGCCACATACGCTGGAAGAAGCCTATGAAGTAGCGGATGCCATTGAAAGTGGTGACATGGCGGAGCTCGAGGGCGAGTTAGGGGATTTGTTGTTTCAGGTTGTGTTCTACGCGCAGCTGGGGCAGGAAGAACAACTGTTTGACTTTGAGTCGATTGCTAAGGCCATGTCCGATAAGCTGATCCGTCGTCATCCGCACGTCTTCTCGGATAAGAGGTTGGAAACCGACGCTGAGATTAAACGTAACTGGGAGCAACTGAAGCAACAGGAGCGGCAGGCGAAAAACGAAAGTAATACCAGTTTGATGGATGATTTGCCAAAAAACTTTCCTGCTTTATCTCTGGCACAGAAAATGCAAAAGCGCGTGGGGCGTCATGGTTTTGACTGGCCGGAAATCGATGGTGTTATCGCAAAGCTGGAAGAAGAAGTCGCTGAGCTGAAAGAAGCGATAGCAAGCAATGACCAACCTCATATTGAAGAAGAGCTGGGCGATCTGCTATTCAGTTGCGTTAATTTATCGCGTCATCTTAAAGTCGACCCGGAAGCTGCTTTGCGAGCTAGTTGTCGTAAGTTTGAGCGTCGTTTCCGTGAGTTGGAAAAGGTGATCGCGGCACAGGGCCTAACCGTCGATAGCGCCAGTCTTGAGCAGTTAGAAGACGCCTGGCAGCAGGCCAAACGTTCTTTAGGCTGAATTCACGAAGAATTTTGTTGTTTAGCAATAATGTGATCCAGATGATTGGCAAACTTCATGCGATCGCTCTGATTTAATGGCGGCGGCCCGCCGCTCTGAATACCGCTGGAGCGTAATGTTTCCATAAAGTCACGCATGGTCAGACGGCCTTTGATGTTTTCCTTGGTAAATAACTCGCCTCTTGGGCTAAGCGCGGTACAGCCCTTATCAATGACTTCATCGGCTAACGGGATATCAGCCGTGATGACCAGATCGCCTTTGCTGGCGCGTAATACAATTTCATTATCGGCCACATCAAAACCGGAGGGAACCTGCAGCGACTTAATGTAAGGCGAGGGGGGAGCTTTGATGTATTGATTCGCGATCAGACACAAGTGGAGCTGCGCTCTTTGTGCGGCCCGAAAAAGAATCTCTTTTATAACTACAGGACAAGCGTCGGCATCGACCCAGATTTTCATTCGTCTTTCCCGAGTTGGTTGGAGTGATTAATGGTCCGTATGATATATCACGTAGCGGTGAAAGTCTTACCTTAGTTTTGTTAGCTTAAGGATTTAGAAGCAAAAAAGACTCGCCAATCATCCGACCTTTTTGATATACTGTTTTCCCGTCCTGGGAGTCCTTTCTTCTCAAAGACAAACGTACGTTTAACAGCCAATTTTGGGCTGGCAATATGCTTTAATTAATTTTTAAGGCATTGATTTTCAATAAATATAGGTTTCTTAATCGTAAAATACAACTTGTATGGTCCATACCATGAGCAAGGGCATTTTGCGATTTGTTGTATTTGAATAGCTGCTGTGTTGACAGCGGTTTCTAAAATTTCGATTGATTGGGTTAGGCTTATGACCAAGTATGTATTTGTAACCGGCGGTGTTGTTTCTTCTTTAGGTAAAGGTATTGCGGCGGCTTCTATGGCGGCACTTCTAGAGTCTCGTGGCCTGAAAGTGACGATGCTCAAGCTTGATCCTTATATTAACGTTGACCCGGGTACGATGAGCCCGTTCCAGCATGGTGAGGTTTTTGTAACTGATGATGGGGCAGAAACGGATCTGGATTTAGGTCACTATGAGCGTTTCGTTCGTACCCGCATGAAGCAAAGCAATAACTTCACTACGGGTCGAGTATATTCTGATGTTTTACGCAAAGAACGTCGGGGTGACTATTTGGGCGGCACGGTTCAGGTGATCCCGCACATTACCGATGAGATTAAGCAGAAAGTTAAAGATGGCGCGGAAGGTTACGATGTCGCCATGGTTGAGGTTGGTGGTACTGTGGGTGATATTGAGTCATTACCATTTATGGAAGCCATTCGTCAGTTGCGCTTTGAAGTCGGTAAAGAGAATGCCATGTTCGTTCACCTGACGCTATTACCTTATATCGCTGTTGCTGGTGAGTTAAAAACCAAACCTACTCAGCACTCGGTCAAAGAGTTGCGTTCGATTGGTATTCAGCCAGACATGTTGATCTGTCGTTCCGATCGTACGATCCCTGCGGGTGAGAAAGCTAAAGTTGCGTTATTTACTAACGTTAAAGAAAAAGCGGTGATTTCTCTACAGGATGTGGATAGTATTTATCGTATCCCATCAGTGTTATTGAACCAGAAAGTTGACCAGATTATCTGTGAGCGCTTCAAGATCGATGCGCCAGAGGCGAATCTGGCCGAGTGGGAAGAGGTGCTTTACCGCGAAGCGAACCCGAATGGTGAAGTCGATATCGCTATGGTTGGTAAATACATGGACTTAACCGAAGCTTATAAGTCGTTAACAGAAGCTCTTAAACACGCGGGTCTGCATAACCGTCAGCAAGTCAATATTCACTATGTCGATTCGCAGGATATTGAGAATCGCGGCACCGATATGCTGAAGGACATGGACGCAATCCTAATCCCAGGTGGTTTTGGTGAGCGCGGTGTAGAAGGTAAAATCGCAACGGCCAAGTTTGCCCGTGAGAATAACATTCCCTATTTAGGTATTTGTCTGGGTATGCAGGTGGCGGTTATTGAATATGCTCGTCACAAAGCAGGTCTCGAAAATGCCAACAGTACTGAGTTCGATGCCGATACGCCGAATCCAGTGGTCGGCTTGATTACCGAGTGGATTAATCGTGACGGTTCGAAAGAAGAACGCACCGATGATTCGGATCTGGGCGGCACCATGCGTCTGGGTGCGCAGCCGGCGAGCGTGAAGCCTGGAACTAAAGCCCATGAAATCTATCAAAGTGATGAAATTAACGAACGTCACCGTCATCGCTATGAAGTTAACGGAAACCTGGTGTCAAAGCTTGAAGATGCAGGCCTTGTGGTATCATGTACTTCTAGTATCAAAGATTTAGTGGAAATGGTTGAGCTTAAGGAGCATCGCTGGTTTGTGGCGTGTCAGTTCCACCCTGAGTTCCGCTCAACGCCACGTGATGGTCATCCATTATTCAGTGCATTCATTGCTGCAGCTAAAGACTATCATGCTGAAAAGGCGGATGCTTAACGCTGTAGCGTCAACTGGTGAAAGCCGAAGGCTGTAATATGAAACTATTAAACTGGGAAGTGGGTTTAGATAAGCCGTTTTTCTTAATCTGTGGTCCTTGCGTTATCGAGAGTGAACAGTTAGCTATCGATACCGCTGGTTATTTAAAGGAAATGACGGATCGTCTTGAGATTCCGTTTATTTATAAGTCATCATTCGATAAAGCCAATCGGTCATCGAGTAAGAGCTTCCGTGGTCCGGGTTTAGAAAAGGGCCTGAATATTCTGCAGAAAGTTAAAGATCAGGTTGGCGTTCCGGTACTGACCGACGTACACGAAGATACGCCGTTTCACGAAGTGGCGGCCGTGGTTGATGTCATGCAAACTCCAGCGTTTTTATCTCGCCAGACAAACTTTATTCGTAAGGCCTGTGAGCCAGGAATTCCGGTCAACATTAAAAAAGGGCAGTTCCTGTCGCCCTGGGATATGAATAATGTGGTCGAGAAGGCACGTGAAACGGGTAATGAACAGATTATGGTATGTGAGCGTGGCGCGTCGTTTGGTTATAACAACTTGGTGTCGGATATGCGCTCGCTATCCATTATGCGCGAGACAGGTTGTCCTGTAGTGTACGATGCTACTCACTCGGCACAGTTACCTGGTGGGCAAGGGGCTTCATCTGGCGGTTTACGTGAGGTGATTCCTGTGTTGGCGCGAGCGGCGATTGCTGCAGGCGTCTCGGGAGTCTTTATGGAAAGTCATCCAGATCCAAGCGTTGCCAAGTGTGACGGACCGAATTCGTTTCCGATGTATCGTATCGAAGAAATGCTTAAGGTGATGAAAGAGCTGGATACGATTGTAAAGCAAGCTGGGTTTGCTGAAGATACGATTACGGACTTTGGTTCCGGCAATTTGTTGTAAAAATTTTTTTGTACTTTGATTGTATAGAACATTAGAGGGTGTGATTTTGAAAATCAAAAATGTTATTGGACGTGAAGTTCTAGATTCTCGTGGTAATCCGACGGTAGAAGCGGAAGTCGTTTTAGAAAATGGCGTTAAAGCGATAGCCTGTTCGCCATCCGGTGCTTCTACTGGTTCTCGTGAAGCGTTAGAACTACGAGACGGTGATGCATCTCGTTACTTAGGTAAAGGCGTATTGAAAGCCGTTGCTTACATTAACAATGACATTAAAAACGCCCTGGTTGGTCAGGATGCTTCTGATCAAGCGGCTATCGATCAAATCATGCTGGACCTTGATGGTACGGATAATAAAGAAAAGTTAGGTGCTAACTCTATCCTGGCCGTGTCTCTGGCTAATGCTAAAGCAGCGGCGATGGCGTCTGGCAAGCCTTTATATCAACATATTAACCGTGACGGAAAATTTGCGATGCCAGTACCAATGATGAACATCATTAACGGTGGTGAGCACGCGGATAACAATGTTGATATCCAGGAATTCATGATTATGCCGGTTGGCGCGCCGACATTCTCCGAAGCTTTGCGCATGGGCGCTGAAATCTTCCACAGCTTGCGTAAGGTACTTCAGGCTAAAGGCTTGAATACTGCGGTTGGTGATGAAGGTGGTTTTGCGCCGGATTTGGGTTCTAATGAAGAAGCTATTCAGGCGATTGTCGAAGCGGTCGATAAAGCCGGTTATAACCTGGGTGAAGACGTTGCCCTGGCGCTCGATATTGCCTCGAGCGAATTCTATAAAGATGGTAAGTATCATCTAGCTTCAGAAAACAAGGAATTAACTTCTGAAGAGTTTGCTGACTATTTGGCTGATTGGGTTGAGCGTTATCCAATCGTATCAATCGAAGACGGTATGGACGAAGGCGACTGGGATGGCTGGAAAGCACTGACTGAGAAGATCGGTGACAAATGTCAGCTGGTCGGTGACGATTTGTTTGTGACCAATACCAAGATCCTGAAAGAAGGTATCGACAAAGGTATCGCTAACTCGATTCTGATTAAAGTGAACCAGATTGGTACCTTGACAGAAACATTAGCCGCTATCGATATGGCTCATAATGCTGGATATACGGCAGTGATCTCGCACCGTAGTGGTGAAACGGAAGATACGACTATTGCCGATTTAGCGGTGGCAACAGCCGCCGGTCAAATTAAAACGGGTTCACTGTGCCGTTCGGATCGGGTCGCTAAATATAATCAGTTATTACGTATTGAAGGTGAATTGGACGGTAAAGCTCCTTACCCAGGCAACGCAGCCTTTAAGTTTAAAAAATAATCTAAAAACCTTGACTGCTGCGGTATCGTACCGCAGCAATTGCTTTATTTACGGAATTTTTTCTGGCATTGTTAGTTTTATGAAGTGGATTGCGCTGATATTAGTCATCATCTTGATGTCGTTACAGTACCGAATGTGGTTCGGGGAATCTTCTTTTCGCGAAATAAAGCTGCAGCATCAAAAAATAGACAACATTAAAAACGAAAACAAAGAACTGGAACTCAGGAACCAGAAAATCGTTGCTGAAATCAACGACCTTCGTGATGGAACCGATGCTATTGAAGAGCGTGCCCGTTATCAACTGGGAATGATAAAGGAAGGTGAAACTTTTATTCGAATCCTAGATTCTCATTAAGCGAGGCGTTTAACCCATGAGCTCTGAGCGTATTTGGGCCGTTATCCCTGCTGCAGGGATTGGCTCTCGAATGAACTCTGATACCCCAAAACAATATTTAAAGATAGCAGAGAAAACGATCCTTGAGCACAGTATTAATTGTTTTCTTGAGCACTCCAAAATTTACAAGGTCGTTGTTGCTTTACATCCTGAAGATACATACTGGGAAGAGTTACCCTTTAAAAATAACCCTCGCGTTATTACAACGACAGGCGGCAAGGAGCGGGTGGACTCGGTGCTCGCTGGCTTGAAGGTGATTCAGGAAACAGAATCTTCTCAGCACGACTGGGTTATGGTGCACGATGCGGCGAGACCCTGTTTAAAAGCCGAACAAATTGATGATTTGATTCATGCCAAAGACTCTTCACCGGAGGGTGCGATTCTGGCTATCGGGGTTACCGATACGGTAAAGCTGGCCAATAAAAAGCAAACTATAGAGAAAACCATCGACAGAGATACCATCTGGTTGGCACAAACACCCCAGTTTTTCCCCGTTGATTCGTTAAAACGCTCTATCGAGTCCGCCCTGGAAAAAGGTGAGTGGGTTACTGATGAGGCTTCGGCTATGGAGCTTTCAGGGCATCATCCTTCTCTCGTTATCGGTTCGCGCAAAAACATCAAAATTACAGAGCAGGAGGATTTATTTCTCGCCTCTCTGTGGTTAAGTCGTCATTAGTTCACACTTTTCCGGATAAACCGTCAAACAGTTTGCACTGTTGCTCTACAGTCTATATTTTCTAGCTTCACATAAACCAACTCATAAAACACCATGATAATACTAAGAAAGAGTTGGCTGTTATTGTTGCTGGTCGCTGCAGTTGCCTGCGGTGGCGGGGGAGATGAAGACGGTGATAGTAACGAGTCAACAAACCAGAAACCAACCATTACCGGAGAGCCTGAGCCTGCTGTTGAAGGCTCGAGTTATGAATTCATGCCATCCGTCGATGATCCCGACGGTGACGAGTTAACGCTGAGCATCGAGAATAAGCCTGACTGGCTTAACTTTGATGACGCAACCGGAGCCCTGACTGGCACACCTTCCGCCCAAGATGTCGGCATGGTTGAAGATATCACCATTAAGGTATCCGATGGCGACCTCAGCGACAGCCTTAATCTTTCTATGACGGTTAATTATGATCCTCTCGAGGAAGCGATACGTACTGGTAAGGCGTCAATTGTCGAAGAGGAGCAGGTGTATTTAGACGGTGCGCTTACGACGATTAATGATAATCAAACTGCTTTCGACGACGCGCTGGTCAAGTTATTCCAGCTTGGGGACAATGGTGAGGTCGTGTCGAACAGTCTCAGCCAGATAGACTGGGATCCAACGCATGATGCAGCATTATTGAGCGGCACTTTTGGCTTTAACCACCCAATACTGATATCCAATGCCGTAACCAATGACAGTTATTCGGTTAATAACAGAACATTGGGAATCGTGGGTAAAGCCGAGGACACACGCTATTTTGTTTTGGGCAGTAACCCGATGCGAACCTGGAAGAGTAATCCTGCGTCTGTGAACACCCAGATGCAGCAGTTTCTACAAAATAGCTTAAGCTGGTTAACCAGACGTGATGACCTGGACGCTCAGCCTTTTAAAGTAGCCATGGCTCACTTAGGTCAAAGCTATTATTTTCCGGATCAGATCGCTACCCGGGAGTGGTTGCAAAACTATTACCCGGATACCGCAACTTTTAATGCAGCCACCGAGTGTAATGGTGCTGCTTTGAGCGGTTGTATTAGCGAGGACACTGATTTACTGATTGTCTCGCAGGTCTTGGATGGTGCCAGTGCCTCTGCAGTAGCAAATGCGGTTAAACAGGCAATGGAATCTGGTGTATCTGTGCTCTACCTGCACCATGACGGCAATAATGGTGAGTTAGCTCAGACATTATTTCCATTATTTAATGTCTACTATGAGGGCGATAATTACTGGCAACGCCAGTCTCTGAGCCAGTATGATGGCTCCAGTCAGTACGCCGTATTGCCTGAAGATGTTGCTAGTGTAAAAGATCTGCTTAGCCAATTCAAAAACCAGAGTTTTAATATTAACCTCGGTCTTTGTGACGATAAAAGCTGTCCGGCCGAGTCCAACTATGACTCCAACTTCTTACAGGCTGCTAAAGTTGTTCAAAACTATTTCCGTCGCCTGGATAGACAAAAAATTTCGATATTCTCATCAACACATTATCGCTATGAGAAAATTCTAATGCTGCTGGCGGACTTTTACCGTCAGTCGGTTCAATATCCGATGGATAAGATAGCGACTCCGACTACCGATTTCTTAAAGTCAATGTATGCTGATCATGCGGTCTATATGAATCGAGATATTGCTCCTGCACAGGCCGACTTAGGTAACTTCAGTCGTAGTGACTTCAGCCATATTACGCCGTCAAGCAAAGTGGTAGAGTTAACCAGCAAGCCACCATTTAGAACCGCTGGTGTCTACGCCTTGCCAGGTCAAAAGTTTGAAGTGACACGACAGGACTCCAATGCCGTACAGACCAAAATTTTTATCAATACTCTACGTAGCGGCGCGACGCACGAATTTAACGAAAACTCCTACAATCGTCCCAAATTCCTGCGTACAACGGACATCGAAATTAAACCGGGTGAGACATTAAGCCTGATTTCGACTCATGGTGGACCGGTTCAGGTTGGGTTTGATGTAAAAGATGTTGCGGTGAAGTTTGAGTTTGCCACTATTGGGCAACACCCGGTGTGGCGTGAAGAAGCCGACAGTGCAGCTTTTGCTCAAGCCGTTAACGCCGAAAACTATGACTGGGCTGAGCTGATCACACCGAGCTTTGAAGTGCATTCGACCACAGAGAAAATGCAGGAAACGTTAAGCGACCCATTATGGCCTGATGCTAACAGCGTTGCCCTGGCTACCATGCGCTATGCTCATAATTTTGCACTGGGCCTGGCGGGTTACTCAGGCCCTGGTATTGATCTGAACACTGAAGTGACAAGCTTTACACAAAACCATAACCTGACTATTGCGTCCATCGATCAGGTAAAACACATGAACGCGGATCAGGCAAATTGCGGCTATGGTTGCTCGGGCAACCCATACGATGCCTACTGGTCTTTCAACCCGGTCGGTCATGGCGATATCCATGAAATTGGCCACGGACTGGAACGCTCCTTATTCCGCTTTAGTGGCTGGGAAGTTCATACTACAACCAATCCATACTCTTACTACGCTAAGAGTCAGTTCCACCTTGAGACGGGAAATGCGCCGAGTTGTCAGAGCTTACCGTTTGAAGAGCTCTTTAACCACCTACAGCAAAGTCGTAATGAAGCCGATCCCTTTGCCTACATGCAGAGTGCTAACTTATCCAGCTGGAGTCGAGGTGCTGCATTCTATCTGCAGCTAATGATGTCGGCGCAGGGAGATGGCGCTTTGGGTGATGGTTGGCAGTTGTGGCCACGACTGCATATTCTGGAGCGAGAGTTTCGTAAAGCGCGTGGCAATGATACTGACTGGAACGCGATGCGAGACAACCTTGGCTTTGCCGGGTGGACGCGTGAGCAGGCGAATAGTATTAGCAGTAATGACTGGATGTTGATCAGCAGTGCTTTTGCCATGAAAAGAGATACCCGGGACTACTTCTCGCTGTGGGGACTCGATTTCTCTGACGCAGCTGAACAGCAGGTGGCGAGCTATGGCTTTTCGGTATTACCGCGCTACTTCTACTTAGCCAATGAATCAGACTACTGTCTAGGACTGGATAAGTCGCGCCAGCTGATCGATGGCAGTGGCACCTGGCCCTACTGACCTTTAATCCGTTAATCTATAAATTAAAGGCACCATTTTGGTGCCTTTTCTATTTCTTGAGCCCGTATTGCACCATGACGGTGCATAACTAGGTGGCTCCACTGTTCTAACTCCTTTGTCACCGTGTTATTTATAAATAGGAACTTTGGGGGAACTTATGGAACAGTTAGCATATTCAGAGCAGTCTATTTTTGAACTCAGCTACGCGCTCAATACCTTTTATGTTTTATCGTTTGCCATTCTGGTGATGTGGATGGCGGCAGGCTTTACCATGCTCGAAGCAGGTCTGGTCCGCTCGAAAAATACCGTTGAAATCCTGACTAAAAATATTGCCTTATACTCTATAGCGAGCTTGTCTTACTTATTGATTGGCTATCAAATCATGTATCCAGGTTCTGCTGTTACTAGTTGGTTTCCGGGATTCGAGCTGCCCAGTTTTGGTGATAACTCGGCTGAAAAAGCTTTTGCTGAAGGTACGCAAATGTCGACGATGGGCGGCATATTTTTCCAGCTGGTGTTTGTGGCAACGGCCATGTCGATTGTCTCAGGGGCGGTAGCTGAGCGCATGAAGCTGTGGGCGTTCCTCATTTTTTGCTTCTTTATGACCTCGTTCATTTATCCAGTTCAGGGATATTGGAAGTGGGGGATGGGCTTTCTTGAAACGGCGGGTTTTTATGATTTCGCCGGTTCCGGGGTGGTTCATCTTTGCGGTGCAGTCGCGGCTTTCGCTGGCGTTTTATTGCTCGGGCCGCGAAAAGGTAAGTATGGACCCGGTAAAGCAATTAAAGCTTTTCCCGGTGCCAATATCCCGTTAGCCACGCTGGGCACTTTGATTTTGTGGATGGGCTGGTTTGGTTTTAATGGTGGTTCACTGCTGAAGATGTCCGATGTGGAGAGCGCAAACTCGGTTGCAATGATTTTACTCAACACCAATACCGCTGCGGCAGCCGGTGGCATTGGCGCTCTGGTGTTTTCAAAAATACGTTATGGACGTGCCGATCTGACCATGATTTTAAATGGTGTATTGGGAGGCTTGGTTGCCATTACGGCTGATCCATTATCGCCATCACCGCTGTTGGCACTGGTATTCGGTTTAATCGCGGGTGTTTTTATCATGATTTCAATCGTTACCTTCGACCATATGAAAATTGATGATCCTGTCGGTGCGATTTCTGTGCATGGTGTCGGCGGTATTTTAGGCTTGTTGGTAGTGCCGCTTAGTAATGCCAAGGCAAGTTTGTTAAGTCAGCTGCTGGGGGTTGGAGTGATTGTACTATGGACCTTCCTTGTGAGTTTTCTGGTCTGGTACCTGATCAAGAAGACGCTCGGTATCCGAATTAATGATGAGTATGAGTACGAAGGGGCCGATCAGGAAGAATGTGGCCTGGAAGCTTATCCAGAATTCACGAAAAGTTAAGGGGGCGACGATGAAGTTAATAACTGCGATTATTAAACCGTTCAGGTTGGATGAGGTTCGTCAGGCTCTAACCGATATGGGAGTTACAGGTATGACGGTCACAGAGGTTAAAGGGTTTGGGCGGCAGAAGGGGCACACCGAACTGTATCGTGGCGCGGAGTATATGGTCGACTTTTTGCCTAAAGCCAAGGTAGAAGTTGCTGTAGACGATGAGCTGGTTGATCGAGTCGTTGAAACCATAATGTCAACGGCTAAAACGGGGAAAATTGGGGATGGTAAAGTCTTTATCACTAGTCTTGAGGCGGTAGTGCGGTTACGCACGGGTGAAATAGGTAGAGATGCACTGTAGTGAGGTTAGAAGTGAGAGTGATGCGTGATTGTATGATTAAAGTCGATAATTTACGAGACGGCAAGGTTATCACGTTATTATTAGAACATCGCAAAGAAATGTACGAATACTCTCCACCGGAGAGTATTCATGCGCTCGAGGAGTCGGAGTTAAAGGAGCCGGCTATTACCTTCTGGAGTGCTTGGCAGAATGAGGAAATCATCGGTTGTGGTGCCTTGAAAGAATTATCGCCTGAGCATGCTGAGATTAAATCGATGCGTACGGCTAAGGCTTTTTTAAGAGAAGGCGTTGCTAATATGATTCTGACTACAATGTTAGCCGCGGGTAAAAAGCGGGACTATCGTCGAATTAGCCTGGAGACTGGAACCAACGAGGCTTTTCAGCCAGCAGTCCGACTCTACCGCAAGTATGGCTTTGAGGAGTGCGGACCTTTTGCAGAGTATAAGAAGGATCCATACAGCTTATTTATGACCAGAGAGATATAACTTTTTATTATTTCAAAAGGATTGACAGGTTCATTCGGATAAGTTTTAATCACTGCATATGAATACATTATTGAACACTCGCCATCACCATCATCACCACGTAAATGCGTTGGCGGTGAGCTGTTGTCTTTAATAATGTAGTCGAGATTAAAGATTTCCTGAAAGCCCCGCCAATTGAGCGGGGCTTTTTTTATGGTTTAGAGATAAGTTCAGGTTTTAGAAAAGGTTATTAAAGTGATATTAATCAGCCAGTTACATCATCATCACCATCATACACTGCGCGAGCGACGGTGGGATGAGTAATGCTTGATTAAAATACTCATTAATAGGTTTCCAGCCCGTTGCTCCGAAAGGACAACGGGCTTTTTTGTTTTCAGGTATATGTAGATTTTTAGGAGAGTAGTGATGACATTAAAAATGGTGGTCCCGAAAGGGAAGCTGTTCAACAAGGTTGAAGACCTGTTATCAGAGGTGGGTTTGACCTTAGTAGGAGATAGCCGCAATTATCGACCAACGCTTTATGGGTGTGACATCGAAGTGAAGTTGTTGAAAAGCCAGAATATTCCAGAGATGGTGGCTTTGGGACAACATGATATTGGCTTTGCTGGCATGGACTGGGTTATTGAGCAGGAAGCTGATGTTGAGGTTTTAATGGACTTGGGTTTTAACCCGGTACGCCTGGTGTCGTGTATTCCCGAAAATTGGAACTGGGAGGAAGTGAAGCAGCGAAATATTATTGTCGCTTCAGAGTATAAGAAGATTGCTAATGATTACCTTTCCAAACTCGGAATTCCTTTTAAGTTGCTGCGAGCTTATGGTGCTACCGAAGTCTTCCCTCCAGAAGATGCCGATATGATCATTGATAACACCAGCACTGGTTCGACCATTCGCGCCAATCGGTTAAAAATTGTTGATACAGTAATCGAAAGCTCGACTCAGTTTATTGCGAATAAAGAGACGCTTCAGGATCCTGAAAAGAAAAAACAAATCGATGACTTGTTGCTATTAATGCGCGGCGTGATGAATGGACGCAAACGTGTGTTACTGGAAATGAATTGTAGTAAGGATAATGTGCAGCAGGTGGTCGATTTATTGCCTGCCATGCGCTCACCAACCGTTAGTGAGTTATATAATGAGGAAGGGTTCGCAATTAAGGCGGCGATTGAACGTAAGTTGATAAAAGACTTGTTACCGCAGCTGATTTCGGCGGGTGCCACCGATATTCTTGAAACACCAATCAGGAAAGCGCTATGAAACCTTTATACAAAAACCAAGACGACTTCTATCAGGAGGTAAGGGGCGCAGTACAGCCTCTTAAGTTGGACTTTAACGAGCGTTCAGATAGTCGTCCGTTATGGTTAGAGGAGGAAGCAATATCTACTGAGTGTTTATGGCGGTATCCAGATAAAAGTGGTTTACAGACTCAGGTCAGTAATTTTTATGGCTTGAATCAGGAGCAGCTTTTATTGACTAACGGCGGTGATGAAGCGATTGAACTGTTGTTTAAGTACGCCTGTCTACAAAAACGTCAGTTAATTTTACCGCTACCTGCATTTAGCCAGTATCTAGTCGGTAAGAATAACTGGAGCAGCTCCATCGATCTAATTGAACCACTGGCAGACATGAGGATTGATTTAAATACTGCAGTTGGTTGCCTGTCTGAGGGAGCCATTTTAATTTTGACCAGTCCAAATAACCCAACTGGTGAGTTGATCCCTTACGATGGTTTGGTTGAGGTTTGTCAGCAAGCTAAATCAAAGGGAGCCCAGGTTTTTCTTGATGAAGCCTATATTGAGTTCGCCTGTAAGGCATACGATAGTTCTCTAGAACTGATTCAGCAGTTCGACAACCTCGTTATTTTACGCACCTTATCGAAAGCATTTGGTCTCGCAGGCATTCGCTGCGGTTACTTACTGGGACAGGCTGAAATAATCAAGCAGTTTGCATCTTTGGCTATGCCATTTAACTTGCCGGCGCCGACTATCGAGGTAGCCAAGAAAGCCTTCACAGAAAGCGCCAAACTCGAGGTTAGTAATTACAGCAAGATGATTGCTCAAAACCGGGAGCTGGTGGGCGAGTTGCTATTTTCGAGCGGCTTACAGCTGGTCGATAGTAGCGCCAATTTTGTATTTATTCAGGGGTGTGACAGCAAATTGAGATTGATAAAAGCGGCCTGTGAAAAACGAAATATTGTTATCAAAACTAATCTTTCGGGATTAACGGTCAACGACAAAGCTGTAAGCGCTCTGAGGATAACCATTCCCTTTTACCTTAAGCCTTTACTCAATGCGCTTCGATTAGCGCTTAAGCCCGAATTGATTTGTTTCGATATGGATGGCGTCTTGATCGATACCAGCCAGAGCTATGATGCGGCCATCAAGGCGACGGTGGAGAAGTTATCAGGCAACGTGGTTACGCAGGATGATATTGAGCGCCTACGCGGTCAGGGCGGGTTTAATAATGACTGGGTGTTAGCTCAGGAATTGACTAATGAACAAGGCACTGAAGTTGGTTTGCAGCAAGTGACTGAAGTTTTTCAAAGTTTCTACCAGGGGAGTGGAGATACAAAAGGTTATAAGTCGTTAGAAAAGCCAATTATCAGCCAACAATTACTGACAGAGTTGTTTATTGCTAATAGCCGAACAATAAAAGCTGCGGTGGTCACTGGTCGGCCAAAGGACGAAGCTGTGGAAGGAGTGCAGATGATTGGCGCAAGAAATAGCTTAGTGATAAGCGATGATGATGTAGAACAGTCGAAACCAAGTCCTGAAGGAATACTTAAAGCACTGCGTTACTTCTCTAAGGAAAACGGTTGGATGCTTGGTGATACTCCTGATGATATGGCGGCGGCTAATCGTGCAGGTGCCATTGCCATTGGTATCGGCAATGACAGTTTATACAAATATGGCGCAGACTTGGTATTAAACGATGTCAATCAGTTGGAGTCTTTACTATGAGTGGTGTTATTAAGCTGCAACGTCAAACGAAAGAAACATCAATTAATTTATCGCTGGACATCAATGGACAGCAAAGGGTGGATATCAGCACCGGCTTGCCATTTTTTGATCATATGCTAAATCAGCTGGCGACTCACGCCGGCTGGGACTTAACGCTAAAGTCAAAAGGAGATCTGGAGGTTGATGACCATCACCTAATAGAAGATGTGGCGATCTGTTTAGGTCAGGCTTTCAATCAGGCATGGCGCCAGCAGGGAAAAATAGTGCGTTATGGACAACGACTGTTACCAATGGATGCGAGCTTATTGATGGTGGCGGTTGATGTGTGTGGCCGCGCTTACGCCATCACTGACTTGCCTTTTTCGCGGGAAAGTTTAGGCGGAATCGGTACCGAAATGTGGAAGCACTTTTTTTATACCTTTGCCATTAACAGCGCCATAACGCTGCATATCAAAACGGAGTACTTTGATAATAATCACCATTTGGTTGAAGCCAGCTTTAAAGGCCTGGCATTTGCCTTGCGCGAAGCTTTACAAGTGGGCGAACGTGATAACAGTACTAAGGGGTGCTTATGAGCCAGATCAGCATCAAGCAAAAAGTACAAAGGATTGGCGTGATTAATACGCAGGCGGGCAACTTATTTAGTTTGTTTGCCTGCTTGAAACGTATCGGTTTTGAGCCGTTAATGATTAACCAGCCACAACAGTTGGACACTAGTATCAGCGCATTGCTGATCCCTGGACAGGGACGGTTTGGACAGGTGATGAGTCAGCTGACCTCGACCGGTTTGGATAAAGTGATTCTTGAGTGGACTAAAGCCGACAAACCGCTGTTAGGAATTTGTGTTGGCCTACAGGTATTGTTTGAGTCATCAGCAGAAGATCCCGGTGTGAGTGGGTTGGGTATTTTTAAAGGAAGAGTCGAGCGTTTGAATAGCCCTAAACAACCCATGGTCGGTTGGTCGAAGATCAATGCTGATAATGCGTTCCTTGATCAGCAAATTGTTTACTTTGTTAACAGTTATGGCGTTAAGACTTCTGATGTCACTGCTGCCACAGTTAACTATGGTGAACAGTTTGTGGCTGCAGTTAACCAGGGGAATATCTGGGCATTTCAATTTCACCCCGAAAAATCAGGGCCTGTGGGCGAGGAGATGATGAAGCAATGTCTGAATTAATCGGTTCAAACGGTCTGATCCCGCGAGTCATTGTCTGTCTCGATGTCGCTAACGGACGCGTGGTTAAGGGCGTCAATTTTAAAGGTTTAATGGATATGGGCGACCCCGTTGAGCTGGCTCTGAAATATCAGGAGCAGGGAGCTGATGAGATTGTCTTTCTTGATATTAAAGCCACTCTTGAAAACCGTGCCAATGCTCTGGAGACAGTAACTCGAGTAGCGAAGAACTTGTCGATCCCATTTTCCGTGGGTGGTGGCCTAAACAGTTATCAGGATGTGGCGCAGTTTTTGAAGGCTGGTGCTGATAAAGTGGCTTTAAATTCTGCGGCAGTAAAGACCCCAGAGCTTATCAACCAGATAGCGGAAGGGTTTGGTTCACAGTGCCTGGTGGTCGCTATAGATGTGAATAAAAATGATGTTGATGACTATGCGGTCTATATCAGAGGAGGCCATGTGAAGACGGATATCAACGCTTTTGATTGGTTCAAAGAAGTCGAGGAGCGGGGAGCTGGCGAGATTTTATTAACGGCCATGCATCGTGATGGAACCGGTATAGGTTTTGATAATGAATTAATGTCTCGTGTGGCCACAGAAAGAAATATTCAAGTGATCGCTTCTGGCGGTGCGGCTAATGCTCAGCATTTTATCGATACCTATAAAGCGGGCAGTGATGCGGCTTTAGCTGCAGGAATGTTTCATCGCGGTGAGTTCAGAGTGGGCGATGTAAAGCAGGCCTTGAGCAAACAGAATATTTTAACCCGTTAATGAAACGGGGTGAGGAGAATTTAGATGTTAATTCCTAGTATTGATTTATTGGATGGCAAGGCCGTTCAGTTGGAGCAGGGAAACCCGGAACGCAAGATTGTTGAAGAAGCGGATGTCTTTGGGTTATTGGAACAATTTTCGCTGTATGGTGAAGTCGCCATCATTGACTTAGACGCGGCGCTGGGACGTGGCAGCAATAAAGCATTAATTAAGCAGTTAATAAAAAAATATCCCTGCCGTGTTGGTGGTGGTATTCGCGATTATGAAACTGCCCGAGATTATTTATCGGCCGGTGCCAAAAAGGTTATTCTCGGAACCTCCTGTCGCGCCGACTTTGTGAAAAAGCTTCCCGCCTCGCAGCTGATTTTTGCGATTGATGCCAAAGGCGATGATTGGGTTACGCATGGCTGGCAGTCGACAGATAGCATAAAAGTATTGGATCTGATTGAAGAAATTCAAGACAACTGTTCCGAGTTTTTATACACCCAGGTCCAAAAAGAAGGGCTGTTGCAAGGCATTGATCAGGAGCGAATTCAACAAGTGGTGAAAGCTGCAAAAATACCAGTCACTGTGGCTGGCGGTATTACCACATTAGAAGACGTTGGGTTTATTAATCAGCTGGGCGGTAACAGTCAAATTGGCATGTCAGTGTATACCGGTAAGCTTAGTCTGGATGATGCCTTATTCAGTTGTCTCGATTTCGATAAAACTGAATTAATCCCAACCGTGGTTCAGGACGCTGAAACCAGTCAGGTTTTAATGCTGGCTTATTCAAGTAAAGCATCCCTACAGCAGGCGATAGAGCGAAAAGCTGGTGTGTATTACAGTCGCTCGCGGCAAGAGTTATGGCAGAAAGGTTTAACCAGCGGTAATACACAGGAGCTGGTCAATATTGATTATGACTGTGATGGCGATACGTTGCTGTTTAAGGTAAAGCAGTCAGGTAATGCCTGTCACTTTGAACGCTATAGCTGCTTCGCTACCCAGAGCCGCCAGTTTGACTTAAATACACTGAACCAGGTATTCGAACGTCGTCTTAGCGAATTTGAGTCCAAGGTTAATGGACGCTCATTTACGCAAAAATTATTTGCCAGTGAAGAGTTGCAAATCGAAAAGCTCAATGAAGAGTGTCAAGAGTTGATTGAGGCGAAAAATTTGGACGAGGTTCGCTGGGAAGCGGCAGACTTAATCTTCTTTGCTTTAGTTAATGCCAAGGCAAAAGGGGTTTCCGCGCAAGAAATCATAAATGAGTTGGGGGCGCGTAATGCAGGTTAATACAAGCAGGATTATGCCATGTCAGGGTTGGCAGCGTGATTTAAACAGCAGTCAGGAAAAGACTCTTTCTCAAGTTAAGGAGCTGTTAGAGGCGATACGTTTAAATGGTGACAGCACTATTGATGAGCTCAGTCAGCGCTTCGACGGTTTTAGGCCGATCCTGATGGAGTTAAAGCCATACGACCAATATGGTCTCGACGATGATTTACTTGAGGCCATCGTTGCTGCTGGGCGGCGTATAGAGGCATTTGCCAAATTTCAGCGACAGCAACTTCGCGATAAGACTTATATTGATGAGTGTGGTGAGTTCGGTTTTCGCTATCAGCCAATTGAGCGTATTGGAGCTTATATTCCGGGCGGTCGTTATCCGCTAATTTCTACGGCTTTGATGACGTTAATTCCAGCAAAAGTTGCAGGTTGTAAGGAGCGTATTGCCTGTTCGCCATCGGATCACCCGGCTATTCTAGCGGCGGCAAGCTATGCTGGGGCGACACAATTTTTGAAGTTGGGCGGGGCGCAGGCTATCGCTGCCCTAGGCTATGGTTACGATGAGATCGCTCCGGTACAAATGATCGTAGGCCCCGGTAACCAGTATGTTAATGCGGCCAAGCAGTTATTAAGTACAACAGTACAAATTGACGTAGCAGCCGGGCCCAGTGAATTGCTGATTTTAGCCGATGAATCGGTTAATCAGCAGTGGCTTATTGCCGATATGGCAGCGCAAGCAGAGCATGATCCGCAGGCACAGAGCTTGCTAGTGACCGACAGTGTCGAGCTGCTGGGTAGTATTGAGCAGCAGCTGTCAGAGGACACTGAATTGAATCAACTATTAGAGCAGGGACAGATTGTTTTGCTACAGGCGAATACCGTCGAGGATATGGTGAATTTCAGTAATCAATATGCCCCAGAGCACCTGCTGTTAGCCGATAACCGCATCGATCAAAATGACTTATCGAGTTTCGGTTCTTTATTTATCGGAGAGAACAGTGCGGTTGCTTTCGGTGATTATTGCTCAGGCCCAAACCACACCTTACCAACCATGGGCTCTGCGAACCGCTCCAGTGGCCTGAGCGTATTGAGTTTTATGAAGGTGCAGTCGGTGCAGGCCATTCATGAAGCAGGGCGCAAAACCCTATCCTCTATTGGGGAAAAAATAGCAGAGGCTGAGCAATTGGTTTGGCATAAGAAGAGTATGGCGGTAAGATCCAGTTAATTGAATTAGTGGGTCTTTATATGTTCAGAATCGGTCATGGTTATGACGTTCATAAGTTTGGCGGCGACAAGCCGCTTATTCTCGGTGGCGTGCTGTTTGAAGGGGAGCAAGGATTAGTCGCCCACTCTGATGGGGACGTGGTGCTTCATGCGGTTTGTGACGCGCTGTTAGGAGCTATCGCCAAAGGTGATATCGGTCACCACTTCCCGGATACCAGCGATGAGTTTGCGGGCGCTGACAGTAAAGAATTATTGCAGTCAGTTATGGCGCTGGTTGGGAAAGAAGGTTACCAACTGGGTAATCTTGATGTCACCATTGTTGCTCAGGCTCCTAAAATGGCGGACAAAATCGAAGGCATGAAAAGTGTTATCGCAACCATCAGTGATGCTGAGCTGTCACAAGTGAACATTAAAGCTACGACCACGGAAAAACTTGGATTTGTTGGACGAAAAGAGGGCATCGCCGTGCATGCGGTCTGCCTGTTGCAGAAATTATCATGAGTAATCTTGAGCAAACCCAGTGCTATGACTGGCAGCGACTTTATGGGACGTTGCTGGGAGAAGTGACTTTTAAGTCGAAACTGGAAGATTTCGTGGTCGAAGAAGCGCTTCGTTTTGAGCTATCAGGCGAGGGCGCGCATCATTATCTTTATATCGAAAAACGTAATGTGAATACCGATATTGTTTGTCACAAGCTTAGACGATTTGCTGATGTTAAGCCTACCGATATCGGTTATGCCGGGAAAAAAGATCGTTTCGCGGTGGCGCGTCAGTGGTTCAGTGTACAGCTCCCACTGCTGAAAGAGATCAATTGGCAAGAATTTAATGATGATGAAGTGCTGGTTCTGCAGGCGACGCGTCATGACAAGAAGCTTAGAATCGGTGCGGTAAAATTCAATCATTTTGATATCACGCTGAGAGATTATATTGGTTCATCGAAAGAGTTTGATCAGCGTCTAGAGCAAATTGCACAAAGGGGATTTCCGAATTATTTTGGTGAGCAGCGTTTTGGTCATGATGGGGCTAACCTCGAACGCGGTATTGACTTGCTGGTTTCCAATAAGAAGCTGAAAAACCGTAACCTGCAAGGACTCTTATTCTCTGCGGTGCGGTCTTTCCTGTTCAACCATGTTTTGTCTAAGCGTATTGAGGATGGATTAATTTCAACCCTGCTCGAGGGAGATTTCGTCATGCTTAGCGGCTCCGAGAAAGGCTTCATTATCGAAGATCTGGAAGCTGAGCAAGTTCGCTTTAAGGAGAATGATATTCTGCTAACAGGCCCAATGCCCGGCTCCAGGCGACAGCCATTGAATGAAGCCAGGGTGTTCGAAGACGAAATGCTGGCCGACTATGAGGTATTAGTACAAAAGTTGGCGAATAAGCGATTTAACGAGGAGCGGCGAGCTCTCATGTGCTTTCCTCAAAATGTCACTTCAAAATGGCATAATGACACGACCGTAACACTATCCTTTGATTTACCTAAAGGTGCTTTTGCCACCAGCCTGCTGCGTGAGTTAGTTAGGGTGGTGCAGTAAGCAACAATAACTGAATGATAAATTTATGAAAATATTACTAAGTAACGACGATGGTTTTTTTGCTCCGGGAATTAATACCTTATTCGATTATTTGTCGAAAATTGCGGAAGTAACGACCGTTGCCCCGGATCGAAATTGTAGCGGTGCCAGTAACTCGTTAACTCTGGATAAGCCAATCCGGTCTTATGAAACGGAACGTGGCTTTTATTCTGTCACAGGAACGCCCACTGACTGTGTTCATCTGGGCACTCATCATATTATGCCGGAAGCGCCAGATATGGTGGTGGCAGGTATCAATACGGGAGCTAATCTGGGTGATGATACGCTTTATTCGGGAACGGTTGCCGCCGCGATGGAAGGTCGTGCTCTGGGTTATCCTGCTATTGCAATATCTTTGCTAGGACATGACTGTAAACACTATGTGACTGCAGCTAAGGTCGCTATCGATATCATCAAGCGTTTGAAAGAGCATCCCATGGAGAAAAATCGGGTGCTTAACATCAATGTGCCAGATGTTCCTTATGAGGAATTAAAGGGAATTAAGTTAACGCGCTTGGGAAATCGTCATCGTGCTGATACTATTATCTTGGATAAGGATCCAAAAGGGCGTCCGATATACTGGTTAGGACCGCTGCCTGAAGGCCAGGATGTGGGGGAAGGTACTGATTTTCATGCGGTTTTAAACGGCTATGTCTCTGTCACACCAATCAACGTCGATTTAACGGCGTACAATAGCTTTGACGAACTTGAAGATTTCCTTAAGACAATGACAAGCTAACAAATACAGATAATAAATATATGAATGCAACACACATTTCGGGTATTGGCATGACTTCAGCACGTACACGCACACGCTTGGTGGAACGTTTAAGGGCCGAAGGAATAAAAAATGAAGAGCTCTTAAAAATTATAGAGTTAACCCCGCGTCACCTTTTTGTTGACGAGGGGTTATCGCACCGAGCTTACGAAGATACAGCTCTGCCGATTGGCATGGGGCAAACCATCTCGCAGCCCTATATTGTCGCTAAAATGACGGAAGCATTAATGGAAAGCGGCAGTATGGACAAGGTGCTGGAAATTGGTACAGGATGTGGTTATCAAACCTCGATCCTGGCTAAAGTCTCTAAAACCGTGTTCACGGTAGAACGCATCCGCGCATTGCATATGCAGGCCAGGAAGACATTAACCGGTATCGGACAACACAACGTCAAATACCTGTTAGCCGATGGTTTTAATGGCTGGCAGCAATACGCACCCTATGATGCCATCATTGTCACTGCAGCGCCGCCAGACATCCCGGAAAAACTGTTGCAGCAACTGGCTGACGGAGGGCGAATGGTGATTCCGGTAGGCTCTACCGAAATGGCACAAGACCTTATGTTGGTTCAGCGTAAGGGCAATCAGTTCGAGAAAACATTAATTGAAAAAGTACGCTTTGTACCTTTAGTCAGCGGCATTGAGCGATGAACATATTTACCAAACTGTACGACGCTTGCATGCGTTGGGCCCGACATCGTTATGCTGTTTTTTTCTTAGGCTTTATTAGCTTTATAGAATCCATCTTTTTCCCCATTCCAACAGCCGCAATGCTGGCACCGATGGCGTTGTCCAAGCCTGATCGCGCTTTATCATTAGCGTTAATAGCAACGGTCACTTCGGTTCTTGGAGGTGTTGTTGGTTACCTTATTGGCGCTTTTGCATTTGAGTCATGGGTATTACCCTGGATTAATGAGCTCGGATATACCGAGACTCATGATCGCGCCTTGGAATGGTTCGCGAAATACGGTGTCTGGGTCGTATTGATTGCAGGGTTCTCGCCAGTACCTTATAAGATATTTACCTTAACCGCCGGGGCTTTGGGTATGGCTTTCGTTCCATTTGTTATCGCCTCAATTGTTGCTCGTAGTGCACAGTTTTTCCTGATTAGTGGATTAATTAAATGGGGTGGGGAACAAATGCAGCATAAATTGCGTCAATATGTAGACTGGATTGGTTGGGGCGTTGTGATTTTAGGTGTTTTGGCTTACATCATTTACAACGTTGCCAATTAATGGCTAAATAGTCTTAATTTACAAAAGGTTACTGCGATAGGGATTAGCACGTTAATGCAAAAAGAGACCAAAGACATTCTCAAACGATCGGCCATTCGCTCGCTATGGATTGTGGCGCTGGTGTTATTAGTTTATTTGTTGCAGGGATGTGGTAATCCTCGTTTAGCCCCGGTAGAAGAGCGCGATGCCACCGGTAATGGCGCCGAACTGCATAGTTTTTATCCGCCATCGGAAGTTGATAACAGTCAACAGTTTTATTTTGTAAAGCCAGCCGATACCCTGTATTCCATTGCTTTTCGTTACGGTCTCGATTATCACACCTTGGCTGAAGTGAACAATATTGATGCTACTTATACGATTTATCCAGGTCAAAAGCTGGATTTAGAAAAAACGCGCCAGATAGAAAGTCGTCGTGTGGTCAGTGATTCTCAAGTTGCGAAAAGTGATAATGCCAATGCAACGCCAACGGGAAATCGCGTAATAGCACGACGAACACCAGTCCAAGAAGTATCTCGACCTACGACGACTGTATCGCGTCCGACTACGCAGAAGAAAAGCTCTTCGCAGGCAAAACAGAAACAGCCGAAAAAATCAAAAGAAACGAAAGCTACGTCAGCAAAAACAGAAATCAAAAAGCCAGTCAGTAATCAGTCGCGAACAGAGCAGGCTAAACCGGTTAAGAAAACACGCCGTAAACCGGCCCAAGCGCAAAGCTTTACCAGTAAGAGCGTGAAATATTGGATGTGGCCGAACATGGGGCGTGTTATCAAACGTTTCTCGAGTAAAAGCAACACACGGGGCATTGATATCGCAGGCAACATGGGAGAGCCGGTGCGGGCAGCTGCGCCAGGATTAGTGGTTTATGCTGGACGGGGGCTGAGAGGGTATGGCAACTTGATTATTGTGAAGCACAATAACGAGTTTATCAGTGCCTATGCCCACAACAAGCGCCTATTGGTGAAGGAAAATGAAATCATTAAGGCTGGTCAAAAGATTGCTGAAGTTGGTAATACTGACTCGGATATTCCTAAATTACACTTTGAGATTCGGTTTAAAGGTAAGCCCGTTGATCCGTTACGGTATTTGCCGAAACGGTAAGGGATGATTTAAGGAAATAAAGCCGATAACAAAAGCGGTGAACATTCTTCTAACCAATTAAATAAAACTTACTCTTGTTCAAAGTGCTTTAAGATTTTACTCCTCGTATTCTTTAGTTTCTGTGTTACTCGAGGCAGGATATTATCTTTTATGTTTTCGTCAAGGTAGTCTATCGACTCTGAATAAGCTATATATCTATAATCTTTTAAATTTTCTTTAGAAACACTATATTCAGCTTTGATCTCGTTAAGGGATTGAGAACGATAAACTACTACTTTAATGTCGTAACTTCTAGGTCTTGAGTCACCATGGTTTTGCCACTGCCACCAGCTTTGCCCTAGTAATGGTTCAGACATGGCAGCAGGTCCAAAATTTTCAAATTCAAGCACTAGGGGAGTAGCTGTAGCGGTATTATAAGTACAAGACTGTAAGTATAATACTGAAAAAAAGAATAAAAGTAACTTTTTCATCATGTTAGCCACACTTCAGTTGTTCGTTCGTTAATAAACTTGCTTGGGCGGAAGGGATAAATATTGCTCCACTAAGCCAAGAGTAGTTTCTTAAAGATATTTCCTCGAATAAGCCGTCTCCCACCGAGTCCCAATGCACCTCATAAACTTTTCCTTTGGAGTATAACCAAGTGTGCATGCCTCCACGAGAAATCCCAAAACCGAATTTCACATTTTCCAGACTCAAAATACTAACTGAATCAAGAGGTGTTTGCTTTTTGTTTTTATTCAGTTTTTGGAATGAAGGATGAGTTTTACTCGTCGTATTATAGTTTGTTACCTTATAAGATACCGGTATTCGGTAGTACTCACATTTTTTGTTAGCAATAACTGCTGTATAGGTATGCTCGTCACTTTTGTCTTTTGGGTGGCTAACATCAGGGTTTATGTAGATACCCTTCCAGTTGTGATTATCTACTAGATATCGAGCTAGATTTGTTCCTTTTGAACCTTTGAGCCATACCTGTTTAGCAGCTTCGGTATTTCCTTTCTTATTAAAGGCATATTCCAGAACGTTTAGGACATAAGTAATACAGTCAGTTGATTCAAAGTCTTTGTATTTTTCGGGCTCTTGTTTTTTAAGCTGACTGCCAACTTTGTTATCATGATTATTGTAAATATGCAGTAATCTTTGGCGGGCCCAGTCCGACAAACTCTTTTCATTTTCCATAACGATCTTTTCCTAGATTGTTTTAAGATATATTTTCAGTTATTTCTGCTTAAGTCAAGCCGTAACTTTTATTTGTGCGTAACAGTTTATATTTTATCGCTCTTTTGATGGAGGGTGGTTTGATATCTTTTGAGCTGCTCTATCTAACAATAGCAAAATCTCTTTAACCACCATCTCCGGCTCATCATTTTGCGGGAAGTGATAACTTTTATCTGTTAGTACGGCTTTACCCTGTGGAAAGGCTTCTGCCCATTCTTTGTGTAGTTGTCCCCACATCTGTCGGGCTTCGTCGGTAAAGAACAGTAGTGGTGGCTTTTCATAGGTTTTAATCGAGGCGATAACTGTCACAGGCACATCCGGAATTTGGGGATAATCGGGCAGTGGTCGTTTAGCCCAGAAGTCCAGGTACTGATTCGAGATACCGTTTTTCATATCGTCGAGTTTGACCTGAGCTATTTCTTTTTCTGCTTTTACGAGATCAATTTGCCGCATGATATCGACGTCATGTTCTGATGCCGGTTCTATCAGCATGAGCGCAGAGATTTTTTGTGGGTATTTAGCAGCAAATACCCGGGCCACATAGGCTCCGTAAGAGTGGGCGATATAGACCACTTTTTGCTCGATATTTAAAGCTGCTAATAGCTGATGTGCTTCTTCAGCGTATTCTTCTGAGCTGTAATTCTTTTTTACCGGACTGGAGTTGCCATTACCGATTCTGGAATAGCGAAGGACTTTGGCATATTTAGTCAGTTGTTCATAAATCGGATCCCAGTCCTGAAGTCCTGCAGAGCCTCCTGCCTCGAGTAAAATGATAACGTCGCCAGAGCCTTCCAGTTCGTACTCAACCTGGTAACTGGCAACTTCGGTAGTTTTAATGGATGAAACGACAGGAGAGGCTAGTAGTATTGCGCATACCAGAAATAGAATTTTCATTAAATCACCTTAGCTATTAAACGGTGCTTTTTGCATATTTTTAATAAAACCCAAGTCAACCATGGTTTTCATAAAGCTGTGAGGTTTGCGTTCGATCTGACTGGCTATAAGTTTTGACATGCCTCCTTTGAAATCGAGTCTGGGGTACTCGCTTAAGATCTCTTCGAGCGTTTTCTTATGAATGTCATGTAACCATAAGCCGAGAACGTCGGCACCTGCACCATAGTGCAACAGAGCAATTTCAGGCTCTCGTTTATGGGCGATACCGACGGAGGTGTGTAAGGCTATCATCTCATGCACCATATCGGCTTTGCTGGTATCGATCTTATGTTCCAGGCAAAAGTTACGAGCCGTTTTAGCGCCTTCCAGCTCGAAGGTCTCAGGCCCATCAAATGGTTCAATCAGACCTAGATCATGCATGATAGAGCCGAGGAAAAAGACTTCTTTATCGAAGTTGCTTTTGACCTTATGTGCCATAGCGACACCGAAAGCGTAGCTCCTCAGGCAGTGATTAAGCAAAAATCCCGGACTATGCAGCTGTACCAGCTTTAACGCTTTTAAGCAGTTTGCTGAGTCAGGGATTTGGTATTGTGTTTTTGCTACATACTCTACATGCTTTCCTGAAATAAAACGCTTACCGCGGTTTACGGTATTTCGAATATCAGTCGCGATAAAAGCATGAATTAAGCAAGGTTTGGAAGGGGCCGTTTTTGTCGTTGTGAGTTCCATTGTGGTTTTACTGATTCCGTGGAAAAGTTGAATGGGTTATAGCAACAGTCCTGCATTGGATAACTTGAACTTAAGAGCTTCCATGTTGCCTTCGTACTCCCAGTACATGTCGCGGCCATGAGATGATTTGACCAGAATATATTGTTCACTGATGGACTGGATGCGCTCCACGGCGACTACTTTTGTCGTGAACGCTTCTTCTTTCACTTCTTCCGTGATTTCCTGATTATTGTCGTCGTAACCGTGAACAATGAATGCGGTTTTAACCCTGACTTCAAGGAAGTGCATAAATACTCCTGTTATTTAATAACTTTAATCGCCAGTGCATGAATATCGGTCTGCATCATGTCTCCAAGGGCATCGTAGACTAAGCGGTGCTGTTGCAGCATGCGTTTTCCTTCGAGTGCGTCACTTTTGATAATGACGGTGAAGTGGCCAAGACCGCTTTTGGCACCGGCATGGCCAATGTGTTTATGGCTATCATCAATGATTTCCAGCTGTTCCGGCTGTAATGCTTCTGAGATCAGTTGTTGCATCTTTTCGATGCGTGCGGTGTTATCGGGTGCTTGTTGTGTCATAATCAATAGAGCCTTGTTGTTAAGGTAATACTTTTTTGTAGGGTTTTACAGTGACGTTTTGGTAGACGCCTGCGTCAAGATAAGGATCGGTATTGGCCCACTCCTGTGCAGAGTCTATAGACTCAAACTCAGCAACAACCAGACTGCCAGAAAAGCCAGCTTCACCCGGGTCATTGGCATCAATCGCGGGTAATGGACCAGCCATGATCAGCCGACCTTGTTCTTTTAAGCGCTCTAATCGTTCAATGTGAGCAGAGCGCGTTTTTGCCCTTAATGGCAGTGAATTTTTGACATCTTCCGAATAGATCATATAAAGCATCGATCGTTCCTATTTTTGATTGGGTTGCTCTTCTTCTATGTGCAGGTGATCTCTTAAGAGCACCATGCTGATAATGAGCAGGCCAAAGAGTATCACAAATAAGCTGATAAGCTTAAAGTAAAACCAGAAGTCAGTACTAAAATTAAAAGCAACGTAGAGGTTGAGCCCGCCATAAGCGGCCAGAACGATGACCCATAACCAGTTGATTTTAATTAGCAGCGATTCGGGAGCGCTATCTTTAATTAGTCCGCTCGACTTGGTTAAGTCTTTGATAATGTATTTCTTCGACGTCAGCTGCCTGATTAAAATAAACGCAGAACCTGCCCAAACGACGATACTGGTTTTCCACTTAATGAAGTCATCATCATCAAAATAGTAGGCCAGCGCGACGAGTGCCAGACCAACAAAGAATAGGGAGATATGACTTTTTTTCACTTCTTTTTTCGTCAGGTAATGAACAATCATCTGGATGAGGGTTAAACCGCTCCATATGGCTGCCGCCAGGATCAGGTTTTTGGTGCTTAAATAAGCAGCAATAAAACCAATGATAGGATAGTTTTCTTTAATAAATGTCATAAAAATACTCGTTATTTGGCCTGCTAAGTTTACCTTATCGCAAAAGGTAGGCAAACTAGCGGTAACGATTATTTAATACATTTGTGATGTTAAGAGATCTTCATAGCCATACCATAGCCTCAGACGGTGATTTAACGGTTTCAGAGCTTCTACAGCTCGCTTCAGAGCGCGGAGTTCAGGAGCTGGCAATCACCGATCATGACTCTGTTGCGTCGCTTGCTGATGCTGTGTCAAAGGCAGGTAAGTTAGAGCTCAAGCTGATTCCAGGGGTAGAGATTTCGGCTGCTGTCGGTAAGAAAAAGCAAGATAGCGTACACATCGTTGGTTTGCAGATTGATCATCAACATGCCGGGTTAAATAGCTTTCTCAATAATATCCAGAAAAAGCGCCATGAGCGCGCATTACAGATGGCAGAAAAATTGGAGGTCGCTGGTATCAAGGGCGCTCAGCCGGATGTTGAGTATATGCTTGATAGCCAGCCAATGGTTTGCCGAACCCATCTGGCGCAGTATTTATTAGAGCGAGAAGAGGTGAAAACCTTTGGCGCAGCCTTTAAGCACTATTTGGCAAAAGGCGGTAAGGCCTACGTTAAAGACGATTGGTTTGATATCGAAGATGCAGTCGCTATGATCCGGCAGGCTGGGGGGATTCCGGTTTTGGCCCACCCAACACGATACGGTATGGGGTCGAATAAATTAAAGCAGCTTATTCAACAATTTAAAAATGTTGGCGGGCAGGGTATTGAGGTCTGCTATCCGAACATTCATCCGGGACAGAAGAATTTACTTGCAGATTGGAGTGTACAGTTTAACCTGTTGGCCTCACAGGGTTCAGATTTCCACTCACCCAGTAAGCCCTGGGCTTTATTAGGTAAATTTGCACCACTGCCAGAACAGGTGACTCCTGTCTGGGAATCCCCGGCCTGGACTACATCCGACTAAACGGTAAATTGATAACATGACTCAACTAATTGAAATTCATAACGAAAATCCGCAGCCTCGGCTGATCAGCCAAGTGGTGGCTATGATTCGCCAAGGCGCTTTAGTTGCTTATCCAACCGACTCTGGTTATGCACTTGGTTGTCATATTGGCGATAAAGCGGCTCTAGACCGTATTCGACGAATCCGTGATCTCGACAAAAAACACAATTTCACTCTGGTTTGTCGCGACTTATCGGAACTGGCTACTTATGCTCGTGTCGATAATACGGCTTTCCGCTTAATAAAGAATAATACTCCCGGGCCATATACTTTTATTCTACGAGCAACCAACGAGGTGCCCAACCGCTTAAAACACCCCAAAAAGAAAACGATTGGTATCCGAGTTCCAGAAACCCCGATTGCACAGGCAGTTTTGGAAGATCTGGGTGAACCACTCATGAGTTCCAGCTTGATCCTGCCACAGCAGGATGACAAACAGATTTTAGAGCCTTATGAAATTTACGAGCTGCTGAAAGGCCGAGTCGATGTTGTGATTGATGGTGGCTACTGCGGGCATGAGCCAACGACAGTGGTTGACCTGACTTCAGGATACCCAGAGGTATTGCGTCACGGCGCGGGTGATGTGTCGGTATTTGAATGAAAGAAAAGGGGCTAGAATGCCCCTTTAATCATTAATTCTTTTTAAAAGTTATATACTCCTAACCGTCTTAAGTACTGCGCCGCTCTATCGTCACCATAACTATGGGCTAATCGGAGATAATTTTTAGCCTTGGTCGTGTCCTTTTCTATAAAATTCCCATGATAATAAAGCATTCCCAGTGTGTAATTATCAGCAGCAAGTACTTTCTTATCTTCCTCGGAATAACTCTTATCAGAACCTATGATCTGGTTTAGAAAGTTTATTATGGTAAGGTACTGATGAATATCGCCATACCAGTTTAGATGGCCATGCTTTGCTCTTGGGTATTCGTAATATTCAATATCAACTGCTTCTAATTGATTAAGTACGTAATTTAAGCGCCGACTATGCTCTGCATAGGCAACCTCATCTTTTGTTCCTGCGAACAACAATGTAGGCACTTTAATATCCTCTGCACGATACAAAGGAGAGCTGTCCTTTAGCTTTTTGTACTCAGTATCAATATCACCCACTACAAAGCCAATAGCATCTTTGATTTCCTGTGCATGGTGCAAGTTTGATGCACTATATAGTAATGGCAAATCAAAAACACCGAATGCGGAAATAGCACATTTATAGGTGTTCGGGTAGAGAATTGTGGAAGTTACAGCTGAATAGCCTCCATAACTGCTACCATAAATACATACATTATCAGCGTCTATTTGTGGCAACTTAAGTGCTTTTTGGGTCAACACGTTAATATCAGCTTCAATTCCTTTACCAAACTGTTCCCGTCCTGCACTCATGTATGCTCTACCATAGCCGGAGCTACCACGGAAGTTCATTGTTAAAACAGCATATCCACGGTTCACTAAGAATTGAATCCCACGATCAAACTCATTAAGGTCTTGGACCCCAATTGGGCCACCATGAGGCATCACAACTAAGGGATTATTTGATTTATTCTCAGGTAAATATAAAAATCCTTCGATCGTTTTGTTGAGATCACTTTTTGCTGTTAATAGCTTGGCTTTTACAAAATGATAGGGATGTAAATCTGGCTTTGCATTTTGCAAGAACCTGAGTTTATCCCTTTGTTCATTATAGTGATAAAACTTTCCTGGATGTGATGCATCATATGCAAATATCACTAAGTTCGAGCTGTCTGTAGATCTATCAATAATAAAAACAGAGTCCAGTCCAATTTTGTCATGGAGCTTTGCTTGAAGCTGTTGTTCAGCCTTATCTAAAAACTTTTGTTTGTTTACACCTCTTTCAACATAAGTAACCGAAGTTAATTTATTTAGTTTGGAATTATAGTTGGCACCTTTGATGTCGTAACTCTTAGACTGATAAATAACTTCAACGGCTTTTTGTTGCTTTGTATCAAACTTTACGACAGCGACTTTATCTCTGTTCAAATTTGATAACGCTACTATGTATTGGGCGTTTATTTTAGAAATAGGCTTGAAAACATCTAATTTAGAGTGGTTAGTACTATCGTCTTTATTTTTACTGACTTTAAAAAACTCCCTCCACTCATTTTCTGACTCATCGAAAATTGAATAAGCAGTATAATCATCATAGTATTGCCCAACCATTTCTAGACTATAACTGTCATTTGAAACATAAAACTCAAATGTATCATCTAGATCTTCGCTTAGAACCTGAAAGTTGTTGAAAACTTTTTTATGCGCCTTTTTATTGTGCTTTCTTAGACTACGTAATGGCTTAAGATCTAATTTGACTAGCTCAAACTTATCGTCATCTTTCTCTATTTTCGAAAATAGAGCTTTATCTTCGATATCAGGCATAGGGTTAACAACAAACCCAAAGCTTTCTATATTGAAGTAGTCAATATCAAAGCTATTTTCTTTGAATTCAAAATCAATAAAGCGAGTAAACATTCTATTAAAAGAGCCTATATAACTGACATACGCGGTGTCATTGTCCAGCCAGTTAAAGTCCATGATCTTCATGTTGTTGGAGTTGGACAGTTTAAAGATTTCGGTAGCCTCTTTTTCACCCGATTTTAAGGCAAACAACTGATGGTATCCATCAAGGAAACTTTTGCCAATGAGCGCTTTACCGTTAGGTGATATAACAAAGTTCTTAAACTGACTGGAGGAAAATATTTCATTAGCCTTTATAAGCTTAGAGTTAACTGTTTGAGAGCTTAATGCTAATATGGCTGTTAATATTATTGTTCTAAGTATCATTTTTCTCCCCCTTTAAGTTTTCAACGTACTCAAAAAACTCATCTTCTGGTCCATCCTTAGCGTAGACTAGAGGATATCTTTTAAGAAGTTCATTGAAGTTATTTTTCAAGAAATCCAGCGCCAATGTTGAGCTGTTTTTGGTTTGTACCCGGTAACCTCGGCCTATTCTGTTTATGCTAAAGTGGCCAATATAGTTTATTTTGTTTGGTTCTATATTTATCTTCCAATTTTCATCTTGGTTTGAACCAAGCGATATGAAATTATACTTATTGTATATTTTGACTCGAGTGATATCGTAAGTTCCGGCTGGCATGCTAGTTACTACAAAATTATGATCGTTATCATAAAGAGTATGTTCTAATTTGTACTTCCCTGACCCAGAAAATATCAGGCTATGAATTGATGTGTCAGATTCATAGGCAATTACGACGATACCCATTGATTCTTCAGGTTGTAGTACACCTTTTTTCGAAAAGTTACTTAACTTAGATGCGCAGCCTACGGTTAAAAGTACTAGGGTGGCAAAAGCAAGAGCGATTATTCGCTTCATTATTATGTCCCTCTTATTTCAATATTATTATAGAAAATCGAGGCTAGTATATCTGAAAAGACCTCACATGTTTAGTTTTTAAGCAACTTTCAATTTGGTGACTGGGGGCGTTAGATCCATTACTAAGAGAATTTTAGCTTGTCAGCCTTTAACATTGCCGGCGCTATCATCAGGCTGGAATATGCCAAAAGTATTACCTTTTGTGTCGATAAAGTATCCCTGCCAGCAGGTTTGCGGGATAGCAAATTTAGGTAAAGCTACCGTGCCGCCTTGTTTCTCAATGACCTGTGCGACTCCGTCAAAGTTTTTGACTTCAAAGGAGCAGACAAAGGCATTGGTGCCACATTCCATCGGTGGTTTATCGGCTGGTCTTTGCAGCAAGCCTCCAGAGTTACTTTTAGCATTTATTTTCCAATAATTGAGAGGGAGACCTTCTACTTTGTCAAAATGCCAGCCAAAAACTGCATTATAAAATTGAATGGCCCGTTTTGGCTCGCTGGCCTGAATTTCGAAGTATATTTGGTTCATCGTTTCTCCTTAGGCATTTTGCAGTGTTTCCAGATCGATTTTTTGCATTTGCATCAGTGCTATCATGGCTCGTTCGGCTCGTTCTGAATCATCATTGAGAACGTCCTTTAGAGTCTCGGGGACGACTTGCCATGAGACTCCATATTTATCCTTAAGCCAGCCACACTGACTAGGTTTGCCGCCATCGGCAGTCAGCTTCTCCCAGAAATAAGCTACTTCTGCCTGATCTTTGCAATTAATAATAAGAGAAATTGCTTCATTGAATTGAAATATGGGGCCGCCATTCAGCCCCACAAAATGATCACCATCAAGCTCAAAATCAACCGTCATAACACTTCCTTCAGGGCGGCCGTGTAACTTAAAGCCTGCTTTGCGGTAACGAGCAATGTGGTTGATTCTTGAGTTTTTAAAATAGATGTATAAAACTCAGCTGCTTCTTGGGCTTGATCATCAAACCATAAATTTGTGGTGATTTTATTTGCCATGACTATCCTCCACTAAACTCTTCAGCCATTGCTTTCTCTAGCTCATCGTCACTTAGGTCTCTGATATGATGAGCTATTGACCAACTATGACCAAATGGGTCGACTAGCACACCATAGCGATCTCCCCAGAAGGTATCTTCCGGTTCCATCCGTGCTGTGGCGCCAGCATCGAGCGCTTGCTTGTATGCCTTGTCACAGTCATCCACGTAGCGGTGGATTGTTACAGGACTACCGCCTAATGCCTTTGGGGTTTGTGACTTGCCTTCACAGAACTCCGGGAAGTCATCCATAAGAAAAACAAAACCGTCGTCAAGTTTGAGGCAAGCGTGCATGATTTTGTTGCCGTCCTGACTCGGGACTCGTTGTAACTCTTCTGCGCCAAAGGCCTGGCAATAAAAGTCTATCGCTTCTTTACATGGCTCGCATACCAGGTGTGCAATCGGGGCTCTTAACTGTTCAGGTTTGTTACTCATAATCTACTCCTTGTATTGATTAAGTTTTACAGTTCTACAATAGGTTTAAATCCGCCCCAGAACATGCGCATACCGTCAAACGGCAAGTTCTTGGGATCCATCATGTCAGCCAGGCGGGGATCCTTCATGACTTTTTCATTGATCTCGTCCCGTGCTTCACGTGACTCGTAAAGGATGTAGGAAAAAATAACTGTTTCATTATCTTTTAACTTAACGCTTTGTGAGAAAGAGGTGACTTCTCCTTCAGGTACGTCGTCGGCCACGGCCTCGATAACTTTAAGTGCGCCGTATTCTTTCCAGACCTTACCTGCGCGTCTGGCCATTTCGATGTATTCGTCCAGGTTGTCTTTCGGTACGGGTAAAACATATCCATCGATATAAAGTGACATAACTCATCTCCTTTTAAGTTGTTGGAAAAGGGGCCTGCCAGGCAGGTAGTTGCATTAAATTATCGTGCCAACGCTGTATGTTGCTAAAACCGTTGAGCGGGATTTGTGCCTTGTCGGCATAAGGTAGCAAGACGGCGACTGATAAATCGGCTAAGGTCAGGCTGTCACCGACAAGAAATTCTTGAGCTTCTAAATGGTCCTCAAGAATTTTTGCATGCTGATAGAAGTCTTTATCAGCACTCTTTATTGCGTCCTGATCCGGCTCGCCCAGGCCGAACTGGGGTTTAATGATGTTTTCAAAATAATAAACACCGGCAGTAGGCAGGAAGTTATCCATATCCCAACTCAACCAACGCATTACATCGACCTGCCGTTCATCCTCTGGCCATAAGTCGGATTTTGCCTGGCGGGCAAAATGACACATGATGGCGGTGGACTCCCACAGGGTTCCGTTATCCGTTTCGAGAACCGGCACCTTACCATTTGGATTTTTACTGAGGAAATCAGGCGTTTTATGTTCCAGCTGTCCTAGATCTACGTGAATAAACTCTACTGGAAGTTGTAAATGTTTCGCCACTGCACATGTTTTATAACAGTTGGCGGTTTGTGCATAGTACAGCTTCATTTCATACTCCTTTGACTACTGTTAGTAAGTTATTGACCTTTATCAATTTGTTGCTGAACTTCTTTCCAGGCAGGAAAGGCTTCTGCCAGTTTCTGTCGGCCCTGCTCTGTCAGTTGCCAGGCTCTAACGCGGGCATCTTCCGAGGGCGCTGGCTTGATCCAGCCGTGCTTTGCCATCACGGCAGCACCACGGGTCATGGTGGTGCGCTCCAGCACCAGAAAGTCAGCCAGCTCAGTGACGGGCATGGGCCCCTTGAGCTTTAATGTTGCCAGTACGGAAAATTGAGTTGCTCGCAGTCCAAAAGGGCGTAGCTTTTCTTCATACAGACGAGTCAAGGCTCTGGCTTTACGCCTGGCTTCAAGGCAATGACAATCTTTAGTTTCAATGAATTCTGGTGCATTCTTCATACTTTAAGTGTATATGCACGTATTTTGTTTTGTCAACAGCTGAATGTTTTTTATACTGTTTTTGCTAACTACTTGAAGTTTTGTTGGTGTAGGCAGAGATAAGGACAGAAATATAGCGTTTTTGAATGTTCTCGTTATAATGGGCAGTCTTAAGTATTTTCTATAAAAAATTTCAAAGGAAATCCATTGAGTTCTATAGCAGTTGGTCAACAGCGCGTACTATCAGGCATGCGTCCTACGGGACCGTTACATCTTGGGCATTATCACGGTGTTTTAAAAAACTGGGCACAAATGCAGCATGAGTATGAGTGCTTTTTCATGGTGGCTGATTGGCATGCCTTAACCACAAATTATGATGATACTTCACATATTGAAGGGTACGTTTGGGACACCGTTATTGACTGGTTGGCAGCGGGTATTAACCCAAGTGCGTCGACTATTTTTGTGCAGTCGCGAGTCCCAGAGCATGCGGAACTGCACCTGTTGATGTCGATGACGACTCCTCTTGGCTGGTTGGAGCGAGTACCGACTTATAAAGAGCAGCAGGAAAAGTTGAAAAACAAGGATTTATCAACTTACGGTTTTCTTGGCTACCCATTGTTACAGGCCGCGGATATTCTTGTTTATCGTGCGGGCAATGTACCTGTCGGGGCCGATCAGGTGCCGCATGTTGAAATGACTCGTGAAGCGGCGCGTCGCTTTAATCACTTTTACGGTAAAGAGCCAGGCTTTGAGGACAAAGTGACCCAGGCTATTAAGAAAATGGGTAAGAAGAACGCTAAGTTATATAAAAACTTGCGCAAGAAGTTTCAGGAAGAGGGCGATCATGCTGCGCTGGAAACTGCTCAGGCACTGGTTGAATCTCAGGCCAATATTTCACTCAATGATCGTGAGCGTCTATACGGTTACCTTGATGGTGCGGGAAAAGTGATCTTACCCGAGCCAAAAGCGTTATTGACGCCAGTTTCGAAAATGCCTGGTCTGGATGGACACAAGATGTCCAAGTCTTACGGCAATGCGATTTCCATGCGTGAACCTCGAGAATCGGTGGAGAAGAAAATTCGTACCATGCCGACCGATCCGGCACGAGTTCGCCGTGACGACCCGGGTGACCCAGAGAAGTGTCCTGTCTGGGAGTTCCACAAGATTTACTCTTCTGATGAAGTTAAAGAGTGGGTTCAAAAAGGTTGCACCACAGCGGGGATTGGTTGCGTTGAGTGTAAACAACCGGTGATCGATGGTGTATGCGCTGAACAACAACAATTTGTTGAGCGTGCAAAAGAATATGAAGAAAGCCCAGAGATTGTTCGTAACATTGTATCCGAAGGGTGTGATAAAGCGCGAGATGTTGCGCGCGAGACCATGGACGATGTGCGCCAGGCGATGGGGCTTTCCTATAAATAAACGAGACCACAGTAGATGACAGAGTCGACGGGCGAGTCAAACCAAGAAAAGCAAGAGGCTGTTGAGCAAGAGCATTCAGATCCTGATCATGTACAGGAGGAAATGCCTTTTGCTCTGGTCGATGGTGAACAGGTTGAGGAGTTTCCGCAAGACCTGTATATCCCGCCCGATGCGTTGGAAGTATTTCTCGAGGCTTTTGAAGGACCTTTAGATTTACTGCTTTACCTTATTAAACGCCAGAACCTCGATATTCTCAATATTCCGATTGCTCACATTACTGAGCAATACATGGAATATGTGGAATTGATGAAGGCATTGCAGCTTGAGCTGGCTGCTGAGTATCTGGTGATGGCTGCTATGTTGGCTGAGATTAAAAGCCGCGTTTTATTGCCTCGCCCAGAAGTTGAGGATGAGGATGAGGAAGATCCACGAGCTGATCTGATTCGACGCTTACAGGAGTACGAGCAGTTTAAGCAAGCCGCAGAAGATATTGATGAATTGCCACGTATGGGCCGGGATGTCTATTCAGTCAATGTTAAAAAGCCCGATATGAATATCATCAAGCCGGAGCCAGAAGTTGATATGAAAGAGCTTCTGGTCGCATTGCGAGACGTATTGAAGCGGGCAGAAATGTTCTCCAGTCACCAGGTTAAGTTTGAGGCGTTATCCGTGCGCGAGCGGATGGGAAAAGTGTTGGAGCGTATATCGGCGAAAAGCTTTACCGACTTTGCCAAGTTATTCGATCCGCAGGAGGGGCGAGCTGGCGTAGTCGTGACCTTTTTGGCTATCATGGAGTTAACCAAGGAGTCTTTGCTGGAGATTATTCAATCCGATGGTTATGGGCCCATTCATGTCAGAGCGAAGACCAGTGGCAGTATAGAAGGTGAAGAAGACATTGATGAGGCTTTGGCCGATATAGAGACTACAAGCGATCAAGCATGAGTATGAGTATCGATAAAATAAAATGCATTATTGAAGCTGCATTGATGGCAGCCGGCAGTTCTTTATCTAAAGAGCGCATGGTCCAGCTTTTTTCCGATGAGGATAAAGTGCAAACCACTGATGTAACCAAAGCGTTGTCCATGTTACAGGAAGAAGCTACAGGGCGGGGCATTGAGCTGGTTGAGGTCGCTACAGGTTTTCGTTATCAGGCCCGTCAAGAGTACGCGGAGTGGGTGGCTAAACTATGGGAAGAAAGACCTTCTCGTTACTCCAGAGCTTTGCTTGAAACTCTATCGTTAATCGCTTACCGCCAACCCACCACAAGGAGTGATATTGAGCAGGTACGTGGCGTTGGTGTCAGTAGTTCAATCGTTAAAACGTTGCTGGAGCGCGAGTGGATTCGCGTGGTTGGGCACCGTGATGTGCCGGGTAAACCTGCTCTGTATGCGACAACCAAGCAGTTTTTAGACTATTTTGGCCTGAAAAGTCTGGATGAGTTGCCATCGTTGGCTGAAATCAAGGATCTGGATAACCTGAATCCTGAGCTAAAGTTTGAGCAGGACGAGGATGAGGGGGAAAGTTCGAAGCAAACGGAAGACGATACCTCTCAAGAAAATACGGACAATGATGGAGAGTTCGATGAGAATACTAAGGATGAAACGTCTGGGGGGATAGATGAATCTGAGTCTGACAGTCCGGAACCAGAAGAGCAGGCTGAGTCGAGTGCAGATGATGAAGCCGAGACGATGTTTCCTGATGATGACAAAGACGAGCACAAACAGGAAGATCAGGTGTCGTCAGAAGGAGAAGAAGAGAGTGAACCGAGTTTAAAGCCGACTGAGTTGCAAGATTGACTTATTCCATAGCCTGAATTTATCAAACTGATAAGTAATACTAGGTTTTCATAATCAATTTTATCTATACTTTTCTCACCATTAAGAAAATCAATGGCTTGTGGTGAGGTTGCTTTGAGTCTTTTAAGTAAAATTCGTACCAGTTTAACGACGCATCGAGCAGAAGTCGTCGGTCAGCAGGATAGCTTTGTCGAAAGACGTCACCGTCAGCGGATTAATGCTCTGGCGGGCACCCGGATGCTAATCATCGATGATTCCAAGACTGTTTGCAGCATGTTGAAAAAAATGTTGGAGCAGAATCGGTACGATGTTTCTGTTGCTTACGATGGTGAATCTGGTATTCAGTTAATTAAAAAGCAGCTCCCAGATCTTATTTTTCTTGATATAGTTCTCCCCGGTATTAATGGTTTTCAGGTACTGCGAGCACTGCGTAAAAGTCCGCTGACCCAGCATATACCGGTTATTATGATTAGTGGCAACGCCCTGGCAACGGAAAGATACTACGCTGAACGTATTGGTGCCGATGATTTTATCAAAAAACCATTTACTCGATATGACGTTTTTCATCGCCTTGAAAACTTTATCGACGATCACAGACGGATACAACGCCTGGCTTCCTAAATCTTATTCTTTGGGGATTTAGTCGAGTTCTTGCTCGACTGTTTGCGGTTAAAAGCCTAAAATTAGCCTAATACTCAAGATAAGTTCATCACTATGTCAAAGCAGCGATCTGATAACAGATCTGAAAAGTTACAGAAAATTCTGGCTAATGCCGGTTTAGGTTCCAGACGGGAAATCGAAAAATGGATTGCCAATGGTCGTGTCAGTGTTAATGGTTCAATTGCTGAGCTTGGAGAAAGGGCGACAGACAAGGACACCATTCGAGTTGACGGCCGAGTCATTAAAATTAAGCCTTCGGACGAGGTGTATACTCGCATTATCGCTTACCACAAACCATTGGATGAAGTATCGACACAGAAAGATCCGGAAGGGCGGCCAACCGTTTTTGATCGCTTACCCAATACCAAGTTTGGACGATGGATTAGTATCGGCAGGTTGGATATCAACACAACGGGACTGTTGTTATTTACCAATAACGGCGAGCTGGCCCATCGGTTAATGCATCCTTCGTACCAGGTTGAACGTAAGTATGCGGTGCGCATTCACGGGCAGGTTACGGATGAAATGTTGGAGAACCTTAAGTCTGGAGTTTTGATTGATGGCGATATGTGCCACTTCAATTATATTCAGCCGGGCGGTGGCGAAGGCTCTAACCAGTGGTACGAAGTCGGTTTATCTGAAGGTAAGAACCGAGAAGTGCGGAAATTGTGGCTGTCACAGGGCGTTGACGTATCGCGGCTGATACGGATTCAATATGGACCGATTGACTTGCCTAAGAGTTTAAGTCGTGGTCGCTGGATGGATTTAAATGAAACACAGATTCAGCAACTTGCTGAGCTCGTTGACCTTGAAGTACAGGCTCGTAAGTCACAGCCGAAACCACGTGGTAGCAAGCGCAAAAATATTTGGAAAAAGGGGTGATTGGGAACGTTAGAGTCACAAAAGTGTCATATAAGTACGCTGTGGCTCTAATACAAAATTGCTATATTCGAGGAGTCATTTTTGAATTGGTACCCCCTTCATGGAAAAGACTCTATCCAAGGCTTCTACCTTGCCAATACCACCAGGAGAGACTGCTCCTCTATCCTTTGATACACTCAGGGGAATGAATCTATCTGACTCGCAGTATTACTTAAACCGAGAGCTGAGTTTATTGGCTTTTAACTGGCGAGTCTTACAACAAGCTTTAGACCCGAGCATTCCTCTTCTTGAGCGAATTCGCTTCATTTTTATTTGTAGTAGTAATCTGGATGAGTTTTTTGAAGTTCGAGTCGCGGGGCTTAGGCATGATCTGGCCCGTGGCGATACCAAGCCGAGTTTAAACGGCGCATCGACAGAAGAAGTCCTCAGGGAGATTACAGAAAGAGCACATAAACTGGTTGATGAGCAATATCGTATTTTTAATCAAGAGCTTTTACCTAAACTGGCCGAGGAGTCGATACAGTTTCTTCCCTCCAATGAATGGAATGATGAGCAATATAAGTGGCTGAAAAAGTATTTTAAACATCAGGTGATGCCAGTTATCAGTCCGATCAGCCTCGATCTGGCGCATCCATTTCCTCGTCTGGTAAACAAAAGTCTGCATTTCCTGTTACATCTGCATGGTAATGACGCCTTTGGGCGTGATTTGGAATATGCTGTCCTGCATATGCCACGATCTCTGCCTCGTATTGTCGAACTCCCTGAAAAGGTTGGGGGAACGAAAGAGCATAATTTTGTATACTTATCTTCGATCATTTCTGAGTTCGCTGAAGATTTATTCCCGGGCATGGATATCCACGGTTGCTACCAGTTTCGCTTAACGCGGGATAGTGATTTATTGCTGGAGGAAAACACCATCGAAGATTTAGCCAGTGCCTTAAAACGAGAACTGCAATCGAGGAACTTTGGTGCTGCGGTCCGTTTGGAGGTTAGTGAATCGTGCCCGAATAAAATAACAAATTTTTTACTACAGAAGTGTAACTTAACTTCAGATGAGCTGTATCGGGTAAATGGGCCTGTCAATTTGAATCGACTTATGTCATTGCCTGAGCTGGTGGACAGGCCGGACTTGAAGTTTGTGGGCTTTACTCCAAAAGTGCCCTCTGATATCGCTCGTCGAGGGGTGTATGAGATCATGGCGGAACGGGATATTTTGCTGCATCACCCGTATCAAAGTTTTCAGCCCGTCATTGATCTAGTGCGGCAGGCCGCTTCAGATCCCGCGGTACTGGCTATCAAGCAAACCCTGTATCGCACCGGTAGTCAGTCGGCGATAGTTGAAGCATTGATTGATGCTTCTCATGCTGGTAAGGAAGTAACGGCGGTGGTTGAGCTGCGAGCTCGTTTCGATGAAGCGGATAATATTGAGCTGGCACAGAAACTGCAGGAGGCCGGTGTTCTGGTGGTTTATGGTGTGGTTGGGTATAAGACACATGCCAAAATGTCGCTGGTAGTGCGCAGGGAAGGGAAAAGTAAAAAGCTGACGCGTTATGTGCACTTAGGGACCGGTAACTATCATGCCGGTAATGCTCGTCTCTATACCGATTACAGTCTATTAACCAGCGATCCACAGATTTGTGAAGATGTGCATAAAGTATTCCAGCAATTAACCGGGATGGGCAAGGTTTACGAGCTAAATCAGCTCTGGCATGCGCCATTTACTTTACACAAAAACTTACTGGCTGCCGTGGATCGTGAAACCCAGCATGCTTTGGCAGGAAAAAAGGGGCGCATGATTATCAAGCTGAACTCGTTAACCGATCAGTCTCTGATAGAAGCTCTATACCGAGCATCCATCGCTGGCGTTGACATTGATTTAATTGTACGTGGCGTGTGCTGTTTGTCTCCCGGCATAAAAGGTGTATCCGAGAATATTCGCGTACGCTCCATTATTGGACGTTTCCTGGAACACTCCCGGGTGTATTATTTCTACAATAACGGTGAAGAGAATCTGTATGCTGCATCAGCGGACTGGATGGAGCGTAACCTATACCATCGTGTCGAAACCTGCTTTCCCATCTTACAGGCCGATTTAAAGCAACGTATGATGGATGAGCTGAATTTAATGCTGGCGGATAAAAGGCAGAGCTGGATGCTGCAAACGGGCGGTGACTATCGGCTTTTTGATTCAAACTGTTCAGCAGAGACTAAAGTTCAACAGGTGCTGCTTGAGAAACTGGCTCATTAAACAATTTCAATGGTCAGTGATTTTTGGTGGTCGCTTAAATAGCCTGCTTCACGGTTCAATTCGGCAATAACTAAGAGGTGTTCGCTGGCCCATCGCTCAGGGATTTGAATGACTAAACCCTGCTGACCTTCAGGGATAAAATGGAGCTCATGAATGTTGTGATTATCTCGTTTAACATTAAATAAAATGGCTAAGCGTAAAATTCTGACGATAGCTAATAGCGCAGGCTGAGGATCGTATTTATTATCCAGCTGCTCAGGGTAGAGCTTTTTCTTTTGATTGGCGATGATTGCAGCAAGGGAGTCTTTAGTCTGCTGGCTAAAACCCGGCATATCGCCATACTGGACTATGTAAGCGCTGTGCATTCGCAGCTTGGAGAAACTGATGGATAGACCGACTTCGTGAAGGTCACAGGCCCAGTCCAGATAGTTTTTGTATATGGGATCGTAAATTCCCCACAGATCAGCTGTCTGCTCGAAAATGAGTTGGGCACTTTGTTTAACTTGAAAGGCGTGCTCCTGATCGACGTTAAAGCGATGCATCAGACTATGGACGGTCTGGTGGCGAATATCATTCCCTTTTAATTCTTCCACCAGCTCTAATAATATCCCTTCTCTGAGGGATGCATCCGCTATATGCATCTTGTCGATGTTCAGCGTGTCGAACAACCCGTATAAAATAGCCACGCCACTCGTAAAGGTACTCTTGCGACTCTCGGTGAGACCTGAAAACTGAACCTTGTTGAAGTCACCGATATCGATGAGCTTTTGCTTTAAGATTTTCAGATGGTCAAAGGTGATAAATCCTTGAGCCAAGTTTAAGTCGAATAGCACTTTATAAACCGACTCAATACTTCCAGAAGCACCAAGGCAATGCTCCCAGTGTATTTTATCGTAGAACTTTTTAACCTCAGAGACCTCAATTGCCGCGTTCATAGCGGCTTCATTAAAATTATCTTCTGTAATGTTCCCATCAGGGAAAAACTTTTTGCTGGTGACACAGCCTAGCGATAAGCTATCCATAATTTCAGGCTTGAACTGTTCACCTAAAATAATTTCAGTACTACCGCCTCCAATATCAATGACCAGTGCTTTCTTTAGATCAGGATGGTTATGCGATACCCCATCATAAATCAGACGTGCTTCTTCCCTGCCTGGAAGAATGTCAATAGTATGGCCCAGTATGGATTCAGCCTGTTTGACAAAGGTTGCGGCATTTATAGCTTTCCTCAGCGTGTAGGTGCCGACGACCGTTACATAGGAGCGATCAATATCGCGAATACGTTCAGCAAATAGCTGCAAACAATTGAGGCCGCGTTGTATGGCTTCATCTGAAAGTTTGTGGTTTTGATCAAGGCCTGCAGCCAGCTGGACCTTTTCCTTTAGGCGTCCAATGACACGCAGGGTGTGGCCATCGAACTGTGCAATGGCCAAATGGAAACTATTAGAGCCTAGATCGATCGCCGCAAATTGAGACACAGGCGAGCTACCAGCAGGTTTACCGGCAACAGAAGGCGCTTTCTGGCTGAGAGTGGCGTTCTTCAAAAGGTGTCCTTAAGCTGTTTAAATAAAGTCCCTTGCATTGATTGCTTGCCCGTTGACATCGGTCGATGCCTCATCCATGAGCCATAAATAGGCTGGCATGATATCTTGCGGTGTCGGCAAAGTCTCTGGGTTTTCTCCAGGATAAGCATTAGCACGCATTTTGGTACGGGTTGCACCAGGATTGAGACTATTGACCCGGATTGAAGTGTTTTCCAACTCATCGGCCAAGACCTGCATCATGCCTTCGTTAGCAAATTTAGAGACGGCATAAGCCCCCCAATAGGCGCGCCCTTTGCGACCAACGCCGGAAGAGGTGAAAACAAGCGAGGCATTGTTTGCTTTCTTGAGAAGAGGGATGCAGTATTTTGTCAACAAAAATTCAGCATTGACATTGACTTGCATGACTCTAAACCAGGTTTCTTCGTCAAAATGTTCAATAGGGCTAAGTAAGCCCAGATCGCCGGCATTATGCAGCAGTCCATCTAACCTACCGAATTCATCCTCAATGACGTGCGCCACTTTCTGATACGTTTCAGGGTTGTTATCCTGTAAATTGACCGGTAGAAAAGCTGGTTTTGGGTAGCCCAGAGCTTCTATTTCATCGTATACTTTTTCCAGTTTACGGGTGTCACGAGATAGTAAAACCACAGTTGCACCGTGTTTGGCGTAGTCTAGGGCGGCTTCTTTACCAATGCCGTCGGTGGCACCAGTGACCAGAATGACCTTGTCTTTTAGAGAATCGGTAGCGGGTTGGTAGTTTTGCATCAAAAAGTCTTAAATTGGTTGGATTATTGTGTGGAGTTATTTTACCTTATATTAGCTCGTATACCCAATCAACTTATAAATTGTGACTTTCAGAGCTTGCATTGCGGTCCAATTCGTGGCCTATTACAGGCTTCTTCAAAGGGTATTTAAACTACTTAAATACCTTGTTATTGATTGTGGAGAGGTGAGGGCCATTCCCTTCCGGTGACGCATTGTCTAAAATGCTTTGAGTTTCCACTGATATCGCCCCTGATGCAGTGGTTGGGTATAAACCGATAGATAAGTGAAATATTAGGAACATGTATGGGAAAGCGTATAGCCGTTGTCGAAGACGAACCATTATTACAACAAAACTACAGTATGGCGTTAAAAAAAGCGGGTTATGAAGTTGTCGTTTATGAGACCAAAAATGAAGCCGAACACGCTTTTGCCAATCGTTTACCCGATTTAGTTTTGCTTGATATCGGGTTAGGCAATGAACAGGAAGCTGGCTTTGAAATATGCCGGAGCCTGAGACAACAATCGACCCAGTTGCCGATTATTTTTCTAACTGCGCTTGATAGTGATCTGGACATTATTTCTGGACTAAGGTTAGGGGCTGATGATTACTTGACTAAAGATATCAGCCTACCACATCTTTTGGCTCGAATTTCAGCGCTGTTTAGACGTCTTGAGTCGTTGCAGGAAGCGCCGAATGCTAATGCTATTCACCAGGTGGGTTCGCTTGAAATTGATAATGAGCGCCTCAGCGTAAAATGGAGCGGTACGCTCGTCGACTTGACGGTCAGTGAGTTTTGGATTGTCAATGCGCTGGTATCTCGCCCAGGGCACGTGAAAAATCGTGAACAATTAATGCAGGCGGTTAAAGCCGTCGTAGACGACAGTACCATTACGTCACACATAAAGCGTATTCGCCAGAAATTCCAGCGTATCGATAAGTCGTTTGACTCTATTGAGACCGTTTATGGCATGGGGTATCGCTGGAACCAGGCATAATGAAATCTTTATCTCTCAAATGGCGTATTTTACTGATTAGCTGCGTTTTTTTACTGATTCCGTTAGCCAGCTGGTTGATCGACAGTAAGTTTGAGAGTGATTTAGAGCGCGACAACTTTCAGCAGGCCATTCAGCAAGCTAATAATTTGCGTAGTTTTTTCGAGCAGCTGATACAACACGACAATAACTTTCGTCATAAACTGGATACCGATAACTCTAAGCCAACCTTGCATGTCGCTTTACGAGAAACCGGTATTTTGATCGATGGCTACTCTGATGAATGGTACCCCTATCACGGTTTTGGCAACCGTATACAGAATTTTGGGCAATCTGCCGAATTGAATCTGGTTGAAGACCAACAACATTTCTTCTTACTGTTTGATGTGGAAGACGATGAGGTGGTGTACCGTAAGAATCTCGAACTGGGCGGGCAGTCGGATAAGATCGAAGTCCAGCTAAATGCCTATCGCTTACAGTTCTCGCCGATAGCGCCTGGGCGCGTTGCGGCGTTGCGGCAGACCAGTAGTGGTTACCGGGAGGTCAATTCGGTTTATGCGGTCTGGCAGGAATCATCTCAAGGTTATCAGTTAGAGGTCCGAGTCCCCAGAGAACTGGTGGGAACAACCTTTAATGCTGAAATCCATGATGTGGATAAAGAAGGCTCATCCCCTAAGTTACAAGGATTGTATTCTTTTACTAATTTTGAGTTGGCTGACTTGAACAGCATGCTAAGCGTTGGCGCTTTATCGCGACTGAAAGCTGATGACTACCGTGTGATGGTGACCAATTTACAGGGTGACATTGTTTATGGCTATGGTCAGCCCCACCAAAGTATTAAGGGCCATTGGCGTAATCGCTTATGGTTAAGTGATTTAAGCCCGATTGAAACCCGGGGCTCTAAAGTCAGTTTATCCAGTGAAGAGCTGGATAAAACATTACTGGGGCAGGCGCAGGAACAACTGGTCGATGCGGGAAACCTGACTGCTTATTCAAGAATTTTAGAGCCTTTATACGACGGTGATGCCATTGTTGGCGCTCTAATTGTCGAGTCTTCAGCCATCAATCAGAAGCTCTATCTGAGAGATTTCTGGTTGAGGATGCTGTTATTAATGCTACTCTTCTGGGTTTTGATGGTGTGGTGGTTGTATCGTTCGAGTAAAGACTATAGCCGTCGTATTGTGGAGCTACGAGATATTACTGAAGAAGCCGTATCAGAACAGGGACAGATCCGCCATGTCATAAAACGGGAGGAGTATTACGATGATGAGGTCGCCGATCTGACCAATACTTTTTCGCAGTTAACGACGCGACTAAAGCAGCATCATGATTATCAAGAAAAATTAGTGGCGAGGCTGAATCATGAGCTGAGGACGCCGATCGCAATTATTCGTAGTTCGCTGGACAACCTGAGTGCTGACAGCTTGTCTGAATTAGATGCTCAGATGCTACGCTCTGCACAGTCCGGCGCCAGTCGAATGAGCCAGACATTGAGTCGACTCAGTGAAGCAACACGTTTAGAGCAGGCTATTAAGAGTGCTGATAAGCATACGTTTGATGTTGATGATGTACTCAAAGGTGTTTCTCAGGCATATGCGACCAATTGGCCAGAGCATCAATTCAAATACAATTCACAGGTATCCGGAGTATCGCTAAAAGGTTCCAGAGATTTGTTTGTGCAAATGGTTGATAAACTGATAACCAATGCCGTTGACTTTGATGATAGATCTGCGCCGATTGTAATTTGCTTACGGGAGGATGATTCCCGTTTAATCTTTGAAGTGAGTAATCGAGGGCCCGTCATTGATAAGAAAGCTTTAAAGTCGGTCTTTAGTTTAATGCATTCGAGTCGTAAAAACTCGGGGGGGCACCTGGGGCTTGGTTTGTATTTGGCAAAACTTATTGCTAATTTCCATAATGGGCATATCGTGGCAAAAAATCATAGCGACAACGGCGGGGTCAGTATCGTTGTCAGTTGGAAGAATAAGTATTTTACGCGCTAGTTATTCTGAACTATGATGTAGTGAAGGATATTTCATGAGTAATCTCACTACCGATAACGACTTTCTATTCAGCTTGTCACAGTCTTTACTTACGAGCGGGAGCGTTCAGCAGACCGCAGATATCATTGTGCAGGCGCTACAAGGACATATCAAAAGCTTTGACTGTGCCTTTTTTCGATTTGAGCCCCAGCATAACCAGCTCATCTGTATCTCTTATACAAACCGCAATAGCATTAAGCTCGAGTCTTATAAGCTAAAGCCCATCGCTTTAGGTGCCGGAGTCGTTGGGCATGCTGCGGAAGAAAAGCGCGCCATGAATATTGCCAACAGTAAAGACTGTGATTTCTGGCTCGAGTATATCAAGGGGAATGTTTCAGAATTAGCCGTGCCCGTGGTTTATCAGGGAAAGTTATTGGCTGTGATAGATTTGGAGGATGATCATGAGGGCTATTTCGAAGAGTTGACGCAACAATTAGTGCAAGACGTTGCTCATCTGATTGCTCCCTTTTTAGCAAATCAGCTCCTGAACGAAGAACGGCAGTTCCAGCTTGAGCAGATTAATTACTCTGATCAGTGGGCTAAATCCAAAGAGTCTTACTTTTCAATGCTGCTGGAACAGCTCGGGGATCCCGTCTTTATTGTCAGCCCATCGGGAAAAATTATTGATCTGAACCATAGTGCTGTTTTGTCTCTGGGTTTTGCTAAAAATGAATTAATCGGGCAGCGTATACAAAAAGTTGAAAGCCTGTCGGGTTCAAAGGCGGCAACTTATTTTTATAAAAAGCTGAAACATGACGAGACCGCTGTTGTAGAGGGTATTCATACTCGCAAAGGAGGTTCTCGTTTTTATGTCGAAGTAAAACTCGCTCGTTTGGATGATGGCAATATTATTGCGGTCGCTCGGGATATCTCCAAAAGGCGGGAGGTGACCGAGAAACTGGAGAGTAGCCGGGCTTTTTTACAGGAAGTGATACGGATGTCCCCCGATGTGATGTATACCTATGATCTGGTTCAGGATAAGCTATTGATGGGCGGAAAACGTCTAACCAGACTGCTGGGCTATTCTGACAACGAGCTGACATCGTGGAAAGATGCTCTGGCTTTGACGCACCCTGATGATTTGGCAAGTATGAAGCAGCGTGCCGAAAGAGTTTTGGATTCGCAACCGGGAGAAACCGTAGAGGCAGAAGCCAGAGTAAAAAATGCCGAGGGAGAGTATCGACTGTTGCAAAATCATTGTTTGATTTTCAAACGCGATGATTATGGCAAGCCGTTATTGGAACTCGGATCAGTAAGAGATATTACTGAACAGTACCGGCTCGAAAAAGAGCTGGAACAGAGAGAGAATTACTACCGAGCTTTGGTTGAAAACGCTTTCGATGGTATTGCGCTGTATGATATTGAAGGTCATGTGAAGTTCTCGTCTAATAGTGCCTTAAAATTATTAGGTTATAGCGCAGCGGATACACAGAGTCTTAAGGCTACGGACTTTGTTCATGCTGATGATCTTAAACTGGCAAAAAACGCCTGGAAATGGGTCTTAAAACATCCTGGTAGAGTGTATCGCATTCCTGAGTATCGTATTCTTAAAAAGTCTGGAGAGCCTGTCTGGGTAGAAAATACATTTATTAATCTGCTTGATGATCCAAATGTCGAAGGAATTATCAGTAACTTCAGGGATATCAGTTACAAGAAAATTTCAGAGCAGTCGTTATACAAGATTTCGAATTATGACAGTTTAACAGAGCTGCCCAATCGCCGCTTTTTGAAACGGCAACTAAAGCGCTATATCACTCAGGCCAACAGCTATCACTACAATGTTACGCTAATTTATTTTGATGTTATCCAGTTAAATATTATTAATGATGCTCTAGGGCATTGGATGGGTGATGAAGTATTACAGTATGTAGTTGGTATTCTCCGTCGTTATACCGAAGATTTTGATTTTATTGCCAGAGCAGGAGACGATGAGTTTGCGATTGTTTTAAATCAGAGAGATGCTTTTGAAGCCAGTAAGTTAGTTGAGAGTATTTTGTCTGAGTTCGATAAACTGATAATGGTCGGTGGCTCGGAAGTCAAAGTCTCGTTGCGAGCGGGCGTAGTGCGCTTTCCCGATGATGGTGCGCAAGCAGAAGAGCTGCTGAATAAAGCTGAAATTACGGCTCGCCGTGTTAAGGAAATAGCGGCGCCTTTTGCTTTCTACCAGTCTGAAGTGACTGAAACCGCTCGTGACAAGTTAATGTTGGAAAAGGAAATTGTACACGCTCTCAACCAGGAACAGTTGATGCTCTACTATCAACCGAAAGTGTGCTTAAAAACGGGTAAGATTGATTCGCTGGAGGCCTTATTACGCTGGAATCATCCTAAAAAAGGGTTTATCTCACCGCAGCTGATAATCGGGATTGCGGAAGAAACCAGTTTAATATACCGTCTGACCGATTGGGTTGTTCAAAAAGCTATAGAGCAAATCAGTCTTTGGTCCAAGGCCGGCTGCCCAGTTAAAGTCTCGGTTAACTTATCTGTAAAAGATTTATTGCGAGAGGATTTAAAGCAAAACCTTTCAGAAACGCTGAGGCAGTATGATGTGAAGCCAAGTTTGCTGGATATCGAGGTCACTGAAAGTGCAGCATTGGCCGACATGAAAAGCTCTGTCAGTATGCTGCAGGAGCTTAAAAGCATGGGGGTAACGATTAGTCTTGATGACTTTGGTACCGGTTACTCATCCATCAGCCACTTAACCTCGTTACCGGTTAATCAGGTCAAAATTGATCAGTCATTTATTCAAAAAGTCAGTCTTACTGCTGAGGAAAATAAGCACGATAATAAACTCATTATTAAAAATATTATTCGTCTGGCAAGAAGTTTCGGGTTGACCTCTATCGTTGAGGGCGTCGAAACCGAAGAGCAATTAGAGTTGCTGAAGCAATATGACTGTGATCTGGTACAGGGTTATTTATTCAGCCGCCCTGTACCGGCTGAAGAGGTAACGCCACTGATTAAACAGGAAATAATGGAGTTACCTCAGTTAAAGAAAAGTACCGGTAATTAAGTAGATGATGTCGCCGCCGTAAAATTCTGCCAAAAGTAATCTCTAAATTCCTGTGGGCTGCTAATCACTTTGTCTGCCCCCCAGGTATGAACCGAGTCTTCTGGCAAAATATAACCCCAGTCTGCTGCCACGGTTTTCATCCCCGCAGCTCTTCCGGCCATGATGTCACGATCGGCATCGCCAATATACAGGCACTGAGCTGGCAGCAATTCTGATTCTTTACATGCAGCAAATAGTGGTTGTGGATTCGGTTTGGTTGGGCTGACGGTGTCGCCGCTGATAATACTTGAACAGCGGTGGTCAAGCTGCAGATTGTTGAGCAAAGGCTTGGTCAAAAACTCGGGTTTATTGGTGACAACGCCCCATTTGATGGCGCTAGCTTCCAGTTCCAGCAGAAACTCTGCCAACCCTTCGAAAAGAGCGGTATTAACTGCCAGATTCTCTGCGTATAGTTGCAGGTATTGTTCGCGCATAGCCTGGTAGTTAGTGCTGTTAATGTCAATGCCAAAGCCAATTTTAAGCATGGCGAGAGCACCGTGGGACACGTGTGGACGGATCTCAGAGTAAGGTATCGGCTCTAAATCGTGGTGCTCTCGTTGGATATTCAGCGCTAATGCCATATCAGGAGCGGTATCAAGCAGTGTACCGTCCAGATCAAAAAAGACGCCTTTAATGTTCTGTTTCTTCATGATCAGTCGTTGGGTTGAGTATGAGCAATATAATTCACATCGACGTTATCGCTCATCCAGTACTTTTTCGTTAGAGGATTGAAGTGCATGCCTTCAATACTTTTAAAGCTAAGTCCTTGCTCACGGCTCCATGCTTCTAATTCTGACGGGCGAATAAACTTTTTAAAGTCATGTGTCCCTTTGGGCAGCATCTGTAGTAAATATTCGGCACCGACGATGGCAAACAGAAAACTTTTGGGATTACGATTGATGGTTGAGAAAAAAACATCACCACTCGGTTTAACCAGTTTTTTACAAGCCTTGATGATGGAGCTGGGTTCAGGCACATGCTCCAGCATTTCCAGGCAAGTTACCACGTCAAATTCTCCAGCATGTTTCTCGGCAAACTCTTCTGCCGTAGACTGCAAATATTCGACATCAACACCAGATTCCAACTTATGCAGCTTCGCGACCTGTAGTGGCATTTCGCCCATATCAATACCGGTGACGGTGGCGCCTTCTTTGGCTAGTGATTCGGTAAGAATACCTCCACCACATCCAACATCGAGAATCTTTTTGCCTTGCAGATCCCCAACTTGATCCATAATGAACTTAAGTCGAAGCGGGTTGATGTCATGCAATGGTTTAAAGTCACCTTCTTTATCCCACCAGCGAGATGCCATCTGTTCAAACTTATTGATCTCATGGGGATCGACATTGGCTCGTGAAGAACTTTGGTTTTCGGTCTGTGTCATGCGTTTGCCTTCGAATGTTGAATCTTATCACGCCAGTTTTTAGCCATACTGATGAGTTGCGAGTTATCCAGCCGACATAAGTGGCCATTTTCTACCTGGAGCCTGCCATTGACCCATACGTGGCTTACCTGCTCACGTCCTGCAGTATATACGATCTGTGATACCGGATCATAGAGTGGCTGTGCCTGAATGGTATTCAAGTCGATTGCAGTCAAGTCGGCGGCTTTACCTACCTCAATAGAACCGCATAGCTTTTCCATACCCAACGCTTTTGCTCCACCCATGGTGGCAGAGTAGAGAATATCAGCCGCAGAGCATGCCTGAGCAGAGCCGGTATAGACCTTGCTAAGCAGGGAAGCAGTTTTCATTTCTGAGAACATATTTAAATCATTATTGCTAGCGTTACCATCGGTTCCCAGAGCGACATTAATTTCGGCTGTCAGCAGGTCTTGAACCGGACTGATCCCGCTGGCCAACTTCATGTTGGACTGTGGGCAGTGCACTACAGATACGCCGTGGCTGGCAATGGTCTCAATTTCATTGCGATGCAGCTGCGTTACATGAACGGCGATCAGGTTGGGGTTAACTAACTCCAGCTCCTGAAGCCTTTTCAGGGGACGCTTGCCATGCTGGGATAAACTTTCCTTGATCTCGTGCGCGGTTTCATGCACATGCATATGAACGGGGAGCGACAGTTCGTTACTTAGCGTTGCAATTTTACTGAGTGGCTCATCGGAAACGGTATAGGGAGCGTGAGGGGCAAAAGCGAAAGTAAGAAGTTCGCTATGCTTGTAATCATCGCGTAAGCTCAGTCCCTTCTTCAGGTAGTCTTCCCAGCCAGAACCCCAGGCAGAGGGAAAGTCAAACATCAACATGCCGATGGTGGCTCTCACCCCAAGTTTTTGCGCTACTTTTGCGGTCATATTGGGCTGGAAGTACATGTCATTGAAACAGGTGGTGCCGCTGAGTAACATTTCAGCGATAGCCAGAGTGACACCATCTTCGCAGAAAGCATCATCGACCCACTTGCGCTCCGCCGGCCAAATATGGTTTTCCAACCACATCATCAAGGGAAGATCGTCTGAGAGCCCTTTAAATAAACTCATGGCTGCGTGTGTGTGGCAATTAACGAAGCCTGGCAGTAAAGCCTGATTTGGCAACTCAGTATGACTGTCAGTTGTATAATGCTTGAACAGTCGTGGGGTTGGCTCAATGGCGACGATTTTATTGTGGTTAATAGCAATGGACAGGCCTGTTAACGCTTTCACGTTGCGTTTACCTTTACTGCTGACGGGAATCATCCATTCAGGACTGATGATTTGATCCACATGCTTTAAGGTTGCTGCTTCTTCGCTATGACTCAACGCGGACTCGCTTGTTATTTCAATGACTTAAGAGGCGCTATTATACCTGACAAAAGTAGGATGCATAAGGAGTGGTGAAATAAACATCATAATGTCTAAAAAACATACTGTTATCGTGATAAATATTAGCGAAAAAATGAGGCTTGTGTTAGAATTATTTGCTTAAATCGAAGCATAGTGTCTTTGAGATTTCTAATTATAACTATCAGAATTTTAAGGGTTTTTCAGAATGGGTGAACTTGCCAAAGAGATCCTGCCGGTTAACATTGAAGATGAACTAAAAACATCGTATTTAGATTATGCGATGAGCGTCATCGTTGGCCGAGCACTGCCAGATGTTAGGGATGGATTAAAACCTGTACACCGTCGTGTGCTGTACGCGATGAATGAGCTGGGCAATGACTTTAACAAGCCGTATAAAAAGTCGGCCCGTGTAGTGGGTGATGTTATCGGTAAATATCATCCGCATGGTGATTCTGCGGTATACGATACCATCGTTCGTATGGCCCAACCTTTCTCTTTACGTTACATGCTGGTTGATGGTCAGGGTAACTTTGGTTCTATCGATGGCGATTCGCCGGCGGCGATGCGATATACCGAGGTACGCATGGCCAAAATGGCGCATCAATTGCTGGCCGATTTAGACAAAGAAACCGTCGATTTTGAAGAGAACTATGATGGGTCCGAGTCTGAGCCAACGGTATTACCGACCAGAATTCCCAACTTGCTTGTTAATGGTTCGTCGGGTATTGCCGTCGGTATGGCAACCAATATCCCACCGCATAACTTGAATGAAGTCATTGATGGGTGTCTAGCGCTTATTGAGAATCCGGATCTTACGATCACGGATTTGATGGAGTATGTGCAAGGACCAGATTTCCCAACCGCCGCCATCGTTAACGGCCGTGCGGGTATTATAGATGCCTACCAAACGGGGCGTGGTAAGATTTATTTGCGTGCACGCAGCCATATCGAGACTGATGAGAAGAATGGTAAGGACTCCATCGTTGTCACCGAATTACCGTACCAGGTTAATAAAGCTCGTCTGATTGAAAAGATCGCTGAGCTGGTTAAAGACAAGAAAATTGAAGGTATTACAGGCCTGCGTGACGAGTCGGATAAAGACGGTATGCGTATGGTGATCGAGCTGCGTAAAGGTGAAGTACCTGAAGTGGTATTGAATAATCTTTATGCGCAATCACAAATGCAGAACGTGTTTGGGATTAACATGGTGGCGCTGGATAATGGTCAGCCACGACTGTTCAACTTGAAAGACGCTCTGGATGCTTTCATTACGCACCGTCGAGAAGTGGTTACTCGTCGTACGATTTTTGAATTACGCAAAGCGCGTGAAAAAGCGCATGTGTTGGAAGGTTTAGCGATTGCTTTGGCCAATATCGACGAAGTGATTGAGTTGATTAAGAAGTCGCCGACGCCAAAAGAAGCTAAAGAAGAGTTGATACATCGTCAGTGGGCACCTGGTCAGGTGGCTGACATGTTGGCTCGCGCTGGTACTGAAGCCTGCCGTCCAGAGCATTTAGCGGCAGAGTTTGGCTTCCATGACGGTTATTACAAGCTTTCTGAAGAACAGGCTAAAGCGATTTTAGAGCTTCGCCTGCATAAGCTCACAGGTCTCGAGCACGATAAAATTATCAGTGAATATAAAGACTTGTTGGGGCTAATCGAAGAGCTGCTACATATTCTTATGAGCAAAGAACGCTTATTGGAAGTGATTTGTGAAGAACTGGAAGAAGTTAAGGAAAGCTTTGGCGACGAGCGTCGCTCTGAAATACTGGATAGCAAGCTCGATTTAACGATTGCTGATCTGATCACAGAAGAAGATGTTGTAGTGACTTTATCTCACGAGGGTTATGTGAAGTACCAGTCGCTGTCTGATTATAAAGCACAGCGTCGTGGTGGGCGTGGTAAATCTGCGACCAAGATGAAAGATGAAGATTTTATCGACAGTTTACTGGTCGCTTCGACCCACGATACGATTCTATGTTTCTCGTCTCGCGGTAAAGTTTATTGGCTCAAAGTCTTTGAGTTACCAAATGCTGGTCGCGGCTCTCGCGGTAAACCGATCGTTAACGTGTTACCGCTTGAGAAAGATGAGAAAATCAGTGCAATCTTACCTATCCGTGAGTTCTCAGAAGACCGTTATGTCTTTATGGCAACGACTAACGGTACCGTGAAGAAAACGTCATTGGAGCAATTCTCTCGCCCTAGAACTAGCGGCATTATAGCCCTGACCATTGCCGACGATGATGAATTGATCGGTGTTGCAGAAACATCGGGCGATGATGAAATTATGCTGTTCAGTGATGCCGGTAAGGTCATACGCTTTGAAGAAGACGCGGTGCGTGCCATGGGTCGAACCGCTCGCGGTGTGCGCGGCATGAAACTGCCGGATGGCGCCAAAGTCATTCAAATGTTGGTCGCTGAAGAAGATTGTTCCATTTTGACGGCTACGGAAAATGGTTACGGTAAACGTACTTCCGTGGACGATCACCCACTACGAGGTCGTGGTGGTCAGGGGGTTATCTCGATCCAGATGAGCGAACGGAATGGCCAGGTAGTCTCGGCAGTGCCCGTGATTGACGGAGATGAAGTGATGCTGATCAGCAAAGGGGGAACTTTAATCCGAACGGGCGTTGATGATATCCGGATCATGGGTCGTAATACTCAAGGTGTTCGTCTGATTCGTTTGGATGATGATGAAACCCTGGTTGGTTTGCAGCGAATCGTTGAGCTCGACGTCGATGACGACGATGAGCTTGAAGACAGTGCGGATATTGAGCTGGATGACGATTCGATAGAAGAATAGGTTCTTAGATTTATTGAATCAGATCAGTTAATGTAGCATGAAAGTCTAAAAAGTAGGGGAGTGAGATGACTCGTGCATTTAACTTTAGTGCCGGGCCTGCTGCAATACCGACAGAAGTATTAGAGCGTGCGCAAGAAGAGCTTTTAAACTGGAACGGATACGGTTGCTCAGTGATGGAACTGGGCCACCGTACGCCAGATTTTAAAGAGATCCTCCATAATACAGAGACCAACCTTAGAAAACTGTTGAAGATCCCTGATAACTATCAGGTGTTATTTATGCACGGCAGTGCCTCACATCAGTTTTCGATGGTACCGATGAACTTTCTGGCACCGGGGGATAGCGCCAATTATCTGGAAATGGATCATTGGTCGAGAATGTGTATTGATGAAGCCAAACGCTTCGGTAATATTCACGTTGAGCAAGGTATCCGTAAAAATTCTGATGGACTGCTGGAGCTGGTGCCCGAGGTGGAATGGAATCTGGATGAAGACGCAAAATACCTCCATTTTACTTCCAATGAGACCATTGTCGGAGTGCAGTTTGAGCAAGATCCTGAGTGCTTTAAAGGTAAGTTAGTCAGTGATATGTGCTCGGATATATTGTCGCGTCCAATCGATATTGAAAAATATGCACTGATATATGCTGGAGCTCAGAAAAATATTGGTCCATCGGGGATGACGGTTGTTATTGTACGAGAGGACTTATTCGATAGCTTCCAGACCGAGAGAGTTCCTCGCCTTTTCCAATACCCCCATGTTGCTGCCAAAGGTTCTATGCCAAATACGCCGCCCAGCTTTGGAATTTATTTTGCTGGTCTGGTATTTGAATGGTTGCTTCGGCAAGGAGGTGTGGAAGAGATGCATAAACGTAATCTGGAAAAGGCAAATATGCTCTATGATTACGTTGATCAATCTTCTTTTTACCACTCGCCAGTCGCCAGAGGTTCGCGTTCTTTTATGAATGTGGCGATACAGCTGGACGACAGGTCATTAGAAGAGCGTTTTCTTAAAGGTGCTCAGGATAATCATCTCATTGCCCTTAAAGGACATCGTTCATTCGGTGGTTTGCGTGCCAGTATTTATAATGCCATGAGTATCGATGGTGTGAAGGCGTTACTTAGTTACATGGAGCACTTTGAGAAAACTCTGTAGTTGGTTGTGCGACCTGAAAACAGTTTCTACCGGCTGACTTGGCCTGATAAAGGGCTTGGTCAGCATTGTGAAGTAAGTTATTTATTTTGAAATCATTCTCAGGATAGGAAATGGTTATACCGATACTTGCTGTATATTGGATATTCTTATTTTCAAAACTTACCATTCGGTTTTGAATCGCATCAAGTAGCTTCTCAGCAAAAAGACAGCCTTGCTCCAGACTGGTTTTAGGTAGTATAAAGCCGAATTCTTCACCGCCTATTCGACCACAAATCTCACTTTGTCTGATGTTAGACATGACAAGCTTCCCAAAGTCTTTCAAAATAAGATCCCCTGCTTTATGCCCGTACTGGTCATTGATCATTTTAAAATGATCTAGATCCAACACCAGAATAGCAAACTCCTCTTTGTGGCGCTTAGCCCGTTTATATTCTTGCTCGGCGCGATGCAGGAAAGCCCTACGGTTTAATAACCCTGTCAGCTGATCAAACATGGCCCACTGTTTCATGGTTTGTTCCAATTCAATAACCTGCAAAAACAAACCTACTAAATACCAGGATATTACCGGAGCTATGATGATAGGGATCAGCGCAGAGCGAATTAAAGAGGTATAGCTAAAGTTAACTTCCTGAAACGATTGAAAGAGAAAATTGAGCCCTACCGCCATAATGAGTGCAGTGAGGGTTATTATCAATATAAGTTTTATTCTACCAACTTTATAGAGAATTGTTTTCATTGTGTGGCTGCTTTCCATATACGTAGAAGCAACCTTAGTTGAAAAAATAAAGAAGGAATATATTTTTGAGACTTATTTCACAAAACTTTGCAGTTCTAGAAAAACTAGAACTGCAACTAGTCCTATTGATTTAGTTCGGTGACTTTAAAATATCTAAAAAGAAACTGTACTCCATTGCCGTTTGTTTCAGTCTTCTAAAGCGCCCGGATGTACCGCCATGACCTGCTTCCATATTCGTATGTAAAAGCAGCTGGTTGTCACCGGTTTTATATTCGCGTAACTTCGCAACCCATTTCATGGGTTCAAAGTACTGAACCTGTGAGTCGTGCAGGCCAGTAGTCACCAGCATATGAGGGTACTCTTGGGCCTTGACGTTATCGTAAGGTGAGTAGGACAGCATATAATCATATGAGTCTTTATTTTTTGGGTTGCCCCATTCGTCAAACTCATTGGTGGTTAAAGGAATACTCTCATCCAGCATGGTGGTAACCACGTCTACGAAAGGCACATGGGCGGCGACACCCCGGTATTTTTCCGGCGCCCTATTAACCACCGCGCCCATCAGCAGGCCGCCTGCGCTACCTCCAGCGATGAAAACTTTATCTTGAGCTGCATATTTTTGTTTAATAAGACCGTCGGTAACATCAATAAAATCTGTGAATGTATTGATTTTATTGAACATTTTTCCATCTTCATACCATTGGCGGCCCAACATTTGGCTGCCCCGGATATGTGCAATGGCAACCACAAACCCTCTATCCAATAAAGATAACCAGTTAGAGCGAAATCTGGGATCAAAGGTGGCGCCGTAGGAGCCATAACCATACTGATAGAGAGGGTTCGTACCATCTTGTTTAAACTTGTCGTTCTTGTAGACGAGTGATACGGGAACTCTGGCTCCATCGCGAGCCTCTATAAACAGCCGCTCACTGCTGTAATTCGTACTATCGAAGTTATCCAGTATTTTGTCTTGCTTTAATAGCGTACTTTCACCGGTTTCCATATTAAACTGATAGATAGAGTCCGGTGTGGTTAAGCTAGAATACTCGTATCGTAAGTATTGGCTTGAAAAGTCTTTATTCGTTGAGAACTGCGCTGAATAGGCGGGGTCATTGAACTCGACCGACTTGAAGCTTCCGTCTTTGATGTTCATGATACGGATTGTCATCAAGCCATTCTGACGTTCGGTGATAGCAATATAGTCTTTAAATGGGGTCACTCCTGTGATTTGAGTATCTTCACGGTGGGGGATGACTTCTTCCCAGGCATCTATCTTGTCGTGCTTGTCCTTACGGACTTTCATCAAGCGGAAATTTTTAGCCTTATAATTGGTTAAAATATAAAAATAATCCCCTGTCTTATAAATCGAGTACTCATGCCCATCTTCCAGTGGGTAAAACTTCTTGAACTGGCCTGTAGGGTTATCCGCCTCTAAAAAGCTTTGTCCTTTTGTTTCCGTACTGTAATGGCCAATTTCTATCAAGGAGCCGTCGGTTGTTTTCATGATGTTGGTGTAATAACTACTGTCGGTTTCTTCATAAACCAACACATCCTTGTCTTGAGGGGTTCCTAATTTATGGCGATATACCTGGTACCCAAGCAGCGTTTGCGGATCTTTTTTAATGTAAAAAACAGTTTCGTTATCGTTTGCCCAAACAACACTTCCCGTTGTGTTTACTAAGGTGTCCTGAAGCGCTTTGTTGGAGCTTAGGTCTTTAAAACGTATGGTGTATATGCGGCGGCCAACTGAATCATCTGTATAAGCCAGTAACTTGTGATCAGGACTAACCTCTGCGGCAGCAACGTTAAAGTAATCATGCCCCTTGGCCAACTGATTAACATCAAGCAGCACTTCTTCTTCTGCTTCTAAGTTGCCTTTTTTGCGGGCATAGACAGGGTACTCTTGCTCCGAAGTGAAACGCACGTAGTAATAATAGTCACCCAGACGATAAGGTACGGTAGACTTGTCTTTTTCAAGACGATTTACCATCTCATCATAAAGCTTTTGTTGTAATGCTTTAGTTCCGCCCAACATTGCTTCTTTATACTCGTTCTCTGCCTCTAAATGAGCAATCACCTCCGGATCCGTACGGGTGTCATCCCGCATCCAATAATAGTTATCAATTCGAGTGTTACCATGCGTGGTGATCTCGTAGGGAACTTTTTTAGCCACTGGCGGGGCTAGCGTTAGCTTAGCCTTCTGATTAGTCGTGGCTTGACTCTTATCAGTCGTGGAAGCTGGGGTGGTTTCTGAACCTTTTTTATCAGTCATCACATATATACCGACAACTAATGCGATTAAGCATAGGAAAGCAATGATATATTTCATTAGAAAGGGCATCCTTGGAGGTTAATAATTCGACACTATACTAGCAGTATGTTTGGCAATTTGCAGTAGTATGTTGGTTTGGGACTGTTTTAACAGGCAAAGGATGAAAATCATTTGAAATTAAAGGATAATGGCGGCCGTTTTAAGAATTCACATAACGCCAATGGTCTGGCGTTACAAATACTGAGGGGTCAGTTATGAGTTGTGATTTTATTAAATTAGCCAACTCGGGTGTGCAAGAGTTGCATCCATACCAGCCAGGTAAGCCAATCTCTGAATTAGAAAGAGAACTGGGCATAACCAATATCGTTAAGTTAGCCAGTAATGAAAATCCGATAGGGATCAGTGCCAAGGCGCAAGCGGCGATGGAGAAGGAGTTTTCTGAATTAGCGCGCTATCCTGATGCGAACGGTTACTATCTTAAGGCTAAAATTGCTGAACGTGTCGGTGTTGATATTAATCAGATTACGCTGGGTAATGGCTCGAATGATGTTTTGGAACTGATTGCTCGTGTTTTTGTTGCACCTGAGCATGAAGTGATTTTCTCACAACATGCTTTTGTTGTTTATCCGATTGTGACGCAAGCCATTGGTGCTAAGAAAGTGGTGATTCCAGCGAAAGACTGGGGCCATGATCTCGAAGCGACAGCAGAAGCGATTACGCCGAATACTCGTATGATCTTCATCGCTAATCCGAACAACCCTACGGGTACCTGGGTTAAGTCTGGCGAATTAAAAGCTTTTATGGACAAGGTACCAGAAGACGTATTGGTTATTTTGGATGAAGCTTATTACGAATATGTGGAAGATAAAGACTATCCGCAAACCATTCCTTGGATTAAAGATTATCCTAACTTAATCGTGACGCGTACTTTCTCGAAAGCTTATGGTCTAGCGGGTATTCGTGCCGGGTATGCGGTGGCGAATGAAGAAGTTACGGGTTTAATTAACCGTCCGCGTCAGCCGTTCAACATGAACTCATTGGCATTGGCAGCAGCTGAAGCCGTGCTTGATGATCATGAATATCTACAGAAAGCCCTGGACGTCAATAAAGCGGGTATGCAGCAGCTTGAAGCTGTCTTCAAAGAGCTTAACTACGATTATATACCCTCCGTGACAAACTTTATTACGGTTGATATGGGTAAGCCGGCCGGCCCAATATACCAGCACATGCTGGAGCAGGGTGTTATTGTTCGTCCAGTTGCGAATTATGAAATGCCAAATCACCTACGCGTCAGCATTGGCCTGGAAGAGGAGAATGCCAAGTTTATTAAAGTCTTACGCGAGATGGAAAAGTAGGAGTCCGGTTTGAGTGACACATCAACGATCCCTGTAATAACCGTCGATGGTCCCAGTGGGTCCGGCAAAGGGACTATTAGTCAAATTCTGGCAACAAAACTGGGCTATCATCTGCTGGATAGCGGTGCTTTGTATCGCTTAACGGCTTTGTCCGTGATTAAAAATAACTTGGATATTGATGATGTAGATGCGATTTCCAAGGCAGCGTTGGAGCTGGATGTGGTCTTTGAACCACAAGCTGAAGGCGAGCAGAAAGTGTTGCTGAATGGCGAAGACGTTGGTGTTCAGTTACGTTTGGACGAAACCAGTGCTATGGCCTCAAAGGTGGCGGCGATCCCGCAGGTGCGAGAAGCTTTGCTGATCAGACAAAAGCAGTTTAGACAAGCTCCGGGCCTGGTAGCCGACGGTAGAGACATGGGGACCGTGGTTTTCCCCGATGCCGAACATAAGGTGTTTTTGACTGCAAGCCCCGAAATACGGGCAGAAAGACGCCATAAACAGTTGATCGAAAAGGGCGTAAATGCTAATATTCGGCACCTTCTAAAAAGCATCATCGATAGAGATGAGCGTGATCGCACTCGCACTGTGGCCCCATTGGTGCCAGCAGAGGGTGCTTTTGTTGTAGATAGCTCAGACTTATCAATCGATGAGGTTGTTCAGCAAATCCTTGATTTTATAGGGGTTTCTGAGGCTTGATTGGAAAGTTGGTTCGCATGGATGATGAACCAATAAAACTCATTGACCCATGGCAACTGGATAGTCGCATGGTGATTTTAACTCAAGTTCTTGCTAAGACATTTTAGCAGAGCGTATTAGGTACAAACGAATGAGCGAGAATTTCGCAGAACTATTTGAACAGAGCCTACAGAACGTAGAAATGCGTCCGGGCGCTATCATCACTGGTACAGTGGTTGATATTGATAATGAAGTTGTTGTTGTTAACGCAGGCCTTAAATCTGAAGGCGTTATCCCGCGTACACAGTTTACTGATGACAAGGGTGACTTAGAAGTTAACGTTGGCGACGAAGTTGAAGTAGCTTTAGACGCAGTTGAAGACGGTTTCGGTGAAACACGTCTATCACGTGAGCGTGCTAAACGTATTGCTGCTTGGGGCGTGCTTGAAGCTGCGCACGAAGCAGACGAAACAGTTACTGGTGTTATCACTGGCAAAGTTAAAGGTGGTTTCACGGTTGAAGTTAAGTCAATCCGCGCTTTCCTTCCTGGTTCTTTGGTTGACGTTCGTCCTGTACGTGATACATCACACCTTGAAGGTGTTGATCTTGAGTTCAAAGTTATCAAGCTTGACCAGAAACGTAACAACGTAGTGGTTTCTCGTCGTGCTGTTATCGAGTCTGAAAACAGTGCAGAGCGTGAAGAGCTTCTTGCTAACCTTGAGGAAGGTGTGGAGCTTAAAGGTATCGTTAAGAACCTTACTGATTACGGTGCATTCGTTGACTTGGGCGGTGTTGATGGTCTTCTACATATCACAGATATGGCTTGGAAGCGTATTAAGCACCCAAGCGAAGTGGTACAAGTTGGCGACGAAATCGACGTTAAAGTATTGAAGTTCGATCGTGAGCGTAACCGTGTATCTCTAGGTATTAAGCAACTTGGTTCTGACCCATGGGTTGATATCAACGATCGTTACCCAGAAGGCGCACGTCTACAAGGTCGCGTAACTAACCTGACTGATTATGGTTGTTTCGTTGAGATTGAAGACGGTGTTGAAGGTCTTGTACACGTTTCTGAAATGGATTGGACTAACAAAAACATCCACCCATCTAAAGTTGTTAACTTGGGTGACGAAGTTGAAGTTATGGTTCTTGATATTGACGAAGAGCGTCGTCGTATCTCTCTAGGTATTAAGCAATGTGTGCCTAATCCTTGGAACGAGTTCGCTGCAACTCATAACAAGAACGACAAAGTTACTGGTAAAATTAAGTCAATCACTGACTTCGGTATCTTCATCGGTCTTGAAGGCGGCATCGACGGTTTGGTTCACCTTTCTGACATCTCTTGGACTGTTTCTGGTGAAGAAGCGGTACGTGATTATAAGAAAGGCGACGAAGTTGAAGCTGTTGTGTTGTCAGTAGACGCTGAGCGTGAGCGTATCTCTCTAGGTATTAAGCAAGTTGATTCAGATCCATTTGCTGAGTACTTAAGCGAACATCCGAAAGGTACTGTGGTTAAGGGTACTATCACAGACGTTGACGCGAAAGGTGCAACGGTTGAACTAGCTGAGAACATAGAAGGCTACGTTCGTGCTTCAGATATCGCGCCTGAGCGTATTGAAGATGCGAGCAAGCACTTGAGCGTTGGTGACGCAATCGAAGCTAAATTCGTTGGCGTAGACAAGAAAAACCGTAATTTAACCTTGTCTATCAAAGCGAAAGACGCTGCAGAAGAAGCTGAAGCAATCAAAGAGTTCAGCAACGAGAAAGGTTCTTCTTCTCCTGCAACGCTAGGTGATTTATTGAAAGAACAGCTTGGTGATGATGAGTAAGTTTACCGCTGATTTTTCGTAAAATCATGAAAGCCCAGCTAACGCTGGGCTTTTTTTTGCCTAGAAATTTGTAAAAAATGCCATATAATTAAGCTAGTTAGATGATTTTTGCTTTGAAATGCCCCATACTATGGGTATTCAATTAAATGGAGGTCTAGACCAATGACGAAATCACAACTGATCGAGTGTCTAGTGGATAAGAATCCTCAGCTGTCGGTTCGCGATGTCGAACTGGTCGTTAAGTCGTTGCTTGACCAGATGTCAGAAACACTATCTGACGGTGGGCGAATTGAGATCCGTGGCTTTGGCAGCTTTTCGCTGCACTATCGTGCGCCGCGTGTCGGAAGAAACCCTAAAACTGGTGAGTCGGTTTCGCTTCAAGGAAAGCATGTTCCGCACTTTAAACCAGGTAAGGAGTTGAGGGAACGCGTTGACGCTGGTAAGGATCAGCCGATAAAACCATAATTATCCACCAAGGGCTTTGCTATTACACAGCAGGTTCTTTAACGCTTGGAGCTAAGCTACTTTGCGTAAACTATTTGCCATTATCCTTTTCGTAGCTGTACTGCTTGTTAGCACCGTATTCGCTTTAAATAACGACCAAGAAACTGCCATTAACTATCTGTTTGGTACTACGGAAATTCCTGTTTCTTTGGTGGTATTCTGGGCCGGGCTTTGCGGCCTGATCCTGGGTATCTTAGGCATGTCTTTTGCTGTCTATAAATATCGACACCGTCAGTCGAGATTAAAGAAACAATTGGAAAAAGCTCAAAAAGAGCTACAACATCTTCGCCAACAACCTATCGCTGGCAAGGACCCCTTTTAAATGGAACAGTGGTTTTTGTACGGGGTGTTAGCTTTACTGCCCCTGGCTGCATTATCGGGTTTCTTAATGGGGCGCAGGCAGCGTAAAAGTGAGAAAGACGGTAGTTTATCCAGTAATTATATTAAGGGTCTAAACTACTTACTCAATGAGCAGCCAGACAAAGCTGTCGATACTTTCATCGATCTCCTTAAAGTTGATACCGATACTGTGGAAACCCATTTGGCACTCGGTAACCTTTTCCGCAAAAGAGGGGAGGTTGATCGAGCTATTCGCCTGCATCAGAACCTGATAGCTCGTCCCCAACTGTCAGGGAAAGACAGAAATACAGCACTCTACCAGTTAGGTTTAGATTATAATGCAGTAGGGATGTATGACCGCTCTGAAAAGCTATTTACTGAGTTACTGGACGATCCGGCTCATAAGAGTGATTGTCTAGTCCAATTATTACATATTCATCAGTTAACCAGAGACTGGGATGATGCGGCCAAGGTGGCCGAAGAGCTTCAGTCGAGTATGGGAGTCGAGCAAACTAAGCCGATAGCGCATTTTTATTGTGAACTCGCCGATCAGAAGCGTCGGGAAGGAGACAGTAAGGCGGCTTTAGCTAATCTGAAGAAAGCGTTGAGTATCAACTCAGACTCGGTGCGCGCCAGCCTGCTCCAAGGACAAATTTATTTACAGCAAAAAAATTTCAAGCAAGCCATAAAGTCTTTTCAGAGAATTCTACAACAGGATATCGCCTTTATACCGGAAGCCTTACCCAAGATAGCTAAAGCATACAAAGAAACGAAAGACTTTAGCGGCTATAAGCAGTTTCTTAATAAAAGTTTAGAGCAGGGAGCTGGGGTTTCTGTTTTAATAGAGCTTTCCAAAATCGTACAAAAAGAAAAAGGCGATAAAGCGGCCGCATTACTCATTGGTGAGTTTTTACAGGAGCGTCCCTCACTGAAAGGATTACAGCGGCTAATAGCTCTGCATATTGAGCATGCACAAGACTCCGCCAGGCCCAGCTTACAGTTATTGGATGATATTGTAGAAAAACTGATCTCACGTAAGCCACGTTATGAGTGCCAAAACTGTGGCTTCCATACCAAGGCTATATATTGGCAGTGCCCAAGCTGCAAGGAATGGAGTTCTGTTAAACCAATTAAAGGAATAGAAGGCGAGTAATACTTTACAGCAGGTGAATCATGTCCGATCCTAAAATTCTAGTTGCTCTCGATTACCATGACAAAGAGCAAGCATTAGCATTAGTAGAACAGCTTAATCCTTCCATGTGCGGGTTAAAAGTCGGTAAAGAAATGTTTACGCTCTTTGGCCCTGAGTTTGTTAAAGAACTGGTAGAACGCCGATACAATGTCTTTTTGGACTTAAAGTTCCATGATATTCCAAATACAGTGGCAAAAGCTTGTCAGGCCGCTGCAGAGCTTGGTGTGTGGATGATTAATGTCCATGCGTCAGGAGGCAGGGTGATGATGGAAAAAGCGCGTGAAGCCCTTGATGAGTGCCAGCACCGTCCCTTATTGATTGCTGTGACTATGTTGACCAGCATGAATGATGAAGTGTATGGCGAGTTAGGTTTTAAACGAGATCTGGCTGAGCAAGTGAATTATTTAGCGCATATGGCGCGTGATTCAGGGCTGGATGGTGTTGTTTGCTCATCGTGGGAAGCAGAAAAGCTAAAACAAGAGTGTGGACAGGACTTTACACTGGTAACGCCAGGTATCCGGCCTCAGGGAAGCGATAAAGGGGATCAAAGTCGTGTGATGACTCCTGAGCAGGCAGTTCAGGCCGGCTCTGACTATCTGGTCATTGGGCGTCCTATTACTCAAGCCGACGATCCTTACAAAGCTTTGTGCGAGATATCTGATTCTCTTGTAAGTCACTTGTAGAAATAAAATGGAACGATTAATCTTCTTCTTGCAGGTCTGAAGGACCTGCAACTAAGGAAAATAACCATATAGAAGGAGATTATTATGAAGTTTTTAGCATCCCTTGCTCTATCACTCATGCTGATATTTGCTGCTCACTCTGTTGAAGCTGCCAAGTCAGAGACCTCGTCAAGTCAGCAACAGGTGATGAAAGTCAATATTAATAAGGCTGGTACTAGTCAGCTTGCAGCTGTACTAAAGGGAGTGGGTTTGAAAAAAGCCCAGGCGATTATTGATTATCGTAAAAAATTCGGGCCTTTTAAATCAGTTAACGAGCTTACCGCAGTTAAAGGGATCGGAACTAAAACCTTAGAGAAGAACCGTTCTAAAATTACTATTTAGTACGTTTTGTTCTGGCCAGGAAATCTTCAGGACAGTTAAGTCGATTTTTTGGCCAGACCAGCCCTATGATTAAGCCTTCTACAAAACCGATAATATGGGCCTCCTCAATAACACTACCCCCTAACCATTCGTTATAGCTATTATTCTCACCTATTATCTGTGGCAGGAAAATTTTGATGCCGACAATAATCAAAAGTAACCCGCTGAGCTTTACGCCAAGCCTTACTTCCGCTACCGCAGCTGCCGCTATTAATCCATATAAGGCTCCTGACATACCAACATAGTGCTGTAAGTCCGGTACCCATAAATAAAGGCCGATAATATTGCCGACGAAGAGGAGGGTAAACCAGGCTAACCAGTCAACTTGCCTTAACAGGTTTATAAACAAAAACATGGTAAACCAGAGACCAGCCAAATTTAAAAGAGTGTGATTGAAACTTAAGTGAACCAGGTTCGGTGTGAAAAAGCGCCAAAATTCCCCTGAGATAATGTGCTCCCGATCATAAGCCATCCATAAATCTGATTGAGGTAATGCAAAAGCCAAGGCAATGCAAATGTGACTTAAAATCAAAGGGATAGCGTATTTTTTTAATAGATTTAGCATAATGTTAATTTATTGGATGTAAAATTTACTTCACGGCTTTATTTATTTATATTGATTAATATTTGTATACAAAACCATAACGCAGGCTCTTTATCATAATAATACTCTTTTAAAAGCAACAAGTTATGGTACCACTTTGTTAGAAGCGTATTCTGTAATTCATTAGATATTTTTGTTTTATATCACATTTACTTGAAAAAACTACCTTTTGGAGGCGTTTATTATGTTTGAATCTATTGCAATGATCTGTTATCTATCTATGGCGGAACCACAGCAAAATCAACATCTTTCAATCGAAACAACGGATGTTATTTTAGAGGAATATACAGGCACATTTGGCGGAGAGCCAGAAGAAGAACCTGATGAGGATGAGAAGAAGAGAGAATAATATTGCATAACTTTGTTTTAGATTTAGGTTTAGAAAGTTTACTTAAAGACTGGTTTACTATTGGTTTAGTAAGCTGTTTAATTTTTCATTTGATGCTCACCAAACATAAACGTTTGGTGAGTTTTTGTGCATTTCTAGTCGTAATTCAGTTTATAAACTGGCAGTTAAGTCCTTGGCTTATGCAACACGGGCAAGGGAAATTTATATGGTATATCTCATGGATGATAACAGACATCTTAATACTGCTGTTTATCGCTTATCGGGCTGTAACGAGTAAAACGGTTACAAAAGAGGAGTTAGCGATAAGTATTTTTACAATAATGGCAATTACGTTTCATGTTTTGCGTTATGTAGAGCGACATTTTACAGAGTTCTCAATGATTAAAGATGTGCAGAGCTACGCTTACACTGCTATTAATCTCTGCATTTTATTTGTGCTGTTAACACCAATCATAAAAACATTAATTCATATAGCAGGAAAACACATCAATGGCATCACTATTTTTGGCTTACGGTTTAGTGTTAGCAGCGTTCGCAGCAGCGCTGTTTTGGCTGATCCTGAAGGTCTATCGAAACGAAAGCAGCGAATCCTATAGCGAAGATTTTGCAGAGGGCCTGTTTGCGGGCGAAGGTAACGTTGTCGACTTATCTGCATTCCGCAGAGCGGATGTTAGTGCCCTTCGTTTAATACAGGAGTACTCCATTGTAGAAGCAAGCAACCTGACAGAAAGGGACAAGTTACAGGAAATCCTGGCCTGGAACCAGAAACTTGAGACTTTTGAGAGAAATAATAGAAGTATTATTCAGTCTCGAGGCTTCCTAAAGCCAGTACAGAGCAAAGAGCCTGGTACAAAGCAGTTGCCTGTAACGGAAATTTAATACCATTTTTAACCAGAAAAAGCGCCTGTGAGCGCTTTTTTTATGATTAGCAGCCTTTCTCTAACCGCACACTCATTGCCACTGACTTTGATTACTATTGCTAATCATAGCTAGTAGATCTTTAAGTTGCTTAGATAAGTCATATTTGCATTAATATCAATGCGTTATTCTCATATTTGCATCAATGTAAAGATTAAAAGAAATTATTAAATGTAAAATTTACTTCAAAGTTTTATTTATTTATATTGATTAATATTTATACACAAAACCATAGCGCTGGTTCTTTAAAATAATAATACTCGTTTAAAAGCAATAAGTTATGGTACCACTTAGGCGGAAGCGTATTCCGTGATGCATTAGTTATTTTTGTTTTATATGACATTTACTTGAAAAACTACCCTTTGGAGGCGTTTATTATGTTTGAATCTATCGCAATGATCTGCTATTTATCTATGGTAGAACCGCTAGAAGATCAACAATCTTTGTTGGATTCTAAAGAAGTTGCTCTTGAGACCTACACCGGTAACGGTGGTGGTGAGCCAGACGACGAGCCTGACGAGACTGAGAAGCAAAAGTTTCGATTCGCAGCTCTTGAATCATTCACCGGCAACGGTGGTGGTGAGCCAGACGACGAGCCTGACGAGACTGAGAAGCAAAAGTTTCGATTCGCAGCTCTTGAGTCATTCACCGGCAACGGTGGTGGTGAGCCAGACGACGAGACTGATGAGACTGAGAAGCAAAAGTTTCGATTCGCAGCTCTTGAGTCATTCACCGGCAACGGTGGTGGTGAGCCAGACGACGAGCCTGACGAGACTGAGAAGCAAAAGCTTCGATTCGCAGCTCTTGAGTCATTCACCGGCAACGGTGGTGGTGAGCCAGACGACGAGCCTGACGAGACTGAGAAGCAAAAGCTTCGATTCGCAGCTCTTGAGTCATTCACCGGCAACGGTGGTGGTGAGCCAGACGACGAGCCTGACGAGACTGAGAAGCAAAAGCTTCGATTCGCAGCTCTTGAGTCATTCACCGGCAACGGTGGTGGTGAGCCAGACGACGAGCCTGACGAGACTGAGAAGCAAAAGCTTCGATTCGCAGCTCTTGAGTCATTCACCGGCAACGGTGGTGGTGAGCCAGACGACGAGCCTGACGAGACTGAGAAGCAAAAGCTAAGTTAGTTTTAGTTTTTAAGTGTTAGGTACTGAGCAGCTATCTTTATATAGTGGAATGAAATGGTATGGTTTTATTAGTTGAGAATAAAAGGAATGATAGTTGCTCTATAATTTTGTAGTAGAACTTAACTTATGGCAGCTACTTAAAGATATTTTTACTCTTTCTTTAGTAGGTTGCCTGTTTATGCATCTCTTGCTTACCAAACAAAAGCGGTTGGTAAGCTTCTGTGCATTTTTGGTCATAGTACAGTTTATTAACTGGTGTATAAGTCCAAGTTTAAGAAGTCATGAAATTGCTGCGTACATCTGGTATGTCACGTGGGTGGTTACTGACTTATTAATTTTGTTCTATGTTGCATTTAGGGCTGTGACGACAGGCAAAGTATTAAAAGAAGAATTTGCTGTTTGTGTATTAACGATTGTAGCTATTGCTTTTACTATAGGACGTTATATAGAAAGGCACTTTACAACATTTGAGTTTGTAAAAGACATTCAAGCATATGCACTACAAGCAGTGAATATATGTATCGTTTTAGTTTTATTAACACCAATCATAAAAACATTAATTCATATAGCAGGAAAACACATCAATGGCATCACTATTTTTGGCTTACGGTTTAGTGTTAGCAGCGTTCGCAGCAGCGCTGTTTTGGCTGATCCTGAAGGTCTATCGAAACGAAAGCAGCGAATCCTATAGCGAAGATTTTGCAGAGGGCCTGTTTGCGGGCGAAGGTAACGTTGTCGACTTATCTGCATTCCGCAGAGCGGATGTTAGTGCCCTTCGTTTAATACAGGAGTACTCCATTGTAGAAGCAAGCAACCTGACAGAAAGGGACAAGTTACAGGAAATCCTGGCCTGGAACCAGAAACTTGAGAATTTTGAGAGAAATAATAGAAGTATTATTCAGTCTCGAGGCTTCCTAAAGCCAGTACAGAGCAAAGAGCCTGGTACAAAACAGTTGCCTGTAACGGAAATTTAATACCATCTTTAACCAGAAAAAGCGCCTGTGGGCGCTTTTTTTATGATTAGCAGCCTTTCTCTAACCGCACACTCATTGCCACTGACTTTAATTACTATTGCTAATCATAGCTAGTAGATCTTTAAGTTGCTTAGATAAGTCATATTTGCATTAATATCAATGCGTTATTTCCATATTTGCATTGCATTAAGGATTAAAAAAAATTATCAAATGTAAAATTTACTTCACGTTTTTATTTTTCTATATTGATTAATATTTATACACAAGACCATAACACGATCTTTTTAACAATAATAAATGTGCTCTAAAAACAATGAGTTATGGCAGTGACTAAACGGCAGCGTTTTCCGTAATTCTTTTATTACTACATTTTACTTAATTTTTTATATGAAATTATTACTGTTGGAGGTAATTATTATGTTTGAATCTATCGCTATGATCTGTTATTTATCTATGGTAGAGCCACAAGAAATTAATCAATCTTGGGCTGAACCTAATCCTAAACTTGTATTGGAAGTTTATACGGGTGGAAATGGTGGAGAGCCTGAGGATGATGATCCAGATACCACTAAAAGAGACTGATATTGCAGAATTTTGTTATTGACCTTAACCTAGAAGGGTGGATTACCGACTGGTTTACTTTGGGACTCGTTGGGTGCTTTATCCTTCATTTACTTCTCACTAAGCGTAAACGCTTAGTGAGTTTTTGTGCTTTTTTAGTTATTGTTCAATTCATGAACTGGCAGCTTAGTCCCTGGTTGATGGAGCATGAGCACGGGAAGTATTTATGGTACGTAACATGGATGGTTACTGACATTCTTATTTTACTTTATGTAGCATTTAAAGCTGTAACGACAAAGAGTGTTAGCAGAGAAGAGATTGCAGTAGTCATAGTCACAATGATTGCTATAGCTTTTAACATAGGCAGGTTCATAGAGAGGCATTATACTGAGCTAGACTATATTAAAGGTCTACAGGCGTATGCTCTGCCAGCAGTTAATATTTGTATCTTACTCTCATTACTAACTCCAATACTGAAGCAACTTGTGTATATAGCAGGGAAATATATTAATGGCATTACTATTTTTGGCTTACGGTTTAGTGTTAGCAGCGTTCGCAGCAGCGCTGTTTTGGCTGATCCTAAGAGCGTATCGAAGCAAAAACGTCGAATCCTATGAGGGCGACGCAGAGCTGAATCTCTTCGGTGAAGAAGGGAACGTAGTTGATCTGTCTGCATTTAGGCAAGCGGATATTGCTGCGTTGCGCCTAATACAGGAGTACTCTCAGATTGAAACGAGTAACCTGACCGAAAAGGATAAACTGCGTGAAATTTTGGCGTGGAATCAAAAGCTGGAAGACTTCGAGCGAAAGAACCGAAAAATTATTCAGTCCAGAGGCTTCCTAAGACCAGTACAGAGTAAAAACAGCTCAAGCAGGGTAACGCCTTTATCTAAAATTTAATTTGCTTAGATGTAAAAAAAGCGCCTATTTGGCGCTTTTTTTACATTTGGACATGGGGATGGTTTGAGCTAGCTGATAAAGGTAGAGTTTCCTTACATATCAACGTAGTCCTTTATTAACTAAAGAGTCTTAGTAAAGCTAATGAGTTGCTATTTTAAATTTACAATCCTCATTCCCAGTTCTTCTTTTGAGCTATTCGCCTGGTAGTTGGAGAGAATCATCTCTGCCTTTTCTTCTGGAGTTAGCTCGATCCCACGAGCATTAGCAAGCGACTCGACCAGCGTAATAATTCTTTTAAGAGTATCGACCTCTGATGAGTAGTCAATTTGATTTGTCGTTTCATTGATTGGAATAAGTGCTAACCGGAAACCCAGAGCTCTAGCCAGGCTGTCAATTTTGTGAACCCCAGGATCTGTGGTTTTTCGTTCCAAGATACGATAAATAGTCGATTGACTAATATTAGACTTACGCTGCATTGAATAATCGGTTTCACCAAAGTTATTCATCAGTTGCTTGAGTTGATCAATAATTTCGCTCATATTTTACCCTAACAATGCATATTTGACTTGATTTCAATGCAATCATGCATTAATATATATCCAAGATGTACTTTACTAAGTTTTTATAGTTTATTTGTATCACAGTCCAGCGAACAAATAAAGCAATACTGAAAAAATATATAAGTTCTTAAGATACAAGTAAAAACAATACAAATTGATACAGTTTTCCTTCAGCTATATGGTGGGATTTGGCCAAGAATCACTTCTTGGCCTTTTTTTTGCTAGTAATAAATAATATCTCTTTTTTCAATCACATAGCCATTTTTCTCATCTGAGAATACCTTTCTGGAAATCCAATTGTTATAGCTATCCATTTTTAAATATTCATAAGTTAAAACTGACTTACCCTTATTGGTTGATTCAATTTCTTTTTTAACAAAGCCTTTATCGTTGTACTCCAGTGAGAAAGTTGTACGATAATCTTCACCAAAACGATTTGTATACTCTAAAGGCCGGTCATTAGAATTATATTTGGCAGTGTAGCTAGATAGGTGTTCAAATCTTTTGTTCACCGAGTTAACTTCTACTAAGTTCCCTTTGGCATCATGCTTGTAAAAATGCATTTGCGAGTCATACTCACTAATCATAAGCGCAGCATATGGCAGCAGTGCGTCTTTTTTATACAGATATTTCAGTTTTTGAGTTGAGCCGGAGCCGTAGTTACTGGTTCGCTCATATAGTCTGCCTTTAACGTCATAAGTATAATTACTTTGAGATGCATCGGGGGGTGTATCAGGCTTTTCTAGATTAGTATACTGATGGAGGGTACGAGTTAACTTTCCGGTAGTATTAAAGTCGAGTTCTATTCTACCTTTTGCGAAATTATCTTTATTGCTGGGGACGTTGCTGTAGTCGAAGCTGTGCGAGACGCTCTTTACAGGGCCTTTAAGACCGTAGTAGGGAGTATCTATAGCCACTTGTTGATCGCTATTCTCACAGGCCGTAAGGATAAATAATATCAATAGAATGGAAATGATTTTAAGGACGTTATGATTCATATAAATTCCTTTTCATTGTTAAAAAACAAAAAAGGCCTCGCATCGCTGCAAGGCCTTTAAAATATGGCTCCCCCTGCTGGATTCGAACCAGCGACATATGGATTAACAGTCCACCGTTCTACCGACTGAACTAAGGGGGATTTATGTGTTCAGCGTTGTGTGCTGAACGGGGCGAGATAATAGACATATTTCGCCCATCGGTCAACACCTAATTTAAAAAAAAGTTTAATTTGCTATTTTTTTAAGTCTTTCAATAGCTTTCTCAAGTGTTTCCATACTAGCTGCGTAGGATAGACGCATATGTCCAGGCGAACCAAACGCGGAACCTGGAACCAGTGCCAGATCGACTTTTTCAATAAGCAGTTCTGCCAGGTCTAAATCTGAGTCGCAATTATGTTTATCAATCAGTCCCTGCACGTTAGGGAAGGCGTAGAAGGTGCCGTCACTGGGTAAACAGGTGATACCATCGATAGCATTTAGTTCGCCTACCAGATAGTCATGACGTTTTTTGAATGCTTCGAGCATAGGCTTTATGCAACTTTGATCGCCATTAAGTGCTTCTGTTGCCGCTGCCTGGCTTGGCGTTGCGGGGTTTGAAGTACTTTGCGACTGGATCTTTTTCATGGCCGCAATTAAGTCGGCAGGGCCGCCTGCGTAACCGATACGCCAGCCTGTCATGGCATAAGCCTTGGATACACCATTCAGGACAATAGTACGATCATAGAGCTCGGGGCAGGCAGTGAGAATATTGGTGAAGGGTTCGTCAGACCATAGAATATGCTCGTACATATCGTCAGTAGCGACAACAATATCCGGGTAGTCTTTTAAAACTTCTCCTAAAGCTTTCAGTTCTGCTTTGGAATAGGCGACTCCGGTTGGGTTGCTTGGACTATTGATCACGAACAAGCGTGTTTTATCTGTGATTGCATTTCTAAGTTGCTCAGGCGTGATCTTGAGATGCTGCTCAATACTGGTTTCAATAATGACTGGCTTCGCTTCTGCTAGTAAGGCCATGTCTGGATATGATACCCAGTAGGGGGCAGGGATAATAACCTCGTCGCCGGGATTTAGCAGAGCCTGGCAAAGGTTGTAAAAACTTTGCTTGCCACCGGATGAAACCAAAATTTGGTTTGGGGCATAATCTAAGTTATTGTCACGTTTAAACTTGCTGATAACAGCCTGTTTTAATTCTGGGGTCCCATCAACGGCGGTATACTTGGTCGCACCATCATTAATTGCATTGATGGCGGCTTGTTTAATATGTTCTGGCGTATCAAAATCTGGCTCGCCGGTACCCAGGCCGACGATGTCACGCCCTTGAGCTTTCAATTCTTTTGCTTTGGCTGCTACAGCTAACGTTGGTGATGGTTTGATTAGCTGTACTCGTTTAGATAGTTCGATAGTCACCGTAACCCCTCGATTTTTTTACTCAATGTGAGACAATAAGTGCCAATCATACTCTAAGTTATTACGCCACCCAAGCAGTTCTGGTGGGCGATAGCAGCTAATTAACCAAAAGTCATAAGCCCATGAGCGAAGTCTTCGATCTTCAGTCACAATTTGCCCCTGCCGGCGATCAGCCGAAAGCTATAGAAGAGCTATTGGAAGGTCTGGATGATGGCCTTTCTCATCAAACTTTATTAGGAGTTACTGGCTCGGGTAAAACCTATACTATGGCCAACGTTATTGCTCGCAGCGGACGTCCGGCGATTGTCATGGCGCCAAACAAGACCTTGGCAGCGCAGCTGTATGGGGAGATGAAAGAGTTTTTTCCTAACAATGCGGTAGAGTACTTCGTATCTTATTATGACTATTATCAGCCTGAAGCTTATGTTCCAGCATCGGACACCTTTATAGAGAAGGACGCTTCAATCAATGAGCATATTGAGCAGATGCGGTTATCGGCTACCAGGGCTTTGCTGGAGCGCCGGGATTCAGTGATCGTGGCGTCAGTATCGGCCATTTACGGACTGGGTGATCCTAAAGCGTTCCATAGCATGGTGATGCATCTTAAGGTTGGTGATGCGATAGATCAGCGCTATATCTTGCGTCGTCTGGCTGAGCTCCAGTACACACGTAATGATATGGAGTTACAGCGTGCCACTTATCGTGTACGAGGGGATCTGATTGATATTTATCCCGCTGAGTCCGACAAAAATGCGATTCGTGTTGAGCTGTTCGACGATGAAGTTGAAACCATCCAGACCTTTGACCCGTTAACTGGTGAGGTTATTAAGAATCTTACCCGTGTAACAGTGTTCCCCAAAAGCCATTATGTGACATCTCGCCAAACCATTTTAGATGCCATTGAGCAGATTAAAGTCGAGCTGAAAGAGCGGCTGGGCCAGCTGTATGACATGAATAAGCTGGTTGAAGCACAGCGCTTAGAACAGCGAGTTAAGTTTGATATCGAAATGATGCAGGAGCTGGGGTACTGCTCGGGTATTGAAAATTACTCGCGCTACCTGTCTGGCGCTCAGCCAGGTGAGCCACCGCCATGTTTGTTGGACTACTTGCCTCCGGATGCCTTGATGATCATCGACGAGTCGCACGTTACAGTGTCTCAAATAGGCGCCATGTATAAAGGTGATCGTTCGCGAAAGGAGACATTGGTTGAGTTCGGCTTCAGATTGCCTTCAGCGCTGGATAACCGGCCGCTGAAGTTCGACGAGTTCGAGAAAATCACACCACAGACGATTTTCATTTCTGCTACACCAGGGGCTTATGAGGAAGAGCATGCTGGTCAGGTCGTCGAGCAGGTTGTCCGTCCGACGGGACTGATCGATCCCGAAGTTGAAGTTCGTCCGGTGGGCACTCAGGTGGATGATCTCTTATCCGAGATCCATAAGCGGGTCGAGGTCAGTGAGCGCGTATTGGTGACGACTTTGACTAAGAAAATGGCTGAAGACCTGACCGATTATCTGTCAGAGCATGGTGTTAGAGTTCGCTACTTGCATTCAGATGTGGATACTGTCGAACGAATGGAAATCATTCGAGACTTACGATTAGGTGAGTTTGATGTTTTGGTCGGTATCAACTTATTGCGAGAAGGGCTGGACATGCCAGAGGTCTCTTTAGTTGCCATTTTAGATGCTGATAAAGAAGGTTTTTTACGTTCCGAGCGCTCCTTAATTCAGACAGTTGGCCGTGCCGCGCGCAACTTGAATGGTAAAGCTATTCTTTATGCCGATAGAATTACCGGCTCTATGAAGCGCGCCATTGATGAAACTGAGCGTCGTCGGGGGATTCAGCAAGCATTTAACAAAGAGCACGGTATTACACCGCAGGGCATTAAAAAGAAAATCACCGATGTCATGGATACAGGAGCCAAGGGCGGTAAGAGACAGGTTGCAGATAAGAAAGGGAAGTATCATGTACGCAGTCTGGCGGAGAGTGTGGAAGAGATAGAAAGCCTGGAAAAAGAAATGCTGGATCTGGCAAAGAACCTTGAATTCGAAAAAGCAGCCCAGGTCAGGGATAAAATTGAAAAAATTCGCGAAGAAAGTATTGCCTAGCTCACATAATTTATAAATGCAGGGAATTATTTAGGCTGATAAACCGTCATATGGTAAAATCTTTGACTTATTTGGGTTTGCGCCGAATAAGTTTAATTAAGTTTGAGTTAAGTTGAGCTGTTATATGGTGTCACTTTCATCATTATAGTTGCGAGGGAAAAGAATAATAATGAGTCGACTTATTTTTATCTTACTGACAACCGTTGCCTTTAGTTGGAGTAAAGCCAGTATTGCAAACTCCGAGGTAACCACCTATTTTGGAGAAAAGCTTAACATAATCAATAGCTTCTTAGCAAAAAGTCATGATAAAGCAGTAAAGCAACCCGAGCTACTGGTTGAGTTTGTAGACAAAGAGCTTCTGACTATCTGGTCGGCTAAAAATACATTGAGAGCAATGTTAGGTCCTAAGCGTTGGGCCGGTATCGCACCACAGGAGCGCATAGATCTAATCAATACCTATAAAAATACGATTCGCCGTTACCTGTATGAGGTTTTACAACAGTACAGAGGGCAGAAGGCCCTGGTAAACGACCTACGATTGAATTCAAAAGGCAATAAGGGATGGCTTTCTGTTTTGTTAGAATCACCAAACTTTCCTGATCTGAACATTGATTTGAAAATCTATAAGGACAGTAGCGTTTGGACAGTTTATGATTTCAGTTTTCAGGGAATAAGCTTTGTTAAAATGAAGCGACGTTTTTTTCGAGATACTTTTGATCAGCAGGGTGCTGACGGCATCATTAAAGCCTTAAAGCACAAAAATAATGAGTTTAATCAAATGCTTGCAGCACAGTAATAACTATGAGTAAAGCGTGGTACTTGGTGCACTGTAAGCCTCGTCAAGAAGCTCGGGCACAAGAAAATCTGGAAAATCAATCAATTAATGGCTTTTTACCGGTCATTTCCATCGAGAAAGTGGTTCGCGGTAAAAGGCAGTCTGTCACTGAGCCTCTGTTCCCGGGCTATCTTTTCGTTGAGCTGGCTACCGACGGAACCCACTGGTCAAAAATACGTTCGACCAGAGGTATTAGGGATTTTGTGCGCTTTGGCGGCATTCCTGGCAAGGTTTCAGCCGATCTTGTTCATGAATTACAGGCTGTTGATAAAGAGTTTGTCACAAATGTGGATGAACAAACGCCTAAAACAGGAGATAAGGTCAGAATAACGGCGGGACCATTCAGGGATCTGGAAGGTGTTTTCCAAATCCCTGACGGTGAAAAGCGCTCCATCGTGTTGCTTAATCTGATGGGGAAGCTGACCAAGCTCGAAGTAATGAACTCAGATATCGAAAAAGCGTGATTAATATTTTTCTAAATATTACATATCACGGGTTTCGGCTGATTTGAGAAATCTATATAATGGCGCTTGCTCAGGTTCGCGCTTGATATAGAAATACAATAAAAACAGTAAGATAGGCACTTTGGGAGCCGTAACCCACGGGCGGTAGCGTACCCAAAGCAGGAAGAATAATCACTGATGGGATAAAATATGAGCAAAGAGCTACTAACAGAAAGCTTGATAAAAACAGTTAACCATATAGCAATCCAGGCAGGCCATGAAATAATGGCCGTTTACCAAAAAGACTTCGAAGTCTATGAGAAGTCTGATGACTCTCCTCTTACAGAAGCAGATCTAGCTTCCCATCAGTATATTGTCAAAGAATTAACTGAGTTAACTCCTGATACCCCAATCTTGTCCGAAGAATCAGCCGATATTGACTGGTCCGAAAGACAGCAATGGGAAACCTATTGGCTGATTGATCCCCTTGATGGTACAAAAGAATTCATTAAGAAGAACGGCGAGTTTACTGTTAATATCGCGCTGATCAGTAATGGTAAACCTACTTTTGGTGTTGTTTATGCGCCCGTATTGGATACTCTATATTACGGAGTGGAAGGCGCTGGAGCGAAGAAACAGGTTGGAGATGAAGTTACTTCAATCGCTGTCAGTCAGACCCCTTCTAGCCCCTTAAGAGTGGTCGGAAGTCGTTCTCACCAGTCAGAACAGATGCTCGATTACCTAAAACAGTTTGATGATTATGAACTGGTCCCTATGGGAAGTTCATTAAAAATATGTCTTGTTGCCGAAGGGAAGGCAGATATATATCCTAGACTGGGGCCAACCTCAGAGTGGGATACAGCTGCGGCTCATGCGGTGCTTAGTGCTGCAGGGGGCCGTTGCTTCTTGTATGATACCGACCAAGAGCTAAGCTATAACACAAAAGAATCGCTGCTGAATCCATACTTTATTGCGCAAGGACCAACGCCTTGATGACCCGAACACTTTATATTCTCGTAGTCTGTTTGTTCTTTAACGTCTCAGTTAATGCAAAGCCGTGGGTGTCAACTGACAATATTCAATTAAGGGCAGATATTGAGAAATTGTCTCGAGAAGGAATTATTAAGTCGCCAATCACAACTTGGCCTTTAATGTGGTCCTCTATAATAGAAGATCTGGAAGATGCTGATAGGAGTACTATCAGTCAAGGAATGCTCCCTGTTTATTTGAGAGTTTTTAGGGAGGCTAGGTATGAAACAAATCACAGAGCAAAAAGTTCATTAGGCATAAGAGCTGCCAATCAAGCCGAAATAATAAGAAATTATGGTGATGAGCGACGCGAAGAAGCTGAAGCAACTCTTAGTGTTTCTGCTATGAGTGATAATATTGCCTGGGGTCTGGAGTATTCACAAGTTTTAGACCCTCTGGATGGAGAAGAAGTACGTCTGGACGGATCGTATCTTGCTACTGTTTGGGGTAACTGGGTTATTTCAGTAGGTGCACAAGAGCGTTGGTGGGGGCCTGGTTGGGATTCTTCGCTGATACTTTCGAATAATGCTAGACCGGTACCTTCTATCGTTTTACAGAGAAACCATTCCGATAGCTTCGAAACGCCATGGTTATCTTGGATAGGTCCATGGACAATGACAGCCTTTGCAGGACAGCTAGAGAGCGATAGGTATGTCAAGCATGCTAAGCTATTAGGGTTGAGTATTTCTTTTAGGCCGTTTAATTCTCTTGAGATTGGTTTGAGAAGAACTGCTCAATGGGGTGGAGAAGGAAGGCCTGAAACCGCTTCTAGCTTTTTTGATATGCTTATTGGACTTGATAACTGTGATGAAGGCGACTTATCTTGTGAAGACTACAGTAACGAGCCAGGTAATCAGTTAGCCGGTATCGACTTCAAATATCATCTGCCATTTGATTCACTAAATTCATCTCTCTATGGCCAGCTTATTGGTGAAGACGAGGCAGGTTATGCTCCGTCAAGAAAAGTATATCAGCTAGGCATGGATACTGACCTATATTTTGATGACTTTTCAACAACTCTGTTCTTGGAATATGCGGATACAGAGAATGAGTTTAGACCTGACCTAACTTACAATAATCACATTTATCAGACTGGTTATCGTACGGAAGGGGTTAATGTTGCTTCTACTTACGACAATGACACTCAAAGCTTGACACTTGGTAGTATTACCCATTTCCGTAATGGACATTCGCTCAATATTTCATTGTCTAAGGTTGATATGAATAGCGATGGTGGGGACGGAGATCACTCTATATCTACCGAAGCCGTGGATTTTACAAGAGTTAAGATTAAGTATAGGGTCCCTAGTAAGTATGGCCAATTTGATTTTGAGCTGAAAGGTAATAGTGAACTTATAGACACCTTTGGCTACCAAAAAGATCGCTACACAGTTGGTATTTCATGGACGATGGCCCTTTAATTAATCTTGATGAAGTAAGCAGGCTCTATCATCAGGTGGGTAACACCACTTTCTAATGATGTAGAGTCAAACATAATTAAAAGAGATGGTATGCTACTAAATAAGAAAGTTATATACATATTGACCTTTTGCCCGTTGATATTCCTTCAATCCTGTGTATCTGCACCTCCCGAAGTTTATGCTTCGGTTCCTCTTATTAATGGTGAAAGCCATCCTTCTGGGGAGTACTTACCTGAGGGCATGCAAGCATCCTTAGAAAGTAAAAAAGCAGGAGAGCATTTTACTTATGATAATAAGCAAATGAAGCTGGGTAGGGACTATATGTCTGCACTAGGGCTTAACTGTAAAGAAGTACAGGTTGTCAGCAAAGTTACCGTTAGTTACGAAACATCAATTTGTAAGTCTGAGAAAGGTTGGTTTTTAATACCTAGCCTTATGGATAAACGTACCTCTGAATTTATGGAGGGGTGATACAGTGTTAGATATGAAATTCTCTCTCAAATTATTACTTAGTGTAGCCATCTTTTTAATAGTATCCATTGATGTTAGTAAGGCAGCGTCTGAAGAAGAAATTTTATCCAGTTCCTCATTTGATTTTGACACCTCACAGCTACTCAACCAGCAGCCAAATAAGTCTGTGACTTCACCCAGTAATAAATTAGAGTCAGGCCAGTATGTGAATAAGGCTCGCAAAGGACGCTTATTGCCAGGAGAGCAAAGGGTCGAGTATTTATTACCTTCTTCAGAACGAAACCTGCCTCCACCTTACGGCGCAAACTTATTTGCAGGTGGTTACGAAAGTGAAAGAATTGATGGTGTAAACGATGATTATTTAATTGCCCCTGGGGATAAAGTATCCATTTGGATGTGGGGGGCGATAAACTTTGCTGAGGTCGTTACAGTTGATAATCAGGGCAATGTATTTTTACCGAATATTGGACCTGTTCAACTAGCAAATACTCGGGCTAGCCAAGTCAACAAGGTAGTAACTTCCAGAATAAAACAAATATACAAGTCCAATGTAGAAGTCTATGTCAACTTACTGAGTCCAACGCCTATATCTGTATTTGTTTCTGGCCCAGTAATCAGGCCCGGACAATATGCCGGTATGCCATCAGACAGTCTGCTTTACTATTTAAAAAGAGCCGGTGGGATCGATGCTGATCGAGGAAGCTATAGAACGATTTCTGTGTTAAGACAAGGGAAACCTGTTCAGGTTTTTGACTTATATGATTTTCTAAAAAAAGGTGAAATGCCTGAATTTAACTTTAAGGATAAAGACGTCATTTTTGTTTCTGAGCAGGGTGCCACAGTAACGGTGGGCGAAGGTGCTAGAAATCCATTTAGATTCGAGTTTAAGGATGAAACAGCACAGGGAAGCGAACTAATTACATACGCTAGACCTTTATCAAAAATTAGTCACGTAGGAGTGGCTGGCACACGTGAGGATGGCCCGTTTTCTGTATATTTACCATATAAAAAATTCAGCAACTTCACACTGAAGGATGGAGACAAGTTACTTTTCAATGATGATTGGGATGCACAAATATACGACATTAAAGTCAGTGGAAGTCACTTAGGGCCTTCCCATTACACGGTCGATAAAAGCACAAAGCTTTATGACCTGCTTAATCATGTGGAAGTTGATCCTGAACTGGCAGATTTCGAGAATATCTATATATTGCGGAAAAGCGTTGCTGAAAAGCAAAAGGAAATGATAGACCAGTCTTTAGAAAGACTTGAAAGGAGTGTTTATACAGCACCTGTACAGTCAACTGGCGAAGGGACTATCCGAACTCAGGAAGCAAGACTGGTTTCAGACTTTGTAAAAAGAGCTAAGCAAATTGAGCCATTAGGCAAAGTGATCGTTTCAGAGAATGGCAATGTCGCTAACATCTTGCTTGAGCAGGGCGATGAGATTGTAATACCTCAGAAATCCAATTTAGTACATGTTGGCGGAGAAGTATTAATGTCCCAGTCGGTGGTCTATAACGAGAATGCTTCAATCGAAGATTACATTGCCTGGGCAGGTGGCTACTCCGAGAGAGCGAACCACGAAAGAATCCTTCTAATCCACGCTAATGGATTGGTTAAATATATTGATAATCCAAATTCAGGATGGATTTCCAGCTCAAGCGATAATAACTCAATTAAGCCTGGAGATCAGATCTTAGTCCTTCCAAAAGTCGACGCTAAAATCTTGCAGTCCGTTAAAGATATGACTCAGATCATCTATCAAATTGCTGTAGCAGCAAATGTTGCTTTAGACTAAAGATGGCAAAAGTTCAAACGCGTAACAGGCTAAGAATATGGCAGGATGTCATATTCGCGTTATTTATTCGAGGTTTACAGAGTAAGTTTAATGACAAGTTTGGTATAAGCTGGGCAATAATCCAGCCAGTAAGTTTCATCTTTATTCTTTCTTTTATTAGAGGGGCGATGAATGGTGCTGAAACGCACTCTATGCCAACGTTTGTTTTTATGGTTTATGGAATTGTAAGCCTGACGTTTTTCCTGACCACTCTGAGCGCCTCATCTAAAGCATTACAAAAAGATAAGCCACTTTATGCATTTAGGCAGGTTGTTCCGATTAGCTCCTTCGTTGCATCTTCTTTGTTTGAATATATTGTGAAGATTGTGGTTATATTGGTGCTAGTAATAATTATGTGGTTTATAGATATAGACTTAACATTGCATGATCCTATAACTGTAATAATAAATTTTACTCTTATTTGGATAATAGCAATGAGTCTTGGGATCATATTTTCTATCTCTTCAGCATTTTTTCCTGAAGTGACTAAGTTTCAGCAAATGGCTCAGCGTCCAATGCTGTTTATATCTGCCGTATTTTTCAGTCTCCAAGATATTCCAAAAGAGTTTTGGCCATATTTAGAATGGAATCCATTGTTACACGCAATTGAGCTTTCTAGGCAGGCCGCATATCCTAATTTTGGTGCGGTTGGTGTGAGCCAGCAATATGTTTATTTATGCACTTTGAGCTTACTGTTTCTCGCCTTAGTCGTATATAAAAGATATTGGAAGCAAGCGATTAGCTTATGATTCATTTGAATAATGTAACAAAATACTACCCATCACAACTCGGTAACCAGTACATATTAAGGGATGTTTCTTTTTCATTCCCAGAAGATAGAAATATAGCGATTTTAGGTGCAAATGGGGCGGGTAAGTCTACTTTATTCAGAATGTTAGCAGGGAGTGAGTACCCTAACTCTGGAAGCATATCCTCATCGGCTTCTATTTCTTGGCCAGTGGCTCTCTCAACTGGTATTCATGCTCAAATGACGGGTAGAGAAAATACTCGTTTTATTGGAAGAGTTAACGGGGTGGCGAATTTAGCCAAATATGAAAAAAAAGTTCAAGAGTTTGCTGAGCTAAAACATAAGTATGACTTACCGGTAAAGTCATACTCAAGTGGTATGAGAGCTCGCTTGGCTTTTGCTTGTTGCGTAGCGATAGATTTCGATATTTATCTGATTGACGAAGCCACATCAGTTGGGGACCAAAAATTTAAGCGCAAGGCAAAAAGAGCGCTTATGGATAAAAGTGTCAGTGCTAACATAATAATGGTCAGTCATGACATAAAAGAGATTAGACACTTTTGCGATAGTGCTGTTGTTATAAAAAAAGGTCAGCTAAATTTTTATGATGATCTGGAAGAAGCAATTTCTATTTACAGGAAATTATAATGAATAATGATTTTAGTGAGCAGGTTGAAAATGATTTTCTTGCCATAAAGTCCAAGGTCTCAGAAGAGCAATGGAATAGTTCTGAATATTTACTGAGCTATGCTAAAGATATTGAAGAGTCTTATCCAGAGTTATCAGTCAGAATAATGAAAAGGGTAAAGTATCTAAATAACTGGTATGCGAAGAAGGTTAAAAGTAAGATTCAAAAAGACGAAGAAGCTAATAATTCTGTGCCTGGAAAGACAGAAGCGGGAGCAGCTCATTCCATTGTGCCAAAAAAATCAAAAAATAAAGTAAAAAAAGACGAGAAGAGCAATAATGGAAAAGTAAGTAATAAATTGGGGGGGGTAAACCTTAAGCAAACCTTTAAAAAGCCCTTTTTTATTTTTGTTGTTTTTCCATGGCTTGTTTTCTTTTTCTACCAAATGACTTTCGCAGCACCTAGATATGTTAGCCAATCTAAAATAATTGTCGAAAAGCCAGATAGTGCGGCAACAATGGACACAGGCATGGCGATCCTTTCAGGTCTAGGTGTAGAGTCAACAAGTAAGGATGCTGAACTCGTTAAGGCCTTTATCTACTCTTCAGACCTTCTCGAGTATTTGGACAAAAAATTGGACCTTAAAGATCATTATGAAACAGCTACAAGTGATTACTTCTCAAAACTTGAAGCAGATAGCAGTAAAGAGAGCTTTTATGCCTATTACGAAAAGCACGTAGAAGTAACTATTGATGATAAGTCACAGGTCATCACAGTAATTGTACAGGGATTCACCCCTGATTTTTCCCATAAGCTTAACAATGAAATTGTCAGTCGTGCTGAAACTTATATAAATGAAATTAGTAATAAGCTAGCCACAGAGCAATTAAGGTTTATACAAAAAGAAAACCAGCTTATTGAGGCAAAAATAAAAGAGACAAAGAAGCAATTACTTGAGCTCCAGAACCAATACGGTCTTATTGATCCTGAGGCAGAAGGTATGGCGATGCAAAAGATTACATATTCAATGGAGGCAATGCTTGCACAGAAAAAAGCAGAGTTGAAAGCCGCTAAGAATATCATGAATGACAACGCACCACCGGTAACTAACATTGTCAGGGAAATTCAAGCCATTGAGGAACAGCTAAAGTTGGAACGGAATAGACTTGCTGATAATGATGGCGGAGATTCCGTTAGTGAGGTACTTTCTAAGTTTATTGGATTAAAAGTGGATATGGAGTTGGCCCTCAAGGCTTACGCTTCATCTCAACTATCGCTTGAAAAGTCCAGAGTGGAAGCCTACAGGCAAGTAAAGTATTTGGTTACAGTTGAAAAACCGACTATTGCAGAAGATAGTACCTATCCTGACATTACCTACAACCTAGCGTTATTAGCTGTCATTCTTTTAATGCTATTTAGTATTGGTAGGATTATTCACTCAACAATTATTGAGTTAACAAAATAAATTAACAAAGAGCATTTTTAATAGAATTTAATATGAAGAAAAAAAAAGTTTTGATTGTTTTTGGCACAAGGCCTGAAGCTATAAAGATGGCCCCACTTGTAAAATTGCTTGATTCTGCAAGTGGCTTCGAGTCCAAAGTTTGTGTTACTGCACAGCATCGTGAGATGCTGGACCAGGTTTTAGATTTGTTTGATATCGTTCCTGACTATGATTTGGACCTGATGAAACCGGGGCAGGACCTTACAAGTATAACTTGTGGTATTTTGACTGGGTTAAGGGATATCTTAAGTGATTTCAAACCTAATCACGTCTTAGTACATGGTGATACAGCAACCACTTTATCTGCTTCATTAGCGGCCTACTATCAACAAGTAAGTGTTGGGCATGTAGAAGCCGGCCTTAGAACCGGTAATATCTATTCTCCTTGGCCTGAAGAAGGTAATAGAAAGTTAGCTGGCTCTATAGCTAATTTGCATTTTGCTCCTACTGAGAATTCAAAAAACAACTTAGTTAAAGAGGGAGTGCCAGAAGCCAGTATTCATAAAACGGGTAATACAGTTATTGACGCACTTCTCGAGGTTGTTAAGAAACTTGAGGGAGATGAGCTGCTGAAGTCAAACTTAGCGGAACAGTTTGGTTTCTTAGATGATACACAAAAAATTGTGCTTATTACCGGTCACCGCAGAGAGAGTTTTGGTGATGGTTTTGAAAGAATATGTAGCGCAATTAGTGAGCTGGCCACTAAGTTTCCCAAAACACAGTTCGTATATCCGGTTCATCTAAATCCTAATGTAAAAGAGCCTGTAAATAGACTTCTGAACAATCAAAGTAATGTACATTTAATTGATCCATTGGACTATTTACCCTTTGTCTTTCTGATGAATAAGTCCCATATAATTTTAACCGACTCTGGTGGTATCCAAGAGGAAGCGCCGTCTCTTGGTAAGCCAGTTTTAGTTATGAGAGATACAACTGAGAGACCGGAAGCTGTTGCTGCAGGCACCGTTAAACTTGTTGGTACAAATCCAGAAAAAATAATTTTAGAAGTAAGTACTTTGTTAGAAGATGATAGTGCTTATGAGAAAATGAGCTTTGCACATAATCCATATGGTGATGGCAAGGCATGTGAGAGAATCCTAACTGTACTTTCTAAATAATAATAAAAGGTTTTACTAATGTCATTCGACTCAGTATCTGTTGTTGGGTTAGGCTATATTGGCTTACCGACTGCTGCAATGTTTGCTTCGCGAAAAGTTAGTGTTACAGGCATCGATGTTAGCGAAAAAGTTATTAATACTATTAATGATGGAAAGATCCATATTGTTGAACCGGACTTGGATATAATTGTTCATGCCACCGTTTCAGAGGGATACTTAAAAGCTCAGGACACACCTGAACCATCTGACGCTTTCTTAATCGCGGTACCTACACCATTTAAAGGTGATCACGAGCCAGATCTTTCTTACATAAGGTCTGCATGTGAAACGATAGCTCCAGTACTTAAAAGAGGTGATTTGATTATTTTAGAATCTACTTCTCCAGTAGGGGCTACGGAACAAGTATCACACTGGCTAGCCGAATATAGGACTGATTTATCCTTTCCTCATCAAATAGGAGAAGAAACAGATATATTCGTTGCACATTGTCCAGAGAGGGTGCTACCAGGCCAAGTTGTTAGAGAGTTAGTTGAAAATGATAGAGTTATTGGTGGTTTAACACCTAAGTGTTCAGAAAAAGCCGTAGAACTCTATAAAGTTTTTGTTCAAGGTGACTGTATTGTCACCAATGCTAGAACAGCTGAAATGGCTAAACTAACAGAAAATAGTTTCCGTGATGTGAACATTGCTTTTGCGAACGAGTTATCAATAATATGTGATAAGTTAGATATTGATGTGTGGGAGTTAATCAGTTTAGCTAATAGGCATCCACGGGTTAATATTTTACAGCCAGGACCTGGGGTAGGGGGGCACTGCATTGCTGTAGATCCTTGGTTTATAGTGTCTAAAACTCCTAGTGAAGCAAAGCTTATCAAAATGGCTCGGGATATAAATGACTATAAACCTGACTGGGTAATTGAAAAAGTTAAATCAAAAGTGGCTGACCACCTGTCAAATAATCCAGATATCAGTATAAAAGACATATCTATAGCTTGTTACGGAATTACTTTTAAGCCAGATATCGACGATTTAAGGGAAAGCCCTTCTCTTGATATAGCGAGAGAGTTAACAGACTGGCACAAAGGGGATGTATTAATTGTTGAGCCTAATATTAAGGAGCTCCCCTCCAGCTTTAAAGGCGGGACTCTTGTTAGTCAGGAAGAGGCAGTTAAAACTGCTGATATCCATTTAATCCTCGTAGACCATAAAGAGTTCGACATGTTGGCAAGCAGCCAAATCCCTATATCAAAAATAATTGACACTAAGGGGTTGCTAAACCAGTAAATTAATTATAGCTTCACCTAACCTAGATGGAAGCGATACAACTTTATGATTGGAATAAACAATGATTGCAGAGTATACAGTTCAACCTAGACATAGCCGCTTAAAAAGGTTTATACCAAATAAACAAAAGAAACTTTATTCTTCTCTTATTAATGTACAGGTAGGCAATGGGGTTGATTCAAAGGTATGGAATAATTGGTACTCGCTGTTAACCAATAAAAGTGATGTAGCTGTTAACTATAAAGAAAAGACAATCATTGATAAGAGTGACAGTAAAATCAACTATTATATTGTTGCTAACGGTAGTGAGCGAGATTTTTACAATATCTCTATGGTTAACGGGATTGCTGCCGAGTCTAAATCTATAGAGATAGAAGTCTCATGTGAAATGCATGGTTCAACTAAAGTAGAGGTTGGAGTTCTCGAGTTTGGCGCTGATTTAAAGCGTATAAACCTAATCCAAAAGAGTCAACTTCAAGGTTTTATTTATACACCATCGGAAAGGTGCCGTCGCTATTTACCATTTGTTAAAATATCTGGAACTGGCCGTTGTGTCATTAACGCTATATACGTTAATGAAGTTGTAACAGATAATAAGCCAATAGCTGAAGGTAATAGTAAGGAGGCTATTAAAACTACCACTGTACCCATAACTAATACAGAGCCTACAGCTCCCTCAGCTGTAAAAAGTAATTTAACCATGGATATTGCTTCTAAACTAGCTTCAAATCTGGATACGTCGAATGGAGTGAAGTTATATAAAAAGCAACCTTACTCAGTGGGTATAGTTACTGATGAATACATGTATAACTATTACAAAGATGTATTTGAGGAAGTCTTTTATTTGAGTCCCAGTAATTATAAGACTGTCCTAAGTGAAAATAAATTAGATATTATTATTTATGTAACTTGCTGGAAAGGACTTAACGAGGAAGAATGGAGGGGTGTTAAGTTTAGGGAGTCTCCGCAAAGCGCTTTAGATAATATACTTATCCATGCTAGAGAAACTGGCGCTAAAACTATTTTTCAATCAATTGAGGACCCAAGTAATTTTGAATACTTCTTACCCATAGCTAAAAAGTTTGATGCAATCTTTACTTCAGACATAGATATGGTCGATAAGTACAAGAAAGAGTGTCAGCATGAAGAGGTTTATTACGGTGAGTATGGTGTAAATACTGAGTTAAACAACCCGATTGATTGTAGGAAATATGTTTTTAACCATCCATTTTTTGCGGGGTCTTATGCAAGGCGATATGAAGAGCGCTGCAATGACGCTGACATCATTCTTGACTCAATAGTGGACTCAAATGTTGAGCCTGTTATTTTAGACCGAAATTACGGGCTTAATGCTAAAGAGTTACAGTTTCCTGATAGGTTTAAAAGCTATTTATATAAGCCTGTATCACATGAAGTCCTTCAGAAGCTTCATAAACTTTTCCGATTTAGTATTAATCTTAATTCGATCAAACATAGTCCAACAATGTGTGCGATGCGTGTATATGAACTGCAGGCGCAGTGCACTAATATAATTTCGAACTATGCAAAATCAACTTTAAATAATTTTCCTAATGTCAGGATTTTGCCTACTTTGCAAAACCTAGAGTATGACTTTGATACGAGTGAAGCAAGAGAGTTTAACGAATATCAGTTATCTAATGACGCAGCACGAAATATAATAAGCAATAAGTGCAGTTATAAGATTGTAGGGAAGATGCTAAGCGCTCTTGGATTTGAAGATAACTCTGATGATATTGGTAATATTGCTATCTTTTACGACTCTGAAGATATGCTACAGCAAATAGAATTACAGAGTTTGAATAATGTTGTTCCAATGTCTATGAGTTTAATCCAGGACTACAAGACTGTTTTTAAAGATAAAGATATCCGCTATTTTACTTTCTTTAAAAATGGGGTTTTCTATAAGCCTGACTATTTAGAGAATTTGTTAAACGGATTTGCATACACGAATTCGCAATTTACTACCAAACCTGAAATTAAAGGTAATGAGACATTAGCTGAAGTTTCGAAGTTGGGACATTACTATGTTAATCAGGCTGCATCCAAGTACTTAACACTTTTTAGTTATGATTTTATTGCTCCAGTTCAGGTTGATGAACTAGAGGACAGTGGCGGTGTAACTGGTTCTGGGTATATGGTTGATCCGTTTAGTTACAATGAGGACTACTTTACAAGCCTGCTTAAAGAGAGCATTTCCCACAAAGAGCCCATCTATAGCATTATTGTACCAACTTACAATAATGGGAAGTATCTGGTAAATAAATGTTTGGCCTCACTTAGGAGGCATGCCAACTGGGAAAAGATGGAAGTTATCTTTGTAGATGATGGTTCAACAGATGGTATTACTAAAGAAATCATTACCGAACTAGCAAGCCAATATAACAATATTAAAGCTTGTCTACTTGATGCTCCGGCAAGTGGCAGTGCATCAAGAGCTCGTAATAAAGGTGTAGTGCTAGCGAGTACAGAGTATATCGGCTTCCTCGACCCAGATAATGAAATAAGTCCTGGTGGTTACGACATTCTCTACAATTATTTACAGGATGAGAAATATAAAGACTTAGATTTTATCTCTGGGTATCATGCAAAAATACATAGTGAGGTAGGTATTATCGGTAAACATACCTCATCAGAAATCTATGTTATTGACGATCCTATGGCTAGTTACTTTGAACAGGGAAAATTCCCTGTGGTTGCTACGCAGCCAGCCTTGATTAAGAGAGGTTTTCTTCTGAGCAATAATATCAAATATGTTGAAGGTGCTGCAGGACAAGACACTTTATATGGCTGGGAAGTTCTGATTAATTCTAAAATGTGTGCATTTACAAGTAAGGTTCACCTTATCTATTATGCGCAAAGAAGCGACTCAATTACGAATGTCATAGACAAGTCATACTTTGACAAAAAGCTAGTTATGGAAAAGGCTCAAGTAAACTTCTTAAAAGACCATGAACTTTTGGATTTATATAAACAACATCATTTTGATAACTTTATGAATAATTGGTATTTGCCGAAAGTAGAGATGTGTGAAGACAAGGCACATGCTGAAAATACTATTGAAGCTATTACTGATCTCTATAATCCTTAATGGCTTGTTAGATGATAGGTAAGAAATTTGCAATTAACTTAGGCTTTGCTCGTTCAGGGACTACAACGCTGCATAGACATTTCACCAATAATGATATGTGCTGCGTTCCAGAGGAAGAAAAAGAAATCAAGGCCTTCATGGATGATTCAATTACCTTGGATAAGTACCTAAGCAAGTTTAATCATGACGGTAAGCGAGTTATTTTTGAGTCCTCTCCACCTTATTGCCACACAGGTATACAAGGCTACACTAAGGTGCTTCAAAATATAAAGTCTATACTTGGAGAGCAAGACTTAATACTTATTTTTAATATTAGAGAACCAATTGAGAGAGCCTTTTCGCATTATTGGTATAATATAGGTAAGCACCATTCTATATTTGGTAAAAGATGGAATGTGAAGTCTTACGATCACGAAAGACGGTTTAAAGATGTTTTTGATAGTTCTTTTTATGATTGCTTAAAAATCCAAAAACAAAGAGAGGGCTTATTTCCACCTTATCACCTGATAATAAGATATGCGGTCGAGTTATTGGGAGTTGATAGAGTTAAAATTATCCATGTTAATGAACTCAATCAAGCTGTTCCTGAGATCTTCAAAGAACTGGGTGTCCCCTATGATGGTGATCCGGCCCTGAAAGTTAATCAATATGTTCAACCAAGTTACTACCACTCTAAAAATAACAATATTTTTGAGGTTACAACCATTAATAACAAATACCTCATTAAAATTCCGTCCAACAAACTACTGATACTTTCAGGAGTTGGGGCAGAGTTACTGGACGGAGAACAGTATGACTTATGGAAAATAGCTGGTGCAGCAAATCATTGGACACGAACCTTAGATTCACGGTTGGTTCAAAAGCGGCTGATTAAATACTATAAAAAACTATATGAAGGATTCTCTAAGATCGAAGACTCCTGTTTTGTGGGCGACAGTAAGGCACTTTTTCTTGAGTCATTGTTCACTCATAAGGTTCACAAGTCAAAAACTGGCTCCTTTAATCACAAAATAGAAGACATTGATGGCATCGAGATTATGCACAAGGTCTGATGAGGTCGTATGACTGTATCAGGTATTGTCTGAATAGAGCGGCAGGAGACTTCTGCCGGTCATTAAACGCTTATTGTAAATTGTATTTATGCTCCAAGAGGAAATAATGGTAAAAGAATTAATAGAACCGCTAATAATGAACCCTACCAAGAGAGCCGTGTATTATCGCTTTACCCATGTGGTATTAAAGTTATTAGAAAAGCATAATATCGAATATTTCGCACACTCAGGAACATTGCTAGGTATAGCCCGACATAATGGTTTTATACCTTGGGATGATGATGTTGATGTCATGGTACCTGAAGACTTCGAGGAGAATTTGGAAGCGTTTTTAGCTGACATAGAAAATTACGGCCTTAAGCTAGGCACCTCTAAAACTTTTGAGTCGGGATTGATTCAACTGGTTCCTAATAGCGATATGATTTTTGATAACGGTTATCCATACTTTATGGGCTTTGACATATTTATTGGTGTCAGAGAGGAGATTAAGGGTTTTGACTGTTACTTCTATAAATCAAAAGATTTCAGACGTTGGTTTAAGAAAAATTGGTTCCCATACGAGGAGATATATCCTTTACAGGAGTATAAGTTTGGGCCTTTAAAAATGATGGGGCCGAAAAAGTTTGATAGATATTTCAAAAACTCCGGTTTTAAGCTGGATGAGGCCATTATCAAGGTACATAATGCAACTAAAGAGTTAGCTAAAGATATTGTCTCAGACTTAGAAGATAAGAAACTATATCCAATAACCGATAAAGCAGTTCTGAATATGGAAGCTCCCTATGACGACATTATTTTACATGATCTTGAATATTATAGGGTAAAGAGTACTAGTTCAGGAACCGGCGGATTACTTGACAAGCTTAGGCTGTATTTGAAAAAAACATTTGGAAAGCAGAGCTCCCTGTAGAAATTTAGATATAAACTCTGAGGTTTAAGTGAAAATTATAATCCATTGCGGTGCATATAAAACGGGCTCATCAAGTATCCAGAACTTTTTCCACACTCGGAAAAATTATATTCTGGATAATCACCGCGGCTTTTACCCAACAGCAGGTCTGTTTTTTAGCAAAGAAATTGGTTACAGGCATACCAAATTATTCTATTCTCTAGGCAAACCAGACTGGGACAAGCATACCAATGACATGAAAACACAGCTGCTTGAGGCCAAAAAGCAGGGTGTAGAGTTTGCTATTATATCTTCAGAAGCACTGTCAAACCCGATTATTCAGAGGGCATTGAGAGAGTTTATAGTCTTGCTAAAGCAGTGGGGTTTTGAGGATATAAGAGGTATTGCTTATATCCGTAATTTATATGGCTATATCTTAAGGCACTACCGAGAGTTTACGTTAAGGCACAAAAACCAAAAAAAAATTAATGGTTGGATAAAAAAAAACCAACATGTCTTTGATTATCCGCAAGCATTTTGCGCCCTACATGAAATTTTCAAGGGACGGTTCGAATTAGCAATATATGAAGAATGCAGCTCTACCTTAGACGATTTTTGTCAAAGGATTGGTATGAGCAACATAGATTATTCTGAGCCTAAAAGAGTGAACAGTGGTATAAATGCCCTTGATATTGAAATAAACCGGCTGGTTAATACTAAGGCTATAAAACATAAGGGGCTAAGATTCGCCAGTAACCTTGAGTCTCAGCTTGGTATAACCTTTACTGATAAAGTGTCTGAGTTTCCAGCTCTTTTGAAAAATGATGACTGGATTGGAGTGCAAAACTGGCCGCAGTTCCAAAATACATTTAACTTTTCGGATGAACAAATAACAACTTTAACAAAAAGACCCGATATTACGGATAGTTTTAATGTGTACGAGCTGAGTAAATCCTTGGCAACCTTTATTGATCACTTGGTGGCTTGAATGAAAACAGTTATAACATATGGAACTTTTGATTTATTTCACGTTGGTCATGTGAAGTTGTTACAGCGGTTAAGTGATATGGGGAGTAAGTTAGTAGTGGGGTGCTCTACTGATAGTTTTAATCAACTAAAGGGTAAGCGTACAGTTTACCCTTACCAACAAAGAAAACTTCTGCTCGAATCCTGCCGCTATGTAGATAAAGTTTTCCCAGAAGAGAATTGGGAGCAGAAAAGGGAAGATATTATACGAGAGAGTGCCTCACTGTTTGTTATGGGAGATGACTGGGCAGGTAAGTTTGATAGTTTATCTGATATTGTTGAAGTGTTTTATATACCAAGAACGCCCGATATTTCAACTACAGAGATAAAAACATATTTAAGTGTTAGAAACGAAGAGAAAGATCAGGAGATTAGAAACTTATTAACACGTGCATTAGGCTTGATGGAATCTAAATAGTGACAAACGCAACCTTGAACGTTTTAAAAGTGTATTTGAGAGTAGAATGAATAACAACGATAAAAACTCAGTAAATCTACCAGTTGATGAGTATAAAGAGTTAATTAACCAGCATCTTGCTTTGAAGGCTCAAGTTAAAGAGCTACGTTCATCAGTATCTTATAGGTTAGGTTCAGCTCTTATAGGGGCCCTTAAATCTTGGCGTTCTGCTCTAATTCTTCCAAAGACAATTTACGAGATTTATGTTGATGTTAGAGATAAAAAAGGTAGTAAGAGTGTCTATAACAGCTATCTATTTAGAGCACCAATAAGAGAAGGGTTAGCCGCCCCTAAACATAATATTGCGCAAAAAAATTTACCTAAGATAGAGAAGCTATTTGGAGACAGAGTCAAGGGTCGAAAACTGAGAATTGCAGCAATAATGGATGACTTTTCTTTGAACTGCTTTTCTCCAGACTGTGACATATTGGAAGTTACACCAAGTGGGTATAAGCGTGAGCTGGAAGCTTTTAAGCCAGACTTTTTATTTATTGAGTCCGCTTGGTTAGGTAAGGATAAGCTCTGGAGCAAAAAAGTTAGCAACTGCTCCTTGGAAGTTGTTGGTTGTATCGACTGGTGCTTTGAAAACAATACCCCTACAATCTTTTGGAATAAAGAAGATCCCCTACACCACAATACTTTTTTGCCTATTGCTAAGCATGTTGATTATGTATTTACGACAGACATTGATAGCATTTCAAAATACCAAGAGTCATTAGGGCATAAGAGAGTATATACCTTACCATTTGCTGCACAACCAAAATATCATAACCCAATTGAGAAGTACGAAAGGAAAGACCGTTTTTGTTTTGCAGGCTCCTACTACACAAGGTTCCCGGAGAGGAAGGTTGATCTTTCTAGGCTTCTCAGGCTAGCAAAATCATACAAAGGTATTGATATCTATGATAGAAACCATAAGAAGCCGCATCCTCACTATAACTTTCCAGTTGAGTTTGAAAATTATATTCTTGGAGGGTTGAGTTTTTCTGAAATTGACAAAGCCTACAAAGGTTATCGTTACGGAATAAATATTAATACCATTAAACAGTCGCAAAGTATGTTTGCACGTCGGGTTTTTGAGCTTCTAGCATCAAATACGATAACGGTAAGTAATTACTCGAGAGGAATGAGGCTACTTTTTGGAGATCTAGTTTTAGCTTCTGATAATCCTAAAACATTAATAGATAAGCTAGACGATACTTTAGCTAGTGAATTGTTCTATAAGAAATACAGATTACAGGGATTGAGGAAAGTCTTGTCTCAGCACACATACAGTAACAGACTAGATTATATTCGTTCAAAACTATCAGGTACCACTTTAAAAGAACGAGTACGAGGAATTCATATCTTTGCTTTGGCGAATAACAATAAAGAGCTAGATTCAATAGTTAAATCTTTTAAAAGACAGAATCACAAAAGTAAGTTTCTTTATGTAAATAGCCCTCTGGATAAGCCCGAAGAGTTCAACTCTAATATCATTTATTATAATAGTAGGGAGGCATGGTTGAGTAAGTATAAGTCCCTAAAGGGAACTGACGTGTGTGCCTTTTTTAGTCCAAGCGCATATTATGGGAAAAACTACTTAACTGATCTTTATCTTGCCTTGTCCTATTCAGAAGTTCCAGTTATCACAAAAGCAACCTACTACGAATATAATGATAATGGTTTTCAACTTATAGAAAACGGTAATGAATATCGGTATGTTGATAAAGCCTCGGTTTTTTCAACTTTAGTAGAAAAAGATAGGTTAGACCTTAGTGCCATTACACAACTATGGAAGAGTCAAGCTAGACAATACATTGCAGTTAAAGCTCTGTCTATTGACGCCTTCAATTACTGTGAGGTTCAGGTTGATGACCAAGTTGACTACTCTCTAGTGAATGATCTTAATTCTCTGGATTTGGGGTTAGATTCCATTTATCAGTACGAACTTTCTGAAAATATTGGTGACTTTTCTGCTCAGACAACATCAGATGGTAATATAATTTCAATAAGTGCAAAAGAGCTATATGAAATTGTTCCCGAAGATACTGAAGGTCTATATTTCAAGATAGAAGATGGGAAACTCCTTGTAAAATCTAATAAACCAGCTCAAGAATTTTCAGCCATATATTTCAACAAGAAGTACAGCCGCGAGGATGTGAATCTATTATTTAATAATCAATACTTTGTAGAGTCTGGTATAACATTTGAGGGTGCTTTCATACTTTTCGGTTATTATGATAAAAACCATAATAAACTATCAACATCTGAAGACCCGGTAAATGGCTCCTTTAATGCTTTAGATATTCCATTTAATTGTCGATATATTAAGGTGGGGATTAAACTCAAAGGGGCTGGTGAGTTGGCATTAAACCAAATATTAGTCGGTGAGATGTTTGAGGTACCTACTGCTATTACGGGTAAGTCAGAAAACTTAGTAGTCACTCCACAATACCCTGCTTATGATAATTTATATAGGTTTGGTTTTTTACACTCAAGAGTAAAAGCATATAAAAAAGCAGGTATGTCAGTTGATGTGTTCAGGGTCACGGAGGAGTCATGTAAGCCATTCAGAGAGTTTGAAGATATTGATGTCAGTGAAGGGAGTCTAAAGTTACTTGAAAGAACTTTATCATCAGGGTGCTATAAGAATATTATTGTACACTTTCTCAATGACAAAATATGGAGTGTCTTAGAGAAGTATCTGGAGAATACTAAAATAACCGTGTGGACACATGGGGCAGATATCCAGTACTGGAAAAGAAGGGCGGTTCAGTTTGACTCATCTATAGAGAGAGCCGTGCTAAAGAAAGTTGGCATAAATACAAAAGCATTTTGGGAAAAAATATTAAATAACTCACATCCAAATTTGAAAATAGTATTTGTATCGGAGTATTTTAGAAACGAAGTTTTTGAGGATTACGATGTATCCATTCCTAATGGACAAGTAAGAGTGATACATAACTTTATTAATACAAAGCTGTTTAATTTCTCTAAGAAAAATCCAGAGCAAAGAAAAAAGATACTGTCCATAAGACCATATGCTAATGCAATCTATGCTAATGACTTAACTGTCAAAGCAATATTAGAATTGGCTAAAAGACCGTTCTTTAACGATCTTGAATTTTGTTTAGTAGGTGATGGCCCTCAGTTTGAATCATTAACACAACCGCTAAAAGACTTTGAGAATGTCATTTTACGAAAAGGCTTTTTAACTCACGAGGAAATAGCAAAAGTCCATAAGGATTATGGTGTCTTTCTATGCCCCACCAGGATGGATACTCAAGGGGTTTCCCGAGGAGAAGCTATGTCATCAGGGTTAGTTCCTATTACAACGAGGATTGCAGCTGTACCGGAGTTTGTTGATGAAATGTCTGGCTTGCTTACTGAGCCAGAAGACCATATCGCATTAGCAAATGCAATAGAGAAAATTTATCGTGATCCAGAGCTGTTTGAGAGCCTCTCTCGTAATGCTTCGGAACGTGCCGAGATTCAATGCGGCTACGATAGTACAATTGACAGAGAGATTAATTTACTAAAAGAATAAGACAATGCGTAATAGAGCAAACCATTATCAAATTACTATCGATGGCATTGATATTTCCTACCTTTATATCCGAAAGAATGCATGCACCTCATGGAAGCAGGTTTTTGTTAATGAGTCACAATATCAATTTGAGAGTGACACCAACCCTATAACTTTCATGAGAAAATATCATTATGTATCACCGCAAAAGGCAAAGTTATCCAAGTATAGAATTGTTGTGATTAGAGAGCCCTTAGAAAGGGTCGTTTCGGCTTACTTGAATCAATTTGTTACAAGGCTTAACAGAAAAACTGAATTCCATGAAAAGGTTGAAAAGTATCTTGCTTGTAAATCAGAACAAGTAACTTTTAGACGTTTTGTTAATGACTATGTAATGGAGGCTGGAAGTAAAGACTTGGATAGTCATCTGTGGTCACAGAAAAGCCACTTAAGTAACATTAATTATAATAAAATTATTAAACTTGAAGACCTCCACAAAGATACTTCAGAACTCTTCGGCGAAACCTTTGCTAATAAATACTTTAAAAAGAAATTAAATGCCACTTCAAAATTAAGAAGATATGCTACCGAGGCCGCTGATTTGACAGCTCAAGAAATTATCGATTCACAAAAAGCTAAAATGGGCCTCCCTTCAGTAGATTCTTTTCTAAACGATAAGGATATACATAGCACATTAGAAGAAGCATACAGGGGTGATGTCGAACTATACGCTAATCACTTTGTAAAGAGGGTTTGTGTTGTTTTAAATGGTTCATTTGAAAGCGTTTTTTTTGAAAATGAGTTGGATAAATTTAGCAATATTGAAGCTGTTGTTACTGTATTTATAATTGACGGGATTAATATGAGCAGGTGGGATAGTCTTCATAGTAAAGGTGGGGTTAAAGTTATACCAATTAACAAAGATATTAAATCAAAAATACTGTTTAATTTATCTGCCTCCGTCAGACTTGCTAATTCATTAATAAAAGAGAACCCTTCAAAAATATACGTTTATAATAAAGCAGCTTTGCCATCAAGTTGGCTTACAAGTAAGTTGCTCAGAGCAGATTTGTCCTTTAGGTAAATTTCTGAACCACCTCGGTTGTTAGAAGGTAATCTGAAAATGCAATTACTTTGGCTTTAAATCTTCTTATTTAGTTTATCTTTCTTTGCATCGGTAGCAGCTTTGAAGTCTATAACTTCGGCAGATTGAGACATCAGCTTACCTTCAAATCGGTATACAAGCTTAACATAGATATATAATGTTAATAAGAAAATAGTATAAAGACCTATTGAGCCAAATTTGAAGTAGTGCAACGAGGTGCCGAGAGATAAAGCTAGCAGACTAATACAGTAAATTAATAAAACTGTCTGTCTCACACTTAAGTTGTGACTGAGTAAAATATGATGAATATGATCCCTGCCCGCTAAAAAGGGTGATCTACCAGCCTTGACACGTTTAATAAGAACGGTTGTAATATCCCATAGGGGGAGAGCGAATAACCATAAAAGGTAGGCCGGCTCTAGAGCTATGGTTGTTTTGCTTGGGAGTGTTAAATTTATAGCTATGTATGGGAGCGCAAAACCTAGGAGAATTGTTCCTGAGTCACCCATGAAAACGCTCGCTCTAGTTCTCCATGGAAATCTATAGTTATAGAGCCAAAAACCTAGAGTTGCCCCTAATAATGTACTGGACAATGTTATTATGGAGCTCTGGCTTTCAATGGAGAAGCCAAGTATAAAAAATAGGGTAAGAGCGACAACTCCTGATGCTAAACCGTCTAATCCGTCGAGCATATTAATTGCATTGATAACGCCTAACACTGAGAGCACCGTTATCGGATATTTTAAAATGCCTAGCTCAAATTGTGTTCCGGTGTAGCTTCCTATTGACTCAAGCCATATTCCATCCATGCTTAACGCAACAGAAACAATCACTGCCTGAGCAACAAACCGAAGTTCTGCACCTAGATCATGTCTATCGTCGAGTAATCCTATAACGAAAAGAGAGGTTATACCAGTAGTGAACCCCGGGTATTGTAAGTAGAGGTCGCCGTCAAGTAAGACAATAAGTAAGGCGATAAATACAGCTACGCCGCCAACCAAGGGTGTTGGCGTGCATTGTCTTTTTCTACCACCGGGATGATCTACTAAACCGAGCTTTGGAGCAAAACGTCTTAAAATGGGTATCGTAGCTAAAACTACTACTAAAGCTACAAATCCTTCTGCTTGTAATAATGCGTGGTTTGGTATGTCCATAAGATGATGAAAGTTAAATTATTATTGGCGGTTTCGCGAGCGGATTATAGCATGTATAATTCTAACTGAAAGTGTACTAGGTCAAAAAAAGCTATTATCTAGATAAAGTATACTTTGAACAGCAACTAAGTACTGTTTATGGAAGAAGAAGTAAACTATCAAAATGCTTCGGTTCACTTAAAAGAGGAGCGTTAGCCCAGAATTTTGCTCAACCGGGCAAACTAGCTATAAAAGTTTCCTGTTAAAGCCCCAAATATAATATAAAGGGCAGATAATTTTCACTGTTAGTAACGCCTAAGAGGTTAAGCGTGCCGGATAATACAAACACGTGTCAGGTAGGGGGGCTTCCTGTCACACCCTTCAAAAGTATGACTGAGGCTGTCAAAACCATTGGCAGTAAGCCTGGCTTTGCTGTCGCCATTAATGCTGAGAAAGCCTTAATGACCATTGATAATGACGAGTTTCATAATATCCTAAGGTCTGCGACTATTTTATATGCAGATGGAATAGCCATAGTTAAGACCTTGAAAAAAAAGGGTGTTAATAGCGCTAGAATTCCAGGTTGTGACTTATGGGTGGAGTTAATGCACGATGCGGCTCGAACGGACAAGCATGTATATTTGCTTGGTGCTAAGGAAGAGGTAAATAGGAAAGCGGCTGAAAAACTACGTGGGGAGTTTAACTTAAAAAAGTTAAACCGGAAGAATGGATACTTTAAGGAAGAGTCAGAAATAGCACGGGATTTACAGAATTTAAGACCTGATATAGTAACTGTTGCTATGGGCTCTCCTCAGCAGGAGAAGTTAATCGCTCGATTAAGGGAGGTTTACCCCGAAGCTTTTTATATGGGTGTTGGTGGGTCATACGATGTGTTTGTTGGTGAGGCTAAGAGAGCTCCGGAAGTATTTCAAAGGCTAAATTTGGAATGGTTATATCGATTACTGTCTGAGCCTAAACGAATATTTAGGCAGTTTATCTTAGTTAAGTATGCCTATATGCACTTAACCAACCGACTTTAGGCAGAATATGCAAAATCAGAATAAAAAAGAACTAATTTAACTATCAAGATGGCGTGGTTTTTACTAAAATTGTCACCTTTACAAGAGAAGTTTCAGTACCCTTAATAATTTAGGTTTTATCATGAGTAATCAAGCTTTAACCCACTTAAAGCAGTTAGAGTACGAGTCCATTCAAATCATGCGAGAAGTCATCGCTGAGTTTGATAAACCCGTAATGCTTTACTCTGTGGGTAAGGATTCGTCTGTATTATTACACTTGGCGCGGAAGGCGTTTGCGCCTGGAAAAATTCCTTTCCCTTTGCTCCACGTTGATACAACGTGGAAGTTCAAGGAAATGATTGCCTTCCGTGATCAAATGGCGAAAGACTATGGTTTTGAGCTTTTGGTACATAAAAACCCAGATGGCTTGGAAATGAATATTAGTCCGTTTGAGCATGGTAGTGCGACTCATACGGATATTATGAAAACACAAGGTCTAAAGCAGGCCTTGGATCATTACCAGTTTGATGCGGCTTTTGGTGGGGCGCGTCGCGATGAGGAAAAGACCCGAGCCAAAGAGCGGGTTTATTCTTTCCGTGACAAAAAACACCGCTGGGATCCGAAAAACCAACGCCCGGAATTGTGGAATATCTTTAACGGTAAGGTACATAAAGGTGAGAGTATTCGTGTTTTCCCTTTGTCGAACTGGACAGAACTGGATATTTGGCAATATATCTATTTGGAAAAAATACCGATTCCAGATCTTTACTTTGCTAAAGAGCGCCCAGTGGTGGAGCGTGACGGCACTTTAATCATGGTTGATGATGAGCGTATGCCGCTGGAGGACGGTGAGAAACCGATGATGAAGAAGGTTCGCTTCCGTACTTTAGGCTGCTACCCGTTGACGGGGGCAGTCGAGTCTGATGCAGATACTCTTCCTGCGATTATTCAGGAAATGCTTTTGACTAAAACATCAGAGCGTCAAGGCCGTGTGATTGACCACGATAGCGCGGGTTCCATGGAGAAAAAGAAAATCGAGGGGTACTTCTAATGTCGCACGCATCACCTCTAATTGAAAACGATATTCTGGCTTATTTAGAGCAGCACGAGAATAAAGAGTTATTAAGGTTCATCACCTGCGGTAGCGTGGATGATGGGAAAAGTACTCTGATTGGTCGTTTATTGCACGACAGTAAGATGATCTTTGAAGATCAGTTGGCTGCGGTTACTGAAGATAGTAAAAAGTCTGGTACAACAGGCGATAAAGTCGACCTGGCGCTGTTAGTCGATGGCTTGCAGTCTGAGCGTGAGCAGGGGATTACGATTGATGTAGCCTATCGCTACTTCTCTACCGATAAACGAAAATTTATTATCGCCGATACGCCGGGACATGAGCAGTATACGCGTAACATGGTGACAGGTGCGTCCACGTCTGACTTAGCAATCATATTGGTTGATGCTCGTCATGGCGTACAAACACAGACCCGCCGTCACAGCTTTTTGTGCTCATTACTGGGCATTAAGCACGTTATCGTGGCGGTGAATAAAATGGATCTGGTGGATTACTCGCAAGAAACCTACAAAAACATTCAAGATCAGTATCTTGAGTTGGCCGGCTCGCTGGATATTCCTGATATCCGCTTTGTCCCTATTTCAGCTTTAGATGGTGATAATGTGGTTAACCCGAGTGAGAACATGAAGTGGTTCCGTGGTTCGCCATTAATGCATTATCTGGAAACGACGGAGATCGCCAGCGATATTAATCTGACCGATTTTCGCTTCCCGGTGCAGTATGTCAATCGCCCACACTTGGATTTCCGTGGCTTTGCCGGAACCATTGCTTCAGGCACTATCGCTAAAGGCGATACCATTCGTGCAATGCCTTCGGGCAAGCTGGCTAAGATTGAGTCGATAGTGACTTTTGATGGCGAGCTTGAGGAGGCGTCTGCTCCGGCTGCTGTGACCCTGACTTTAAATGATGAGATTGATATCAGCCGCGGTGACATGATCGTTAAGAAGGACAACTTGCCACATGTGTCCAATCGTATGCGCGCCAAAGTGGTCTGGATGCACGAGAAACCATTAACAGCACATCGCGAATATTACGTGAAATTTAATAGTAAGCTGACGACGGCTGAGTTTGATGAAATCCATCACCGTATTGATGTTAATACGATGGCGGAACACGCTGCCGGGCAATTAGAACTTAACGAGATTGGTTTGGTTGATCTGTCGGTTAACGAAAAGGTGATGTTTGATGACTATCGAACGAATCATAAGACGGGTGCTTTTATTGTTATCGACCGTTTAACCAATGTTACGGTTGGCGCTGGTATGATTGAAGAAGCGTTGACGGATTCGGCCGATGATGTATCGCCTCATGAGTACAGTGAGTTTGAGATTGAGTTTAACCAGCTTGTTCGTAAACACTTCCCACACTGGGGTGCAAAAGATATAACGAAAAGTTAACTGAATGGATCTGGCGCAACTTTATGTTGCAGCTGTGATATTAGCCATGCTTGGTGGGCTGATAATTAATATCGCTCGGCCCGCATGGCTTTTTTCATTAGCTGCCCTGGCTTTATACTTTCCCGGCTTTGTCAGTTCGGAGAGGATGTTTAGCCATGCCGTAAATCCGGCCGTATTAACGCTTGTTCTGCTTCTGGTTAGCTCGTTAGCACTGGAAAAAACACGCATTCTAGTATGGATCAGCCGCCACTTGTTCAGCCGCAGTCAGTTGGTCACTTTATTTAAAATGGGCGGTATGGTGGCTATCAGCTCTGCTTTCTTAAACAATACGGCTGTTGTTGCCTCGTTGATGAGTACCGTCCGAACAAATCGAAGTCACCCGGCTAAACGGTTGCTTATTCCACTATCTTTCTTCGCCATTCTCGGTGGGACATTGACCCTGATAGGGACTTCTACCAATCTTATTGTTAACAGTTTCCTGGTCGATTACGGTGAGAAAGGCTTTGGTTTCTTTGACTTTTTTCCTGTTGGTATATGCATTTTGTTTGTAGCAGGTATCGCTGTCATTATTTCCAGCTATTGGATCAGCGGTAGTTCAATACCGAATGAGATCAGTAAAGAATATTTCTTGGAAGCGAGTGTTGAAGAAGGGAGCGAGCTTGCTGGTTCGAGTTTGCAGCAGTCAGGGTTGTCCTCTTTAACTGGATTGTCATTAGTAGAAATTGTTCGAGCACACGATGTTTTATCCATGCCAGATCCTTCTGAGGTGTTACAGTCCGGTGATCAACTTATTTTTTCGGGTGATGTGACTCAAGCTAAACAATTAGCAAATATTAACGGACTATCTGTCTTCGCTGATAGTACTGGCTTACTGGATAAGCACCTGAAGGAAGTTATTGTCAGCCCAAATTCGACCTTAATTGGGCGAACTTTAAAGCAGAGCAGTTTCAGGGCTCACTTCGATGCTGCTGTGGTTGCCGTTGGTCGAAATGGTATGAGGTTGCCAGCCTCAATTTCTAATTTGGAGTTGAGAGCTGGGGATAAGCTGGTACTAGCAATTGGCCGAGATTTTTATAAACGCCCGAATATAGAAAGAAACTTTATTCTTTTAGACAAAAAAGCACTGGAGCCACAACTGGAAAAGAAAAAAGAGTTGTTGGCATTTGGTGGCTTTATCGGGGTTATCGTATTAGCGGCATTTAATGTCGTTAATCTACTAAGCGGTTTGCTGATCTATTTAATGGGCATGTTTGCAGCTAAAGTATTAACTCCCACGGAGGTCCGGCGACGTTTGCCACTGGAAATCTGGTTGGTTATTTCTGCGGCCTTGGCTATTGCCGATGTTTTTAATCAGGTCGGAGCGGCTCAGCTGCTATCAACGCTTGTACGGAGCTTATTGTCAGTCGATTCGGCACAAGATTATGTGGGTGTCTATTGGGCATTTATTATTTGTTATTTGCTAACCTGGTTAATTACTGAGATTGTAACGAATAATGCGGCGGCAGCCCTAATGTTCCCCCTGGCTTATGGTATAGCGGAGTCACTCGGTGTTAGCTATATGCCATTTGTCATGGCAGTAGCTTACGGTGCTTCGGCCAGTTTTATCAGTCCTTTTGGTTATCAGACCAACCTGATGGTGATGAATGCTGGGCATATGAAGTTTTCAGATTTTGCTAAAGTAGGTTGGTTGGTTTCACTCTGTTTTTCAGTGGTGGCCTTAATTATGATACCGATAGTGTTTCCTTTTATAACTTAATTACAGGAAGAGGTGAGTGTGAGCGAAAATATCGTTTGGCATCAGCATCAAGTCAGTCATCAGGATCGTTGTCAGCAAAAACAACAAAAACCTTGCGTCTTATGGTTCACAGGGCTGTCGGGTTCGGGAAAGTCAACGGTAGCTAATGCCGTTGAAAGCCTTTTGTTTGAGAATAATAACCACAGTTATTTATTGGATGGCGATAATGTCAGGCATGGCTTAAATAAGGATCTGACTTTTAATGATTCTGATCGAGTAGAGAATATTCGACGAATCGGAGAGGTGGCGAAGCTATTTACAGATTCAGGACTTATCGTTCTGTCTGCATTTATCTCGCCGTTTCGAGCGGATAGGCAGCAAGTTCGTGACTTGTTCCAAGATGGGCAGTTTGTCGAAGTTTTTGTGGATACGCCACTAGAAGTCTGCGAGCAGCGGGATCCTAAAGGGTTATATAAAAAAGCTCGCTTAGGTGAAATTAAGAATTTTACTGGTCTGGACTCGCCCTATGAGAAGCCGGACAAGGCAGAAATTCATCTAAGGACTGATGGAAAACCTGTAGAAATTTTGGCCGAAGAAGTGATAGGTTATTTGCGGCAGAGTAAGTTCATTAGATAAGTCTGCTTCTGTCGTTTAAGAACTCAGATTAATAAGAAAATTACTCTAGTACCTTATCAAATGTATGTGACACCTATATACTTTGTTGTATAAATAACCGACAACCTAGTCTGGCACTGTGGGAGCCGAAACCCAGGAGCGGTAGCTTACCTGTCATCAGCTCAGATTGGATATATTTGCTCTAAATTCAATTAGTCGTGTCGATAATAGCGAGGAACAACAAAAGTATTTATGTCCAATGTAAGTACGCTGACCCTAAGGAAGAGGCCGATTCAGAAGGTATATGGCCCTACAACAAGCTGTGTAATCAATGAAGAAGATTCTGTAGTTTGAGTAAATCTGTCTCCCTTCTTTTAAAAGCCATACCGACTGGACTTAGTAAAGCTATTGCTATGTCCGGAGCAATAGTACTACAGTGGGTTTTGGCGCAACACCTAACTCTTGCTGAGGTTGGCAACTTTGTCACTTTACTGGTTCTGCTGGCAGGGCTATCGGTAGTCTTCCGCTACGGGGCTGATCAACTATTGTTACGGGAGGGTGGCTATTATTACAGTCAGGCTGATTTCCGTAGTCTGTCGGGCATTTTTTCACATCTTTTTAAATACGTCCTCAAAAGAGGGCTCCTTCTCACTGTAGTCTTAAGTCCCATTCTTATTTATTTTTTAGTTCCTGCTCTGGAGCTGTTAACAATTCAGGCCTCGTCAGTCTTTATATTGATAGCACCTTTTTATGGTTTACTGATGCTAATAGCAGCTTTACATAGAGCATCAGAGCGGCATTTAATAGCACCTCTTTGGGAGCAGGGAGGTGTATCGCTAGTTACAACGCTAATACTCATACTGCTTTGGCCATTTGGTGTGATATCTTTTAACGTAGCCCTCGTTATTTTATTATCGATCATATTAGCTTTAGTGGTTCCTTACGGTTTTAAGGCTTTTAAGAATATTGATGGCAACACTGATATTGATAAAAATGTCAAAAGAGATTTCGGCTGGATTCAAATGTCTTCCTTTATTACTCAGTGGGGAGTTGTCCTGGTCCTGGGCGCGCTAGGCGAAAGCGAAGAAGTGGGTTTGTTAACAACCAGTTTACGTATAGCAATGCTGGTAAATTTTATACTAATAGTATTTAACAGTTTTTTAGGCCCGAAGTTTGCAAGCTATAGTTATACTAACCAAATGAAAAAATTGAAGATGTTGGCAAAAAAATCCTCGTTAATGATGTTCCTGATAGCATTAATACCATCTTCGATTTTATTTTTTGCTTCTACTCAGGTTCTAGCTTTATTTGGAGAAGAATACATTGCTGGTGCTTTAATGCTGAAAGTATTCGTTATAGGCCAGTTATTTAACGTATTCACAGGATCAGTCCTAGTTTCCTTGAATATGACGGGAAATCAAAATTATGTCAGGAAGCTAGTGATGAGCACAGGTGCGGTAACCTTAGTTTTAATCATACCTGTTGTGGTTTATGGGGGAGGTTTGGGGGCCGCGATTTTTATAGCGGCGGTTAATATCGCATCAAACCTTATTGGACTAATAATTGCCAAGCGTAAGCTTGGTTTCACTACATTGCCAGTATAGGGTGTTACTGTGAGCCTGAAAGATTATATTAAAAGCAAGTCAAGTCAGAGACAGTTGGCCCTTCTCAGAGCGGGCAAGAGTTTTATACGAGATAGAATTGATCCGTATCCCTATAGACGATATACCTCGCGACATAAGTGTATCTTTATCCATATTCCGAAGGTTGCTGGAACTTCCATTTTAAGGGCTTTGGGACATAATGGTTCTCGGGATCATGCTACATATAGGGAATATAAAGTGGCGAATTCTAGTAAGTTTGAAAAGTATTTTAAGTTTACTTTCGTTAGAAACCCGGTAACAAGGTTTGAATCTGCTTTCCGCTATTACAAGAGTGGTGGGAATCAGAGAAGCACCGACGAGTACTTTTTCAATATTATTAACCAATATAAAATGTCTGCTGACGACTTCTGCGAGTTTATAGCTGATAAGCAGCATTATATTTACACCCCTATGTTTTGGCCGCAAACCCTGTATTTTTTAGAAGTTGGGGAAAGCTGCCAAGTAGATTTTATAGGCAGGTTTGAGTCTATAGGTGAAGACTTTAATTCTGTGCTAACAAAACTTGGGGTAAAAGGTAAGTTAGAACGAATTAACCAGTCTGGAAGCGATATTAGTGGCAAGGTAGTGTTGAGTAAAAACTCAGAGTCAATAATACGTGATATCTACCAGCATGATTATGAATTTTTAAATTATGAATGATACTTGTTTTACCGGGCAATCCCTACTCGTATGAAAATTTTAGTGTTGTGTGAGCAATATAGCTCAGAAGGTGACGTTTATCGTATGGCTTGGGCTCATACCAGGAATAGGGAGTACTTAAAGCGTGGTTGCACTGTCGATGTACTGAACTTTAATGCAAAAAGTGATTACAGCTATCAAGGCATCAACGTATATACAAAGAGCAGCGCTGGTTATAATTTATTACAGTATGACCTTGTCATAAGTCATGCTCCAAATATCAAGAATCACTATTTCTATATACTGAAAGCCAAGTTCAAAAAAATCGTATTCTTTTTTCATGGTCATGAGGTACTCTATACTGAAAAGGATTATCCTAAGCCATATTATTATCGAAGCGCCAGTTGGTTACGCCGATTATCAAAAACTATTTATGACTGGACAAAGATAAAGCTTGTTAAGAGACTCATTCACAAGGTCATAGGAGATAAGTCACACCTGATCTTTGTCAGTGAGTGGATGAAGGATCAATATGAGAAGAATATCGGCGTTAAGCTATTACCAAGTAAGTACAACTGCATACCTAACCCCGTGTGGCATGATTTTGTTGATAACCGTCATAGACCTCCTGTATTCGGCAATAAAATTAAAGTAGTCACGTTACGAAAGCTTGATGAGTCTAAATATGCGGTTGATTTGGTGGTTCGTATAGCAGAGCAAAACCCAAATGTTGAGTTTCATATATTTGGCAAAGGTCAGTTCTTTAAACATTTCGATAAACCGGATAATGTCATCCATACACCTCAACTTGTTGAGCAGCATAAACTGGCTGATTTTTTCAATAATTATCATTTGGCATTATTACCAACTCGGTACGACGCTCAAGGTGTTCTAGCTTGTGAAGCGGCAACTTACAATATGCCACTGATAAGCTCTGATATAAGCGTAGTTAAAGAGATGCTTGCCAGGTTTCCCCATGTCTATTTAATGAATAATGACAGACCTGAGGATATAAATATTAAGAGTATTTACGACAAACTTAAAAATAATGTCATGTCTGGTTTTTACTTCGCTCCGGAGAATACGGTAAGTCGTGAGCTCGAGGTATTTGAAAGGTTTACCCATGAGTAGAGTGTTTATTGTCGGGGTTGGACGTTCCGGGACATCTTTGTTGCAAAGTATCATAGCATCCCACCCTGGTGTTGTGGCAATACCGGAGACAGGCTTCTTGAGAAGGTTCATATACATGAAAGGTGGCGAACCTATTAACTTCAAAGATGATAAGAACTTACAGCGCTGTCCCAGGTTTATGGAGGAGTTAGGTGATATTGATAATCACCAAGGTAATATTCAGCTATTACAAGCCTATAAAAGATTTACCAATGCCGATACCGGTAAGGTAGTATTAGATAAAGATCCCCGCCTGGTTGAATGTGTCTCGCTTCTTAAAAGAGACTTTCCAGACGCTAAAATTATTAATATATATAGAGATCCGAGAGATGTTATTGCCTCTAAGAAAAAAGCATCCTGGTCCTCAGGCCGAAGCCTTTTAAACTATTTAGTATCATCTCGAGTTCAATTGGGTGATGCAAAAAAAGCAGATAAGATGGAGTGGCAATATTCAATTAAGTATGAGGATTTAATTTCAAAGCCCGAGATGCATATAAAACAGATTTGCAACTATCTTGGGTTGGACTATTCTGCTGATATGCTGGATCACACGAAGGCTGCAAAAATGCTAGTGCAAGAAGATGAGGTGAACTGGAAAAAAGAAACATTGAAGCCTATCAATCGATCAAATACATCAAAATGGCTACATAGTCTGACGCCTCTTGAAGCTCTTTGCTCAACTTATAATGACCATCAGTTTATAAAAAAGCATGATTACAATGCTAAAGTTCCAAACGCTACTATGAAGCAAAAGCTATTCGCGTTTTTTATTGTTTCAGTGAGTATTGTTGCTGCAGGTTCATACAGGCTGATCAGGAATTATAAATATTGGAAAGCGAGAAAATAAAGTGGGCTTTGACAGTTTATTATCACCTATAGAAGGCAAAGTTGTCTTGATAGACGGTAGAAAGTTATACCGCGGAATAGCTGATAGAGTTGAAGTTTCTGATGACAATGGTAAGACATGGACTGTATTCGCTAAATTTAAGACTTCGCCTCCAAAAAATATATTAGTAAGGAGCCATTTTGCTAGTAGGCTCCTAAGGCTGGGGTTGCAGCACTTTGTAGCTACTGATGATGGTTACTTCTATGCGATTTTTAATCGACAACTCTACAAGTTTAACCAAGATGGTATCGTTATTTCCGGTCCTGAAGACATTCAGGGGGGAAGGCCCTTATGCGTTGCTGTACAGGATAACAAATTAATATATGGCGCTTACTCTTCCAATGGCGATCGTCAGCCGATGGACTTATTCTGCTACGACGGTAATGAGCATTATAGCCTATATAAGTTTCAAGGAGTCAGGCATATCCATGGTGTTTTTAATGACCCTTATACAGGAGCGCTTTTCATTACTACGGGGGATTATGGTGATGAGGCGGGTATATGGAAGTACACCAATCGAGAGTTAAGTAAAGTTATCGGAGGAAACCAGCAGGCTCGAGCGGTTCAATTACTATTCGATGAGCAGTATATATATTATTCGACTGACACTCCGCTCGAAAGTAATCATATCTATCGTATATCAAGAAATGATTCGTCCGTATCCCTGCTGGCTGATGTCGATTCATCTGTTTTTTATGGATGCAAACTAGGATCTTATAAGTTTTTTTCCACTGTTGCGGAGCCCAGTGAAGTTAATACTTCTAGCTATATTCAGCTTTGGGGGTGTCTCAATGACGCTCCTTGGGGATTGTTAACTCATTACAAGAAAGATATTTTATCTATGAAGTATTTCCAGTATGGTCAGTTAATGTTTCCCCACGTAAAGAAAGAGGGGCAATTTCTTGTTTTTTATAAGCTGGGCGTCGTCGGTTCTGGTCGAAGTTATATCATAGCGCTTGATGCTCTAAAAGAGCACTTGGAGCCGTAAAGGTTTACAAGCATTCTTAACTAGATCAGACAAAATCTTATGAAGCGTTTCTTACTTTATTACCACACTATCAAGCACTTAAAGTTGAAGCAAATTTTGTTTCAACTAAAGTATCGATTGATTAAACCAAAAATAAAATCATGCAGCCGTGGTAAGGTGCTTCGACGTAACCTACAATTATCTTTTCCTGTCAGGGGAAAAGCTAGCTGGAACTCAGAGTATAATGCCAGTTTTTTAAATCAAACCAAACTTGTTAATACAGAAAAAAAGTGGGACGTTAATGCGTCAGCATTATGGCTGTACAATTTACATTATTTTGATGATTTAAATGTTGCTGAATCAGCTAAAACCGTCCCCTTTTATTCAAGATTGATAGATAACTGGATATTAACTGTCAGCCATGACTCTCACTCGGTAGCTTTAGATCCCTATCCAAGCTCATTAAGATTAGTTAATTGGTGTAAGTACATTTGGCGACATAACATTAAAAATGAAAACTGGAACCGGTCGATTTATGAGCAGTCAAACCTGCTAGCCAGAAAGTTAGAGTATCACTTGCTTGCTAACCATTTGTTTGCAAATGGCAAGGCATTGATTTTTGTCGGTGTATTCTTAGAAGAAAAGCTTGGTCGTAAATTGCTTGGTTTAGGGCTCAACATCATAAAACAGCAGGTAGCAGAACAGTTTTTACCTGATGGTGGCCATTTTGAGCGCTCCCCGATGTATCACAATATACTGCTATGGGACTTATTGGACTTAATCTTTTTAGCAAAAAAGTCGCAAGGTTTAATAACGGAGTCACATATAAACATATGGCAAGAAACTGCCGTTAAAGCTCTAAACTGGATGGATGCTATGGAGCATCCGGACGGTGGGATCGCTTTTTTTAACGACTCAACACTAAGTGTGGCTCCAACCGGTGAAGAAATCAAGAGTTTTGCTAAACTTTTAGGGTTAGAAGCTAATTGGGGAAAGAATGCACCTGATAACGTATTTTATCTTAAAAACTCAGGATTCATTTCTGTTGTCAAACCACTCTATAAACTGATTGCTGATATTGGTGATGTATCCCCCAGATATCAGCCGGGACATTCTCATGCAGAAACTTTGTCGTTTGAACTTTCAGTGAGGGGGAAAAGGGTATTTGTTAACAGCGGGATTTCGCAATACGGAAACGATGCTAAACGACAGCTTCAAAGAGCTACAAAGAGTCATAATACTCTCATTCCTAATAATTCTAATTCATCCCAGGTCTGGGGAGGTTTTCGGGTTGCAAAGGCATCTAAGGTTGAACAGGTGTCAGTAAATTCTGAGGAAAGTGTGATTGATTGTACTATCCGTGGCTTTTGGGATTTAAATAGAAAAGGGAACAGCCATAACAGAAGGTTTAGTATGCATGAAGATGGCTTTTCTATTTATGACAAGATTTCAGAGGATGGTTTGAGTTGTGTTGTTATTTTTAAACTCCACCCGGATATTAAAGTATTAAAAAACTCCGAGGATTCAGTATTGTTATCCGTCGATGAACATGCTGAAATTAGTATGAGTACAGAGGGCGGTAAAATCAAAATCATTGACTCCACCTGGTATCCTTCCTTTGGTCATGAAGTGCCAACAAAAACAGTTTTAATTAATGTTGACGCCCAGAATCTAGAAACCAATATCAGAATTAATAATGCCAGAAACCAATAATCAAGAAGTCGCTTTTGTTACAAGCTATCCACTTAGCTGTGAACCAGTAGTTAAGAATCGATTGGCACCCTATATCGCTTACATGAAGTCACAAAATTTCAAGGTGTCATTATTTTCAACAGATAACGAGGATCTGTCGGGAGCGCTTGGCGTTAAACATATCAGAGTCAGTAGAGCAAAAAGGAGCAGACGATTCATAAAGCGGGCATTTCAGGAGTTTGTAGAAGCTAGCAGATTATTAAAGAAAGTGAAACAATCAAAAATAAACACTTGTGTCGTTACTATCCCGTCGATGTTTCTGCTATTTCGTCTGAGTATAATCAAGGACAACACCATTTACCTGGATATTAGAGACCTAACTTGGGAGTATTTGAGTAACTCATCTCTAATACAAAGGCTATTTAAGCTATTGGCGCGCTATATAACAAAAATTAAGATTAGTATGATTGATGGTGTCGCTGTTACAAATAACACTGAATATCAATACGTTAGGAATAAACTGAAAGTTGATGAGAGTAAAGTTTGTTTTGTCCCAAACGGAGTTGGTCGCGAGCAATTCACTGTATTAAATAAAGCTTGTGCTGTTGATAGTGATGATACTGTAGTTTCTTACATCGGTAATATTGGTATTGCTCAAAACCTTACAGTGCTTATCGATGCCGCGTACCTGTTGCCCCATGTTGATTTTTTGATAGTCGGAGATGGAACCGACAGGGAGCGAGTGCAGACATATTGTGATAGTAAAGGTATAAAAAACGTTACCTTTACTGGAAGAGTGCCGTGGGAAAAGGCCATTGATTACTATAGCAATACGCACATTTTATATGCCCAATTAGATGAAAAGTTTTCTGGAGCAATTCCTTCTAAGCTATATGAATACCTTTCAACAGGAAAATACGTACTGTATGGTGGGAAAGGGGAGGCGAAAGAAGTTTTAACCGGCTTTGAAAATAACACTGTTATCGAACCGAATAACGTCAATGAAGTTGTTAAGGCTATCAACCATATCACTAAGCTAAGTCTGCATAGTGTCCGCTCTGACAAGAATAAAGAGATGATCAAAAAACATTATATAAGAGAAGATAATGTAGAAAGTTTTCTTAAGAGAGTGGCTGTTGGAAGGGAAAACGGACTAGAGGATATGTGAGTGTATTTAAATATGCAAGAGTCTGAGCTTCAATTATTAAGCACGAAAAAGGTTCTTATTACTGGTGCTCGTGGGTTTGTAGGACGCCATCTCTTAAAGGTTCTTGATCGTTTTTCGGTTGATTATAAATTTATAGTTCATGAGCGTACCGCTGGTAAAGGTCATGAGAGAATGATCGAAAGGGACAGTGTTATCAGTGAGCACTTTGATTGTATTATTCACTTAGCTGGCATGGCTCACATCCAAAGCTCAAATAATCAATCCGCCTATGAAAAGTTTTATGAAGCAAACGTAGCTTATGCTAAAGAGATGTTTGATAAGGCCCAAGAGGCTAACATATCTCGTTATATTTATATCAGTACAATTGGTGTTTACGGTGTATATAGTTCGCAAGAGATGATTACAGAGGAGCATGAGTTACACCCTGCTGTAGCTTATGCAAAAAGTAAGCTGGAAGGTGAAAGGTTAATCAAAGAGCTTTGCTTAGAGAATAATATAGACTTTGTCATCCTTAGACCATCACTGGTGTATGGTGAGGGGGCTCCGGGTAACTTACAGAGATTACAAAGAATATGCAGTAAAAAGTTGCCGCTCCCTTTTGGTTTAGCTAATGAAAAGAGAACGATGGTTAGTGTTAACAACCTGGTTTCTGCTATTTTAAGATGTTTACACCATTCTGCAGCCAAAAATAAAATCTTTAATGTCGCAGATGATATCGGAGTCTCTACGAGAGAGGTCTGTAATTACTATCGAAGCCAGTCAGGCAAAAAGTGCTATCTTATTCCGGTACCGAAGCTGGTTACTAAAGTCCTCTTATCACTATTTGGTCAAAGAATGCTATATAATCAGGTTTTTGGCCCACTGAGTATCAGTAATAAAAAAATTAAGGACGAGCTTCAGTGGGTACCACCGGATAGACCTTCGGACTTTTTTCTACGTTAACGATACTTACTGGTAATATAAAAGCTCCATTATGACTACAGGCCCTATATTCGTGATTCGATGCATTGATATTATTTTATCTATACTTGGTCTTGTTTTACTGAGTCCAGTACTGTTGTTCATTGTACTGATCGGTTTTTTTGATACAGGCTCTCCAGTATTTAAACAGGAAAGGGTCGGCAGATATAAAAAACGATTTACCTTGTTGAAGTTCCGAACAATGAGCCCCGGAGCTCCGTCTGTGGCAAGTCACCTTGCCCAGTCCAGCTTAATAACACCTTTTGGTTCCTTCCTGCGTAAAACAAAGCTGGATGAAGTGCCACAGCTTATCAATGTACTGCAAGGAGATATGAGCCTCGTTGGACCGCGACCCTGTTTATTTAATCAGCAGGAATTAATAAATGAACGAGATCGGCTCGGAGTGTTCGAGTATCGTCCAGGGATCACCGGCTTAGGACAAATTAACGGCATAGACATGTCTACACCAAAGAAACTAGCGGAAGTTGATGCTAGAATGCTTACAAGCTTAAATATTCGGGCTTACTTTAAATATATAGTGTTTACGGCTCTAGGGAAGGGGCAGGGGGATAGAGTTATAAATGATTGAATGGATAAGCAAAAAAATGTTTGCGTTAGGTCGTGTATAAAGGCGGAGTGGTATGAGGATCTTAATTGAGTCGATGTTTGATAAAGCCCTTACTTTGGAGCGCTCAACCAAAAAATTTATCCTTTTTTTCTTAGATGTGATTTTAATATCTATTTCCTATTACCTTTCTGTGGGCTTATCGCGAAATAACATTATATTTGACCTTGGTATTCTGAATATTTTCCATTATGCAGCGGTGCTGCTTAGTACTATTGTTCTGTTATATATTTTTAACTTGTACCGAGAAGTAACACGTTTCGTCAGTTTAAATGTTCTAATAACCACAGCAATAAGCTCCCTCCTTGCGGGTGTGTTGTGTTTTGTTAGTGGCTTAATTTTATCCACGACATATGCCGGCGTTGCTACATCAATCATTTTCGCACTCTTACTTTGTACAACTTTGGGTGGACTCAGGCTTATTATAACCTCTTATTTTAGTAGTCGATTAAATATACATAAAAAGCGCGTTCTTATTTATGGTGCAGGCTCTGCTGGTCGACAACTGGCAACTTCATTGATGAGTGGAGGTGAGTATTTCCCTATGGCATTCATTGATGATGACAAAAGTCTCGAGGGTGCTTCTATCCAGGGCATAAAAATTTTTGATTCGTCAAAATTAAAAGAGCTGGTCTCTGATAAGAGTATTGATAAGGTATTACTAGCGGTTCCAAGTATTTCAAGAGCAGAAAGAAAAAATATTATTAGTAAAATTGAAAGAGCTGGAGTAGCTGTCCAGACCATCCCTGGTATGGCAGATATCGTATCCGGGAAAATGAAAATTGACGAATTTCAGAATGTTGATATCGAAGACTTATTAGGGAGAGACCCTGTTCCTCCTATTTCGGAATTACTTGAGAAAGATATAAGTAGCAATGTTGTAATGGTAACTGGAGCAGGAGGCTCTATTGGTTCTGAGTTATGTCGTCAGATAGTAAACTTAGAGCCTTTAGTTTTAATTCTATATGAAGTATCAGAATATAGTCTTTATGCAATTGAGGAAGAGCTTCATACCTTTTGTGATAATAACTGTTTGAGTGTGCAGATTAAGCCGATCCTTGGCTCCGTTTGCGATAGATTTCGTCTTCAATCCGTTATGAGCCACTTCAAGGTAGATACAATTTACCATGCTGCCGCTTACAAACATGTCCCCATGGTTGAACTAAATGTTCTAGAGGGCATCAACAACAATATTTTTGGCACCCTCAATACCGCAATGGCAGCAGTTGAGGCCGGCGTAAATAGTTTTGTACTAATATCTACAGATAAAGCAGTTCGGCCTACTAACGTTATGGGGGCGACTAAAAGAGTTGCTGAATTAGTGCTTCAAGGTTTAGCCTCGAAAGAAAGAGACATTTGTTTCTCTATCGTGCGGTTTGGAAATGTCCTTGGCTCATCGGGCTCGGTTGTTCCCTTATTCAAAAAGCAAATTAGGAACGGTGGTCCACTAACGGTGACTCATCCCGGTATAACACGCTATTTTATGACAATACCAGAAGCTGCACAGCTCGTGATCCAGGCAGGTGCAATGGCTAAAGGAGGAGATGTATTCGTCCTAGATATGGGGGAGCCTGTGAAAATTGTTGAACTTGCTGAAAAGCTAATACTGCTAATGGGGCTTGAGTTAAAAACTGAAGAAAACCCAGATGGTGAAATCAGTATCAAATTTACCGGATTAAGACCTGGAGAAAAGTTATACGAAGAGCTATTGGTCGGTTCTAATGTTGAAGGTACGGTTCATCCGCGAGTTATGACGGCTAGAGAGAGGTTTTTACCTTGGGAAGAACTCGACAAGTACCTGATTAAGTTAAAAATTGCTTGTCAAAATAAAGATTACCAGGTTATCCGAGAGATTCTTGGAGCTTTACCAACTGACTTTAGCCCCACTGAGAAATTCTCCGATTTGCTTTGTGATAAGGCGTCGGTGAACGATGAAACTATTATAGCTATGAAAAAAGGTAACGATCTTTGATCGCGTTTTTAATACCAGTTCAGGCATCATTCCAATTTTATACTTAGCAAACTTTGCTTCGTACATGATTCATCTACACAGTTATTCTGATTTCATACTGAAAAAGTTTCGCTTTTTTTTGAGAAGAAAGTGCTGCAAACTACTATAAGGGGCATACTCTATATTATAAGAATTTCTACTTGCAAGACGATAAGGTTGTGGTAGAATTCCCGCACTCAAAATAGTCGCGTAGCTCAGTTGGTTAGAGCACCACCTTGACATGGTGGGGGTCGGTGGTTCGAATCCACTCGCGACTACCAAATATCTAAAAAGCCGTGCTTGTCACGGCTTTTTTGTATTTGATATATACGGATGAGAACCACCGAAGGTGGTTTAACAAAGTGCGAAGCACTTTGAGCAGACTTCAGTCTGACCCGAAGGGCGAGAGCTGACAGCCCGGGTCATCCACTTGCGACCACTATGGTTGGTGGGAGTGTAAGAAAGGCAGGAGCATTTTTGTCAACTACCAGATTTAAAAGAATGCCGCTTTATGTGGCATTCTTTGTATCTGTAATCAGTAAAAAGCCCGCGTAGAGCGGGCCTTATCGAAAGTTTACTTAGTTAACTTTAATTGATAATAACCGGAGCCGGAGTAGGAGTAGACTCTTACTCTATAGTAGCCGGCGTTAGCAGTGTAGTTGATAGATTCTTCTGAGCTGTAGGATTGAGAGATACCAACCAGAACCCAGTCGTAGCCATCCCATTGCTCTAGTCGCATATCAAAGTCGGCATTGCTGGGGCCCGACAGCTCAAGGCCAATGGTTCCTCCATCATAGTAGAACCAACTGCCATCAGGTTGGATCTGAACTTCGTGATGATAAAGGTAGCCGGAATAGTACTCTTCAATAGCTACTTCATCACCAGCCTGGAAGCTGGCCGTTAAACCTAAGGCATTGATTTCCTTAATCGATAAGCCTGAATGGCTACCATCTGACCACCTGGAGTTAGTCCCTGCGGCTGTGTCGCTGTTAGGTGTTGTATCGTCAAAACTGCCTGATTCAAATAAGTCGGTATTGTCGCCATGGTTTAACTTATTTTCAGGATCTCGGTTACCATCGGCGTGCTCCAGCTGTACGAAAGGAAGCCATTCATTGTTATTATTACCATCAGGGTCGATATGCCAGATGGCTAGACCTGAATCAGGCTGGTATTCGTTTTGACCGCTTTGGTGGATATTTTCAATATAGAAAGCTTCATTTTGACGTTGTGGGTTAGACCAGCGATATAAACTATGACTCTCAGAGGTATGACTCAATTCACCTTGGGGGGCTTCTGCATTAAGTTCAGGATTAAGTTCAATCACTGAGTCCCAGCCTGCAAGATAACGAAAGAAACCATTAGGCGGTACAGGCTTGGTTATCGTGTGCTCACCAACAGAGCCCACACCCATTAGACCAAAACCAGCAACTGAGCCATTGGAAGAACCGTCATAATCATATAAATCAGGCCAACGAGCTAACAGGTGACCGGTTTCATGAGCAAAGACGCCAATCTTCAGTTCATTCCCCATATTTGATATCTGGTATCGATCAGTGCAAACATTGTCAGCACAGAAGCCAGGCTCTAATCGTGCCATATGGGGCCACAGCCCTCGTGACCAGGCGCTATCTGTTTCACCTGCATAAAGGACATTCAGTCCCATGATACGGCCGTTGTCATCGGTGGTCAGCGTTGAAAAGTCGAAACCTTCTGTATTCTCCAGCCAGTTCAGGGCTTCCAGAGTTAATTCACGCCCTCGTATGTGTGACTGGTAGTTATCATCCGTATAGTAAGACTTCTCATGTTTTGCGGTGTAGTAACGAGTTACCGTATTGGTGTAATCCAGTTTGCCACCAGAAACAGCCTGGAAATAGCCTCGAATGGATGAATCGTTGCCAAACTCTGTGTAGTTTAGATCGTTAAGAAAGCTATCGACCTGAGATTGTGTCATGCTGCCAGCTTCGTCCGGGAACTGGACTATAATGGTCAGGCCGCGAACAGCTCCGGAAGCTAAAGAGGCTCTTTGCTTTGCCTGCTCCATGGGGGACAGTAAGCTAACGCTTTTCTGCTCGGTTTCCGAGCCAAGTTTTGTATCCTTGCTTTCGCTGGACTCTTCTTCTTTTGACTCGGTTGACATGCCGCGACGTCGGATATAACGGTTACCGAAAGGGTCATAGTCACTGGACTTTACCAGCTCCCCCGTTGATATCAGCTTGGTTCGTGCTTCATTAACCGTGGCGTATACCATACCACCAGCGGTTTCGTCGTACATCACCAGTTCGCCGGTTAAAGCGTGCTGCTCTGCGAAATAGTCATCCCCGTTAGCGATAATAGTAACAACATCACCGTTAGGCTGAGTGTATTGATATTGATATTCAATGTAGGGCCTGCTTGCTAATGCTCCCTGACTCCATATCAGGAAGGCTACCCCCAGTAGCATTTTTTTCATCATTATGATTGCACCTTAATTTTTGAGCTTTCCTTTTAAAGCGAGAATTGACCGTCATTATTTGATAAGGATTTACTAACTTTTTGCTTACGAAGTATGCAGAAAAAGCACGGTCAATTAATGCGAAATTAGTCACATACCGCGCCCGAGTATAACAAAACAGGGGGAAATATCACTTTTTGATCAAATTTTAGCCAAGAGATAAGAGCAGTTCTTTAATTCTGTTAATCACTGGTTTTATCTTTATATTCACACAAGTCTTCAATGATACAGGAGCCGCAGCGAGGTTTCCGTGCTGTACAGGTATAACGTCCATGCAGAATCAGCCAGTGGTGTGCATCAAGCAAAAACTCTTTAGGGACGAATTTAAGCAGGGCATCTTCAACCTTGCGAACGGTTTTACCTGGGGCGATTTTAGTTCGGTTTGAAACGCGAAAGATATGTGTATCGACAGCCATGGCGGGTTGTCTGAAGGCTGTGTTGAGCACCACATTAGCAGTTTTTCGACCGACGCCGGCTAAGGCTTCCAGCTCTTTTCGATTATCCGGCACGACCGAGTTATGTTTTTCAATTAAATCCTTGCAGCAGGAAATGACGTTTTTGGCTTTGCTGTTAAAGAGGCCAATGGTTTTGATGTATTCCTTTAAACCCTCTTCACCCAGGTCGTAGATAGCCTCCGGCGTATTGGCCACTGGATATAGTTTTCGAGTGGCTTTATTCACGCCAACATCCGTCGCCTGCGCGGACAGTATGACCGCGATTAACAGTTCAAACGTTGAGTTGTACTCCAGTTCAGTTTGTGGATTTGGGTTGTGTTCTCTTAAACGCTCAAAGATTTCTTGCCGCTTAGCTTGATTCATTGGTAACAGTATCCCCACTGATATTTTGACTATTGGTTCGTTGTTTTGTTTTTTCTGCGGCTCTAGAGTCTATCGTATTTTTCAGTGCAATCAATATACCCAGTGCAACAAAGGCTCCGGGCGGCAGGATCGCAAAGAGGAACTTAGCGTCCGTTAAATAAAATGATACTTCAAGAGAGGAGGCCCAGTCGCCTAGTAATTGTTCGGCTCCTGAGAAAAGTGTGCCTTGACCAATTACTTCTCGAAGAGCTCCCAAGGTGCATAGCACCGCGGTAAAGCCGAGTCCCTGCATTAGCCCGTCCAGTAGGGATGGGAAGAAGGTATTTTTTGAAGCAAAAGCTTCGGCGCGGCCGATAATGGCACAATTCGTCACAATCAGCGGGATAAAAATTCCCAGTGTGAGATACAGATCGTAAGTAAAAGCATGCATCAACAGGCCAATATTGGTCACAAAGCTGGCAATCATCATGACAAATATCGGTATGCGGATATCTTTAGGGATAAAGTGACGCACTAAAGACACTGAAGCGTTAGAGCCGGCCAGAACCAAGAGTGTGGCGAGCCCTAATCCTAGCCCGTTAATAAAGGTATTACTGACGGCCAGTAAAGGACACAGACCCAGCAACTGGACCAGAGCGGGGTTATTATCCCACAGACCGTTCTTTATGATAGTTTTATTTTCTATATCACTCATAAGGTTGACTCAGCTTCGGGATTTGCAGTTTCAACGCCGCAATTAGTAGATGAGCTGAACAGGGTTGCTTTGTGTTGCTCAAAATATTGTAACGTTTTAGCGACCTGTTCGACTACGGCTCGGGGAGTAATAGTTGCGCCGGTAAAGGCATCGAATACACCACCATCTTTTTTGACCTGCCACTGCTCAACGGGAGGGGTACCCAGCGACAATCCTTCGAAGCTTAAAACCCAGTCACTTTTGTTAACGTCAACTTTGTCGCCTAAGCCTGGCGTTTCTTTATGATCCGTTGCGCGGACACCGGCCAGGGTGCCGTTATGATAAATACCAACGACGAGACTGATGTTACCGCTATAGCCGTTTGGCGCGACAGTTTCCATTACTACCGCTACAGGCTGTTGCTCCTTGCGCATGCGATATACCTCAAGTGGAGTCTGGTTGCCCAGTTCGGAGCCGGTTGGGATAAGTGTACAGTCATGATGCACATCATTATCATAGGCGGATGCAGGCACCAGTTGATCTAAGGTGCGTGCCAGTGCTGCTTTCATTTCGCTGGCAATAGTGTCTCGAGTAATAAAGTAAGTAACCGCAATTAACCCCACGCAAACCGCCGCGAAGATTGCCAGGATCAGGCCGTTTTTGCTAATGACTTTGGCTAACATCAGCGAAGCTCCTTAGCTTTATTGGCATGTCCGTAAGTGCGGGTTTTGGTGTAGTAATCAATCATCGGTACCGCCATGTTCATCAGGAGAACGGCAAATGCTATGGCATCAGGATAACCACCGAAAGTTCTGATAAGGATCGTAATAGCACCTATTCCGAGTCCGAAAATCCAGCGACCTTTAGGTGTGGTAGATGCCGTGACTGGGTCCGTTGCGATAAAGAATGCTCCTAACATCGTTGCCCCGGCGAAGCCATGGAACATCGGGAATAGGTACTGATCACTGTTAGCAAAAAACAGTGGCAGGGAAACGATGCCCATACCGAGTAAGACGGAGAGAGGGATCTGCCAGCCAATGACCTTCTTCAGGATTAATGCCAGGCCACCGAGTAAAAAGGTGAGATTAACCCATTGCCAGCCAACACCAGATAACCCTTCAATAATTGGGGCTGACTCAGCTTCAGGAAGACGGTAGCCTTGCGCCAGTTGCGTTTTGATATGGTCCAGAGGCGTCGCCATGGTGTAGCCATCGACTCCTTGTTTGAGCATATCAACTGTCGCCGCATTTGAAGCTTGTCCGGAAAATATAATACTGATGGTATCGGCGACACCAACCGGGTTGGCAGCTAATTCCTGTGGTGGTAACCAGGTGGTCATTTCCAGCGGAAATGAAATAAGCAACAGAACATAACCGACCATTGCAGGGTTAAAGATATTATTACCCAGACCACCGTAGACATGCTTGGCAAAAACGATGGCAAAAGCAGTGCCTAACACCGTCATCCACCAAGGTAACAAAGGCGGCAAAGCAAGCGCTAATAACCAGGCGGTAACAAAAGCGCTGCCATCCCACAGGATGGGGGCGACAGGGCGTTGGCGGAGCCGGAGAATGAGGCTTTCTGTGGCTAAAGCCGTTGTACAGGCGATCATGATATTGGCGATAACGCCAATTCCAAAAAAATAGACCAGGGCAAACACACCGGGTAGCGTGGCTCCAACAACCCAGAGCATCATCTGGGTGACCGAGTTAGTCTTTTTATCGTATGGTGATGATAATGCTTTCATGCATAAACCCTTATGATTCTTCCCCGGAAGCTGAGTCGTCTTTGTCATCAGCCTGCTGCGCTTTTTTCTTCGCCTGCACGCGAGCTAAAGCCGCCTGTACGGCAGCTTTCTTCTCATCTTTCTTGCCCGCTGCCTCAGCCGCTTTTTTGCGAGCTTCGGCTGCCTTACGATGTTTTTCAGCCTTTTCACGTTTAACACGCTCCAGTCGTTCCTGGCGAGCTTCGTGTCTCTGTCGGGCCTTTTCCGCTTTGGTTTTTTCTATCTTGTTATTTCGAATCGTCGACTTGGCGTAGCGGTAATACTGTACCAGAGGAATATGGCTTGGGCAGACGTAGGCACAGGCACCACACTCTATGCAGTCAAACAGATCATACTCTTCAGTTTTATCAAACTCATCGGCTTGCGCGTGCCAGAATAGCTGCTGAGGCAGCAGCGAGGCGGGACAGGCATCCATACAGGCACCGCAGCGGATGCAGGGCAGGGCTGGCTCGCTTATCCCCAGTTCGCCTTCTGCTGACATGATAATACAGTTAGTGGCTTTAACGATGCCAACATTTGGGCCCGGTAATTCGAAGCCCATCATGGGGCCACCCATGATGATATGTTTGGGTGACTGTGCATCGGTTTGAGTGATTAGGTGCTCGACCGGAGTGCCAAAGGGAACCCAGTAGTTCCCAGGCTTTTGGCAGGCGTCGCCAGTCAGAGTCACGAGCCTCTGGATTAGCGGTTTGCCCTGATAAAAAGCCTCGTAAATTGCAAAGCAGGTACCAACATTGTGCATCACCAGTCCCAGATCGGCGGGTAATTTACCGTGCGGAACTTCCTTGCCAGTTAATAACTGGATTAACTGCTTTTCGCCGCCACTTGGATACTTGGTCGGTACTACGGCAATTTTTATGTTACTCAGGCTTAAGCTCTCGCGGGCCGCTGCTAAAGCATCTATGGCAGCCGGTTTGTTATCCTCAATGCCAATGACAATATTAATGTCGGCATACAGTTTGCTGATGATCTCCGTCCCCTTGAGAACTTCTTCAGCATGTTCCTGTAATAGTTTATCGTCACAAGTGATATACGGTTCACATTCGGCCGCGTTTATAATCAGGGTATGGATTCCATTTTCGCGTTTTAACTTAACGTGGCTCGGAAAAGAGGCCCCGCCTAAACCAACAATACCGCTTTCAAATATCCGGGCCAGCATGGCCTCACGATCAAGTGAGTCAATGTTGGTTTGTGGGCTGAGTTCGCGCCACTGGTCTTCGCCATCGGGCTGAATCACGATACAGCGATCGCTCAAGCCTGACGGGTGGGCGATAGTACGATCTTCGATAGCCGTTACGGTGCCTGAAGTCGGGGCGTGTTGATAGCTACTGAAAATACCGTCGCATTCGGCGATCATCTGCCCTTTGAGAACCTTATCACCAACCTCGACCACGGGAATGGAGCGGTTGCCGGCTTGCCCCTTAAGGTTAATAATCAGCTCACCGGCCAGGGGAAGTGTGCGGATTGCCGCCTGATTGGAGCGAGTTTTATGCTCAGTGGGGTGAATACCACCCGGTATTTCATGGATCGGTATCTCAGAGGCAAAGTTTGAACGTTCCACTAGTTAGCCTCCACCTGTTTCACCGGAATCATCTGTTCGGGCTGTTGCCACTTCCAGCTAGCCACGGTTTGCGGTAATTCGATCATATCAATGCAATCCACTGGACAGGGTTCGACGCATAGGTCGCAACCGGTGCATTCATCAATAATGACGGTATGCATTAGTTTGGGAGCGCCGAGGATCGCATCTACCGGACAGGCCTGGATGCATTTAGTACAACCAATACACTCGTCCTCGCGGATATAGGCGACACTTGGAGGCTTTTCTTCGCCACGTTCTTCATCCAGTGGGATCACTTCGCGGCCCAGAAGCTCTGCCAGGGCTTTGACTCCGGCTTCGCCACCGGGTGGGCACTTGTTGATTTCATCGCCGTTGGCAATTGCTTCTGCGTATGGTTTACAGCCCGGGTAGCCGCATTGACCGCATTGAGTTTGGGGCAAAATATCGTCAATCTGCTCAACGATGGGATCGCCTTCGACTTTAAATTTGATTGAGGCAAAGCCCAGTATGGCTCCAAAGACCAAGCCGAGAGCTGCCAGTATGATTACCGCGGTAATTAAATCCATAGGATAACCTTACAGCTTGACCAGGCCAGAAAAGCCCATAAAGGCTAACGACATAAGACCGGCGGTAATCATGGCGATTGACGCACCTTTAAATGGTAGCGGAACGTCGGCTGCAGCAAGCCGTTCGCGCATCGCGGCAAAAAGAACCAGTACCAGTGAAAAACCAACCGCTGCACCGAAACCGTATATTACGGACTCGATAAAGTTATGCTGTTCGTTGACGTTTAACAGGGCAACGCCGAGGACCGCACAGTTGGTGGTAATCAAGGGCAAGAAAATCCCCAGTAGTCGATACAAAATAGGGCTGGTTTTATGAATAATCATTTCGGTCAGCTGCACCATGACGGCAATGACCAGAATAAACGATAGCGTCTGTAAATACTCCATGCCCATGGGAGCCAGAATATAGGTATTCACGATGTAGCTCAGTGCCGATGCCAGGGTCAGAACAAAGGTGGTGGCGACGGACATGCCAATCGCGGTTTCCAGTTTTCCGGACACGCCCATAAAGGGGCACAGTCCCAAAAACTTCACCAACACAAAGTTGTTGACTAATACGGTACCAATAAAGAGCAGTAAATAATCGCCCATGAACAATAAACGCCTTAACGGTTTGTTTTCGTTAGACTTTTGAAAAATCTAAATAGGTCTCTATAGTTCCTATATTATGCTAGATAGCTCGGGTTGAAACAACCTCGGATAAAAGCGTCCCCCGCTTTATTGGTAATCAATGATCCAGGTCATGCGTTTTATTTCAAAGGCTTTGCTACTATTCATTTTATTTCAGTAAATAAATTGCCATGAATTCATCGAAGCCAATGGCCGTGCCAACGAGGCTGGCACAGTCCATTACTCAACAGCTGATCAGTCCATCTAACCTTGGACGTCTGGTGACTGCAGTGCCTAAGATCATCAGTATCAAGTTAACCGAATGGGTGTTAAATAGCCGCTTACAACAGCAGTTAACCGACGGTGAGTTTCAATATCTCGAAGGCAGGACGCTGGGCATTGAAATAAAGGATGCCAAGGTTATGCTGTTAATTGGCTACGACTCATCGAGGCTTTACTGTTATGACATCATTTGCTGCGAACAGGAAACTGAAAGTCAGCTTGACGCTGCACTGGCTATTGATTCACTGAGTGCTATCGAATTAATGCAACAAATGGTGGACCCCGATACCTTATTCTTTCAAAGAAAACTCAGTATTCGTGGTGATACAGAACTGGCACATCGTGTAAAAAACACTCTGGATACACTCCCGCCAGAAACCATCCCTAAGATTGCACGTCAGTTAATGGCGATTTACGCCAGAACGTCCAATCAAACTCAGGAGAGTTAGTTGGTTCGGCGGGTGTTGGCTTTTATTTTTTTGCATCTAAGTAGCATCGACCAGCTCTAAACCAGCTAACTGAAACCAGTAGCCGTTACAATATTCGCGGTTAGTTTTTCCACTGCCTGTATCCTCAAAACCGGTTTCTTTCGAGTTCTGGCGAATGGCCTGTGTCAGACTACGAATAACCTCTAGTGTGGTTTCTGGAGTTACCGGTACAATACGGGCAATGTCGATACCGGATTGGTGAAGTCGCTGCCAGTGATCGAGCAGGTGGGTCACTTTGGCGGACTGGGTTTGAATACCATTGATTTGAGCAAAACTATCGCTTTCACGAGTGTTCACTAAAATACCCTCAATATCTTCCGAGCATTTAAATTGGCAGTTATCCTTGGGTAAACCATGATGCCGTGCGGTAAAGCATCTTGCGGAATAGGCGAGCGGCATTCTACCGAAGATTTGATATTCGAGTTCTATATTCAGTTCCTTAGCGGTAGGCACTATGGGAACTATATCTTCCTGTCCCAGCTCGACTGGAATATTCCATCGAGTCATCCCCAGTCCATGGAGTCGCTTTAAGGTTTGGCTGTTATAAATATTAATGGGGTTGCCTGCAGCAAAGGGGCGCTTTGCTTCGTATGCCATCTGAATGGCCGACATATCATTGGCTTCAATTAGCAAGTCGCTTTGCTTGATGAGGTTACGCAAATAGTTTAATTCTGATTCTGCTTCGAGCAGTGTCATCGTAGAAAGCACGACTTCTTTACCGGAACTCGTGAGTGTCTCGGCAACATCAAGCCAGTCCTTGAGTTTCATGCTTCGGCGCTTTGAGCAGACGGTTTCACCAAGGTAAACCGTGTCGATATCAGTTTGAGTCACATCGGCGTAAAAGGCCTGATACTGGTCTTTGCTCCAGAAATAAGGAACAGCAGCAAGCGAGGTCTTCATAGGCATTTCCTGTCTATTGCCAGCTGCGCTCGTAAGCGCCAATGGTGGTTTGCCTGCCCTCAGACAGGCTGGCGAGTTTATGACGATCGGCTGACGTTGGGGATGCTGTCTTATCTTGGACTGCATCCATTGCGCGTCGCCAGATATCTGTTACTGTGGCGATGTATGCGGGGCTGCGTTGTCTTCCTTCAATTTTTACGGCAGCGACTCCTGCTGCGGTAAGCTCGGGTAAAATATCCATGGTATTCAAGCTCGTCGGCTCTTCCAGCGCATACTCGACATTCCCATCGACCTCAAACCTGCCTTTGCACAGCGTCGGGTAACCGGCATTTTCGTGTGGTTCATACTGGTCTATCAGTAAGTTGTTCAGGCGTGACTGTAATACACCGTCCTGCTCTTCCCAGCGTACGTGAGAAGAAGGGGAGCAGACGCCCTGGGTGTTGGGTGATTCGCCGGTTAAATAAGAGGATAAATAGCAACGGCCTTCGGCCATAATGCACAGACTCCCAAAACCAAATACTTCGATCTCGACCGGAGACTGTTGCGCCAGCTGAGTGACCTGAGCCAGCGATAGCACTCGCGGCAGAACGGCGCGCCGAATGCCGAAGTTTTGATGATAAAAGTTTAATGATTCGAGGTTGGTCGCTGACGCCTGTACCGAAAGGTGAATGGGAAAGCTATCCGACTTTTGCCGGATGTAATCCATTACGCCACAATCGGCTACAATAAGACTATCTATCCCAAGAGCCATCGCTTGATCAACTGCTTGAGCCCATAGCTTCCAGTTTTTCTGTCGGGGATAGGTATTGATGGCGCAGTAAACGTTACACTTGTTATTATGAGCGTACTTAATACCCTGGCTAATGTCTTTAGGTGAAAAGTTAAGACCTGCAAAATGCCGGGCATTGGTGGCATTCTTCATGCCGATATAAACCGCATTAGCACCATTATCGACGGCTTTTTTTAATGACTGGAAGTTACCAGCCGGACAGACAAGATCCATGCTAATCCTCTGTTGGTTGTCTCAGGCGATGCTGAAGGATGATGCTGGCTTTAAAAATTGATTTATAAATCGAGCAGATTTCAGCAGTGTTATAGAGAGATTTATTATCACTTTGTATACGATTCAAAATATCGTGCTCACGTTTTGCATCGTAAGCTTGTTGTTTTGCTGCCTGCTTTATCTGGTTCAGCTTATCAATTTCAATTGCTCGCTTTCTTAGTACTTCCAGTAGCTCAAGGTCGAGTTTATCTATCTGTTGACGGATGGCTTCAAGCGCTTGCATGGTATTGGGTCAGTTATTCTGGATGTTGCTTATTTTATGGGTTTCACTTGGGTGAACCATTGATGTGAGTCAATTTGAATTTAATCTGGTACACCTTTTACTGAGCATCAATGACGGGTAGACTGTCTTCATTCTTTTATAACAACTACCAAAGTTATGAAACTATTAACCAGTATTGTCAGTACCGCTCTTATTGCTTTAGGCTCCGGCGTTTCTTCGCTAAATGCCAAAGAAGGCCCAGCCATTATTGACTATGAAAGTATCCACCACCCTGTGGTCGCTAAGCATGGCATGGTGGCTTCGCAGCAACATCTTGCCAGTGATGTTGGAGTGAGTATTTTGAAGCAGGGTGGTAATGCGGTCGATGCCGCAGTAGCTACGGGGTTAGTCTTGGCAGTTGTTCTTCCGCGAGCCGGGAATCTCGGTGGTGGTGGCTTTATGTTGGTCCATCTGGCAGAAGAAAATAAAACCGTCGCAATTGATTACCGCGAAGTTGCACCGCAGGCGGCGCATCGAGAGTTGTTTTTGGGTAGCGACGGTACCGTTGATAAACAAAAAGCGCGCTTTAGCCGACTATCGGCAGGCGTTCCCGGCACGGTTGCTGGTTTATATCTAGCGCAACAACAGTATGGCACGATGGAGTGGTCTGAAGTTATTGAGCCTGCGATTCGTCTGGCGGAGGAAGGCTTTGTTGTGAATTGGGACTTGGCGAACCAGCTGAGTCGCCGCAGCACTTATATGGGAAAGATCCCTGCGACCAGCAAAATCTTTTATAAAGAGGGTGGTGATCATTATCAAGCTGGTGACGTGTTAAAACAAAACGATTTAGCATGGTCATTGAAACTACTTCAAAAAGAAGGCGCTAAGGCTTTTTATCAGGGTGAGATTGCAAAAAAAATAGTCGCGGATATGGAAAAGAATGGCGGAATTATAACCGCTGAGGACTTGGCTAACTATAAGCCAGTTATTCGTCAACCTCTGAGCGGAGAATATCGCGATCACACTGTCGTAACCATGCCTCCTGCCAGCTCTGGCGGAGTTCACCTGCTCCAGATGTTAAATGTGTTGGAACACTTCCCATTATCAGATTTCGGTGTTGCCACCGCAGATAGTATCAACCTTATGTCTGAGGCAATGAAATATGCTTACGCAGATAGAAGCAAGCACCTGGGTGACACTAACTTTTATGATGTCCCGATTGATTGGCTGACGAGTAAAAGCTATGCTAAAAAAATCGCTGAGAAAATCAGTGTTGGGCAAGTAACAGCCTCAAGTGAAATCAATGCAGGAACAGCTCCAAAATATGAAAGCCCCGATACGACCCACTTCTCAGTAGTCGATCATTGGGGGAATGCGGTTTCCAATACCTATACCCTGAACTTTTCGTATGGTTCTGGCATTGTTGCTGAAGGTACTGGTATTTTATTGAATAATGAAATGGATGACTTTTCTGCGAAACCTGGCACGCCAAACGCCTATGGTTTGATCGGTGGTGAAGCGAATGCTATTGAACCTGGAAAGCGCCCGTTAAGCTCGATGACTCCAACCATGGTGTTTAAGGAGGGTGATTTAAAGCTGGTAACCGGAAGCCCGGGCGGTAGCCGTATTATCACGACCGTATTGCAAATGGTGGTTAACTTTGTTGACCATGGCATGAACGTGGCCGAAGCAACCCATACCCCCAGGTTCCATCACCAGTGGTTACCGGATCGTATTTTCGTCGAACCTGCGATTAACCAGGATACTCGGGAATTGCTCGAAGAAAGAGGTTATGAGTTGTATGATTCGAGAACCATGGGTAGCACTCAATCGATCCAGATAGAAGACTATATTTATGGTAGCTCTGACCCAAGACGGCCCAATGCAAAGGCTGCGGGCTACTAGCTTCCCAGTATCGTTTCGACATTCATCGAGTTCCTTTCTTTTATTTGTGCAAGGGAAAGGAACCAAAGAGAATCGAGCCCGATATTGAGGTTACGTCTAAGCCAGTCCTAAAATATATTCCACACCAGAGTTTACAGCGCGTCTTCCGGAAGGGACCGATGGTCACAACTTTGACTATGTATTGTTGGATCAGATTAGCTCAATCTAAGGGGACAGTTGGCGCTAACCAATGGGTTAGAGTTTTGACACGCCCAGTAGAAGCACGATCTATAGTGAGGAGTTGACCTATACATCATCGCCAATGGTTGGCTCAACAGGTGTAGCACCACGGGCAGGGCCTCCCTCCTTGTGGGGACTCCCTTCGGTCGCCATCAATTTTTCTTCTTTTGAACTTTTGTCTGGCTTTTCTGAATTATTATGAGGCTTCTCTCCATTACCGTTATTTTTACGCAAGTAACGAATCAGTAGCCATATTGATGTGCCAAATAAAAATAGGATACCCCAGATCATGGCAATAAATTTAATGTCACTGAAGAACTGGGCTTTATTACCATCGAACAGCTCGACCATGGTATTAAGAATCAGTGGGGAGTAGGTCTCGACGTTCTCGGCGGGATGACCGAAACACAGGGCTCCAGCCAGCACAATCGAGGTTAAAAGCCACTTCAGCAGGAAGTGTTGCTTACGGAAACTCAACCATACCAGACCTGCCAACAAAAGCGTTAAGCCAATATACAAGCCCCACGCCTCACCATAGTTCTCAAAGGTGGTAATGACGGTTTCAGCCTCAAGCTTCATCGGTTCTGTGGAGTCATTAATCATGGTTTCGCAGCTCTTGTATTAATGTTATAGGTCTTATGGTTAGACAGAGTATCTTAAGCGATACTCTGTCTTTTGTGTAGTTGAACTTATTTTACACGCATGCCGGGTTGTGCGCCTTCATCTGGATTCATAATCCATAGATCCTTGCCGCCAGGGCCTGCTGCCAGCACCATGCCTTCGGAAAGGCCGAAGCGCATTTTGCGTGGAGCCAGGTTCGCTACCATCACGGTTAGCTTGCCTTCCAGATCTTCTGGGTTATAGGCAGATTTAATACCAGCAAAAACCTGCTTGGTTACGCCCTGGCCTAAGTCCAACTGAAGTTTTAACAGCTTATCAGCTCCTTCAACGTGCTCAGCCTTTGCGATCTTAGCGATTCGCAAATCAATCTTGTCGAAGTCGCCGAACTGAATTTCGTCTTTAATTGGCTCGTCCAGCTGTGGCTCGTCCAGTTTAGCCTCTTCCTGCAAATCTTCTTTAGAGTCTTCAATCATGGCTTCAACCTGTTTCATGTCGATGCGCTGCATCAGCGGTTTGAATTTATTGATTTCATGGCCTGTGAGTACTGCTTGCGAGCTGGCCCAGTTTAGGTTATCCAGTTTCAGGAAGTCCTGAACCTTGCCTGCTAATTGCGGCAGGATCGGTGCTAAATAAGCGGTGAGCACCTTAAACATGTTAATACCGAGACTACACACCTGATGTGCCCGCTCTCTGGTATCGTCATTTTTAACCAGCTTCCAGGGCTCTTCATTGGCAATATAGGCGTTGGCTTTATCGGCCAGTGCCATGATCTGCTTTACAGCACGACCAAACTCACGGTTTTCATAATGCTGAGCCAGTTCTGCAGAAGCATTGGTAAATTCGTTCATTAACTCAGGCTCAATGACGGAGTCACTCAGCTTGCTATCAAATTGCTTGGTAATAAAGCCTGAGCAGCGGCTGGCTATATTAACCAGTTTACCCACTAAGTCGGAATTCACACGCTGAACAAAGTCTTCCAGATTTAAATCGAAGTCATCAATGCGGCTTGATAATTTCGCAGCATAATAATAACGCAGGAATTCTGGACGGAAGTGCTCAAGGTAAGTTCTAGCCTTGATGAAGGTGCCTTTGGACTTTGACATTTTGTTGCCGTTGACGGTAACAAAGCCGTGTGCCCATACCGCGCTAGGAGTACGGTAACCTGCGCCACTCAGCACCGATGGCCAGAACAGGGTATGGAAATAGATAATGTCTTTACCAATAAAGTGATAAACCTCGGCATCACTATCCTTACCCCAGAAATCCTCAAAGTTTAGATCATCGCGCTTGTCGCAAAGGTTTTTGAAACTGGCCATATAGCCAATCGGCGCGTCGAGCCATACATAGAAGTATTTACCTTCTTCACCGGGAATTTCCCAGCCAAAGTAGGGTGCGTCGCGTGAAATGTCCCACTGACGTAAATCGCCCAGCCATTCGTTCATTTTATTTTGAACTTCAGGTTGCACATGAGAAACGCTTTCTCGCGTTCCTGAGCTTAACCAGTCGCGTAAGAACCCTTCGAATTCTTTTAAGTCAAAGAAAAAGTGTTCTGATTCTTTAGTGATAGGGGTAGCGCCGGATACTGCAGACTTTGGGTTTTTAAGCTCTGCTGGGGTATATGTTGCACCACAGTTATCGCAGTTGTCGCCGTACTGATCTTCTGAGCCGCACTTCGGGCAGGTACCTTTAACAAAGCGATCCGGCAGGAACATATTCTTTTCTGGATCATACAGCTGATTAATCGTTTTCGAGCTGATATGACCATTCTCTTTCAGTTTCAGGTAAATACCCTGAGTTAATTCCTTCGACTCGTCGCTGTGCGTGCTGTAGAAATTATCGAAACCAATCAAAGCGTCCGCAAAGTCTTTGTCATGAGCAGCGTGACTTTCCTGAATGAACTCTTCGGGAGTTTTGCCTTCTTTCTGTGCTCGCAGCATGACTGGTGTACCATGAGTGTCGTCGGCACAGACATAAATACATTGATGACCACGCGATTTCTGAAAGCGTACCCAGATATCGGTTTGCACATACTCCAGGAGGTGGCCAATGTGAATATCACCATTGGCATATGGTAGTGCACTGGTGACTAAGATTTTACGTTGCTCGTTTTGGTTTTCAGCAGTCATGAACGGTTCTTCGTCGATTCAAATCATTAATTACAGTTGTAGCGGTGAATCTTACTGGTTTTAGGCTGATTTTTCATTAATTAATTGGTTAGAATCTTAACCAAAACGGTGTACCTGACATCAACATTTTTGAATGAAGCCACTAACCGGCCCCATTTATCGAACAAAAGTGAAAAACAACAACAAATAAGCTCTGTGGCCTTGGTTTTATCCCGTAAAAGACTTAGACTTTGGGACACTTAAGAAATTTATCGACTACCGGAATTTATGGCTACTGAACAGCAAATCCGCGAATACCTTTCTCAATACCGGGACCCGTTATTAAACGAAGACTTAGTTGAGTCTAAGGCCTTGAAAAATATAGAACTCTCTGATAACACAGCACGGGTTTCCATTAAGTTGGGCTTTCCACTGGGTCAATACCAGCAGCAGTTAGAACGTGACCTGGCTGATTACTTAAAGCAACAGGATGATTCAGTGACTTATGAACTGAATATCAGTTGGCGCGTGGATGCCCACGTTCATCCGGCTAAAGTCCAGGCAATGCCCAACGTTAAGAATATTATTGCAGTTGCATCGGGTAAAGGCGGTGTCGGCAAATCGACCACTTCCGTTAATCTCGCGCTGGCTTTAAGGGCTCTGGGAGCCAATGTTGGTGTGTTAGATGCGGATATTTACGGTCCAAGCATGCCAATTATGTTGGGAACCCAGGGTAAGAATCCGGAAACACTGGATAAGAAGACAATAATGCCGATTGAAAGTCATGGCCTACAGTCGATGTCAATTGGTTATCTGGTGAAGCCAGAGCAGGCCATGGTATGGCGTGGCCCGATGGCGAGCGGCGCCCTGCAGCAGCTCATTAACGATACCCAATGGAACGATTTGGATTACTTAATTATTGATTTACCGCCAGGAACCGGCGATATTCAGCTGACTATGGCGCAGAAGATTCCCGTGACAGCAGCAGTGGTGGTGACAACACCGCAAGATATCGCCCTGTCGGATGCGCGTAAAGCCGTGACCATGTTTAATAAAGTCTCCGTTCCGGTGCTGGGTGTGGTAGAAAATATGGCAACGCATACCTGCTCTAACTGTGGTCATGAGGAACATATTTTCGGTCATGGTGGTGGCGATGCCTTAGCTAAAGAGATTGGTGTTGAGCTCTTGGGTAGTTTACCTCTGTCGCTGAATATTCGTGAACAGACGGACGCAGGAGAGCCGACAGTGGTGAAAGAGCCAGAGTCGGAGGTAACTCAACGTTATCTTGATATTGCGCAACGCATGACAGCGAAACTGTCGTTAGAATCGAAGGATTATAAGGCGAGCTTTCCATCAATAAGTATTGAAAATACCTAACAAAATGGCCTTTTTGCGCTATAGTTTTGTCAGCTTTGCGTACTCGAGCAGTCGTATTTAGTATATATTCCTGCTCTCCGTGCGTCGCTTTCATATTCTAGAGCAAAAATTCACATTTTGATGCAAGACATTGTAGAAAGATAAAATTAAAAATAGAGTAAATACACTATGAGCATAAAATCAGATAAGTGGATCCGTCGTATGGCGGAAAATGAGGGGATGATTGAGCCATACGAGCCGGGCCAGGTTCGTCATGTCAACGATCAAAAGATTGTGTCTTACGGAACATCAAGTTACGGCTACGATGTGCGTTGTTCCGATCACTTTAAAATCTTTACCAACGTTCACTCCAGCGTCGTCGATCCAAAGAGTTTCGATGAGAACAGTTTTGTCGATGTTAAGAGTGATGTCTGCATTATTCCGCCGAACTCTTTTGCTCTGGCGAGCACCGTTGAGTATTTCCGTATTCCACGCAGCGTATTGACAGTGTGTCTTGGGAAGTCGACTTATGCCCGATGCGGTATTATCGTTAACGTCACGCCGTTAGAGCCTGAGTGGGAAGGGCACGTCACGCTTGAGTTCTCAAATACCACGCCGCTACCTGCAAAAATCTACGCCAATGAAGGCGTGGCGCAAATGTTATTCTACGAATCAGACGAAGTGTGCGAAACCTCCTACAAAGATCGCGGCGGTAAATACCAGGGCCAGCGCGGAGTTACATTACCGAAGACTTAAGGTGTTCTGACAAGAAGCTGGAGCCCGTCCAGCTTCCCATACTCCTAATGGCGTGTATAAACTTTCAGTATAGGGTATTTGCTGGCAGCAAAACTTAACGTCAATGTTTGAGTCTCTTTTCCTTTAAAGCTAATTCGTTCTTCATGTGCTACACGGCGAGAGCCATTGGCATATAACGCCATGACTTGGTCGTTAGTGAAAATTCGGTTGCCTGTTGAGGTGTTTTGTAAGGTGATGACGACTTTACGTTCGCCGTACTCATTGCTCATAGTGACGTAGTTCAGTACTGCAAAGTCACTTATTTCTGGTTGGATACTGTCATCATTGGGGAATTGAAACTCGAGATCCTGCTCGACAGTTTTATCCACCGTGAGGGCGTCTCTGTCGTAACTACCTGCGTAAGCTGCACCGGTAACAGCCATTGCCATTATGATGGTAAGTATCTTATTCATAAAAGCTCCTTTTGATTGTTTCAATTAATCACCAGTCCACGGCAATCAGTTTAGCTTGCTCTTCACCTTCTTTGATACGTTGTACCTGCATTGGCAGCATATCGTGCTCCAGAGCGAACCAGAAGTTGGTTTGACGTTCGCGCTTGGTTTCGTTGAGCTGAACCTTTGCGGTTTCGACGGGGCCTTTATCCGTTTGAATAGTCTCCTGCCCCAGAACTTTGAATTCGTGGTGGCGGATGCTGCCACGGTAGCTGATATCTATCGCTGGGATCGGTTTCTGCGTTAAGAGGTGTTCACGGATTAATAGCATCTGAGTGAGCTGATCCAGGTAGCCCGGCTTCAACGGCTGAGTCCACTGGTCACCCTGATATGAGCCTTGCTCAATCATGTTGTCCCAGTCAAAGTTTTGCACAATATTCCTGTCAGAACGCAAGCTGGTTTCCGCCAGACGTTGGTAGACGATAGGAAAAACCTGACCATCCTGAACTTCAAAGCGACTACTTTCTTTGCGTTCGTCAGACAAAAAGTAGTAGCTGATGTCTGACTCCATAGCTATTTGCCATTGCCCGTTAGTCAGTTCGGTTAACTTGCGGGAGGCGGTACCGACTTCGTCGCCATCGTGCACAACTTTATATTGAATAGAGTAGGGTTTTAGAGCCGTTAGTGAGGTTTCTGCGGCTTTGGCTGGAGCTGTAATTAGAGTTGCTGCAATGACAGCAATAAATGACAGTAGACTAAAGCGCTTCACCGTCAAAGAAGGCTTGCCCGTTCTTATACTCAAGGCGTTTGCTGCAGAACCAGGCGACCACTTCCGGGTAGAGCTGATGTTCCTGCTGGCGAACTTTTTCTTGTAAACTTTGCTCTGTATCACTGTTTTCCACCTTAACTTTACGTTGTGCGATGACTGGGCCTCCATCAAGCTCGGCAGTCACAAAATGCACGCTCACTCCGTGTTCCTTGTCACCATTTTCCAATGCCCGCCTATGAGTATGCAAGCCTTTATACTTCGGTAATAAGGATGGATGGATATTCAGCATCTTACCTTCGTATGGCTGAACGAACTCTGAATTCAAAATACGCATAAAGCCGGCAAGAACAATTAGATCGGGGGAAAAGCTATTAATAGTTTTACTAAGCTCAGCTTCGAATGCTGCGCGACCATCGTAGTCACGATGGTCGATGACAACGGCAGGTATCTCTGCTTTCTTTGCCCTGTCCAGACCATAAACGCCAGGTTTATTGCTGATAACCGCTGCAATTTCACCATTGATGGCGCCCATATCGACGGCATCGATCAGTGCCTGTAAGTTGGAGCCACTTCCTGAAATAAGGACAACGATACGTGCAGAGTTAGACTCTACGGATGTTGATTGTATCAAAGCTTTGCCTATTTAGCTTAAAGAACAACGGCTTCTTCGTCTTCAGAACGAGCTTCCACGCGACCTATGGTGTATACTTTCTCACCCATCATCTGCAGCATATCTTTAGCACGTTCGGCGTCGTCTTTGCCAACAACCAGCACCATACCGATACCACAGTTAAATGTGCGGTACATTTCCAAACGGTCAACGTTGCCTTCTTGCTGTAACCATTGGAATACCTTCGGCATACTCCAGGCATTGGTATTGATAACCGCTTTACTCTTCTTTGGGAGTACACGAGGCAGGTTTTCCTGTAAACCACCGCCAGTAATATGAGATAGTGCTTTGACTTCGACTTCTTTGAACAGGCGTAGCAGTGGCTTTACATAAATGCGGGTTGGCTCAAGAAGGGTTTCGCCCAGCGTTTTCCCATCTTCAAATTCTGCATTAATATCAGTCTCACTGACTTCAAGAATTTTACGGATCAATGAATAACCGTTAGAGTGAGGACCGCTTGAAGCCAGACCTAGCAACACATCGCCAGACTTTACTTTACCGCCATCAATAATTTTCTTTTTATCAACGATACCAACACAGAAGCCAGCAAGGTCATAATCATCACCTTCGTACATGCCTGGCATTTCAGCCGTTTCACCGCCAATCAGAGAGCAGCCCGACTGCTGACAGCCTTCTGCAATACCGGTGACTACGTCAGAAGCAACGTCGACATCCAGTTTGCCGGTAGCGTAATAGTCGAGGAAGAATAACGGCTCAGCCCCTTGTACGATCAGGTCATTAACACACATAGCTACGAGGTCGATGCCGACCGTGTCGTGTTTGTTTAAGTCGAGCGCTAAACGTAATTTCGTACCAACGCCATCAGTACCAGCAACCAATGCAGGCTCTTCGTAGCCGCGAGGAAGATCAAACAGAGCACCGAAGCCGCCAATATTACCCAGTACTTCTGGACGATGGGTCTTTTTACATACGTCTTTGATACGGTCGACCAATGCATTTCCAGCATCAATATCCACACCGGCGTCTTTATAACTTAGTGACTTTTTGTCGCTCATTGAAAATCCTAAAACTGATGGCTTGAAATTAAAGGAGCAATTTTACTAGAAGCGGGCGTTGATAGAAAGCAACAAGCGATAAAAAAGCGGCCGAAGCCGCTTTTCTTGCTAAAAGGGAAAAGCTTTTAACGTGGTTCCTGTGGAATAATGGTTAGCTCCACTCGGCGGTTCTGTGCCCGACCTTGGGCGGTTTCGTTTGGCGCGATAGGGTAGCGCTCACCAAAACCTTTAACGTGCAGGCGACCAGCCTGAATTTCACGTTGACGCAGGTAGCTGGCAACGCTAGATGCACGTTTCTCTGAAAGTTCCTGGTTGTACGCATCAGCACCCACAGAATCTGTGAAACCGGCGACTTCCAGGTCTGTATCAACGTACTTATAAAGTACTTTTGCAACAGAGTCTAAGACCGGGTAAAAGTCAGCACTAACATCGTGACGATCGGTATCAAAGGTGATATCACCCGGCATAATTAGCTGAATTCTATCGCCGTCTCGTTGGATACCAACGCCAGTACCTGCAAGTTCTTCGCGCAGTTCTGCTTCCTGATGGTCCATGTAGGCACCAACACCAGCACCAATCGCACCACAGCCTAAAGCAGCATTTCGAGCATATTTACTGTTTTTTGTCGCACCAATCAAGCCACAAACAACAGCGCCAGCAGCACCATATTTTACTGCTTTACTGGTCTTTTCTTCACCAGTGTACGGATCGAGAACGGTACAACCTGAAGCTACAAGAGCAGCTAAAGTCGCAACGGTTAAACTTTTTTTGATAGAGGTAAACTGTCTCATTTGTAATATCCTCGTGTTTCCCCAAAATGTAGATTCAGTATAAACAGGTTAAGTGAATCAAAACTGAATTTAATATTAGCAACTGCAATTCACTATTGCTTAGATTGTAAGAGTTTTATGTGACGTAAGCCTCAAAAAGCTAACAGAATTTACACAATTTCAAGGTGTTAGGACTTAAGAGCGTAAATTGCCGGCAAGTTTCTCCATAGGCCCTTATAGTCCATTCCACAGCCAAAAATGTAGCGATCTTCAACATCAAGACCAATAAAGTCCGGCTTAAAGCCGCTGACTGGTTTGCGCTTATGCTGCTTGTCGGTGAGTACTGCTGAATTAACCGAAAGGGCTCCTAAATGGCGACATTCTGTATCTATCGCTTCGAGGGTCAGACCTTCATCGAAAATATCGTCTAACAGCAAGACATGCTGACCTTTGGTATCTTTTTCTGTTGGTGTTTTAAACCAGTTTAGCGTTGAGCCTCGGGTTTTATCGCCGTAGCGAGTGGCATGCAGATAATCAACTTTCAGTGGGAAAGTGAGGTGCTTTAAGAGCTGTCCTGAGAAATATAAGCCGCCGTTCATGATGCAGAAGACGGTTATGACACTATTTTGATAGGGGGCGCTGCTGTAACGGTGATTAAGGGCGTCAGCTAACTGAAGGATTGCTCTTTCAATGGTGGCTTCACCGATAACAACTTCAGCATCGGTGAGAATACTGGTGCTTGATAAAGTGTCAGGTTGTTGTTCTGGTTGGTTCATGTATGCTTCTGCATAACCGTTTAACTGAGGCTATAGTATAAATAACTTGGCAGGAAGCTTCGAGCCATTTCTGAAAATATAGACACAAGCGTAATAAACTTTAATATTTGCCACTATTTCTAGCGTCAATTAAAAAAGCTGATAAAATACTGACAACTCATTCATAAATCATGAGTTTATTGTGTTTTTGAAATAGTAAGCACAGAACTACAGCTGGATATAGGATACGTTTCATATCAGCAAATAAACTCACGATAATTGAAATACTCAGGATTGAAAGGATATGGCTCAACCCTTAAAGCTCGTTCTCGTTGCATTGCTTGCTTTTGCTTTATTTAACCAGACAAGTCAAGCCGAGAAAGTTTACGGTTTATACACTGCGGTCTGGCCTGTTGAGAGCCAGTCATCGGCCATTCGCGCGCAGGCGATAAAAAAGAGTTTTGAGCAAGCTCTAATCCGAGTGAGTGGCAGTCGAGAGGTGTTACGCTCTCCATCGATCAAAAATGTTGTGGCGAATGCGGAGCAATACCTTCGTCGATACTCTTACCAGAAATTATCCGCGGCAGAACAGATGATTTATGAAAAGCCGCTTTTATTGAAGGGAACGTTTGATAAAGCGGCGATATTGAGAGCTCTAAAACAGGCATCACAGCCAATTTGGGGGGAAGAGCGTCCATCTGGTATTTTTTGGGTTGCTTATGAAAGTAATGGACAAAGACGTATTGCCAGCGAGGAAACGGCTTTTATCAGTGCGGGGCTGGAAATAGCGGCTGACAGTCGAGGGTTACCTGTTTCCTTGCCTTTGATGGACATTGATGATCAAGCCGCTTTGGAAGTCACCGATGTTTGGGGACGCTTTGAAGAGCCTATCGAATCGGCAAGTGAGCGTTATGCGCGTGATTACTGGGTCGCCGGGCAGTTATCGAAAAGTAATGGGCAGTGGCAGGGCAGTTGGCTGATCAGTATTCAGGGGCGCAGCGAGCGCTTCTCAACGGTTGGAATGACGTCTTATGAAGCAATGAATGCTGCTGTAAATCGTGTGGCTGATACTCTATCCTCAAAGCTCGCTGTCGTATTATCTGAACATGCTCAGGAAGTGTTGATATCGGTGGAGAATCTGAGAGATTTTGAGTCTTTTGCCGGTTTGCAGAAGTTTCTTAACTCCTTAGCCATGGTTAAATCCGCCAGTGCAGTGGAAGTTGCTGGCGACACGGTCCTGTTTAAAGTAGAATCACTAACTGCTCCACAAAACTTGATCGAAGCGATAACATTAGGAAATAATTTACAACGTCCGGATTTCGGCTTTGAGTCAACTGACAGTTTAAGAGGTGACTTCCATTTTATTTGGGGAATGCCTTAAAATAAAAATAAGTTAACAAAAACATGGGTTTAAACTTACTTCCAAACATTATTACACTATTGCGAGTGGTATTGATTATACCATTTGCCTATTTTACTTGGCACCAGGACTATACTGCAGCAGTAATAATTTTCCTTATTGCTGGTGTTTCTGACGGTTTGGACGGTTTGCTGGCCAAGCGTTTTAATTGGCAAAGTCGCTTTGGCTCTATTACTGATCCTCTGGCGGACAAGATATTGTTGTTTGTCGCTCTACTACTGCTGGTCATGAAAGGCCACATTTCCTGGACATTATTTTGGATTTCTACTGGCCGGGACATCCTGATCGTTGGCGGAGCTACGAGCTATCATTATTTGGTTGGGCCTTACGAAATGAGGCCAAGTATTATTTCAAAGTGGAATACAGCCTTACTTATCCTACTGGTGCTTCTGGAGCTGGTTCATTTGGGGTGGTTTGGGCTGCCTGAGATGTTGCTAAGTGGCTTGGAAGTTGCAGTAATTGTCACCTGTGTAGTCAGTGGCGTACATTATTTATGGCTGGGTTTTTCTCACTACCGAAACCGAAACGCTGAAGGCTCTGCAAAAGGATATAAAACCGATAATCAGAGTAAAAAACAGGCCATCGAGAAAAGCTGAGCAATAAGCCGTCAGAATAATCATTATGCAGCAGTTACCTCTCGATATAGAAATTAAAGCAGATGCTACGTTTGGAAACTTTGTAGCCGGAGCAGGTGAGCCTAATCAACAGTTAATCTCATTGCTAGAAACGGTGGCGTCGGGTAATAATGAGTTTGTTTACCTCTATGGTGAGCCTGGCACAGGCCGTACTCATTTATTACAAGCTTTTACTCATCGCTATTCGGAGTTATTTCCACAGCGTCTGGTGGCTTACTTACCCTTGGATAATATCCAGTTAGTACCGGCGATGGTTGACGGTCTGGCCAGCTTTGACGCTATCTGTCTCGATGGCATTGAGCATTGCTTAGGGGACAAAGCCTGGGAAACGGCTTTCTTTAATCTCTACAATCAGCTGAAAGAGCACGATAAAACACTCATCATAGCCGGACGCTTGCCACCGCAACAACTCGACGTCAGTTTACAGGACTTAAAGTCGCGACTCAGCGCGATGCTGATCCATGCGATTCAGCCTTTACCGGATGACGACAAGCGTGTACTGCTACAGAAGAAAGCCGAAGAAAGAGGGCTTGAGTTAACGGAAGAGGTGGCAAACTTTCTTTTATCGCGGCAACAGCGCGATCTTCCATACCTTCTGGACATGCTGGAAAAGCTCGATCACGCATCATTGCAGGCTAAGCGTCGCCTAACGATTCCGTTCGTTAAGCAGGTACTGGATTTATAATTGTTAGCTCTGGTTAGATTGCTCCTGCTCTTCAAACAGGAACTCTAAACTGCTTTTTGCGTGTCGCAGATGAGGAATAACGATGGAGCCTCCGACCAGCATCGCAACACCCATGGCTTCGTCCAGTTGCTCCTTTGACCAGCCCTGTTTGACGGATTGTTCGAGGTGATAGTCAATGCAGTCATTGCAACGCAAAACCATTGATGCGACTAAGCCAAGTAGTTCTTTGGTGGCGCTGTCCAGTTGGCCCTCTCCATATGCGGTTTTATCCAAGCCAAAAAAGCGTTTAATCAATAAGCTGTCGGTATCCAGCGCTTTCTCATTTCCCGCCTCGCGTTCTGCTCTGAATTGTTCAAAAGGGTGCTCAAATTGGTCTGCCATAATCATAATCCAAAATGTAAAAAAGTCATTGTACAAACCTGATTTATAAGCACAAGTAAAAGCAGCTCTCATGCTGTTTTAAGATACATATCTGTGGTATAAAGGGAAGTGGTCTGGGGAGCTGTGAGGAATGTTGCTCAATGAGTGAAGCGAATAGTAAACTCTATAAAATATTAGTACAAGGTGCTGACGCGTGGAACCGCTGGCGCAAAGAAAACTCAAAAGAAGATGTTGTTTTTGATGGTCTGGATCTGCGTGGCTTGGATTTATCTGACTGTGATTTATCAGAGGCGAGCTTTGTCGGTACCAATATCGCTTATGCGGATTTAAAAAATGCGGTATTAATCGCCAGTAATTTAACCAACGCCAACCTGTGTTATTGTAATTTATCCAATGCTAAGTTAATTGCTGCCAACCTAAAGCAGGCCAATTTAAGTCATGCCAACCTATTGCATGCTAATTTGTTGACGGCGATCTGTTATCGGACCGATTTGTCGAATGTGGATTTGCGTGACCACGACTTACGTGGACAGGATTTACGTGAAGCAAACTTAAGTGGCGCCGATCTGCGTGGGCAAAATCTGGAAGGGTTGGATATGCAGGGTGCAAAACTGATTGGTGCCAAGATGGAGCGCGTCAACCTGCGAGATACCAATCTGACTGCTGCAAATTTATCAGACGTCGATTTATCGAACTGTAATATTGATGGTGTCTTATTAAAAAAATCGAACCTCAGTAATGTTAATCTTGCTTCACAAAACCTGGCTGGATTTAATTTATCTAAAGTTAATTTACAAGGGGCAGACCTACGCAGTGCAAATTTGTGTAAGGCTAAGTTGGATGGGGCGAAGCTGAGCTCCAGCAAGTTATGGCAGGTTCAAACTAAAGGCTGGTCGATACGTAATATTGAATGTTCACATGCCAGCTGGGATCAGAGAGGGCGAGATTTTACTCATTACTCACCACATCAGTTTGAAAAACTCTTCTCTGACAAAGTAACCTTTACTTTACGCTATCAGCGTATGCTGTCCTACCAGGATTTGGCAACGCTGCCTTTCTTTATCGAACACCTGGAAGCAAGCTATTGGGGCTGTAAGTTGCGTATTCGAGATATTCGCAATGAGCCTGGCGATACTCGTGCTATTTTGGTGGTTGAAGATACCGGAGGGTTAAATCCATCAGTACTGGAAACCAGTTTGCAGCAAGAAGCTGACAAGCTGCAATCAATCCAGATTAGTTTACAGTCTGAGCGAAAATTACAGTTTGCAATCCGAGAGTCATTACAGGCGATAAAAGATAAGTACTGGCCGAAACTGCTTGAGCTGTCGGAAATTGACAGTGATGCTAAAACGCGTCGCCTGGCGGTTTTATTTACTGACTTAAAAGGTTTTTCAAACTGGAACGAAGACGAGCGTACCGACAAGTTATCGCTGTTCCGAGGTTTATTAAAACCCGTGTTAAAAAAGTGGCACGCCAGCTACCCGAATATGGAAGGCGACTCGTTACGTGCGACTTTCCAGTCCGTTGAGCATTCTTTGCAGTGTGCAGCTATGATGCAACGGGTATTAGCCGGTGCTGGCTTCTCTCTGCGCATTGGCTTGGATATTGGTGAAGTCAAAATAACTCATAATGAAATTACCGAACAGCTGGACATTGAGGGTGATGCCATTAATTTCGCTGCTCGCCTGGAGTCGATGGCCGATCCTGGTCAGGTGCTTGTATCAGAGAATGTGCGTCATTATGCGATTCAGTCGGATGCACCATTCAATTTCACCGAACATCGCCTGGCACTGAAAAAAGCCGTAGGAGAGAAGCAGGCAGGTGATACCATTGTTTGCTATAGCTCATTGCTGGAATCGGAGTCTTAAGCATGAAGCGACTGCTAGTAACGCTTTTTAGCGTATCCTGTATCAGTTTTGCCGGTTCAGCTTTAGCTGAGTCGCAGGACATCATGTTATTACCGCTATCAACCGATCAGAGTGGTTATTATCAAGTTGAACTTAAACCGTTTCATCTGACTTATCGGGGTGGCTATGATAATCAGCCGAAGTTCAGCCAAAGTGGCGATGCGATATTTTTTACTCGGATGCAGTCGGTTAAAAATGCCACTGAGCAGCAGACGGATATTTATCAGTTTGTCTTTGAGAATAAGCAGCTTATCAATGTTACTCAGACTGAAGAACACAGTGAGTATTCGGCGACACCTTACACTGAAAGTTCGATTTCAATTATCGGGGTTAATCCAGAGGGGAAACAGTATCTGCGAAAAGTGGAGCTGAGTACTGCTGAGCAAAGTGCGTGGCGCAAAGACATCGAACCTGTTGGCTATCATGCCTGGTTAAACCCAGAGCAGGCTGCGGTCTTTGTGCTGGGTGAGGTGATGACATTACAAATACTGGATACTCAATCCAGTGAAACTCCAGAGGTGTTAGCTGAAAACATTGGGCGCTGCTTTGAGACAATAGATGCCGATAAAGTCAGTTTTACCATAGAGAAGGATGGTATTCACCACTTGCAGACGGTTTCTAGTAAAGGAGATATCACGTCAACAGGTATTCAGTTACCGCAAGGCGTACAGGATTATGCCTGGCTTGACGCAGAGCATATTCTCGTGGGCAAGGACTCAAAGTTAATGGTGTTAGATGAGAAGGGTGAGAGGTTGATTGCTGATCTCAACTCGTTGGGTGTTCAGGGAATTACCCGGCTGGCTATTAGTCCAGATAAAACTAAGTTAGCTCTCGTTTATAGCCGTCCTTAGCAATGCTTTCATTTATATTACTTACAAAAAAGCCGCTGATATCAGCGGCTTTTTGATGTAGGAACGGTTACTAAACTTTGGGGCCTGCTTTGATAAGTTCCTGTGCCTTGTCGTTATCGGCAAAGCGATTAAAGTTATCGATAAACATGCCTGCTAATTCTTTAGCTCTTGTTTCCCACTCGGCTGGATCTTTATACGTGTCCTGCGGATTCAGAATAGCCGTATCAACGCCGTTTAGCTCGGTTGGAATCGCCAGGTTAAAGTATGGCAAGTTAGTGAACTCGGTATTCTCAATGGAACCATCCATGATGGCATCAATAATACCGCGAGTATCTTTAATCGAAATACGTTTACCCGTACCGTTCCAGCCGGTATTCACCAGATAAACCTCTGCGCCAGCGTCTTGTATGCGCTTTTCAAGAACTTCTGCGTATTGCGTAGGGTGTAAGCTTAAGAAAGCTTCACCAAAGCAAGAGGAGAAGGTTGGCGTTGGCTCTGTCACACCGCGCTCGGTACCGGCAAGCTTGGCCGTAAAGCCTGATAAGAAGTAGTACTGTGTCTGCTCTGGCGTCAACCTCGCAACCGGAGGTAAAACACCGAAGGCATCGGCACTTAAGAAAATGACTTTTTGCGCGTGTCCCGCTTTGGATACCGGCTTAACAATGTTATCAATATGATAAATTGGGTAAGACACACGAGTATTTTCTGTTTTGCTGTTATCGTCGAAGTCGATATTGCCCTTATCGTCAACAACAACGTTTTCTAGCAAGGCATCACGACGAATAGCACGATAAATATCCGGCTCATTTTCTTCCGACAGGTTAATGGTTTTGGCATAACAGCCACCTTCGAAGTTGAAGACGCCATTGTCATCCCAGCCATGCTCATCATCACCAATTAATGCACGTTTTGGATCGGTAGATAACGTCGTTTTACCAGTACCGGAAAGGCCGAAGAAAATAGCTACATCACCATCTTTACCGACGTTAGCAGAACAGTGCATTGAGGCGATGCCCTTAAGAGGCAATAGGTAGTTCATCATTGAGAACATCCCTTTCTTCATTTCACCGCCATACCAGGTACCGCCAATTAACTGAATTTTCTCAGTTAAATTAAACGCCACGAAGTTTTCAGAATTAAGGCCGTGTTCCTGCCATTTGTCGTTGACCGCTTTGGAGCCGTTCATGACCACAAAGTCCGGCTCAAAGTCTTTAAGCTCTTCTTCCGTCGGACGGATGAACATGTTTTTAACGAAATGCGCCTGCCAGGCAACCTGTGTGATGAAGCGAACTTTCAGGCGCGTGTCTTCATTAGCGCCGCAGAAGGTATCGACCACGAACAAGCGACTACCGGAAAGCTGTTCTGTAACAGTTTCTTTTAAGTCGCTCCAAACGGCCGGCGAAATAGGCTTGTTATCATTTACGCCATTTTTAGACCACCACACTGTATCACGAGTGATGTCATCTTCAACGATGTATTTATCTTTTGGAGAGCGGCCAGTAAAAATCCCTGTATCTACTGCTACAGCGCCTTTGTTGGTAACAACACCTCGCTCATAGCCGGTTGTATCTTCTTTAGTTTCTTCTTCAAATAGTGTTTCGTAAGATGGGTTGTAAACGATTTCGTGGACTGAGTGGATGCCGTATTGGCTCAGGTCTACATCGCGGGACATGGGTTACTCCTCGTGGACAAAGCTTAGCTTTGCAGTGCAATAGTTTAAATAACAGTTTGCTATTTGAAAATTGCACGTAATTATGCCAAAAAACTTTTTAGCTGGCGAGGCTTAATGAAACTTATTTGCAATATTTTTATTAATTTAAAGCGAGGACAGGTTAAACGCTTAAAATTTAGCCTGAATTAGCGTATCCAGGCTCTTAAGGAAGTTAGCTATTACGGTTTAAAGACAATTTAGCTAATTCGATTAAAGCCGTTTTAAACGCTGTATCCGGTAACGGCGTCAAAGCATCTATGGCTTTTTTTACGGCTTTTTCTGCTGCCTGATAGGTGTATTCGATGGCATTGCTGGACTTTACGATAGCTAATATACGTTCTAGATCGTCCAGACCGCCTTGCTCGATAGCTTTACGGATTAAAGCCTGATTCTCCGGGCTGGACTGAGTCAGGGCGTAAATAAGTGGTAGAGTGGGTTTGCCTTCTGCCAGGTCGTCACCTACGTTTTTGCCCATTTCGTCAGCATCGGCTGCATAATCAAGCGCATCATCCACTAACTGAAAGGCAGTGCCAAGCTGTAAGCCATAGGTACGTAGCCCTTTTTCTATCTGATCTGAGGCACCTGTTAGTAGGGCGCCAAGCTGAGTTGCGGCGGCAAAAAGGATCGCTGTCTTACGCTCAATGACCTGATAGTAGCCTTCTTCTGATACGTCCGGATCATTGATATTCATCAGCTGTAGCACTTCGCCGGCAGCGACCTGGTTCGTGGTGTCAGCCAGAACGTTCAACACTTTCATATTGTCGACTTCAACCATCATCTGGAAAGAGCGGCTGTAAAGAAAGTCACCCACTAATACTGAAGCCTGATTACCAAAGAGTTCATTCGCTGTTTCACGACCACGGCGCATGCTGGACTCATCCACCACATCATCGTGCAATAGGGTAGAGGTATGGATTAACTCGATGACGGCGGCCAACTTGGCGTGATCATTTCCTTCGTAACCCGTTGATTTTGCTGCTAGCAGTACCAACATTGGTCGCAGGCGTTTACCGCCAGCCGCAACAATGTAGTGACCGACCTGATCCACTAAAGCCACATCGGACTGAAGACGGTCAAGAATCATTTGGTTTGTTGCTTGGAAATCGCTTTCTACCAAAGCACGGATGTCTGCCAGGTTCATTGTTTACCTTTCATATTATCTATAGACTGATGTTAAATACTGTAAAGATTGACAGTTTGTCTAAGTCAGTCACACTAAATTGGATAATCGCTTGGCAATCCTAGTGAGGCTCGGCCTTGGGGTCAAGCTTTTATAGTGAATATTCAATATCTTGATAGCGTTTTGGTATCTTTCTGGCTGATTTAGTAAAAAACACTTGTTTTATTGGCTTTATATTGGATAAAACCTTGCTTTAGGCGGGGTTTTGGCTTAAAATTCGCGCCCTCAAATTAGAGAAAGCCAATGAGCAATACATATTAACCTTCTTATTGAGATATATGAGAGGGTCGTAAACTGGAGAATAAATATGTACGCAGTAATTAAAAGTGGTGGTAAGCAACACCGCGTAAAAGAAGGCCAGGTTGTACGTCTTGAGAAGATCGAGGCAGAAACTGGTGCTACAATTAATTTTGAAGACGTTTTAATGGTTGCTGATGGTGACAATGTTACTATTGGTACTCCGCTAGTTGATGGTGCTGTGGTTTCAGCTGAAGTCGTTGACCATGGTCGCGCTAAAAAAGTGAACATCATCAAGTTCAAGCGTCGTAAACATCACATGAAACGTCAAGGTCACCGTCAGTGGTTCACAGAAGTGAAAATCAGTGGTATTGCTCTTGATGGCGCTAAAAAGCCTGCGAAGAAAGCTCCTGCTAAAAAAGCAGCAGCTAAGAAAACAGACGGTGATGATTTAACACAACTATCAGGTGTAGGTCCGGTAATCGTTAAGAAATTGAACGAAGCTGGTGTTACTACATTTAAGCAAATTGCTGAGTGGACTGCTGAAGACGTAGCTCGCTTGGATGAAGAACTTAGCTTTAAAGGTCGTATCGAGCGTGAAAACTGGATCGATCAAGCTAAAGAATTGACGAAAGGAGAGTAAACGATGGCTCATAAGAAAGCTGGTGGTAGTACTCGTAACGGCCGCGATTCCGAAAGTAAACGCCTTGGTGTTAAACGCTTTGGTGGTGAAGAAGTAAGCGCAGGCAGCATCATTGTTCGTCAACGTGGTACTCGTTTCCACGCTGGTAACGGTGTTGGTCTAGGTCGTGACCACACTATCTTTGCGAAAGTTGATGGCAAAGTTAAGTTTGAAACTAAAGGTAAAGACAAGCGTAAGTTTGTTTCTATCGAAGCTTAATCAAGCTTTTAGTTTTAGAAAAAGCCTCAGCTCTCGCTGGGGCTTTTTTGTATGCCGGTCTGGAAGGTAGATAAATATGATTTCACGGATCTGGCGCGATATAACAGGATTTATGGCACAATAGACTTATGAAATTTGTAGATGAAGTCTCGATAAAGGTTAAAGCAGGCGATGGCGGTAATGGCATTGTCAGTTTCCGCCGTGAAAAATATGTAGCCAAAGGTGGCCCTGATGGTGGCGACGGTGGCGATGGCGGCAATGTATATATCGAAGCTGACGAAGAGCTGAATACCTTGGTTGATTATCGTTATGTGCGGTTTTATGAAGCCACTCGCGGTGAAAATGGGCAGGGCCGGAACAAAACTGGCGCTAAAGGTGAAGAGCTGGTCTTAAAAGCACCTATTGGAACTCAGATTACCGATAAGGAAACCGGCGAAATTGTTGGTGACCTTACTAGGCCCGGTGAACAGGTTTTAGTTGCTAAAGGTGGCTTCCATGGCTTAGGTAATACTCGCTTTAAGAGCTCGATTAATCGTGCACCGCGCAAAGCGACTCACGGTACCCCGGGCGAAGTTCGAGAGTTACGTCTGGAGCTTAAGGTTTTGGCTGACGTTGGTTTGTTGGGCTTGCCTAATGCCGGTAAGTCGACGTTTATCCGAGCGGTATCGTCCGCTAAACCGAAAGTCGCGGGTTACCCGTTTACTACTCTGGTTCCCAACCTGGGCGTGGTTCGTGTCGATGCTGAGTCGAGCTTTGTCGTGGCCGATATCCCGGGGGTGATTGAGGGTGCTGCAGAAGGTGCCGGTCTGGGTATTCGTTTCTTACGCCACTTAGCCAGAACGCGTATCTTATTGCATATAGTGGATTTATTGCCCTATGATGAATCAGATCCGGTAGAAAACTTTAATGGCATCATGAATGAGCTGTATAAATACAGTGAAAGCAAGGATATCTTGTTAAAAGACAAGCCGGTCTGGTTAGTCTTTAACAAAACGGATTTGATGAGTGAGGAAGAAGCTCAAGCGAAGATGGATGATGTTTTAAAGCGTCTCGAATGGGATGGTCCCGTATTTAAGATGTCGGCCATCAAGAAAGAGGGAACCCGAGAAATCTGTAACTCGATTATGGATTATTTAATCGAGCATCCACAGATTCGTAAGTTTGAAGCCGAGAAAACTCAGGAAAAGTTTAACTGGCCAGAGCCCGGTTCTATGGATGAGCCAGAAGAGGATCCTTTTGCTGGTCTGGATGACGAATGGGACTTTGATGATATCGATCCAGACTTTGTTCTGGACGACGATAAGTAACAGAGAAAGCCGCCTTGAGCGGCTTTTTTATATCCGGAGGTAGAAGAGTGGGTTACGATCTGGCTTTTTCCGCACAAACAGCAGGTAAAAAAAAGCCACTCGTCAGAGTGGCCAAAAAATAACACAGAGGAGTCTGTGTATTCATCGTCCCTCACGACGTAATGCCGAGGACGTAAACTGTCTATAATTCATCTTCTTAGAGAAGTCATACATGTCTTCCTGATTATCCAGACCGTAGGCAATGTAACGGCGGGCTTTCAGGTCATGAATGACATCGAGGGTTGACCAGAGCACTGGTACTTCGTAGTAGTTCAAAGCATGAGCTTCAGCCACTCGCCATAGCTCACCATCGTCATCATAATGATCGACCAATAAGGCTTGCCAACTGTCTTCATCAAGGTAAAAAGTCCGACGACTATAGATATTCTCTTTCAGTTCTTTAAGCGTCGCTTCGACCACCCATACACGGTGTAATTCGTAACGGGCTAAGTCCTGATTAATATGGCCTGGGCGAATAATATCTTCGTAATCCAGTTGGTCGCTGTGTAACTGATAAGCGTTATAAGGAACAAAAATTTCTTTCTTACCTTTGAGTTCCCAGTTGTAACGATCAGGAGAGCCGCTAAACATGTCAAAGTTATCAATTGTAGCTAAGCCGTCCGATGCTAATGCAGGGGCATCGTAAGCGACGGTGGGTGTGCGGAACGCTCTGCGACGGCCGGGATCATAGCGCCAGGCACGACGAGGGTCGACGACCTGATTAGAGGTCTCGTGCACTAGCAAAACTTCACCGGCTAATGCGGCAGGAGAAGTGATGCGCTGTTTATACAAAAACAGGAAATTTTCTTTTTCTGGGTGCTCCTGCGCATAGTATTGCAGTGATTCCTGCTCAAACTTTACAGGGTTAAAGCTACCATCTTCGGTTGGTGAGACCTGAATGTACTCTCGTTTAATGGCCTCGCCACGAAAGCGTGTCAGGTGATTCCATATGGCTTCCAGACCATTTTTAGGGATTGGGAAGGGGACACCGACAGCAGCATTACTTAAACCCGCGCCATCCTGGGTTAAGATGGCTGTTGTCGCATTTTTGATGCTGAAGTCGTAAATCTTCTGCGGAAATGATGCACTTCGGTGAGTTGGATACACCGTAATTTTGTAGTCCGGGTATTGCCTGATCAGTGCAATTTGTCCGGCAGTTAAGTGAGCCGTATAATCTTGATAATTCTCCTGAGTGATCGTCAGTATTGGTTCATCAGAAGCAAAGGGATCAGCGTGATGCTCGCCGGGCGTGTAATCCTGTGGTATTTGTCTAATACCGCCTGTCCATGCCGGGATAGTTCCTTCCTTATTACCCGCTCGCTCAGCACCCATTGGTGTCAGTGTTCGTTGTAACTTTTTAGCTTCGCTTGTCATAACCTTTGACTCCGCCAAAGGAGTCATGACGGCGGTTGTCATGATGGATAATAAAACCAATTTTTTCATGGTATAGATCTTGCATATCTAATGGTGGCGGGCATTCTACATATACACCCAAAGGTGTCAACTGGTACAACCACAGCTTGAGGTAAGATATTACAATTGGAGGTTCACGTTGTAACTGTGTTATCTTAGCTAAGTTAATAATTAACTAATGTTAATTTATGGTGAGGCTATATTAAAACTGAAAATAAAGGTAAAAAGTGAAGACTTATCAGCAAAATACAGAGCAGCAGTTATTCCAGATTCTGAATTCCTACCATATGAAATCAAAAGAGCTTGAGAAAAGCGCGGGATTAACCCAAGAGCGTTTGCAGATTTTAATGCTCTTAGTAATACAAGGGCCAAAAACCATTAATCAACTCGCAGAGGGCGAGAAAGTTAGTGCCCCGGCAATAACGCGAACGGTTAAGGCGCTTGAAAAGCAGGGATATGTGATTAAATCGCGTTCGAAAACCGATCAGCGAGTGGTTTATGTTGCGCCAACAAGGAAAAGCCAGCAAATTATCGAGTCTATCCGCAGTAAGCAGAAAAAACTGATAGCTGAATTAGTAAAGGGGCATAGTGATGAGGAGCTACGGGCTATAGGTCTTGGAGCAGGTTTGTTGGTGAAAAGAACATTATAAATCAGTCGGTTACAATTGACTTATAATACAACGGGTAAAGAAAAAGCCGCTCAATGAGCGGCTTCTAAAATCTTGTTTCAAGCTAACTGATTAAAGCGCTTGAATGCGAGCGTTTAAACGGCTCTTATGACGTGCAGCTTTGTTTTTGTGGATAAGGCCTTTGTTTGCAGCTTTATCAATCACAGACACAGCACGTTGGAACGCAGCTTCTGCATCCTTCTTGTTACCAGCATCAATAGCGTAAATAACTTTCTTCATGTAACTACGCAGCATTGAGCGGCGGCTAGCGTTGTGCTTGCGACGAGCTTCAGCTTGACGAGCACGTTTTTTGGCAGATTTAATGTTAGCCAAGGTGAACTCCTAACAACTGTTGAATAAATAAATCACAAATTTAAGGTCGCGAAATATACCTGTTTTAAGCTTAGGTATCAAGTAAAAACAGCGAAAAACCGTATAATTCTGTCATTTTTAAGGCTTTTAAGCCTTCGCTATGGTTGTTAAAGCCTTTATCGCTTAAACTTGCGCTCAAATAAAACAATATTTTAACACATTCAGGAACCATGGCTAGCCTATTACGCTCCAGTACCATTGTCAGTTTTTGGACCATGATTTCCCGTTTCATGGGACTTGCGCGAGACGTTGTTTTAGCCAACTTGCTGGGTGCCAGTGGTCAGGCCGATGTTTTTCTGGTGGCTCAAAAGATTCCTAATTTTCTTAGGCGTCTTTTTGGTGAGGGCGCTTTTGCCACTGCCTTTGTGCCGGTATTCTCTGAATATTACTCGAATCGTACTAAAGCTGAGACGGTGTCGCTGCTTAGTAAAGTCTCAGGAACCTTAGGTGGCATTTTAGCTGTTATTACCATTATTGGTGTGCTGGGTTCACAAGGAGTTATTGCATTATTTGGTGCAGGCTTTATAGCCGATCCGGAAAAATTTCAACTGGGGAGTGACTTACTAAAAATCACTTTCCCTTATATCTTCTTTATCTCGCTGGTTGCGATGTACAGTTCCGTTCTAAACACTCTGGATAAGTTTGCCATACCCGCGTTCGCGCCTATTTTATTAAACTTATCTATCATTGCCGCGGCTATAATCTGGGCTCCTCATATGGAGCAGCCAACGGTAGCACTGGCCTGGGCGATTTTTATTGCGGGTGCACTGCAGCTATTCCTGCACTTCCCTTTCTTATGGAAAGCGGGTTATTTACCCAAACCTCAGTGGGCTTGGAAGGACTCAGCTGTCCAGCGCATTATTAAATTAATGCTGCCCGTAATTTTTGGTGCGTCAGCCAGCCAGATCAATCTTTTGATTGACACACAAATTGCCTCTTTTCTTCAAGAGGGCAGTATTTCCTGGTTGTATTACTCAGACCGTATGATGGAGTTTCCTTTAGGAATTTTCGGAATTGCGATTGCCACTGTACTTTTACCTACGCTCTCTAAATTCTTTTCAAAAAAGGACATGCAGCATTTCTCGGGTACACTGGATTGGGGGCTGAGAATGGTGCTGATGATTGGAATACCAGCGGGGATTGGCTTATTCTGGCTGGCTGAGCCCATCATGATTAGCGTCTTTCAACATGGTGCTTTTACTCCTGAGGATTCGTATAAAGCAGGGCAGAGTTTGCAGGCTTACTCCATTGGTTTGATTGGTTTTATGATGGTCAAAGTTTTTCTGACCGGTTTTTATTCAAGGCAGGATACCAAAACTCCCGTAAAGATCGCCTTGTTTGCGGTAGTCAGTAACATTGTTTTGAACCTTGCGCTATTCAAACCCTTTGGACACGTCGGCCTTGCTATCGCGACCAGTGTATCAGCTTTTATTAATGCTATTTTCCTATACCGCTACTTACATAAAGAGCAGCACTTGCAGTTGTCTCGCGAAAGCAAGTTGTGGATCCTTAAACTGATCATTGCCAGTGGGTTGCTGTTACTAGGACTCTGGTATACCGACTTCAGCGTCGAACAATGGCAGTCATGGAGCCGTTTTGAAGCGATCGGCATGATTTGCGCCATTATCGCCTCGACCGTGGTGGCTTATACTGTACTGCTGTTTTTATTTGGACTAAGACTGAAGGATTTTAGGATTCTGAGATAGCTTGTGTGGAGTTTGTTTATACGAGATTCCCACCTTCGTGGGAATGACGGTGCTAGGGGGAAGTATTGTTAAAGATTCTGTTTTTGCGGGAGGACGGTACGTAGGAGGGAATGTCGAAGCTTTTGTCAGATAACCTAACCACAAACCACGTCATCCCCGCGAAGGCGGGGATCTCAAACAGGTTTATGGAGCTCTGTTTTCAAGCTTGGGAGTCATCTAAATAATTACAAGGAGTAAAAATATTATGGAAAAACAGGGATATGTTTATATATTAGCTTTAAAGCCAAATGGGGTTCTATACATAGGTGTTACTTCTAACTTAGTGAAAAGAATTTGGGAGCACAAGCAGGGGGAAGCAGAAGGTTTCACTAATAAGTATAATGTTAAGCAGCTAGTTTATTATGAAGCATGTGACTCAATAGAGAGCGCTATTTTTAGAGAAAAGAGACTAAAAAAGTGGAACCGAAACTGGAAAGTTAGGTTGATAGAAAAGCAAAACCAGCACTGGAAAGATCTGTACCTAGATTTGCTTGATTAGGTTTTTAAGAGATTCCCGCCTTCGCGGGAATGACGAGGATAGATTAACTTGAAGGCGCTGTAGAGGTGGGCTCTTACAGCTCTCTAACTACCTTGTGGTGGGGAAGCACTCATGTACAACTGTCATTCCCGCGAAGGCGGGAATCTGTTGAGGTTGGTATTACTTCTAATTAACCATCTTTAGCACCGCTTTATACCTCGGCTCTGCATGCCTTTCTAAATAATAAATCAACTCTTTGGTTTCTGGCTTATATTCCAGCATCCAGACGTTGGTTTTAGCGTCTGGTATTAGATTTGAAGTAAATTCGTCTGCATGGAAAAACTGCTTGGTCGCAGTCACTGGCTGTCCCTTGTATTCAGCTGCGTGGCCACCGTAGTTAGTGATTCGATCTGGCGTACCGTCTTCGTGGCGATGGTCATGTTTAAACAATAGGCCCTGGTGTGTGGCAACTAGTACCCAAGTTCTGGATTTGTCTTCCCCAACGCTGAATGGAATGCGAATAACCCGATCATTGCACTGCTCAATAGTAGCAACGAGTTTTTTACCAGCGAAGTTATGGTTTGGATCGTCTGGGTAGACCGTGGTACCAATAAATGTTTTACCACAAAGCGATTTTATCCTGCTGAAGAAGTCTGCTTGAGGTTTTGACATCATTTCCTCAAGGTTTGGTGCCGGGGCGCAGCTACTACAGGCGCATGCGGTAATTAGTGCTGACAGAATGAGTGTCATGCCAAGTTTTAAATAATGCTTCATTATTGCGCCATAACTGCTTGTTTATGTACGAATAGTTACTGATTTTGGGGATTGAAGCAAGCGGTTAACTCATTATTTTTATTAAAAATATCGTTTTCAATCCATGAATCAGGGATTTATGGTTAATTCTTAGCCCATAGTCCGCTATAATTGCCGCCTTTGGCAGATGCCTGTAGAGAAATTTACTGACCGACATGCGCTTATTACGAGGCCTATATAATTGTCCACCTGAACTGTTCAAGCAGGGATGTGTGGCGACTATTGGTAATTTCGATGGGGTCCATCTAGGCCATCAAGCGATTATTGAGCGTTTAACGGATAAGGCTGATCATTACAATCTGCCTAGCGTGGTGGTGCTCTTTGAGCCTCATCCACAAGAATATTTTCGCCCAGACAACATACCTGCACGTCTATTTAAGTTGACCGATAAAGTTCAGGCACTACGTCAGCTTGGCGTAGATTATGTGCTCTGTTTCCGCTTTAACCAGGAGTTTGCGGAGCTGCGAGCTGAGGAATTTATTCGACGGGTGTTGGTAGAACGCTTGAATGTACTGCACCTGTTTATTGGTGATGATTTCAAGTTCGGCTATCAGCGCCAAGGTGATTTTGACATGCTGAAAGAGCTCGGGGAAGGGCTCTTTACCGTTGAAGCCAATCATTCGGTGACGCTTGAGGTGGATAATGAACATAAGCGTATTAGCAGTAGCTTAGTACGTGAAGCCATAGCTAATAATCAGTTCGATTTAGCCGAACGTTATCTGGGGCGACCTTATCGAGTGGAAGGGAAAGTGGTTCATGGCGATAAACAAGGCCGTGAAATTGGCTTTTCAACCGCTAACATTCCGTTAAAACGCCGTAAAAGTCCTTTAAAAGGGGTGTATGCGGTTTGGGTGTATGGTATAAGTGCTAGTTCGCTGCAGGAGGGCCGCTGGCCAGCTGTTGCGAATGTTGGTAACAAGCCGACGCTAAAGCAAAGTCCCGAGCGGTTAGAGGTTCATCTGTTGAATTTCTCAGGCGATATTTATGGGCAACGTATTCGCATTGAGCCTATTGATAAATTGCGCGGAGAACAGAAGTTCAATTCTGTCGATGAGCTAAAAACACAAATTGCAGCAGACATTGAAGCTGCAAAATATATTTTTAATCAGAAACTAAAACAGAGTAATCATTTCGATGAGTGACTATAAAAGTACCTTAAACTTACCGAAAACTAAGTTTGAAATGCGCGGTAACCTACCAAATCGTGAGCCAAAGATGTTGGCACAATGGGGAAAAAACGATTTGTATGGTGAAATTCGTAAAGCACGTGCTGGCCGTGAGCAATTTATTTTGCACGATGGCCCTCCGTACGCCAACGGTAATATTCATATTGGTCACTCAGTCAATAAAATTCTGAAAGATATCGTGGTTAAGAGCAAAACTATCAGCGGTTACGACAGCCCTTATGTGCCGGGCTGGGACTGTCATGGTTTGCCGATTGAGAACAACGTTGAGAAGAAGGTCGGTAAAGCAGGGCAAAAAGTGACTCACGCCGAGTTCCGTCAGAAATGTCGCGATTACGCGGAAAAGCAAGTTCAGGGCCAGATGAAAGATTTTATCCGTCTTGGTGTTCTGGGCGAGTGGGATAATCCTTACAAGACAATGAACTTTGGTTTTGAAGCGAACATTGTTCGAGCCCTGTCAAAGCTGGTTAAAAACGGTCACATGTTCAAAGGTGAAAAGCCGGTGTACTGGAGCGTTGTTGGCGGTTCGTCTTTGGCTGAAGCTGAAGTTGAATATCAAGATAAAACATCTTTTTCTGTTTATGTGCGCTACCCATTAGCTGATGTAGAAGGATTTGAGAAAGCCTTTGGTGGTCAGTCATGCGCCAACACTTCAGTTGTTATCTGGACCACAACGCCCTGGACCTTACCTTCGAGCCAGGCGGTGACGGTTCATGCGGACTTTACTTATGTGCTGCTTGAGGCAAAAACAGCTGCAGGCACAGAGCAGTTTATTTTAGCTGAAGATCTGTTTAAGCAGGTGATGGAAGAGTCCGAGATTGAAGAGTACAAAATTCTGGCGACGACCACAGGTGCGCAGTTGGAAAATCTGCATGTGCAGCATCCGTTTTATGATAAAACATTGCCGGTGATCATCGGTGAGCATGTGACGACGGATGCCGGTACAGGTCTGGTGCATACCGCGCCGGATCATGGTCCAGACGATTTCCAGGTGGTAAAGAAATACGGTATCGGTTTGTTGAATTACGTTATGGCAAACGGTGTCTTCTCTGAGGATACGCCGCTGTTTGCCGGACAGCATGTCTACAAAGTCGATCAACCGATTGTCGATCATCTGGTCGCAACGGGTCGCTTGTTGCATCAAGATAAAATTCGCCACAGCTATCCGCATTGCTGGCGTACCAAAACGCCTCTGATCTACCGTGCGACGCCGCAGTGGTTTATCTCCATGACGCAGAATGGTTTGCAGCCTCAAGCGATGGAGGAAATCAAAAAGGTGAAATGGGTGCCCGAATGGGGCGAGGCGCGTATCGAGTCGATGGTCGAAAACCGTCCGGACTGGTGTATTTCTCGCCAACGAACCTGGGGCGTGCCGTTATGCTTGTTTATTGACAAAAAAGATGGTCAGCCACATCCGGATGCTGCCGAATTGATGGAAAAAGTGGCTCAATTGATTGAAGAAAAGGGTATTCAAGCGTGGTATGACTTGGATGCCGCAGATTTTGTCGATGCGGATAAATACGAAAAGATCGACGACACGCTGGACGTCTGGTTTGATTCGGGCGTAACGCATTATTGTGTATTAAGTGCGCGCGACTATTTGCGCCAGCCAGCAGATTTATATCTGGAAGGCTCGGATCAGCATCGAGGTTGGTTTCAGTCGTCGCTACTAACTTCAGTTGGTATCCACGGACATGCGCCTTATAAACATTGTTTAACACATGGTTTCGTCGTCGATGGCAAAGGCGAAAAAATGTCGAAGTCGAAAGGCAACGTCATGGCGCCAAATGATGTGATCAATAAGCTGGGCGCGGATGTGCTTCGCTTATGGGTTGCCTCGGCGGACTATCGTGGTGAAATGGCAGTTTCTGACGAAATTCTAAAACGCACGGGTGATACTTACCGCCGTTTAAGAAATACGTCGCGCTTCTTATTAGCGAACCTGGAAGGCTTTAACCCAGAAACTGATTTAATTGCGAAAGAAGAATTACTGCCACTCGATCGTTGGGCTGTGGACTGTGCTTACCAGGCGCAGAAGGCAATTGTTGACGCTTATGATGATTATAATTTCTGGGTAGTGGCGCAAAAAATCCATCATTTCTGTTCGATTGATATGGGCAGTTTCTACCTCGATATCATTAAGGATCGCCAATATACGGCCAAGCGTGGTTCGCAAGCGCAGCGCTCCTGTCAAACGGCCTTGTATCATATTGTGGAAGCCTTGGTGCGCTGGATGGCACCAATCCTAAGTTTTACAGCCAATGAAATCTGGCCTCTGTTGCCAAAGCCAGCTTCAGGTGAGCGTGAGAACAACGTTTTCATTTCTGAGTGGTATGACGGTTTGTTTGCGATGGAAAATGCCGATATTACAGCAGATGACTGGAACACGATTTCTGAAGTAAAAGCCGCTATCAATAAGGCGCTTGAAGCAAAACGTAAAGAAGGCGTTATTGGTGGCTCTTTGCAGGCCGAAGTGACGATTCATGTCAATGATGAGTTGTATGCTGTGTTGAGCAAGCTTGAAGATGAGTTGCGCTTCGTGTTTATCACGTCTCAAGCACGTTTGGTTAATGACGCGGCAGGTGAAGACACTGATATCGAAGGGTTGAAACTTACCGTTGAAGCTTCTGATGCTGAAAAGTGTGAGCGTTGTTGGCATTATCGCGAGGACGTAGGTTCTAACGCTGAGCATCCGACTATTTGTAGCCGCTGCGTGGAAAATGTCGTCGGTGATGGCGAAGTGCGTCATTACGCTTAACATTCAGTCCGTCATCCCCGCGGAGGCGGGGAGCGCCATCTGTATAGTTACCAGATTCCCGCCTTCGCGGGAATGACGCATCAAAAATAGAGTAAATATTTTGAAAAAACTAAAACAAACAGGCTGGGTGTGGTTATGGATCACGGTGATCCTACTCATTATCGATCAGGCCACCAAGATATGGGCAGACAGTGCTTTGGCTCCCGTTTATGGCGGGCGAATTATCGAAGTGATGCCACATTTTGATCTGAACCTGGCTTATAACTATGGTGCTGCTTTCAGCTTTCTTGGCGATGCCGGTGGCTGGCAGCGTTGGTTGTTTACCATCATAGCTATTGGAATCAGCGTTGCGCTCTTGGTGTGGATGTATAAAACACCAAAATCACACAAGCTACCGAATATCGGTATGGCGTTAATATTGAGCGGTGCCATTGGCAATTTATATGATCGTATGGCTTATGGCTACGTCATTGATTTTATTGACTGGTATGTGTCGAAAGATGGCTATCACTGGCCAACGTTTAATATTGCTGACAGTGTCATTTTAATCGGTGTTGGCTTGCTCATAATTGATAGTTTTAAAAATCCAGAGAAATCTAAGAAGGATGAAACGTCCTCTTAGTGCTCTCGTATAGAAGTGATGTATGACAACTGAGAATATAATTAAAGCAGATTCGCGCGCCTTGGTGCATTTTAATGTGCTACTTAAAGATGGTTCCGCCGCGGACAGTACCCGAGTGAATGGTAAGCCGGTATGGTTTATTTTTGGCGATGGTAGTTTGACCGATGTTATCGAGAAGTCATTGATTGGTTTAAAAGCCGGTGATGAAAAGCGCCTTGAAATTCATGGTTCCGAGTTTTTTGGCCCAGCAAATCCTGACGATATTCACTTTATGGATATTAGCCAGTTTTCTGCCGATGTGAAGTTGGAGGAAGGCTCGATTATTGCATTTGAAGACATGATGGGCGGAACGGTCCCCGGTATGATTCGCGAAGTGAAAGGTCATTCGGTCAAGGTGGACTTTAATCATCCGCTGGCGGATCAGGATATAGTCCTTGAAATTGAAATTGTCGAAGTGAGACAATAGTACGTATACCATACCTCGTCATTCCCGCGAAGGCGGGAATCTCTGTTAGGAATATGGTTATTAAAGATTCCCGCCTTCGCGGAAATGATGAAAGAGTTGATAGGTAGTCCTTTGGAAATAGTATTAGCAAATCCCCGCGGCTTCTGCGCCGGTGTAGACCGCGCGATTGAAATCGTCAATCGTGCTTTAGAGCTTTTTGGTGCGCCAATCTACGTTAAACACGAAGTGGTTCATAACAAGTTTGTGGTGGATGGCCTGCGCGATAAAGGGGCTGTTTTCATTGAAGATTTAAACGATGTACCCCGAGATTCAACCTTAATCTTTAGTGCTCACGGCGTGTCGCAACAGGTTCGTAAAGACGCCGAAGCACGTAATCTAAAAGTATTTGATGCCACATGTCCTTTGGTCACTAAAGTGCATATGGAGGTTGCTCGTCATAGCCGTCGTGGTGAAGAGTGTATCTTAATCGGTCATAAAGGTCACCCGGAGGTCGAAGGTACCATGGGGCAATACGATAACTCGACGTCAGGCATTTATCTGGTTGAGGATGAAGAGGATGTGGCCAAGCTGGAGGTGAAAAATCCTGAGCAGCTTTATTACGTCACGCAAACCACTTTGTCAGTGGATGATACGCAGCGTCTGGTTAAGGCTCTAAAGGAAAAGTTCCCACAGATTCAGGGCCCTAAAAAGGATGACATCTGCTATGCTACGCAGAATCGCCAGGATGCGGTGAAGCAGCTGGCGGCAGAATGTGACTTGATTCTAGTGGTTGGCGCACAAAATAGTTCTAACTCCAGCCGTTTGCAGGAATTAGCTGAAAATAAAGGAACGCGCTCCTACTTAATTAACAATGCCAGTGAAATTAACCCTGTATGGTTGCAAGGCATTGATAAAGTTGGCGTTACTGCCGGCGCTTCTGCTCCGGAAGTTCTGGTCAAAGATGTCATCAAATACCTTGAATCTCAGGGTGGCGTTAACCCGCATGAGTCGGAAGGTGTCGAAGAAAGTATTGTATTTGTCCTGCCCAGCGAACTGCGTCCAAACTAAGTCAGTTCTGCATTAATTTCTTAAAAAATAACCACTTAAAGCCGATAAGTTACCGCTTATCGGTTTTTTTATACCGTTTATCCGATACCAGCTGATCTTTGACTGTTAAAACCTTATAACAGTAGTACTTATAAGTATGAAGTGGGATCAAATGGTGAAATCTAAACATTCAGGTTTTTCTTTGATGGAAGTCCTCATCGCCATGCTGGTGATTGCAGTAGGGTTATTGGGGTACCTTTCATTACAGTTAGCCTCTATTAACTCAAATCAGGAAGGGATGGCACGTTCGCAGGCCAACCTTATTGCTCAAGATTTGGCATCCGCGATTCGCGCTAATCGCGCTTACGTAAATAGCAGTGACACGGCAAGTCTCGGTAACCTTTATCTAGCAGGTGATTATACTAGTTGTGATGCGGCGCCTGTTGACTGTAGTGCGGGATGTACTCCTGAAGAGCAAGCACAGTACGACGTCTACCAGGCATGTCAGTCAATACAGGGTTTTGACACGACATCAAAAGAGTCGGACCTAATCACCGAAGGATATATTGATGTTAGCTGTGATGATCGTGATACGGGAGATGCCGACGTTTGTTCCCCAGGGTCTACGTTAAGTATCTTTGCTTATTGGCAAGCGAGCCAAACACGCGAAGATACGGGCCAAAAAGGTTTAATACGGAATGCTCGGTGCGATGCTTTAGCAAAAGATGCTTCATTTGACTGTATTGTTTTGGATGTTATGCCATGAAAATGATTACTAAGAGTAAACAAAAAGCTTTTACGCTGATTGAGTATATGGTTGCCATAACCATTGGTCTTATTTTGCTAGCAGGTATTACGTACCTGTTTTTAGGAATGAAACGCTCTACCGATACGCAATCAGCAATTTCGAACTTGCAGGAAAGTGGTCGGTTTGCACTGTATTTCTTGAGTGATGATATACAGAATGCGGGCTGGGCTGATGTTGAGGAAAGTGGGTATGGCGTTTATACAAGCCCTGCGTTTTTATTCGGAGCTGGAGAGACCGCTGATGGTGGTGCCGCTGATGTAAGTGACTCGATTACTGTTCGCTATGAAGCGGACACAGACTGTGTTGGAGGAGCTAGCGGAGGCATCGTTGAGAACAATTACTACGTAAAGGATGGGCAATTAGTGTGTTCAGGCAACAGTGGTGGTACGGCTGCGTTAATTAGTAATATAAATTTAGCCCATTTCTTTTACGGTGTAGATACTGATGGTGACAGTGCACCGAATAAGTTTCTAAAAGCGAGTGATATCGACCCTTCTGAGCAGGAGTCCATTGCTGCTGTAAAAATTATTCTCTTACTTTCTTCTGATGGTCCTGTAAGGCAGTCTCCTTCTGCACAAAGTTATACGATTGCTAACGAAGGAACCTACGAAATATCGGATAGAAAAGCTCGTAAGATTTTTACCACAACAGTGGTAATCCCAAATAAACCCGCATTTGTAATTTCACCTTAAAGGATGGAGTATTATGATTATTAAGCCATTCCCAAAAAATGACGGTGCAACCTTAGCATTGGTATTGGTTTTTTTACTAATACTAACTGTCTTGGGTGTTGCCAGTATGTCGGACTCGATTATTCAGCAGAAGTCTTCTACTAATATCTATCTTGAAAATGAAGCCTTTCATACAGCAGATAGTGCTGTTAGTGCAGCGATACACTGGGACGAAATAGCCGGTAACGCGCTTTACGGAACAGACACCTCTGAAACTAAAGTTGGTCAGGATTATTGTGTTGGTAACAACGGCGAGCTAACTGAAATTGAGGACGGTGAAAATTGTGCTGTAGCCTTTGAGGACCATGCTAATGTTATTGCTTATGCTCGTGTTGAGTACTTAGGTTGCGGTACCTGTCCAAACTTTGAGATGGGGGTTTCACCCAGTATTGGGTGTAATGCCTGGAAAATTACAGGTGATAGTACTGTTGCTGAGAAAACCAACGCAGCAGTGCAAAGCTGGGTAACCAAAGTTGGTGGCTGCTTCTCGTCTGGTAAAGGTTCAGAACTAATTTTATAAAAGGTGATTGTTATGAAAAATATATTTAGCTCATTGATGAAAGGGGTTCTGCTAGGGCTTTATCTGACAATCCCCTTAATGACAAGTACTACAGCTCATGCTGATGATACCGAAGTCTATTTTTTCGATGGCGATAAAATAGAGTCGGGGAAATCTAAAGTTATGCTGTTGCTTGAGTCATCATCCGCCATGAATGGTGGTGGGCGAATGGCTAAAATCCAAGAAGCCCTTAAGCTCTTGGCTAAAGATGATGAGGTTACCGCTTCAGCGGACTTTGGTATAGCCGTATTCAATAAAGAGAACTCTGGGCCTGGTAAAGCCGAAGGAACGGTTCAATTCCCGATAGCTACGAATAATACGACACCTAGTAGTCCAACATATGACTCGGTTGTTGATCGTTTAGCTAACGCAAGTCCAGATAAAGGTGCAACACCTACGGTAGAAGGTATGTCAGAAGCATATCGTTATTTTCTATCAAGAGAACCGTATTATTGGGATGACGAGTTTGCGACGTCAGGAAAAACTCACCCAGATGCGGTTTCAGAGGGTAGATATGACTTTAACGATACATCAGGTTGTGCAGCAAAGGCGCTAATTGTGTTAGCTCACGGTCAGATCAACGGTAAAGAGTGGCGCAATGCTGCTAGCTCTATCGTTGGTCGCGATAGCACAGATATTGAAATGGTCTCTTACATGAAAGGGAACCACAGTGTTGAAACTTACACAATTAGCCCCGGCTCTTCTGGTAATAACAAGGCGAACTTAGATGCTTGGGCAGATGCTGGTGGAACAGAGCAAGCTTTTGAGTGGAATGATACGGCCGAGTGTTTTGCAACTGATGCAGATGGTAATCCGGTAGGTTTGTGTGCAATCCTGAAGGACATTTTTCAGGAAGTGGCGAGTCAGGGAACAAGTTTTGTGCAAGCAGGTGTAACTGTAAGTCAACAAAACCGGCTAAACCATGATAATCACCTTTATTTTGCCCAGTTTCAGGCGGAGGACATTGCCCGTTGGCCAGGGAATCTGAAGAAGTATAAAATCAGCGGCGGCGAAATTCTTGATGTTGAAAACAAGTCTGCAGTGGATCCTAATACTGGACTGTTTTTAGAGGAAAGAGATGCGAATGGCTTTATTACCAGAAGTACGAGCTTTTGGCCTAAAAAAGATGAGGCTGGCAATATTATTCTCCACGACGGAAACCAAGTAGAGCTTGGTGGCGCTTTAGAACATGTCAGTAATTATTTAGATGAGGCAGTAACAGAAGTTACGGCAGGTGACGGCTCAGTTCATAACGTTCTTAATGAGTATAATGCATATGGTCGCCCTTTATTCTCTGATAGTTCAGGCTCGATGTATAAGGTTATTAATGCTGGTAAAGCAGACTTTGCAATGGGGGGGGCGACAGATGACGAATTTTACTGGGTTAAAGATCGAACTCTAGGCTTTAAGCGCCGCGATGTAACGATAACGCATGATAATGGAGATGAGGAGACGATCTCTAATGTCGCTTCGTCTGCCCGTCTGATGGGCGACCCGCTGCATAGTGTACCTAAAGTTGTTCAATACGGTAATGGCAAGTCGTTAGTGTTCGTTGGAACAAACTTGGGCTACCTGCATGCGGTTGATCTAAGTACAGGTGTTGAAGAGTGGGGGTATATCCCAAACGACTTATTAACAAAAATGCAAACCTATATGAAAGATGAAGAAATCGGTGGCGATCCGACGCTTCATAACTACGGTTTGGATGGCGAAATTCATATTGCGCATGGTGATACAAACGGTAACCTGAAAGTTGACGATGGAGAAATCGCTCTGTTATTAGTCGGAATGCGTCGAGGTGGCGATAAATATTATGTGCTAGATATTAGTAATAGCTCTGTTCCAGAGTTTAAGTTTGATATTGACCCTTCTGATGATGGCCTGTCTAATTTGGCGGATACCTGGTCAACTGCAACGGTAACCAATATTACCTATGGGGGTGATACTCGAACTGTCGCTATTTTTGGTGGTGGTTATGATGATAATCAGGACAGTAGCTTTAGTAAAGATACTGAAGGTAATGATGTCTTTATCTATGACTTGAAAAGCCAGACAGTTCTGTGGAGTTTGCAGGATTCTGGTTTAACGGAAGTAAAAGGACAGATTAATAGTGTACCGGCTAATGTTCGAGCGATTTCTTTGGATAATAACTCGACTGTTGAGCACCTTTACGTCACTGATACCGCTGGTCAGGTATTCCGTTTTGATCTTTATAATACTGACACTGGCATTGAGGTTAAAGGTGGGCGTATCCTTGAGGTCAGTAGTTCAACGGAAGCAGAGAACCGCCGCTTCTACTATGCTCCATCGGTTGCTTATATTCCACAGCCAAGTGGGCAGTCTTATATGGCTGTAGCGCTAGGTAGCGGTTATCGAGCACACCCTTTAGATACTAAGGTGCAGGACTATTTCTTCATGTTAAAAGATAAAGGGATATTACAGACACCGAAGACCTTTAAGGATGTGACCTTTACCCCTGGTGTTGCAGACGGACCTTTAGTCGATGTGACTAGTAATGTAAGTGGCTCGGCTTCTGTCCCTCCAGAGAAAGATGGTTGGTACATTAAACTAAATAGTGAGTTAACCGTTGTGAATGATGATGGCACACAAACAACCACAGCTTATGATGGTGAGAAAGTTATCGCTGAAGCAAGAATTCTGTTTGGTAAAATCGTCTTTACATCGTATGTACCGACCGTTGATTTAACTAAGCTTCAGTGTGCACCTGTAATTGGTAGTGGTAAGATTTATGGTGTGAATGTTGATGATGGTAGCTCATTCTTTTCAGACGATACCCGCTCAATCAGTTTGATCAGTGATGGTATACCACCTATTTTCCAGCTGTTATTCACTACAGGAGCTAGCTCTGATGGCTCAGAAGCAGATTTTATTGGCTTAGTTGGTAACGAGGTCATATCTGATGCCTTTACCGAGGCACTAACCAAAGGGTATGATGGGGTTATACGTGTTAATTGGCGGAAAAAACCAGATGATAATTAAGACAAAGCAGAAAGCTTTTACGCTTATTGAGTTAATGACAACTATTGCAATCGTGGCTATTATGGCTGCGATTGCAACGCCGTCTTTAAGGAATATGATTTTGAATAACCGTTTAGCAGGTTTTTCAAATGATATAATCAGTTCAGTTTCTGCCGCAAGAAATGAAGCTATTTCAACCCGCCAGCAAGTTGTTATTGAGCCTAACGGTGGTGACTGGACCGGTGGTTGGCAAGTGTTTATTGATTCTGATTCTAATGGTACTTTTACGGCTGGGGAAGAGTTAGTTAAAACTGTAGAGGCCTATCCAAGTTCTTTAAGTGAAAGCGCTTCTCCAGGGGACAACTTAGTGTTTAACTCAAAAGGCACTATGAAGGACCTTGGTGGCTGGGGCACCTTAAAAGTATGTGATGACAGAAGCGCAGGCCGCAGTATTAATGTGGAAGGCGCTGGCGTCGTATCCGTAGAAAAACATAAGGTAGGGGAATGTTGAAGGTTAATAATATGCGTAAAACTAAAGCATTTACTTTGATGGAGCTAATGATCGTAGTTGCCATCGTTGCAATATTGGCGGCGATTGCGATTCCGAGCTATCAACACTTTGTAAGAAAAGCCAAGCGGAACGATGCGATGCAGGCTTTATTGGCTGCGTCAGAAGCTGCTGAGAGATATAAGGCAGCTAATTTTTCGTATGCAGGATTAGACGGTAATTTAGGCAGTGTGTTCAATACTCAGGTGCCAGTAGATGGTGGGACGCCGTATTACACGCTGAGTATTGCGGCTGATGCAACAACATATACTATTACAGCTACGGCAACAGGTGGAATGACTGGAGATGGTAACCTAACTATAAACAATGCTGGTCAGAAAACCTATAAAGGTTCTACGGGATGGCCTGATTAAATATTTTTCAGTACATATATCAAAAAAGGAGCTGCGGCTCCTTTTTTGATGCCTCGGTCAATTGTTCAGCAGCAATAGAATATTAGATTTTATCTTGACTGTATCTGTTTGTATCCGTGTGTTACAAAAATGTAACAATGCCAATTTGTCTGCTAGTAAGTTCTGTTATCTTTAAAAAATCTTGTTAGAATCTATCTCTTATTTTGAACTAGGGGTAGTTTAAAGGATGAAAAAAGTATCTGGCTTCTCTTTGCTAGAAGCGATGATAACAGTGGTTGTTATTAGTATTGGTTTATTGGGGTACGCAGCACTGCAGATGGGTGCTTTAAATAGCTCTGTAGATTCGTTCTCACGTTCACAGGCCACCATTATACTGGAGAATACTGCTTCTAGGATTAGTGGCAATACGCAGTATTTGAAGAAGAGTGTTGATGAAGTAGTTGTGCCTAATGCCTACGTTAGTGACTCTGCTTCAGAAACATACTCAACCTGGTGTGACACCAGTACCGGGAGCATACCTGAAGCGGCTTGTAAGTCGGACAACTCTTGCATTCTATCCAACCGCGCTAAGCAAGATATTCATGAAGTTTGCACTACTTTAGCTGATACCAAATTCCCAGAAGCCCAAATGGGAGCTGCTTGCTTTGATCGCGATACTTCCGACGGTGACAACTGCAGTTATGGCTCACGCATGTCTTTATATATGGCATGGCGTGGGCTCGAACGTGAAGATGTCAGCGGTAAATCTGAATACGCTCAGAATACACGTTGTCAAAAAGAAATTGGCCTTGCTTCCGATTACGCCTGCGTGCAATTGGAGCTAGTGCCATGAAAATGCTTAAAAAGCAAGCCAAGGGTTTTACCCTGATTGAAATGATGGTGGCCATGGTTATTGGGCTAATTATCCTCGCTGGAGTGTTTGTCGTTTATCTATCAAGCAAGAAAACATTTAATCTTGGTTCCGGCATGGTTAACGTTCATGAAAATGGCCGCTTCGCCATTAACTACTTGGTTAAAGATATTCGACGAGCAGGGTGGATAGACACGGATGTTACGCCGAGTGAGGGCTTTAGTTTGACTCAACCCTTAACCAACTTTAAAAATAACCAATCGGTTGCTGGCGGTGAAAGCTCTGATGCGATCACTGTTCGTTATTATGGCGACAAAAATTGCAAAGGTGATGTTCCTGCCAGTGGTATCGTGGAAAATACATATCAGCTAGTCCCGGGTGATGATTTATCTGAACTTCAATGTAACGGTGTCACGTTATTAAGCAATGTCGAATCTTTTCAGCTTCGTTATGGGGTTTTATCGCAACATGGGGTGAGCTATGTGAGTGCTGACTCAATCACACCTCAATCTATTATTAAGTCTGTTCAGGTTGGACTAACTGTTGCTTCCAGACAAAAAAATGTCATGAGTGAGAAGACGGTGTCAGTCAAGAACGTTTTAGATGAGGGCCCGTATAGTTTTAGTGACGGCCGTTATCGCCAGGTCTTTTCCAATACTATTTTAATTAATAATTCCGGTTCACTACCACCTGACGAGCTATTGGTTTCGGAGTAAGGCATGAATAATCAAAAAGGGTTTACGTTAGTCGTTGCGTTGATACTACTTGCTATCTTAGCTGTACTTGGTGTGACGTTAATGTCCTCAGGCGTTACGTCTCAAAAAACGGCTTCGGTTAAAGAGCAGGATGCGGTCGCTTTCCATGCTGCAGAAACAGCCAATGGCTCATATAAAAGCAGTTATCACTATGGAACTGAGCATATATTTAAAACAGCTGAAGATGCTTACTGGGACGATTTGGCAGCGCCCAAGTTTGGTTACACCCGTTGCGTTGATGACAAAGGGCGTTTAGTTGACTGTGGGACGAAACCACGAGTTGAGTCCGATCAGTTAGTGAAATCAAAAGTAGAAGCGTTTTATCACAACTGTGAGACGGCTGCCTTGAAGTGTCTGGGAAACTCCTGGGATGACAAAGGGTTAGGCTGTCACTCTTTTCAAATGATTGGAGAAGGGCATTTGGATATCAGCAAAGATGATGTGGCTGATACAAAAGAGGCCCGAACTCATGTCGAAGAGTGGGTTCGAATAGTCCGTAGCTGCAATAAATCGCTTTAAAGGAAGTGCACCATGATGTTTAGAAAAGTTTTATTAAGTACATTTGGAGCGTTTTTGCTGGGGAGTATGGTCAATACTGCAAAAACGGATGATATTGAAATTTACTTCGGAGAGCCAGCCCCGGTAAATGTTTTGCTGGTGTTGGATGTCTCGGGTTCTATGGCCTGGACGATGGATGCGTGTAATGAAGGATATCCTTATAGCGGTTGCTATCCAAAAGGTAGTGAGAAGTCACGCTTAGAAGTTATGAAAGGGGCGCTTTTTGCTTTCATTAATGATCTACCCAGCAATGCAAAAATTGGGATATTAACTTACTCCAGATCGAGTGATATTGACCTGTTACATGAAGTTAAATCTTTGGACGAAGGTAGTCATAAAAGCGATTTATTAAGTAGTGTTGCTGGTTTAAGTGCCGACGGAGGTACTGCGGCAGCAGATGCCGTTTATGAAGCAGCCAGATACTTTCGGGGAGAATACGGAGGTTATAAATCGCCAATCGAGGTTGACTCTAAATGTGGTAGTGCAAGCAATATTGTTTTCTTAAGCGATGGTGAGCCTAATCAATTTAGGAAAAGTCGTTATCATGGAGTTAATGATATTTTAGACGAAGGTGGGGATAAGACGAGTTGTAAATACAAAAAAGATGGTATTGATTGCATGAATAAGCTGGCTGCTTTTATGTCAAGAAACGATCAAATCTCTTCTGTTGAAGACTCAATCGTTAAAACTCATACCATCGCCTTTTCAAAAGAAGAGGGCCCAAAAACATTCCTGAAAAACCTTGCATCGGAGGATCATGGTAATGGGGTCTACAGTGAGGCTGATAGCCAGGAAAAACTGATAGAAGCCTTTAAGGCTTCGATTCAGGCTGATATTGAGCGAAGCATGTTGGTAACACCAAGCGTGCCATTAAGTCGAAGCAACCGCTTAAGCACTAGCGACGAATTATTCTTGTCGTTGTTTCAGCCACAACAAACTCAATCTTGGCCCGGTAACCTTAAGAAATATTATTTTAAAGACGGTAATATTGTCGATAAGAACAAAAATCTCGCAATTAACGATGAGCAGCAGTTTTTTGATACCGCCTCCAGTGCATGGAGTGTACAAGACGGCAATGACGTCACCTTAGGCGGTGTTGCTCAAAATATGGCTATGCCACGTAAGGTTTACTCTAACATTCTAGAGAAGAACTTATGGACTAAGAAAAACCGTGTTGAGGTTGGTAATAATAAAATTAACCGCTCACATTTAGGGTTAACACCTACAGTAAGTGAGACAGAGTTTGAAGATCATATAACTTGGCTCTATAACCACCAGATAGATTATAAGCCAAAAAGTGGTGATGAGAGGAAGGTTAATCGTTTTGGCGATTTACTGCACTCCCAGCCTGTTGCGGTTCAGTATGACGGTAAGAGCCTGCTTTTTGTCGGTGACAATGATGGTTATCTTCATGCTATTAATGGCGCAGATGCGAGTGGTAAGGAAGAGTGGGCATTTATTCCTCGACAGTTGCTGAAAAATACGGCGGCGTTTTATAAAGATGAACCGTTGGGGACGGTGGAAGAGCGAGAGTACGGGCTAGATGGTGATATTTCTGTCTACCATCAAGATAAAAATAATGATGGTATTGTCAATCGCGGTGACAAAGCTTATCTCTATGTGGGCATGCGCCGAGGCGGTAAGAATTATTACGCTATTGATATCACAAGGCCTGATAAGCCGCAGGTGATGTTTACCATAACCGGTGATAAGGCGACCTCTGATGAAATCACGGCAGGTTTAAGCTGGGATAACGTTCATTATTATGAAGGGCTCGCTGAGACTTGGTCCAAGCCTTATATCGGCCATATGAAATGGCGAGGTGGTAAGAAACTTGTCATGATATTTGGTGGCGGTTATGACTCGGCCAATCAAGACGATGAAACATTAGTAGCGGGAAGTCCAGACTCTGTTGGTAATAATATATTTATTGCTGATGCGGTTAGTGGAAAAATGTTATGGAATGCTAGAACCGACGCTATCCATAAACGCTCTGGTAGCTTAGCTGACAGTATGACTAACAGCATTCCTTCTGATATTGCCGCCGGTGATTTACGAGGCTCGGGGACTATTGAGCACTTTTATGCTTCGGATACTGGTGGGCAGTTATTTCGTTTTGATGTTATTCAGAAGAAAAAGTCGGATGCAGTTAAAATTCAGGGAGCGAAAGTCGCTGACATTCAAGGTTCCGGTGTGGCCGGTAACCGCCGTTTCTTTACCAAGCCGGATATTTCATTCATCAAACTTCAGGGGCAGACCATCGGAATGGTGGCTTTAGGCTCTGGCTATCGGGCCCATCCGCTGAATGAAGACATTACCGACAGATTTTATTTATTTTATGACAAGAAGGTCATGGATAGAGAGTTTGAGGATGATGTCATTACTGAATCTACGCTATTCGATGTTACCAACAAGATCCGTGAAACCGATCCGGATACCGGTAAAACCAGGGAGCGGTTTGTCAGTATTTTTGATATCTTAGCGGAAGACTCTAAAAATAACGGTTGGTACTTGCAGTTATCGTCCGGGGAGAAAATATTATCGGACTCCACGACGATTAATTATCGTCTATTTTTTACCAGCTTCTCACCTGAAAAGGGGGACGACGGTAAAGTATGTCAGGCTGCAACAGGTAAAAACAGGCTTTATGCAGTGAGTGTGCTGGATGGAAAACCTGCATTCTTCAGAGAAACTTTACCGGATGGCACCCTGGGGGATCTTGAGAGGGATATTGAGTTAGAATCAGGCGGCATTGCACCTCCTTTTTCGGTGTTCTTTCCTCTGAATGAAAGTGGAGATAGCTCAGAAGGCGCTGGTTATGTTGGCCTGGAAAAGATTTGTGCTGGCAAAGACTGTGATTTCCTTGACCAGTTAACCACGGTTAAATGGAGAGAATTGACAGGAAAGAAGTTAAACGAACTACGCAATAAATAAAGAACCCCGTCAGAGCCCCCAGTTTGGGGGCTCTTGCGTAATGCCTTATGTCATGTAAAATTATCTCAAAACAAGATATAGGGAGTACATTGTGCGTGCGAAAGTATTGAGCTTTGTTCAAATGAAAGGAGGGGCCGGGAAAACCACCCTGTGCTCGAATATTGCATCAACCTTATCTGAATCGGGTAATGTCTTGATGATTGATACAGACGTCCCGCAGAGCTCCCTGAAGACCTGGTTTGATATACGCAATGAACAATATATCATTGAAAATCTTGATGTTTTAGTCGCTAAAAACTTAAAGCACCTGCAGTCTATTGTACGTGATAAAATCAATGACTACGATTATATCTTGATAGATGGTCATCCTCGAATTACCAATCTCACCCGCGCCGTTATTCTCTTATCCGATATGGTGTTAATCCCTATGGCTCCATCCCAGGTCGAAGTCTGGTCAACCAAGCATCTGGCTGAAATCGTTGAAGAAGCAAAGCAGGTGAACAATAAGCTGGAAGCTCGAATTTGCTGGAATCGTTATCGTGTCCGAACCAGCTCTGCGGATGACGTGGTTGCCAGTGCCAAGAAAGAACTTGATCTAGAAGAGTTTTCTACCAAGCTGGGAAACCGTGTGGCCTATCTCGATTCTTTTGCTGAGGGGTTAACCGTAGCCGAATGGCATGATGCCGCAGCCAAACTGGAAATATGGGCATTAACGTCGAGCATTGAGCGGTTATTAGCAAAGCAGGGGAACACACGACTTAAAACAGAAGCCCAGGTTGAAAAATTTGTGAAAGGTAAATAAAAGCCTTGACCTCTTCAGGAATTTCGATTAGCTTACGAACTATGGAAAGTTTATACGTTAAAAGCATCTGGTGGTGGCACGTTACATAGGTAGCGGGCACCTTTGCGTATATACGAAATGAATACCTAAAGCCCGCATTGTGCGGGCTTTTTTTATGTCTGAACGAAATCAAAGGCAGTTAGTAAGGAATTAATGATGACAGTAACAACCCTTTTCAGTGTAACTACATTTGCATGGTGGTGGATTCACTAGGGTGGGTTATTGTCTGTTGAAATCGACAAAAGCCCGCCATTGTGCGGGCTTTTTTTATACCTGATGAATTTTTAACTTTATAGGAACCAGTGATGATTATTATTTTAAAACCAACGGCTACAGAAGCCGATTCTAAAGAAATTTTAAACCAGATTGAGCAGTCTGGTTTAAAGCCACTGCATATGCCGGGAGTAGAACGTACGGTTATAGGGGCGCTTGGCGACGAACGTATTCTGCAGTCTTTACATTTAGACAACCATCCACAGGTTGAACATGTAAAGCCGGTTCTAAGCAAATACAAGCTCGTCAGCCGCGAAATTTATCCCCATGACACAGTGATCTCAGTGGGAAACACGCCTGTCGGCGGCGATCAATTTGCCATTATGGCGGGCCCCTGTGCCATTGAAAGTTACGACCAGTTGCTGGAAACAGCCAAGCAAGTTAAAGCCAGTGGCGCAACTGTCCTTCGAGGTGGCGCTTTTAAGCCAAGAACCAGCCCTTATTCATTTCAGGGGCTGGGCTTGGAGGGTCTCAAGATTATGCAACAGGTCGGTAAGGAGGTCGGCATGGATACCATCACCGAAATCATGGATATCAAAGATCTCGATGACATTGCTACTCATATCTCGGCTTTCCAGATTGGCGCCAGAAATATGCAGAATTACACTCTACTAAAGGCCGTGGGGGAGACAAAGCACCCGGTACTATTAAAGCGTGGTCTTTCAGCCACGATTGAAGAATTATTATTGGCGGCTGAGTACATCGTGGCAACGGGTAACCCGAACGTTATGATTTGTGAACGTGGGATCCGTACTTTTGAAACGGCTACCCGTAATACGCTTGATTTAAACGCGGTTGCTTACATTAAAGAGAAAAGTCATTTACCTGTGATTGTCGATCCATCCCACGGTACCGGCGTCCGTACTTTAGTCAGCCCAATGGCCAAGGCTGGAGTTGCCTGCGGCGCAGATGGCCTGATTATCGAGTCACATAGAAATCCTCGTGAATCTGTTTCAGATGCGGCTCAGGCTTTATCTGCTGATGACTTTTCAGAGCTTATGCAACAGCTATTGCCATTTATTAAGGCAAGCGGTCGTACCTATAAGGAGTTTAATCATGCAAGTTAATACCATAAGTAGAAAGCTTCCTCTGAGCTTGAACCCATATCAGGTTTACGCAGCATTAACTGACAAAGGTCGTGTAGAGCATACCGCGTTATTAGAGACTGCTGAGGCCGGAACACACGAGCACCGCAGAAGCGTTACCATGTTATCTGCAGCTTTGCAGATCCGAGCGCTTGATCAAAAAGTCACACTAAAAGCACTTAATCACAATGGTCATGAAATACTGGCATCGATCAAATCCAGTGAAGAGATCGCTAACCAATTTGAATTAAGATATGAAGGTGGTGACCTCGTTCACTTGATTTGTCCGGAAGCTGTTGAAGTCAATAATGAGCAAGAGCGTTTATTTGAAGTAACCACTATTAGTGCTCTGCAGTTAATCAGAGATTTGCTAAAAGTTGGTCAGGTGTCAGATGACGAAACATCATTATTGATAGGAGCCTTCAGTTACGAGCTGGTAGAGCAATTCGAAGATTTGCCCGACGTTGAAAAGTTCCAGGAAGATTACTGCTTTTATGTTGCTGATCAAATAATTGTTCAAAACCAGGATGGGCAGAACGCTAAAATCGTAGTGAAGGGCTTTGGTGAGAATGCCGAGAATACGGTCAGGTTAGGTGTGGAGCTGGAAGCAACTTATAGCACATTGAAAGAAGCTTCGGTCTCCGAAGTTTTAGACTTTTCTCCACAACAGGAAAATGCCGAATTGTCGCTGAATTTGTCTGATAAAGATTATTATGGATTTGTTGAAGCAGCTAAGGAAAGGATAAAACAGGGTGATATCTTCCAGGTCGTTTTATCCAGAAAATTCGGCATTTCCTGTCCTAATCCTTTTCAGGCGTACGGTAAGCTTCGTCAAAGTAACCCTTCACCCTATATGTATTTTGTTAACTTTGGTGATAAGCAGCTGTTTGGAGCGAGCCCCGAAAGTGCGTTAAAAGTTAATAAACAACGCGAAGTATTTTTATATCCGATTGCTGGCACGCGCAAACGGGCGATTGATAAAAATACTGGCCAAATCAATCATGAGCATGATTCCAGAGTCGAGTTCGAGTTAGTAGAAGATGCCAAGGAAAATGCCGAGCATATGATGCTGGTTGATCTGGCACGGAATGATCTGGCTAAAGTTGTCCAGTCGGGGACGCGTGAAATTATTCAGCTGAAAAAAGTGATCAAATACTCTCATGTCCAGCATATGGTTTCTGAAATAAAGGGAGTGTTAAAGCCTGAAATTGATTCACTAGTAGCTTACCGGGCATGTGCCAACATGGGCACCTTAACTGGTGCTCCAAAAATTAAAGCGATGGAAATTATTCGCCAGCAAGAGAAATTGGCTCGTGGTTTTTACGGCGGAGCGATTTGTATGATGAATGCCAATGATGAGTTTGATAGCGCTATTATTATTCGTTCTGCGGTCGTTTCTGATGGCCAGGCGATGATTTCTGCAGGTGCGGGTATTGTTCATGATTCTGAGCCAAAGGCAGAAGCTCTTGAAACTGTGAATAAAGCGAAAGCTGTTATTGATGCCTGTCGTCAGCAGCTACCCCAGTCGGAGGTGCTGGCATGAACATACTAGTTATCGATAACTATGACTCTTTTATTTATAACCTGACTTATGAATTGGAGTCCATGGGCCATACAGTTGTCGTCTGCCGTAACGATATTAGCTACGAAACTTTAATTCGTCAGGCGCGTTTATCTGATGTTATTGTTATATCCCCAGGGCCAGGAGCACCGGCAGACGCGGGTCATTGTTTAAGTTTAGTTAAAGAACTTGTCGGACATAAACCTTTTCTTGGCGTTTGTCTTGGGCATCAGGTCATTGTAGAGGCATTTGGTGGTAAAGTTGGCTCTGCTAAAGCAATAGTACACGGCAAAACTGAGACTCTGCGTTCAGAAAATCGTGGTGTGCTGGCAGGGCTTGGTAAGACCGTAAGAGTGGCGCGTTACCACTCTCTAGCGGCAATCAATTTACCACAAGCTTTGAGGGTTGACGCTGAAAGTGCTGATCAGGAAGTCATGGCGGTTTCCCATATTGAGTATCCGATCTACGGCTTACAGTTTCACCCTGAAAGTATTATGACCCGTAACGGCTCTAAAATACTGGCTAACTTTATTGAGTTATCGCAAAGCAACCATCCACACGTCAAGACGGAGGGCAAGGCTTATGCTGAGTTTGCTTGAGAATGTCTATCAGGGGCAGCATCTGAACTTTGAGCAGGCGAGTTCCTCTTTCCGTGAAGTACTACAAGGTGATATTGACGTGCCAGTGGTTGCAGCTATGTTAGCAGCACTAAAAACTAAAGGTGAAACGGTGGAAGAAATTGCTGGGGCGGCAGCAGCTTTACGGCAAGAAGCCCAATATTTTCCATCATCCCACTATTCGATAAGTGACTGCTGTGGTACCGGCGGCGATGGTCTCAACACGATAAATGTTTCTACTTTAGTGGCGATAGTCGCCGCCTGTGCTGGAGTGAAAATAGTCAAACACGGTAATCGTTCCGTTTCTTCCAAATGTGGTTCTGCTGACTTGATGGAGCAACTTGGAGTTAACATTAATTTATCAGCCGAGAAGAGTAAGCAGTTACTGGATAGCACTAATTTCTGTTTTTTATTTGCTCCTGACTATCATCAAGGGGTAAAACATATTATGCCTGTGAGGCAGTCGTTAAAGACGAGAACCATTTTTAATTTAATTGGACCACTTGCTAACCCGGCTTTACCCGATGTGCAACTGCTTGGCGTTTATGACGCACAGTATCTACTGCCCTTTGCCAAAATCCTGGATTTGCTTGGAACAAAAAGAGCTTTGGTTGTTCATGGTTCAGGGCTTGACGAAATCGCCGTTCACGGCACAACTAAAGCCGTCAGCTTGAACAGCGGTGTCATAGAGTCGTTAGAGCTTTCACCACAACACTTTTCAGCGAAGCAACATGACTTATCGGCGATTCAGGTCACGGAGGGAGTAGATAATAAAACGGCAGCAATTGCTTTGCTAAGTGGAGATGCACCTGAGGCGCATGTTGATATGGTTGCGGTAAATTGTTCAGCATTGTTGGTGCTTAACGGTGTCGCTAACGATTATAAGCAGGGTTATCAGTTATCCAGGGATATTATCCAAAGAGGACGTGCTTTAGAGCACCTGAATAAAATTAAGGAGATGTCACATGGTTAATGTTTTACAGGCAATTGTTGAACACCGTAGAGAAACCCTGGCCAATAGTTCGGACGTTGATGAAGTGTCAAGCAGCACCAGAAGTTTTTATGATGCCTTAAAGCAGCCTCATTTCGGCTTCATTATGGAGTGCAAAATGGCGTCTCCTTCAAAGGGATTGATCAGAGCTAACTTTGATCTTGGGGAAATTGTCCCGGTCTATAATCGATACGCCGATGCGATTTCGGTATTAACGGAAGAACGATTTTTTCGAGGCAGTTACGCCAACCTTAAATATGTCAGTGAACATACTGATAAACCAGTGTTGTGCAAAGACTTTATCCTGGAGCCAAAGCAGGTGAGACAAGCAAGGTTTTATGGCGCCGATGCGATTTTGTTGATGCTGTCCGTACTTAATGATCAGGAGTATAAAGCCTGTCAGTCGCAGGCTGAAAAGCTGGGTTTAGATATACTGACAGAAGTGCACAATGAACAGGAGCTACAACGTGCCTTGGAGCTTAATGCGAAGATTATTGGCATTAATAACCGCAACCTTAAAGATTTAAGTACCGATTTATCACATACCGAGCGACTGATCGAGCTGATTCCTGATGATGTAATCGTGGTAACTGAGTCTGGCATCGCAACTCATGATGATGTTTTATCGCTATCACCTATGGCTGATGCCTGCTTGGTCGGCAGTAGCCTGATGGCTCAGGACGACCTGGAGGCTGCTGCAAGCCAGTTGGTGTATGGCGATATTAAAGTGTGTGGCGTTAAGAATCAGCAGAGTGCCGATTTAGTCAGCAAAACACCGGCAGCTTCTGTGGGCATGATATTTGTAGATAGTTCACCTCGCCGAGTTGACGCAGAAGGTTTTGACAGCAATAAAAAAGTGATTGGTGTGTTCCAAAACCATCCATTTGACGATGTCCTTGCTGCGGTTGGGAAATATCATCTGCAAGGTGTTCAGTTACATGGTGATGAGTCGGTTGACTTTGTGCTGTCACTGCGTAAAGCGCTCCCCGATGGTTGCATGCTATCCAAAGTGATTTCTATCAAAGATGGGGAGGCGTTACCTCAAGTGGCTGATTACCCGGTTGACGAAGTGTTACTGGATACTCAGGTTGGTGCAACGAAAGGCGGCACGGGAAAGACCTTTGATTGGGCTCTAGTTGAGCAGTTTAAACAGCGATACCCAAATTATCAGATCAGAGTGGCTGGCGGTGTGAGCGCTGATAATATTGCTCAGCTCAAACAGCAGGGGGTTAGCGCTATTGATGTTTGTGGCGGAACAGAACGGGAGCCTGGAGTGAAATCAATCGAAAAAATTGAGTCTCTTTTTGCTAATGCTCGTGCAATGTCAGGAAGAGAGGTTAAGAGGTAATTATGACGATAATTGAAGAACAAACGCATTCAAAGTTTGAGTATGATGGAGCTTATATAGGTCAGTATGGCGGTCAGTTTGTGCCACAAATATTGGTACCTGCGCTTGAACAGTTAGAGCAGGCATTTGAACAGGCTATCGATGACCGGGGGTTTCTGGACGAACTCAATAAGTTGCTTAATGATTATGCCGGTCGACCAACACCACTGACAGAGTGTCAGACTTTTGGACGTAATGAGAATTGCCGAATCTTTTTAAAGCGCGAAGATTTATTGCATGGTGGTGCTCACAAGACTAATCAGGTGTTGGCTCAGGCGTTACTGGCAAAGCGTATGGGTAAAGGGCGAATCATCGCTGAAACTGGAGCTGGGCAACATGGTGTGGCAACGGCTTTGGCCTGTGCCTTATTAGGACTTAAGGCAACCATTTATATGGGCAAGAAGGATTGCGATCGTCAATCACCTAATGTCTTTCGAATGCGTTTGATGGGAGCGGAAGTCATTCCGGTGGATAACGGCAGTGCCAGCCTTAAAGATGCCATTAACGAAGCCTTGCGAGACTGGGCGGCCAACTACGATGATACCCATTATCTGCTGGGAACAGCGGCTGGGCCGCATCCGTTCCCCAAGATGGTTAAACGTTTTCAGCAGGTGATTGGTGAAGAAGCCAAGCAGCAGGTTTTGCAGCAGACCGGGCAGTTACCGGATGCCGTTATTGCCTGTGTCGGTGGCGGCTCGAATGCCATTGGTATTTTCACAGATTTTATTCCTGACGAAGATGTTCGCCTGATTGGTGTTGAGCCAGCGGGACACGGCCTCGATTCGGATGCCCATGGAGCGACCTTATTACGTGGCACAGAGGGAATTATTCATGGTGCCAGGACCCATACTTTACAGACAGAAGAAGGGCAAATTATAGAGTCGCATTCGGTATCCGCGGGTCTCGATTATCCAGCTGTTGGTCCTGAACATGTGCATCTAATGACTTCCGGACGTGCTGAATATGTTGGTATTACTGATGATGAAGCTCTGCAGGCTTTTCAGGAGCTGTCACATGCCGAAGGCATTATTCCAGCACTGGAATCGTCACATGCACTGGCCTACGCTAAAAAGCTAAGTCAACAGGTGACCGAAGAAACGGTACTGTTGGTGAACCTGTCGGGGAGAGGCGATAAAGATCTGTCGCATGTGATGTCCATTCTTGAGTCAAACCAGAAGGAGAGTTCCAATGCGCTATAGTAAGATGTTTCAACAGGTTCGTAACGAAGGTCACCTGGCGTATATTCCTTTTGTGGTGATTGGTGATCCGAATGAGGAATTGAGTCTTGAGATTATCGATCAACTGGTTACCAATGGTGCTGACGGACTGGAACTTGGCTTGGCCTTTTCTGATCCGGTGGCCGATGGGCCGGTGATACAGCAGTCGATTTTAAGACCATTAGCCAATCAGTTTTCAGTGAGCTCTGGCTTGAGGCTAGTTGCTAAAGTGCGGGAGAAATATCCGCAGCTACCTATAGGGTTATTGATATATGCCAATTTAGTCTTTGCACAGGGCATCAAAAGCTTTTTTAATCAGTGCTGTAATGCTGGAATTGACTCAATCTTGATTGCGGACTGTCCGGTTAAAGAATCTAAACTATTTGCTGGTGCAGCAGAGGAGAGCGGTATTGATCTGGTCTTTATTGCTCCGCCCGATGCAAACGATGAGACATTACAGCAAATTGCCAATACGAGTAAAGGGTATACCTATGTGTTAAGCCGTAAAGGTATTACTGGAACCGAAGTAGCTGCCAGCAAAGCCAGTACTGAGTTTCTCGGTAAGCTGAGAAACTTTGGCAGTCCTCCATTAGTACAGGGTTTTGGTATTTCTAAGCCACAACATGTATTTGATGCGGCTAAAGCCGGCGTGGATGGAATTATTACAGGCTCAGCCATAGTTAACTTGATCAATCGACATTATAATACCCCCCAGATTATGCTGGAGCATATTGGGGATTATGTCCGAACAATAGCTCAGGCGGCACACACCAATCATGCCCAAAGTGCTTAGCGCAGGCGTGAATAAAGAGACAAGAGAGAGTGGCTATGTCGATTGCTGATGATATAAAGCAAAGGTTATTACAACTTGAGCAGGAAGTTGAAGAAGAGAAGTTATTTTTAGTGGGATATTTGATCCCAATGGTGGATCTCATTCCTGCGGATGACCTGACTGATGAACAGTGGTTTGCCGAGTTTGCATTATTTGTCGAAGATGCGGTTGACTCGGATGGTTTGAGTGATCGTGACATTGAGTTACTTGCAGAGCTAATAGAGGAGTTACAGCCGTAACTCCCTTAATAAAAAGACATAAGTATGACAGTTAAAAAGATCATCTCACATCATATTAACAACCCGGTTGTTACGGTGCCGGGCAGTAAGTATCTGGCGAACCGCTATGTCGCCATCGCTGCGCTTGCTAATGGCGCTACAGTTCTGCGTAACATGCCGGTTAATGATGATATTGAAGCGGCGTTGGAAGCTGTTCAGCGCTTGGGAGCTAAGGTGACTCAGTTATCTGAGCATGAGGTAAGTATTACCGGAATTGAACGCTTTGAGCAGCCTGAGAGCATTCATATTGACTGTCGAGATAGTGGTACTCTGAGTCGTTTTGTTACGGCATTAGCCAGTAACTTAAGCTCGACGGCCATTATTGGTGCCAGTGCGCAAATGCGACAAAGGCCAATGGAAGAAGTGACCGCAAGTTTAAGAAGCCTCGGTGTGAGCGTTCAAGGCGACAAATTGCCTATTGAGCTTAAAGGGCCGCTCCAGGGTGGACAGATTACATTAGATACCAGTCGTAGCAGTCAGTATCTCAGTGGTTTGTTAATTGCTTGCTTGAAGGCAAAAACAGATACCAGGATCCGTCTGGAGGGTAAAACAGTATCTTCCAGTTATATTCAGCTGACTAAAGATGCCATCGCACGGTTTGGTGGTCAGATTGAAGCCTTATCCGACAAGGAGTTACTAATTCCTGCCAATCAGGATATTGTTGCCACAGACATTCAGGTGGCGGGAGATGTCGTCAGCAGCAGCTATTTTATGGCGGCGGCTTTGTTGGCTAAAACATCGGTGACATTGCAGGGTTATGCTTTCAACTCTCCACAAGGTGAGTCTGGATTCTATCGAGTACTTGAGGCTATGGGCGCAGAGATAGAGACACGAGGTAACGACTTACGAATTGCTTATGAGCAACCGTTGCAGGGTGTTGATGTTGATATGGGAGATATGCCGGATGCGGTGCCGACCTTAGTGGTGACTGCATTGTTTGCATCAGGTCAGACGCATATAACTAATATTGCTCACCTGGCTTTTAAGGAATCAAACCGTATCGTTGATTTGTGTGAACAGCTGAAGAAATTAGGTGCTGTTGTTGAGTATGATGATGATAGTATCACTGTGACTGGCCAGCAACCTTTAACGGTAGCGAGGTTATCCAGCTGCCATGATCACCGCCTGGCCATGAGCTTTGCATTGATTGGTTTACGGCTACCGGGAGTAGTTATTGAAGACGCCCAGGCTGTCGAGAAATCTTTTCCACTGTATTGGCAGTATCTGGAGCAGATTGGTGTAGAGGTTGTTGATATTGATTAAAGTTATATTAATTGGAGTTCATTATGGCCGGTGATAGTTTCGGCAAGTTATTTAAAGTAACCAATTACGGTGAGTCTCATGGTAAAGGCATTGGTGCTGTGCTTGAGGGATGTCCTGCGGGTTTGCCGTTATCGGAAGATGATATTCAGCCATTTTTAGACAAACGCCGTCCGGGACAAAGCTCCATTACGACGCGGCGCGATGAGTCTGATACAGTCGAAATCCTATCGGGCATGGTCGATGGCATAACCACGGGAACGCCAATTAATTTATTTATCCGTAATAAAGATCAGAAAAGCAAAGATTACTCTGAAATGGCACAGCTGTTTCGCCCCAGCCATGCGGACTACAGCTACCAAAAGAAATACGGGATACGTGACGTTGCTGGCGGTGGGCGCAGTTCGGCGCGAATTACGGCGGGTCATGTGGCAGCCGGTGCGATTGCTCGCAAGGTGTTACAACAATCGCTTGGCGTCGATATCTTTGGATATGTCAAAAGTGTTCAAGATCTGGAGCTTAACGTTAGCCCGGAAGATATTCAGCCAGAGCTCATTGATACTAACTTGGTGCGTTGCCCAGATGAAACTTTAGCTGAACAGATGGTGAGTAAGATAGAAAAGGCTCGAAAGGCAGGTGATTCGCTCGGTGGGGTCGTTGAGTGCCAGCTACGATCCGTTCCGGCAGGTTTGGGCGAACCGGTGTTTGATAAGTTAGAAGCTGATCTGGCTAAAGCGATGTTGTCGATCAATGCCAGTAAAGGTTTTGAGATTGGTTCGGGCTTTGCCGGCACTTTAGAACAAGGATCGACGCATAACGATATATTCTTTGATGATAATGGCGAAATCCGAACGAAAACCAATAACTCAGGTGGTGTGCTAGGTGGTATCTCCAACGGTATGCCGATTGTATTTCGAGTTGCTTTTAAGCCAACGCCGACGATTATTCGTGAACAGGAAACAGTAAACCTGGAAGGAAAAGATGTGGTGTTTCATGGTCGTGGCCGCCATGACCCCTGTGTCCTGCCAAGGGCGGTACCGATTGTTGAAGCCATGGCTGCTTTGGTGTTGTGTGATCACTACCTACGTTTCAGAGCTTATAAGAATTTGTTTTAGAGAAAATAAAAAAGGCTGGAAACTCCAGCCTTTTTTATAGGTTCCATAGCAGAGCTTATTCTATGCCTTTTGCTTTCTTGGCTTCAGCATTGGTCTTGATACCTTGCGACAGTGCGTACTGCCTGACATAGCTGACCGAGGCTAAAAAGTATAAGACTGACAAAATAACAAGGATGGTTGACCAGACAACTTTATCGGGTTCGATAATAAAGTAAAAAGCATAGAAAAAGGGCAATAGAATAATAAATCCCGTCCAGCCGTAGGTGTAGGTTTTGCCTCTGAACATGCCTGGAAGTGCGAATAATAGTGGTAGCCACCAGATGCCCAGTGAAATCCAGCGCATAGTCGGGTGGTCATGATTAAACCAGATAAAAAACGGTAAAATGATGACGGTCGCTACAAAGCTGGCAACAGCAATCAATCTGGCTCTTAGCGCTTTTTTGAGATGTATATTCATAGTTTGGCTCATGACTGATTAAGTTTTTTGCTTAGCTCAGCCATCCGTTTACCTTGTGCCAAACATAACGCTTTTTCTGACTCACTGATGTCATTGCTATTATCTGCACCAGCCACATGCGAAACCCCGTAAGGTGTCCCCCCGGTTTGGGTTTTGACTAACTCAGTTTCCGAGTAAGGAATACCTGCAATAATCATGCCGTGATGTAACAGCGGAACCATCATAGTCAGCAGTGTTGACTCCTGACCGCCGTGCAACGAGCTGGTCGAAGTAAAAACACTGGCGGGTTTGCCGCTTAAGGTACCCGATAGCCATTGCGATGAGGTTTGCTCCAGAAAATACTTTAAAGGGGCTGCCATATTACCAAAACGTGTTGGACTGCCCAGCACAAGGCCGTGACTTTGTTCCAGATCGTCTAAAGTAACGTAGGGGTCACCTTCATCCGGAATCGCATCAGCCGTAGCCTCATGATCGGCGCTGACTGGCGGCACAGTACGTATCATCGCCTGGCAGCCGTCGATACTGTCAATGCCTCGGGCGATCAGCCTCGCCATGGTACGGGTGGCGCCATAGCGAGAGTAATAAAGCACTAAAACGGTATTCATTTTACTTAATGATATTTAAAACGTTTTCTGGAGGACGACCCACAGCGGCAGCTTTGTCATTAAAGACAATTGGACGCTCGATAACTTTCGGATATTGTACCATCAGGTTAATTACTTGCTTGTCGGTTAATTCCTGATTATCCAGCCCGGCTTCTTTATATTCCGCTTCTTTTTTTCGCAAAACATCGCGGGGGCTAACGCCGAGATTTTTGATAATTGCGCTGAGTTCTTTTTCAGACGGTGGTGTTTTTAAATACTCAATAATCGTTGGCTCGATACCATTTTCCTGTAATAACGCCAAAGTTTGACGAGATTTCGAACAACGAGGGTTATGTAAGATGTTAAAATCACTCATAATAGTTTAAAGTTTAATTATTGATGCGACTATTCTAGGCATATTTGATGTTAGAAAAAAGGATTAAATGGCTAAAAGCCTTCTCCAAATTTGTTTTTAGTGAGTTTGCGAAAAAGAATGCCAGCTCGATGGCGGCCGAGCTGACGCTGAACAACATGCTAGCTTTAGTTCCATTAATGACCGTTGCGGTCAGTCTGATGGCTATTTTCCCTGCGTTTGATAATTTGAATGTTCAGGTTCAGGATTTAATCTTTAAGAACTTTCTGCCGGAAACAGGGTTGGCTGTTCAGGAGCACCTGAATGAATATGTCGCCAAATCAAAAAATCTTTCAGCCGTAGGCTTCGCTTTCCTGATTATTACATCGCTGATGCTAATACGGGCGATTGATCGTGCCATTAATACCGTTTGGGAGACTCGCAACCGTCGTCGTGGTGTTCAGAAGTGGCTGTCGTATTGGGCGATGTTAACCATGGCACCGATACTGATTGCGGCGAGTCTGGCCGCTTCTTCCTATTTTGCGGCACTTCCACTGGTTTCAAAAATTAGCGGTATTTTAACCTTTGGCTTGCCTTTTCTCTTAATTGTTCTGGCCTTTACGGCACTCTACATGGTCGCCCCTTTCAGTCATGTAAAGTTTCGTTTCGCAGTATTAGCGGCGACCATTACTGCGATATTGTTTGAGTTAGCCAAGTATGGCTTTGCCATCTTTGTGACGAAGTTTTCCACCTACGAGGTAATTTATGGTGCGATTACAGCGATCCCACTGTTTTTCTTATGGGTTTTCTTATCCTGGTTAATCTTGATGTTTGGGGTGGTGATTTGTTTTGCCTTGCATCGTTTTGAGATGAAGCGGGAGAAGTCTGAACATGATTTTATCTCCATACTGAAAATCATGCATTTTTTTGCTCAGGCGCAATCCAATGAGTCCAGCGTCACTATCGAGCAGCTAAAGAGCAAGTTTTCATACCTTCATGGGCAAACGCTGAGACATTTGGTTGAGCAGTTACTAAACCTTAACTATCTGGCTAAACTGGAGAATGGACAATATTGTTTAAAGCTCAACGCCAGTGATTTAACGATTGGGCGTATATATCGGCACGGACCATGGCGTTTACCCAACAACAATCAAACACTGGATGCCGAAGAGCAATCTTTTTTCTCCCGGCATGTTGAGTCGGCCAATCAGGCCATAAACGAGAGCCTAGATGTTTCCATTCTTGGGGACGACAGCAAAGACAGTAACCAGTGAGTTGCTGTCCTCAGTTGAAATAATATGATATTCAGCAGTGTTATTTTCAGTTTTAATGCCTAATGAGCGTTTGTTACCGATAAGGTTTTTAGGGGTTACCAGAAGCGTTTGATTGTCCGTCTCATAGTGAATCAGTAAAACGTTATGTTGGATCGTTTCACCATACTTATTTTTAGTAAGGTAATGGCAGGGTTTAGGTTTTCCTTTCAAATACTCAATGCCCATGGTTGCGCCTGTAGAGCAGTTACCAGTAAGCCATCTGATGATACCAACGAGCCCTTGTGATTGACTGGATTCTTTGCGGATAAAAACGATATTGCCAACGTTCAGGTTGGTGACGTCAGCCTGGGGCTGCTTCAGACATAAACCACCCTTACTGTAATTCGTTGCTTGCCACTGGACCAGGTGAGGGTAATCCTTTTGCGAGCTATCAGCCTGTAGTGGTGACCCAGTGTCCTCAAGAGTTTTAAAAACTGGACCTAGTCCAATGGTGACTTTGACATTGCTGTGGCTTGGGTAGCGAATATTTTTCCGCTCAATATGATGATCGCAGTAGGCATAGATTTGTTGTAAAAGTTTATGCCCCGAAGTGTTATCAATGGATGGATAAAAACCATACTGGGGCAACTTATGGTGTTGTTCGTAATAAATTAATTGTTTTTTTAACTCTTTTAGCAACTCCGTCGTTATCAGTAATCGATAGAGATTGTGTTCTTCATACTCAATATCAGTAGCAGCATATTCAGGGGGATGGCTACCGAGAAGGTTAATAATAAAACACTCGCTGTCGGTATAGTGCGACAAGTCAGCCGACAAGTAAGTTGTTTTTCCCCAGTAACCAAAGTATTTAAAAAGGTGCCAGTGAAGATTACCTTCAATATGGTAAGGATTAATGACCGACATTAAGCAGTTGCGCTTATAAGTGTTTTCGATAGTGTCTAATGCCTGTAAAGTCTCCCCTGTAGCTTTTTGCTGTCTCTGATGCAGCCCTTCCTGCTCAGCAAAGTGGTAAAGTTTATGTAGCTCGTGCCAGATATAGCTTGGTACCGGTGCATACTGCTGATAGTGCTCAATGAGATGCAGCCCCAAGTAGTGCTGGGTTTGATTGATGGCAAAAGCGAGACGGGACGGTTTTTTGAGAGCCATCTTTTGCTCGGCTAACTCATGAATGACTCGCTTATAACCGTAAGCCATTTCGGCCGTTAATTGACTGAATAGCTGAAACTGTTCAGTATCCGGCGTGGCCACTCTTTGGTCATGGTGCTGTCGGAAGTGACGGCTCATCTGCAAATAGCCCCGATCCAGAGTCGCCAGGTTCTCTTCTCGGTGAGCGAGTTTACACTCGCTGCGATTAAATGTTTTAGCTGCTTGCAGCAGATGGGTTAAAGAGAGTGTTATGTCGGTAAAGGTTAAATCCTCTAACCATTGTTTTACGACCGTTGGTTTGTTATCCATCATGAACTCTTGGCCTTCCTGAGTCGATGGATACGTGAGTTGTATAGACTCCATAAGCGCTCCCTTTATAGCTTTATCCAGTAATTAAATTGCTTTAGGCTTTATTGTTTTTATCTGTATAATATGCACAAAAGTGTGACAGAGTCCACTTTTCGTTGTTTGCGTTTAATTTAAGTTATTGATTTTGTGTTGGTAGTCCATGAAAAAAATGTTATTTAGTCTCGCTGTGGCGGTAGCTATGCTGCTTACAGCATGTTCCAACGAAAACTCTTTTCATCTGCTGTCTGGTGAAAAAAAAAGTATGAACGATTATGAAGGGCAGTGGTTGGTCATTAATTTCTGGGCTGAATGGTGTCCGCCTTGTCTGGAAGAAATTCCGGAGCTTGGTTTGTTGGCAGAGGAAAATCCGGATATTGCCATTTTAGGAGTAAGCTACGATAAGTTAACCAATAATGAGTTAAAGTCTTTGGTGGATAAGCTTGAAATTAGTTATCCCATCGTTGCCACCGAACCTATGCCGTATCTGCCTGTTGCAAAACCACAAAGTCTTCCTGGTACTTATCTGGTTAGCCCCAGTGGGCAGACTATGGGGCCAATTCTAGGTAAGGTTGATAGAGCCAAGATTTTAAAAATCATTAAGAAAGTAGAAGGCAGGCTGGAAGCGGCTGACTAGCGCCTGGTCTTGGCTTCGAGTTGAGCTCGCATCTTTTGTTTCACTTCTTCAAGTCGAGCCTGGATGCGGGTTTGAGCATAAGGATCTTCAGAGGTTGCATGCAGCGCTAACTCAAAATGTTGCTTGGCTGTCCTTAAGTCTCCTAGCAACAATAAGTACTGTCCGGTTGTTTCATACATTTCAGGGGTGTGTCCGGCTTCAGCCTGTGCCTCGGCAAGTAGTTTCAGGTAGTTTGGGTTATTGCGGTTCACATCAACGTAGCGCAGCAATAACTTTTCAGCTTTGTCGACTTTGTCTGTTTTTAAGTAGATTTCTGAGGTAGCTAATATCAACTTGGTAGAGTCAGGATGCTTGATAAGTTGAGTTTCCAGTAACGGCAGCATTTCTGCACCGCTGTCTTGCGCCAAATGAGCTTCCGCCAAGCTAAACAGTAACAATTGATTGCCTTCATTGTTTTTGTATAAGCTGGTCAGTACTTTTATTGCCGGATTGAAGCGGCCTTTACTTTTGAGTAACTCAGCGTATAAATAACGCTCACCCAGATCCGACAGTTTGTCGCTTTGTGCCTTGGCGGTCAATTGTCGAAATTTTTCCTTGTCATTAATCAGCGTTTTGCTCTCTATCCTTGATTTGACCAGTCGGTAGTCTACAGAGTCCTGATGTTCGACTTCAGGGTAGAGCTCGGCACGTTCACGCGCTGCTGCGATACGATTTCGTGACAAAGGGTGGGTCAGTAAAATTTCTGGTGGTTTAAAAGTATATCGGCTGGCATTTTGCAGTGTTTCAAAAAAATCGGCTGCCGCGCGGACATCAAAGCCGGCACTGGAGAGCATCGTAATGCCAATGCGATCGGCTTCTTTTTCGTTGTCTCGGGTATGATTAATAATGCTTTGTTTTCCTGCTGCCTGAGTTGCTGCTATTCCCGCCATGCCTGCCTCTGGATCTTGTGTTGCAGCGAGAACCGAACCGATCAACCCCAGAATACTGGGGATTGATAATTCGTTCTGGGCTTCCAGGCGTCGTGCTAAATGTCTCTGGGTGACGTGGGCAACCTCATGACCGACAACGGACGCGAGCTCGCTCTCACTTTGGGATGCCGTAATAAGACCTGAGTGAAGACCTATATAACCACCAGGCAGGGCAAATGCGTTAATGGAGTTCTCTTGAATAACGAAAAACTGGAATTGTCTGCCCAGGGCGTCAGGATTTGCCGCAACTAAACGATAGCCCAGTTGCTGGATATAGTCTGTGACGATAGGATCTTTCATCAAATATTCACTGCGTCTAATTTGACGCATAATTTGATCACCGATTTGCTGCTCTTTAGCAACGGATAAGGTTGAGCCTGCGGTTTCCCCTATCTTAGGTAGATCAAGGCTTGCCGCACCTGCTGCAGAATGAGCGAGTAGCGTAGAGCTTAAGCTCAGTACACGTAAGGCTTTGGAGGCTTTTGAATGCAGGAATATATTACTCATTCTGATAAAATAGCAGTGAAGTTACTGTATATGATGGGGCTTGTGTGGTAAAAGTTCAATCATCAGGTACCGATATACCTCTTAGTTTAAATAATCTTCCGCTGAGTCAATAATATGGCTCGTGACAGAAAAAAGTGTAAAACAATGAATTCTATCTTTACTCGCTGGTTTCAGCGTAACTTTTCCAGCCCTGCAACTATCGTACTAACGATGCTGATTATTGTGGGCTTTTTTATCATCCTGACAGTGGGTGATATTTTAGCGCCGATCTTATGGGCTTTGGTCATTGCTTATTTATTAGAATGGGGAGTTACGGCACTACAAAAACGGGGGCTTGGACGGTTCGTTTCTGTGCTTATTGTTTTTGTTGCATTTGTCGGTTTGTCGATTGTTATCTTCTTGGGGCTGGTGCCATTAATTTGGAAGCAGGGTTCAAAATTGATCGCTGAGTTACCCAGCATTATGTTGAAGTTGAAAGAGCAGGTATTAGAGCTGCCGACCAAGTACCCAAACTTTGTATCAGCAGAGCAGGTTGATGGTTTTATTAACAGTTTAAATTCTGAACTAGGTAACATTGGTGAAGCCATATTGAGCGCTTCTTTCAGTTCTCTTATTAGTATCGCCAGCTTATTGGTCTATATTGTGCTGGTCCCACTGCTAGTCTTTTTCTTTCTTAAAGATCGACAGAAAATCTTTGGCTGGTGTAGCCAGTGGTTGCCTCAGGAGCGTCACCTTGCAGAGCGAGTCTGGAGCGAAGTGAACCGACAGATTGGCAACTATATTCGGGGTAAAGTTGTCGAGATTATTATTGTTGGTGTCGTATCCTATATTACTTTTGTTTTAATGGGGCTTAATTACGCTTTATTGCTGGGTGTTTGTGTCGGTTTGTCCGTACTAATACCTTATGTCGGCGCTGCTCTGGTAACCATTCCTGTGGCGTTGATTGCATTTTTCCAATGGGGCCTAACCTCGGATTTTTATATTTTGTTGAGTGTGTACCTCATTATTCAAATTCTCGATGGTAATGTACTGGTACCACTAATTTTCTCCGAGGCGGTCAATTTGCACCCGGTTGCCATTATTGGCGCCATTCTCCTGTTTGGTGGCTTGTGGGGCTTCTGGGGCGTATTTTTCGCCATTCCATTAGCCGTTCTTGTCAACGCAACGCTGGATGCTGTGAAAGAACATAAAGCTGAAGAGGAGAGTCTCGCTCTGGAGCAGCAAGCTGAGGTTGAGTAAAACTGAAAACCCCTTGGCACAGAGATCTGCTTTTTAGGCCAAGGGGACGTTATTAAAGTAGCTCAGTGGCGTAATCGGCCAGTCTCGAGCGTTCACCGCGTTTGAGTGTAATGTGTCCTGAATGATCCCAGTTCTTGAACCGATCCACGACGAAGGTAATGCCGGAAGTGGTTTCGGTAAGGTAGGGGGTATCAATTTGGCCGACATTTCCCATACAAACCACCTTGGTACCTGGGCCGGCACGGGTGATCAGTGTTTTCATCTGCTTCGAGGTCAAGTTCTGAGCCTCATCAATAATGATGAATTTATTGAGGAAGGTTCGGCCGCGCATAAAGTTCAATGAGCGTACTTTAATCCATTTACGTAACAGATCGTGGGTCGCTGCTACTCCCCACTCATCGTCTTCACTGGGTGACAGAACTTCGAGGTTGTCCATCAAAGCTCCCATCCAGGGAGTCATCTTTTCTTCTTCTGTGCCAGGGAGGAAACCAATATCTTCACCGACCGATACCGTGACGCGGGTGACAATGACTTCCTTATAGCGTTTCATCTCTATCGCTTGCTCTAGAGCGGCGGCGAGAGCCAGCAGGGTTTTACCGGTACCTGCTGGGCCTTGCAGAGTGACGAAGTCAATTTCAGGGTCCATTAGCACATTTAAAGCGAAGCTTTGTTCACGGTTTCGAGCCGTGATGCCCCAGATATTATGACTGTCGTTTCGGTAGTCGACTAATAACTCGATAATGGCCGTCGGATTATCAGCGTCAGTATCGTCAATTTCTCGCACAATAGCTTCGAAATTATCTTCGGGCTGGAACAGGCACTGATTAACGAACCACTCTTTAACCAGCGGGCCTTTGATACGGTAGTAGGTGTGGCCTTCCTCCTGCCAGGAGTCTATATCACGACTATGAGTGTCCCAGAAATCACCAGGGAGTTCAAAATAACCTGTATGTAGCTGCTCTACATCATCCAGCACCTTGTCGTTATAGTAGTCCTCTGAGTGGACGCCGACAATATTGGCTTTTATTCTAAGGTTAATATCTTTCGAGACTATGGTTACGGTTTTATCTTTGTTTTTTGCTTGGAGCGCCAGGGCGACGTTAAGAATGGTGTTATCGGCTTTGCTACTGGGCAGTGAATCGGGTAGTCGGTCAATGTGATCTTTGGTTTGAAAGTAGATTTTCCCGTGTTTGTCTGCGTCTTGAATCTGGGGCAGCATACCGATGGGAATACCTTCTTTCATGGGGTCTTTATCATCTTCGGCAATTGAAAGAAGGTCATCAAGATAGCGGCTGACTTGCCGCACATTTCGGGCCACCTCCGAGAGGCCCTTTTTACCAGCATCCAATTCTTCGAGAACGACCATCGGAATTAATATATCATGTTCTTCAAATCGGAAGAGGGCGGTAGGGTCGTGCATCAGCACGTTGGTATCAAGAACAAAAAGGCGTTTACCATCTATTTGGGGTTTTACCATTGGGACTCCTTTATCAGCTCCTAAGGGAGTAGTGTCACTGTAACAATTACAGTGACTTAACAGCTTCCAGAACTTCGTCGACGTGACCTTTAACTTTTACTTTGCGCCACTCTTGACGTAACTTCCCCTGCTTATCGATCAGGAAGGTACTGCGTTCGATTCCCATGTACTCTTTGCCATACATCTTTTTAAGTTTAATCACATCATAGGCATTACACATTTCTTCTTCTTTATCGCTTAGTAGGTCAAAAGGGAAATCATGTTTTTTTCTGAAGTTTTCATGGACTCGAACACTATCACGCGACACGCCAACGATTTCTGTGTCGTGGCTTTGGAATTCTTTGTATAAGTCTCTAAAGTTTTGCCCTTCGGTGGTACAACCGGGGGTGTTGTCTTTAGGATAGAAATAGATAACGAGGTTTTTATCTTTAAAGTCTTTTAGAGAGAGGTTTTGTTCTCCGGTGGCTGGGAGATCGAAATTAGGTGCTTTCTTATTCAGCTCTGGTTGGCTCAAATCAGCCTCCTGTACGCTTTTTATACTGTTTGTTGGTTAATTAACCAGCTCTAATCACTAAAGCTTTGTTTTATCAATATAAGTCACTGTAACGCTCTTTTATTGAATAAAAATGAACGTTAATATCACTTTACGTTAGAATTTTTATTGTCGCAAGTTATGCACAGCGATTTTTCGCTTTTAGGTTGTTTTTAGTGCTGTGGCTGGCTAACATAGCGGCGCGCAGATAGAGGATTATTATGATGTTTTCAGGCAGTATTGTAGCAATAGTGACGCCAATGACTGACTCGGGTCAGTTAGATCTAGAGGCATTACGTCAGCTTGTCGATTGGCATGTTGAGGAAGGTACTTCAGGGATTGTTGTGATGGGAACGACGGGTGAATCGGGTACTGTCACGGAAAAAGAATATTTCGCGGCGATTGATGCAGTGGTTAAACAAGCTGCAGGGCGTATCCAGGTCATTGCTGGGAGTGGTGCTATGAGCACTAACAAAACCATTACGTTAACCAACCAGGCTAAAGAGTTAGGCGTTGATGGTGCGCTTGTAGTAACCCCTTATTATTGTAAGCCGTCGCAACAAGGTCTCTATGAGCACTTTAAAGCTGTGGCGAGTCATTGTGAGTTACCGATTATTCTATACAATGTACCAGGCAGAACGGCGGTTGACTTATTACCAGAGACCGTAGCCAAGCTGACTGAGCTGGAGAATATCGTGGGCATTAAGGAGGCCACTGGCGATGTTAGTCGAGTTACGGAACTAAATCGCCTTATCGAAACTCCAATCAGCATATTAAGTGGTGATGACGCTACGGCATATGACTTCATGAAGCTGGGCGGACATGGTGTTATCTCGGTAACAGCCAACGTTGCGCCAGGATTAATGAGCAAAATGTGCCAGTTAGCCCAAGCCGAAAACTGGAAACAGGCCGCATTGATTAACGATAAACTTTCGGGTTTGAATGATAAGCTATTTTTAGAAGCTAACCCGATTCCCGTAAAATGGGCGCTTTATCGAATGAATAAAATAGGGTGTGGTATCCGACTGCCTTTGACCGAGTTGGATAGTCGTTTCCACTCACAAGTTGTAACAGCACTGGAACAAGCGAATGTTGAATTATCATAAGAATATTAAAGTTTTAGCCCTTTCCGTTAGTGCCGCGGTATTAGTATCGGCCTGCGCAACTTCAGGCGATGGTTCTGAAGACATTGATGACCGCTATATGCAAAGTCAAAAGGGGCCTGATCTGCAGTTGCCGCCTGGAACTAGCGAAATCAATGTTCAGGACGGGTACCGTGTACCTGAAGGCGCTGTTATTACTGAGCGCGAGCCGCAAGGTAAAGCGATGAGCCTTGAGCCACCGCAATTGTTATTGGTCGCTGGCGATGGTGTTTGGGAAGACACGGAACGTGCCGAGCCTACGGTCTGGATCAGAGGGGATGCTGAACAGTTGATCAGCTATATTGAGCGTTTCATGCAGTCCCAGAACTTATCCTATAACGAGCCAGCTAACAGCTTAGTGGAGACCGACTGGATCACCGACACGGAAGATAACCAGGTCGCAGAGCGCCTAGGTTCTTATTATGTTGATGGTCAGCGTCATAAATTTAGGCTGAGCATCGTTGATAAAAAGCCAAATGAGGTCGCTCTGCAGGCGAAGCATATCGCTAACCAACGCTATCAAGACGAACAGTGGAACAGTGTTGCGACTTCACAGCGCGTAGCGAAACAGTTTTTAAATTATTTCATTGGTTATTATGACTCTGCAAGAACGCGCGAAGCTCGTCAGAGAATCTTGCAACAGGCTAAAGTCGACTTTGAGTTAGGCTACGACGATCAGGGGTCCTTGGCACTTATCACAGAGCGAAAATTTTTGGCCGTTTGGGAGCAGATGCCTCGTGTATTAACAGCATTAAATCTGTCGATAACTGATAGAGACCGTTCGGAACAGACGTATTACTTTAATGTTAAGGAGCCTGATACTGGTTTCTGGTCGCTATTTTCTAGCGATAACGAAAAAGTAAAAGTGGATTTAGAGCCGGGTGATTATCAAGTTAAACTATCCGAACTCGCTTCCGGTGGTATCAGCATGAGCTTTTATGGTGCTGAGGGCGATAAGCTCGAGGACAATGTTGTGACTCGAATCTATCCTGAGTTTGCGGCTGAGTTTAAGCGAGGCAAAGAATAGCGTGTTAAAGGTCGCTTCGCTGGGTTCTGGGAGCAAAGGCAATTCAACACTTATCGCAACTAAAGAAGCCACGGTTATGGTTGACTGTGGCTTTACTTTAAAAGAAACGGTTAAGCGGCTGCAGCGACTGGAGGTCGAGCCATCCTGTATTGATGCTATTTTGGTGACACATGAGCACCAGGATCATATCAGCGGTGTTGGGCCGTTAAGTCGTAAGTATGATATTCCTGTATGGTCTACCCGAGGTAGTTTGTTATCCGGGAAGTGCGGCAAGTTGAACGCATATTCTATTATCGAGGGCTTTCAACAGTTTGCAATCGGTGATTTATCGGTTATTCCTCTATCGGTTCCTCACGATGCCCGAGAGCCTTGTCAGTATCTATTCCAGGCTTATGGTAAGCAGCTGGCCATTCTTACCGATCTGGGTTCGTATACATCAGAAATTATAAAGGCATTACAGTCGTGTCATGGTCTGTTACTCGAGTGTAATCATGATGAGGATATGCTTTGGAACGGGCCTTACCCAAGGTCATTGAAACAAAGGGTAGCAGGTCCTTTAGGGCATATGAGCAATCGACAGGCCATTGAGCTGTTGCAAAAGGTGTTCAGTGATGATTTAGAGTTGCTGATAGCCAGTCATATCAGTGAGCAAAATAACTGCCCTAAACTGGTTCAAGAGAGTGTTGCAGAGTCGATTCAATGGCCTTTAGATAAAGTCGTTATCGCTGAGCAAAATCACGGATTTGACTGGGTTAATCTGGCGTAATATCAGTACCTTTCAAGCTATCTCCGGCGATGGCGCTGTTCTGTTTTGTCGTCTGTGTCTGTGCTCGAGGATTTTTTTAAGGCCTCTTCTGCTTCAATGACTGCTGATTTTTGTTCCAGCGGCATATGAATGGTGAGCACTGCCCCACCGAGCTCCCGGCTGTCTTCAGCCCAGATTGTGCCTTGGTGGCGGTTGATGATTCCCTTCGCAATAGCGAGGCCAAGACCTGCACCGCCAGAATCCCGGCTCCGACTATAGTCCAGACGAGTAAAGGGCTCAAAGATGCGGTTGCGTTTCCCCGGTGGAATGCCTGGTCCATCATCCTCGACCCGAATTTCGATGCTGTCTTTAAAGCAAATTAAAGCGACTTTCACCTTAGAGTTAGAGAAACGAGCTGCATTACGAATCAGGTTGATCATGACTCGATCAATCAGGTTACAGTCAGCATAAAGAGGAATGGCTTTGGCTGGTTCCGAGTATAAGATGAAGTTCTTTTCTGGGTATAGAGTTTTTACTTTTTCAATCACACTTTCGGTTATCTTTCTCAGGTCAAAGTGCTCCAACTCAAGAGGAAAGCGTCCATCCTTTAACCTGGAGTAACCCAGCACTTCTTTAACCAGATCGTCTAACTCTGAAAGTGCGTCATCCATGTCTTCTGTTAGTTCCTGTCGGCGCTCCTCTGATCGGGTTTGAGAAAAAAGATCCAGCGCAAAGCTTAATCTTGCCATCGGCCCTCTAAACTCATGGGCAACTGCATGCATGAGGTCGCGTTGGTTGTACAGGCTTTGCTGATGTTGTTTGTGCAAGCCCTTGATATGGTTAACCACTCTTGGTGTGTTTGCCGATATATTGGTCAGGGGAGAGCGGGTTTTTTTGAGTTTGAGCCCACTTAAATCCAGCTGTCCAATCGCCCGAATAGCGACATTTAAAGCCTCGTTAACGTGCCTATATACAATGAGTACTGCTACAGCATTAAATACAATTAGTATAATGACGTAAAACAGCCAGTCCCTTAATTGGATGTCACTATTAACTTTGGGGTAGGGACCAACGGTCAGGATAGTTTGGTTATCGTTAAGTAACAGGTAAGCAGAGGGACCTTCTGGGCGACCCATATCAATACCATAGCGATTTTCTTTTAACTGGTTAAAGTAAGACGGTTCCATACCAAGTTGCTCTCGGGAACGCGCTTTGATTTTTATATTTAACTCATGCTCTGCTTTGGCGATGGTTTGTGGTGAATAGCTGTAATCAAGAAGGGATAAACGAAAGTTTAAAAAGCGAACGTCTGCGAGTATGGACTCCTGGAGTTCCTGACTGTCTATTTTATGCATCCAGGGAAAATAGACATAATACATGGCAATAAAACTACACAGATTGATCCCAACCAAGATAGCGAGGAGAGCTAAGCTACGTTTCATTAGACCGCCAGAAGGTATCCTTCGCCACGAATCGTTTTTATTATATAGGGCAGCTTTGGGTCGTCTCCCAACTTTCGGCGAAGTCTGGATATTCTTAAGTCAATACTTCGATCTGTGCCATCATATTCTAATTTAAAGGTTTTGCGGTGCAGTTCTTCGCGGCTGACCACCTCTCCTGAACGTTCAGCCAGCAACCATAAAAGGTTGTATTCTGCGGTGGTTAAATGGATTTCTTTCCCATGGCAGAGGACACTGCGATTTTGAGGGTTAATAGCGATGCTGCCAGCATTAATAATTTTATCCTGAGGCTGGCTGGATTCATCAGATTCAATTCGGCGTAACAGAGCACGCAGGTGAGCTAGTAAAACGTGTGATTTTACCGGCTTGCTTAAATAATCATCTGCACCATTTTCAAGGCCGGCAATTTCATCGATCTCATCACTAAGCGATGTCAGCATTAATATTGGCCCCTGGTATTTGGGGCGTACGGTGCGACAGATAGTAAAGCCATCCGTTCCTGGAAGCATAACATCCAGAATAACCGCTCGTGGTTGATTTTGCGTAATGAAGTCAATAGCCTGGCTCCCATGGTTCTCAACGGTAACATTGAAGTCATGACTTCTTAGGAAGTCTGCAATCAGGCTGGAAAGTTTCTCATCATCTTCAACGAGAAAAATAGTATCATTCATAAGCAAAACTTATTGGCGAATCTTACAAAGGTGAGATAAATTGCCTTATTTCGGCGCTAAGGTCAATATTTTAACCATTTTATTCGCAGAAAACTTTGAGGTTTTTGCAAAATAACATGCCTTATTTTTTCTTATTAAAAAATAAAACAATTAAAAATCAAAAGGTTATAGGTGTTAGCCTAAGCTTGCAATTAACTGCTAAACTCTTACAATATGAACTGTGTCATAAATTTTGACATTAATTCCGCGTTTTGATTAATAATGGCTGCACTCTAATGAAAAAAATTACACAAGTACTAATTCTACCCTTTGTTGCGTATGTATCTATTGCCTTTATCAACTATGCTTCAGCTGCAGAGCAGGTTGATGTCGCTGGTGCTCCTTTAAAGTTAAATGGTCTGGGAGTTCATAGCGAATTACGAAACGAATGGTTTCTGGATGCTTTATATTTAGCGAGCACCACGGATGACGGCGAGGAAGCCGTATCAAGCCCTGGCGCAAAGCGCATGGAGCTGCGGGTTTTGGCGGATAATTTATCGGGACGCCGTTTAAAGCGCTTTTGGATCGAGCGGATTAAGAATAACAACGAGGCCAGTAATGTTTTGGCAAACGCGAAAGCCGTTCGTGATTTTGCAAAGCTAATGGATCAAGATTTAGTGAGTGGCGACATTGTGACGATTGACCTGTTGCCCGGTGTTGCCACCGTGATCGGCGTCAATGGCTCAGAAGTAGGGCGTATTGGCGAAGAAGCCTTTCCTCTCGTCCTAAGAACCTGGGTTGGCGATCGGCCGCCTAGTTCAGAATTTAAAGAAGCTATTTTGGGTGAAACATCTGATGTTCAGCGTTCAGAGCTGCTTAGTCGGTTTAGTTCCGTTCAGCCTTCTCCAGCACGTATAGCAGCTTTCGATCAGGCGGCCGTCGCGGCGAAAGAAGAAGCCGAGCGAAAAAAACGTGAAGAAGAAGCCAGAAAGAAAAGGGAAGCGGCCGAAGAAGAGCGTAAGCGCCTGGAAGAGGAAAAGCGCAAGCTGGAAGAGCAGAAGAAGCTGGAGCAAGAAAAAGCAGCTGAAGCACAGAAGGAAGAGGAGCAACTTGCTGCAGAAGCTGAAGCTGAAAAGTTACGCAAAGAACTGGAAGAAGCGAAGCGTAAGTTAGCGGAGAAGGATAAGGTGCAGCAGCCACAAGGACCAACGCCCGCCCAAATTGAAGCGATGAGGAAAAAGTACTCAAGTCAGCTAGGGGCCCATTACATTCCTTATTTCGAATACCCATTACAGGAGATATTCCGCCGTCATGGTAAGTCCGTTTTAATGCGACCACGCAAAGGGAAGACCCACGGTGACGTTTCTATCAGCATTGAAGTTGATAGAGAGGGTCAGCTTGTTGGTGGTAGTCTGGTGAGCAGTTCAGGCGAGAAAATTCTTGATGATGCGGTGATGGCAGCCTTGTTTGACTCGGTGCCTTTCCCATCCATGCCAGAAGAGTTGCCAGAAGAGACGTTTAAAACCACGGTGAGTATTTCAATTCCTGCACCAGAAATGTAGAATCTGTGCATACGTCTAAAGGGGCCTATATGGCCCCTTTTATTTATTGTAGAATTTATTCTTTTGATAGATTTCTTGAGGTCCTATGAATATTAATAGTTCATTTGATAGCGGTAATATTGAGGTTGTTTCTGCAGATAGTCCGGATAATATTAAGCTACAAATTCGCACAGACTCTAATAGTGAGTTTAAGCAGTGGTTTCACTACAAATTTAGCGGTAATGTAGGCCAAGCCTATAATTTTGAGCTGGTTAACGCTAAAGACTGCTCTTACGTTGAGGGTTGGGAAAATTATAATGTCGTGGCATCCTATGATCGTCAGTACTGGTTCCGTGTTGACTCTGAGTTTACTGCTGAGAAGACGTTAACCTTTTCTCATGAATTAGAACAGGCTTCGATTTATTTTGCTTACTTTGAACCATATTCATATGAACGCCACCAGAATTTAATTCAGGCATCTCAGTTATCGGAGATCTGTCAGCATCGTGTTATTGGCCATACAGTTGATGGGCGAGACCTGGATTTATTGGTCATTGGTAATGAGTCTAAAGGTAATAAAATCTGGATCACAGCCCGCCAACACCCTGGAGAAACAATGGCTGAGTGGTGCGCAGAAGGCTTGATTGAGCGCCTGCTCGATCCGAACGATGCTTTAGCTCGTAGCTTATTAGACAAAGCCGTTTTCTATATCGTCCCTAACATGAATGTTGACGGTAGCTACCGCGGCAACCTGCGTTCTAATGCCGCGGGTGCAAACCTTAACCGAGAGTGGCAGGAACCAACGTTGGAGAAAAGCCCTGAGGTATATCACGTACGTCAAATGATGAAAGAGACGGGCGTTGATGCCTTTTTAGACTTGCACGGTGATGAGGCTTTACCTTACGTTTTCGTCGCTGGTTCTGAAGGTGTACCAAGTTATTCTGACACCATAAAGTCTTTGGAAGATGAATTTAAAACTATCCTGATGTCGGCAAACCCTGACTTTCAGGACAAATATGGTTATGACAAAGATGAGCCGGGAAAAGCTAACTTGACGGTAGCCAATGCATGGGTTGCGGAAGAGTTTAAGTGCCTGTCTTTTACCCTGGAAATGCCTTTTAAGGATAATGATAATTTGCCTAATGAAGAAACCGGTTGGTCATCTGAGCGAAGCTTTTTGTTAGGGCAAACATTATTAAATCCACTGTATCAGCTGGTTGATAAGTTAAGGCCGTAATTTATGCGATTGATTTTAGTTCTTGGAGCGGCTTTGAATGGAGCCGCTGTTTAGTTAAGAATTAACTTATTATCTGATCGTCAAAAAAGCGCTCTTTTAGAGCGCTTTTTTATTCAAAGGTTTGACTGTACTTAAGCCGGAATTTTTTAGGAGGAACTGATAAATCAGTTCGTTAAGCGACCAGTCTGAGTCATTGAGCCTTACTTTTGTATGGTCCGCCTTCATTAATAGGATGGGGTTCTTAGCCAGCTGTTGATTCTGCCATAGGGCTGCTAGCTTTAACAGCTCATCAGATTGGTTCGAACCAATCAATAGCGTCGTCGGATAGCTCCCCTGTGGAAAGTTGTGATAGGGACTCATTCCCAGGAGTTTAGTGATGCCTTCTGTATCGGGGGCTATGGCTAAGTGTCTTAGCCAAGCTTTGTCATCGTTTTGGTAGTAGTTGATAAAGTCAGCTGTTGGATTCTGTAAAACCAGGGCCGACCAGTTTTCTGGCGATAAGATAGCTGCCTGTAATAAGAAGGTAGCACTGTTATCTCGTCCATAGCCAAGAATACCCTGAGCTGAGCTATAGTTTTTATCAACCAACCAACGAACCGCTGAGTTGATATCTTCTGCTGCTTTTAGTTGGCTGCTGGACGATGTCGCTTTTTGCCAGGCGAATCCGTAGGTGCCGCCGCCTCTGATATGCGGGACTGCGATAATACCGTTATGTTCCAACCACTGTTCAAAAATAAAGTGATATCTGTCAACGAAATGCTGTCCTAACCCCTGATGAGTGGTGATTAAGATCTTATTGGCATCGCTCTTATTAATGGCGTGTTTTGAGTATAAGGTGATCGGGATTCGGCTTCCGTCATTGGAGCGGAAAAATAGGACTTTTGTCTTTAGCTGGCCTAGTTGTTGGCGGCCGGAGTGAAGAGCAGTTATGTTTCTTTCTACGAAATCCAGCTGGTATAATTCATGAGGGGTCGACAGCGTCGAGCTGGATAGTAATACTTGGTAAGGATGTGTCAGTAATTGCTCGATACGGGTCTGGGCATGCTCAGGAATATCCAGCTGAGTTTGAGTCGTTCCATTGAGCCTGCTGATGAACCATTGGTGACGTGTGTTATTGACATAATGCAATAACCATTCATTATTCATCAATTCGGCATTCAGAAGTACATCATCTCGCTGGCCAATAACCTCTTTCCAGTATTGTCTTGAGGGTTGCGATTTATCCACTGAAATAATACGTCCTCGTGAAGCGGCCAGGGTAGTTTGAAAGTAGAAAGTGTTGCCATGACTGCCAACGTATTGATATTGTGGCTCCGTTGAGTGGATGAGTTCTTTTGCGTCGTAAGGCCGTTTGAGTTGTAAGTCTTTAACCCAGAATTTTAAATGATTAGCCTGTGGGTTCACTCCTTTGATAATTAACGCGGTATGATCGGTAGCCAGTTCGACATCAATTTCCCAATCTGACGGCTTATCAACCAGACGCGCCGGGTCAAAAATTAGTTGAGGCTCTTTGCCCTTCGGTAGTAGCTTTTGCAGAACGACTTGTTTGCCAGTACTCAGTAATAGCGCACGATTATGCTCCAACCATTCGAGATGTGTTTTTATTTGCGTTATAGGGAGTTCGTGCTCGATAAACTGTCGGTTTGCTAAATCAAACAGTTGCCACTGATATTGATTGTTATCGTTAAGCTCCGAGCTGTTATCTGGCAGCTGCCACAAAATGGCAAAGTAACGGGCGCCTGGTGATAATGAGCTGGCGATCGGCTTTTTTTCGGTAAGACTTAACTCAAATTCAAGTTCAACTTTATTCGACTCTAGATTCCAACGCTGAACGCTAAGCTTTTTATTTTGAGTACTTTGCTTTAAATAATACAGTCTATCCCTAAGTTTTTTAGGAAAGAGGATATGATAAGCGCTGGTTGTTTGCCGCTCTTTCTCTTCCGGTAGAAATTGGGAGAAATATTGCTGAGTGACTTGCTGTTGCTGGGATAACCAGTCGCGTCTTTCCTGGCTGTTTTTTTCTTCTAACCAACGATATGGATCGTGAATCTCCACATCATGCAGCTTATAACTAAAGTCTCGGGTTTGATTTGGTGATACAGTTGAGATTTCCCTGCCTGTCGGACCATCATCTTCTGAGCAAGAGGAAAGCAAGGTGATCCAGGCCAAAAATAATAGAGTTTTCTGTATCTTAAGTATCAACATAGTTGCTGAGCAGGCTTTAATCCATGACTAGCTCCAGTCTAGAGTATAGTGAGCGGGCTATCAACATGGAAAATATATATAAATCAAAGGTATAAGAATTGGTTATCAGTTGAGCAGGAAGTGTTATATAATACTCTAACGATCTAAGACATCCTGTAAAGTAATGACCGATGTAATGACTTCTGTGGACATTGACGTTCCATTTCCAAAGCCGCCTTTAGAGTTATCACCTGAAGAAAAAAGCCTTCACAAATCGAAGATAAAAGATTTGCTGGAGCGACATAATGCTGTGCTGATCGCACACTATTATACCGATCCTGATATTCAGGCATTAGCCGAGGAAACTGGTGGTTTCGTGGGCGATTCACTCGAGATGGCTAAGTTTGGTGCACGTCATGATGCTGACACCTTAATTATTGCTGGCGTTAAGTTTATGGGTGAGACTGCAAAAATCTTAAGCCCGGAAAAACGCATCTTAATGCCGACACTGGAAGCTACCTGCTCTCTGGATTTAGGATGTCCGATCGAAGAGTTCAGCAAATTCTGTGACCAACATCCGGATAGAGAGGTTGTGGTGTATGCCAACACATCTGCTGCCGTTAAGGCTCGTGCAGACTGGGTGGTAACCTCAAGTATAGCTGTTGAAGTCTTAGAGTACCTGGCAGAACAAGATAAGAAGATTATCTGGGGGCCGGATAAGCATTTAGGCCGTTATATTCAACAGAAAACAGACGCTGATATGTTGTTATGGCAGGGGGCCTGTATTGTCCATGATGAGTTTAAGACGAAAGCCTTGCAGCAAACGATGGCACTACACCCTGATGCTGCGGTGCTGGTCCATCCAGAGTCTCCACAAAGTGTGGTTGATTTAGCTGACTTTGTTGGCTCGACGTCACAAATCATTAAGGCCGCGAATGAGCTGCCGAATAAAAAAATGATTGTGGCCACCGATAAAGGCATTTTTTATAAGATGCAGCAAAAGGCACCACACAAGGAATTAATTATCGCACCAACTGCCGGTGAGGGAGCGACCTGTCGTAGTTGTGCCCACTGTCCCTGGATGAAAATGAATGCTCTACACGTACTGTCAGAAGTGTTTGAAGGGCAGGGTAAAGAAATTTTTGTCGATGAAGCTTTAGCAGAAAAAGCACTGATTCCACTTGAAAAGATGGTGAACTTCGCTAAGACTATACAGTCGGAAGTGAAAAGTAATATCTAGAAAGTTAACTTTAGAATCAAATAGCTAGGAGTCAGAATGCGAGCATTTACAATCAGTGCATTAGTATTAGCAATGTCAGCAATCGGTTGTGCAGATGCAACTGAAGATAAAAAGCTGGATGCAAAGGCTAAAGCCAAAATGTCAGTAAAAAATGAAGTTATGGCTGAGAAGGGCGTGGGCTTATGGGAGGAACTTCTCATTTCAGGTCACCGTTCCGACAAAAATAAGCAGCGTGATCAATTCCGTCATCCAAAAGAAACTCTAGAGTTCTTTGGAATTAAGTCCGGTATGACGGTGGTTGAAATTGCTCCTGGTGGTGGTTGGTACACTGAGATTTTGGCGCCACTGCTTGGCCCCAATGGAAAGTTATACGCAGCACACTTCGATCCAGAAAGTGAGGTTGAGTATTTCCGTAAAAGCCGTAAGGGGTTTGGTGAGAAAGTTAAGGCTAATGCCGAGGTTTATGAGAATGTTGAAATTACAACTTTCCAGCCGCCTGAAATGTTCGATATTGCTCCAGAAGGCTCAGCGGATGCAGTAGTGACTTTCCGTAATGTGCATAATTGGCTACGTAATGGCCGTGGAGCTACAGTAGACAGCTTTAAGGCGATGTATAAAGCGTTAAAACCAGGTGGTGTTTTGGGGGTAGTTGAACATCGCTTACCTAAGTCTATGAAGCAAGACGAAAAAGCATCTTCTGGTTACATGCATCAGGACTTCGTGATTAGCATGGCACAAGAGGCTGGTTTTAAACTGGTTGCAACGTCGGAAATTAATGCGAACCCTAAAGACACGGCGGATCACTCTAAAGGTGTTTGGACTTTGCCGCCCAGTTTGCGCTTAGGCGACAAGGACAAAGAAAAATACATGTCGATTGGTGAAAGTGACCGTATGACGCTGAAGTTTGTGAAACCTGCAACTAAATAAGCTTTGGTAAAATACGCTTGAAAAAAAAAGGCTCCTGCGGGAGCCTTTTTAGATCTAGTGTTAAATTTTAGCCTTTCTTAATCGCAGGGAATTCGTGATTACTGAAACTGAGCTAAAGCTCATCGCCGCTGCCGCTATCATTGGCGATAGCAGCAGGCCAAATACCGGGTACAGCACGCCAGCTGCCAGTGGTATTCCCAGTACATTATAGAAAAAAGCAAAGAACAGATTCTGTTTGATGTTTATCATGGTCTTATGGCTTAGTTGATAGGCTTTCTCAATACCTGAAAGATCGCCTTTAACTAACGTGATTTCGGCACTTTCGATGGCAACATCCGTACCGGTACCCATGGCGATACCGATATCTGCCTGTGCCAGTGCCGGAGCGTCGTTAATACCGTCGCCAGCCATGGCAACAATTTTACCCTGAGATTGAAACTCCTTAATTTTGTTCAGTTTGTCCTCTGGCAGACACTCGGCTTCGAAATCAATATCAAGTCCCTCGGCAACGGATTTCGCGGTCACTGGGTTGTCACCAGTCATCATCAGTACTTTTATACCGGAACTTTTTAGCACCCTGACAGCTTCCGCTGATGAAGCTTTGAGTTTATCGCCAATAACAATAAAGCCTACCGCTGTCCCATCGACAGCTAAGTAAGAGATGGTTTTGCCTTTTGACTGATACTTTTCAGCCTGTTGGGTAATGTTTTGCACCAGTTCAATCGAGTTGTGCTTTAAGAGCGCTGCATTGCCAAGCATGATCTGCTGGTCATTGATTTGACCGCTAACGCCATGGCCACTGTGCGCCTTGAAGTTTCCTACTTCGCTGAGCCTAACGTTCTGTGCTTTTGCATACTTGACAGTTGCTGTTGCTAACGAATGCTCACTCGGTTGATTGACTGAACCTGCTAAAGCTGCAACCTTATTCGTTGTATAGTCTGAATGAGTTGACACAACTTCTTCAACGGAAGGTTTGCCTTCGGTCAAGGTTCCAGTTTTGTCGATTATTAGTATATCGACCTGGTTTGTCCGCTCCAGTGCTTCAGCATTTTTTATCAGTACACCCGACTGGGCTCCACGGCCGACCCCAACCATGACGGACATAGGCGTAGCTAATCCAAGCGCACAAGGGCAGGCGATAATTAATACCGCGATAGCATTGACCAGGCCATAGGTATACGCTGGCTGTGGCCCCCAAATAGCCCAGATGATAAAGGTGATGATTGCGGCAACAATGACCATTGGTACGAAGTATTTTGCAACTTTATCCGCTAATTTCTGAATAGGGGCTTTCGAGCGGCTTGCATCGTTGACCATTTGAATGACCTTGGATAACAGGGTATCTTTGCCGACCTTGGTTGCTTCCATCAAGATAGAGCCGCTACCGTTGATGGTGCCTGCGCTGACGGCGTCATCTTTGCGTTTAGTGATGGGAATTGGTTCTCCTGTAATCATCGATTCATCAATATCGGATGAACCATCGATCACTTTGCCATCGACTGGGATTTTACCGCCGGGTTTGACGCGGAGTGTATCGCCGACGGAAACTTGGTCAACGGTTACCTGCTTTTCTTCACCATCTGTGACAAGGGTGGCGACGGAGGGAGATAACTTAAGCAGTTCCTTGATGGCCCTGTTGGTTTTACCGTGTGCTCGAGCTTCCAATAATTGGCCAAGAAGTACTAGAGTCAGAATGACTGTTGCGGCTTCAAAATAGACAAAGACCGTTCCTGACTCTGTCTTAAATTGTGCGGGAAAAATATTGGGTGCCAGTAGGCCACTTAAACTGAAGAGCCAGGCAATGCCCGCACCAATACCAATTAAGGTGAACATGTTCAAGTTCAGAGTTTTAATCGATGTCCAGGCTCTCTCGAAAAACATCCAGCAGCTATAAAAGACAACGGGCAGTGACAGTCCAAGCTGTATCCAATTCCAGTAACTTTGTGGTAGCCATTGATATAATGGGTTACCGGGAATCATTTCTGACATGGCAATCATAAAAATTGGCAGTGTGAACCCGACTGACCATTTAAACTTTTTAAGTAAAGTTACATAGGTTTCGTCAGCTTCCTCTTCATGCTCAACTTCTTTGGGAACCAGTTCCTTACCACACTTGGGGCAGAGGCCGTGTGCTTCCTGTTCAACTTCTGGATGTTCGCTACAGGTATAAATAATATGACTGACTGCACTGGCATGGACCTTCTCAAGATTCATGCCACAAACAGGGCAGGCTCCTGGTTGATCGTAGAGCTTATCACCTTCACAAAACATGGGGCAGTAATACTTACCAATAGCTTCTTGCCCAAATTCATGCTCAGGCTTGTCCTCGTTGGAGTGCTCATGATGACAGCTGGAAGCACTTTGAGCGTGCGTAAGCTTGTCTTGAGCCTGGCTCTGGTCGAGTCCGATAGCTTCGAGCATGATGGCCTCTATTTTGTAATTACCTTTTTCTGTTAATGCCTTTTGTAGCCTTTCCAATGGCACCTCATTCTCTGAATCAATCAGTGCCGTTTTCGGAAGTTCGACGAAAACATTATGCACACCATCTATAGGTTCTAACGCTTTTTGAACTTTTTTACGGCAGCCATCGCAACTCATGCCATCAATTTTATATGCTCGGATCATCACCCCTCCTTAAAGGAAGCCAATGGTTCCAGTATCAGATTAGAACCAGGCTCTAAAACCTATTTTATATTCAGTGCTATTGGCAGACTCGCCTTCGGCCCTTAAAAAGTTTACGGTATCGCCATAGCTGTTATTTCTGCTGATAGCGATAAAGGGTGCAAACTTCGGCGTCACCTCATACCTTAATTGTAGGCTTATTTCGGTATCAGACAAGCCTGAACCGATACTTCGCTCTGCATCATCTTTGCCATAAAAGTTTGCTTCAATCTCAGGCGATAACACCCATTGCTGAGTTAGCATCATTTCGTATTCCGCTGAAAAGCGGAGTCCTGTCTGACCGGACTCGCCAATAAAGAGGGCTGAGTCGATTTCAAAGAAATAGGGGGCTAAGCCTTTAAAGCCAATTACAGCCCAGTGCTGATCTGGGTTCGGTAATAAATCTTTTCGAACGCCCATCTGAAAATCCCAGTAAGGTGCTACTGCTTTACTGTATAAAGCCTGTAACTCGATCTCCTCAGTATCCCCATGATGACGTTCAATGTTGGCTTTTAGCCATAATTTGTTGAGATCATAGCCAAACCAGGCTTCCCCTTCGAAAATATAGGTATCATCTTCATTTTCCACCCACGAAAATTCGTCGACCATAACCATACTTAATAGAGGATCATCTTTAGCTCCAGCATTGGCCATTAGAGGCATACCGCATAGAGTAATAGCTGTCAGGCTATGTTTAAGTGTCATGATGACTCTCCTTAATCGTGGTTGTCGTGGTGATTATGATGGTTCATCATCGGCTGTTTCTTTTTGCCTTTGACGACCCGGACTTCGCGCATCATGCCTGGCATGTGATATAGCAGGTGGCAATGGTAAGCCCAGCGTCCCAACGCATCGGCAGAGACAAGGTAGCTGATTTTCGACCCGGGTTGCACCAGTATCGTATGTTTACGCGGAATATAATCAGGTTCCCCGGTTTCCAGTTCACTCCACATACCGTGCAGGTGGATGGGATGGGTCATCATGGTGTCGTTAACCAAAGTAATGCGAACCCGCTCACCATACGTCAGGATTAAGGGCTCCGCGTCGGCAAATTTTATACCATCCATGGACCACATGTAGCGGCTCATATTGCCGGTTAAATGTAGCTGGATCTCACGCTCAGGTTCGCGCCGGTCTATGGTTGGTGTCAAATTGTAGATATCACCGTAGGTCAGTACTTTTCGTCCTAAGGCCTTTTTATGATTGCGTAAACCAACCCCGGGGTCGTGCAGACCGCTTTGTGGCATTTCCGCACGCATATCAACGTGAGGACCGAACTCGGTTGGTGCATGCTTGATTTCATTATTGCTACCCATGCCGGCTTTACCAAGCCCTTTATGCATCGAATGATCCATGCTGTTATGATCCATATTCGAGTGGTTCATACTACCGCCATTCATGGAGTCATTTTGCATTGAGCTGTGATCCATACTGCCGTGATGGGACATGCCCATATCACGATGGCCTAAGATTGGTGCCCTGTCCATCTCTGGAATCTCGGCCCGCCACTCAGGATTTGGCGTCAAAGTACCGCAGGCATAGCCAGAGCGATCAATCGTTTGTGCAAACAGCGTATAAGCGCTGTCGGCGCTTGGTTCAACAATGACGTCATAGGTTTCGGCAACGCCAATACGGAACTCATCAACAGTAACTGGTTCAATGTTCTGACCGTCGGTCGCAACAACTTTCATACTCAGGCCTGGAATACGAATATCGAAGATACTCATAGCGGCTGCATTAATAAACCGTAAACGAATTTTTTCGTCTTTACCAAATAGTCCCATCCAGTTTTGGGCTGGTGTAGCGCCGTTCATGAGGAAGGTGTAAGTGTATCCAGTGACGTCAGAGATATCACGATCACTCATACGCATGTTATTCCACATGGCGCGATCTTCCCAGGTTTGTTCAACGCCTTTTTTCTTAACTTCAGACCAGAGGTCGCTCATAGTGCGCTCCTGGCGGTTGTAGAAGTGACTCATCTTTTTCAGGTTGGCGTAAATATCATTCGGATCATCATCACTCCAGTCGGACAGTAGTACCACATAATCGCGATCAGCTTGAACCGGATCTGAGTCCTTAGCATCAATGATCAGGGCACCGTAAACCCCGGTTTGCTCCTGGAACCCCGAATGGCTGTGATACCAGTAGGTTCCACTTTGGTTGAGATCGAATTCGTATTCGTAGGTTTCGCCCGGTTTGATGCCATCAAAACTTAAGCCAGGAACGCCATCCATTTCGGTGGGTAGGATAATGCCGTGCCAGTGGATGGAAGCATCGTGGGCAAGGTTGTTTTTAACATTGAGTTTAATCCGTTGTCCTTCTTTAAAGTGTAGGGTTGGTCCTGGTAGAGAGCCGTTAACGGTAGTCGCTGTGCGCTCTGAGCCTGTCAGATTCACCGTCTGATAACCAATGGAGAGGTTTACTTCATCACCGCTCAGAACCAGTGGCAGCTTATAATCAGCAGCTTGTGCAAAGAGTCTTCCACTCATGCCCAGGCCGACGGCAGCGCTTGTAGCTGCTGCGCCGGTTACAAATTTACGGCGATTAAAACTTTTATTCAGTAGTTTATCGAATACTGACATCAGAACTGTTCCTCTAAACCGTTGACTTCAGCAAAGATCGATACCTGGCCATTGTCATGTAGAAGGAAAACCTTGTAGGGCATAAACTTATCCTGATACTCCATTCCCGGACTACCCACCGGCATCGCAGGGACGGATAATCCTAAAGCACCTTTTGGCGGGTTGGATAAAAACTGTTTAATGTACTTTGCGGGGATATGTCCTTCGAAAACAAACTGTTGTTCATCCTGTTCGATGACCGCTGTATGACATGATGCCAGGCGAGAGTTGATACCAAGCTCTTGCTTAAGTTGGCTCAAGTTAGAGCTAATTTCGATAGTGGTACCAATATCATTTTGATTCAGATGCTTAGCCCACTTATCACAGCAGCTACAGCCTTTATTTTTATAAACCGCTAAATGCAGTTCATTTAGGTTGCTAGTATTTGTTGTTTCTGAGGCTGGCACCTCAGCAAAGCTGAACGTCATCACCAAAGCCAGCGATAGCTTTACAATTGCATTTAATTTCATGTTGAACTCCAAAGTCTGTTAATAAGTAGCACGGTGGTGTGCGAGACATATTGATTGCTTTAGAGTTGGATAGGGGGTCTATAGAGAATACTGTGGACAGAGAGTAAAGGCAGGTCTTTATAACGATCCAGTACCTGTTGAGATGTTGGCTCGTTCGTTTTTGCCAGCATCGGCGGTGCCACAAGGGATGGTGTACTACAGCTTGTCATAGGACAATGTGATTCACCGCAGCAATCATCAGTTTTTACTGACTGTGTATCATGCTGCATTCGACTTTTCATAGCATCATGATCCATATTCATGACGTGCTGCTGTGACATGTCTTTCTGTTGCATGATGCCGCCGCAGTCCTGAAGGGAACCGAGCGAGGCACTACTGATGTTCAGCATCAGTATGCTGATTATCAGGTATGTTAATTTCAGAAAACGAGCCATGTCTTTGAATGTCTTAAAGTTAAGGTGTGGCAAACCAACCACACCTTTCTGATTCTAACACTTTGATTTTTCGCAAGCCAAGCCGTTTACATATCTTTACCGACTATTTAGTCGGTAGTTGACTTTCCTTTCTCTATCATATCGTTGACGTAATCGTCCTTATCTTTTTGTAAATCCTCGTCAGTGGGTAAAGGCTGGCCTGTGTAGGCATGAAGAAATGCCTCACATAGAAGTTCACTATTGGTGGCGTGTCTCAAATTATTAACCTGGCGACGAGTTCGCTCATCGGTTAAAACTTTCAGCACCGAAAAGGGTATAGAAACGGTAATTTTCTTTACTTTATCCTTTTTTTCACCATGTTCTACATAGGGATTAATGAATTCCCCGTTCCACTTTTTGCTCATTTTCACCTCATAGTTTGTTGATCAGTCGGATTATACACATATTCAGCCGCCTAAACATCTTGACTTTTACAATTATCAAGTTATGATTTCTATACGTTTAGACGTCTAAATGTATAAATGGTTTGTTTGAATTCCAGCAATATCATTTAGGGCGAATTTCGAAAGATAGTTATCCCTCGAGATGGGAGGGTGTGAGTTAACGATATGCTGACAATAAAAAGCCAAGAAAAAAGAGAGGAGGTAACAACGCCGGTATCTAGCCGTTTGGGCGTGGTAACTCTCGAGCCGACTCCTGAGTTAAGTGTCGGTATTCCCGCTCGACCTGTTGAAGTTGAATACGCCCTGTACGGTGATCTAAACCTACCAGTAACGGTTGTGCTGGGTGGTATTTCGGCCAGTTGTCAGGTGATGAAGTCAGGTCAGGATAATGCTCATTCCCGAGCAACTTACACTCAAGGGTGGTGGCAACCCTTAGTAGGACCTGGCAAAGCTGTAGATTGCACCAGGACCTGTGTCTTGTCTTTTAATTATGTAGCGCAGCATAGAGTCAAAACTTCAGTGAGCGAAGTTCGAGAGCTAAGTTTAACGCCAGCTGATCAAGCTAAGTTGCTCAATGTCCTGTTAAAAACATTAAAGCTCAACGGGAGGATTACTTTTGTTGGCAGTTCTTATGGCGGCATGGTGGGCTTAAGCTTTGCTGAATTATATCCGGAAGCCATTAAGCAATTGATTTGTATTTCTGCGAGCGATCGAAGCACCCATACGGCCAGGGCGATACGAGCGATACAGAAAGGTATTTTTGAATTGGCCGACTTGCCTGAACAAAAACACCAAGCGTTATCTCTGGCCCGCCAATTAGCGATTTTATTTTATCGTACCGATGATGTGTTTGATGCTCAGTTTATAGACCCACTGCTTGAGCTTCCCCAAGGAAAAGTTGTGGGTTATGAGCAAACGGTTTATAGCTACCTTGCGCATCAAGGTCAGAAATTTGCCAACTCGAACACTATAGAAACTTATGCTGCATTGTTGGATTCAATTGATACTCATGCTGTTAACGCATCAAAAATTGAGTGTGATTGCAGTTTTATAGCCGTACCTAGTGACCGACTAGTCAGTTATGAGTCGATGCGCAAGCTTGCGCATAAGGTCAATGGTCAATCTCAATTTTATCGTCTTGAATCCATTTATGGTCATGACGCTTTTTTAAAAGAATTTCAGAAATTAACAGAATTATTGAAAAAGATTTTAGGAGAATATGATGAACCAGCAACGAGCTACGCAAGCTGTTAGAGCAGGCATCGAAAGCGATCAGCAATACGGTGCGGTAACGCCACCACTATATTTATCGAGTAATTATACGTTTGAAGATTTAGGCAGCCCAAGAAAGTACGACTATAGTCGTTCTGGCAATCCTACTCGCGATGTTCTGGCTGAATGCCTGGCTGAACTCGAAGGTGGGGTTGGCGCTGTGGTTACTTCCAGCGGCATGTCAGCTGTTCACCTGGTTACTCAGTTATTAGAGCCGGGTGATCTGGTCATTGTTCCACATGATTGTTATGGCGGGACTTACCGACTGTTTACTTCTTTAGCTAAAAAAGGTGGTTGTCGGGTAAAGTTTGTCGATCAGGGGGATGCAAAAGCTTTCCAGGCTACATTGCAGGAAAAACCTCGTATTTTATGGATAGAAACACCGAGTAATCCCTTATTAAGAATTGTCGACGTTGAACAATTATGTCAGCAAGCAGGCGATGATGTTATTAAAGTAGTCGATAACACCTTTTTATCACCAATCCAGCAAAAACCACTGGAGCTAGGTGCTGATCTCGTTATTCACTCAACGACTAAGTACATCAATGGGCATAGCGATGTGGTCGGCGGTGCTGTAATTGCTAAAGCACCAGAGTTACATGAACAGGTTGCCTGGTGGGCAAACTGTATTGGTATTACCGCATCACCGTTCGATAGTTTTATTACTACTCGAGGTATTCGGACGCTTGGTATTCGTATTAAAAAACACGAAGAAAATGCTCATGCGATTGCAGAGTTTTTAGATAACCACCCACTGGTAAATAACGTTTATTACCCAGGGCTTGAGCATCATCCAGGGCATCTGGTGGCACGAAAACAGCAGCAAGGTTTCGGCGCCATGTTGTCGTTTACTACCAGGTTCAATCAAGACACGCTTGCCAAGTTTATCAGGGAGCTGAAGCTGTTCTCACTGGCTGAGTCATTAGGTGGCGTGGAAAGTTTGATCTGTCATCCTGCAACCATGACTCATGCAGCAATGGATGAAGCTGCTCAGCTGGAAGCTGGTATCACCTCTCAACTATTGAGAGTATCAGTAGGTATTGAAGAAGTTGACGACTTATTGGCAGATCTGACGCAGGCTTTTGAGCGAATTCAGCTTGATATTGATAAGCATCAGAAGGAGGTGAGCAATGGCTGATAATCTTTTTGCTGTTGGTGCTGAGCTGGTTCATAAAAATGGTCAGCACAAGGTTCATAAGTTTGGGGGTACCTGCCTGGCTACCGCAGCGTCTATTGCAGCGGTAGCTGACATTGTAATTAATGAAGTCGATAAAGGCGATCTGGTTGTTGTATCGGCTAATGGCAATGTCACTAACTGGCTGTTAGCGCTGATTGAAGGTGGTATTCCCGATGGTCAAGTGGTCCTGGATTACTTTGAAAAGTTGCAACAGGAGGCGCAGTTCAGTCGAGCCATTCTGGACAGCATCAGAGCTGATGTCATCAGTATCTGTCGCAGCATAGAAGACACCTATTTTTCTCAGAGTGACGTTTTGGCCTATGGTGAAGTGTGGTCATCACTGATTTTATCCGATATTTTAAATCAGAAGGGGCATAAGGCATTACCAGTGGATAGTTGTCGATGTTTAAAATTAAACACAGCAACCTATCAATATCCGTTTGACCAGGCCTTTGCCGATAACGCACTGGCTGATCTGTATCAGTCTGAAAGTGATACTACTTTTGTTGTCACCGGCTTTATTGCGCTGGATCGCGAGTTGAAGAAAACCACTCTGGGACGTAACGGCAGTGATTTTTCCGCTACGGCATTGGGCTATCTGGTCAATGCACCAAGCATTACCATTTGGACGGATGTTAATGGTATCTATACGGCCGATCCCAAAATTATTCGAAACCCACTTTTAGTAGATAGTTTGACGCTTTGTGAAGCGCAAGCTCTGTCGGAGCTGGGCGCGAATGTGTTGCATGAAAAAACGGTGTTACCGTTATTGTCCTATAAGGGCCGCGTGAACATTAAAAGTTTTGAACAGCCGGAAGCCCCCGGCACTGTGGTATCACAGGACATTACGCCGACGAACCAGGTTAAGACCATAACCTTTAAACCAAAGCTGCATAAAGTTTGTGTACATTCTATTGATGAATTGCAGGCGCGCCGAATCCAAAAGAAGTTGGCTGAAAAGAGCATTGCCAGCTACGTCAATGGTTATGATATTACTCAACACAAACTGACATTCTATATAGAAAAAAGTGATGTCTTTGCTGTTACTTCAACCATCAAAGCATTACAGCATTATCCTTCGGTATTGCTTTCTAATATGACGTTGATTTCGCTGGTAGGGCAGAACATACGTCAGGATAAGCGTATTATTGAACGCTTTATTCGACGCTTAAGCAGCTTTGATACGCAGGAAATTCACTACCCAAACAACAGTCACAGCTTGTCGGTGGTGATTGACGACCAGCATGCAGAAGCCTTACTGCGCGACTTGCATACCAGCTTCTTTTATCGTGAGCCTACGGTACCTGTGGTAGTTTTAGGCTACGGTAATATTGGCAAGAAGTTTGTTGAGTTAATCGAGCAAGGTTATGAGCGTCTATCGAATGGTTTGAATCGTTCAATTCAGATATTGGCTGTGGCTAACAGCAAACGCTTTGTGTTCGATCATAACGGCCTGGAGCTGAATAAAGTGGAGTCGGCTTTGAGTCACGGAGAGGATAACCGTACCGATCAAATTTTTGCCTGGTTAGAACAATACGCTGGGCGGGAGTTGATTGTTGTCGATGCCACGGCGAGCCAAAGCGTTTCTGAGCGCTATAAAAGGTTCGCTCAAAATAAATGGCATATTATCTCGGCAAATAAAATTTCTGCCTCAGATAAAGCGTATGCTAAAGCGGTTGAGAAAGAACTCGATGCTCATCACCGTGTATGGAAAAAAAACACGACGGCAGGAGCTGGGTTACCCATTCAGGCAGTGATCAAAAACCTGCATGAATCGGGTGATCATATTGAACAGGTGAGTGGTATTTTTTCTGGCTCTTTGTCGTGGTTATTCAGCGAGTTTGATGGCTCACAGCCTTTTACTGAGCTACTAAAAGTGGCGCAGGACAATGCTTATACCGAGCCTGATCCGCGTGAAGATTTATCGGGCAACGACGTAATCCGCAAGATCCGTATTCTGGCACAGCAACTTGGTTTTGAAGATGCACCGGAAGATTTTGAACCGGCTATTTCCGACGAACTTTTGCAAGGTAATCTGGATGACTTCTGGCAGAAAGAAAACGCCATTAATGACTATTATCAAAGCTTGCAAGAAAAAGCGAAAGCCGATGACACTCTATTGCGTTACATTGCTACGCTGACACCTGAAAAATTATCGCTAAAACTGGAGTTTATCGATAAGTCACATCCGTTTGCTTCGTTAAATCCATGCGATAACGTGTTTCAGGTCGAAAGCGCCTGGTATAAGGCCAATCCGCTGATTATTCAGGGGCCGGGCGCTGGACGTGAAGTAACGGCGGGCGGTGTGCTCAATGACTTGTGCGACCTGCTAAGGGGGTACTAAATGGCACGTTCCGATCCCAGTTATGAAGAGGCTCGCATTGCCGAGTTTCTAAATCAACAAATTGCTGATTTAGACGGTAAGGTGAATGTCTCCTTTGAGTTTTTCCCGCCAAAAACACCGGACATGCGAAAGACGCTGTGGAGCAGTATTAAAAAACTGGAACCGCTAAGTCCTGAGTTTGTCTCAGTGACCTATGGCGCAGCAGCCAGCACGCGTTCACGAACGCATGATGTTATTACTAAAATCATTCGAGAAACAGGGTTAACTGCGGTACCACATTTAACTTGTATTGGTTCCACTGAAGCAGAAATCGAAGCTATTGCCGAAGATTACTGGGATAAAGGTGTGCGGCATATCGTCGCGCTGCGTGGCGACTTAGGTGAAGGCGCTGACACAGGAGATTTTGAATACGCCACTGATTTGGTAGAGAAGCTTAAGTCTTTACACGATTTTGAAATCAGTGTGGCAGCCTATCCAGAAGTTCATCCTGAAGCAGACAGTGCTCGAAGTGATTTGCTTAACCTCAAGCGTAAAGTGGATGCAGGGGCTTCCCGTGCTATCAGTCAGTTTTTCTTTAGCGCAGAGAAGTTTTTACACTTCCGCGACAACTGCGAAGCCGAAGGGCTGGGGATTGATCTAACGCCCGGGATCTTGCCGGTAACCAATTTCCCGCAGCTTTTAAAGTTCGCCAAATTTACCCAGGTCGATATTCCAGACTGGATGTTTAAGGTGTACGAAGGCTTACAGGACGACCCTGAAACCAGTCGCCTGATAGCATCGCATATCGCGATTGAGCAGGTAAAATTACTGGTTAAAGAGGGTATTAGCGACTTCCACTTTTACACCTTAAACCGCGCTGATTTGACCTACGCTATTTGCCACAGCTTGGGTAAACGCTGCTTGTCATCGGTGGCTTGAAGTTATTTTCTACGTCATTCACCACAGGCACTTCCTACGGTCGCCCGCGAAGGCGGGAATCTGCTAAGGATGCCTATTTAAAAGATTCCCACCTTCGTGGGAATGACGGCAGTTCTGCTCCATTACTTTATCTAATCCCAAAGTCTACATCTCCCTATTGAGAATCGTTTGCAAATAGAATTTATTCTTATATAATTCGGCTAAATCCTCCGCACGGTGGAACTCATGAGTAACCTAAATACCGCAAAAGTACTGTCTGTAAAACACTGGAACGATACACTATTCAGCTTCCAGACCACACGCGATCAAAGCTTACGCTTTAGAAATGGCGAGTTTATTATGATTGGTTTACCTCTTGAAGGGGGTAAGAAAGTCATGCGCGCCTACAGTATCGCCAGCCCAAATTATGAAGAGCAACTTGAGTTCTTCAGTATCAAAGTCCCAGACGGTACTTTGACTTCTCGCCTGCAGCACTTAAAGCCGGGTGATGAGATTATGATCAGCAAAAAGCCAACGGGAACTTTGGTGGTTGATGATGTAAAACCGGGGCGTAACCTTTATTTATTGGCGACGGGTACCGGTCTGGCGCCGTTCATGAGTATTATTCAGTGTCCTGAGACTTACGAGAAGTTTGATAAGGTTATTCTGTGCCACGGTGTTCGTTATGTCAGCGAGCTCTGTTATCAGGAGAAAATCATGCAGGAGCTGCCGCAGCACGAATATCTCGGTGAAGTTATCAGGGAGAAACTCCTGTACTACCCAACGGTGACACGCGAACCTTATCAAAATCAAGGACGTTTAACCCATGCCCTGGAAGAAGGTCAGGTCGAGTCGACCTTAGGCATTGATAAGTTGGATCCAGAGCATGACAGAGCAATGATTTGTGGTAGTCCCGCAATGCTTGAAGATTTGTCCAAAATGCTTGATGCCAAAGGCTTTGAGATCAGCCCTAAAATGGGTATTCAGGGAGACTATGTGATTGAGCGAGCTTTTGTCGAATAGCTATATAACTAAAGACCATATAACTGAATGGCATAAATTTATAGTTGTTAATTTGTAGAGAGTAGACGTCTATACACCAATAATAGCACTATCGTGAATAATTGATGTATAGACGTGACAGCCAAAGAACAACAACCCAGCTGGTTAGCCAGCAAGCTCATCGGCGATGAGTTAGTTAACAAAATCAAATCCCTTAACCCTCAAGAGTTGAGTTGGTTAAGCGGCTATTGTGCTGGATTGCTCGAGAATCAAGCACCCCAGGCTTTACAGCCTCAGTCAGCCAGCGTTTCAGTTCCAGTACCGGAGCCAGTTAACCCCGTTCTTGTGCTGTATGCATCGCAAACCGGTAATGCGCAAACGGTTGCGGAAGGCTTGTTTAAAGCTTTGCAACAGAGCGGCATTGATGTCGTTATTAAATCGACGCTGGATATTAAACTCAAAGATCTGAAGAATTATTCAGCAATTCTGCTTACCGCTTCAACCCATGGCGAGGGCGAACCGCCAGATGATGCGATTGAATTCCACGAAGCAGTTTTCAGCAAAAAACGACCAAAGCTTGATGGTGTTCGACATGCTGTTTTAGGGCTGGGAGATTCCAGTTATGAATTTTTCTGCCAAACAGCCAAGGACTTTGACAAAGCGTTAAGCGAAGGCGGTGCTTCTGCATTGATTGAGCCAGTTCTGTGTGATGTTGATTATGAGGAACAGGCAGAGCAGTGGGTCAGTCAAGTGGTCAGTTCGATTCAGCAGCATGTAGTTGCAAGCCATGACTCAGCAGTTATTTCCAGCAGTAATTCGTTAGCGCCACAAGCTTCCAGCGCTACGTCTTATGATAAAAATACTCCATATGTAGCTTCAGTAGAAACAATTCAGCGTATTACTGGAACCGGCTCCCCGAAAGAAACTTATCATGTTGAAATCGATATCACTGACTCGGGTATTTCTTATGAGCCGGGGGATTCGCTGGGTATTGTGGCTCATAATAAAGAATCATTGGTTCAAGAGGTTCTTGCTGCTCTATCACTGGAAGCAAATGAGAAGGTAGTATTTAAAGACCAGACTATTTCATTACAGACTTTTCTGATAGAAAAAGCGGAGCTGACTTTGGTCAATAAGGGCAGTCTACAAAGTCTGCTTAGATTATCCCCGAGCGATGAATTACAAACTATCGTGGACAACAGTTTCTCCGAGTTTATAGAGCAACACCAGTTTATTGATGTATTAAAAATTGCAAAGCCAAAACTAACTGCACAGCAGTTGGTGGATATTTTAAAGCCAATTAAACCAAGATTATATTCTATATCCTCCAGCCAGGAAGAGTCTCCAGATGAAGTTCACTTAACGCTTAATCATGTTTCAGTCAGCAACCAGTTTGGTCAGCGTTATGGACTGGCCAGTCATTACCTGACTCAAAATCTGGAAGAGGGTGATGAGATCAGTATCTTCATTGAGACCAACCAGAAGTTTAAGCTTCCTGAATCTGACGCGCCGGTCATTATGGTTGGCCCGGGAACAGGCGTTGCACCATTCAGGGCCTTCCTCCAGCATCGCGACGCGATGGAGAATTCGGGTGATAACTGGTTATTCTTTGGCAACCCTCACTTTAATACCGATTTCTTATATCAGGTAGAAATTCAGAACTTCCTCAAAGCGGGTGTATTAACTAACGTTGATCTGGCGTTTTCTCGTGATGGCGAAGAAAAGGTTTATGTGCAGCATAAGTTGCTTGAACAGGCCGCCGAGGTTTGGCAGTGGCTGGAGCAAGGCGCTTACTTTTATGTCTGCGGCGATATGCATCGCATGGCAAAGGATGTTGAAGAAGCCTTATTGCGGATAGCACAAGAGCAGGGCGGGCTTGATGAAGACGGTGCAAAACAGTACCTGAAGCAATTGAAACTTGATAATCGTTACCAGAGAGATATTTATTAATGAGCAAAGTAAAACCGACAGAATATGATCCCAAGCGTCACACTGATGTCGAAACGATAAAGGTTAATAGCAACTATTTGCGCGGTACTTTAGAAGAAAGTTTACAGCGTGAAGTAACCGGTGCAGTAGCCGATGATGATCAGATGCTGATTAAGTTTCATGGCTCCTACCAGCAGGATGATCGTGACTTACGTAACGAGCGTCGTAAACAGAAATTAGAGCCTTTGTATTCATTTATGATTCGAGCTCGCCTGCCTGGTGGTGTGGCGACTTCAGAGCAATATAAAGTACTGGCTGATATTGCACAAAAGTATGGTGGCAGCAGCCTGCGTTTAACAACTCGCCAGACGTACCAATGGCATGGCGTGTTTAAGCGTGATTTGAAGAAGACGATTGCCGGTATCAATACAGCCTTAGTCGATTCGATCGCCGCCTGTGGTGACGTTAACCGCAATGTGATGGCCAACCCTCTGTATGAAACCTCAAAGCTTCACCAGGAGGTCTATGAATGGTCAAAAAAAATCAGTGAGCATCTGTTACCGAATACCAATGCTTATCATGAGATTTGGCTTGACGGTGAAAAGGTAGAAACCACAGAAGAGCCTATTTATGGAAAAACCTACCTGCCTCGAAAGTTCAAAATTGCCATTGCGGTTCCTCCGTATAACGACGTTGATGTTTATGCCAATGATATAGGCTTAGTAGCTATTGCTGAGGGCGATAAATTAATTGGCTTTAACATTCTTGCTGGTGGCGGTATGGGAAGCTCTCATGGTGATCCTGAAACTTACCCTCGGGTAGCCAGTGTTTTGGGCTTTTGCCGTCCGCAAGACACTTTGGCTACAGTTGAGGCTATTCTAAAAGTACAGCGTGACTACGGTAATCGAGAAGTGCGTAAACTGGCACGTTTGAAATATACGGTTGATCGCTTAACCGTTGATGGTTTTAAAGATATTTTAGCCGACTATCTGGGGTGGCAGTTGGACGAAGCAAAACCCTTTGAATTTGAGCATAACGGTGATCGTTATGGCTGGATTCAAACCGATGACGGCAACTGGCATTTAACTCTGTATATCCATAGTGGGCGGATCAAAGATAGTGAACAGTCAAAAGTATTTAGTGGGTTGCTGGCTATTGCCGATATTCATGATGGGGAGTTCAGGTGTTCTCCCAATCAGAACCTGATTATCAGCAATGTGACCGAGGAAAACAAAGCCGCCATTGAAGGAATACTTTCTGAGCACAACATCAGTATCGGTGAAGCAGAAACACCAACGCGCCTTAATTCATTGGCTTGTGTTGCTTTTCCAACTTGTGCTTTAGCGATGGCTGAAGCCGAACGTTATTTGCCGACATTGATCGATAAGATTGAAGATCAGCTAGAACAGCATGGTATTTCTGAAGTGCCGATTAATATTCGCATGACCGGCTGTCCAAATGGTTGTGCACGTCCTTACCTGGGCGAAATTGGTTTTGTCGGTAAAGCGCCTGGAAAATATAACTTGTACCTTGGTGCCAGCCACCAAGGGGATAGAGTTAATAAGCTATACCGAGAGAATATCAATGAAGCGCAAATTCTAGAAGAGTTATCGCCTATATTTGAAAGTTTCGCTGCAAACCGTAAAGACGGTGAGTTTTTTGGTGATTATGTGGTTCGGCAGGGCTACGTTAATGCCGTCCATAACGGCAGCGACTTCCACAGTTAAACTAAAACATTGAGGTTATCATGAGTTTAGCAAGCCCATCGTGGCTCGTGCAGGTCAATCAAAAACTGGAGCAGGCATCGGCCGAAGAGCGAGTGCAGTTTGCACTGGAGAATATGCCAAGGAACATCGTGCTGTCCTCCAGTTTCGGTGCTCAGTCTGCCGTTAGCCTGCATTTGCTAACGCGATTTATGCCTGACATACCGGTGATCCTGGTCGACACTGGCTACCTGTTTCCTGAAACCTATCAGTTTGTAGATCAATTAACCGAGCGATTGAATCTTAATTTAAAAGTTTGTCGCAGTGAATTGAGCGCTGCGTGGCAGGAAGCTCGATACGGTAAGCAGTGGGAGCAGGGTAAGGATGGCATCCAGGAATACAATGAGCGCAATAAAGTGGCGCCCATGGATCGCGCGTTGGATGAGTTGAAAGCTGAGACCTGGTTTTCAGGTTTAAGAAGGCAGCAGGCGAGCTCTCGGCAGGACCTTCCTGTGGTGCAGTCGTTTAAAGATCGGTTAAAAGTACATCCTATTATTGACTGGAGTAATAAAACTGTTCATGACTACCTTAAAAAGCATGATTTACCTTACCATCCTCTTTGGCATAAAGGTTATGTGTCGATTGGTGACACCCACAGTACGGTGCCTTTAACCGCTGATATGACGGAAGAAGAAACTCGCTTTGGCGGAGTGGTTCGTGAGTGTGGTTTACATGTGGATACTTTATCGGGGCTTTAGACCTTATTAAGTTTGAAGTTTTGTCATCAAGTGACAGAGTGACGAAAGCAAGACAACTAGCACCAATTTTCCCTAATATTGAGCTGGAGCAATATAAAAATTTAGCAATTTGAATCTTGGACGATTCAAATAACAAATATCAGGCCATGGACGGCCTGTTGTTTGAGGTGCGTTAAGAATTTTTATTTGGCTACAGTTTAGTCATGCTTGCATGACTTCAATATCGGGTGTCTTTTCTTTTGGTTCGTTTTCTTTGGAGAAGCAAAGAAAATGAACATCCATAAAAAAAGGTTTTACTGGATAAAATATACCTAAGGAGAGACTGTTTCCAAAGTCACTGCACCCCGCGGTGAGCGAGCGTAGGAAGTGCCTGTGGTACCGCGGGATGACACAAGGTGGGCCGGGCCATACTCTACAAAAGCAAATTAAATATGCCACATCTGGTGCATCGGCAGTGGTTTTTCTTCTTCCTTTTCTGCTTCGTTCATTAATTGTAGCGATGAGGTGTAATCTTTATGAATATAACGGCTTAGCTGTTCGCTTGAAATATGCGGAGCAAAGTCATTAATAAAGTCTTTCATGTACTTTTTCAAAAAGATATTTTTATTAAATGCTAACCAGGTTGTGCAGCGAGGAAGAATATCTTTTGTCGAGTAGCCGAGCAGGTCCCGATCCTGCTGTGGTGAAAAAGCCATACTGGCAACGATTCCGATGCCGAAACCATTACGGACATAGGTTTTGATGACATCAGCGTCTCGAGCGGTGAAGACGATATTGGGTTCCAGCTTTTCTTTTTTAAACGCATTGGTCAGGCTGGAATGTTTTGCCCCACCCATGAATGGGTAAGTCACGATAGGGTACTTGGCAAGATCTTTGAGCTCGATTTTTTTCAAATCACCAAGAGGATGATCATGTGGGAACAACAAGGTTCTATCCCATTGGAAGCATGGGATCTTGATGATATTGGCACCAAGGTCAATATTACCAGAAGCAATGGCAAAATCGACTTCCTGCTTTTGCAGCTGCGTTAAAATCTGATCGGAAGTGCCTTGCTGCAAATCAATAGTCAAATTTGGGTAACGTTTATGGAAGTTACTAAAAACTTTGGGCAGCACATACTGGGCCTGCGTCTGGGTCGTTGCAATGGAAAAACTGCCCGAGTCACTGTCATTCGCCAGGTTTGTGATGTTCTTAATATGGTTGATTTCATGTAATACCTTGCGTGCTCGGTTAAGAACTTCCTCACCGAGTTCGGTAATACCCACCAGTTGTTTGCCGTTTCTTTCGAAGATCTTCGTCTCTAATTCACTTTCTAATAACCTTAGCTGCTTACTGATTCCGGGCTGAGATGTATAAAGCTTTTCAGCTGCTTTTGTGATGCTCAGGTTATTGTCAGCAATAGCTACAAGATAGTTCAATTGCTGTAACTTCATAACATTTACTTCTTAAATACCCTATAATGACGTCGATAGTATACGTATAGACGGCCAAAGGCAAGCTTTATATTCTTTTTGGTTATAAGGGATTGGCTAAAGATTATTTATCAATTTTGACAATCAATGTTTAGATATGGCCATCTAAACGGTCAGCGTAAACAGGTCAGGCTATGGAGTATTTTCCCATTACAGTTAAATTGCAACAACAGCAATGCCTTATCGTAGGTGGGGGAGAGATTGCCTGTCGAAAATTGAAGAGTTTGCTTAAGGCTGATGCCAGAGTCAGTCTGGTCGCCCTGGAATTCTCTCCAGAAGTGATAGAGCTGGCGAACAAGCACGGTTTAAGGTTGTATCAGGAAACGTTTCGAGCTGACTTGCTTGATGATAAGTATCTGGTCGTCGCAGCAACTGATAATAAAACACTTAACGAACAAGTGAGTGAAGCTGCCAGAGAGCGTAATATATGGGTTAATGTGGTCGATGATCTGGAGTTGAGCACTTTCATCATGCCGGCGATTATTGATCGTTCGCCTCTACTGGTGGCGGTTTCAACGGGTGGCGTATCCCCCGTGTTAGCCCGAAAGATTCGTGAAAAAATTGAGTGGTTGCTTCCGAAAAACTTAGGTAGCTTGCTTAGTAAGCTTAAAGATTACCGTCCATTTGTAAAAAAAAAGTTTCAGAGCTTAAAAAGTAAGCGTGACTTTTCAGAGTGGTATATTGAGCATGCTACTGAGGATAGTGACATTTTGAACCATGACTTTGAGCGAGTAACTGAGCTATATCAGAAACAAGTTCAGCCAGCAGGGAAAGTGTTTCTGGTTGGTGCTGGTCCTGGTGATGCGGAGTTGTTAACGGTCAAGGCGTTGAAGGTCTTACAGAAAGCAGATATTGTTTTACATGATGCATTGGTTTCCCAGGATATTTTAGAGCAGGTGCGTCGTGATGCGACCTTAGTTAATATTGGGAAGCGAGCGAAGAAGCACAGTGTGGTGCAGGAAGAAACCAATCGACTGTTGATTGAGTATGCGCGAAAAGGGCTCAGCGTGGTCCGTCTAAAAGGTGGCGATCCTTTTATTTTTGGCCGTGGTGGAGAAGAGCTTCAGGAGCTGGTAACAGCAGGTATTGATTACGAAGTCGTACCTGGCATTACTGCCGCTTCAGGTTGCTCCAGCTATGCAGGAATTCCATTGACTCACCGTGAGTATTCGCAAACAGTCATGTTTATAACGGCACACTGTAAAAACTCTGAAGATAAGTTGAACTGGCAGAGTCTGGCCAGGGAGCGGCAAACCGTCGCAGTATACATGGGGCTGTTGCGTAATGAGGTATTGGTTGAACAATTAATTAAGCATGGGCGAGATGGTGCGACACCAATCGCTGTTATCGAAAATGGCACGCTACCTCGGCAGCGAGTAATCACCGGCACCCTGCAACAGCTACCGGGCTTAGTCAGTGAGCATGACATAGTGTCGCCGTCGCTGATTGTGATAGGTGAAGTGGCGGCATTAGCCAATCAGTTAGGCTGGTTTAAATATAGTCAGTTGATTACACAGAATTCACATTTAAACGATGACTACCGAGATGGTCAGCATCAACCCATTAAAGAGGCTGTATAACGATGAGTAAAATTTACGATTCAATATTGGATACGATTGGTAATACACCTATCGTTAGAATTAACCGCTTAGGGCCTAAGCACGTTAATATGTTCGTTAAGGCGGAATATTTTAACCCGCTGGCTTCCGTTAAAGACCGTTTAGCTTTTGCCATTATTAATGATGCTGAGCGTAAAGGCTTGTTAAAACCAGGCCAGACGGTAGTGGAAGCGACCTCAGGAAATACTGGTATTGCTTTGGCCATGGTCTGTGCCGCTAAGGGGTATCCTTTTGTGGCTGTAATGACCGAGACTTTCTCGGTTGAGCGTCGCAAGATTATGCGAGCTCTGGGCGCAAAAGTGGTGCTAACGCCAGCGGCAGAACGTGGTACTGGTATGGTAAAAGTGGCTGAACAATTGGCAGAGAAGAATGGTTGGTTCCTGGCTCGTCAGTTTGAAAACTTGGCTAACCCTGAATATCACCGTAACACAACGGCACCGGAGATCCTGCGTGCTTTTGCCAATGAAAATCTTGATTATTTTGTCAGCGGCTATGGTACTGGCGGTACTATCACTGGTGTGGGTGAAGTCTTAAAGGTCGCTCGTCCTGATATTAAGATCATTGCCACCGAGCCGAAAGTCGCAGCTCTACTGCAGGGCCAGGAGTGGCAGCCGCACAAGATTCAGGGTTGGACTCCTGATTTTGTTGCCGACGTTATGAATAAAGAAATTTATGACGAAGTCGTATCCATTTCAGATGAGGTTGCACGTGATACGTCACTGGCACTTGCGCGTAACGAAGGTATTTTCTGTGGTGTGTCGTCTGGTGCAACGTTTGCGGCAGCGCTGGAAGTAGCACAAAAGGCTCCTGAAGGCTCTAATATCCTGGCCATGTTGCCTGATACTGGTGAACGTTATCTCAGTACCTTCCTGTTCGATGACATTGATGAAGGTTCTGACGAAGACATAGTCGCAACCTTAAATTAGTAAAATATATTCTGCTGTATAAAGCCCGCGTTAATGCGGGCTTTTTTATGCCTGGCCGTTTGATGTTTGGAAGCAACCATGGGCATAATCAATGCACGGATAATGACTAATAATTACTTGTGGCTGATCGATACTGTGTTTCTGTTTTCGCAACTGACCGTTTAGAAGGAACGACCGCTGTCGTTTTTTGTTTGAATGAGTCTCTGTCAAAAGAGCAGATGCAGGAAATTGCTTTAGAAGAAAACGTACCTGCAACCTGCTTTGTACAACAAATTAATAACGACGTCTTTAACATTCACTTCTTTAACAGTACCCATGAAATTCAACTGTGCGGGCATGGCTTGTTGGCAAGTGCCTGGGTATTGGCTGAAAAGGGTTTTAAAGTATTCCAGTTTAGAACCATACACACCCAGGTGATGGCAAAAGTAGAAGGCGATGGTTCTGTCTGGCTTGAGTTCCATGAACTGAAAGCCGAGCCAGCTAAGATACCGAGCTGGGCTGACGATTGTTTAAGTTCTCAGCCACTCACAGCATATAAAGCTGGCGCTAGCGATGGCTATTGGATTATGGAATGGCCAGAGGACTTTCAACTGTCAAAGCTGCAAGTTGATGGCGGTGCCTTAAAGCGTTCCACCAATCGAGCGTTAATTGCAACTCAAAAAAGTACCAACAGAGACTACGATTATTGTTTTCGCTACTTTGCGCCTCAGCATGGTGTTACCGAGGATAAAGCCACGGGCTCCGCCCATAGAGTGTTAATCAGTTATTGGTATCACAAGCTAGGGCAGAGTAAGGTAACTGCGCGACAACTGTCTAAAGAAGGCGCTGAACTCAACGGTAAGTTTGTCCATGGAGCCGTCTGGATTTCTGGTAATGTCACAATTCGACGGTAAGATAGAGTAATAGGGTATTGATATTCGAGGATTTTATGCTGGATCAAACGACAACAGCATCGCATCTTGAATCGGTTCAAACACAGTTTGAAACAGTAAGAGCTTTTACCGAGTCGCTTTGTGAGCCATTAGAAGTAGATGATTTTGGATTACAGGCAATGGCAGAAACCAGTCCGGTTAAATGGCATTTAGCTCACACCTCCTGGTTTTTTGAAACCTTTATTTTAAAGCGTTATGAACGAGGGTTTAAGCCTTATAATCCACAGTACGAGTATCTTTTCAATTCTTATTACAACGCTGTTGGTCAACAGTTTCCACGACCGCAGCGGCATTTATTGTCTCGTCCCACAGTTAGCGAAGTCTTTGAATATCGCCAGTTCATTACAAGCAAAATAGTAAACTTACTTAAAAGTTTAACTTCGGAACAATATGATGAGGCTCTGTCGCTGGTAGTGCTAGGCATCAATCATGAACAACAGCATCAGGAATTATTGCTGACCGATCTAAAATATAACTTATATCAAAACCCACTGATGCCGCATTATCGTAAGACCAATGACGATAACGTCAGCCTTTACAGGAAACCGGTTGAGCATGACTGGCTTAGGTTTCAGCCAGGACTCGCTGTTATTGGCAAAGACGTGGAAGCGGATGTGAACTCCGAGTTTGGTTTTGATAATGAATCTCCACAACATCAACACTACCTGAATGGTTTTGAGCTAGGCAACCGTCTGGTGACTAATGCTGAATACATGGAATTTATTGAGCATGGCGGTTATGAGTGTTCGGAGTTCTGGCTTAGTGACGGCTGGGATGTAAGGCAACAAAAACAGTGGCATGCACCTTTGTACTGGTTTAAAGATGGTGGACTCTGGTATCACTACACCCTGGCAGGTGTTAAGCCCGTTAATGACGATGACCCACTTGCTCATGTCAGTTATTATGAAGCGGATGCGTTTGCCAGTTGGAAAGGGGCGCGACTACCTACGGAGCAGGAGTGGGAGGTAGCCGCTAGGAATCAGCCGGTGAAAGGCCGTTTTGTCGATGCGTATTATTTGAAGCCAGTTCAAGCTACCGAGGCTGATGATAAACTGCTCCAATTATATGGTGAGCTGTGGCAATGGACGTCAAGCAGTTATAGCCCATACCCAGGCTATAAGCCGTTGGCCGGTGCTGTGGGTGAGTATAACGGGAAGTTTATGGCGAATCAGTTTGTGCTCAAGGGAGGTTCATGTGCTACCTCAAAAGACCATATCAGAAGCACTTATCGTAATTTTTTCTATCCTGAAGCCAGGTGGCAGTTTTCAGGAATACGTTTAGCGAGAGATCTATAAGGAGCTATTGTGACCACTGAACTGTTACTCGAAGAAGAACAGCAGGCGATCATGGAAGGACTTTTATCGCAGCAAAAATTTATCAACCCTAAGTACTTTTATAATCATCGGGGCTCGAAACTATTTGAGCAAATCACGGAGCTTGTTGAGTATTATCCGACGCGTACCGAGCGATCTATTTTACTTACCTATGCCAAGGATATAGCACGTCATATTGACAGCGAAGCCTTAATTATTGAACCGGGAGCAGGCAGCTGTAAAAAAATTGAGTATCTTTTAAATGAGCTACATCCGAGCGTCTATGTGCCGCAGGATGTTTCTGCTGAGTTTCTAGCTCAGTCGGCAAGCAGGTTGTCTAATACTTATCCCTGGTTAGATGTGTCACCTATCGCCAGTGATTTTTCACAGCCGATCATTATTCCAGACAAGTACCAGAATTATAGGAAGTATGTGTTTTACCCGGGGTCGACCATTGGCAATTTTGAACCGGGCGATGCTCGTCAGTTTTTGCAGCAAATGCGGGAATTGGTTGGAAAGCAGGGCGGGATGTTGCTTGGCGTTGATTTGCATAAGGAAAATGAAGTTTTACATGCAGCTTATAATGACAAGAAAGGTATTACCGCCGAATTTAACCTCAATACCTTATATCATATTAACCAAATTCTTGAGGCACAGATGGACGTCTCAAAGTTTGAGCACTATGCTCTATACAATGAGAAGCAGCAGCGTATCGAAATGTACCTGAGAAGTCTGATTCAACAGGATTACAATATTTTGGGGCATAAGGTCACTTTTGCAGAAGGCGAACTGATCCATACCGAGCATTCCTACAAATACACCTTAGACGGTATTGCAGAGATGGCCGAATCAGCTGGTTTTTATCTGGAGCATAGCTGGTTGGATGATAACCAGCTGTTTAGCGTGAATTATTTGAGGGCGGTTTAGGTTTGCCCCTTGAGGCTTCTCATCAACGCCTTCAGCAAATAAAAAAGCCTGCACAAGGCAGGCTTCTTAATTTGGCGGTGAAGGAGGGATTAATAAAATACATCCTCGTATTTTACCCTTCGGGCCATCGTCGCTTTTTAAGAAAAGCTCCGATGTTGTCTTGCAGCAAAGCTGCTCGGCTCGAACCCTTGAGGCTTCTCATCAACTCTCTCAGCAAATAAAAAAGCCTGCACAAGGCAGGCTTCTTAATTTGGCGGTGAAGGAGGGATTAATAAAATACATCCTCGTATTTTACCCTTCGGGCAGCTTCGCTGTTCAAAATCGTTCCAGACGATTTTGTCGAACCAAGGTTCTCATCCCGTTAACGCAGATACAAAAATACCCGCACTAGGCGGGTATTTATTGTATGGCGGTGAAGGAGGGATTCGAACCCTCGATACGCTGTTAACGTATACACACTTTCCAGGCGTGCGCCTTCAGCCACTCGGCCACTTCACCGTATTTCTTTAGTCTCAAGTTTTATTGTGGTGTCGAAACTAAACTCACCACGGCGCACTATTGCGTGCGCATTACTCGAAAGCTGACGCTTTCTCGCCCTGACGGGCCGCTGGTGCATAGCCCCAGCGTTCAAACCTTTGGTTTGTCAGCCACTCGGCCACTTCACCGTATTTCTTTAGTCTCAAGTTTTATTGTGGTGTCGAAACTAAACTCACCACGGCGCACTATTGCGTGCGCATTACTCGAAAGCTGACGCTTTCTCGCCCTGACGGGCCGCTGGTGCATAGCCCCAGCGTTCAAACCTTTGGTTTGTCAGCCACTCGGCCACTTCACCGTATTTCTTTAGTCTCAAGTTTTATTGTGGTGTCGAAACTAAACTCACCACGGCGCACTATTGCGTGCGCATTACTCGAAAGCTGACGCTTTCTCGCCCTGACGGGCCGCTGGTGCATAGCCCCAGCGTTCAAACCTTTGGTTTGTCAGCCACTCGGCCACTTCACCGTAAGCTCTCAGGCCGCGTAAGATAGCTGAAAGTGTCGGTTATGGCAAGCCTGTTTTGATCTTAGTCGGACTGGAGGTAGGTCTTCTGGGGCGATACGATGATGTTTTTCATGGCTTCTCGGCCTAGAAGCATTTTGTAACGCATCTTGTGGCGGTTGGCTAACGTGATGTCTATGTTCCAGGTGCTGTTGCCTATGGTTATTGGGCTGCGTATGACATAACGTAATTGAGTTTGTCCGTTGGAGCTGGTGATTTTTCGGTAATCAATGACTTTTGCTTCACAGGTGATCGTGTGTTTGGGATGACGTTTATCGGGGCATGTCTTGAAGGTTACATAGGTACTGCCTTCTTTATCGAAGGACTCAATATCAAAGGCGTGCAGGCTGGAAGTTTTTGCACCGGTATCGACCTTAACTTTTATGGCATCAATCTTGAGCTCTGTTAGCTTAGCTTCTTCTTTCCAGCCAACTGTCATTTTACTCACAGTAGTATCCTCGTTTAACCTTTGCCTTTCGGTTTGTTAGGACCTTTTAAGGAATCTTTTTCAATATACTTGATAATGGCGCCAGCAACGTCTTTGCCTGTTGCCGTTTCAATACCTTCGAGACCTGGCGATGAGTTCACTTCGATAACCAGCGGGCCGTGGGCTGAACGAATTAAATCCACGCCGGCAACATCAAGTCCCATGACTTTGGCTGCGCGCACAGCTAAAGCACGCTCGTCAGGCTTTAACTTGATGACTTCAGCACTGCCACCACGGTGGAGGTTGGAGCGAAACTCACCTTCTTTGGCACTACGCTGCATAGCGGCAATGACGCGTTCACCGACCACGAAGCAGCGGATATCGGAACCGCCGGCTTCTTTAATGAACTCCTGAACCAAAAAGTCGGCGTTAAGGCTTCTAAAGGCATTAATCAAACTTTCTGCAGCTTTATTGGTTTCCGCTAATACCACGCCATTTCCGTGCGTACTTTCTATCACTTTGACAATTAAAGGTGCGCCGCCAACCGACTGGATTAACTCTTCTGTCGCGTTGGCCGCATGGGCGTAGCTGGTGATCGGCATGCCAACGCCTTTACGCGCCAACAGCTGGTGAGCGCGCAACTTATCCCGTGAGCGGGTGATGGCAATGGACTCGTTTATCGAATAAACGCCACTCACTTCGAACTGACGTAATACCGCGGTGCCGTAAGCCGTAATGGAGGCACCAATACGTGGTATGACGGCATCAAAATTTAGCTGGGTTACTTCACCTTTAACTTTGCTATGAACGGTAGGGCGGTTAGCTGTGATATTCATGAAGCATTTGAGTACATCAATGACCTGTGGAGTATGGCCACGTTGTTTTGCTGCTTCGACTAATCGTCGGGTCGAATATAGTCTGGCGTTGCGGGAAAGGATGCCGATTTTCATGTAAACCCTATGGAAGATGGAGCATATGAAGGAAGTTAGTTTCAATATAGCACATAGCTCTAAAAACTATATAGCAAATAATGAGCATAAAAGAGTAATGATTTGATCACAGTTTCAAAGAGCACAACCTGTTTGTCACAAAGCTGCAACCATTCTGACAATTAGCTGTCACCATACCGTCACGTTTTCCGCATAGGCTATAGGCGCTTATCAAAAAATTTATGATTTACAATCTATAACAGAGGATAAAATATGCGTCGCCTAACTCAATCGATAATGGCAGCAGCGGTGGCAGCAGGTGTCACTTCAGTTGCTCATTCTGCGATTCTTCCTGACGTTCAATCGAATAGTCAGTGGTTTATTGACGGTCAAGCTGCGATTGATAAACAACTTAATCAAACTCATCTTACCAACGCAAAAAACGTCATCGTGTTTGTCGGTGATGGCATGGGAGTTTCGACAGTTACGGCTGCTCGTATCCTGGCCGGTCAGCGCGTGGGCAATTCGGGCGAAGAGAATTTCCTGTCGTTTGAACAGATGCCGTATAGTGCTCAGGTTAAAACCTATAACACCAACCAGCAAACACCTGATTCAGCAGGTACCATGACTGCCATGATGACAGGGGTGAAAACGAAAGCTGGTGTCATCAATATCGCACCCGATAGCGATCGCGCCAACTGTGATATGGCTAACGGTTATGAGCTGAAAACGGCTCTTGAGTTAGCAGAAGATCAAGGCCTCTCGACAGGGGTTGTTTCAACAGCTCGCGTTACTCATGCTACTCCTGCCGCCACTTACGCCAAGGTCTCTGAACGTAACTGGGAAAGCGACGATGGTATGCCAGATGAAGCGAAAGAGGCAGGCTGTAAAGATATTGCTACCCAGCTCGTTGAACTGGAAGTGGGCGATGGTATTGATGTTGTTTTGGGTGGTGGTCGTCGTCACTTTATTCCAGAAACAATGACAGACTCAGAAGGTAAGACCGGTAAGCGCACTGATGGTCGTGATTTGACTAATGAGTGGTTAGAGCGATACAGCGGCCAGGCTGCATTTTATGTTGAAGATCAAAGTAGTTTTTCCGGCCTGGACCTTGCTAACACCGACAAATTGCTAGGTCTTTTTAATTCGTCGCACATGGAATATAACGCTGACCGTTTGAATGATATTGGTGGTGAACCAACATTAACTGAAATGACCCAGGGCGCTATCGATGTTCTAAAGAAAAATGATAACGGTTATGTACTGATGGTTGAGTCAGGCCGAATCGATCACGCGCACCACGCGGGTAACGCCTACCGGGCTCTGGATGACACGATTGAATTCGCCAACGCTGTTCAATATGCAATGGATAATACCAACCCGGAAGAAACTCTGATTATCGTAACAGCCGATCACAGTCATGTGTTCACGATTGCTGGGTATCCGCAACGTGGTAATCCTATCCTTGGCTTAGTTAAATCAACTGACGCTAATGGCCAGCCTTTAGCCGAACCGGCGGTAGCCTCAGACGGCATGCCGTACACAACGGTCAGTTATACCAATGGCTTAGGCTTCGCTGATTACGGTACTGGCAATGGCGGCGATCAACGCTATGGCGATGATTCTCATATGGGGGGACGTGTTGATTTAACCGCTATCGATACGACTCAGTCAGGTTTCCATCAGGAAGCACTCGTTCCACTAAGTTCTGAAACTCATGCTGGTGAAGATATTACGGTCCATGCTGTTGGCCCTGGGGCTCAGTTACTCCAAGGTGTTATCGAGCAGAACGTTATCTTCCACGTCATTAACCAGGCAGCTGAGCTTGGCGGCGACACTTACCAGTAACTGATTAACAGCACAGAATTTAAATTGAGGAAAACAACATGACTATTTTTCAAATAAAGCAGCAATCCAAAAGGCATGCTCATAAATTGTTGAGCGTGTTGGTGGCGAGTAGCTTACTGACGGCCTGTTTTGATGATGACGATGACCCACAACCCGATCCTGAACCACCTGTTTCAAGTGTCGACTGGACTAAAACCAATGACTGGTTTACCAAAGGTGAGCAACGAGTTGCTACTGCCATGAACACAGAGGAAGTGTTAACCAAAGGTTCCGCTAAAAACGTTATCTTGTTTGTTGGCGATGGCATGGGCGTTTCAACGGTAACGGCTGCGCGTATTTTGGCGGGGCAAAAAGCGGGTGATACTGGTGAAGAATATCAGCTGAGTTTTGAAACTTTCCCGGTTGCGGGTTTTGCCAAAACTTATAACACTAATCAGCAAACACCTGATTCGGCAGGTACCATGACGGCCATGATGAGCGGTGTTAAAACCAAAGCGGGCGTGATTGGGGTTGCTGAGGATGTATTGCGAGCGGATTGTGCTTCTTCGCAGGGTAAGGAGTTAATGACTGCTGTGGAATTGGCTGAGATGTCTGGGATGTCGACGGGGGTTGTATCGACCGCCCGCATTACGCATGCTACGCCAGCCGCAACTTACGCTAAGTCTCCTGAACGTAACTGGGAGAGTGATGATGGGTTAACGGATGAAGCCAAAGCGAATGGTTGTAAAGATATTGCGACTCAATTAATCGATTTTGCTTACGGTGATGGTATTGATGTTGTGATGGGTGGTGGTCGTCGTCACTTTATTCCCAACACTTTAACGGATGAAGAAGGAAAAAGCGGTAAGCGCACGGATGGGGTTAATCTTATCGATTCATGGCAAGCCAAATACAGTATGGGCTCTTATGTGTATGATCAGGCTGGCTTTGACACTTTGAGTGCTGATACGACATCGAAGGTTTTGGGTTTATTTAACTCTTCGCATATGGAGTATGAAGCAGATCGTGCGAACGATACGGCGGGCGAACCATCGTTGACTGAAATGACGGAAAAGTCGATTGATATCCTCAGTAAAAACGATAAGGGGTATTTCTTAACGGTTGAGTCAGGTCGTATTGATCATGGTCACCATGCGGGTAATGCTTATCGTGCGCTGGAAGATGCAATCGAGTTTTCGGAAGCGATTCAGGCGGCGGTTGATAAGGTTGACCTGAGCGAGACCCTGATCGTTGTAACTGCTGACCACAGTCACGTATTCACTTTGGCAGGTTATCCAACTCGCGGCAACCCAATTCTTGGCGTAGTGAAAGGCAACGATGATGCTGGTCATGCAGAATCTGAAGCCGTGATGGCTGCGGACGATATGCCTTATACCACGGTTGGTTATGCTAATGGCCTGGGTTATGCCGACTATGGTCAAGGTGCCGGTGGTGACCAGCGTTATGGCGATGCAGCAGCTGTAGGCCGCCATGATATCGGTGCTGTTGAAACTGAAACGTCTGGCTATCATCAGGAAGCCTTAGTGCCATTAGGTTCTGAGACACATTCCGGTGAAGACGTCGGCATCTACGCTGTAGGACCTGGAGCGCAACTGCTTCGTGGTACTCATGAGCAAAGTGATATTTTCCATGCAATGAACCATATTGCAGATCTTGTGAGTAAAGCGGAAGCTGCTCAGTAATTAATGACTATGGCGCTCTGACTTCAGGAGCGCCTTTATTGCGTGTAAAAGTATTATGTTTCAAATCAATAAATTATTAACACTAATGGCTATTGTGGGCTTTTTAAGTTTAGCCCTGGTTAGCTTGGCAATGGCTCAGAATAGAGGGGCTTTCCCGGCTCAGAAAGCAGAGTATGTACTATCTGAAGATGGCGTGAATTCGTTACTCACGGTCTGGGTCAGTGACGGTACTATTGCGTTTTCACCGCAGGGGACGGATCAAATTGCTGCATGGCATTTGTGGCAAACGGATAATCCTACGTTTTATCAGATTTTCCCAAACGTTAAATACCGTATCGAGTTTGATCGTTTGACCAGTCATGAGATGCAGTCAGTTTTGGCGCAGCTAAAACAATTGGTTAAGGATGAGTCTTTGGTGGATGATGCTGAGTTTAGTAATAAAGAGTTAACTTTGTCCTCTCTGGATTCTGGGGAGCAGGCGCAGAATGAAATCAGGTCATGGAACGACTTTAAGACATTAGATTATGCCGATATTGGTGACAATGAAGCGGACCCGGTTCTTGGTCGGTTGATCCAGCAGGGTTTCGTGCGTGGCTTTTAATAGCCACGCTCGCTTGTCCTGATCACAGCTTTGGTCTGGCTCTTTCTATAAGGTATTCGCAATCAATCGAGGACGGCAAGTTGCCGTAATTGAGTCCTCGTATGGCTGTTAATCGGGCTTCACAAAATGCTTCGGCAACGGTGTTATCGCCATAAAGAAGCAGCTGACAGGCTTGCATCAGTTTAGCCAGTCTCTCAACTAAGTAACGACTTTCATATTCAAAGTTTTCACTTTGACTCAATTGCTCTCGTGTTTCTGCCAGATAGTGATCATAGTGTTGGTTTTTACCCTTTGCTTTCTCCAGTTCTTCAAAGTAAACATCAAGCGCCTCGGGTGATTTATTAATCGCACGGATCACATCCAAACATTGTACATTACCGCTACCTTCCCAAATCGAGTTTACAGGAGCTTCGCGATAAAGTCGGGGGAGAATGGATTCTTCGACATAACCTACGCCTCCCAAACACTCTTGAGCCTCCGCAATATGACCACTGGCGCGTTTACAGATCCAGTATTTACCTATCGCAGTAGTTAAGCGCAGTAAGCCCTGTTCAAATGGATCGTCGGCTTGATCCAGAGCCATAGCCATTCGAGCGGTTATGGCTAGCGCTGCTTCTGATTCTAAACATAAATCGGCCAGAACATTTTGCATCAGAGGTTGTTGAACTAAAGGCTTGCCGAACACCTGTCGGTAATGACAATGGTGAGTTATTTGGGCTACAGCCTGGTGCATTAAAGCGCTGGAGCCGATCATGCAGTCGTAGCGGGTAAGGGCAACCATTTCAATAATGGTTTTTACACCTTTGCCTTCGTCACCTAATAACCAACCAAAAGCACCGCGAAACTCGACTTCCGAAGAAGCGTTGGAGCGGTTACCCATCTTGTCTTTCAGGCGCTGAATATAGAGCTGGTTTTTACTGCCATCGGGTCGCCATCGAGGAACCAGAAAGCAGGACAGGCCTTGTTCGGTTTGAGCCAGTGTTAAAAAGCCATCGCACATTGGAGCGGAGCAGAACCACTTATGACCGATGATTTCGTACGTTTTGTTTTCTGTACTTACTGCTGCGGCATAACTTTTGTTAGCACGAACATCAGTTCCGCCCTGTTTTTCAGTCATGGCCATGCCAATAGTTACACCGGCTTTGTCACTGACTGGCTTATTGGCTGGGTCATAGGTTCCATGCAGCAGTTTCTCCAGCCAGTCGGAACCAATGTGCGGATTCTTACTTAACGGTGGTACCGCAGAGAAGGTCATGGTCAGCGGGCAGGCGCTACCGGCTTCAATCTGGTTGTAGAGATAATTCTTGGCCATTCGCACCAAATGGGAGCCGCTTTGCTTTTCACTCCAGGGCTGAGAGGGAAGCTTGTGTTCTATGGCCAGCGCCATCAAGTCATGATAAGCAGGGTGATACTCTACGACATCCTGTCGATTTCCAAAGCGATCGTGGGAATGAAATTGGGGCGGGTTTTCATTGGCTTGAAAACCTTTTTGAATCCATTCCGCCTGACCAAGTATTGCTCCCAGCTGGCTTATTTCCTGGCGGCCCCAGTCACCGCCTGATTGTTTTACCCACTCCTGTAATGCGGTGTCGCTCTCGAACAAATTATAGTTCTCAAGCGCTGGTGGCTGATTGGTCACCTGGTGGGTTTCAGCAACTGCTTTAGCAAAAGTTACTTTGTCGTCCTGATGATAGTTTTCACTCATAGTTCGCTAACCTTGATGAACACTTCCGACCAGTGTAGCAGGAAAAAAGTTAGCAAAACAAATAGTCGCCAGTTAAGAATGAGCCTGATGTGACATTTTTCGTAAAAGAGGGCTTTATTATTTTTAACGTTTGGGGGATAATGCGCACCACTCAGCTGGTCCCCCCGCAACGATACGTTGTGAATCCCGCCAGGCCCGGAAGGGAGCAACGGTAGCAGCCGACTCGTGTGCCGGGGTGTGGCTAGCTGGGTCTAAATTCAAAAAGCCGCTAGTGGAGACACTTAGCGGCTTTTTATCAATAGAGTTAGTTGCCTACTGGCTTGCATCAACCTCCTTTTCTACGCCAACTTCACCATCCTCATCTTCGTCATAGTTTGGATCCGTAATAGTACTCTCAATTACCCGGTGCACTTCCAACTCAAATTTGTCCACATTGTACGTTTTTCTTAAATCCTTAATTTTAGCAATGACTTCTTTATCACCAATCGCGCCGCCGGTATTGGTATCGTCACCGTTAATGCCTGAATTCCAGTCATCAATAATATCTTCGTATACCTCATAGTCTGATTCATAGCGCCATACACACTTAGGAGCGCCTGAATATGGGAGCCAACCATCACTGTTGCCATAATCAACCTGAACGGCTTGCTGACACTCTTCTTCTGTGCTGTAAGGACCCCGGTCTGCATAGGTGTAGTCGGCCATACCGTTAGTATTACTGTAACTGTATGCTGTATAAAAATAACCGCCACAGGTAACGCAGCCTTGTCCAGCTGTTGCCTGGATAGCGGCTGATGTTAATCCTAGCGCGGTAGCTGTTAACAGAGCAGTTTTTAATATTTTCATAGTTTGGACCTCTCGTTTATATGTTTAGTACGTAGTGGTTTTTGAGTGTATTGGCAACTCGGTATCGGTTACAGTGATATCGTGGGCATAAGAGGGAAAACCTGGGAAGTCTTGGGTAAAAATACAGTTAACCTGTTGAAAGCAATGGCTTTGTTGGTTTTTCACGTTGTTGCCCATAGAGATAAATATTTTCTGTAGCAAGCTTTTGTGCTATGGTCTTTGCACTAAAACGATAAGCATTTCTATAGTTGATTGATTTATGAGCTACCAAGTGCTCGCCCGTAAATGGCGCCCTAAAAATTTTCAGGAATTACGCGGACAGGAACACGTCAGTCGCGCGCTAGTTAATGCTATTGATAGTGGTCGTTTGCACCATGCCTATTTATTCACGGGAACCCGTGGTGTTGGTAAAACGACGATTGCACGGATTTTATCGAAGTGTCTGAACTGTGAGACTAATGGGGTGACAGCAACCCCGTGCGGGGAATGCGGTAGCTGCTCTGAGATTGATCAGGGGCGTTTTGTCGACCTGATTGAAGTCGATGCGGCGTCTCGAACCAAGGTGGATGATACCCGTGAACTGTTAGAAAACGTGCAGTACCGACCGACTCGTGGTCGCTATAAAGTTTACCTGATTGATGAAGTCCACATGTTGTCGAACAGCTCTTTTAATGCTTTGCTTAAAACCTTGGAAGAGCCGCCTGAGCACGTTATTTTCCTATTGGCCACAACCGATCCGCAAAAGCTGCCGGTGACGGTCTTATCACGTTGTCTTCAATTCCATTTAAAACACATGGACGAAGAGACTATTGCGAGTCACCTTCAGTTTATTCTTGAACAGGAATCCATTGAATTTGAACAGCCTGCACTGCATTTAATCGCACAGTCAGCGGAAGGCAGTATGCGTGATGCGTTGAGTTTACTCGATCAAGCCATTGCTTACGGGCAGGGTAAGGTACTTGAAGAAGATATCCGTACCATGCTGGGCACGATAGACCATAAATTTATGGTGCGTTTGTTGGAGGCATTGGCCAGTAAAGACAGCGTGATGGCGATAAAAGCGGTTGATGACATGAGCCATTATCCGGTGGACTTTGCCGATGCTCTGAAAGAGTTGTTGAGCCGCTTACATCAGATAGCTGTTTACCAGGCGACACAAGTGGTGTTGGATCATGCGGCTTCCTACATCCCACAGTTTGCGGAGATTTTCGAGTCAGCGGACTTACAGATGTATTACCAGCTAGGGCTGCATGCAAGACGTGATATGGAGTGGGCTCCCACCGCCAAGCAGGGGCTGGAAATGGCCCTGCTGCGAATGTTGGCATTTCAGCTGGACACTTCTTCTGCCCAGCCAGAAGCAAAAAAAAAAGTTAGCGTAAAGTCTAAGTCAGTTACTTGTTCAGAGCCAGCTACAGAACCTACAAAGGTAAGCTCAAAGGATAACTCTTCCGAACAGCCCAAAACTGAGCCTTTACCCCAAAGCCCTGAAAAAGTCAAATTAAGACAAGAAGATAGAGTAGAAACCTCATCTAAAATAGAAAGTGTTGAAGTTAACTCTCAACAAGTGTCTCAGGATGAGTTTGCCGGGTATGAGCAGTTTATTCAGCAGGACGAAGCGGATAAAGAATCCGCGCTTGATAACTTCTCCATGCCCGCCGAACCAGAGAAAAGAGACCAAAACACCACTCAGGAAAGTACTCCTAAAGCTTCGAATAAGTCTGAGGCGGTTGAAGACGACACGGATGCATTAGCCAGTTTGCATTCAGCACTAGGCTTAGACTTTGGACAGTCGACGGAAGAGCCTGCCAAGGATAACAGTGAATCTTTTGAGGCGGAGGTAAAAAGCGCCGAGCAACAGAAGACTCACGTTGAAAGTCGGCCTGATCGCGAATCAGTTCCTGATGAAGCCGAAGCGGCAGAAGAGCAGGCTTATGACAGTGACATAGAACGTTTAATGCAGGTGCAAAGCGATGCTGCCGAAGAGCCTGTAATGTCTCAGCCGCAAGCTTCAGTAGAGCCTGACGTTATAGAACAGGAACCTGATGTTGTCGGGGAGCTTGATGCGCCGCAGGAAGCCTTGGATTGGGCAAATATGGTGAAAAGACTTGAATTAGAGGGGACCTACCACCAAATAGCACAATCAAGCTGTGCTATTTGGGATTCAGAGCAGCAACTGACGCTTGAAATAGCACCGGAGCAAGAAATTTTATTAACTGACGGTGCTAAGGCTAACATTAAACAGTCTTTGGAGTCTGGCTTAGGCAAAAGCGTAACGATTAATTGGCAGCTAAAAGCGCCAACCATCATAACGCCTGTTGAAATTTGGCAGCATCAGGCCAAACTTAGACTGCAAAAAGCGTGTGAGGATTTGAATCAGCACCCATTTAGTCAGCAGCTACAGCAGCAGTTTGGTGCTAAAATAGATCGTCAGTCAGTAACCTATTTAGATAATCAGGGCTCTTAAGTAATAGTCCTGATCGGATTTTCAGTATTATAAAGTTGAGGTAAGCAATGTTTGGTAAAGGCGGATTGGGCAACATGATGAAACAGGCCCAGCAAATGCAGGAAAAGATGAAAGCGGCTCAGGAAGAGATTGCTAATATGGAAGTGACAGGCGAAGCCGGTGGCGGCATGGTTAAAGTCATCATGACTGGTCGTCACGACGTTAAAAGCGTTGAAATCGATCCAAGCGTTTTGGATGAAGATAAAGAATTTCTTGAAGATTTAATCGCAGCGGCGACCAATGCGGCTGTGCGTAAGGTTGAAGAAACGACTAAAGAGAAGATGGAAGGGGCGACTGATGGGTTGAATCTTCCCCCAGGTATGAACCTCCCATTTTAACTTGCCTATTTGGATTTCTTCGGTGTTGGTTTTGTGCTCGAGTCATCACGTATTTCTTAATACGCTCAGCCTCTGTGCGCAAAACCGCCTGGAAGAAACCCCAAATATTCAGCGTTAAAACTAAAACAATACGTAATGTTCAAAGTACCTTATAAGAAGCTTGTATGCAGTCTCCGTTGATTAAAAAGTTAGTTGATGCTTTTACCTGTCTGCCGGGAGTTGGACCTAAGTCTGCGCAGCGTATGACTTATCACCTGCTCGAGCGGAATCGGGATGGTGGTAATAACTTATCGGCTGCGCTGGAGGCTGCGATGAGCGGCGTAGAACATTGTAAACGTTGTCGCGACTTTACCGAGTCAGAACTGTGCGGAATTTGTCAGTCGGAGCGTCGCGATAAAAGCCTTCTGTGTATCGTCGAGAGCCCGGCTGATGTAATGGCAATTGAGGCTACCGGGGGCTTTAAAGGAACCTACTTTGTGCTGATGGGCCACCTCTCGCCGCTGGATGGCATTGGTCCGGAAGATATTGGGCTCGACCAGTTAAAGATGTTAATTGATTCTGAAAAGCCACAAGAAGTGATTTTGGCCACCAACTCTACAGTGGAAGGCGAGGCTACCGCGCACTTTATTGCCGAAATGCTTAAAGGTACGGGAATAACCCTATCTCGGATTGCTTCCGGCGTGCCTATTGGTGGTGAGCTGGAATATATCGATGGCGGCACCTTAATGCATTCTTTTTCCGGGCGTCAACCATACTCCTCTTAGACCTTTTTTGTTGTCTAACACCTTGATATTGATACAAATGGATACTTTTTACAGGCGTTAGGAATAAATGGTATATTGATAGGATATTTGTTTGCGCAGGAATTGCTATGAAATTGACTTCTTTTAATATTAAAACAACGACTATTGCTTCTTTGAGTTTATTGCTTGCCGCATGCGGTGGAGGGAGCGATAGTGATTCGCCAGAGCCCACTCCTATCAGTGAGGCTCCAACCTGGACACAAGGGGTTTTTGAAGATGAAGATAAGTTCAAAGATCTGTGTGAAAACCCTCGCTCGGGCACGGATATAGACGGAGACCCATGGCCAGATCAAGAGGGCGGTTATCTCCATGAAAAGCATTGGCTTCGTTCCTGGAGTAACAATACCTATCTATGGTATGACGAGATTCAGGATCAAAACCCAGCTAATTTTGGCTTACCAACAGAGTACTTTGACGTATTAAAAACGTTTAACACTACCAGTTCGGGTGCCAATAAAGATAACTTCCATTTTTTCCAGGATACCAATGAATATGAGCAACGCGTTTCTTCTGGTGCGTCATTCGGCTACGGAGCTGAATTCTTTTTGATTAGTGCTGCACCACCGCGGGAAGTGGTTGTTGCTTACACTGAGCCTAACTCTCCGGCTACTGATGCCGCTTTAACCCGAGGTGCAGAAATCCTGGAGATTGACGGTGTTGATGTTGTTAATGGTAGTGATACCGATAGGCTTAATGCTGGTCTGTTTCCCGCTGAAGATGGTGAGACTCACGAATTTGTGATCCGCGATTTAGGCGCAACCGACACGCGTACCATCACAATGACGTCGACAACGGTGACTTCTGATCCGGTACAGAATGAAAAGGTTTTCGATACGGCATCAGGTAAAGTTGGTTACATGCAGTTTAACACCTTCGGAACCCGAATTGCCGAGCAGGAAGTGATTGATGCTTTTGTTGACTTCTCCAACCAGGGTGTTGACGACGTCGTGGTCGATTTACGCTATAACGGTGGCGGTTTCTTATTTATTTCCAGCCAGTTAGCTTATATGGTTGCTGGTGATGCTCAAACCAGTGGTCGTATCTTTGAAGAAACTGTATTCAATGATAAGCACCCCGATATTAACCCTGTAACTGGTGAAGCGTTAGAGCCGACACCTTTTTATTCAACGACTTCCGATGAGGCGACTGCTCCGGGTGATACATTACCGAGTGTCAATTTGAATCGAGTCTTTGTGCTATCAACCGGCGGTACCTGTTCGGCCAGTGAGGCGTTTATCAATGGCTTGCGTGGTATTGACGTACAGGTGATTTTAATCGGCGATACCACTTGTGGTAAGCCTTACGGCTTCTTCCCAACGGATAATTGTGGCACGACCTATTTCACAATCCAGTTCCGTGGTGAGAACGATAAAGGCTTCGGTCAGTATGCTGATGGTTTTGTCCCTTCATCGACGGATAATGGACAGGACTTGGTTCAGGGCTGTGTCGTTGCAGATGATTTTGATCATCTGCTGGGTGATCCAAACGAAGCCATGCTGGCTGCTGCATTAGAATATCAGAGTAGTGGCTCTTGTCCTGCTACGGCGAGTAAGACGACCAAGCGTCATGCTGCAAAAAGTTATATGCAAGATGGTTCGCTACTTAAGTCCCAGCGGGTGCAGCAACAGCTCTTCTTGGAGCAAAACCGTAATCTAGAAACCCCAGAGGAGCTGAAGCAATGAGAGCTCAAGCTGTTATAATTTCGGTTGTACTAGGAGGGTTGTTAGTGTCTTGCAAAACTTTGGATAGATCAAACGCCAGTCCCGCGGTGGTTACCGAATTGTCGGAGCCGGCTAAACAACAAATAGCCGATACCATTAATGAGGTCATGCCAGGAGCCAATGTGCGCCTGGCAGATGATACCTTGAGTAAGGATAACCGCTTGTTTATCCAGCGAAAGACGACGATGGTCGATGGCAATCCTGCTCAGGGTCGAATTACCGAGATGCCAAGGAAGTTTGAGTTATTTATCTCTAATGGCGATTGTTTCTTAGTCGATGATAAAGTCGGTGACAGCTATTATCTGGATAAGGTGCAGTGTCGTAGAATGGATTAACTTCAGGAATTAAAAGCCAGCATATCGCTGGCTTTTTTGATGTATATCACTATTGAAAAAATTTCAATAATCCCCATCTTTGCCGTACTGTTAGTTAACTTATTGAAAAAGAACTATGGCAGAGACAGCGACTAAAAAAACACATTCTTTTCAAACTGAAGTGAAACAACTTTTGCATTTGATGGTGCATTCGTTGTATTCCAATAAAGAAATCTTCCTGCGTGAACTTATTTCTAATGCAGCCGACGCGGCGGATAAGCTACGTTTTAAAGCTTTAAAAGACAGTAGCCTTTACGGCGGCGACAGCGAGCTTAAGATCCGTATTACTACGGACAAAGACGCTAAAACCGTTACCATTTCCGATAATGGTATCGGTATGACCGAGCAGGAAGTGATTAACAACCTCGGAACTATCGCAAAATCAGGTACGGCAGACTTTTTAAAGCAGCTTACTGGTGATCAGAAAAAAGACTCCAAGCTGATTGGCCAGTTCGGTGTGGGTTTCTACTCGGCATTTATTGTGGCGGACAAAGTCACCGTGATTACGCGTGCTGCGGGGACTGACGAAGCGGTGATCTGGGAATCTGCTGGTGACGGTGAGTTTACTATTGAACCAACGGAAAAAGATACTCGTGGTACCGATATTACTCTTCACTTGAAAGAGGGTGAAGAAGAGTTTTTAGAAGAGTTCCGCCTACGCAATATTATCGGCAAATATTCTGACCATATTTCACTACCAGTGGAAATGCATAAGATGAAAACTGGTGAGGATGAAGAAGACAGCGCGGAAGAGTTTGAGGCGGTCAATAAGGCGACGGCTTTATGGACTCGTCCGAAGTCTGATATCTCTGATGAAGAGTATCAGGAATTTTATAAGCATATATCCCATGATTTTCAGGATGCTTTGACCTGGAGCCATAATCAGGTTGAAGGCACACAGGAATATACGAGCTTATTGTATATCCCATCAAAGGCACCGTTTGACCTGTGGAACCGTGATCGCGTTCGTGGAGTGAAGCTTTACGTCCAACGCGTATTCATCATGGACGATGCCGAGCAGTTCTTGCCAGTCTATTTGCGTTTTGTCCGTGGTTTAATTGATTCGAATGACCTGCCTTTAAACGTGTCGCGGGAAATTCTTCAGGACTCTAAAGTAACTCAGTCATTACGTAATGCGGCAGTATCTCGAATTCTTAAGATGCTGGATCAGCTGGCGAAGAAAGATAAAGAGAAATATCAGCAGTTCTGGGATGAGTTTGGTCAGGTACTGAAAGAGGGAACTGGAGAAGACTTTGCCAATAAGGAAAAAATTGCGAAGCTGTTCCGTTTCAGCTCAACGCACACTGACGATAAGGCACAAACGGTATCGCTGGATGATTACATCGAGCGTATGAAACCGGGTCAGGACAAAATCTACTACATTGCAGCAGACAGTTTCCTGGCGGCTAAAAATAGTCCTCACCTGGAAATCTTCCGCAAGAAAGGCATTGAAGTCCTGTTAATGTCGGATCGTATTGATGAGTGGACTATTTCTCACCTTACCGAATACAGTGATAAGAAATTTGTATCGGTGACTCAGGGCAATCTGGATCTTGGTAGTCTCGAAGACGAGAAAGATAAGCAGGCCCAGGCAAAAGCCAGTGAAGAACATAAGGACTTCATTGAGCGCGTTAAAACCGTTCTTGGCGATAAAGTTGCAGAGGTGAAAGTCACTATGCGTTTGACGGATACGCCAGCCTGTATCGTTGCAGGTGAGGGCGATATGCCGCTACAAATGGTGAAAATGCTTCAAGCTGCCGGTCAGCAGGTGCCTGATGTGAAGCCTGTTTTTGAAATAAACCCTGAGCATGCTTTGATTAATCTGGTTGAGAAAGAGCAGAATGATGAGCAGTTTAATGAGTGGGTTGACGTGCTATTTGATCAGGCGCTGCTTGCGGAGCAAGGGCAGCTGGACGATCCAGCCAGTTTCGCAACCAAGCTTAACAAGCTACTATTAAAACTGGCTGACTAAGCCGTCATTGTATCAGTCCTATACTGGCCCGTGGCTAGAGTGAGGGTAATATCTTCACCAAGGCCGCGGGTGTTCGCCTCTCTATAAAGAACCTGTTTGTCACCTGATAGTCTCTTCAGGTTTAGGTTACGACCGGCAACCTCCGTCGAACTTCTTAACACCTGTCTATTTACTTTACAAAACAGCCCAAAAAAACCTCGTTATAACTGTAAAATATTGAGGGTGTGATTTGTGTTTATTGTTCTTGTTATTCAAGTTTTTTAGGGTGTCCGTTATCCAAAACCTATTTTGTCATGGGACGTGAGTTAGCAGGCTATTGAGCTTTGACAATGACGTTCAGGAGTTAAAACTGGATGAAGGAGTATTTAATTATGAGTCATTTATTTAAAGTCGTTTTGTCTATCTTTGCTTTTTTCCTTGCCGCAGGACAAGCCGAGGCAGGGAAGCTAGAAGTCGAGTTGAGTCAAGCTCGCCAAGCAACTGCTCTATATCATAATCTAGATAACGCACTTATCGATGGGTACGTGGATATTGGTGTGTATGTTCCGGGTATGGGGCATCACTATCTTAACTTCTCCTATGTTGATGATGCATTTGAAGTTGATAAGCCAGAAGTGCTGGTTTATGCCAACTCAGAAGCAGGTGGGAAGTTGAGGCTGGTTGCTCTCGAGTATTTGATTCCTGCTGCATTATCGGCCTCTGCGCCAGAGGGGTTTACCGGTGATGAAGACCACTGGCACATCAACCAAGACATAAACATGTGGGCACTACATGCATGGATCTGGTATCACAATCCTGATGGAGTCTTCAGTGACCTGAATGACCGAGTAGACTGAGTACAGCTGAAATGTCCTGCGTAAGGTCCAGTAATTTTACTGGACCTTTTATAATCGTAGGGCAAGGTTCAGTTTAACCTTTGTCTGCATCTCGGTAATGCGGATCCAGCCAACAACGTGGCAAAGACTCATTGGATAGAAATACCAGATCAGACTTAGCAAAAGTTTCTGGTTCTTGAATTTCTTCACCATAATGAAGGCGGCCCTTGATGGTAGTTTGGAAAGGATCAAATAAATCGCTTAACTCCAGAACCTCTACCAGATGCCCATTGGTGCTCTCCTTCAAATACATAAGCGCTCCTTATATCGATACTATAACAGGCATTGCAAGCATAAGCTTATGACCAGCTTAGCAGTTTTGCTATGGGTTGTGCTATCTTTATAACTGACTGTCATTTATCAGTGGTTTTATTGAAAAAGTAAAAGCTGGGTACTATTGTGCTAGTTTATTGTGTACAAAAGCTGCACTACCAGGGTGAGGACTGTTTTGATTAACCTTAATGTTCAAAAGGAGGTAAAGTGGCAGAGTTAACTTACCGGTCCACAATAACGTGTCCACAATGTGGTCATCAAAAAGCCGAGGTTATGCCAGCTGACGCTTGCCAGTATTTTTATGAGTGTGTGTCCTGTAAGGCTTTACTCAAGCCCAAGTCTGGAGATTGTTGCGTTTTTTGCTCTTACGGTTCGGTTGCTTGTCCACCGATTCAGCAACAGACAGGATGTTGTAATCGAGAGTAGCAATAGAGCTTCTCGCTGGGTATGTGTTGTTAAGTGGAGTATCACACGCTTCTGAAATATATTCATAGCCACCTTTAAGATTGGTTGTTAAAATCCAGCTTAATTATCTTTAAATTTGCCGCCAGCTGCGGTTTTTTCATGCAGAAAATTTTGAACAGTAAGCTTTTTAAACTCTTATTCATCGTCTGCTGCCTGGCTATTTTTACTGTGTCTTTGATGCCGGGCAAGCAGCTACCGAGTAATTTACCCTGGGATAAGGCGTTACACTTTATCGGGTATGCTGGCTTGGCATTTCTTGCGCGCATGGGCTCGGTTAAACACCCCAGCTGGCAAATCATTATTGGCTGTATTGTCTTTTCACTCGGTATCGAGTTTATACAGCAATTTATTCCAAACCGTGGTTTTGAATGGGAAGACCTTATAGCGAATTCACTCGGTGTTTTGTCTGGTGTGTTGATTGCTGTGCTTCTAAAACCATTGTTAATAAAGGACACTAAATAGCGCTCTTTACTGTCAGAGAGATTACAGGTGACAGCTTTAAGTCTAATTTCACTTTCCTAACAAAGTGGCATTAGCAGATTTAAATGTAGTGCATTAGATTAAAAGTTAATGTCTGGGGAAATGACCGTACAGGCTACGGACGAACGAAGTAACGGTTATCTAAGCCTTTTAATAATGGCTAAGCACCGTTATTTTAGCCATTTTTTACTTGAGATACGGGGCTATTCCAAGTATCTTTAGCGCCTACACAGTCAATCTTTACAAATAAGGCTAGGAGACTTCGCTCATGCGAGTTATTTTGTTGGGTGCCCCAGGCGCGGGAAAAGGCACTCAGGCGCAATTTATTAAAGAAAAATATGATATTCCTCAGATTTCGACGGGTGATATGTTACGGGCTGCGGTTAAAGCAGGTACTGAATTAGGCCTCCAAGCCAAGCAAAAGATGGACGCCGGTGAACTGGTATCCGATGACATTATTATTGGTATTGTGAAAGAGCGCGTTAAGGAAGACGACTGTAAAAACGGTTATTTATTAGACGGTTTCCCACGCACGATTCCTCAAGCAGATGCCATGCGTGAGCATAACATTGATGTTGACTATGTCGTTGAAATTGATGTTGACCACGAAGAAATCGTTAAACGCCTAAGTGGTCGTCGTGTACATCCAGCCTCAGGTCGTGTTTATCATGTGACTTATAATCCGCCTAAAGAAGAAGGTAAGGATGATGAGACGGGTGAACCGTTGATTCAGCGTGATGATGATCAGGAAGATACGATTCGTCGACGTCTGGCCGTTTACGAAGAGCAAACACGTCCTCTGGTTTCATATTACTCTAAATGGGCGGATGAAGAGCCTTCAAAAGCACCTCAGTACGTTAAAGTTGCTGGTGTTGGTTCTGTTGAATCTATCCGCGACGCTATCTTTAAAGGTTTGTCTTAATTAAACCAGTACCAGTAGGCGAGAAGTAGATTGAAAAAACAGGGTGTTTTATTATGTAATTTAGGAACTCCGGACGAACCAACGCCTAAGGCGGTTCGTCGGTATTTATCTCAGTTTCTGCATGACAAGCGCGTTGTTTCTATTTCTCGCTGGGTTTGGTGTCTGATCCTTCATGGCATTATATTAAGAATCCGCCCACAAAAAGTCGCCAAGTTATATCAAAAGATTTGGTATAAAGATGGCTCGCCACTGTTGGTTATCGCGCAAAAACAGCGTCAGAAATTACAAAGCGAGATCAATGAACGTTTTGTCGATCAGCGCTACGGAAAACATGTGCCCGTTGAAATAGCGATGGCTTATGGTAATCCTTCGATCGACGATGGTTTGCAGGCACTGAAAAATCAGGGTTGCGAGCGTATCATTGTCTTGCCGCTATACCCGCAGTACTCATCAGCGACGACAGCATCTATTTTTGATCGGGTGGCGAAGCATTATAAAAATAAATATTTCGTACCTGAAATTAGCTATGTCGGTGACTACCATGACCATCCGCACTATATCCACTCATTAGCGAGGTCCGTTCGTCAATTTAGAGAGCGTCATGGCGATAGTCAGAAGCTTTTATTTTCTTATCATGGGGTGCCACAGCGTTTCAGTGTTAAAGGTGATCCTTACGAAGCTCAGTGCCGTAAAACGACCGAACTGGTTGTGAAAGAGTTAGGACTGACCGAAGATGACTATGCGATTTCTTTCCAATCCCGTTTTGGTAAGGAAGAGTGGATCAAGCCGTATACTGATGAGTTATTAATTGAGTGGGCAAAAGATGGCGTGGAGTCGGTTCAAGTGATTAGCCCGGCGTTTAGTGCGGACTGCCTGGAAACGCTAGAAGAGTTAGCCGTTGAGAATCGAGATATTTTTATTGAAAATGGTGGCTCTGAGTATCAGTACATCCCAGCCCTTAACGATGACCGAGCTCATATCGAGTTGATGCTGCAATTGGTCGAGCAGCGTCTGTTAAATTAAGCTCCATGCGTCTCTTAGCCGAGCGAACGGATTAATGCATGGCAGACTCCCTTTCTCTTAAATCCCTTTTCTCTTCTGATGGAGCCTTGTCAAAAGTCTTTACTGGCTTTAAACAGCGTGAAGAACAGTTGACGATGGCTGAAGCCATTGAAGACGTTATTGAATCGGAAGAATCAATCTGTATTGAAGCCGGTACCGGTACCGGTAAAACTTTCGGATATTTAGTTCCTGCACTTAAAGCCTGGCATCAGCAAGATAAGAAAGTCATCCTTTCCACTGGTACAAAAAACCTGCAGGATCAACTGTATTATCGAGACTTACCCAATATGCGCAAAGCATTAGGGGTTTCACCAAAAATTGCCTTGTTGAAAGGGCGGAATAATTATTTATGCCTTTATAGAATGGAGCAAAGTCTTGACTCGGGGCAGTTTCAGAGCCGTAGTATGGCTGATACTCTGGTTAAAGTTAAAAGCTGGTCCAGACAGACCCAAAGTGGCGATCTAACTCAATGTTCAGATTTGGCTGATGGTGATGCCTTATGGCCTTACGTTACCTCAACCAATGACAATTGCCTTGGTGTAGAATGTCCTGACTATGCCGACTGTTATGTCGCCAAAGCACGACAAAAAGCGACTTCAGCCGATGTGGTCGTGGTTAACCACCATTTACTTCTTGCTGATATGGTGTTGAAAGACGATGGCTTTGGTGAGTTATTACCGGATGCCGATATGGTGGTGGTGGATGAGGCTCACCAGTTAACGGATATCGCACACAGTTTTTACGGTCAGCGACTGACCAGCAGACAGCTGATGGAAGTTTGTCGGGATACTGAGCTGGAGGCGCTGACAACGGCAAAAGATGATCGACAGCTGAGTGTGTCAGTGCGGCGAGTCGAAGGTGCTGTTAACGAAGTTCGTCTGTCGTTAGGTGAGGCCGGGCAGAAAGTTAATTGGCAGCTGATTGCTTCCCCGGAGCTACAACAAAAGCTTAAAGAGTTAGAAAAGGAATTGTTGGCGCTTTGCGAGCGGCTGGAGCGGCATGCATCGCGTTCTAAAGGTTTGGATAGTTGTCATCGTCGATGCGAAGAATCGTTGCAAAGCCTGTCTTTGTTTAACAGTAGTTTTGATAATTCTGAGCAAACCAAAAGTTATGAGGCTGTGCGTTGGGTTGAAACCTATCGTAATGGCTTCGCTATTTTAGAAACACCACTGAACGTTTCCGAGTCTTTTGCACGGAGTCGTAAAGAACATGCAGCAACCAGCTGGATCTTTACCTCAGCGACCATGACGCAGGCTGATGATTTTAGCCTGTTCAAGCAGGAGCTGGGACTAGAGCAGGCCAAAGAGCTGATCCTGCCGAGTCCTTTTGATTATGAACATCAGGCTATTTTGCATATCCCACGAAGTTTACCGGATCCAAGAGATAGGGCTTATATCAGTACTTGGCAAAAAGAAATCTTGCCGTTGGTAGAAAGTAATCCTGGTGGCACTTTCGTTCTTTTTACCAGTTATGCTGCCCTTAATAAGGTTAAGGAACTGTGGCAGGAGCAACTATCAGGCAAGGAGCTGTTTGCACAAGGTGATTTACCAAAAAATGAACTGATTGAACGCTTTCGTGAAGCCGGCGATGCTGTGTTGTTGGCAACTTCCAGTTTCTGGGAGGGGGTGGACGTTAAAGGCGAAGCTCTCAGCCTGGTCATTATTGATAAACTACCGTTTTCAGCACCTGATGAGCCTTTAATAGAAGCCAAAATACAAGCGGCGAGAAAGGCAGGCAAAAACCCTTTTTTCGATATTCAAATTCCACAGGCCATTATTGCATTGAAACAGGGAGCGGGGCGCCTGATCCGGGATTATTCTGATAAAGGCGTATTGGTGCTCTGTGATCCTCGTTTAATCGCGAATCGTTACGGACAGAAGTTTCTGAAGAGCTTGCCGCCAATGAAGAGAACTCGTGATAAGGCGGTTGTGTTAGAATTTTTACAGAGTTTAAGTTTAGACAGTGATAACAAAGACGCTGACAATGGCTAATTTATTGATTATAGATACTGCTACAGAGGCTTGCTCAGTAGCACTGACATTCAACGGTAATCTCTATAAGCAAGCAGAGGTTGCTCCTAGAATGCATGGCGAGCTGGTATTGCCGATGGTTGATGAGGTTCTGCAAGAAGCTGGAATCAAATTGAAGGAGCTTGATGCCATAGCCTATGGACAGGGTCCTGGTGCCTTTACGGGGCTTAGAATTTGTATCAGTATTGTTCAAGGGCTGGCCTTTGGCGCTGGGTTGCCTGTCGTGGGCGTGTCTAGCTTACAAGCGATGGCCCAGGGGCTTTATATGGCTAAAGGCGAAAAGCAGCTGTTAGCGGTCATAGATGCACGAATGGGCGAAGTGTACTGGGGGCAGTACCAGGAAGTTGATGGCTTAATGCAGTTGGTTGGCGAAGAAACCGTTTGTTCTCCAGAGCTTGTCACAATTTGTGATGCTGATGCGTCTAATGTATATCAAGGTGTTGGTACAGGTTGGAAAACTTATGCCAGCGAACTGAGTGAAGCTTTGAATATGCCCATAGTTGTACAGACGGAGCCATTATATCCACTCGCAGAATATATGATGCCGATGGCAGAGCATTTATTAAAGCTAGGTAAAGCTGTTCCTGCAGAGCAAGCATTGCCAATATATCTACGTGATAATGTAGCGAAAAAAGCTAAAGAAAAACAGGAGTGATATATGAAAATCTTAGGAGTAATGTTTGCAACTTGTTTTGTTACTGCATGTTCGACAAGTCCACACTTTGTAGCTGAGCAGTCGTATAAACTTAATGATTTGTCAGAGGGCAATGTTACAGCCAGTCATGATGTACAAGGTGGGATCATATCTAATCTAGAAAAAGATACGGTCAGTGATAAGTATGTGGTTACCGTTGCGAAAACTAGTTTGAGTGAAAATAACAAGCCGAAAAAGGCAGTAGCCGTGTTATCTTCTCAGTCATTTAAAACTGTAGTTGATAGCAAGTATGTTGATGAGTTGAAAGTGGGGAATGAAATTACAGTTTTTGGATCCTCTGGAAACTCTGATAAAACAGACGGCACTATAAGAGCCGAAAATTTCTATGTTTGGAACGATAAGCCAGTTTATGAGTATATTGAGTTGGCAACCCCCGTTGAAATAAAGTCAGGGATTTTTGCTGATGGAGTGTGGATGTGTACTGACTGTGAAGGAAAGAGGAAGTCAAAAATGCTTACGCAGAGTTTAAGGGAAAAGTATAAGGCTGATGGGCGGGTAGAGTCTGAGCCACCTTATCAAATTAAACATAGAACTGATGATTATTGATTGTTCAGCTTAAATTCACAGAATATATAGTAAAATACTAGTAGTTTGGGTTACTGGGTATTGTTTTGAGAGATTTTAAGGAGATTGTATATGGGTAAAATTTTAAAGCTTACATCTGTGTTGTTTGGCGGAGCCTTGCTGGCCGCGTGTGCCACTACGCCCGAGCAGATTGCATTTGAAAAGCCTAATCTCGACTTTACTCAGGTCGCTCAGAGCCCACAAGCCTACACCAAGCAAGAAGTTCGTTGGGGCGGTATTGTGGCTCGAGTGGAAAATCTGGAAAAGGACACCTTAATTGAGGTGGTGAATTTGCCACTGGGTCGTAAGGCACGTCCGGTAGAGGGACAGGAGACAGGTGGCAGGTTTATTGCTCGGGTCCCCGGTTTTTTGGATCCGATGATTTATGACGTTGGTAAAGAAATTACCGTTGTCGGTAAACTGGCAAAACCAATGCCGGGCAAAGTCGGTGAGCATAAAATTAATTTCCCTGTGGTTGATACACGAGGCCATTATCTGTGGAAAAAGCGTCCGAATTACGAGTACGTGGAAGTGTATTCAGCGTGGGATCCCTATTGGTTTTACCATCGTCCCTATTACTGGCCATATCACTACCGCTATCGTGTGATTCGTCATGATCGGGATTACCAACGTCGTCGTGAGCTTAATCGCGATGCAGAGAACCCGGATACAGAAATTTATAGAGATGTGCCTGAGCCAAGGACTGAGCGTCAGCGGCCAGTACGTCCAACAAAGTCAACCCCTGTACGCAAAGCTTCAGACAAAAATTCTGAGATCTTGAAAATGAAGTAAAGATTGAATGCGTCCATTAAAAAAGGAGCTTTGTGGCTCCTTTTTTGTGTAGTGCTTATTCCGGTTTATCATGGCCATAAAACTTGATGTTACGCTTTATTCGATCGCGTCCATTCGACATTCGCCAGCGGTTCGTATCTCTTAAGGAGTACACGCAGCCACAATATTCCTGCTGATAGAACTCTTCCCGTTTGGAAATTTCTATCATGCGTTGAGCACCACCTTTTTTACGCCAGTTAAAAGTCCAGTAATTGACTTCATCATAACGGTTTGCCGCTCTAACGCCACAGTCGTTAATTTGCTCCATATTTTTCCAGCGAGAAATCCCGAGGGTACTGGTGATTAGGTCAAAGCCATGTTCCGCGGCATAGAGCGCCGTGCGTTCAAAACGTATATCAAAACATACTGTACAGCGTGCACCACGCTCAGGTTCGTTCTCTAAGCCCTTAACCCGCTCAAACCAGTTATCTTTATCATAATCGGCATCAATAAATTCTATGCCCAGTTTATCGCAGAAACGTTTGTTTTCATCTTTGCGAATCTCATACTCTTCAATGGGATGAATATTCGGGTTATAGAAAAACACTGTTTGTTGAATTCCTGAGGCGTGAACCGCTTCCATGACTTCTGCTGCACAAGGGGCGCAACAGGAGTGCATCAAGACTTTATCTTCACCGTTTGGTGTCTCTAGAACGGGACGGTCGTAGTTATCGACTGAATAAGGATTCACGCTAAACTCCAAGAGTTAGAAAACTCGGTATTTCGATGGCTATCAAGGCGTAATGGTAAACCGAAGCATGACAAGTCGCAAGTCGGTTAAAGGTTCGCTTTACCATTCTGTTGGGCGAATTGAATAGCATGCCGGGAGCGACGAATAAATCGTGATAACAGTAGAACCGCTGCTATTGATAGGCCAATAATAATGCCAACCCAGAAGCCTTGAACCTTAAGCTCTTGATATTCAGCTAAATAATAGCCAATGGGGAAACCGAAGATCCAGTAGGCAATGCCCATATAAATCATGGGCACCTTAGTATCTTTCATGCCCCGTAGGGCACCGGCGCTGTTGATTTGCAGACCATCCGAAAACTGGAATATGGCAGCCAGGAAGATCAAACTGGCTGCTAAATTAATGAGTTCCGGATTATCTGTATAAAAGCCCACAAAATCATGCCTGAACAATAGCATCAGGGTCACTGACAGTGCTTGAAACAGTACACTCAGGCCAATGCCACAAAAACCAGCTAACCGCATCTGGCGGTAATTTTGCTTGCCTTGCCAAAAGCCAACTCGCGCCGTTATTGCAACGGAAAGACCCAGAGGGACCATAAAGGCAACGGTAGCAATGTTCATCGCTATTTGATGTGCGCCGGTTAAATCCACCCCATAGCGGGCTACCATAATACCGATCATGCCGAAAAGACCGACTTCCATCAGCATTCCGACGGCAATTGGTGTGCCAACGGTAAAGTATTCCTTGATGAGCTTGGGCTTTGGCCAACTGATATTCTTGAAAATATCCATTTCATCGTATCGCTGATTTTTATAGGTATAAATCAGCAGAAATAAAAAGAGTAGCGACCAAACGACACTGGTGGCATAACCAACACCAACCGCGCCCATCGCTGGTAACCCTAAACCGCCATAAATAAACCAAGTATTGAACAACACGTTAAATGGAATAACCAGAAAGGAGCACACCATAATGGCTTTGGTTGAGAAGAGTCCCTCATTGGCCGAGCGTAGAGCTAGAAACATAAAGGCTGGTAACGTTCCCCAACTCATTGCCGTTAAATATTCAGATGTTAACTTAGCAATACCAGGGCTGACATCCATCAACAGCAGAGGTGAGTGCATATTTCTTAAAATAACAAAGACAATCACGCCAAAGGCAATAGCAATCAATTGTCCCAGTTGAAATGTTTTGCCAATCTGTTTGAACTGCCCCTGACCATTAAAGTGCGACACCATTGGGTTTAACGCGAAGCTTAGGCCCAAGTAGAGTGAAAATATAATCATAAAGGTGTTGGCACCGGTACCCACTGCCGCCAGTGCATGTTTGCTATAGTTACCAGCCATCAAGGTATCAACCACGCCGAGTGTCATTTGTGCGAGTTGCGCCAGAATGGCCGGGATGGCGACTTTGATCAGGGCGCCACTTTCTTCACCAATGTGGCGTAGTGAATGCTTTTCCATAAGGTGTCTTTGCTTTATTCTGGTAGTCTCAATGCGCCAAGAGCGATGCCGTGGCTTAAAAACTCACCGAGCGGCAAACGCGGGAGTTCATCCAGATCATTCTTCGATAAATGAAACTGATGGTTGAGTTTTTGAATCGCTTTTTCCAGTCCTATCGGGAACTGGAAATAGATTCCGTTAATAAACGTGAGCAATGCCTGTTCATGCTCAAAGTACGCAATTCTGGCTAATGGACTTAATTCAATCCCTTCCGTCAGGGCAATTTCTGATAGCTCCTGTGCTTTTGGCAGGTTTACTGAACCTACGGCTTCTGGGTATTTCAGTTCTGTCACGGTTTTGCCTGCTGCGATTAGGAGTTCGCGCCGGTTTAGTAAATGCTGTAACTCGTCTTGAGCCCAGTCTGGGAGCTCCGAATGTAACGCACCAAATGCATGATACTTTTTAAGCTTGCCTCCGTCGTGCCACAGGCTATCAAACTGCAACGATTGGGAGCTGAGTAATGCATCCAAAATGGAACCAATACTCGGAGCTCTAAAGCCTATGGAGTAGGTTATACTGTTACCGATTGAAATCCCCCAGTGCGGTGTTGCTGGAGGAATATACAGAATATCACCAGGGTTGACGATAACATCAATGGTTGCCTCAAAAGGCTCAACTTGTGCTATGTGGGGGTGAGGGTTGATGCTACTAACATTCTGTCCCTGATAACCAATACGCCAGCGACGCTGTCCTTCCCCCTGTACCAGAAATACGTCATATTTATCGAGATGTGGGCCAACACCGCCATTATCGGTCGCAAAGGACACCATAATATCGTCCAGACGCCAGCGAGGCAGGAAGGAACAGGTTTTAGTTAGCTCCTGAAGAGGCGGGTGGAAGTAATCCAGTGATTGCACTAAAAGCGTCCAGTTGGCTTCTCCTAATTCCCGAAAAACTTTTTCGTCCAGAGGGCCGTGTGAGAGCTGCCACTGTTGCTGGTTATCATCGTGCTGAATTAATCGTGACTCGATATCATCATCCAGACTGTAGCCAGCCAGTTCTTCAGGGCTGATAAGCGCAGGATCGTCATCAAAACCACCACGAATCAGTAGCGGTTTCTTCTGCCAATACTCAGAAAGGAACTCTTCTGGACTGACTGAACCTAATATATTGGACTGATCTTGCGCCATAAGCTTTGTTTTACTAAATGGATTTTGCTTGTTCGACTGCATTACCAATATACGTCGCAGGCGTTAGCTGTTTCAAGCGCTCTTTTTCCTCTTCGGGAAGCTCTAAGCTATCAATAAAGACCTTCATGTCATCCTGAGTCACACGCTTACCACGTGTCAGCTCTTTTAGCTTCTCATAGGGATTTGCGATGCCGTAGCGGCGCATTACTGTTTGAATTGGTTCCGCCAGTAACTCCCAGTTGGAGTTCAGTTCATCAAGCAGTGATTGTTCGTTAACTTCCAGCTTGGAAACACCTTTTAATGTTGCCTGGTATGCGATCACGCTGTGAGCAAACCCAACCCCCAGGACGCGTTGAACCGTAGAGTCGGAAAGGTCGCGCTGCCAGCGAGAAATAGGTAATTTCATGGTCAGGTGACCAAATAAGGCATTGGCAATGCCTAAGTTACCTTCCGAGTTTTCGAAGTCGATAGGATTAACTTTATGTGGCATAGTCGAAGAGCCAATTTCGCCAGCAACAGTCTTCTGCTTAAAGTGACCCAGAGCTATGTAGCCCCAGACGTCGCGGTCAAAGTCGATAATGATCGTATTAAAACGCGCTACAGCATCAAACAGTTCGGCCATGTAGTCGTGCGGCTCAATCTGAGTTGTATAAGCATTCCAGGTTAAACCAAGCGAGGTGACAAATTTTTCAGCAAAGCCTTGCCAGTCAAACTCTGGATAAGCAGACAGGTGAGCATTGTAGTTACCTACTGCACCATTAATTTTGCCGAGGATTTCCTGGCCTTCAATCTGTTTCAATTGACGCTCAAGGCGGTAAACGACGTTGGCCATTTCTTTGCCCATTGTCGAAGGCGATGCTGGTTGGCCGTGAGTCCGAGACATCATTGGAACTTCAATAAACTGACCTGCCAGATCACGGATTGCAGTAACAACCTGCTTTTGGCTGTCTATCAAAGCTTCTGTTCCTTCCTTAAGCATCAGTGCATAAGACAGGTTATTGATATCTTCAGACGTGCAGGCAAAGTGGATAAATTCACTGACCTGATTTACTTCATTATTGTCAGCAACTTGTTCTTTCAGGAAGTACTCGACGGCTTTAACATCATGGTTGGTCGTACGCTCGATTTCTTTAATGCGTGCCGCGTTGTCTTCAGAGAAGTTTGCGACAATACTATCCAAAAGCTGGTTAGCTTCGGCAGAAAACTGGGGTACTTCTTTGATTTCAGAGGTTTGTGATAGAGCCTGTAACCAGCGTACTTCAACCGTGACGCGGTATTTTAATAGGCCGTATTCACTGAAAATAGGACGTAAATCGGCTGCTTTTGAACCGTAGCGGCCATCGACTGGAGAAATTGCAGTTAAAGCGGAAAGTTGCATCGTCATACCTTATCCGTGAAAGCTAATGATCAATTCTTTAAAGGGGCTGATCATACCTTATACTCGGTTTAAAAGTAAGCATAAGAAGATGGTGATGTAGGAATGAACGTAAGGTGGGCCGAGGCCCACCCTGTAGGAATAAAAAACAGGCGAAACTGGCTTTTTCTGTTGGAAGACTGCTAGAAGCCTATATCGAGAATGTCGATGATTTCTCGGGTGTTTTCCATCACACGAATAATTTTACCTTCAACCTCGATGATTTTGCTGCCTATCGGACCAATGGGTAACCGGCGACGCAGGTCGTAGGGGACTTCATGGCCGTGTCGGTAAATATCAATAGGAAGAACGTCGCCACGGTTTAACTTCTTAGCCCAGCCCGGAGGTAGCTGCCCTGTGCGTTCATACTTCTTCTGCAAGCCTGGCGGCAGGTTAGCGCGGTTAGCTTCGCGATAGTCACGATCATGGTAGTGACGGTCGTAATAGTCTGAAATGATGTTACGGTCACGATCATCGAAATAGCGTTCACGTCTATCGGGCTTAGGCTCCAAGCGATGTTGGGCGTCTTCGAGTCTGTCATCATAAGCTTCAGCAGCTTTTTCGTTTTGTTTTCCGGCGTGAGGGGGCTTTCCTTTGGCCAGTACTGCTGGGCCGCTTATAGCAAATGCCACTGCAATACCTATGAGCGTTACTCTTTGTTTATTCATCATTTATCCCCTAATTCTATATTAGTGTTGGTTTATAGCTTATTATAATCATGATGAATCACTCCTGAACAAGATACACCTCACATTCGTCGCATGCTGTGTTATAATCAGCCGCCAATTTTCAGGGGAGGTTGCTGAAAAGCGCCGGGAATGGCGTCGAAAAACCTTGAAATGCCTTGATTGATAGCTAAAGGCGGGTCATCGTAGCCTTCTTAGTAAAAACTGAATCGTAAAAGATTTGAATTTGCCAAAAATGAGGAATATAGCGTGTTAGAAGCATACAGAAAACATGTAGCAGAACGTGCTGAGCAAGGTATTCCACCTTTGCCTTTGAGCGCAGAGCAAGTGAATGAGCTTGTTGAATTACTGAAAAATCCACCAGCAGGTGAAGAAGAGTTCTTAGTTGAGCTTTTAACTGATCGTGTACCTCCAGGTGTCGATGAAGCAGCTTACGTTAAAGCAGGCTTTTTAGCTGCGATCGCTAAGGGTGAGGCAGAATCTCCGCTGGTTAATAAAGAGCACGCTGTTAAGCTTCTAGGCACTATGTTAGGCGGTTATAATATCGCAACATTGGTTGAGTTGCTTGATGATAAAGCATTGGGCGAGTTAGCTGGCGAACAGCTAAAGGACACCTTATTAATGTTCGACGCTTTCCACGATGTGGCAGAGAAAGCAGATAACGGAAACGAGATTGCAAAAGACGTGATTAAGTCTTGGGCAGAAGGTGAGTGGTTTACTAAAAAGCCAAAAATGGATGAAAAAATTACGCTAACCGTATTTAAAGTGCCGGGTGAGACCAATACTGATGATTTGTCTCCAGCACAGGATGCCTGGTCACGTCCAGATATCCCTCTTCACTCATTAGCAATGTTAAAAAATGCTCGTGAAGGTATCGACCCGGATAAAGAGGGTGAAATTGGCCCAATGAGCTTGATTGAAAAGCTTGAAGAGAAAGGCAACCCAATTGTTTACGTGGGTGACGTTGTGGGTACTGGCTCTTCACGTAAATCTGCAACGAACTCAGTATTATGGTTGATGGGTGACGATATTCCTCATGTACCAAACAAGCGTGCCGGTGGTTTCTGTTTCGGTAGTAAAATTGCTCCAATTTTCTATAACACGATGAAAGATGCGGGCGCTATGCCAGTAGAGCTTGACGTGTCAAAAATGGAAATGGGCGATGTTATCGATTTTTACCCGTATGAAGGTAAAGTGACTAAGAACGGCGAAGTCATCTCTGAGTTTGAATACGGCAGCAAGGTTATCTTTGATGAAGTCCAAGCGGGTGGTCGTATTCCTCTTATCATTGGTCGTGGCTTAACAGAGCGTGCTCGTGAATACTTAGGTTTGGACGCGACGGACTTATTCCGTAACGCAGAAGAGGTTACTGACTCTGGCAAAGGTTATACGCTGGCGCAGAAGATGGTTGGCCGTGCCTGTGGTGTTGAAGGTGTTCGTGCTGGTCAATACTGTGTCCCTAAAATGACGACGGTTGGCTCTCAGGATACAACTGGTCCTATGACGCGTGATGAGTTGAAAGATTTAGCGTGTCTGGGTTTCTCTGCTGACTTAGTCATGCAGTCATTCTGTCACACCGCGGCTTACCCGAAACCTGTCGATGTTGGTACGCAGCACACGCTTCCAGATTTCATCATGAACCGTGGCGGTGTTTCGCTTCGTCCTGGTGACGGTATTATTCACAGCTGGTTGAACCGTATGTTGCTTCCTGACACTGTGGGTACTGGTGGAGACTCGCATACACGTTTCCCATTGGGGATTTCGTTCCCGGCAGGTTCCGGTCTGGTTGCATTCGCCGCTGCGACAGGCGTTATGCCTTTGGATATGCCTGAGTCGGTATTGGTTCGCTTTAAAGGTAAGCGTCAGCCTGGTATCACGCTTCGTGATCTGGTCCATGCGATCCCTTATCAAGCGATCCAGGATGGTCACTTGACGGTAGAAAAAGCGGGTAAGAAGAATATTTTCTCTGGCCGTATTCTTGAGATTGAAGGTCTTGAAGACTTAACGGCCGAGCAGGCATTTGAGCTTTCGGATGCTTCAGCTGAGCGTTCAGCTGCGGGTTGTACCATTAAGTTAAGCGAAGAATCAGTGGCTGAATACTTAGAATCAAATATTGTATTGCTTAAGTGGATGATTTCTAACGGCTATGGTGATGAGCGTACGCTGTCACGTCGTATTGAGAAGATGCAGGAGTGGCTAGATAATCCAAGCTTGTTATCTGCAGATGCTGACGCAGAGTATACCGAAGTTATCGAAATTGACATGGATAATCTGAAAGAGCCAGTGTTGTGCGCTCCTAACGATCCAGATGACGCCCGTCTTCTAAGCGAAGTTGCTGGTGATAAGATTGATGAGGTGTTCATCGGTTCTTGTATGACTAATATTGGTCACTTCCGTGCAGCGGCCAAGCTGCTTGAAGATATCGAAGCTGGCACGTTAGAAACACGTTTATGGATTGCTCCGCCGACTAAAATGGACGAACACCAGTTGATGGAAGAGGGACACTATAATACCTTCGGCCGTTCAGGTGCTCGTTTAGAGATGCCAGGCTGCTCATTGTGTATGGGTAACCAGGCACGAGTTGCACCTAAATCAACGGTGGTTTCGACGTCGACGCGTAACTTCCCGAACCGTTTAGGACAGGGTGCTAACGTTTACCTGGCCTCTGCGGAGCTTGCTTCTGTTGCTGCGGTTATTGGTAAGTTGCCAACGGTTGAGGAGTACAAACAGTACGCCGATAAGATTGATTCCATGGCAGATGATATCTACGTTTATATGAACTTCCACCAGATGGAAGAATATAAGCAGCAGGCGAATAAAGTGACGATTCCTGTTTCCAATCAGGTAACCGTCGATGCTTAATTCGCATTGTTAATAAAAAGCCCGCTTCATGCGGGCTTTTTTGTAACTCTTCGATTTTATTTTTTCGAGTAGTCATTGAGGTTTATGACTGTACTACTGCTCTTGGCTTTTCGCTGAATTTCTGGAAAGTATTTTTCTTCAATTTGCTCCAAAGTGATTGGAGGATCAAAGTAGAAGCCCTGGAACATGCAACAGCGTTCCTTGCATAGATAATCCAGTTGCTCTTTAGTTTCTACTCCCTCGGCGATAACCTCTAAACCCAGGTCATGGCTCATGCCAATAACAGTACGGATGATGGTTTCGCTGTCGGGGTCGCCTGGAATATCTTTAATAAAGGAGCGATCTATTTTCAGCTTGTCCAGCGGTAGTTTTTTGAGGTAGGTAAGAGAAGAATAGCCTGTACCGAAGTCATCAATAGACAATCTAACCCCCAGCTTTTTAAGCTCCTGCAGAACATCAATAGAAATTCGAGCTTCATGCAATAATACGGTCTCCGTCACCTCGAGTTCAAGTAAATGCGGTGGAATTTGTGTTCTTTCCAGAAGCTCTTTAATGTAATTGACAAGATCCGAGTGACGAATTTGGACTGCTGAAAGATTCACCGTGATGAATGGTGATATGCCGTATTGTTCAAGCCAATGCTGTATTTGGAAGCAAACTTGTTTAAGTACCCATTCACCGATCGGAATAATTAAGTGGTTTTCTTCAGCGATAGGGATAAATTCTGCCGGGGATATAATGCCTTCGGTTGGGTGGTTCCAGCGTAGCAATGCTTCGGCGCCGATAAACTCATTATCGTCATTAGTAATTTGCGGCTGAAATCTCAGTAACAAACGAGACTCTACCAGCGACTTTCTTAACTCGCGTTCGAGCAGGTGGTTGCGAACCACAACCTTTTCCATTTCACGCTTAAACACAGCATAGCGATTGCGGCCCATTGATTTCGCGTAATACATAGCGGTATCGGCTCTTTGTATAATGGACTCTTCGGTATTGGCGTCGCGCGGGTAAATTACAATACCGATACTAGCTGTTGTAAATAGCTTATGACCATCAACATGGTATTCCTGAGCAAGTGTATAGTTTATATTCTCTGCGATTTTACAAGCTGCTTTTTCTGCTTCCAGCTGATCACTGTCTAGCTGGTTGAGTTGTATTATAAATTCATCGCCGCCAAGGCGGGCTACAGTATCACCTTCTCTAACGACATTCTTTAATCGAACCGCAACTTCTTGCAGAAGATTATCACCTGCCATATGACCCAGAGAGTCATTAATATTCTTAAAATAATCTAAATCAATGAATAGCACTGCGCCACTTTGATCATAGCGTTGCGTTAAGGCTAGCGATTGGTGGATGCGATCCTTGAGTAACAGGCGATTGGGTAGCTGGGTAAGTGAGTCATGTTGCGCCATGTGCTGAATTTGGCTTTCATACTCTTTTGATTCGGTGATGTCCACGCCGACAGTCACGACTGACGGTATGCGGCTATAGCGGGTGACAAAAGGGACTTTTGAAATCTTGAGCATGATTTTCTGGCCTTCAATGTTGTAGGCCTCTATTTCTTTTTGAATGGCGTGCGCGTCTCTTCTTAAGAGTAACTGTTCCTCCTCGAACAGACTTTTGGCTTTGGGCACGTGTGAAATTAAGTCCTTTTGGCGGTACCCTTCAATATCTTTCATATTAATACCAAAGAAATTGGCGGCGTAACGGTTTGCCAGAATAAGCTTACCGTTGGCATTACTGGCAAAAATCATGTGAGGCACTAAGTTGATGATCTGCCGAATTTGATCGCTTTTATCCTCCAGATCCTGGGTTTGTATTTTGACCTGCTTTCTTAAGATAAAAACGATTAGGGCTGCGAAGAGGAGCAAGCTGAGGATCACGAGTGACACATATAGCAGCCATGGAGGAAGAGGCTTTGTTTGAGCAATTTCAGTTAAGTATTTGTCTTTTAATTGATAATAGATGGATCTTTCGTCGAAACGCCAAAGCCGTGTATAGCGGTCAATCGTTTTCAGCAAATTGGTGTTGGTATTTTTTGCGGTGGCAAATAAAACCTTGCGTGGCTCGAATACAATAGGGGTTTTTCGTATTAACTCATTGTTATAACCATAACTGACCAAGTTACTGGTAACGATTCCGGCAACGGAGCGTTTTTCGAGTAGCTCGAATGCTTCCCGATAGGTCGCCACTTCAATGAAGTTGCACTCGATACTGAATAAGTCGCAGAGATTGGCTAGTTTTATACCATAGACTTCATTTTTGATAATGCCGAGCGTTCTTCCTGAAAGGCCGATGATGTTCTCCGGCATTTTTTCTTGATGGTGCACATAGACCTGTCCCCAACCTGTAAGGATGCCTTCTTCGTTAAAATCAAGAAGTTCGGCGCGGGCCTCGGAATAGGCGATAAATGGAATCAGGTCGATGTCATTATTGAGAGTTCTTGGAATTGCTTGAGGCCAGTCCATGTTGACCCATTCTATATCCCAGTCTTCTTCCCGAGCCATCTGCTCAAGAAGTTCAACCATAAAGCCTTGACGCTTGTTGTCTTCGGTAAGCTCCATAATAGGAGGAGCATTAAACATAGCTACTCGCAAAGAACGCTTAGGCTCTTTGGTCTGCTCGCTAGCCAGAATATCAGGTGTTAATAGCCCACAACATAAGAACACTGCTAAAAACACTAGGGTTCTTATCAAAAATTTATACAATTGGTTACCCCTCACTATGCATTTACCATAGTATTTTTCCGGGGTTTTGGCAATATAATTTGCTTAGCTAAGGTGATGACTGCCAGGTCTTGATGTTAACCACTCCAGAGCCTGTCCAGCGCTGGTAAATATACCGATAGGATAGAAGTTACTGCCGCTTGTTGGAGAGTTTTGTAGGTGGTTGGCGACCAGGTGTTCAAGATGATGCTGTTCAAGAACGGCCATATTACCTTGACTTAAGACATAGGCCACAGAGGAGTATAAAGCCTGATGGTGCTTGCTCTGGATATAGGAGGCTAGATCGCTGGAAACGTCTGAAATTCCATCTAACTTGATGAGTAGTTGGGGTAAGCGGTTATTCTGTTGATGGTAGCAGGACTGAATAAACTCGTCTTTTTGGCGCAGAAAAGCTTCGCAAAACATGACGTTATGAGGGTATTGCAGGGTAACCACGGGAACGTCAATTCTTGTGATAGTCAGCTCCTGGATAAGGGGTTTGTGAGCAGGTGCTTTCTGTTGTAACTGTTTTCCCGTACGCATTTAAACTATCCAGTTGTGTTAAGAGTTCAACACCATTATAAGGGAGTACTGGTCGGATGTTTGTCATATTGTTTAAAATCTATACAAAAAGAGCAGCGGTTAGGCTGCTCTTAAAGTTTTTACATTTTTAAATGAAAAGTTTTGTTAGCTCAATGGATTATCTGACAATTTTCATTTCTTTAATGAGGTTATCAGCGCCATCGACGTGCTCCATTACCCATAGCATATAAGCACTGCTGACATGGATAGAGCGATTTAGATCCGGATTGTAATCCCAGTCGCCAATAATCGACTCATAAACACCGTCAAATAATAAACCAACAAATTCGGCATTGGCATTCATGGTTGGTGAGCCTGAGTTGCCACCAGTCGTATCTACAGTAGATAAGAAGTTGACCTGGACACTGTTTAAAGCAGGATCTTTGTATTCACCAAACTCCTTACCTTTAATCAGCTCCAGTTGTTTCGCCGGTGAGATAAATGGGGCTTTGCCTGTATGTTTAGCTGCAAGACCTTCGAGCGTGGTAAAAGGTGTTGCATACATGCCATCCTTCGGTGAGTAACCTTTGACGTTACCATAAGTCACTCGAAGTGTACTGTTAGCATCAGCGTAAACCGCTTTGTCCTGTGACTTATAATAGTCGATGATTGCAGCCATGTATTGCGGGCGTAGTTTCTTGAACTTTCCCGACTGCTCTTTATCTTCCAGTTCTTTTTTGTGCTTCTCTTCATAGGTAGCAACGGCCAATTGGATAAATGGATCATTAGAGTTTTTAAACTCTTCGACCGAACGGCCAATCCAGCTCAGGCGAACCTGCTCATCTATAAGTTTTGTTTCGGCGAACATTCTATCGACTTTAGCATTGAACTGGTCAGCATTAAAATCAGACTCGATTCCCATGAACTTGTCATAGCTTTTAATGCGATCTTTTGCCGGAAGTTTGGCATATTCAGCAACGAAATGCTTGTAAAGTGCTTTTTCGACATCCGCGTCCCAGCGACGATTCATGCGTTTAAGGCTTTCCTTGATTCGTGTTATGTCACGCTCCTGGTAGCCTGGTTCACGCTGTGCATCAGGTTTTTCGCTTTCAATCGCTAAACGATATAACTTAGCAGCAGTACCCGTTAACGTATCACGACTCATGCCCCATCTTTTAAGCTCAATAGCCTGGTCTTTGAGAGCTTCTTTGATCAGGCTGTCTAGTTGAACTAGTGCATCACCGTGCTTCTCTTTCATTTCAGGGTTGTCTAGCAGCCATGCCTCTAAGTCAGCTTCAAGCTTTTGGCGGCGCTCCAGCAAATCACCTTTTCCATAGCTTTCGATCATGCTGCCCCAGTTTTTCTCCGCATTGTTAAGGCCGGCTAAAGTACTGGCATATTTAACACGCGCGTCGCTGCCCTCAGGCGCATTTTCTTTAATAATGTCGATGTATTTGTGCAAAATCCCGCGGAAAGTAGGGTAACGCCACTCGAACTCGTTTTCGACTTCGGCACTGGTGCGGTAACGGTTGGTACGCCCCGGGTAACCCGTAACCATAACGAAATCGCCTTTCGATACGCCGTTGGCGTTAACTTTTAGGAAATGCTCTGGCTCGTAAGGCACGTTATCTTTGGAGTAATCTGCTGGTTTGCCGTCTTTACCCACATAGGCACGGTAGAAAGAAAAGTCACCCGTATGACGTGGCCACATCCAGTTATCCACATCGCCGCCGTATTTACCGATATGTGATGATGGTGCATAGACCAGACGTACGTCGCGGATTTCCATTTGCTTGATTAAATAGTACTCAAGACCACCGTGGAAAGAATAGACGTTACAGCGATAGCCTTCTTCGGCTTCGCAGTCAGCGACCAGTTCTTTTTCTTTTGTCTCAACAGCTTTATAGCGCTCCATACCAGACATTTCACCGGTAAGGCCACTACTGATTGCATCAGTAACGTTTGTTAGTTCAGTGGTAACATAAACCCGAGACCCAGGAGCCGCCGGTAACTCTTCTGAGAAATCTTTAGCCAGGAAACCCTTCTCTAATAAGTTGTTTTCGGCTGTAGAGTTGAACTGAATGCTGCCGTAAGCGCAGTGGTGGTTGGTTGCAACCAAACCTTTCGGTGACAGGAAAGAGGCCGTGCAGCCACCGAGACTAATCACCGCGCCCATCGGGAACTCGGTTAGTTTGGCCAGATTATCCGGATCAATTTCCAGACCAGCATCTTCTAGCTGATCTTCGATTTGTGGGAGTTGACTTGGTTGCCACATACCTTCGTCTGCCATTAATGGCGACGCTGTAGCCGCTATTGAAATTGCCACGGCTGATAATACTTTCTTCATGGTTATCCCCTGAAATGTTCTGTCTTACTCGTATTAAAATTTTCCAGCAAACAATATAAAGGGATGGAAGACAATTTCTAGTGGAGGAGGGTAGTAAAATGTAAATAAGTGTTGCAGGGGGGGCTTGTCTTTGTTCCTTTTTTGTACCATGGGCATTCCCTAAGGTCGCTGAGAGAAAAGGAACCAAAAGAAAGGCTATACTGCGTATAACTTCCTTCGGATTTAATCAATCACTTAACGCAGGGTCTGCCCCATCGGGTACCGTGAAATACATCCCATCCATGGTCTGAATTTCGCTATTCAAAACGTCCTGTTTTAAATTGCTATTATTTTTGATACTCGAAAGGTCTTGTTTGGTAATTCTATATACTGAATTACTAGTTTTCATCAAACCTGGTAAGAAATGAAATTAGACTGCGACTCTCCGCACTTAGTAGAATATATAGATGGCATTTCACCATCATGGGGCTTTCCTACAATACCAGAATGTTGTTCTAGAGTAGCTTGGCTTTATAACGTTTTTTAATATTTCCATTATATTTAACGAAGCGAACGACGGTGTGACGAGGAAAAAACGTGACGAAAACGCGCAGTTTATAAGTTATAAATGAGCATTTCAGTCTGTTTTTAACAAAGTCACACCGAGTGCACCAAGTTAAACGTTCATTTCTGGAACGTTGTCTGGAATAACTAGATCCGCTTCTGTTTTTTCTTGTATTTCTTCTACCGATACGCCTGGTGCGCGTTCTACAAGGTGGAAGGCGCCGTCTTTTATTTCCATCAGTGCAAGTTCTGTAATTACTCGCTTAATGCACTGTGCACCGGTTAAAGGTAATGTACATTTTTTAAGGATTTTGGACTTGCCGTGCTTATTGGCGTGAGTCATGGTGACGATGATGTTTTCAGCGCCTGCCACTAGGTCCATTGCACCGCCCATGCCTTTGACCAGTTTGCCTGGAATCATCCACGAGGCAATATTACCTTCCTGATCCACTTCGAAAGCACCCAGTACGGTAAGGTCGACATGACCACCGCGAATCATGGCAAAGCTTTCTGCTGAAGAGAAGAAGGCTGCGCCTGTTGCGGCAGTTACCGTTTGCTTACCGGCGTTGATTAAGTCAGGGTCGATAGTTTCTTCGGTAGGAAATTCGCCCATACCCAGCAAACCATTTTCCGACTGCATCATCACTTCGACGCCTTTAGGAACATAGTTTGCGACCAGGGTAGGGATACCAATACCCAAGTTTACGTAGAAACCGTCTTCTAATTCTTGCGCCACTCGCATGGCGATTTGTTCACGTGATAGTGCCATGATTGCGCTCCTTATGATTGTTTAACAGTACGTTGTTCAATACGTTTTTCAAATTTGTCGCCTTTGATGACGCGTTGAACATAGATACCAGGCGTATGGATAAAGTTAGGATCCAGTTCACCCGGTTCAACGATTTCTTCAACTTCAGCTACGGTTATTTTACCGGCAGTCGCCATCATCGGGTTAAAGTTCATGGCAGTTTTGTTGAAGATCAAGTTACCCATGGTGTCCGCCTTCCACGCTTTAACCAGCGCAAAGTCAGCTGTCAACGAAGGTTCAAGGACATAGTCACGACCATCGATGTTACGAGTTTCCTTACCTTCGGCTACTTGAGTGCCGAAGCCTGTCGCAGTAAAGAAAGCTGGAATACCAGCACCGCCAGCACGGATTTTCTCAGCCAGCGTACCCTGTGGCGTTAGAATCACTTCCATCTCACCAGACAGTAGTAATTTTTCGAACAGCTCGTTCTCGCCAACATAAGAGCCGATCATGGTGCTGATTTGGCGCTTGTCTAACCATTTACCCAGACCAAAGCCATCAACACCGGCGTTGTTGGAAATCGCAGTTAGGCCTTTAGCGCCCAACTGGTGGACTTGCTCGATAAGGCCTTCCGGAATACCGCAAAGGCCAAAACCGCCAACCATGACGGTCATATCATCTTTGAAGCCTTCTAATGCTTCTTCGTAACTATTTACGACTTTATTAAAACCTGACATTTTAATTCCTCGTCATATTTTAAGAGTATTTTGTTTGACGCTAACGATATTGGTGCTGCTATTTTCTCTTTGCTAAAACAGCATTCGCCACGCGCGACACGGGTTTGCGTCCCAGTTGATCCGAAATATAAACCCCGGCATCAACCAGTTTGTCTAAATCGATACCTGTTTTGATACCTAAACCATTCAGCATGTAGATCACATCTTCAGTTGCAACATTGCCTGTTGCACCTGGTGCATAAGGGCAGCCGCCCAATCCTGCCACAGAGCTATCGATGGTTGAGACACCAAGCTCTAAGCAAGCATATAGATTTGCCAGCGCTTGTCCATAGGTATCGTGGAAATGACACGCTAATTTTTCCACGGGCACTACTGTAGTAACCGCTTCAATCATGGCTTTTGCTTTCGCTGGTGTGCCGACGCCGATGGTATCGCCCAATGATATTTCATAGCAACCCAGGTCGTATAAATCTTTGGCCACTTTGGCTACCTGCTCTGGGGCGATGTCACCATCGAAAGGGCAGCCGAGAACGCAGGAGACATAACCCCGGACTTTGATACCGTGTTCTTTTGCTGCCGCTACCACTGGCTTAAAACGCTCGATGGATTCTGCAATAGAACAATTGATATTTTCCTGTGAAAACCCTTCTGAAGCTGCTGCAAAAACCGCGACTTCCTCGGCATTACCCGCAAGTGCGCCTTCAAAACCTTTCAGATTTGGCGTCAGTACCGGGAACATGACTTCTGGATTCGCTTCTTTAAGCGGTGTAATCGCCTGCATCATCTCGTGATGATCGGCCATTTGTGGCACCCACTTAGGTGAGACAAATGCAGTGGCTTCGATATTTTTCTCACCAGCGTTAATTAGGCGCTTAATCAGCTCAACTTTAACATCAGTCGAAACGGGTTGCTTCTCGTTTTGCAGACCGTCGCGGGGACCCATCTCAACAATGCGCACCTCGCTTGGTAAGTTCTCAATATGATCGTCTACTAGAACCATTGGGTTCCTCCGGTATTTTAGTCTTCTCCAGCATCCAGTATCAATAACTCAGCACCATCATCAACCAAATCACCGGCTGAGTATAGGATTTCAGCAACGGTACCTGCCGTTGGCGCATTAATGGTGTGCTCCATTTTCATCGCCTCAAGGATGATCAGTGGTTGTCCGGCTTCGACCGTGTCGCCTTCTGAAACTTTCACTTCAATAACGGTACCCGGCATCGGTGCGGTTAAGCTACCACCGGCATCTTCGGAATCGCCAGCTAAACCACGTTCAACTTTCTCCAATACCTGATAGTTGCCATTCACGAATACATGGAGGCTTTTACCGTCATCTACCACTGTGGCATTGAATCGTTTGCCAGCTGCGTCTAAGCGTAAATTACTGCCGTTAAGTTCGGCAGCATGGATTTTTAATTCTCTCTCAGGCAACTCGAGTAAATACTCATCGCCACGGAAGTGGGTGGTAACCACAACATCGTTTGGAATACTATCAACGTAATCAATGTACTCAAACGCGTGGTGATTATCCGTATTCAATCTCCAGCCGCTGACTTGATTCCATGGTGAGTAAGGATCCGCACTTTGGCTGGCTGATTTTTTTGCTGCCTGCTCACGCTGTACCAGCTGGTAGACAGTGGCAGCAACTAAAGCGTCTTCATCCGCAGGCGCATCTTCCAGAATTAATTCATCACGGTAACGCTCAATAAAGTTTGTGTCTAAATCACAATCTTCGAAAGCTTGATTGCTCGCCAATGCAGACAGGAACTCTACATTGGTTGTCAATCCAACGACCTGATATTGAGCTAAGGCACCACGTAAGCGGGCGAGGGCAGCATTTCGGTCATGATCCCAAACAATAAGCTTGGCAATCATTGGATCATAGTGCACCGAAACGGTATCACCTTGGCGAACACCAGTATCAATACGGATATGGTTACTTTCTTCCGGTGTACTCAGATGCAGAAGAGAACCTGTTGCAGGCAAAAAGTCCTGTCGAGGATCTTCGGCATAAATACGAACTTCGAACGCATGACCGTTAATTCTCAGATCTTCCTGCTTTTCTGGTAACTCCTGACCAGCAGCCACTTTAAGCTGCCACTCGACCAGGTCCTGGCCCGTAATTTTCTCAGTAACTGGGTGCTCTACCTGTAGACGAGTATTCATTTCCATAAAGTAGAAAGAACCATCTTCGTCATACAGGAACTCAACCGTACCCGCACCAACATAACCGATCGCTTGAGCGGCACGAATAGCCACTTCACCCATCTTCTGACGGTTATCTTCAGCCATGCCTGGAGCAGGGGCTTCTTCGATCACTTTTTGGTGGCGGCGCTGCACTGAGCAATCACGCTCGAATAAGTGAACTGCGTTACCGTGCTTATCCGCGAACACCTGAATTTCGACATGACGCGGCTTGGTAATGTACTTTTCAACTAACACCTTATCATCACCGAATGAAGCCGCTGACTCGCGTTTACAGGAAGCTAAGTTTGATTCAAACTCTTCGGCCTTCCAGACAATACGCATGCCTTTACCACCGCCACCGGCAGTAGCTTTGATAATAACGGGATAACCGATATCGTCAGCTTGAGACTTTAAGAATTCTGGCTCCTGATTCTCGCCGTGATAACCTTTAACCAAAGGAACACCGGCTTCTTCCATGATTTCTTTTGCCGCTGACTTTGAACCCATGGCAATAATTGCTCCCTCCGGCGGACCAATGAATTCAATATCATTTTCGGCCAGCGCTTTGGCGAAGTCGGCATTCTCAGAAAGGAAACCATAGCCTGGATGGACTGCCTGTGAGCCAGTTTCTTTAGCTGCCTTAATGATCAACTCCGTTTTTAGATAAGAGTCTTTTGCCGGAGCAGGGCCTAGATAGATTGCTTCGTCAGCCATGGCCACGTGACGAGCGTTTTTATCGGCTTCGGAATAGACCGCTACCGTTCGAATGCCTAATTTTTGCGCGGTCTGAATCACACGACAGGCGATTTCACCACGGTTTGCAATTAATATTTTTGTAAACATAAATGCTTCCTTAACTGTCGCTGTTTTCAGAGTTATTGGAGCCGACTGACCAATCAGCAGGGCGCTTTTCTAAAAATGCATTCAGACCTTCTTTGCCTTGTTCGCTGGCTCGAATATCAGCGATACGCTTGGCTGTCTCATCCAATACGTCCTGCTCAATGGCTTTGCCAGCAACAGCTTTTATCAAATCTTTGGCTGCACGAACAGCTTCCGGACCATTGGCTAATAAGCCAGCAATCATTTCATCAGCTTTGTTGTGTAACTCATCTTCTGCGACGACTTCGTGGACCAGGCCGAACTCTTCTGCTTGAGGAGCTTTAAAGCGCTCGGCGGATAAGAAGTAGCGTTGTGCCTGGCGTTCACCGATTGCTTTAACCACATACGGGCTGATTACTGCTGGTATCAGTCCGAGCTTAACTTCTGACAAGCAGAAGCTTGCACGTTCTGATGCGACAACAATATCACAACAGGCGACTAAACCAACGCCGCCCCCAAATGCTGCGCCCTGGACTACTGCAACAGTCGGTTTTTTTAGCGTATAAATCGTATGCATCAGCTCAGCCAAACCCTGAGAGTCTTTATAGTTTTCTTCCCAGGTGTAATCTGCCATACGGCGCATCCAGTTCAAATCTGCGCCAGCTGAGAAGCTTTTTCCTTCCGCCTGTAGAACAACGACCTCTACGCTTGGATTCGCTTCCAGTCGACGAAAAGCATTGGTTAAATCTTCAATCAACTGATCATCAAAGGCATTATGGATCTCGCCGCGAGTTAGCGTAATTCTACCAACTCCACGACCTTCGGAACCTAGTTCTTTAGTATCAATTGAGATGTTCAGTGCTTCACTCATAGACTTAGTCATATTAAAAGGTCCACCTTACATTCTGAAGACGCCGAATTTAGTTTCTTCGGCTTCTTTGTTCATTGCTGCGGATAAACCAAGACCTAGGACCATACGAGTATCGGCTGGATCAATGATGCCATCATCCCATAAGCGTGCGCTTGAGTAATAGGGATGGCCCTGTTTTTCGTACTGGTCTTCAATCGGTTTCTTAAAGGCTTTCTCTTCTTCGTCTGACCACATGTCTTCACCACGGCGTTCGAAGTTATCACGCTTAATTTGCGCTAATACATTTGCCGCCTGTTCGCCGCCCATCACAGAGATCCGAGCATTTGGCCACATCCACAAGAATTTAGGACTATAAGCCCGACCACACATACCATAGTTACCAGCGCCAAAACTACCACCGACAATAACGGTGAACTTGGGTACTTTGGCGCAGGCTACAGCTGTCACCATTTTGGCACCGTGTTTGGCAATACCTTCGTTTTCGTACTTTCGCCCAACCATAAAACCAGTAATATTCTGCAGGAATACGAGAGGAATACCGCGCTGAGAACATAGCTCGATAAAGTGTGCGCCTTTTTGTGCAGACTCTGAAAATAAAATACCGTTATTAGCAACGATACCGACAGGGTAGCCGTGAATTCGCGCGAAACCACAGATGAGCGTGGTGCCGTACATCGCTTTAAATTCATCCAACTCTGAACCATCAACAACACGAGCAATAATTTCACGAATATCGAATGGCTTACGCGGATCTTTATTGATCACACCGTATAGCTCTTCTGTGGGGTACAGAGGCTCGATTGGTTTCTTAACCGTGACAAAAGGCTCTTTTTTCCTGTTTAGGTTGGACACCACCTGGCGTGCTAATTTTAGAGCATGTTCGTCGTTAACCGCATAGTGATCCGTTACGCCGGATGTTTTACAGTGAACATCAGCACCGCCTAAGTCTTCGCTCGATACCACTTCACCGGTTGCTGCTTTCACCAGAGGTGGGCCACCTAAGAAGATAGTGCCTTGTTCTTTAACGATGATAGATTCGTCGGCCATGGCTGGAACGTAAGCGCCACCGGCTGTACAGGAGCCCATCACTACCGCAATTTGAGGAATGCCTTTTGCCGACATGTTGGCCTGATTATAGAAAATGCGGCCAAAGTGATCTTTGTCCGGGAATACTTCGTCCTGCTGCGGCAGGTTTGCACCACCAGAATCAACCAGGTAAATACAGGGCAGGTTATTTTCTTCAGCAATCTCCTGGGCACGAAGGTGTTTTTTTACTGTTTCCGGGAAATAGGTACCACCTTTAACCGTGGCATCATTTGCCACGATCATGCACTCAACACCAGAGACACGACCAATACCAGCAATCAAGCCTGCTGCTGGAACCTTGTTGTCATACATGTCCCATGCCGCCATTTGTGAAATCTCCAGAAATGGAGAGCCCACATCCAATAGTTTACGTACACGGTCACGCGGTAACAGCTTGCCACGTGAAAGGTGTTTTTCCTGATACTTAGGACCACCACCTTGTGTGATGTATTCCATCTTATCGCGTAAGTCATCGACCAAAGCGCTCATCGCTTCGGAGTTTTCAATAAATGACGCGCTACGCGAATTAATTGAAGATTTAATTACTGGCATATTGAATCCTTAGTATGAAATCTTTTCAGCCGTAGTTCTAACGACACCGTTTATTCAGAGCCAATAGCTCGAGCGATAACCATTTTCTGGACTTCGCTGGTGCCTTCGTAGATTTGCGAAATACGAACGTCGCGATAAATTCTTTCGACAGGGTAGTCTTTTAAGTAGCCGTAGCCACCTAGAACCTGAATCGCTTCTGAGCAAACTTTTTCCGCTGTTTCAGAAGCGAATAATTTCGCCATACAGGCTTCTTTCAGGCATGGCTTCCCGGCATCGCGCAGTTCGGCGGCGTTTAGCACCATATTACGCGCGGCATTCACCTGAGTCGCCATTTCGGCGAGTTTGAATTGAATAGCCTGATGCTGAAAAATGGGCTTGCCGAAAGAAGTACGATCTTTGGAGTACTCCAATGCGTATTCATATGCTGCACGCGCCATACCGACTGACTGTGCCGCAATACCAATACGACCACCTTCAAGGCCGGAAAGGGCAATTTTATAGCCTTCGCCTTCCTTGCCCAGCAGGTTTTCAGCCGGGACTTTGCAGTCTTCAAAAACGATTTGAGCTGTATCGGAAGCGTTTTGTCCCATCTTATCTTCGATATTAGCGACAACATACCCCGGTGTGTCTGTTGGTACGATAAAGGCACTAATACCTTTTTTACCGGCGCTGGGATCGGTTATTGCAAATACGATAGCGATGTCACCGTTTTTACCTGAAGTAATAAACTGTTTTACGCCATTAAGGACGAAATGGTCGCCTTCTTTCACAGCCTTGGTTTTAAGGTCCGCAGCATCAGAGCCGGCATGCGGCTCGGTCAGGCAGAAAGCACCTAAAGCTTGGCCTGAAGCCATTGGTTTTAAGAACTTTTCTTTTTGCTCGTCGGTACCGTAATTTAAGATTGGCATACAGCCTACGGAATTAGTTACGGAAATTATCGTCGAACAGGCGCCATCACCGGCGGCAATTTCTTCCAGCACTAGAGCCGCGGCGGTATAACCAATTTCACTGCCGCCCCATTGCTCGGGCACTAGCATGCCGTAAAAACCCAGCTCGCCCAAGCCTTGTAAGGCCTCGGCCGGAAAGGTTTTGTTTTTGTCCCACTCTTCAGAAAACGGGGCAATACGTTCCTGGACATAGCCACGGGCCATGTCCTGAATCATTGTTTGTTCTTCTGTCAGAATCATACTGTCAAATCGCTTATGTTTTATCCAGTCATTCCAAACCGAGGCTTGCCTCGGATTTGGAATCTAAGATCCTGATTGTTATCAGGATGACAGGTTTAAAATAATTACTTTATATCAACTCAATCGCTAGTGCCGTCGCTTCGCCGCCACCAATACACAATGAAGCAACACCTTTCGATTTGCCATATTTACGCAGTGCTTCAAGCAAGGTCACAACGATACGTGTACCTGAACAACCGATAGGATGACCCAGTGCACAGGCACCACCGTGGACGTTAACCTTGGCGTGATCAAGCTTAAGATCTTTCATGGCAGCCATAGTGACAACGGCGAAAGCTTCGTTAATTTCAAACAAATCAACATCGTCTTTTGTCCAGCCCGCTGATTCCAGTACTTTCTCAATGGCACCAACTGGTGCAATAGTAAATTCAGCAGGAATACGAGCGTTCGTTGCATGAGCATGAATTTTCGCAATAGGCTTTAGACCACGTTTTTCAGCTTCAGACTGACGCATCATGACCACTGCTGCTGCACCGTCTGAAATTGAGCTGGAGTTGGCTGCTGTTACGGTACCGTCTTTTTTGAAAGCAGGGCGTAGCGAAGGAATTTTGTCCGGACGCGCTTTTAGTGGCTGCTCATCGGTATCAACAACCGTCTCACCCTTACGAGACTTGACTGTAACCGGCGCGATTTCGTTTTTAAATGAACCGTCTTCAATCGCTTTGTTCGCGCGAGCTAGTGACTCAATAGCGAAGTTGTCCTGTTCTTCACGAGTGAAGTCGTACTTTTCGACGGTCTGTTCGGCATAAATACCCATGGCCTGACCTTCGTAGGCATCTTCAAGACCGTCGAAAGCCATATGGTCTAGAGTTTTTCCGTGGCCAAAGCGCTGACCATAGCGACCTGTCGGTAGCAAGTATGGTGCCAAGCTCATACTTTCCATACCGCCAGCAACCATCACATCATTGGTACCAGCTTTAAGTAGGTCGTGTGCAAACATGATAGTTTTCATGCCAGAGCCACACACTTTATTTACTGTAGTAGCTCCTGTGGATTTTGGAATACCAGCACCTAAAGAAGCTTGGCGTGCCGGAGCTTGACCAACGCCAGCTGGCAATACGCAACCCATAATGACTTCTTGAATATCTTCTGGTTTCAATGTTGCGCGCTCAACTGCTGCCGCGATGGCATTTGCACCTAGCTCCGTTGATTTTACGGTTGATAGTGAACCGCCGAAGCCACCCATAGGTGTACGGGCCGCGCTTACAATTACAATTGGATCTGACATATTTTCATTCCTTTTCGAAGTGGTTGTGCTTGCTAATACTGCGTTAAAAAGTTTCTCAAATGTGCTCATGTACTTTTTGTACACTGCGCATTCTCGAAACTTTTTGCCTTGTCTTAGCTACGCTCACTCACTCACTTCTCTTAACAGGTGAATTTCAAACTAAAACTTAAATATTAACGGAGACTTATGTTCTCCAGTTAAATTCTGATTCATAAAATACCTAGAAGTTCTTTGAGTGAAGTCTAGGCTAGGCAAAAACTGCTGCAGAGAAGGGAGTTTACTTAAGAGGTAAACGACCTGATTGAAGCAGTTTTTAACAACGCATAGAAAAACTCAATAAGTTCTAGGCGGTTTCATTAAACAACTCGCGGCCGATCAGCATACGACGAATCTCTGACGTACCTGCGCCAATTTCGTACAACTTAGCATCACGAAGCAGGCGGCCCGTTGGGTATTCGTTAATGTAGCCATTGCCACCCAGGACCTGAATCGCTTCCAGAGCTAGCTTAGTGGCGTTTTCTGCCGCATATAGAATCGCTGCTGCTGCATCTTTACGTGTCGTTTCTTTACGATCACACGCTTTAGCCACGGCATAAACATAAGAACGGCTTGCGTTCATAATGGTGTACATGTCCGCAACTTTACCTTGCATCAACTGGAATGTGCCAATTGGCTTACCGAATTGTTTGCGCTCGTGGATATAAGGAACAACAACGTCCATACAGGCTTGCATAATACCTAACGGACCTGCAGACAGTACGGCGCGCTCATAGTCCAGACCACTCATCAAGATTTTAACACCTTCATTGACTTCACCCATGACGTTTTCGACAGGAACTTCACAATCTTCGAAAACTAATTCACAGGTATTTGAGCCACGCATGCCCAGCTTGTCCAGCTTTTGTGCGGTACGGAAGCCTTTCATGCCTTTCTCAATAATGAAGGCAGTAATACCTTTTGAATGCGCTTCCATGTCCGTTTTGGCGTAAACGACTAATACGTCAGCTTCTGGACCATTGGTAATCCACATTTTATTACCATTTAGAATATAGTGATCACCTTTCAGCTCAGCCTTTAGCTTCATACCAACGACGTCAGAACCAGCTCCTGGCTCAGACATAGCTAGTGCACCCACGTGTTCACCAGAGCAAAGCTTTGGAAGGTATTTTTTCTTCTGTTCTTCAGAAGCGTTTCGACGAATCTGATTCACACATAAGTTAGAGTGTGCGCCATAGCTTAATCCGATAGATGCGCTGGCACGGCTGATTTCTTCCATCGCCACAACGTGCTCCAGGTAACCCATACCAGAACCACCGTACTCTTCTTCAACGGTGATACCCAACAGGCCTAGATCACCAAGTTTTTTCCACATTTCATGAGGGAAGAGGTTCTCTTCATCCGTCTTTTCAGCGATAGGTGCGATTTCTTTCTGTGCAAAATTGCTGACCATTTCACGGATCATGTCAGCAGTTTCACCTAAATCGAAGTTGAGTGATGGATACATGTTAATTCCTCTGTTAAATCTCTAATAATGATTACTTCTCTGCATTAAGCTTCGCTTCTAGAACATCGAATTCTTTCAGCAAGTATTTGATATCTTTCAATTGTTGATTCAATGACTCACGACGGACAGTTATTAGCTCTAACAAACGCTTGGTCTGTTTTTCTTCGCCTTCCATGCCATATAAGTCAATGATTTCCTTGATTTCAGCCAATGAAAAACCTAAACGTTTCCCTCGCAGGATCAGCTGCAAACGTACGCGATCACGGTTATTGTAAATTCGATGAACACCGCGACGAGTAGGTGTTATGAGCTTTTCATCTTCGTAATGGCGTATTGAGCGAGAGGTAATCCCGAACTCCTTGGCCAAGTCGCTGATACTGTATTCTGTTTTTTCCTCAGTCATGAGTTAATTCTCTTGAAAATAACCCGATTATTTTACCTTACCTTTACGCAAACGTAAACTTCGCAGATGTTTTGCAAAGAGTCATAAGAACACCTTGGCCTGCCTGGGTATAATTTACAGAGTCATGCCATCACTTATTCAATGACTTAGGTAGGCTATCTAATAAAAGACTTAAACAATAAATGGCAAGCTTTTCATGTATGATTTTTATTACTTTTCTGTGAACTTTTACTGGCGACTATTCCTCTAAAAGGTGTAAGCTGGTTGAAAGTTGAGCAAAACGATCGGGTATGGAACAACATAAGTTGAAACAATCACAGTTGAAAATATTCTTACTACTTAAAAGCCGATGACTCGTGTGAGTGCTCGGCTTTTTTTATGCTCGACTTTTGAAAGTGCTTATAGTTCTAACTAAAATTTTAAAAAGCACGTTGTTGTAAATGTACGTTGTAAATACACTAAGATCAGAAGGGTAAATATTCATGAAAAGACAAAAGCGAGATAAGCTTCAAAGAGCTCACGCAAAAGGTTTCCACGCAGCAATGCAGGGGCAGTCCAAAGAGGTGTGTCCCCATGAAGATGTAAATGCCAAAGAGGAGTGGTTAGGCGGCTGGAGAGAAGGTAGAGAGGCTTTTAGCCAGAATGGCATGAAGAATTATTTATAAAACCTATTAATTTTGAAAGCCCAGCTCTGCTGGGCTTTTTTGTTTTCTTTAACTGGATCCGGTATATTCTCAGCCGTTTCAAAACCTAAAATTATAATTCAATAAAGGATTAAGGATGAAGTTAAATAAGTTTCTTTCACTAATACTTCTATTATTTCCATTAACTTCTGTTGCTAGCTTTAGAGATGCTACCACCCTGTATGAAAAGGGGCTGTATGAGGAAGCTTTTAACGAATATTATCAATTAGCAAAAATCGGTCATAAGGACTCCCAATTTAACGTCGGAGTGATGTACTTTGAAGGTGTTGGGGTTGATAAAGATCCACTTAAAGCATATGCCTGGGTTAAGTTATCGGATGAAGATAAACTCGCAGAAAAGGTTTTTCTGGAAGAAATTCGTCAGGAAATCACAAAGGAACAACCGTTGATAGATGAGTTTTACGAGTCATTAAAGTCAAAGTATGGTAATGATGCTATAGCTGAAGCTTATCAGCCAGTAATTGTTGATGACAAAAAAGAAACTGTTTCACCTAAAGCCATAAAGCAGAAGCCAGCAAAGTATCCTATAAATGCACGGGTAAAAGGGTATACAGGCTGGGTACTATTTGATTTTAATCTTAGCCCTGGCGGTTATCCTACTGATATAAAAGTCGTCGATTCATTTCCAAAAGATCTGTTTGTGAAAAGCGCTTTCAAGGCCGTAAAAAACTGGAGGTTTGAGCCACTGAACACGAGTGAACGTTTCACGTATAAAATGGAGTTTATGCTTCTTGACGGAAATAGTGATTATAAAGCAAAGTATAAGAGTTTGATGGAGATTAAAGAAAAAGCATTAAAAGGGGACCCGAGCTCGCAGTATCTGCATGCTCGCTATGGTGATTATAATATCGAAGACAATAAAAACTTTAGCTCTTCTTCCTGGTACTATGAAGCGGCGAGAAATGGTGTTTTAAATGCCCAGTTTGAGCTTGCAGAGAGGCTGTTGGATGGTGATGGTTGTGAAAAAGATCCTGACAAAGCCATTAACTGGCTCAAAGCATCGGCCAATAGTGGTTTTGCGTTATCTCAATTTGAGCTGGCTAAAATGTCTTTTACAAATGGAGATGCTGAAAAAGGGGAGTTGTTGCTCAAAAAAGCAATAACCAATAGTCTTGAGGTGTCGAGCCTGGATGCAGAAACGACACGATACGATATCGTTGATTACATATATAACAATCAACTTAATAATATTAAGCCTGAACTTATTCTTCAGTTGTTAGAGCATATTGGCAGATATACTATTAAAAACCCGGTTAATTATTACCAATATTATTCTAATGTATACAAATCATTAGGGGATTATGAGGAAGCTCTGGACTATCAGGAAGATGCGATAGAAGAGCTGGAGGACTTGGGTGAAGAGAATATTCCTCAGTATATGCTTGAAAACTTGGCATATCTAGAAAGTAAAGTCGATTAATTTTAGCCAGTAATATCAAAGGCCTCCATGACGAGGCCTTTAATTTAGAATTCCTATAAATATTATCTTATAGCTGGTCTATCGACTAACTCTTTGAAATAATACCGTATCAGTTTTACATAATTCGCCATAGTTTTAACGCGATTTGGTTATAGCTGCGTTCTTATAATACAGACTAAAAATAGTTACAGGGGAGTTCCATGTCTTATCGTTTTCTGGTTATTGGGTTATGTTTAGTGTTAACGCTAGTGGGCTGCGGTGATGATACTGCTAGTGAGGATGATGCTCAAGTAGGTGTTGAGCAGTCGACTAATGCAAAGACGACTCAACCTGCCAAAGTTTCTAAGCCTGATAAGTTAACACCATTTAAAGTATTGAGTGTCTATCAGGGAAGCTACGACAATGCACCGGCAATACAGGTAAATTTCAGCCGTCCAATTAAGCGCAACCAAGATTTAGCGCAACTCATTCAGATTTATATTAAACATAACCGCCAGGAAGGTGGATGGGTTATTAGTGATGATAACCGTAGAATTTATTACCCGTATATTGAGCCGGAAGTCACTTATTCCATCAGGTTCTCTAATCAGTTGCTTGCTGATAACGGTACCGCATTGAGTCAGGAGATAAAAAAGGAAGTAAAGACAAGGGCGCTGAAACAGCAGGTACGCTTTTTAAGTCAGGGCTCGACTATTTTGCGTGACAGTGGTGTTTTGCCAGTAGAGGCAGTGAATGTTGATGCGGTCGATGTTAAGTTTTGGCGCCTGGACTCAGCTCATTACGATAGTTTCTTTTCTAATACTAGCTATCGTCGCTATTATCAACTGCAAAATTTGAAGGAAATGGCGGAGCTGGTTCATACTGGACGCTTCGAGTTGGAGGCTAAAGATAATCAGCGCTTAACCCACCAGATCCAATTAAAAGACATTAAGGCGCTTAAAGAAAATGGTGTTTATGCTGTTACCATGCAGCCAGCTGATGATTATCCGTATCAGTACGAGTTTAGCTGGTTTGTCATTAGCGATATAGGTCTTCACACCCGCCAGTATCAGGATACTTTTGTGGCCTTTGCACACCAGCTGCCTTCAACTGAGCCTTATAACAATGTCGAGCTAGCTCTGCTCGACAAAAAAGGAGAGCGCATAAAATCTGCAAAGACAGACAAAGATGGTTTTGCACAGTTTAATGCTTCACTATTGAACCGAGCACGTTTTCTGGTCGCTTCACAGGGTTCGAACACTAACCTTATTCGTCTGCAAAGCCCAAAACTGGACTTGTCTGAGTTTAAGCTGACCAAACGTCAGCAGTATCCTCTTGAGCTATTTCTATATGGGCCAAGAGACTTATATCGGCCAGGTGAGATGGTTCGAATTCAGGGGATCTTGCGTGACTCTCAGGCTAATTGGCTAGAGCCGACACCGGTTTCTGTTCGTATTCTTCGTCCGGATAATAAAGTTTATAAAACGCTGCAATGGCAAGGTGATGAACTGGGTTATTATCAAACGGATTTCAAGCTGCCTGATGATGCTATGCGTGGTCAGTGGATCTTCGAAGCAACGTTGGGTAATAAGACTGACTTTAAGTATGAGCTGGCGGTTGAAGACTTTTTACCTGAACGTTTAAAGCTTGAATTGCGGTCGAATAAAAAACAATCGTTGGGCGTAAAAGATGAACCATTGATCGATATCCAGTCCGATTATCTTTACGGTGCGCCTGCAGGCGGTAATCGGTTTGATGGCACACTAACCGTGTCGAGCGCAAAGAACCCTTTTGGTGACTACGAAGGCTTTTATTTCGGCTCTAATAAATACCGTGACTTCGATCAGGTGATTGATATCCCCGCGGGTACCCTAGACGATAAAGGCCATACAAAGCTGACACTGAAAAACCAGTGGGCAGGCAGCCGCTTCCCTGTTCGACTGCTGAGTAGCATTAATGTTTATGAAAGTGGTGGCAGACCGATTACACGCCGCTTGACCCAGTATGCATTTCCTCATGATGAGTTAGTGGGAGTCAGGCCTTTATGGATTTCCGAGCGCGAGTTTGCTGCGCCCAATGAGCATAATGCGGTAGAGTTGGTAGCCGTTAATTCACAGGGGAGCGCATTAAGCTCGGGGCAGGAATACGAGGCGACGCTGGTTCGTGAAGACAGTCGCCGTTATTGGCAGTATGGTCGTAGTGGCTGGGAATATAGAACATCAGCGGCTAATGTGCCCGTGTATACCAAAACCGTTAAGTTCGACTCAAGCGAAAGACAACAACTTTCTTTGCCGTTGGAGTATGGTAATTATCGTTTAGAGGTTCGCAATAAAAACAACCAACTGCTCACCAGCTATCACTTTTTTGCTGGCTGGTACTGGACAGCGAACACCCAACAAAGCGGTGAGCGTCCGGATCAGGTTCAACTATCCATCGAGCAGGATTTTGTGCAATTGGGGGAGGATTTAGAGGTAAGCATTAAGGCTCCTTATGCTGGGCAGGCTCTGGTCACTATAGAAAGCGATGAACTGTTATGGAGGAAAGCCGTCAAACTGGATGCTGCAGAATCTTCGGTGACGATTCCGGTCAGCAAGCAGTGGGATACACATAATCTGTACGTTTCGGCGATGGTGTTAAAACCGGGTGACGTTGAGCGTAAGCATTTGCCAAATCGCGCATTTGGAGTGCTGCACTTGCCTTTAGATCGTCAGGCAAGAGAATTAGAGCTTTCAGTAAACCATGATAAAAAGTTGCGTCCACAACAAACGGTTGATGTTGAAATTGAAGCCAGTAATAAACAGAACGATGAAACGGTGTATACAACGCTGGCTCTGGTCGACAGCGGTATCCTCAGTATCAGTGATTTTGAATCGCCGAAACCATTGGACTGGTTCTATGGGCAGCGTGCGTATGAAGCAGCGTTGAAAGATAATTATGGCAGTCTGGTCGAGCTGGTGGATGGCAAGTTTGCCAGACAGCGTTTCGGTGGTGATGCCGATTTAAGTCGAGGTGGTGATGCACCCGTTTCTGATGTGCAGATTGTCTCTATTGTTAAGGACAAGGTCGAACTCGACGAGAATGGTAAAGCTAAGCTGAGTGTCGAATTACCTTATTTTAACGGTGAACTGCGACTGATGGCAGTTGCCTTCAGTAAAAAGCGCTACGGTTCGGCTGAGTCGAAAGCAAAAGTGGCTGCACCACTGGTGGTTCAGGCTTCTATGCCACGGTTTTTAGCGAAAGGCGATCAGTCTGAAATTTTGCTCGATGTTAAAAACATGGAAGAAACAGAGCAGACGTTTACAGTCAGCCTGGCTGCTGACGATGCTCTGGGCGGAACCTCTGTCGCTAAAACATTGACGCTAGAACCTAAAGCAAAAGCTCTGGTTCCATTGAGGGTCACTGCTTCACGGTTCACCGGTGCCGGGACGGTTTCACTGACAGTAGAAAGTGATAATGATGAACTTAATATGAATCGCAGCTGGTCGTTAGGCTTGCGTCCTGCTTATGCTGCTTCGGTTATCTCCAAACAGGCAGCGGTAAAGCCGGGTAGTCAGTTCAGCGTTGATAAAGCCTTTGCCAGACGCTATGACAGTTTTGGTTTGAAGTCAGTATTATCAGCCTCCACGACGCCACCGCTAGACGCTGGTGCCTATATCGATGGGTTACTACATTATCCGTATGGCTGTCTGGAACAAACGACGTCGCGCGCCTGGCCCTGGCTTAGTGTAGAGCAGGGTGATCTGTCTTCGCTTGAAAGCAAAAAAGTTAAGGAATTATTTGGTCGCCGTCAGGAGCTGGTGGACTCTGCTATTAGCCGTGTCATATCCATGCAGCGGTATGACGGCAGTTTCGGCTTGTGGTCAAATGACAGCCCGGAAGAACCCTGGTTAACGGCCTATGTAACCGACTTCCTTCTTGCTGCAAAGCAATTAGGCTATCAGGTGCCAGAGAATAACCTTAATCGAGCAGTTAAACGTCTGCAGCGTTATGTTCGCTCGAGTGCTTTCAGAACTAAAAACTGGAGCTACTACGATGACCGAGAACATTTCGAACTCGCGTACCGTTCTTATTCCGCTTATGTCTTATCTAAGATAGGGCGGGCTAAGCTACAAGATGTGCGCGCACTATTTGATGATAAGGCATCTGATGCCGAGCGCTCTTTACCATTGGCGCACCTGGCGTTTGCTCTGGAAAAGATGGGTGATCAGCGCCGTGCAAAACTGGCATGGGGCAAAGCCTTTACCAGTAAGTTTAGCTATAAACCTTATTGGTATTATGGCGATTATGGCTCACCAATCCGTGATATGAGTCAGGTGGCGAGCCTAAGTTTAGAAAGTAAAGTTGTCGATAACTTGGATGTTGATGGTCTGGATCTTGTGTTTGATTTAAAAGGAGAGCTGCAGACGAGACGTTGGTTGTCGACACAAGAAAAGGGTGCATTAGCTCGTCTGGCAAAACAGTTGAGTGATGTCAGTGTCGAGGGTGCGGAGTTAAGTCTATCGATTCAACAGGCGAATGAAGAGCAAAGCTTCAAACAAACTTCCGACTATGTCGGTGTTGAAAAAGGTAATCCCGTACAACAGCCTTTAACCTTAAGCAATAAAGGCGATAAAACGGTTTTTGTTGACTACAAAGTACAGGGCTATCCGAAGGCAGCTCCTGATGGGTTGTTTAAAGATATTGCGATTAAGCGTCGCTACTTTAACCTTCAGGGTGAGCCTATTGCTATCAAAGATATAGCTGCTGGCGACCGCGTGATCGTTGGCATTACTGTTGAGCTAGATAGAAAGCATAACTATTTACGCCATGCCATGCTGATCGATTTATTACCGGCCGGTTTTGAGCTGGAGAATCAAAATCTGGAGCACTCTTTCAAAATCGATGACATCAAGCTCGATGGTAAAACGATTAAAGACTTGACCAAGAGCACCAAGGTTGTTCATCAGGAGTTCTGGGATGATCGTTTTATGGCAGCGTTGGAATTACGAAGTTATCGTTCGGCTCATGTATTCTATATGGTGCGTGCAGTAACGCCGGGTACCTATACGGTTCCATCGAGCTTTGTAGAAGATATGTACCGTCCTGAGATCCGCGGCATCAGCGAGCCAGAAGAGGCTATTACCATCAGTAAACCAACGACTGACTGATAGTAGCAGGTTATGCCTAAAGTAAAACGAATCCTGAGCAGACACTTTTGGTTTAAAAGCCTCAAGCGTCTGCTCATATTGGCCGTGATTTGCTTTTGTTCTTTCTGGCTACTGGATAAACTTTTCCCTTTACCCATTAAAGACTTTGAGCAACGTAGCTTTGCCCAGTTAGTCGTTGACTCCGAGGGAAAGCCACTACGAGCTTTTCCTGATGAACAGGGCGTGTGGCGTTATCCGGTAACAATTGATGACGTTTCTCCGTTGTACCTCGAGGCTTTGATTAACTACGAAGACCAGTACTTCTATCAGCACCCAGGGATCAATCCTTTAGCTTTAACTCGGGCCGTTGGGCAGGCTATTTACCACGGAGAAGTGATCTCCGGGGCTTCGACCTTAACCATGCAGGTTGCTCGTATTCTGGAGCCACACGAAAAGAGTATCGGCGGTAAGCTTCAGCAAATGTTCCGGGCGTTACAGCTTGAGTGGCATTACTCGAAAGATGAGATCCTGACTTATTACCTAAACTATGCGCCTTTTGGGGGAACGATTGAAGGTGTAGAAGCTGCCAGCTTTACCTACTTAGGCAAACCCTCCAAAGATTTAACAGCGTCAGAGGCTGCGTTGCTGGCCATTTTACCGCAAGCGCCGTCCTGGAACCGGCCTGATTTACACCCTCAGCGCGCAAAGGCCCAACGAGATAAGTTGCTGGATCGATTAGCGGAATTTGAGGTGTGGCCACAAAATGTGGTCAATGAAATAAAACAGGAGGATGTGTGGGCCGAGTACAATACACAACCTTTTTTAGCGCCGCTATTCAGTCGAGAGCTTGTTAACCGTTATCCACATAGTCGTTTGGTCAATACATCCATTGACAGAGTGCTGCAAACGGATATTCAGTTAACCGTTGCCGACTATATTCGTGGTAAGGAACAGGGCTTATCGGCGGCGGTAATTGTGATGGACAATGCTTCCGCCTTGCCGTTGGCTTATATCGGCAGTGCCGATTTTGCTAATGCTAAGCGCTCCGGTTACGTAGACATGACTCAGGCGACGCGTTCGCCTGGCTCAACTTTGAAGCCGTTTATTTACGGATTAGCGCTTGATCAGGGACTGATTCACTCGGAGTCGTTGCTTTTTGATGTGCCGCAGTCTTTTGAGGGCTATAAGCCGAAAAATTTTAGTGAGCACTTCAATGGGGCGGTTAGTGTGTCGCAGGCTCTAGGTCGTTCCCTGAACATGCCAGCGGTGCAGATTCTCAATGAGTTATCACCGAAATATTTTTATGCGAAGCTCACTAATGCCGGTTTAAAATTATCTTTACCTCAGTCTGCTTCGCCAAACCTGAGCCTGGCTCTTGGTGGCGGTGGTGCTAACCTGCAGCAACTGGTGGGCCTGTTTTCATCTCTGGGTAGTGAAGGTCATGCTGTTCGGCTACGCTTGCATAGCGATGAACCTTATCAAAAACTGCCGCTGATGAGCGAAGAAGCAAGTTGGATTATTCAGCATATTTTATGGCAGGTGCCATTAAACAATCAGATGAGTCATCGTTATTTCCGAACAAGCAACCAGATTGCCTACAAAACGGGAACCAGTTACGGCGCAAGGGATGCCTGGGTATTGGCCTCAAATCAAAAAGTGACCATTGGTGTCTGGGTGGGTATGCCGGATGGTTCCTTTAGTGTGAATAACAGTGGGCGAACCACGGCAGTACCGCTTCTGGAACGGATTTTGAATATTCTGCCGCAGGACTGGATACAGCCCATTCGTCGCCCAGGGAATGTCGCTATGGAAGATATTTGCTGGCCACTGGGAACGATTGCATCTCTACAGTCAAAAGAAAATTGTCATAAGAAACGCTCTGCCTTTTTAGTTGACGATACTGCCCCGGTGACCTTGGCAGACCCTTTGAGCGGTGACTGGAGTCATGGCCTGGTTCAAGTTCAAGTGGATCCAACGACTGGGAAGCGGGTTAACCATCAGTGTTTTGACGGTGCGACGACGATTAAAGAGTTTGCACTATGGCCTAAGAGTTTGGAACCATGGATCGCGAAGCCATACCGTAGTGAGAGTCTACTGCCTGAGTATTTAAGAGGCTGTATCGAGAGTGTGGGCTCGAGCAAGCCACGTATTACTGGTGTCGATCCAGATTCAACCCTCTATGCCGAGCCGAACCACGAAACCCTTCCTGAGGTACAGCTACGGGTAGATGGAGCCACGGGGGAGCCGTATTGGTTTTTGAATGGACAGTTAATCGACACCTTATCGTCTAATACTATGGTTTCATTAAAGAACCTGTCTCACGGCGATTATGAGGTGATAGTAGTTGATGCGACCGGGGCTTTCGCTGAGCTGCAGTTCCGAGTTGAGCCTTAGTGCGGCAAACGATAATTTGCGCGCTAGCCCTTGCGTTTTAAGCTTTTACCGATAAACTAGGCGCATTATTTTGTCATGACCCCGTAAGGTCAGCACTTTATGCAATTAAGAGACTTCCATTTCGAGCTTCCTGATGAGCTCATTGCCCGTTATCCTACGGAGCAGCGTACCGCCAGCCGCTTATTGCGCCTCGACGGTGAAAACGGTGATATTCAGCATAATAAATTTTTCCAACTGGTTGATTTTCTTCAGCCTGATGATCTACTGGTGTTCAATAATACGCGAGTTTTACCCGCGCGTTTATTTGGTAAAAAGGCAAGCGGCGGGCAGGTTGAGATCTTAATAGAGCGGGTTGAGTCTGATAATGAAGCCATTGCCCATGTTCGCGCTAACCGTAGTCCGAAACCCGGTACCAGACTGGTTTTAGAGGAAGGGACGGAGCTGGAAGTTATTAGCAAAGATGGCGCTTTGTATCAGTTGAAGCTGTTATCCGGTGACTGGCATTCAGTGATGCAGGCGGTGGGACATATGCCGCTGCCGCCGTATATTGATCGTGAGGATGAGCTGTCGGATAAAGAGCGGTACCAAACGGTTTATAGCGAAGTCGAAGGTGCGGTTGCAGCACCAACGGCTGGTTTGCACTTTGATGACGACCTGCTGGCTAAAATTGCGGATAAAGGTGTTGATACGGCTTTTGTCACGCTCCATGTTGGTGCTGGTACTTTTTCGCCGGTTCGTGTGGACAATATTCTCGAACACAAGATGCACTCGGAGTGGTACGAGGTTGGGCAGGAAGTCTGTGATAAAGTCAAAGCAACGAGAGATAGTGGTGGTCGGGTTATTGCTGTAGGAACAACTTCAGTGCGCTGTCTGGAGTCGGCCTCTTCGCAAGATGAAGGCATACAACCTGGCTCTGGCGAGACCGATATTTTTATTTATCCGGGTTATCAGTTTCAATCGGTGGATGCCTTAATTACTAATTTCCATTTGCCAGAGTCTACTCTGATGATGCTGGTGAGTGCTTTTGCCAGCAAAAAGCATATATTTGATGCTTATGCTGCGGCAGTAAAAGAACAATATCGCTTCTTCAGCTATGGTGACTCCATGTTTATAACTTGCCCATACAGTGGCAAACATCCAGAAATAGAAGGCTAGTGTATAAAGATTATGAAGTTTGACTTGAATACGACAGACGGTCAGGCCCGTCGGGGACAATTAACCTTTAAGCGTGGCACCATCCAGACACCAGCTTTTATGCCAGTGGGAACTTATGGCACGGTAAAAGGTTTGACGCCAGAAGAACTCAAAACTCTCGGCGCTGAAATTATACTGGGTAACACGTTTCACCTGATGCTGCGTCCCGGAACGGATATTATCGAGCAGCATGGTGATTTACACGACTTTATGAATTGGGATAAGCCGATTCTGACCGATTCGGGCGGTTTTCAGGTCTTTAGTTTGGGTAAGATGCGTAAGATTACCGAGAAAGGCGTTGAGTTTCGCTCACCTGTGAATGGCTCAAAAGTCTTTTTAGGGCCAGAGGAAGCGATGGACGTTCAGCGCAAGCTAGGCTCTGATATTGTCATGATCTTCGATGAATGTACGCCTTATCCAGCGACTGAAGAAGAGGCAAGAGCATCCATGGAGCTATCGTTACGCTGGGCTAAGCGCAGTAAAGAGGCTCATGGCGACAATCCTTCAGCTTTATTTGGTATTGTCCAGGGCGGTATGTACCCGCATTTACGTAAAGAATCATTGGCTGGTCTGATGGAGATTGGTTACGACGGTTATGCTATTGGTGGCTTATCGGTGGGCGAACCGAAGGATGAGATGCTGAAGGTATTGGACAGCTTAACGCCAGATATGCCTCAAGAAAAGCCGCGTTACTTAATGGGCGTTGGTAAGCCAGAGGATATCGTTGAAGCCGTAAGGCGTGGTGTCGACATGTTTGACTGTGTGATGCCGACCAGAAACGCACGCAACGGACATCTTTTTACCAGTAAAGGGGTTGTAAAGCTGCGCAATAGCCACAATAAAACATTCACTGGGCCGTTGGACGAGGCCTGTGATTGCTATACCTGTGAAAATTATAGTCGAGCCTATTTACACCACTTAGATAAGTGTAATGAGATGCTCGGAGCAAAACTTAATACTATCCATAACTTACATTACTATCAGAATTTAATGGATGGATTGCGAAAGGCTATAGAAACAGGTAAATTGTCCGACTTCGTAAAAGAATTTTATGAGGGACAGGGTAAGCCTGTGCCTCCACTCTAATTATTTGATTTATAAGTTATTTAATTATTAAAAACAGAGGTAACTATCAATGTTATTAGCAACAGCAGCTGGTGCGTCAGGTCAAAGCGGCGGTTTAATGAGCTTCTTGGTCATGTTTGTACCGTTAATTTTAATCATGTACTTCATGATGATTCGTCCACAACAAAAGAAAATGAAGCAACATAAAGAAATGATGGGCGCTTTGGAGAAGGGCGACGAAGTGATGACTACTGGTGGTATCATTGGCAAAATCAGCAAAATTAAAGATGATTATGTGGTTTTGAGCTTATCAGAAGGCATGGATATTAAATTCCAGAAAGCATCGATTGCTCAAACGCTGCCAAAAGGCACCATTAAATCTATCGAAGAATAATGCGTGAAGCCCAACTCAGGTTGGGCTTTGTCTTATAAAAAACAGGTTAAATTATGTTCGTCAATCAACCAAACCAACAACAATTACCGATCAATACCTACCCAAAATGGAAGTATGTATTGATTATCATTGTATTGGCTCTGGCATTTTTATATGCCGCGCCCAATATTTTCGGTGAAGATCCAGCTGTTCAGCTCTCTGGGTTACGAGATACTAAAATCACGCAAAGCCAGTTAGAGCAAATTGAGCAGGCCTGGGAAGAGAAAGGTGTCGAACCTATCAGTGTTAAGCCATCTTCTATTGGGGAAGAGGGTGTACAAAAGGTTATCGCACGCTTTTCAAAACCCGCAGATCAGTTAAAAGCGCGTGAGGCTGCTAGTGATGTCTTGAACCCAACTTTGGAGAATCAGAATTACGTTACGGCTTTAAACCTGGCGCCAGCTACTCCTCAGTGGTTAGCAGATATTGGTGGGGCACCGATGAAGCTTGGTTTGGACTTAAGAGGTGGTATTCACTTCTTAATGCAGGTTGATATGGAGCAGGCGCTGAAGCGCCAGCAAGATCAGTTGCGTCGCGATTTTATTGATACTCTGACTGATCAGGAACCATCAATTCGTGGTCGTGTTGAGCCAATTGAAAATGGCATGTTATTGAGTTTCCGTAATCAGGAAGACGCTGAACGTGCGTATAAGGCTTTGTATCAGGATCATGCTAATCGAATTGAACTAAGCCTTGAAGAAAAAGGTGGGCGTCCGGTTATTCGAGGTACTTTGAATAAACAGAAGTTACAGGAAATTCGTGACAATGCGATTGAACAGAACCGTTTAATTTTGAGTACACGAGTCAACTCGCTAGGTGTCGCAGAGCCGTTGATTCAACGTCAGGGTGCTGACCGTATCGTTGTTCAATTACCCGGAGTCCAAGACTCGGCGCTGGCCAAGCAAATCCTTGGTGCTACCGCGAGCTTAGAGTTTCGTTTAGTTAATCATGAAGGCGATGTGGTTGCGGCCCGTAACGGTCGCGTGCCATCGGATAGTAAGTTATTTGACTCTGAATATGGTCCGATTCTGGTGTATAACGATGTAGAAGTTTCAGGTGACCACCTGACGAATGCTACTGCAACCTTTGACCCTCAAACCAACGAGCCTATCGTCTCTGTTCGCCTTGATAGTGAGGGAGGCTCCAAAATGTCACGCACTACAGCTGAAAATGTTAATAATCAGCTGGCGATGATCTTAAAAGAGTCTCGACCTATTTTTGATATTAAAGATGGTAAGCGTGTACTGGTTGGCTCTAAGCTTGAAGAGCGTTTAATTAGTGCTCCGAATATTAATGGTCCTTTCGGTAGTCGGTTCCAGATTACGGGGCGCTTCACGCAAGCTGAAACACAAGATTTAGCTAGAAAGCTGCGCTCGGGTGCTTTGATTGCACCGACGTTTATTGTCGAAGAAAGAACCATTGGTGCAACGCTGGGTGAAGAGAATATCGAAAAAGGGGTGACCTCTGTCATCATCGGTTTTGCTTTGGTTTTGGCCTTCATGCTACTTTACTACAAGCTGTTCGGTCTGGTGGCAAATGTTGCACTTAGTTTGAACCTTGTCTTGATTGTTTGCGTGATGTCGCTGATGGGAGCAACACTAACGTTGCCGGGCATTGCCGGTATCGTATTAACCGTTGGTATGGCGGTAGATGCTAACGTGCTTATCTTTGAGCGTATTCGTGAAGAACTGCGTGCTGGCACGCGTCCGGCCCAAGCAATTGATAAAGGTTACGCGCAGGCACTTTCAACCATTGCCGATGCTAACATCACCACGGCGATTGCCGCGATTATTCTGTTCGCGATTGGTACCGGTCCAGTGAAAGGCTTTGCGATTACCTTATTCATTGGTATTTTGACGTCTATGTTTACAGCCATTTTCGTCAGTCGAGGCGTTGTGAATCTGATGTATGGCGGCAGAACTGTCAAAAAGTTATCAATATAGGTAGGAGTAAGTTATGCAAATATTAAATAAAGACACCAATATTGATTTCTTGAAATTGCGTAAGTTCGCAATGGCATTATCGTTATTATTGATCATTGGTTCGATTACGTCATTTTTCACAAAAGGCCTAAATTATGGCTTAGATTTTACTGGCGGTACTTTGATCGAAGTTGGTTATGAGCAAGATGCTGATATCCCTAAAATTCATGAACAATTGGATGGTATTCAGATTAAAGGTGCCGTTGTGCAAAACTTTGGTTCGGCTAAAGTGGTGCAGATTCGTATGCCTCAGCAGGACCATATTGAGAATGCAAAAGTGGGTGACGAAGTGCTACAGGCGTTACGAGCCGATGGTGCAGAAGTTACCAAGCGGGACCAGTCATTTGTAGGCCCGGTCATCGGCGAAGAGCTTAAGGAAAAGGGCGGGTTAGCTATGCTGGTGGCCCTGATCTGTATCATGATTTATGTGGCATTACGCTTTGAGTGGAAGTTCTCTGTTGGCTCTGTTGTAGCCTTAGCACACGATGTCATCATTATTGTTGGTTTCTTCTCGGTAACGGCCGTAGAGTTTGATTTGACCGTACTTGCTGCATTATTAGCGATTATCGGTTACTCACTGAACGATACCATCGTTGTTTTTGATCGTATTCGTGAGAACTTTTTGAGAATACGAAAAGGAACGTCTGATGACATCGTTAATACTTCTTTAAATCAGACCTTGTCTCGTACATTAATGACATCGATTACGACCTTGCTGGTGTTATTGGCGTTGTTCTTCTACGGCGGCCAAACGATCCATTCGTTTGCTGAGGCTCTGATTGTGGGTGTGTTTATTGGTACCTATTCGTCTATTTATGTAGCAAGCCCTGTAGCACTGTTACTAGGCGTTAAGAAAGAAGACTTGATGCCACCTGAAATTGAGAAGGAAGGCGAGGAGTTCGACACACCTTAAATAGTTGAACGATTTGTATTTCTTTAAAAACGGCTTAGAATGAAAAGTTCTAGGCCGTTTTTTATGGGGAATAAAAAGGAATAGCATATGGCAGAAAAAGGTTCTGATAAGCAGTCTGTTGATACCGATAATCAGGTCGCGGAGGAAATGTTGAGCGATATTAAGTCAACATTGCCCGACGCGGTTGCGCCATTATGGGAAAGCTTAGAATCCAACCCTTGGTTATTGGCAGCTGTCGTTATTGCTCTGGGTTTTATTCTTGCCAAGTTGGCACAATGGCTGTTTCGTAGTGTTCTCGGCAAGTTTGCCGATAAAACATCGGGGCAATTCGATGACCAATTATTTGCTGTTCTGGCTAAAGCCATCTATTCCATTATTTTCTTCCTGTCTTTGTTATTAGCTATTGAAGCCTTGCAGTTTTCACAGAGTATTGATGCGTTTTTGAAGCGCTTTGTTGCGACATTGTTAATACTGTCTTTGATGATCAAGCTGTTGAAGATTACCCGCATTGCTCTCGAGGCATTCTCTAATAATAAACATCGTTTTAAGTTTATTGAAGAACGTACCATCCCCATTTTGGATATTACGACAAAATTACTCATCGTCGGTGCGGGTTTATATGTATTAATACTATCGTGGGGAATTGATCCGACTGCCTGGTTAGCCTCAGCCGGTATTGTTGGTATCGCGGTAGGTTTTGCCGCCAAAGATACTCTGGCCAACCTCTTTTCGGGCTTTTTCATTGTTGCAGACTCCCCTTATAAGCTCGGCGATTATATTCTTTTGGACACTGGTGAAAGAGGACGAGTGACTCACGTCGGTATTCGAAGCACACGGCTATTGACTCGGGATGATGTCGAGGTAACAATCCCTAACTCAGTGATGGGGAATGCTAAGATTGTTAATGAGAGTGGCGGGCCCTGGGAAAAGACGCGTATTCGTATTGATGTCGGGGTTTCCTATGATAGTGACTTGCAGCAAGTGCATGATGTGCTGCTTGAAATGGCTGAAGAGCGGGATGATTTATGCAAAAGTCCTGAACCACGGGTAAGGTTCCGAGCTTTTGGTGGCTCCAGCATTGATCTGCAGTTTATGGCATGGATCGAACGGCCTGAGCAAAAAGGACTGATATCGCATCAGCTGATCATGCAAATTCATCGGTTGTTTAATGAAAAGGGTATTGAAATACCCTATAGCAAGCAGGACTTATATGTTAAAGAGTGGCCTGGGAATATTTCTAACAGCTAGTTTAAGTGTTTCTCTTCATGCATCAGAAGTAAAGCAAGATAACAATGATAATTATGAAGAGTGTGGTCTCAATGAGCAGGCAAGGGAGTTAGCAAAGTTAGTTGTACAAGATCAGGATCAGTTAAGAAGTGAGCTACATTGCCACAATCTATTGACTAAAATTGCTCAGGCAAAAGCTGAAGAAATGGCTAATAGCGGAAAAGTGACTCACTATGGAGAGGGGGGAACGCCAGACCAGCGGCTTATTGATGCAGGTTATAGCCTATACGTTCCGACCGGAGCTGTTGGGCTGAACCATGTAGAAGCAGTGCAAGGGGGCTACTCAAGAGCCTCTGAGGTACTGGATAACTTTAAAAACTCTTACCATCACCGCGTTCATTTATTTGGCGAGCACGACTTTTTCTTACAGCAAAACGATATTGGTGTTGGTTATGCTTATAATTGGAATAGCCCACACGTTGACTATTGGGTCGTTTATATCGCAGCCGAAAAGGAGGAGGTTCAGGTTGATCCTGAAGCCTATGACGAAGACGATATGAACACTATCAGCAAACCTATGAAGTGAGTTTGGTGCCAGCTATTATTTCTGACTGGCCACTTCTCTTAAACTGGCAAGTGCTCTTTTGCGCCCTCGGGTTTTAAGACTTTATAGCAAGGGACATAGCTCTCCGCATTTAATTTCATGCGTTTTTGGCTTACAAAAGCTTCTAATAACGAGTCCAGTTGGTCCATGACATCAATGTCTCCTTTTATATGGTAAGGCCCATGTTTGGCAACTTCACAGATACCTTTTTCTTTGATATTGCCTGCGACAATACCAGAAAATGCTTTTCTGAGATTGGCCGCTAATAAATGGATGGGTTGTTCGGCGCTTAGGTTTAGTTTTGCCATATTGTCATGGGTCGGTACAAATGCCTCCTGAAAGTCCCACAAAATCTGCAGCTGCCAGTTAAAATGGAATGCGTCGTGGGTACTTTTTCGATATTCCCGGACAGCGCGTATTCCTTTCTGTACTGAACGAGAAACGGCAACCGGGTCATCAATGATTATTTCATACTTTGACTGCGCTTCAGGCCCCAGCGTGTCGCCGATGAAGCGATCAATTCTTTCAAAGTAAGGTGAGGACTCCTTTGGGCCAGTGAAGATGAGCGGAAAGGGAGTGTCTTTGTTATCAGGGTGGAGCAGAATACCCAGAATATAAAGTATCTCTTCAGCTGTTCCAACACCCCCTGGAAAGACGACGAAGCTATGCCCCAGTCGAACAAAGGTTTCCAGGCGTTTCTCAATATCTGGCATGATGATGAGTTCGTTGACAATGGGGTTGGGGGACTCTGCAGCGATAATACCGGGTTCGGTTATGCCAATATAGCGACCATCGTTGATGCGTTGTTTAGAATGGCCTATCAGAGCCCCTTTCATTGGACCTTTCATGGCACCGATACCACAGCCAGTGATGATGTCTAAGCCTCTTAATCCCAGTCGATAACCAACTTCTTTGGTATACTGATATTCAAATTCAGGTATGGCATGACCTCCCCAGCAAACGACCATATTGGGATCAACTCCGGGTTTTAGCGCTTTGGCATTCCGCAGGATGTGAAAAATCGCATTGGTACAACCGTTACTCGAATTAAAGTCAATTCGAGAGTTTGATTCCAACTCTTGTTTTAGGAACACTATGTCTCTTAAAACACTAAAGACCTGCTCTTTTAAACCCTGAATCATTGCGCCGTCAACCAAGGCAGTGCTAGGAGCATTCTTTAGCTTTAGTTTAACGCCTTTATTGAGCTGTAGAACTTCAACGTCAAAGTACTTTAATTGCTCTTCATACAGAGTAAGTTCGTCCGTAATTTGTGTGCTATTGAGCACGGCGAGAATGCACTTCTTAAATAACTCATGATCGCCGCCTTGAGAGTGTTCACTAAGGCGAGCAATCTCATCATTCGTTAAAAGTTCTAAGCCGGATTCAGCTGTGATTTCAATATCAGTGTAATTCATTTAGGCGAAAGTTTATTATCCTTTCTTTTACTTTAGATTATTCGCACACGGCTAGCAACCATCATCTCAAGCATTAACCACATCTGCTCTGTAGTTTACTTGAGTCCTGCTTAACCGATGTTTTGCCTGATTTACTTACGACTACAGCTCTGTGCAGGCTAGGGTAGAGATTATGGCAAAGATACAAGGTTCCATTTTGGTGATGAGTAAATCCTTTGGTATTTATGGTTAGGCCGGGTTTGTGTTGGAATGCTGACCAGTGCACATGTTTATAGTCAGATTGCAAGGTCAGGGTGTGCAGGACTGTTTTTTGGTTGATCGCTGTAACTTTTAGTTTACGCCAGTTACTGCTGCAGGTATCAGTTGTGGTATAACCACAAATCTTTAATGGCTCTCTTAACGTAATTGACTTATTACGAGCAGTATTTATCGTATTAATAATAAGTCTTACGTCGGCAATAACGCTTTGTTGAGCAATAAACCTTTTCATCGGTGGAATGGATAGAGCACTAATGATGCTAAGTATAGCCAGCGTTATGATGAGCTCTATCAGGGAAATTCCTTTTTCCATGTACAGTCTCCTTATCTGTTACCTGAAGACTGTACGGTACCTTATCCCAGACTATGAAACATTAGGACATGCTAGTGTTGATGTGTAGGAAATGTCTCAGTTTTAACTAAGTCTTTTATTCAATATTGAGTTTTTTCATTTTGTAGCGAATCGTTCTAAAGCTGATTTTAAGAAGTTTCGCTGCTTCAGTCCTATTCCAACGGGTTTTTTCCAGTGCCTTTTCAATTTCTTTCTTTTCGATAGCTTCAAGGTACTCATCGAGTGCCATGTCGCCACGTTCATTATTAGGGACTGGCGCTATTTTTTTAGTTGGAGCACCGGGACTTACTATGATGAGATCATCGATTTTAATGGTGTCGCCATCTGCAAGAGTTGCAGCCTTAGATAATACGTTCTCAAGTTCACGATAATTGTATGGAAATTTATGCTGTAGCAGTTTTTCCATGGCTTCCTGAGTGATGGTTTTATCTGGAGCAAACTCTTCAAGGTAAGAATTGACGATTAATTCAAAATCATCCTGCCTGTCGTGGAGGTTGGGTATTTCTAAACTAATTACATTGAGCCGAAAGTAGAGATCTTCACGAAGCAATCCGTGTTCAACATAACTGCTCAGCAGGTGTTCACTACAAACGATTACGCGAATGTCAAGATGACTCGGTTCGTCAAGGTTCTCTACCAGAAATTGCTTCTCTTCGATAGCTTGCAGAAACCTTTTCTGTAAAGGATTGCTAAGCATTTGAATGTTGTTGAGAACAAGGGTGCCATGGTTAGCTTTGGACAGGTAACTGCTGTGTTCATCGTTGTTTAAGAATAATACATCTTCGTGGTTATCTTGATGGTAGGCCTCGAAATCCAAAAAAACAATTGGCGATTCAGAGCGTGAGCTTTGTTTATGGATAATTTGTGCGAGAGCTTCTTTTCCTGTGCCTGCCTCTCCAGTAATAACAACTGGGGCCTGGGAGCTTTTTACTTTACCAATTTTTTGTCTCAATTCTGAGACAAGCTGATCATTGCCCGTTAGGACTTTGTAAATCGTATCTTTTTGATAGCTTTGTTCGCTTTGATTAAATTTAAATGCATGTTTAAGAAGCTGTCGCAAGTGATTCAAATCAATAGGTTTGGAAAGGAAATCGAAAGCTCCGAGCTTCATTGCCTCAATGGCTTTTTCCGTGGTGCTATAAGCGGTTATGACGGCGATTGGCATATTGGGGTAATGCGCTTTACAGTAACTTACCATATCCAAGCCATTACCATCTGGAAGCTTTAAATCAGTCAGGCAAAAGTCAAAGGTTTGTTCCTTTAATACTTCTTTCGCCTCAGTTAGATCCTTACAGCTCACTACATCCAGTTTCATTTGAATGAGAGTCATCGTGAGCAGGTGACGGATATCTGCTTCATCGTCAATGAGTAAGACTTTTGACTGAGACGGTGTCATAGTGTAGTGATGTCCTTATTGATAGTTATCAAAACTGATCCGGAAGCAAGCACCTCCAAAAGCCACAGGGATACAGTCTAGCCTAGCCTGATTAGCTTCACACAATTCTTTTGAAATGTATAGACCCAAGCCTGTGCCATCATGAGCTGTGGTATAAAAGGGTTCAAAGATTTTATCCTTGTCTTCCAGGCTGACACCGGGCCCCTCATCAATAACATCTAGAAACAGGTCACCACTGATAGGGTCTTGCCCAGCTACAATATGCAGTCGATACTCTTTGGTATTTTGATAACTGTATTTCAGACCATTATCAAAAAGATTAGCAAGGATCTGCTTCAGTTGGCTTTTGTCAAAGTGGACGGTTAGTGAGTCTTCAATGTTTTCAACGGTCATGGATGGTTGAAAATTGAGCCCCTGCTGATACTCCTGGGTAAAGCTTTTAATAAAATCATGCAGTAAGAACTGTTGTCTTTTAGGTGGCTTACTTTTAGAGGCTTTTTGTACATTTTCAATAATTTCATTAATTCGTTTTGATTGGCGCTGGATAATAGCTGTTAGCTCTTTTTCTTCCTGAGAGAGATTTTCCGTCTCCGCCAGGAGTTGAGATGCCTGGTTAATAGCACTTAATGGATTTTTAACTTCATGCGCAATGTTCGCCGTCAGCTGTCCCAGCGAGGCCAGCTTAAGCTGGTGCGCCCGTTTTAAGACTTCGGAGTAGTTATCCAGCGTTATCAGGATCTTCTCGCCCTTGACCAGAGGTATGAAGTGGGGCAGTAATTGCGGGCCTGTATTGGTTGCTCTAAATGGCAGCCCTTCTCGTGTTAAATCACCCTGTACTGGGGTGGAAGTTTCCAGTTGGTAAGCCAGTTCATCCGCTATGGTTTTCAGTGGCTTACCAACCGGGTTTTCAGGAAGCCCCAGGCCATACCAGGCTGTCTGGTTGATGTGCTGAACCTTGTAGTCTCTGTCGACAACGATGACACCACGGTTCATTTTATCAATAATCTGTTTGTTTAATGTATGAAGGTTATGTATTGAGTGCTGTTGCTCAATGGTTTCAACTTCATAATCTGTCATGCGCCGTGCGAGCGTGTTTGCCAGAACGGAAACGGCTAAGATTGCCGCTATCTGTAAGCTGACATCAGAGAAGTCTGTGATGCTGATATCGTCCAGTCGATAATTCCGGATAACAATAATCGCACCACAGGCAAGTAATCCGTAAAGTAAGCCACCTCTGTGGCGGGTAAGGAAAATGCCGACGATGGCAACCAGGGACATGATCAAGATGTACACCGAAGTACTTTGGTATCCGGCATAGGCCAGTAGCCCAATGAAAAAGATATCAAGGATCGGCGGTATAATGCTTTGTATTCTAAACTGATGCTCGACAAAAGCCATGAAAAGCAACAGGCTCGCTACAATTAAATAGCTGATGGCCGCTGTTGTATAGGTATCCGCATCATAAAGTTTGTCCTGCGCCTGAAAAAGAAAAGGCAGCAATAACAGTAGCAGACATAGTATCAGCCTCGTAACGGCGTAGTACCGCAGAAATTGCCACCCAAACTCAATTTTCTTATTGTTATTTCGCACTTTTGATCCTTCGTAACTCATTGTCATAACAAAGATTAAGTGTTGTGTCGTTTCTTTTCAAGTTTTACCGCTTTAAGACTTTGAAAAATGACGTAATTATTAGACAATATACCGATAATTTGACGTTGAGAATCAATATGCGTATCGCCCTTGCGCAAAACAACTACATTGTAGGGGATATAAAATATAACCTGCAGCTTATAAAAAACTCTGTTATTCAGGCAGAAGAAAGAAATGCCGACATTGTCGTATTTTCTGAACTGGCATTATGTGGTTATCCCCCCGAGGATTTACTTCTTCGCCCAGATCTCTACCTGATTGTTGACAAGGCGTTGGAAGAGATTAAGTCGATCGATACCCGTGTCGCAATGGTCATTGGTCACCCAAGGAGGCAGGGGACTGAGATTTATAACTCGGCCAGCTTTATACACAATGGCGAGTGCCTGCTATGTTATGACAAGCAACTCCTGCCTAATTATGAAGTATTTGATGAAAAACGTTATTTCACTGCCGGTAGTCAATGCCCGGTTGTTGAGTTTAAAGGGGTTAAGATAAGTCTTCTTATATGTGAAGACCTATGGTTTAAAGAGCCAGCCAAGGTAGCCAAACTTGCAGGAGCCGAGCTTATTCTGAGCCCGAATGCTTCACCGTATTATCATGGCAAAGCAGAAGTCAGAGGTCAGGAAATGGCCAGTCGAGCCAGCGAAAATAATATTCCTGTAGTTTATGTTAATCAGATCGGTGGGCAGGATGAGCTCATTTTCGACGGCTGCTCCAGCGCCTATAACTCCAATGGGGAGTGCGTTTTTATGGCCGCTGAGATGGCTGAGGACTTTGCCTGTATCGATTTTGATAAAGCAACCGACCGCCTGACTTCTCTGGAGCAAAGTTATAAGCAGTGGGACGATGAAGAGGAAATCTGGCAGGCCCTAGTGCTTGGCGTTAAAGATTATGTCCGTAAAAACGGTTTCCCTGGAGCTTTATTAGGACTTTCCGGGGGAATTGACTCTGCGGTAACTCTTGCTGTTGCCGTGGATGCCTTGGGTAAAGAGAACGTTAATGCGGTCATGATGCCGTATCGCTATACTGCGAGTATGAGTGTTGAAGATGCACAGGCAGAGTCAGAGGCTTTAGGAGTGGAGTTCGATATTATTTCCATTGAGCCAATATGTGATGCCTTCATGCAGCAGATGCAGCCTCAGTTAGAGGGCACAGAGCCCGGTGTGACAGAACAGAATATTCAGGCACGCTGCCGCGGTACCATTTTGATGGGACTTTCAAACAAGTTTGGTCGTTTAGTGCTCACCACTGGAAACAAGTCTGAAGTTGCGGTTGGCTACTGTACTTTGTATGGTGACATGGCTGGCGGACTCGATGTGTTAAAGGATGTTCCTAAGACCATGGTTTATCAGTTGGCGCGTTATAGAAATACGGTATCGCCGGTTATCCCTGAAAGGGTTATCACCCGACCGCCGAGCGCTGAGCTGGCTCCCGAACAGGTTGATGAGGATAATCTACCGCCATACGAAGTGCTGGATGAGATACTTGAGGCGTATGTTGAGCATGATAAGAGCATTTCTGATATTGTGTCGTTAGGTCATGATGAAGAGACGGTTCGTAAAGTCATCCGTCTGGTGGATATTAATGAACACAAGCGTCGTCAGGCTCCTATAGGCATAAGAATCAGTTCACGAGCCTTTGGTCGTGACCGACGTTACCCGATTACTTCGGGCTTTGGAAGACAGTTTAAATAAAGCTTTAGGGGAAGCAGAATGAAAAAGATCGAAGCGATTATCAAACCATTCAAATTGGACGATATTCGAGAGGCATTAACGGATTTAGGTATCAATGGTATGACTGTTACTGAAGTCAAAGGGTTTGGCCGCCAGAAAGGACATACCGAGCTTTATCGCGGTGCTGAGTACATGGTTGATTTTCTGCCTAAAGCTAAAGTGGAAGTTGTCATTAAAGATGACTTAGTCGATAAATGTGTTGAGACCATCATTGAAGTAGCTCGCACTGGAAAAATTGGTGATGGTAAAATTTTTGTGACTAATGTTGAGCGGGCCGTACGTATTCGAACCGGTGAAGAGGGCAGTGAAGCGATTTAGCGTCTTGTATTGGTAAAAAAGCGGCAATTGCCGCTTTTTTCGTTTTCAAATCGATACTTCATAGATCAGCAAAGTCATAATCCGGGTAATTGAGTAGCAGTGTCTTTCTATATTGCTCAGCCAGCTCGGGTAGCTCTAAGATATTGTAAGCCTTGACCAGCATATCGAGAGCGTAAGGGACTGCAGGGGTTTGGGGATAGTTCTCCACTATGTATTTTGCTCGATTAGCCGCGGCGACATAAGTGTCTCGTTCCATGTAAAATTGAGCAATATGAAGCTGATTTTCTGCAAGCAGGTTACGAATTTGAATCATGCGTTTACGGGCATCTGGAGCGTACTTGCTTTTCGGATAGACTTCAACCAGCGCTCTAAAGTTATCGAAAGCCGCTTCTAAATTGGTGGTATCTCGAGTTTCCAGATCGGCTTGGAAGGTTTCCTTAAAAAAGCCAACCTCTGATTCAAAATGCATCACCCCTTTCATGTAGTACACATAATCAGCATTCTCATGTTGTGGGTGTTGACGAAGGAAGCGATCGGCTAGAGCCTGTCCTGCTTCATAGTCTGCTTTTTTAAAGTAAGCATAAATAAGATCCAGCTTTGCCTGCTCAGAAATGCTGCCAAACGGGTAGCGGGTATCAATTTCTTCAAGCAATTCGACAGCACGAGTATAGTTCCCCGATAGCGTTGCACTTTTAGCTCGATCAAATAACTGCTGAGCTGTCATGACTTCAAGCTTGGTATCTTCCAGATCTGTATCCTTGTCAGGAGTGCTGGAACAGCCGGCTAAAGTGAATAAAATGCCAGCAAGTATCACTAAAATGTTTTTTTGCATATTAATTCTTTCTGTTTATATTAACCCTGATACAATGAGAGCCATTCTAACTGACAGCTTGTCATACGCCAATCTTTTTACGCGAATTTACAATGACTACCCAATCTATAGAACTCAGACATACATTTGATGAAAAAGTTTACGGAAAAAGGCTCGACTTAGCGCTTTCTGAAACTTTTGAGGATTATTCTCGCTCCCGCATACAGGACTGGGTCAAGCAAGGCTTTGTTCAGGTTAATGGGGAAGTTGTAAAGTCAAACAAGCATAAAATGGCCGGTTTTGAGCTGGTTGAGATCAATGCTGAAATCGAAGTTGCAGGCGACTGGCAGCCCGAAGCGATTGATTTGGATATTGTGTTTGAGGATGACGATCTGCTTGTAGTGAATAAACCGGCAGGGTTAGTCGTTCATCCAGGAGCTGGCAACCAGGAGGGTACCATGGTGAATGCTTTATTGTACCATTGCCCACAACTGTCTAATTTGCCCAGGGCCGGAATTATTCATCGATTGGATAAAGACACCACAGGTCTATTGGTTGTTGCCAAAACTATTGCTGCTCATACTAGTCTGGTTGAACAATTACAGAATCGCGCTTTTACTCGTGAGTATGATGCCATTGTCAATCGGGTGATGGTTTCTGGAAGTTCGATTGATGCTCCAATTGGGCGTCACCCTACAAAGCGAACCGCAATGGCTGTCGTGGCTGATGGTCGCCGAGCCATTACCCATTACCGGGTAGCAGAGAAATTTCTGGATCACTCTCATTTAAAGTTACGACTAGAGACAGGGCGAACTCACCAGATTCGTGTTCATATGAGTTATTTAAAGTTTCCAATTGTTGGCGATCCGCTGTATAGCGGTCGCTATCGGGTGCCTACTAAAATTACGCCGGCGCTTAAAGAAAAGCTAAGTGGTTTTAAACGTCAGGCTTTGCATGCCAGTTTATTAGGATTAAAGCACCCAGTGACTGGTGAGTATATCGAGTGGCGAGCACCGATGCCAAAGGACATGCAGGAGTTGCGAGATGAGCTGGTGGCGAATAGAGAGTTTTTTGCACAACAAGAGGGCTAGCAGTGTCTCTTTCAGTTATTCGCCCAGAATGGCCTGTGCCATCGTTTGTTCAAGCTTTCACCACAACGCGTCAGGGCGGTGTCAGTGACGAGCCCTTTGATACTCTTAATCTAGCGTTACACGTTGGTGATCATCCGTCGAAAGTAGCGGAAAATCGTGAGCGCCTTGGTCGAAGTGAATCCATACCCCATCCTTGCTGGTTAACTCAAGTTCATAGTACTAGAGTGATCCCACACGGGCAGCCCCTGACTGAAGCCGATGGCTGTTTTACTCATTCGCCAGGGCATACTTGCCTGGTCATGACAGCAGACTGTTTACCTGTGTTATTGGCGAACAAAGCTGGCAATTGGGTAGCTGCGATCCATGCCGGTTGGCGAGGTCTGGCGAAAGGGGTTCTGCTAGAGGCTGTACAGAAGTACCACGGAACCTCAGAGTTGATGGCCTGGATAGGCCCGGCAATTTGTCAAAAACACTTTGAAGTTGGAGACGACGTCAGAGAGAGCTTTGTGAACGTTGATTCCACTTATGAGCAATATTTTAAAAGCAGTAATAACAAATGGTTGTGTGATCTGCCTGCAATCGCAGAGCATCAATTGAGTGGTAAGAATATTGACGTGTACCAGAGCAATATGTGTACTTACGAACAAGAGGTACAGTTTTTCTCACACCGTCGGGCTAGCCATAACCAGAAAAATCATTCAGCCGCTCAAACAGGTCGCATGGTGACGGCTATCTGGATTGAACATACCGAGGAAGATTAGTTATGGGAGATTGGCTTCAAACGCACTGGGAGCTTGTTATCGCAGCCATGGCTCTACTGGCGTCTGTTTTATTTGTTGTTTATTTGCGAGCCAAAGCCAGAAAGTATAACCATGTTGACTGGGGCTCTCGTAAGCTCAACTTTATCGACGGGCTATGTCGCGCTTACTGTGTGAAGTTTCATCGGTTACGGCTAGAAAAATTCGACTTGCCTGAAGATGGCGGGGCAATCCTTATATCAAATCATGTTTCGGGCGTTGATCCTTTGTTACTGATCGCTGCCTGCGACCGTCCCATTCGTTTTATGATTGCTAAAGAAGAATACGAACGTTTTGGTTTAAAGTGGATATTTAAAGGCGCCGGTTGTATTCCTGTTGATCGCACAGGGCGTGCTGATATTGCTTTTCGTCAGGCGAAGCGGGCCCTGGATTCGGGAGAAATCCTTGCACTTTTCCCCCACGGAAAGATTCACCAGGATCATATCAAACCGTATCGAGTAAAGCCTGGAATCAAGCGCCTGGCACAGCTCAGTCAAAAGCGGATTTTGGTAGCACGAATCGTTGGCGTTAAAGGGCAAGGGAGTGTCTTTAAACCGCTATTTCTTCGCTCCAAAAGCAAAGTCTTAAGGTTTCCCGACTTGTCCCACGAATTCTTTCATCGCGAAGAGGCATTGCATCATCTGGGAGAGTTGCTGCTCGGCCACCGCGACTCAATTGATTAATTTTTAGACTTGAAAATTTAAAATATACCCACATTTTGTAAGACAACTGTTTTTGATTTTATTTTAGGTAAGTAACCCTTAAACAAGGGGGATTTACGAAGAGGGCTTACAAATGAGAATGGATAAACTGACCAGTAAATTTCAAGCAGCCTTGGCTGATGCTCAGTCATTGGCTGTGGGGCGTGATCAGCAATATATTGAACCACTTCATCTCATGCTCGCCATGCTGCAACAGCAGGGCAATAGTGTGTCGGCTATTTTGAATCAGATTGGAGCCGCTCCGTCAGCACTGGCGCAGGCAGTGGAAGCGGAACTTGAAAAGCTTCCTCAGGTTTCAGGGAATGCTGGAGAGGTTCACCTGTCGCAAGACTTGGGTAAGCTGCTTAATGTGTGCGACAAAATCGCTCAACAACGACAGGATCAGTATATCGCTTCTGAGTTGTTCTTATTAGCAGCATTAGAGGTCAAATCTACGTTAAGTAAATTGCTCAATGAACAGGGCATCACCAAAGAAATGGTGGAAGAGGCCATAAGTAAAATTCGTGGCGGACAAGGTGTTGATGATCCGAACGCTGAAGAAAATCGTCAGGCTCTGGAAAAGTACACCATTGATCTGAATGAACGCGCTGAGAGCGGCAAGCTGGATCCGGTTATTGGTCGTGACGATGAAATTCGGCGGTGTATCCAAGTGTTACAAAGACGTAGTAAAAATAACCCCGTATTGATTGGTGCACCAGGTGTTGGTAAAACTGCTATCGTTGAAGGTTTAGCTCAGCGTATTGTAAACGGTGAAGTCCCTGAAGGGTTAAAAGAAAAGCGTGTTTTATCCCTTGATATGGGGTTGCTGATTGCTGGTGCTAAGTTCCGGGGTGAGTTTGAGGAGCGTTTAAAGGCTTTACTCAGTGACCTCTCGAAGCAGGAAGGCAAGATCATTCTATTCATTGATGAGCTGCATACCATGGTTGGCGCCGGTAAAGCCGACGGTGCGATGGATGCCAGTAATATGTTGAAACCCGCGTTAGCGCGTGGTGAGCTTCACTGTGTTGGCGCGACAACACTGGATGAGTATCGACAGCATATTGAGAAAGATGCGGCTTTAGAGCGTCGCTTCCAAAAGGTACTGGTGGATGAACCGAGTACTGAAGATACCATTGCAATCCTGCGTGGCCTGAAAGAACGTTATGAAGTACACCATGGCGTTGAGATTACCGATCCGGCAATTGTTGCCGCAACGACGCTTTCCCAGCGCTATATTACGGATCGACAGCTACCCGATAAAGCGATTGATTTGATCGATGAAGCGGCCAGCCGTATTCGTATGGAGATTGATTCCAAGCCGGAGGCTATGGATAAGCTGGAGCGCCGCTTAATTCAGTTAAAGATTCAGCGTGAAGCACTTAAGAAGGAAACCGACCAAAGTTCAGTGAAAAGGCTTGAAGATCTTGAAGGGCAGATTGATCTGCTGGAAAAAGAATATGCTGAGCTGGATGAAATATGGAGCTCTGAGAAGGCCTCGGTTCATGGTGCTCAAAATATAAAGGCCGAACTGGATAAGGCTCGCGTCGAATTGGAAGCTGCTCAGAGGGCGGGTGATTTAACCAAAATGTCAGAGCTACAGTATGGCAAGATCCCTGAACTGGAAGCCAAACTGGAGCAGGTGTCCGAAGAAGATTCGCAGGAGATGCAACTGCTGCGCAATAAAGTCTCGGATGTAGAAATTGCAGAAGTCGTGTCTAAATGGACGGGTATCCCAGTTGCAAAAATGCTCGAAGGAGAGAGAGAGAAATTATTGCAAATGGAAACCGCTCTGCATGAGCGAGTCATTGGTCAGGACGAGGCTGTTTCTGCTGTGTCGAATGCAATACGTCGTTCGAGAGCGGGGTTAGCGGATCCGAATCGTCCTAATGGCTCTTTCCTGTTCTTAGGACCAACGGGTGTCGGTAAGACCGAACTCTGTAAAACCTTGGCCAGCTTTTTGTTTGATACGGAAGATGCCATAATTCGTATTGATATGTCGGAGTTTATGGAGAAGCATGCGGTTGCACGCTTAATCGGGGCGCCTCCGGGTTATGTTGGATATGAGCAAGGTGGCTATCTAACGGAAGCGGTACGCCGTAAGCCTTATTCAGTCATCCTGTTTGATGAAGTTGAAAAAGCCCACCCAGATGTTTTTAACGTCCTGCTTCAAGTGTTAGAGGATGGTCGTCTAACCGATAGTCAGGGGAGAACGGTTGATTTTAAAAATACCGTTATTGTCATGACCTCGAATATGGGCTCGGATCTCATACAGCAGCACAGCAGCGCCGCAGGCTCTGACTCTGAAAAGAGCTATGATGAAATGAAGAATATGCTGATGGATGTGATCGGTAACCACTTCCGTCCTGAGTTTATTAACCGGATCGATGAGATCGTTGTCTTCCACCCATTAGCTAAAGAACAAATTAAAGCTATTGCGGCGATCCAGGTAGAGCGTTTACTTCAGCGATTAAGGGATAATGGCTTTGAAGTGAAGGTTAGCGATGCTCTGCTGGAGAACCTGGCTGAGGCAGGTTTTGACCCGGTATTCGGCGCCAGACCTTTAAAACGGGCGATTCAAAATCGTTTGGAAGATCCCCTGTCGAAAGCCATATTATCGGGTGACATTCAGCCTGCAGAGCCAATAGCTCTCGACATCAGTAATGGTGAGTTACAAATTAACCAGTAAGCTTGGTGCCCGTAGTCTATATAGGCTACGGGCATTTTTCTAGCCGGGTCGACCGTCAATTCGTGGCTGGGTTAAAACTGGGCAGTAGATAATGACAAAAGCAAGATAAGCTATAATCCATAACACAGCGCTCAATTGGTACATTTCTGTCAGGAACGGTGGCAGGAATATAGGTCCTAGCGAACGTAACGCTGCGGCGATTATGACAAGTGCAAAAGCGGCAACCATGAGTTTCTTCGGTTCAAGGCTTCGGCCGGAGTGGCCCAGCGATACACGGGCTATCATACCCAGTACGATGCAGCCCAAAGCTCCGACAGTGAGAAAGTGACTTGCAGCAGAAATGGTCAACAATTGCTGACTCAGAGATAAAGCAAAAGCTACAAGCCCCAATGGAATAAATAGATAACCAATATGCAGTATCCATAACAGCGACACTTTGAGACTTGGGATATTGTTCCAACGCAGCATTCGTATCAGATGGGCGATTGCCGTAATAATGCTGACCAGAGCCAGAAGTTGGTAAGAAGTGGTTGTGTGCGGAGTTAGCAACCAGGTTAGTGCTAACAGCCATATACCGCCTAAGGCTATAATCTCTAATAACATGATTGGTTGTGGCTTTTCCGTGCCGGTTGCTCTGGCTGTAAAGAAAGGGATGACTCGGCCCCCCATGACAGCAATCAATGCCGTTATCAACAATACGCTACCGACAAATACACGCTCGGATAATAGCCAGTCATCATTGTAGGCAGCGTAATAACTGAGTGCGTTGAGTACCGTAAAGATGAGCAGTACTGGGACAAAAAATAGGTTTCTCCACTGTTTTATCTGGAGTATTGGGCGAGCTAAAAAGTAAGTAACCAGCGGTAACCACAGTATATCTAATACGGCTACCAGCCAATGAGTTTCGCCTAGTAGTGGCAATAAGAGTCTTGGTAGTAGCCAGAAAAGCGCTGCTATACCCAGTGGCCATCCCCTAACTCCTGGAATCCCGGTCCAATTCTGGATGGCCGTTAAAACGAAGCCTGCAATGATGGCCAGGGTAAAGCCAAAAATCATTTCATGGGCATGCCACCAAATGGGGTTGTTAACAGCGCCTAGGAAGTTTACTCCGCTCAACGACAGAACCCAAAGTAACATGGCTATCACCGATATTAGTGCCCCTCCCAAGAAGAAGACGCGAAAACCTAACCGGAATAAAGGCCAGATGGCCCTCTCTTTTTCGGCATCTAGTATTTGCATTCTGTTACTACCATTCCAAAGTTAATGTGGGTTATAGACATTTTACAACTTAAAGATGTAAAGTAAATGCATCTTTTGGTGTCTTGTTGCTTTAAGTCATGTCGTTGAACTCTTCAAGGAGAGCTGTTATTGAGGGAAGGGGTAATAAGGGAAGATTCGGCTAATAAAAAGCCCTCGAAAGAGGGCTCTTAGCATATTTTAAGGGCTACTGGTTGCAGAATTTATCGACATTGGCCTTGGCTTTTTCAAGTTTATCGGCTCTCTCCTGGTCGGTCAGCATGCGGCGTTGTCCGTTCTCCTCTACCTGTACGCGAGTTCTGCTTTGTAGTACCTCTAAGTTGTTTTTGGCAATAGTGCAGTTTTTACGCGCTATCTCAGCATTTTTCTGAGCTACTACATCTTTTTGTTTATTTTGTTTTGCTATAACGTCATCAAGAGAATCATTCGCTTCAGCTGAATCAGCCTGTGAGTTCTCAGACTGAGCTTTGGTTGCTGTTGACGTTCTTTGATAAATGGTTTCGTAGTCAGTACCGCGAGGTGGTTTAGACTGTGTATATTTGATATTACCCTGACTATCTTTCCATTTGTATATAGGTTTATCAGCTACTGCTGAGAAAGAAACCGCTAATGCTAGCAGCGCTGTAATAATAAGCGATCTTTTGGAAATCATATAATAAATACTCTCTCGTGTTGTCCATAAAAGCCTATGCAATGGCTTCTTCTTTAACTACCAATTTATTCGTTTTAGCAAATTCCATCAACTCTTGGTAGAGGGAGGGGTGCTTTATTGATAACTGGTTGGAAATAATAACGGCTTTTATGCCTTCCCGGATGGCTGGGCGTAGTAGTGGGGAGTAGATCATTCTTCGGTTTCGAAAGGTGCATAAATTGCCGCACATGCGTTCGGCCCAGTCGCTTGGACGAAACTTCTTTCCGGACTCGGTTACGCCCATAATAATGATTCGGCTTTCGGTTTGTTCATCACTCATATAAATTAACTGAAATTATTTTTACTATGGTTAGCGCCTGTTGATCTTTCATAAACCATCTCTGCTGGGAGCTATTTTTTGTTCAACTAGACATCAAAAGTAATGAATAGTTTTCATATTTTCACCTTTGGATAACAACGCTGGGCGAAAATAGTCCCCGCCCCTTGGGTTGTGGCTAAAATATCGTCACTCTTTGTTGGAAGCTGTTGATTTACGACTGCACGATGCAGGAGTTAGAGCGACTCTCGGAGACAAAGCCGAGAATGGCTAAATTTTAACACCTTCCGTCGCGATTGACGATATTTTAGACACAACAGAGACGATTTATGAAAGATCAACAGACCCTGGTTATGATAAGATGCACTCCATTGATTATAACGTGTTTTTAATAGGTAATACCATTCTATGAAAGTGAAGAAATCATTGGCTAATCGACGTGGTATTTATTTACTACCCAACTTATTAACGACGGCGGGCCTATTTGCAGGCTTTTATGCTGTTGTTGCCTCGATGCAGGGCCATTTTGAAAATGCAGCTATCGCCATCTTTATTGCCATGATCATGGATGGTCTCGATGGACGGATGGCTCGAATGACCAATACGCAAAGTGATTTTGGTGCTGAATATGATTCGATGGCCGATATGGTGTCATTTGGTATTGCTCCATCTCTAGTTGTCTACAACTGGGCCTTAACCGATATCGGTAAATTTGGCTGGCTGGCATCGTTTGTTTATGTCATCGGTGCTGCCTTGAGATTGGCCCGTTTTAACACTCAGGTTGGTACCGCGGATAAGCGTTACTTCCAGGGGCTTGCTAGTCCATCGGCCGCAGCGATTTTGGCAGGACTGGTATGGTTAGGCTCAGAGTATCAGTGGGATGTTCGGCCCTGGGGCGTGTATGTCGGTATCCTTACTTTAGTCACAGGCCTGTTAATGGTGAGTAACTTTAGATATTCCAGTTTTAAAGAAGTTGACTGGAAAGGGAAGATCCCATTTATAGGCGTTTTAATTATCGTTCTGGTCTTTATATTCATTGCCATGGATCCGCCTTCAGTATTATTTGCTGGTTTTGCATTATATGCGTTATCGGGCCCGGTCATGACTTTATGGCGTTTAAAGGACATTAAAGAAGAAAGACGTCAGCGTAAAAGCCAGGAAAAGGAAGTGTTAGAACCTGAAATCGTTGACGGCCAAGAAGAGACTGAAGAAGAGGCCAGTAAAGAAGACAAAAAAGACTAATATATTGTTCTACGATCCACCCTCAATCAGGGTGGATTACCCCACCTAATCTTCCCCTATAATTAAATCTTATAAAAACACTGAAAAGTGCTTAAGTTTTAAGCAAGTTGGCGCTATACTAAGCAGTTCCCCTTGATGAAAAATTTATTTTTAAAAAAGTTTCATAAAAGGGTTGCGTGGTGTGAATTAGGGTCTATAATGCGCACCACTTTCGAGGCAAACGAAACATTCGAAACGCCACGAAGGAAGCTCAGGAAGAGCGTTTTTAAATGGTTGAAAAACAATTTAAAAAGTTAGTTGACAGGAGGTTGAGGCGCTATATAATGCGCACCTCTTTTGAGGCAATCGGCGAGGCCGGGAGCAGCGAAAGAAAGTCCAGGAAGGGCGGTTTTTAAAGCGGTTTAAAAAGTTTTAAAAAATGTGTTGACAGGGAGTGTGAGCGCTTTATAATGCGCGCCGCTCTGAAGCGAAAAGCTGGGGCGATTTAAGGCAGGAGGCCGGCAGATAATTGTTAAGTTTAACAAGAGCTTAAAAAAATTATCAAAATGTATTGACAGGAGGTTGGGGCGATATATAATGTGCGCCCACTTGAGTGAAGCGAGTTCTTCACCAAGACGTTCTTT